>CAVXQX010000020.1:0-63420 GCA_963764005.1 uncultured Alphaproteobacteria bacterium | reverse complement strand
GTGGCTCAGCCGTCGTGAGCGGAATTTACCTCGACGGCACGACGTTCTCTTCATTGGGGGCTACTTGCATTCACCCAATGTTGACGCGATGCAGTGGTTCGTCGGCGAGGTGTGGCCGCTGCTTCAGACGAGAGGTTTTCCGCATCGCTTCATCATCGCCGGATCGCATGTTCCCGACGAAATTGCGGCACTGGCATCCGACAAAATTGAGGTGCGCGGGTATGTCGAAGTCTTGAGCAATTGTTTGCTGCCTGTCGACTGAGTGTTGCGCCGCTGCGCTACGGCGCGGGGCTCGAGCGCCTGGTGCACAAGTCTTAGTTATGGGGTACCGGTGGTTGCTACGTCCATCGCAGCCGAAGGTGCTGGTTTGAGCGACGGTGAAAACATCCTGATTGCTGACACCCCCGATGCAATCGCGGGCCAGATCATGCGGCTGTATGACGATGCCGATTTATGGCAGCGACTATCCGAGAACGGATATAAGGCGTTTCAAAGTAATTTTTCCCAGGCTGCCGGTGCAAAAAGATCCTCGACGTTATCCACGGAATAGTCTCACGATGATGCGCATGCCTCGCCTTGTACGGTCTGAGCCTTATCGTAAAATTTGAGCGCTCCACTAACGGGCTCTCGTGCTTGATGCTGAATAATCGCCGAGTGTGGAACCGACAATGAGTAACGAGGCTACGCTCGCAGCGAACCGGCTGATCGGGCGCCGCGTGTTGCTCGAGCTTTGGGGCCAAGGCAAGCTCGAGGTCGCGGATGAACTCTATGCGCCCGATTATATCGATCATGTCGGCCGAGGGCCTGAACCCGGTCAGGTGAGGGGCCCGGAAGGCATCAAGCAGGCGGTCACGCTGTCCGCACCGCCTTCCGGATTTGACTTACACCGTCCACGAAGAAATCGCCGAAGGCGACCTAGTAATGACCCGATTTTCCGCGCGCGGCACGCAAAGAGGCCCTTCCTCGGCGTGGCCCCGAGCGGTCGAGCTGTCACCTATACCGGCATGGACCTTAACCGGATCGCAAAGGGAAAGATCGTAAAGTCGTCGGTCAATTTCGACGCGCTGGCGCTGCTGCAGCAGATTGGTTTGGTGCCGCCGGTGAAAGGATTGTGAGAGAACAGGAGTCCATCATGCGTATTGCGGCGCTTGTCATTGTTACCGCTTTGCTGGCTGCTACGCCGGCGCATGCCGAGAAATATGCAGCGATTAGCAAAACGGCGATGTGAATCACCGGCGATATCGACTTTGTGCCCGGTACCATCACGTTCCAGAATGGAGCCAAGATCCATCTCGTCGACGTTACGATAGGACAAGACGGCAATTGGCAGCTTGGCGGCGCACCGCTACCCGGAGATATTTTTAAGCTCGATCCCCCGGCCGATCCGAAATTGCTCAATGGCAATCGGCTGTGCGGATCGCTGGTGACTTATGCGGTGATGTATTTTCTCAGCCCCGACGACCTCAACCTCAATCTTTACACGGGCGCGACCTCGCCGAGCGGAGCGGATAGCGATCAGCTCTGCGCCACGTTCACTTACGAGGGCGAGTAGGGAGGCCGACGCTCGACCTCTCCTCACGACTTAATCTAGATCGCCTTGAAGTTTCGACAGCGACTTCTCCAGCGCCTCCATCTGCCCGCCGACGGTGAAACTCGCCGGCTTTTGTCGGGGCGGAAATGCTTTGAACGTCTCCAGGAATTTCCCGACATAGGCCTGCGCCGGCACGAGCGCGTAGGCGCGCGAGATCATCCAATCGTAATAGGTGTTGGATGTGATGTCAGCGCGCTCGTAAGGATCGCGGCGAAGGTTAAAGATCTTGGGCACGCGGAGCGGCGTGAACGGCTCGGCCCAGATCCGCAAGGTGCCGGTCGCGCGTTGCTCCATGAATACAATCTTCCAGGCCTCGTAGCGGAGCGCCATCAGGTCTGCGTCGTCCGAGAAGTAGAAGACTTCCTTGCGCGGGGCCCTTTTCCTCCTGCCCCGTCAGATAGGGCAGTGAATTATAGCCGTCCAAATGCACCTTGTAGGTGGTTCCATCGACATTCATGCCGTCCAGAAGCCTCTGCTTCACCTCGGAGTCGCCTGCGGCGGCGAGGAAGGTTGGTAGCCAATCCATGTGATGCATGATGTCATTGGAGACCGAGCCGGGCTTGATGTGCCCCGGCCAGCGAACCATCGCCGGCACCCGCCAACCGCCTTCCCAATTGGTGTTCTTTTCGCTGCGGAACGGCGTTGTTCCGGCGTCCGGCCAGGTATTCTGGTGCGGACCGTTGTCGGTCGAATAGAACACGATAGTGTTGTCGGCGATGCCAAGGTCGTCGAGTTTCTTCAGCAGCACACCGACCGCCCGGTCGTGCAGCACCATAGCGTCGGAATATTCGTCCTGGCCGGAGATGCCTCGGTCTTTTGCCGCGACGTGGGTGCGGAAATGCATATGCGTTCCGTTCCACCACACGAAGAACGGTTTGCCGGCCTTCACCGCCCGGTCGATGAAGTCGAGCGCGGCCGTGACCGTCTCATCATCGATCGTCTCCATCCGCTTCTTGGTCAACGGGCCGGTGTCTTCGATGGTCTGCTTGCCGACTTTGCCGAAGCGCGGATCGATGGTGGGATCGTCGGTGTCGGTCGCGTGGGTGTGCAGAACGCCGCGCGGTCCGAACTTCGCGCGGAACGCGGGATCCTTTGGATAGTCCTCGTCCTCCGGCTCCTCCTCGGCGTTCAGATGATAGAGATTGCCGAAGAACTCATCGAAGCCGTGCAGCGTCGGCAGGAACTCGTTCTTGTCGCCGAGATGGTTCTTGCCGAACTGTCCGGTGGCGTAGCCGCGTGCTTTGAGCAGCGTCGAGATCGTCGGGTCTTCGGCGCGAAGCCCGAGATCAGCTCCGGGAAGCCCGACCTTGGAGAGGCCGGTGCGGAACACGCTTTGGCCGGTGATGAAAGATGAGCGGCCGGCGGTGCAGCTCTGCTCGCCGTAATAGTCGGTGAAGATCATGCCCTCGTTGGCGACACGATCGATGTTGGGTGTGCGATAGCCCATCAAGCCTTTGGTGTAGGCGCTGATATTGCCTTGACCGATATCGTCGCCCCAGATCACGAAGACGTTCGGCTGCTTGCCAGTCGCCGGTGCGGGTGCAGGTTTGTCCTGCGCCGCGGCCAGTTTCGGTGCTGAAGCTGAGCCCAACGCCGTTGCCGCGATGAGAGCCGAGCTGGTGAGCAGAATGTCCCGCCGGCTCGGGGTTTTTTCCCGGGCGGTTTGTGAAGCTTTCTTCAACTCGTCGGAATCCGCACTCATTGGTGGCCCCTGCCTGAGACTGATGCTCACTACAGAGGCAGATTACCGTCGTAATCCCACGGAGAGCCCATCAAATGATAGGATTGGGGGCGACAAATCGAGGTAAATACCAGCCATGAGCGTCCACCGATCCGAGTTGACCGCGGCGATCAACGTTTTGACGGCGCAGGGCTGGTTCGCGCAACGGTCGGAAGCCACCCGCCTGCGGCTAAGCGAGATCGCGAAGCTCAGGAATTTCGCAAAGGATGAGCTGATCTATATGGCCGGCGATGCACCGAATGGCGTGTTCGGTCTGGTCTCCGGCTCGCTCAATGTTTCATTTCCGCGGAGCGATGGCGAGGACTACACGCTGCACCGGGCCGGTTCCGGATTCTGGTTCGGCGATCTCGCGCCTTCTCCACGCAGTCCGGCTCGTCTCCGTTCGGGCCGCCGAGCCATCGGTGATCGTGCAGCTGCACGGTCCAGGATCTCGGTGTTTTGCTCCGTGAGGAGCCACGCCTCTACGCCGATTTCTACGCTCTCACCTACGAGAATTTCAAAACCGCTTTTCGCATCATCAGCAACCTCGCCATCACATCGACGGAAAAGCGTTTGGCCGACAGGTTGATCATGGAAGTCGAGGCGCGGGGAGATGCGGACGGCTGGATTCCAATCTCGCAACCTGAGTTGGCGAAGTTGCTCGCTGTTTCTGTGCCGACATTGCAGCGCGCCACGCGCCGGCTCGTCGGCGCGAGACTTGCGAAGAACAGTTATGGTCGAATCCAAGTGATCGATCGCGCCGCGCTCGTGCGGCTGTGCAGGGGGTGATGCGGGCAAATCGTATGACGACAAGCGTCAAACATGGGCTATGCTCTGTGTTGCTCGAATACCGATGGTTCAATTTAAGGATCAGGCCAATGCGAGTTCTGCCTCTTCTGACATTCGTGGCCTTCGCTTTCTTGTTGCCGGGGCCATCGGTCGCGCAAGACGCTCCGGCTTCTGAATCGCAGCAATTGCTCGATGCCGGTCAACTCGACCAGCTCGTCGCGCCGATTGCGCTCTATCCCGATACTCTAGTGGCGCAAGTTCTTATGGCTTCGACATATCCGCTGGAGATCGTGCAGGCCGACCGTTGGGCAAAGGCCAACAAAGCCTTGAAGGGCGACAAACTCGAGGAGGCATTGACGAAGCAGGATTGGGACGACAGCGTGAAGGCGCTGGTCGCAACGCCGACAGTGCTCGTCATGATGAATGACGATCTCGATTGGACGCAAAAACTCGGCGATGCGGTGCTCGCCCAACAAGCTGACTTGATGGACGCAATCCAGCGGCTTCGCACCAAGGCGCAGGCGAATGGCAAGCTTGCTACGACGAAGCAGCAAAAGGTCAGCGTCACGCAAGAGGCCGAGAAACAAGTCATCGTTATCGAGCCGACCTCGCCTGAAACGGTTTACGTGCCCTATTACAATCCGTCCGTCGTGTACGGCGCTTGGCCCTATCCCGCATACCCGCCGTATTATTTCCCGCCGGCGCCGGGTTGGGTGGTTGGCGGCGCGCTCGCCTCCGGCCTCGCTTGGGGAGCCGGCTTTGCGATCGGCAACGCCATTTGGGACGACCGTTTCGATTGGCACCACGGCAACATCAACGTCAATCGCAACGTGAATTGGCAACACAACTCGTATCATCGTCGTGGCGTGAGCTACAACAACGTCAACGTGAGGAACAACTACTCAAAAAATACCAATATCAAAACCGGAGACCGCAAGCTCGACTTCCGTGGTCGCGGCGGCGATCAAGTTCTGAAGCCCGGCGGCGGCGATCGTCCTGGCGGCCCCGGCAACAGGCCGGGACAAGGCGGTCTCGGCGACAACCGGCCTGGACAAGGTGGTCTCGGTGACAACAGAGCCTGGACAGGGCGGTCTCGGCGACAATAGGCCAGGACAGGGACAAGGCGGTCTCGGCGACAAGAGGCCGGGACAAGGGCAGGGTGGTCTCGGTGACAAGAGGCCCGATCTCGGCAACGGGCCAGGTGGTGACCGGCGACCTGGCCAAGGTCAAGCCAATCTCGGAGACAAGAGACCCGACCTCGGCAACAGGCCCGGCGGTGGTGGCTGGCGGCGATCGGCGACCGGGAGGCAACGCCTTCGACGCGAGCGATGGCGGCAAGGCACGTGACTTTTCCAAGCGGGGACAAGCCAGTCTCGGCGACCGTGGCGCTGGCCAATTTGCGCGCCCGTCGGGAGGCGGAGGTGGCGGAGGCGGACATAAAGTAGGTGGCGGCGGCGGGGGCGGTGCCGCGCACACGTCGGTGGCGGCGGCGGCGGACCGCGAATGGGCGGAGGCGGTGGACGAGGTGGCGGCGGCGGTGGCGGGCGTGGTGGCGGCGGTCGCGGCGGCGCTAAGTCGAGAAGGCAAACAAATTGAGGACGATTGCAATGATCGACAGTGTTTCTTTGGTTCGGAAGTCAGTGGGCTCATCGTCTGCAGCCTGCTTCTTCTTTGGTGCATGCCGGTAGGAGCCCAGGAGCAATTTAAGACTCCCGATGAGGCGGCCGATGCGCTGGTCAGTGCGGCGAAGTCTGGCGACAAGAGCGCCATCCTCGCTGTTCTTGGGCCTGACGGCCGCGAGATCGTCACCTCGGGGGACGACGTTGCAGACCAGACGACGCGCGAAAATTTCGTCACGGCGTACACCGAGAAGCATAGCCTCAGTCCTGATGGAGACGCCAAGAGTGTGCTTGTGATCGGCAACGACGATTGGCCCTTCCCGATTCCTCTCATCAACAAAGACGGGAATTGGCAGTTCGACACCAAATCGGGGCTGGACGAAATTCTTCGCCGCCGCATCGGCCGCAACGAGCTCGCTGCGATCCAAGTCAGCCTCGCCTATGTCCAGGCCCAGAATGAATACGCCTCGCTCGACCCGGCGGGCCTTGGACCGCATGCTTATGCGCAGCGCATCGTCAGCAGCCCGGGGAAGAAGGACGGACTCTATTGGCCGACTGCCGAGGGCGGAGAGCCGAGTCCATTCGGCGATCTCGCCGCGAAAGCTTCGGCGGAAGGCTACAAGGTCGGGCAGACGCCCATTCCCTATCACGGCTATTTCTATCGCATCCTAAAACGGCAAGGCGGCAGCGCACCGGGTGGCGCCTTTGATTACGTGGTCAAGGGCAAGATGATCGGCGGCTTTGCGCTGGTGGCCTATCCTGCCGAATACGGAAATTCGGGGATCATGACCTTCATCGTCAATCACGACGGCGTCGTGTTTCAAAAGGACTTGGGACCGGATACCGGAAAAATTGCCCGCAAAATAAAATCGTTCGCGCCGGATCAATCCTGGACGAAGGTCGATAATTCGGGCTGAGCCGCTTAAGCAGTGGCCCAATAAGGCTTGGCGCGCAGGCGCTCGAGCCAGGCGTTGATGTTCTTAAATCCGCTGATGTCGAACTTCAGAAACGCGGGGCCGGTGTCGAGCCTCGGGCCGATGAGGAAATCGACCACGCTCAGATCGCCGAGGACAAAGTCGCGTCCCTCGAGCTGCTTGTCGAGCACGGGGAGAAAACGATCGATGCGCGCATGCGCGTCCGCCATGATGCCTGGATCGTTGCCGCCCTTCTTCAGAATGTTGGGCTTGATGTAGAGTTCCCAGGCGAGCGCGTCGATGGCGGCTTCCGCGCCGCCGACCCACCAACAGGTCCATTGATCGATCAACGCCTGGGTCTTGGCGTCCTTGCCGCAAAGGCCGCGCTCGGGCTTCTTTGCCGCGAGATATTTCATGATGGCCGGCGACTCATAAAGAACGAAGTCGTCATCAACGAGCGTCGGAATCCGTCCGTTCGGATTCTTGGCTAGAAAGCTGTCCGATCGGGTTTCGCCGGTTCGCGGATCGACCTGGACGGTGTCGAGTTTGAGACCAAGCTCGGAGGCCAGCAGGCGGACTTTGCGCGCATGCGGGGAAATTTGCATTTCGTACAGGGTCATGGTCATGGGCGGGATCTATAGGGCAGAAATCGGGTTGCGTCGAGGTTGTGGGCGTCAAACAAACGTGACGATTTGATCCTGTTCTAGGGCCGGGAAGCCTGCTATCCAAGCAAGCCCTGGCTGCTCGATGCGGCGTAATTTGGCCCACACAATCGCCTAGAATCATCCCTAGATCGATACCGCCCGAGCGGGCCTAACCAGACCTTGCACCATGATCAAACGTTTTGTCATCGCCGCCGTCATTGTCGCCCTGTTCCTCGGGGGGGTGGGCTATTTCCAGTTCGTGATGAAGCCGAAATTCATCGGCGAGTTCATGGCGAAGATGGTGCCGCCGCCTGCGACGGTCACGACCGAGAAGGCCAAGACCGCGACTTGGGCCGATCAGGTGCATTCGATCGGCACGATGCTCGCCATCCAGGGCGTGGACGTGGCGCCGGAAGTTGGCGGCGTGGTCACCAATTATTTCTTCGACAGCGGCCAGGACGTCGAGAAGGGCGCGAAGCTCGTCGAGCTCGATACCTCGGTGGAGCAAGCCGAGCTGAAAGTCGATCAGGCCATTCTGGAAGTCGCGAACCTCGAATACGACCGGCAGTCGAAGCTGGTGGGCAAGGGGGCGATCTCGCAATCGACGCTCGATACAACCATCTCCAAGCGGGATGCCGCTGCCGCTGCCGTGCAGAAGAACCTGGCGCATATCGCTCACAAGAATATCACCGCGCCGTTCGCCGGCAGGCTTGGCTTGCGTCGTGTCGAGAGGGGCCAATACGTGTCGATCGGTCAGACGCTGGTTTGGCTACAGGCGCTCGACCCGATCTGGATCGATTTCCCGGTATCGGAGAGCGAGATGGGCCGCCTCAAACCTAAGGCTGCGATCGAACTCACCGTCGCGGCCTTTCCCGGTGAAGTCTTCAAGGGCGAGATCGAGGCCTTCGACGCGCGCGTCAATCAAGACACGCGACAGTTGATGGTGCGTGGTCGGCTGCCGAATCCGGAGCGGAAATTGCTGCCTGGAATGTTCGCCAATGTGGCGGTCGTGGCCGGCGAGCCGAAGACTTCTGGTCTCGGTGCCGCGCACGGCGGTCACCTACGGACTTTACGGCGACAGCATCTGGGTGGCGAAAGAAGCGGAAGTGCCAGGACCCGCGGAGCCTTCGGGCTCGGGCGAGGCGGTGGCGGCAAGCGGCACTCCGGAAATGAAGCTGATCGCCGAGCGCCGTTTCGTGCGGCTCGGACAATCGCAAGGCGAAACCGTCGCCATCGTCGAGGGCATCAACGAGGGCGATGAAGTGGTGACGAGCGGCCAGCTCAAGCTTCAGCCCGGTGCGGCGATCAAGATCGACAATAGCAACCCGTTGCAGCCAAAGGCCGATCGGCCGAAGCAGTAGTCCGATGCAGTTCACCGATCTCTTCATCAAGCGGCCGGTGCTGGCCAGTGTGGTGAGCCTGCTCATCCTGTTGGTCGGCGCACAGGCCGGCTTCAAGCTGCCGATCCGGCAATATCCGGAACTCTACAATACGACCATCACCGTGATGACGGCCTATCCCGGCGCCAACGCCGATCTGATTCAGGGCTTCATCACGGTTCCGATCCAGCAGGCGGTGGCGAGCGCAGAAGGCATCGACACCATCACGGCAAGCTCGACGCAAAATGTCAGCACCGTCACGCTCAATCTGAAGCTCGACGCCGATCCAGACCGCGCCATGACCGACGTGCTGTCGAAGGTGGCGCAGGTGAAGCGCATCCTGCCGCGCGAGGCGAACGACTTCGTCGTCACCAAGCAGACCGGCGAGGGCTATGCACTGCTTTATATGTCGTTCAATTCGAAGGTGATGAGCGGCTCGCAGATCAGCGACTATCTCAATCGCGTGGTGCAGCCGAGGCTGCAAACCATCGACGGCGTGGCCAATGCGGAAATCCTCGGCGGCCAGACCTTCGCCATGCGCATCTGGCTCGATCCGGATCGGATGGCATCGCTTGGGGTGACGCCGCTCGATATCCGCGCCGCGCTCGCCAACAACAATTTCACCACGGCCGCGGGCCAGGTGAAGGGCGATTTCATCCAGACCAATATCGACGCCAAGACCTCGATCGATAATCCGGCGGCGTTCGGCAAGCTCGTGGTGATGAGCCGCGGCGATTCCTTGGTGCGCTTGAGCGACGTGGCCGAGATCGAGCTCGGGCCGCAAAGCTCGGATTCCTCCTCGGTGTTCGACGGGCTGAAGGCCGTGTTCATCGGTGTTTATGCCACCCCCACGGCGAACCCGCTGACCGTGATTACCAAGGTCCGTAACGCCTTCCCGGAAATTCAAAAAGAATTGCCGCCGGGGCTCGATGCGGCCATCGCCTACGACGCCACGAATTTCATCCGCGCCTCGCTCTGGGAGGTATTGAAGACGCTCGGCGAGGCGGCGCTGATTGTTATTGTCGTGATCTTCCTGTTCCTCGGCAATCTGCGCTCGACGATCATTCCGATCGTCACCATTCCGCTGTCGCTGATCGGCGTGCTGGGCTTGCTGCTCGCGCTCGGCTACTCGATCAATATGATGACCTTGCTCGCGCTGGTGCTCGCCATTGGGCTTGTGGTCGACGACGCCATCGTCGTGGTGGAGAACATCCACCGCCATATCGAAGACGGCATGACGCCGATGAATGCCGCGCTGAAGGGCGCGCGCGAGATTCTCTATCCGATCATCGCCATGACCATCACGCTCGCGGCCGTGTTCGCGCCGATCGGATTTGTGTCGGGCCTGACCGGGCGCGCTGTTCAAGGAATTCGCCTTCACGCTCGCAGGCGCGGTGCTGGTGTCCGGTATCGTCGCCATCACGCTGTCGCCGATGATGTGCTCGCGGCTGCTGAAATCGGAGAAGGCCGGCGGTGGTGGCGCCTTCACGCGGTTTCTCGACCGCAGATTCGAAGGGCTGAAGCGCCGCTATGAGCGGAGGCTGACCAGCAGCCTGAATTACCGGCCGGTGGCCTTGCTGGTGCTCGCGGGCCTGATCGCCGGTACCGGCCTCATGTATGTGACGACGAGCCGTCAGCTGGCGCCGGAAGAGGATCAAGGCATCCTCTTCACGCTGGTGAAGACGCCGCAATACGCCAATCTCGACTATCTCGAGGACGCCACCGACAAACTCTATGCTGCGTTCAGCACGGTTCCGGAGAAAGAGCACGTCTTCACCATCAACGGCATGGGCGATGTGCATCAGGCATTTTCCGGCATTCTGCTGAAGCCCTGGGGTGAGCGGAGCCGCAATCAAGCCGCGGTGCTGCAAGATCTGTCGCCGCGCATCAGTGCGCTGGCGACGGCGCAAGCCTTCACCTTCTCGCCTCCGGCGTTGCCGGGCTCCACCGGCGGTCCGCCGGTGCAGTTCGTCATCACCACGACGCGGGATTTCCGCGAGCTTGCCGACGTGCTTGCCGACGTCGAGAAAGCCGGCCAAGGCGAGCGGGCTCTTCATCTTCACCGATTCCGATCTCCGCTTCGAGACGCCGCAGATCGAGGTCCATATCGATGCCGACAAGGCCAATCGGCTCGGCATCTCCATGGCGGATATCGGCGCATCATTGGCGACGCTGCTCGGCGGCAATTACGTCAATCTGTTCGATCTGTACGGACGGAGCTATCAGGTCATTCCGCAGGTGCCGCGCGACTACCGCTTGGATGAGAGTTGGCTCACGCGCTACCAAATCCGCACCAAATCGGGTGCGCTGGTGCCGCTCTCCAACGTGGCGTCGATCACCAAGACGGTGCAGCCGAACGCGCTCACCAATTTCCAGCAGCTGAATTCGGCGACGCTCTCGGCCGTGCCGTTCCCGGGACGGACCGTGGGCGAAGCGATCGATTTCCTGAAAACCAAGGCTGAGAGCTTCCCGGAAGGATTCTCCTACGACTTCCAGGGCGAGAGCCGGCAATTCGTGCAGGAAGGGAACACGCTCGTTTATACCTTCGTGTTCGCGCTGGTCGTGATCTTCCTGGTGCTCGCGGCGCAATATGAGAGTTTCCGCGATCCCTTCATTATTCTTGTGGCGTTGCCGGCATCGATGTTCGGGGCGCTGATCCCGATGAACGCGGGGCTTGCCTCCATCAATATCTATACGCAGATCGGGCTCGTGACCCTGATCGGGCTGATTTCCAAGCACGGTATTCTGATGGTCGATTTCGCCAACAAGCTGCAGATCGATCAGGGCCTCTCGCGCCGGGCCGCGATCGAGCAGGCCGCCGCCACCCGCTTGCGGCCGATCCTGATGACGACGGCCGCCATGGTGGTCGCCATGGTGCCGCTCCTGATCGCGAAAGGGGCCGGCGCCGCCAGCCGGTTCGATATCGGGCTCGTCATTGCCTCGGGCATGCTGATCGGCACCATATTCACGCTGTTCGTGACGCCTGCCGTCTACACCTACATTGCCAAGGATTATCAGAAGCAAAGGGCGGCTGAGCAAAGCGCCTCACGCGATGGTCCGGGCGGCTCAAACGAGCCGGAAGAGCCCAAGCGTCGGGCCCGTAGGCGGCCTCTCGCGCCCCATCCCGCCGAGTAGACAGCCAGTTTACTCGCTTCCCCCAAGCCTCTAGAAAGCCCAAGCTAGCTAGAAGCGGGGACCCATGTTTTCGAAACTTCTCATTGCCAATCGGGGTGAAATTGCCTGCCGGATCATGAAAACCGCGCACCGGCTCGGGATCAAGACGGTCGCCGTCTATTCCGATGCCGACCGTGACGCGCTCCATGTGGAAATGGCCGACGAGGCCGTGCATATCGGCCCGGCGCCTGCCGCCCAGTCCTATCTCGTGATCGACAAGATCGTGGCCGCGGCCAAGGAGACGGGGGCCGAGGCCATCCATCCCGGCTATGGTTTCCTTTCGGAGAACACGAAGTTCGCGCAAGCCTTGCAGCAGGCCGGCATTGTCTTCGTCGGACCGAACCCCAAGGCCATCGAGGCCATGGGCGACAAGATCGAGTCGAAGAAGCTGGCATCGAAGGCCAAGGTCTCGACGGTCCCAGGCCATCTCGGGGTGATCAACGACGCCAAGGAAGCGACCAAGATCGCCGAGGAGATCGGCTTTCCGGTGATGATCAAGGCCTCGGCGGGCGGCGGCGGCAAGGGCATGCGCATCGCCTGGTCGGCGAAGGAGGTGGCGGAAGGTTTCGCCTCGTCGCAATCCGAAGCGAAGTCGAGCTTCGGCGACGACCGCATCTTCGTCGAGAAATATATCGAGGAGCCGCGGCATATCGAGATCCAGGTGCTCGGCGACAAGCACGGCAATGTCATCTATCTCGGCGAGCGCGAATGTTCGATTCAGCGCCGCAATCAGAAAGTTCTGGAAGAGGCGCCGAGCCCGTTCCTCGACGCCAAGACCCGCGCGGCGATGGGCGAGCAGGCCGTCGCGCTGTCCAAGGCGGTGGGTTACGATTCTGCCGGCACGGTCGAGTTCATCGTCGACAAGAAGCGCAATTTCTTTTTCCTCGAGATGAACACGCGGCTCCAGGTGGAGCATCCGGTGACGGAGCTCGTGACCGGGCTCGATCTCGTCGAGGAGATGCTCCGGGTCGCGGCCGGCGAGAAGCTTAGGATCAAGCAGAAAGACGTGAAGCTCAACGGCTCGGCGATCGAGGCCCGCGTCTATGCCGAGGATCCGACGCGAAACTTCATGCCGTCCACCGGGCGGCTGGTGCGCTTCCGGCCACCGGCGCAAGGGACGGTCGACGGTATCACCGTCAGGCTCGATACCGGCGTGGTCGAAGGCGGCGAGATCTCGGTCTATTACGACCCGATGATTGCCAAGCTCGTCACCCATGCGCCGAAGCGCATCGACGCGATCGACGCGATGGGCGCCGCGCTCGACGCCTTTGCCATCGACGGCTTCCGCCACAATATTCCGTTCCTCGCCGTGCTGATGCGGAACGAGCGCTGGCGGAAGGGGAATTTCTCCACCAAGTTCATCGCGGAAGAATTTCCCGAAGGCTTCAAGCCGCCAATACCGGAAGGCGAAGTTCGCGATGCGCTGGTCGCGGTCGCGGCCTCGATCGATCATCTCAGCAATCAGCGGCGCCGGGCCATCACCCAGCAGATGCATGGCGAGCCGGTGCGCTTCGCCGAGATGCGCGTCGTCGAGCTTGGCAAATCGCGCGAGCACGTCACCGTCGAAAACGACGAGGAAGGCTTTGTTGCCGTCGCGCTCGGCGAGGGCAAGACGAAGCGGGTGGTGAAGCTCGCCTCGGCGTGGTGGTTCGGCAATCCGATCTGGGAAGGCACCATCAACGGCGAAATGGCGTCCGTGCAGGTTCGGCCCATCCTCAACGGCTACGACCTGATCTATCAAGGCATCGAAGCCAAGGCGCGGGTCTATACCAAGCGCGAGTCGGAGCTGATGGCGACGATGCCGGTCAAGGCGCCGCCGGACACGTCGAAATTCCTGCTCTGCCCGATGCCGGGACTTGTGGTCTCGCTCGCCGTCACCGAAGGCCAGCAGATTGCCGCCGGCGACACGCTTTGCGTTGTCGAGGCGATGAAGATGGAGAACGTGCTGAAGGCCGAGCGCGACGGCACCGTGGCCAAGATCAAGGCCAAGCCTGGCGATAGCCTCAATGTCGACGCGGTGATCCTCGAATTTAAGTGAGATGGGCGAGCACGCCACAAAGACTGTCACGGTCAAGATCGAAGGCAGGGTGCAGGGCGTCTATTACCGGGCCTGGACCTACGAGACCGCGCAGTCGCTTGGGCTCGACGGCACGGTGCGCAACATGAGCGACGGCAGCGTCGAGGCCGTGTTCTCAGGACCTGTCGAGACGGTCGATGAGATGATCCGGCTCTGCCACGACGGTCCGAAAGATGCTGCCGTGACGAAAGTGACCATCACCCATGAGGGTGGCACGGTCGCGCCCGGCTTCAAAGTGATTGCGACGGACAGGTGGCGCTAGAGGGCATCTTCGTTGGAAGACCTTTGAGAAGCTCTGACGAAGCGCCGCGTCGACCCGCGGCATGTCAGTCTTGAATCGCCAAGCGCGGCGAGGCTGGTCACCTTCGTATCGATCGAGCCCGCATGGGACGATGCCGGAGAAATGCTCCAGGTCCGGAGCGACATTGAGGCTGACGCCGTGGAAGCTCACCCAATGCCGCACGCGGATGCCGATACTGGCGATCTTGGCGCCCTCGACGAAGATACCGACATTGTCCGGAGACCGCTCGCCTGCGACGCCGAAGCTCGCCAACGTCGCGATCAGCCAATCTTCGAGCGAGGTGACGAAGGCGCGGACATCGCGTCCGCGTTGCGACAGGTCGAGCATGACATAGGCCACGCGCTGGCCAGGGCCGTGATAGGTGAAGCGGCCGCCGCGGCCGGTCTGGAAAACTGGAAACCGAGAAGGGGCGAGCAGTTCCCGGGGATCGGCGCTGGTGCCGGCGGTATAAATTGGGGGATGCTCGAGCAGCCAAACGCATTCGGACGCGTCGCCCTCGGAGATTGCCTCCACGCGCGCATCCATGGCCTCCAGCGCCTCTGGGTAAGGCACTGGAGCAGCGCTGGTTAGCCATTCGACGCGCGGGTGCAAGGCGAGGGGAGGCGCCAAATGCGGGGCTGGCTCTGCCATAGAGAGGTTGTGAACGGCCCGGATAAGGCTTTCAAGCCCTAAGCTTGCGCCTCTAGGGCAGGTTTGCTAAGGCAGGCCCCTTGCCCGCTTCGCTTGCCGCGAGGCTGGCGAATAGCCATATCTGGATATCCCAGAACCTAAATAAGCGGTCGTGGCGGAAATGGTAGACGCGCAGCGTTGAGGTCGCTGTGAGCTTGCTCGTGGAGGTTCGATTCCTCTCGACCGCACCACTTTTCCCTAAATTCAGTTTGGCGAGGCGGCTTCGTGGGCCGCGCTCGCGGCCGGCAGCGTCTCCGGCGGCTTCGGCACGATGTGCACGATTCTGTAGCCGCGTTTTTTCAGCTCATCGAGGATGTCGGGCAGCGCTCTCGCCGTGGCCGGCTCGGTGTCGTGAAATAAGATGATGCCCTTGCCGTGTTGCTCCAGCCGCGCCAGCGTCCGCTTCTTGATCTGCTCGGCGCCGATCCGCATCCAATCGTCGGTGCCGATATCGCAAGACACGATCGCGTCGTTGCGCGAGGCGAGATAGTCGTTGAGCGCGTTTGAATTGTTGAGACCGGGATAGCGAAAGAAGGGCGCTGCCCTGCCGCCGGAGGCCGCGTTCAATGCCGCGAAGCCGCGATCGATGTCGGCTTCCGCCTTGTCCAGCGAAAGATGCCCCAAATTGCGGGGATGCGAGTAGCTGTGATTGCCGATGGTGTGGCCGCGATCGGCGACCTCTTTGGTGAGCTCGGGATGCGCGTCCACCCATTTGCCGACCTCGAAGAAGGTCGCCTTGACGCAATGCTTGTCGAGCGCGGCGAGCACCG
Organism: uncultured Alphaproteobacteria bacterium; assembly: GCA_963764005.1. Classification (GTDB taxonomy): domain Bacteria; phylum Pseudomonadota; class Alphaproteobacteria; order Rhizobiales; family Methyloligellaceae; genus Methyloceanibacter. Next base: position 47,773 of record CAVXQX010000020.1, on the reverse strand, counting down.
TCGGCGTGGTCTTGGGATTGGGACCGTCGTCGAAGGTGAGCACCACCTCGCCCACGGCTAAGATCGAGCGAGGAGGGATATTGATAGGTGCCGAAGCGCGGGCCGCCAGTCGGATCGACTTCGAGAATGCGGGAGACGCCGAGCGCGTTCGGATCGCCGGTGCAATTGGCTTCTTCCGCCGCGGCATTGCCGGCCAACACGGCCGCCAATAGAGCGAGCCAGGCTACGCGCTTACCACTCATCCCCAACCCACCCCCAACGCGATACTGACGCTATTTTTGGGCTGGAAATTGAATCAGAACAAGGGTCTATTGCGCGCGAAGTGCGCGCCTTTCGGTCGCTGCGGCCCAAGGCGGACTTCCCTCAAAATTCGCGCCTTCCATCACGGCGATCGGATAGACGATGCAGGACGCCGCAAGCGAAATCCAATTGCGCGACGAGGAGGGTGGATTTCGCTCCGAGTTCCTGCACGAGGTCCAGACCGCGCTCGATGAGGCCAATAGCTCGCGGATACGCGAACTGACGCTGGGTCTGCATGAGGCCGACCTCGCCGATCTGATTCAGCTCTTAAAGCCCGACCAGCGGGCGCAGCTGATCACCACCCTTGGATCCGAGTTCAATGCCGCGGCGCTGCCGGAGCTCGACGAGGCGGTACGCGACCAGGTGCTCGAGGCGATGCCGAACGAGCAGGTCGCCGAAGCCCTGCAGCAGCTGGATTCCGATGAGGCGGTCTACCTCCTCGAGGATCTCGACAAGCAGGACCGGTCGGACATCCTGGCGAAACTGCCTCTGTTCGAGCGCGCGGCGTTGGAGCGGAGCCTCGAATATAAAGAAGACTCGGCCGGCCGCATCATGCAGACCGACCTGATCGCGGTGCCGCCATTCTGGTCGGTGGGGCAGGCCATCGACTCTATGCGCGAGGCGGACGATCTGCCGGAGCGCTTCTACGAAATCTTCGTCGTCGATCCGTCCTATCATTTGCTGGGGTCGGTGGCGCTCGATCGCTTGCTCCGCTCTAAGCTGGATGTCTCGATCGAAGCGCTGACCATGACCGACATTCACCCGATTCCGGTCGAGTCCGATCAGGAAGAGGTGGCGCGGCAGTTCGAGCGCTACAATCTCACTTCGGCGCCGGTGGTCGATGCGGATCAGCGGCTGGTCGGCGTCATCACGGCGGACGACGTCGTCGAGGTCATCCAGGAAGAGGCTTCGGAGGACATTTTGAAAATGGGCGGCGTCGGCGGCGAATCCGTCGCCGACACGGTGTGGGAGACGACGCGGCACCGCTTCACTTGGCTGCTCGTCAATCTGGGAACGGCCATTCTCGCCTCTGCGGTGATCTCGCTGTTCGACGCGACCATCGAGCAGATGGTGGCGCTCGCGGTGCTGATGCCGATCGTGGCGTCGATGGGAGGCAATGCCGGAACGCAAACCATGACGGTCGCGGTCCGCGCCATCGCCACGCAAGATCTCGGGCGGGCGAATGCGTTCCGAATCATCGGCCGTGAGACGGCGGTCGGCGTGCTGAACGGCGTGTTGTTCGCCGCCATCATGGGGACCATCGTTTATTTCTGGTTCGGCAGCAGCCCGCTTGGTCTGGTGATCGCGGCGGCGATGATCGTCAACCTTATCGTGGCCGCACTTGCCGGCATTCTCATTCCGCTTGGCCTTGAGGGGCTTGGGCTCGACCCCGCGATCGCGTCGGGCGTTTTCGTTACCACGGTCACTGATGTCGTGGGGTTTTTCGCGTTTCTCAGTCTGGCCGCGATTTGGCTGGTTTGACCACACCAGCGCCAAGTTTCTCGTGTTCGATCGGATCGCTCCGGATGAGGAGATCGGCGGACCGTTCCTTTGGTGAGGGCCCTTTCAGGCCCCGCCTTTGGTGTTGGCAAGGGGTCTCGCCCCAGGCCGGGTTTTGCTGCTAAATTGGGTCAAGCCCGCCACCTCGCTTCATGTCCCGGACATTTATGTTCTTTTATCTCGCCAAAGCGTTCTGGTTCCTGCTTACGCCCTCGACCTTAATTGCGCTGCTGATCTCTCTATGGCGCCATCCTGATTTGGACCGGCTGGGCGCGCTGGGGACGGCGTTTTGTTTCGTTCGGCGCGCTGCTGTTGTTGATCGTAGGGCTGTCGCCGCTCGGCAATGCGCTGATCCTGCCGCTGGAGGATCGTTTTCCGCGCGCCGATCTGGACGCTGCGCCGACACCGACCGGCTTTATCGTGCTCGGTGGTGCCGAGGATCGCCTGGTGGGACAGGCGCGGAAAGCGCCGACCCTGAACGAGGCGGGCGAGCGCATGTTGGAGGCGGTGGCGCTGTCGCGCAAATTTCCCGACGCCAAGATCGCGTTCACCGGAGGCGATGCCGGCATCTTCTACAAGTCAGACACCGAAGCCGAAGGCGCGGCAGCGCTGCTCGTGTCCATGGGGGTGGCGCAGGATCGACTGATCCTGGAAGCGAAATCGCGCGACACTTACGAGAACGCCGAGTTCCTCAAAGCCGAGCTCGAGCGGCTCGGGGATCTCGGACCGGGGAAACGATGGGTGCTGATCACCTCGGCCTTCCACATGCCACGCGCCATGGGCGCGTTTCGCAAAGCCGGACTCGATCTCGACGCTTGGCCGGTCGATTACCGCACGCGCGGACCGGTCGATCTCACGCGGCCATTCGACAAAGTGTCGGAAGGCTTGCGTCGCGTCGACACGGCCTCACGAGAATGGGCCGGACTGTTGTCGTATTGGCTGAGCGGCCGTACCGATGCGCTGTTCCCGGCACCGGTTACGGTCAATGCGGGTTGCGATCTGGCGCGGCAAGGAGCTAAACCGGACGCTTCGCCAGCATCCCCATGTCGACCCAATCCTTGAGATAGGAGGCGGCTCTGAGCTCGGCATCGTCCTCGCCGCCGAAGGTCGCCACCATCTCGCAGAGCACGCTGAAGCGCACGCCCTTCACGGCTTCGTCCCACATCATGGCTTCCTCGGTGCTGAGCGGCTTGAAGCGCGCCATGAAATCCTGACGCCAGACGAGGAGGGGAGCCGGCTCTGGGAGCCGCCGCGCCTTTGGCGGCGCCTTCTCCTCGCGTAAAGCCGACCAGATCTCCGCGGCATTGGTCTTGAAGGTGAGCCGCGCGGCGGTCGGATGCGGGGCAAATTCCAGAGCAGGCCAAGCCTCGGGCGCAAGCGCCGCCAAATCTTCAACGCGGAGCGGCTCGGCATCGGCCGCATCGAAGGCATCGTTCAGGGCCTTTTCCAGCGTCGCCAGTTCGATCAGCTCAGGATGACGCGAATAGGGCTCGGTGCGCTCGATAAAGGCGGGAAGATGCCGGCCGAACCATCTGGCGCTGCGCTGATCGGAGGGATTCGCCGTGATATAGTCCTTGATCAGTTGAGCGAAGCGGGCGTCACCCAAATATTCGTGCGTGCGCTCATAGTCCTGCCCCATGATCTCGGCGAGGCGGGCGACATAGCCGTTGCGATAGACGTCGAACAGGACATCGCGGCGCTCTTTGCCGCTGTCATTCACCTCGGACAGGATTTTGTCATCGCGCGCCAAGATGCCGCGCTGGAAACTCTCTTGCAGCTCTTTGAGCGTCGTCATTCCGCTGCGACGAGGCGAGGCCGCGCGGTGACCTCGGGGCCGAGCACCTCGCTCGCGATGGCGCGGGCGTGGTTCAGCTCGTCAACGAGCTCGGCCAGAGGCGGGATGTTGTCGTCGCGCTCGATCATGGTGGAGACAGGCCCGAAGGTCTCGACCGCCTTGCGGTAGAGGTCCCAGACCTCATCGCAGACCGGATGATCGTGCGTGTCGATGATATGGGTGTCTTCGTGACTGTGGCCGGCGACGTGGAACTGGACGATGCGGTCTTTGGGCACGCCGTTCAGGAATTCGTCGGCGGAGAAATCATGGTTGAAGGCGCTGACATAGACGTTGTTGACGTCGAACAGGAGCCAGCAGCCGGTGCGCCTGGAGACTTCGCTGACGAAATCCCATTCGCTCATTTCCGATTGGCCGAACGTGACGTAGCTCGACACGTTCTCCAGCGTGAAGGGGCGGCCGAGAAAGTCCTGGACCTGGTTCACGCGGTCGACGACATGGTCCAGCGCTTCTTTGGTGTAGGGGATCGGCAGCAAATCGTGCAGGTTCACGCCGTGCACGCCGGTCCAGCACAGATGGTCGGAGATCCAGACCGGCTTCACCTTGTCGGCTAGCGACTTCAGCGAACGAAGATAGTCCATGTCCATCGGCGAGGTGGACGCAATGGACATCGATACGCCGTGCATCACCACGGGATAACGCTCGCAGATGCGCTCCAGCATCCGCATCGGCTGGCCGCCGGGGATCATGTAGTTCTCGGAGATGACCTCGAACCAATCGATCTCGGGCGAGCCGTCCAGGATCTCCGCGTAGTGTTGCGGCCTCAGGCCGAGACCGAAACCGAGAAACGGCGGTTTTGCGTTCGCCATGATCAGACTCCGATGGAGGAATGGGAGCCGGCGACGACCGGCTCCCAACTGTCGTAGCAGCTCAGCGAGTTAGATCGCTTCCCACTGGCCACCGGCATGGGAACAGTCGTCCTGGAGCATCGACTGCCAGCCCTGGCCCTTGCAGCTATTCTTGCCCTTGCAGTCATTCTTGGCGCTCTTGCAATTGCCTTGGCCTTTGCAGCCATTCACGCCAAAGCAGCGGCCCTGCACCGTCTCGGCGCTGGCGGCGCTGATGAGCGCGGCGCCGGCGACGATGAGCGTTGCGGCGGTCATGGCAATCTTAGCACCGGATTTCCGATTGAGCTTCATTTTCGTTTTCCTCTTCTCGTGAGTGCCTGAGTTCTAGACGATTGTTGCGGCGGAGCTGCCGCCGAGTTGACCTATAGCGCCGTTCGCGGTGCGGTCTTTTGTCAATCCTGATCACACATGCGTGGCGCGGCTGTCACGCTGCTTCACGAGATCGTCAAGTGCGGGAGACTGGGCATAACTGACGTTGACATCGTGCGAATCCGGACCGGGCAGGCTAAAATTCGACGCAAATTCGAGAGGCAGAATGACGCGTCCATCTGATCAAGCTTTGCGTTGGGGTCGATAATGTCGCCGAGCTTCATGCGTGGCAGGCCGAGCGGCTCGATAGTTTGCGCCGGCAGCGCAAAGTCCCCGAGCATTGTCACCGGACCATGCAGACGCCGCGGCGACGCGATGAAGTTCTCAATGGCGGATCGCTCTATTGGGTGATCCGGGGCGTGATCTCGGTGCGCCAGCGCGTGCTCGATCTCAGGCCCGACGTCAAAGATGATGGCGTTAAGTGTTGCGGTATCGTGCTCGATCCAGAGCTCATCGCAACGAGGCCGCAAGGGCGGCGCGCGTTTCAGGGTTGGCGCTATTTGGATGCTGCGGATGCGCCGCAGGATCTCCGCGCCTTCGACGCCAAAGATGCCGATTTGCCGCCGGGCATGCGCGAGGAGCTGCGCGAACTCCGCCTGATCGATTGGTGATCGGCGCTATTTGCCTTTAGTCTTCGGCAGCACGGCCATATTGTCGATCAGCCGCGTCGCGCCGAGATAGGCGGCGGCGAGAACGCGTGCCGGAGCCCTGACCGGTCCGGACAACGGGTCGAGCGTCGCCGCATCGCGGACAGCGACATAATTGACGCGGAAGCCGGCGGCTTCGAGCTTGAAGCGACCCGATCCCGAGGCGTCATCGCAACCGCGTCCCTCGGAGAGATCGGACGCGATCTTGCTCAGGATCTTGATGCAGCACCGGCGCGACCTTCCGCTCACTCGGCGAGAGATAGACATTGCGTGAGGACATCGCGAGCCCATCCTCCTCGCGCACGATCGGCGAGCCGATAATCTCGACCGGAATGAACAGGTCGCGGACCAGGCTCCTGATCACGATGAGCTGCTGATAGTCCTTCTCGCCGAACACCGCGACGTCGGGCGCGGCCTGCATCAGCAATTTGGCGACGATGGTGGCGACGCCCTCGAAATGCTGCGGCCTCGCGCCACCGCATAAATCGTCGGAGAGATTGAGGACCTTCACGCTGGTGCTGGACCCTTTCGGATACATCTCCTCGACGGAGGGGGCATAGACAAGGTCGGTTCCAGCGCCAGCGAGCTTCTCGACATCGCCCTTCTCGTCGCGGGGATAGCGCTTGAAATCCTCCTTCGGGCCGAACTGCGTCGGGTTGACGAAAACCGACGTGACGATCCGCGAGGCATGGTTCTTGGCGGTGGCGATCAGGGAAAGGTGGCCTGCATGAATCGATCCCATGGTGGGGACCAGCGCGACGGTCTCACCGCTTTTTCGCCATTTGGCGACCGCCGATCTGAGCTCGTCGACGGTGCGTACGATCGGGGGCTGCTTGCTCATATTTTTGGTTTTCCCGCCTGGCCTCTAACAGCGACGATAGCAGGTCTGCCGAACCCCCGACAACGGGGCGGTCGGTCGGGCGCGCAACCATTGCCCTCGGCGGGAATAGGGCCCATGTATTAGGGCCCGGTTGAGGGGATCGGGCGCTTGCGCCGATCATAGGAGACGAGGACGATGGCGGAGCCAAAGACGCCGGCTGAGAGCCCGGCGAAAGGCATCGCGGCCAAACAATCCAGTTCCGCGGAGGTTAACGCCTTCATCGAGAAGGTGCGGGCGATGACGCCGGCAACTTCTGGCCATGGGCGGCTGATCTTTGCCATGGACGCCACGATGAGCCGCCAGCCGACCTGGGACCTTGCCCTCAAGCTGCAAGGCGACATGTTCCAGACCGTCAAGGACGTTGGCGGACTCGATGTGCAGCTGGTGTATTTTCGCGGCTTCAACGAGACCAAAGCCTCTAAATGGGTCGGCGATCCCGATGCCGTCGCCGAGGCTGATGGCGCGTGTCGCTTGCGAAGGCGGCTACACGCAGATCAGGAAAGTGCTCAGCCATGCGCGTGGCGAGAGCCAGGCAACGCGCGTGAATGCGCTGGTCTATGTCGGCGACGCCATGGAGGAGAATATCGACGAGCTTGCCCAACGTGCCGGCGAGCTTCGTCTGCTCGGCGTGCCGTGCTTCATGTTCCAGGAAGGTCATGACAGAAAGGCGGAGAGCGCGTTCAAGGAGATCGCGAAGCTCACGCGCGGCGCCTATTGCCGCTTCGATTCCGGATCCGCCAACCAATTGCGGGATCTGTTAAAGGCGGTCGCGGTCTACGCTACGGGGGGCCGCAAGGCGCTCAAGGATTTCAGCCAAGCGACGCGGTCGAGTGCCGGATCGCTTCTGCTCGAACAGCTCGGCTAGGCCGTCTCGATGCCGTATTTTCTCGCGGGGCTTGCGCTCCTTATCCTCCTCATCTTCGCGGCGCGTCTATTCGCCAAGGCGAATCCGCGCCTGCTTGCCGTTGCTATGCGCAAACTGGGCGGGGTCCTGGCGCTCGGTGCGGCAGGCTTTCTGCTATTGCGCGGCGCGCTTCCGATCGCCATTCCGCTCGGCCTGTTCGGCTTCGCTTTAATCCGGCCAGGCGGATTCGGCTTTGGCCCGTTCTCCTCATCGACCAAATCGCCGGGGGCTACGTCGCATGTTGAGACCGACAGTCTCGAAATGGCGCTCGATCACGATAGTGGCGAGATGGAGGGGATGGTCCTCAAAGGCGCGTTCGAGGGACGGATGTTGTCGTCTTTGTCGGACGCAGAGCTCAAGACGCTGCTCGATGAACTGCGTGGCACGGATCAGCAGGCCGAAGCTTTGATGGAAGCCTATCTCGATTGGCGTATTCCGAATTGGCGGGAGGCCGAAGCCGACAGGCCAGACGAAGAGAGCCGCACGCGATCTCGCAAACCCTCGGGTCATATGAGCGTGGACGAGGCCTATACCGTGCTCGGCCTAAAACGAGGCGCGAGCGAAGAGGAGATCAGCCGCGCGCATCGGCAGATGATGAAGAAGTTCCATCCCGACCAGGGCGGATCGACTTATCTCGCCGCGAGGATCAACGAGGCGAAGGACGTGCTGCTCGGGCGCTGAGCGGGTTTTGGTGTTTGAGGCACATGTTGGTCAGGTGTGCGTGTTTGAGCGCGATGTTGCGCGCAATGTCGGGAAGTTGTCGGGATTGTGCGCGGCGTTCTACTCGGCGCGCATCACGATGCAATCCAACGACATCTTTTTGAGCTGGGCGCAGGTGGTCTTGGCTTTGTCTTCCGAGAATCCGGCAAAGCGGGCGCGGTACCATTGCTCGGTATTCTTTTTGAAGGTGGTGGTGAGCGGATCGTGACCGTCGAGCAGGTTCGCGGCGCGTCCCTTCACGGCGCCGAGTCTGGTTTCAGCTTCAGTCTGTGAGGTAAAGGAGCCGACCTGGACATGGTAGGGACCGGCCTTGGCGCTGCCCGACCTGCCCGTCACGATCGGATCGGCTTGGGGCAGCGGCGATTTTAGCGACAGTTCCTCCTCTTCCGCGAGAGACTGAATTGGTGCTGGCTTAGTTGGCTCGGCCTCCTTGCCAAACGCAACCGGAGCGACCATCGGCGCGGCCGAGGCCATGATCGGAGCAGCGACCTGCTTGGGCGGTGTTGGCTTGGGCAGGGGCGTGGCTTCCAAAGACGCAACCACAGGCTTCGGTGCTGACTTCGCGGCGACGGCTTGCGGGAAATATTTGTCGAGCAGCGAACGCATCGCCGCATCGCGCTGACTTCCGGTCCGGCCGCCGAGCACGACGGCGATCAGGTGCTTGTCGTCGCGTTGCACGGATGCCGTGAGGTTGAAGCCGCTCGCACGCGTGTAGCCGGTCTTGATGCCGTTGGTACCCTTATAGCCGAACAGCAGATGATTATGGTTGCGGTAGCGCTTGCCATTGTAGCTGAAATATTTGGTCTCGAAGACGGTGTAATATTCCGGGTAGTCGCGGATCAGATGCTGCGCCAGCAGCGCCATGTCGTGCGCGGTCGTGACCTGCTCGTCATTGGGCAGACCGGAGGCGTTGCGGAACAGCGTATCGTTCATGCCGATCGACCGTGCCTTCTCGGTCATCATCCGCGCGAAATTCTCCTCGGTGCCGGCGAGGTTCTCAGCGACGGTGACGGCGGCGTCATTGGCGGATTGGGTGACGAGCGCCTTGATGGCGTCGCTGGTGGCGATGGTCGCGCCGGGCTTGAGGCCCAATTTGGTCGGCGATTGGCTCGCGGCGTGCGGGGTGACCACGAGCTCCGAATTCGAGGGTGACCTTGCCGGCGCGCAGATAGGAGAAGAGGACGTAGAGCGTCATCATCTTGGTCAGCGAGGCCGGCGCCCGCTTGGCGTCTTCGGCTTTCGAATAGAGGATCTCGTTGGTGGCCATGTCGACCACAATGGCGGCCGCGATCGACGGGGCTGCGGCTTTGGAGCGCGATTTGGTGCGGGCAAAGGCGTCGCTCAACGGTGCCAGCGCCAATGCGCCCGCCAGCGTGAAGACTCACGAGGCGACCAAGCTGAACCGAAGCCGGACCTTGACTTTGACGGTAACCCACTGACCCCGAAGGCTAAATGCCTTCTCCCCCTAATTTTCCCCTCGCAACGCCCGCGTCCGGACCCGAATTCCGGCAGCGGCGGCACCCTTTCCTAGCGTCGAAACGGCGCAAGCTTGCGTTCGAACCAAGGCTAGAATCTGGCCCGTTGCCAAAGCGTTAAGGGTCCGCCAAAAGAATTATTGTGCGGTGCAAAAAATTTCTGTTGACCATAATTGTGCGATGCATATATGTAGTTCGCGTCTGCAACAATCACCGCCAGGCGGTGTCGAGAGAGGTTTTCGCAATGCTCAAAGGGTTCGAGGATTTCCAGAAGGTGGGTAAAGACGGTTTCGATGCGGCCGTGCGCTCGTTCGGCGAGGTCAACAAGGGTTTCCAGGCCATCGCAGCCGAGGTCACCGACTATTCCAAGAAGGCGTTCGAGGATTCAACCAAAGCCTTCGAGCAGCTGATCGGCGCCAAGTCGGTCGAGCAGGCGATCGAGATTCAGTCCCAGTATGCCAAGAAGGCCTACGACACTTATGTCGCAGAGTTCTCCAAGCTGGGCGAGATGTATGCCGGCCTGGCCAAGGATGCCTACAAGCCGGTTGAGGCTGCCTTCACCAAGAAGGCGTAAATCGCTTCCTGCCTCCCAATCATATTTCCGACGAAAAGACCCGGGACCTTCCCCCCGGGTCTTTTTTTTTGCCGTTTTCCTGTCGGCAACTCCCACTATGTTAGAAAGGTCGCGAGGCCCGTTTGCGGGCGAACGCAAACTGACGCTAGAATGGACGCAAGGCAGGACGGCACGATTCTCCGAACTGTCGGATGCACGACTTGGCAAATGAGAGACGAGACGCCACATAGATTGACGATGGCTCGGAACGGCGACACTCGCCGGGGCGACGACACCGGCACCCACATCACCACCAAGACACGGCCGAAGACGAAGCGGCCGGCTCTCTACAAGGTGCTGCTGCTCAACGACGACTACACGCCGATGGATTTCGTCGTCTATGTGCTCGAGCGGTTCTTCGGCAAACCGCCGGAGGAGGCGACCCAGATCATGCTGCATGTCCACCAAAAGGGCGTCGGCATCTGTGGGGTCTACACATATGAGGTGGCGGAGACTAAGGTAGCGCAGGTGACGAGCTTTGCGCGGCAGCACGAGCATCCGCTGCAATGCACGATGGAAAAGGAATGAGGATCTAAAGTTGGCGTCGTTCTCGACCAGTCTCGAACAGGCCTTAAGGCGCGCTCTGCAATATGCCAATGAGCGCAGCCACGAATATGCCACGCTCGAGCATCTGTTGCTGGCGCTGGTCGACGACCGCGACGCGGCGGCGGTGATGCGCGCCTGCGCGGTCGATCTCGATGTGTTGCGCGACAAGCTCGTGACCTATCTCGACAACGAGCTCGCCAGCCTGGTTGCCGATACCCATGGCGAGGCGCAGCCGACCGCCGGTTTTCAGCGGGTGATTCATCGCGCCGTCGCCCATGTGCAGTCTAGCGGACGTGAGGAGGTGACGGGCGCGAGCGTGCTGGTGGCTGTGTTCGCCGAGCGCGAGAGCCATGCCGCGTTCTTCCTGCAAGAGCAGAACATGACGCGGTTCGACGCGGTCAATTACATCAGCCACGGCATCGCCAAGCGGGCCGGCATGTCCGAGCCGCGCGCGGTGAGGGGCGTGGAGGAGGATGCCGCGACCGTCGATGGCGGCGAGGAGAAGAAGCGGGGCCTCGATGCGCTCGAGGTCTATTGCATCAACCTCAATCAGAAGGCGCGCGCCGGCCGCATCGATCCGCTGATCGGGCGCGGCCCTGAGATCTCGCGCACCATTCAGGTGCTGTGCCGGAGGCAGAAGAACAACCCGCTCTTCGTCGGCGATCCAGGCGTCGGCAAGACCGCGATCGCAGAAGGTCTGGCGCGGCGCATCGTCATGGGGGACGTGCCAGAGGTGCTGGCCGATTCCACCATCTTCCAGCTCGACATGGGCGCACTGCTCGCGGGCACGCGCTATCGCGGCGATTTCGAGGAACGGCTCAAGGCGGTGATGCGGGAGATCGAGAATTATCCCGGCGCCATCATGTTCATCGATGAGATTCACACTGTGATCGGCGCCGGCGCCACGTCGGGCGGCGCGATGGATGCCTCTAACCTGCTGAAGCCCGCGCTCCAGTCGGGGACGCTGCGCTGCATCGGCTCGACCACGTACAAAGAATATCGCCAGCATTTCGAGAAGGATCGCGCGCTGGTTCGGCGCTTCCAGAAGATCGACGTCAACGAGCCGTCGGTGCCGGATGCGATCGAGATCCTGAGAGGGCTGAAGCCTTATTTCGAGGACTTCCACCACGTGCGCTATACCAGCCAGGCGATCAGGTCGGCCGTCGAGCTGTCGGCGAAATATATTCACGACCGGAAATTGCCCGACAAGGCGATCGACGTCATCGACGAGACCGGCGCCTCGCAGATGCTGCTGCCGGAGAAGCAGCGGCGGAAGACCATCGGCCTGAAAGAGATCGAGACCACCATCGCCACCATGGCGCGGATTCCGCCGAAGACGGTGTCGAAATCCGATGCCGAAGTGTTGCGCAATATCGACATCGACCTGAAGCGGGTGGTGTTCGGCCAGGACAAGGCCATCGAGGCGCTGGGTGCGGCGATCAAGCTGTCGCGCGCCGGCTTGCGCGAGCCGGAGAAGCCGATCGGCTGCTATATGTTCTCAGGTCCCACCGGCGTCGGCAAAACCGAAGTCGCGCGGCAGCTCGCCAAGATGCTCGGCGTGGAGCTGCTCCGTTTCGACATGAGCGAATACATGGAGCGGCATACGGTGTCGCGGCTGATCGGCGCGCCGCCCGGCTATGTCGGCTTCGATCAGGGCGGTTTGCTCACCGACGGCATCGACCAGCATCCGCACTCGGTGCTGCTGCTGGACGAGATCGAGAAGGCGCATCCGGATCTGTTCAACATCCTGTTGCAGATCATGGATCACGGCAAGCTGACCGACCATAACGGCAAGAAGGTCGACTTCCAGAACGTGATTCTGATCATGACGACGAATGCCGGCGCAACCGATCTCGCCAAGGCGGCGATCGGCTTCAATCGCTCGAAGCGCGAAGGCGACGACGAGGAGGCGATCAACCGCATGTTCTCGCCGGAGTTCCGCAACCGGCTCGACGCTGTCATTCCGTTTGCATCGCTGCCGCCGGAGGTGATCTCCAAGGTGGTGGAGAAGTTCGTGTTCCAGCTGGAGGCCCAGCTTGACGACCGCAACATCACCATCGAGCTCACGCCGGAAGCGAATACTTGGCTCGCCGAGAAGGGCTATGACGAGAAATTCGGTGCGCGCCCCTTGGCGCGCGTGATCCAGGAGCACATCAAGAAGCCGCTGGCGGAAGAGATTCTGTTCGGCGCGTTGAAGGATGGCGGCATCGTGCGCGTGCTGGTCGAGGAGAAGGGCATCGAGAAGGTGCTCGGCTTCGAATATTTGAAGCCGGATACGCCGATCCGTCCGCGCGATCCTGAGGATTTTGAGCCTGAGGACGAGGGTGGAGAGGGCGCGCCAAAGCCGAAGGTCAAGCGGCCCGCCAAACGCGCCAAGGGCGCCTCGGCGAAGAAGGCCGGCACCAGCTCGGTGCCAAAGGTCCCGCTCGGCTCGCGCTAGACGGTCCCTATAATTTTTCTGATCTTCTCCGCCGTCGCGGCAAGCTCCACCTGATCGCCCATCTGGCCGGTATGCGGCTTGAGAGGCACGCCTTGCTTCACCGGCACGATATGGACGTGAAGGTGAAACACGGTCTGGCCGGCGGCGGCGCCATTGAATTGCTGAATCAGCACACCGTCCGCGCCGACAGCGTCTTTGATCTTCGGACCGAGTTTTTGCACCACCGCCATCAATTTGGCGAGCGCTGCGGGGTCGACATCGAACAGGTCGCGCGCCTTGGTCTTGGTAATGACCAGGGCATGGCCTTCGGAGCGCGGCATGATGTCGAGGAAGGCGAGGGTGTCTTCGTCCTCGTAGATCTTGTGAGAGGGGATGTCGCCCTTCAGAATCTTGGCAAAGATGTTGTTCGGGTCGTAGGTCATGCTGCCTCTATAGCCGACTTTGTGCTGTGAGAGAATTCGTCAATGACGAGCGGTCGCCTCTGACGTCTCCTGAGCGGCGATAAGGAGAGTCCGCGCTGAGCAATTCCGTCTCCTGCGCCACGGCTCTCCGCTCGCGCTTCAGATAATCGGCAACGGCATTGCGCAAGCCGGGATGCGCGATCAAATGCGCGCTATAGGTCGTGGTGGGGAGATAGCCGCGGGCGAGCTTGTGCTCACCTTGCGCGCCGGCCTCAACGGTCGCGAGGCCGTGGGCAATGGCGAAATCGATGGCCTGGTAGTAGCAGGTTTCGAAATGCAGGCACGGGTGCTCCTCGATCGCGCCCCAATAGCGGCCGAATAGCGTGTCCTTGCCGATGAAGTTCAGCGCGCCGGCGATATAGCGGCCATCGCGTTTGGCGAGCACGAGAAGAATATCGTGCTTCATACTTTCACCGACCAGGCTGAAGAATTCCCGATTGAGATAGGGGCTGCCCCATTTCCGCGCGCCGGTATCCGTGTAGAAGGCGAAGAAGGCGTCCCAATGCGCCTCGGTGAGATCGCTGCCCGTCACCCATTCGATGTCGATGCCGGTGGCACGCGCTTCGCGACGTTCTTTGCGGATGGCTTTGCGTTTGCGCGAAGCGAGCCTGTCGAGAAACTCGTCGAAGCTTGCATAGTTTTCGTTCCGCCAATGAAATTGCTGGTCGGTGCGCTGGAGAAAGCCGAACTCGCCGGCGAGACGCCATTCCTGTTCGGTGAGGAAGGTGAGGTGGAGCGATGAGGCGCCCGACTGTTCGACGAGTTGAGCACCCGCGCGGAGCAACAGACGTTCGGCGTCGCGGCCAACGCCATCGCGGACGAGAAGGCGGCGTCCCGTCACCGGCGTGAAGGGAACCGAGCTTTGCAATTTCGGATAATAGCGGCCGCCGGCGCGCTCGAGCGCATCAGCCCAGCCTTGGTCGAACACATATTCGCCGCGGGAGTGGGTCTTGAGGTAGCAGGGCATGCAAGCAGCGATGCCGCCTTTGCCGTCATCGAGGAGAAGATGGCTCGGCCACCAGCCGGTGGTCGGGAGAGGCGGAGCCGCTTTGCTCGAGGGCAAGCAAAAATGCGTGCGTAATGAATGGGTTAGAGGGGCGCTCCGTGATCGGCTCGGCGCCTCTCGCGCAAGCGTCCCAGTCTATCGCCGGCACATCGGCGATGCTGTTCGCGATCCTGATCGTTGCGGTCTCGGCGTCGCCCATTGCTTACAATTCAATCCCTTCGAAGATCATGGCGTCGGCATGTTTTGCGGCGCGGATTTTCTCCGCCTCGCTGCGCACGGTCCAAGTGAGCAGCGGCAGGCGGAACAGGATGCGCGCCAAAGCAGGCGCCAGCGCCGGCAGCGCCCGAATATCGTAGGCGATGAAGTCGGGCCTGGCGATGGCGGAGGTCAGGAGATGGCGCATGATGAAGCGCTGGCCCCAACTCAATCTGGACCAATGATGCTGGTCCTCGAATGTCTCGGAGATCAGCCCGCGAGGGAGCGAGGGGAGCAAGGTCCTGAAGCGCGCGATGCAATTGGGATCGAACGACATCACCGCAATCGAGCCCACGATAGAAGGCGAGCTCCTTCGCGATATTGGCCTCGTAGCGGTCGTCGTCATCCCATTTGCTCTTGATCTCGATGATGAGCGGAACCCGGCCGTCGATCAGGGCGAGCAAGTCTCGAAGCGAGAGGATGCGATCCTGGCTTCCGCGCAATGGAATGGAAGTCAGCTCACTTGCGCTGCGCGAAGCGACCGGCCCAACTTGGTCGGTGAGCCTGTCGAGCGTGGCATCATGGAAGACGACGGGCTGATCGTCTTTAGCGCATTGCAGATCCACTTCGACGGCAAGGCCTCGGGCAATCGCAGCTTCAATTGCCGAGGCGCTGTTCTCGATCACGCCCTTGCTCGCATCGTGCAGGCCGCGATGGGCGATCGGGCGCTTTAGCCAGTCGAGCTTGGCCATGGAGTTCTCAAGCGATGGCGAACACCGCATCGATCTCGACGGCAGCGCCCAGCGGTAGGCTGGAACAGCCGACGGCGATGCGGGTATGGCGCCCCTTGTCGCCCAGGATGTCGACCATGAGATTAGAGGCGCCGTTGATGACCTTAGGGTGATCGGTGAAATCTGGAGCCGAATTGACGAAGCCATTGAGACGGAGGAGCTGCACGACGCGGTCGAGATCGCGCAACGCGGTCTTGGCTTGCGCCAGGATATTGAGGGCGCAGACGCGGGCCGCTTCCTCGCCTTGAGCCAGATCAACGCCCGCGCCAAGCTTGCCTGCGACAGTTACCTTGCCGTCGCGCAAGGGCAATTGGCCGGAGATGAACAGCAAATTGCCGACATGGAGGAAAGGGACGTAGTTGGCGATGGGGGCCGCCAGCTCGGGCAGAGCGATGTTCAGCGCCTTCAGCCTTGTCTCAATTTCGCCTGCCATATCGCCTCCGCTCGTTGTTCTATCGGCCTCGACCATCGAGCAAATATGGCGGTTCCGCAAGCGCGGCCATGGCCCTTGTGATGGACCCGAGTTGGTGCCAAAAATGCCGGTCGAAGCGAATATCCTAGGGCCTATTCCGGGATAAAAGGATGGTCATGGCTGGGTGCGGCAAGGTTTGGTTGGGGCTGTCATGCGTGGCGTCGCTTCTGGCAATCGCCTCGTTTAGCGAGGCGCAGGCCTTTGCCGGGAAGGAGCCTTCCAAGCTCGTTCCGCACCGTGCCATCTATGAAATGTCGCTGGATGACGCCCGCACCGCCTCTGGCATCACCGGCATCGACGGCCGCATGGTGTTCGAGTTCACCGGTTCCGAATGTGACGGCTATAGCCTCAATATGCGCATGGTCACGCAGATGACCGACTCGCAAGGCCAGACCAATCTGACCGATCTGCGCTCCTCGACCTGGGAGCAGGGCGACGGCCAGAAATTCCGATTCCAATCGCAGCAATATCTGAACGACAAGCTGGGCGATGTCACGATTGGACGCGCCTCGCGCGAGACACTAGGCGCCGCCGTCAAAGTTAAGATCAGCCAGCCGGCGCGCGGCGAGCTCGATCTCTCCGAGAAGGTGTTGTTCCCCACCCAGCATAGCCTCGCGCTGATCGACGCGGCGCAGTCCGGTCAGTCGATGCTGCAGGCACAGCTTTATGACGGCTCGGAGAAGGGCCAGAAGGTTTACGAGACGACGGCAATCATCGGCAAGCAAATCGCGCCGGGCGCCGACCAGAACCTCGAACCGGTGGCCAAGGAAAAAGGTCTCGCGGAGCTGGTGTCCTGGCCGGTGTCGATCGGTTATTTCGAGCCCAAGGCGGGCGACCTCACCCCGAGCTACCAGATCGATTTTCGCCTCTACGCCAATGGGGTGAGCCGGGAGCTCCTGATCGACTATGGCGACGTGTCAATCCATGGCACGCTGACTTCGCTCGAATATTTGAAGGCCGAAGCCTGCCCTCAGGCCCGCTAACCCGCTGCGTGATACCAATCTGGGCCTAGGAAAAACGTCTGGTTGCACCGAAGCTTGCGGGTTTATCTAAAGCCTTTGGTTACGGGTTTACGGTGAAATCCCCCCTCTACTGGCATGGGGGGAAACGAGATGTTTTGGAGATCTGGATCCACTCCAGACAGCATGGCGTATCGGGCCGAGTTCGCCCATCATGGGCCGACCGAGTCGCTTGAGCCGAGGAACATGACCAAGACCATTCTCATCGTCGAGGACAACGAGCTGAACATGAAGCTGTTTCATGATCTGCTCGATGCCCATGGTTACAAGACGCTGCAGACGCGGAACGGCATGGAGGCCTTGTCGCTGGCGCGCGAGCATCGCCCCGATCTCATCCTGATGGATATTCAGTTGCCGGAGGTTTCCGGGCTCGAAGTGACCAAATGGCTGAAGGAGGACGATCAGCTCAGGCAAATTCCGGTCGTCGCGGTCACGGCCTTCGCCATGAAGGGCGACGAGGAGCGGATCAGAGAGGGCGGCTGCGAAGCGTATATCTCCAAGCCGATCTCGGTCGCGATGTTTCTCGACACGGTGAGACAGTTCATCGGTGAGGCGCGGTAGGCTGTCATGACCGCAACAGTTCTCGTGGTGGACGACGTCGAGGCTAATCTCAAGCTGCTCGAGGCGCGGCTGACTGCGGATTATTTCGAGGTGCGTACCGCGCGAAACGGATCCGAAGCCCTGCAGATCTGCGCGCAAGAACGCACCGACGTTGTGCTGCTCGATGTGATGATGCCGGGCATGGACGGGTTCGAAGTCTGCCGGCGGCTCAAATCCGACCCGAGGACGCAACATTTGCCGGTGATCATCATCACCGCGCTCGATCAGCCCTCGGACAAAGTGCGGGGGTTGGAAGCCGGTGCCGACGATTTTCTCACCAAGCCCGTCGATGACGTTGCCCTGATCACCCGCGTCAGGAACTTGGCGCGGCTGAAAGTGCTCACCGACGAAATGTTGATGCGGGCGTCCACCCAGGAGCAGATGGGCTTTGCCAGCGTCGGCGTCAATTTGGACGATCTGGCTCAAGGGGGGCGAATCCTCCTGGTCGAGGACCGTGAGCGGTCCGCGGAGCGTTTCGTCCAAGCGCTTGAGGCCGAGCATATTGTCGAGCGCGAGACCGATCCCGCGGCTGCCTTGCTCCGCGTGGCGGAGAGCAATTTCGATCTGATGATCGTCAGCCTCAGCCTGGAGCATACCGACGGCCTGAGGCTCTGCTCGCAAGTGCGCTCGCTCGATGGCACGCGGCACCTGCCGATGATGATGATCGTGGAACCCGGCGAGGAGGCGCGGCTGCTGCGAGGGCTCGATATCGGCGTGAACGACTATATCGTCCGGCCGGTGGATGCGAACGAGCTCGTGGCGCGGGTGCGCACGCAAGTGAAACGTAAGCGCTATGTCGAGCACTTGCGGGATCGACTCGAAGAGACCGTCGAGATGGCGATGCTCGATCCGCTGACGGCGTTGCACAATCGCCGCTACATGATGAGCCATCTTGAAACGTTGCTGCAAGAGGCGGTGATGCGCGACAAGCAGGTCTCGGTGCTGATGCTCGACATTGATTATTTCAAGGTGGTCAACGACACGCATGGCCATGACGTGGGCGATGTGGTGTTGCGGGAATTCGCCGAACGCGTTCGCCGCAATATTCGCGGTATCGATCTCGCTTGCCGGCTCGGCGGGGAAGAATTCGTGGTGGTGATGCCGGACACCGACCTGGCCAAGGCCTATCTGATCGGCGAGCGGTTGCGCCAATGCATCGCCGCGGCGCCGTTTTACGCCGGCGACAGGGCGAGCGCGCTCAAGATGACCGCGAGCGTGGGCGTGGCGGCGATCGAACTCCCGAGCGACACGCCCTCACGCATCCTGAAGCGCGCCGACCAGGCGCTCTATTGCGCCAAGCGCGACGGACGGAACCGCGTGGTGGCCGACGCCGCCTAGACCGGGAGAGGCGTGCGCCTCTCCTGCAACCTCCCAGTACGATAAGAAGGGAGCGGAGTGCGGTTGAGGCTCCTTGTGGAGCGTTTTGCCCTTGGGCTGAGGGGTTTCCGCGCAGGAAATTTCGAATCACTTGCCGGGCAGGCCCTCACGGGCTCCGCTTTCGCCCCAAGCCAACTTGAGGCGGGAGATGAAGGTCACACCTTAAGGCTTTACAATGACTAAGATTTAATCGTATTAAACAAATCGTGAAGATTAGTTTTGTCAATTCTCAAGCTCGGTTATCATCCATACCAGCTTGGGAATTGAGATTTCGAGGGGCGAGGGAAGCATTCAGGGGATCGTTTCGGACTTCGAGCGATCCAATTCCTTGTCCACAATTGAGATAACCCTGCGGAATGCTCAGGTCCGCCGCATCTCCTGGGTCCGTGGGGTTCGGTCGGCCGGGGCGCGGTTTGAGTGGCCTCCTCGTTAGCGCCGCGTTTCGGCCGACCACCTATCAATGAGCCGCCGGGTGCCGCCGGCACCGGCCGTTCATCAATCCATCCAATGTGAGATTTCGCCCGCCTGAGCCGACGAGCAGGGGCGCCAGATCGCTACTTGATCTTGTATTCTTTGAACTCGACGTGCTTCCGCACCACCGGATCGTACTTCTTGAAGACGAGTTTCTCGGTTTGATTGCGCGGATTCTTCTTGGTGACGTAATAGAAGCCCGTACCGGCAGTGCTCACGAGCTTGATCTTCTGGGTGACGGGTTTCGCCATGATAGTCCTCTCAGCAATCCTAACAAGTTGAACGGGAACCTACTCGGTGAGCACCGGAAGTCAAGACCGGGGAGTGGGCTCAGTTTTGCCCCAACTCTCGAACTCATCTTTATACTCGGGATCGAAGCCGTGCATCAGCAGAGCCCATTGTAGCCCGACCAGCGCGCCCTTGATCGGGGGGAGAAGGATCAGGGCCAGGATGACCGTTAGCGGCAGCCAGATCGCCGCATGCAGCCAGAGCGGAGGCCGGTAGGCCATCTCGACGGCAAGCAAAAGGCCAATGACGACGTGACCGACGATGGCGATGGTGAAATAAGGCGGTGCGTCGTCGGCGCGATGGTGATGCAGCGCCTCGCCGCAAGATCGGACACTGATCGGCGACCTTCAGATAGCGCCGGAACAAGTGCCCTTGGCCGCAAGCCGGGCAGCGCAACAAGAGACCACGCAGCATCGAGTCGGAGACCGGACGTGGACCGACTGATCTCTTCTCCGGAAGCAACGATCCGGTCGTTGTCTGCACAGGGCTGCCTTGCATCGTGTTTCCTTTATCTACGCGCTCGGCCCCGCCCTGCCGGCTTTGGTTTACCGCGATAGGACTGAATACGCGAGCGCTTTGGCGTCACGCCAATCGAGCGTCCCTCGCTCAACATCTCGAATCTCAGGGCTCCCGCGGTCGGGATTGCTTCAACGAGTCGCACCTCGACGCTGTCGCCGAGCTGGAAGGCAGCCCCGGTTTCCTCGCCGATCAGCGCCTGGCGGACCTCGTCGTGATAGAAGAACTCGTGACCGATCGACGAAGCAGGGACGAAGCCGTCGGCGCCGGTCTCTTTCAGCCTGACAAAGAGCCCAGTGCGCACCATGCCGGATACCCGCGCCTGAAAGCGCGACCCGATCCGGTCAGCAAGAAAGGCGGCGATCAGACGATCGGACGTCTCGCGCTCCGCCAGCATGGCGCGGCGCTCGGTGCCGGAGATGAATTGCGCGATCTCTTGAAGCTCGCCGATCTCATTCTCGGTGAGGCCGTCATTGCCGAGCCCCAGCGCGCGAACGATGGCGCGGTGCACGATGAGATCGGCATAGCGGCGGATCGGCGAGGTGAAATGCGCATAGCGGCGCAAGTTCAAGCCGAAATGGCCGAGATTATTTGGAGTGTATTCGGCTTGCGCCTGACTCCTCAGCACAACCTCGCTGATGAGCTCGGCGTTTGGGCTCGCGCGCGTGTCGGCGAGGATGCGGTTGAACTGCGCGGGCTTCAGTGTGCCGGCCTTGGGCAAATTCAGATTGAGCGTGGCGAGGAACTCGCCGAGCGAGGCGAGCTTCTCCTTCGATGGCGCGTCATGCACGCGATAGATGAGGGGGGTGCGCTTCGCCTCCAGCATCTCGGCCGCGGCAACATTGGCGGCGATCATGAACTCCTCGATCAGGCGATGCGCATCGAGCCGGGGAGGGGTGGCGATGCCCCTGACTCGGCCTTCTTCGTTGAGCAAGATCTTGCGCTCGGGAAGATCGAGGTCGAGCGGCGCGCGCTTGGCGCGTTCGCGGGTTAGCGCGCCGTAAGCGCCCCAGAGCGGACGGAGCACCGTCTCGAGCAAGGGGCCTGTCGCGTCGTCCGGTCTGCCGTCGATGGCGCTCTGGGCCTGCTCGTAGCTCAAGCTCGCGGCGGAGCGCATCAGTCCGCGGAAGAAGCGGTGGCTTTTCTTGACACCGTCTTTGTCGAACACCATGCGCACCGCGATGCAGGCGCGGGCCTCGCCCTCCTTCAGCGAGCAGAGATCGTTTGAAATCTTCTCCGGCAACATCGGCACCACGCGGTCGGGGAAATAGACCGAGTTGCCGCGGAGCCTCGCTTCCTTGTCCAGCGGGCTGGCTGGCCGCACGTAAGCCGCCACATCGGCAATCGCGACGATGACGACGAAGCCGCCATGGTTATTTGAGTTGGGGTCGGCTTCCGCAAACACCGCGTCGTCGTGGTCGCGGGCATCCGAAGGGTCGATGGTGATCAGCGGAATATGCCGCAAATCCTCGCGCGCCTTCAGTTCCGGTGGCTTCGCCTTCTCCGCTTCTGCGATCACGGCATCCGGAAAGCTGTTGGGGATGCCGTGAGCGTGGATTGCGATCAGGCTCGTGGCGCGCTCGTCTTGCGGATTGCCGAGACAGGCAGTGACGCGCGCCGCCGAATGACCGAAGCGCTTCGAGCCTGCGAGCTCGAAGCGAACCAGTTCGCCGTTCTTGGCCTCGCCGGTATTGCCGCGCGGCACCGGCCATTCCTTCAATTGTTTCCGGTCGACCGGATCGATGACGCCGGCACCGCCGGGAAGCGAGCGGAAAATGCCGAGCATGTCGCGGGCCGGCCGCGCGAGTTTCTTGATGGGGCGCGCCTGATAGGCGTAATCGTCGTCCTCGACCGAGGCGATCCTTGCGAGAACCCGATCGCCGATGCCGGCGGGCGGTCCAGCGTCGCGCTTGCTCTCGACGATGAGGACTTTGGGGGGAGAGCCATGCTCCTCATCCCAATTGGCCGGGCGGCCGACGAAGTCGCCATTGCGATCGCGCGACACGATCTCGATGACGGTGACCGGCGGCAACATTCCCGGTCGTTCGAGCTTGCGACTGGAGCCAGCGATCAACCCGCTATCGGTCATCTCGCGCAGCAGCGCTTTCAAGCCGATGCGGTCGGCGCCCTTGATGTTGAAGGCGCGTGCGATCTCCCGCTTGCCGGCGTCGGCGGTTGCGGTTCGCGAGGAAATCCAGAATCTCTTGCTTCGAGGGAAGCTTGCCCACGGTCTTATTCTTGGATGAGCCGGTTCGCTTTGCCACGCGCGATCTTAGCACGTTCACGGTGACGCGGCTGAGCGGGGAGGATCAGCCCACAGTCTCTTCGACCGGTGCCTCTTTGGCTGCCTTTTTGCTCTTGCCGGCGGTCTTGGCTTTGTTGGCGGCGGTCTTGGCCTTGTTGGCGGCAGGTTTGGCAGACTTTTTCGCCGGCTTCTTGGCGGCCTTCTTCGCCCCGCCTTTGCCGCTCTTAGCGGCAAGCAGTTCGACGGCCTCTTCCAACGTTGTCTCTGCGGGATCGCGGTCCTTGGGCAGCGTCGCATTGACCTTGCCATGCTTGGCATAGGGGCCGAACTTGCCGGTCAAGATCTCGACCTTGCCACCGAGTTGCGGATGCTCGCCGAGATCCTTGATCACATTGCTGCGACGGCGGCCGCCGCCGCGCGCGGCCTTCTCGGCGAGGAGGGTGACGGCGCGATTGATGCCGACGCTGAAGACCTCCTCCGGTGCGCTCAGGCTCGCATATTTTCCATCATGCTGGATGTAGGGACCGAAGCGGCCGAAACCCGCCACGATCGGTTTGTTGTCTTCAGGATGAAGTCCGATCTCGCGGGGCAGCGCGAGCAGCGACAATGCGTGCTTCAGATCCAGCCCCTCGGGATCGGTGCCTTTGGGGATGGAAGCGCGTTTCGGCTTCTCTTCGCCGTTCTCGCCGAGTTGGAGATAAGGCCCGAAACGTCCGACGCGAAGACTGACCTCGAGGCCAGACTCCGGATCGGCGCCGAGCACGCGAGGCCCCGCGGACCCGGCCTTGTCACCAGTATCGGCGAGCTGGCGGGTGAAGCGGCAATCGGGATAGTGAGAGCAGCCGATGAAGGCGCCATATTTGCCGACTTTGAGGCTCAACCGCCCGATCGAACAGGACGGGCAGGCTCTGGGATCGCCCGTCGCTCCAGGCGGCAGCGGGAAGATATGCGGCTCAAGCATATCGTTCAGCGCATCGAGCACTTGGGTGATGCGAAGATCGCCAATGTCCTGCACGGCTGCGGTGAACTCGCGCCAGAAATCGCGAAGCACATCCTTCCAGGCAAGCTCGCCCGCCGAGATCAGATCGAGCTTCTGCTCGAGATCGGCGGTGAAATCGTATTCGACGTAACGCTTGAAGAAGCTTTCGAGGAAGGCGGTGACCAGCCGACCTTTGTCTTCCGGCACGAGACGCTTCTTGTCGATCCGCACATATTCGCGGTCGCGCAACACGTTAAGCGTTGACGCATAGGTGGACGGGCGGCCGATGCCGAGCTCTTCCATCTTCTTGATCAGGGTCGCCTCGGAATAGCGGGGCGGCGGCTCGGTGAAATGCTGCTTGGCTTCGATGGACCGGCCATCCAGTCGGTCGCCCTGAGCGAGGAGCGGCAGGCGTCCGTCCTCGCCTTCGATGTCGTCGACGCCCTCTTCATAGAGCTTGAGGAAGCCGTCGAAGCGGACCACTTGGCCCGTTGCGCGCAAGCCGTAGGTCTTGCCGTCCTTGCCCTTGACGTCGATGTCGATCGAGGTGCGCTCGATATCGGCGCTCGACGCCTGGCTTGCCAGCGTGCGCTGCCAGATCAACCTATAGAGCTTGGCGGCATCGTCCTCGAGATAGCGGGAGACGCTGTCGGGGTCCTTGGTGAAGTCCGTCGGCCTGATGGCCTCGTGAGCCTCTTGCGCATTCTTCGCCTTGGCTTGGTACTCGCGTGGCGCATCCGGCACATAGCGGTCGCCATATAGCTTGGCGAGCACCTGGCGAATCTTGGTGACTGCCTCCGGGACGATCTGGACGCCGTCGGTTCGCATATAAGTGATCAGCCCCTCGCTCTCGGCGCCCATGTCCACGCCCTCATAGAGGCGCTGGGCGAGCTGCATGGTCTGGCGGGGCGAAAAGCCGAGCTTCCGCGAGGCTTCCTGCTGGAGCGTCGATGTGGTGAAGGGCGCGGCCGGATTGCGGCGCTGCGGCTTGGTCTCGATATTGGCGACGGTGAAGCTGCCGCCTTCGAGGGCGGCTTTGAGGTGCCCGGCGGCTTCCGCATCGGCAACGTCGAACTTGTCGAGCTTCTTGCCGTCGGCGGTCACGAGCCTTCCGGTGAAGATCTCGTTCTTGGCGGTCGCGAGCTCGGCCAGGATCGACCAATATTCCTGCGCCTTGAATTTCTCGATGTCCAATTCGCGGTCGCAGACCAGGCGTAGCGCCACGGACTGCACCCGGCCGGCCGAGCGGGCGCCGGGGAGCTTGCGCCACAGCACAGGCGACAGGGTGAAGCCGACCAGATAGTCGAGCGCGCGGCGGGCGAGGTAAGCGTTGACCAGCGGCCCGTCGATCTCGCGCGGATGGCGCATGGCCTCGAGCACGGATTCCTTGGTCACGGCGTTGAAAACCACACGCTCGACGGGAACGCCGGTCAGGAGCTTCTTGCGGTTGAGGACCTGGAGGACGTGCCAGGAGATGGCTTCGCCCTCGCGGTCGGGGTCGGTCGCCAGAATGAGCTTATGGGCGCCCTTGAGCGCCTTGGCGATCTCGTCGAGCCGTTTGGCGGCCTTGGGCTCCACGTCCCAATGCATCTCGAAATCGTTGTCCGGCTCGACGGAGCCGTTCTTGGAGGGCAAGTCGCGGACATGGCCATAGGAGGCCAGCACGCGATAGCCGGCGCCCAGGTACTTGTTGACCGTCTTGGCCTTGGCAGGCAATTCGACAATGACAATGTTCATGAAATCGGTCCTGGGCCGGGCGCGAGACGCGTTGGCGTAGAATGGCTCGTCGCCTCTTGCCTACGTATTACGGCGAAAATGGTGACTGAATTGGGTGGTGTCAATTTCACTCAGGCGTCGGAATTGACAACCTAATCGTGCATATACTATCTAACGCAACTTAGAGCTGTTAAGATTACACATTATTTGACGCTGTTGGGCGCCTCGCCAAATGGGAGGCATCGCCTTTGAGTGACAAACATTCATGCAATACGAGGCAGATCGGAATGGCACCTAACCATGCCCCGCCGCCGACGCTGGGGGGCGGTCCGTCCGGCGGGGATGACTTCTCGCGCCAGGAGGCCGCAGACTATATCGCCTCTTTGCTCGAATCCTTACGCCCAATCGCCGAACAGGCAAAGCTATCCTTTCTTGCCTATTTGATCGCCATCGCCCTGGAAGAGGCAAAGGCCGAAAAAACGCGGGCGGATTAGCGGGATTTCCGCACATCGGCAATTTCGCTCAGGGACACGAGCTGGCGGCCATGGCGCTGCAGCCGCCCGGCGAGGTCGAGTTCCAACAGCACGATATGGACTTTGCGGACCTCGATCCCCGTCACCCGGATCAGCTCGTCGATATCGACCGGACTCGGGCTGAGCGCCCCGATGATCCGCTCGCGCTCGGATTGGCGGATATCGGGCAGCGGCTCCGGCGCGTTGCCCTCGTCAGCCGAGGCGAGTTCGCCGCCATGGGGCAGCGGGCGCCCCATGATCGGCGCCAGCATATCCAAGATATCGCGTGCGCTCGTCGTCAGGCAGGCGCCTTGCTTGATGAGATTGTTGGTTCCGGCCGAGCGCGGGTCGAGCGGGCTGCCCGGCACGGCGAACACTTCGCGGCCCTGTTCACCGGCGAAGCGGGCGGTAATCAGCGAGCCCGACCGCTCGGCGGCCTCCACCACGACAACGCCGAGCGAGACGCCTGAGATGAGCCGATTACGGCGCGGGAAATCCTGCGCGCGCGGCGAGAAGCCGGGGGGCCGCTCGCTGACAAGGAGGCCTTGTTCGCCAATGGCAGCTTGCAGATCCTCATTCTCCGGCGGATAGACATTGTCGATGCCGCCTGCGAGCACGGCGATAGTGCCGCGCTCGAGCGCGGCCTTATGAGCTGCCGTGTCGATGCCGCGCGCAAGACCCGAGGCAATGACGAAGCCTTCACCGCCAAGCTCGATGGCGAGGGTGCGGGCGAATTTCTGTCCGACGGCCGAGCCATTCCGCGCGCCGACCATGGCGATGACGGGGCTCGCGGCAAGCTCGAGCCTGCCTTTGACATAGAGCAGGGGCGGCGGCGCATCGATTTCCGCAAGCGCATGCGGGTAGCCCGGCTCGCCGATGCCGACGAGGGTGGCGCCCAACCGATCGGCCAAGGCGATCTCCGCTTCAGCTTCCGCTTCGCCGCAAAGGCGGATGGTATGGCCGCCGCCGCGGCGGGACAGGGCGGGCAATGCGGCGAGCGCTGCTTCGGCGCCGCCGAATTGATTGACGAGAGCGCGAAAGGTTGCGGGGCCGACATTCTCGCTGCGGATCAGTCGAAGCCAAGCGAGGCGCTGCCGATCGGTCAGCCGCGGAGCGCCACTCTTTTCTGAGGGGTTAGTGGGTTTTCTCGCCAATGCGCGTCTCCTCGCTCCGAACCAGGCGACGGATATTATCCGCGTGACGCCAATAGAGCAGGACGGTCAGCAATAAGAAGAGCGCGGCGGAGGGCCAAGATTCCCGGAGCGCGAACAGGCAGGGCACGACGGCGGTCGCGGTCAGCGCCGCGAGCGAGGAGAAGCGGGTGACGAAAGCCACCGCGAGCCAGATCGCGGCAAAGATGAGCGCACTCGGCCAAGACAGGCCGAGCAACACGCCGAGATAGGTGGCGACGCCCTTGCCGCCATGGAAGCCGAGCCACACCGGAAACAGATGTCCGAGAAAGGCGCCGAGGCCCGCGAGCAGGGCCGGCTCCGGTCCCAAATAGCCGCCAACCACAACGGCTGCCGTGCCCTTCAGCATGTCGAGAATGAGCGTTGCCGCGGCGAGGCCTTTATGGCCGGTGCGCAACACATTGGTAGCGCCGATATTGCCAGAGCCGATTTGGCGGAGGTCGCCCAGCCCTGCGGCGCTGGTCAGGATCGGGCCAAACGGAATGGAGCCGAGCAGATAGCCGATGACGAGAGCGAGCAAATCGGCAGCCAACGGACCGAGATCGCTCCCCACAGACATGGCGACATTGCCCCTGACGCGTTCAGAGTTTGCGCGGGTCAGCGTAGTGGTAGACGGGCCGTCCGGCAACGAAGGTTTGCAGCGCGCGTCCTTGAAACTGGGCTTCGTCAAAGGGCGTGTTCTTGGATTTGGAGCGAAGCCGGTCGGCTTCGACGGTCCAAGGCGTATCGAGGTCGATCAGGACGAGGTCGGCCGGCGCGCCCTTTGCCAGGCGACCGGAGGGGAGGCCAAGCAGTTTCGCCGGATTGGAGGTGAGGGCGCGGAGCAGCGTCGGGAGATCGACGTCCTTGTTGTGATAGAGGCGGAGGGTTGCGCCGAGCAGCGTCTCGAGGCCAATGGCGCCATCGGCGGCGTCAGCGAAGGGCCGCCGTTTTACATCGGCATCTTGCGGATCGTGAGCCGAGACGATCACGTCAATATCGCCGCTGGCGAGACCCTCGACCATGGCGCGGCGGTCATCCTCCGACCTGAGAGGCGGGCGCATTTTGAAGAAGGTGCGGTAGGAACCGATATCGTTCTCATTCAGGGTCAGATGATTGATCGACACGCCGCAAGAGACGGGCAGCCCGCGCGCTTTCGCGGCGCGGATCAGATCGAGCGAGGCGCGGCAGGAAATCTGGCTTGCGTGATACCTGCCTTTTGTCAGCTCAGCGAGACGGAGATCGCGCTCCAAGATGATGGCTTCGGCGGCAGAAGGGATGCCGCGCAAGCCCGCCCTTGTCGAGATCTCGCTCTCATTGGCCACGCCTCCAAGCGCGAGATACGGGTCCTCGAGGTGATGCACGATCAGCGCGCCGAAATCCTTGCCATAGGCGAGGACGTTCCGCATCACCTTGGTATTGGTCAGGCTGGTCTTGCCGTTGTTGAAAGCAATCGCGCCGGCCTCGCTCAAGAGGCCGATCTCGGCCATTTCCTCGCCGAGCAATCCCTTGGTCATCGCGGCCATGGGGTGGACGTTGACGATTGCCGTGTCGCGGGCGCGGCGGAGCACGAAATCGACCAGCGCCACATCGTCGATGACGGGATCGGTATTGGGCGTGCAGACGATGGTGGTGACGCCGCCGGCGGCCGCGGCCTGGCTCGCGGTGGCCAAGGTCTCGCGATGCTCGTGACCGGGTTCGCCGGTCGAGACCATCATGTCGATCAGTCCCGGCGCCAGCACATGACCCGCGCAATCGATGGTCTTGGCATCGCCGACGCTTCCAGCTTCGATATGCGGCCCGAGATCGGCGATGACGCCGTCTTCGATGAGCACGCCGCCGCGCTGGTCGAGACCGGTCAGCGGATCGAGCAGGCGGGCGTTGAGGAGGGCGGTTCGCATGGCGCTCCCCATCACGTTGCGTTCGGCAATTGCCGCGCCAGCGCTTCAAGCACCGCGATGCGGACAGCGACCCCCATCTCGACTTGCTCGCGAATGGCGCTTCGTGCGTCGTCGGCGAGGCGCGAGTCGATCTCCACACCGCGGTTCATCGGGCCTGGATGCATCACCATCGCGTCTGGCTTGGCGCGGGCCAGCTTGTCGAAATCGAGCCCGAAGAAGTGGAAATATTCGCGCTGGCTCGGGATCAGGCTCGAGGTCATGCGCTCGCGCTGTAGCCTGAGCATCATGACGACGTCGGCATCCTTCAGTCCCTCATGCATCGAGGTGAAGACCTCGACGCCCAGCCGCGCCATGCCGGAGCCGAGCAGGGTCGAGGGCGCGACCACGCGGACGCGGGCGCCGAGCTTGTTCAAGAGCATGATGTTGGAGCGGGCGACGCGCGAGTGGAGGACATCGCCGCAAATGGCGACGATCAAGCCTTCGAAGCCGCCCTTGTGGCGGCGGATGGTGAGCGCATCGAGCAGGGCTTGGGTCGGGTGCTCGTGGCTGCCGTCGCCGGCATTGATGACCGAGCAATCGACTTTCTGAGCGAGGAGTTCGACCGCGCCGGCCGCATGATGGCGCACGACGAGAATGTCGGGCCGCATCGCGTTCAGCGTCACCGCCGTGTCGATCAAGGTCTCGCCCTTCTGCATCGAGGATGTGCCCATCGACATGTTCATGACGTCGGCGCCGAGGCGCTTGCCTGCGAGCTCGAAGGAGCTCTGGGTGCGGGTCGAGGATTCAAAGAAGAGATTGATCAGGGTGCGGCCGCGGAGCGTGTCGCGCTTCTTGACCACCTGGCGGCTCTGCTTGGCGGCCTCTTCGGAGAGGTCCAGCAGCGCATGGATGTCGGAGGCAGAAAGGCCTTCGATTCCAAGAAGATGGCGGTGAGGGAAGTT
Organism: uncultured Alphaproteobacteria bacterium; assembly: GCA_963764005.1. Lineage (GTDB taxonomy): Bacteria > Pseudomonadota > Alphaproteobacteria > Rhizobiales > Methyloligellaceae > Methyloceanibacter. Next base: position 18,020 of record CAVXQX010000020.1, on the reverse strand, counting down.
GAAATTCGGGGCTGCGGCGGCAAGGCTCATCAAAGCGGACTCTATAGACCCAAGGCTTTTGCCCGGCAAGGGCAGGCCAGGGATATCGTTGGATATCCTTGCCATAAGGGAAAGAGAGGCGGGCTTTGTCCCCGGAAATCTTCCGGCAAGGGTGGGACTGGCGGTCTAGCAGAGCTGGCCGGGCTGGAGCGCGCGCTCTCGGCGGAGTCTAGAAAATTCAACAACTTGCGGGTTTACGCGGCCCCGCGAATCACCGAGAATCGGCGTTCCGACGGAAAAATGTGGCATAGAGGGGGCTGGAGCTTTGGAGATCGCGGCATGATGAGCTTACCCTTTCTCTTATTTGCTTGCGGGCTCGCCGCCGGCTGGACGCAGCGGCGCGGCGCCGCCATGGGGTTTTGGGCTGCGGGCGTTGTCGTCATGCTCGTCCTATTCAAGATGCAGGCGACCGACGCTTTGAACATCTCGCTGTAGTTTGGAGTAAGTACGCGCGTGACCCCGGACCAGTCCAAGTTCCTGAACGCGCTTGGCCTGATCGGCATCGACACCGTGCTCGTGCTTGCGTTCGTCGATCAGCTCTGGTTTCGCGAACTGCCCTGTCCGCTCTGCATCCTGTCGCGCGCTGCCTTCATCGCCGCGGGTTTCGGCATCGCGCTCAATCTTCTATTCGGTCCGAGGCCAGGCCATTACGGGCTGACGCTGCTCGGCGCCAGCATCGGCGCCGTCGTTTCCATCCGGCAGATCCTGCTTCATATCGTTCCCGATACCGGCTCTTACGGAAGTCCGATCCTTGGCCTCCATCTTTATACCTGGGCGCTGATGTTTTTCGGACTGATGATTGTCGGTACCGGCATCATGCTGTTTTTCGAGCGGCAATTCGCGGCAACGCAATTGCAGACGCCGGAGAAACTTCCGCTGCTCCCTGTGGTGGCGTTGGTGACGTTCTTTGTGATCGCCGCCGGCAACGTGATCTCGACATTGTCGATTTGCGGCTTTGGCCTCTGCCCGCACGATCCCACGGGCTATCTCATCTTCAACGACAATCTCAGCGTGACGTCACTCGGCCATCCGTCTTAGCCGGTCGAGCACGCCTTGCAAGATATAGGCGGCCGCCATGCGGTCGACGACTTCAGCGCGGCGTTTGCGTGAGGCATCGGCCTCGATCAGATGACGCTCGACCGCGGCGGTCGACAGCCGCTCGTCCCAGAACAGCATGGGGAGCTCGACAATCGGCGCGAAGTTCCTGGCGAAGGCACGGGTCGATTGAGCGCGGGGGCCTTCGCTGCCGTCGAGATTGATGGGTAGACCGATCACCAGCGCGCCTACGTCTTGCTTTTGGACGATGTCTCGAATGATTTGTGCGTCGTCGGTGAATTTCGTTCGCCTGATCGTGTCATAGGGTGTGGCAATGGAGCGGCTGACATCGGAGAGCGCGAGCCCGATAGTCTTGGTGCCGACATCGAGGCCGAGCAGGCGGGCGTCCTTAACCAGGAGAAGGCCTAAGTCCTCGATGGCGACGAGCTCGTCTAGTTGTCAATTTGGGCAGCTTTCCTATAGTCCCGCGCAACCAAATTTGGAGCTTAAAGAATGAAGATTACGTGGTTTGGGCATTCCTGCTTTCGCGTCGATACCGGCGCTTCGAGCATCCTGATCGATCCCTTCCTGAGCGGCAATGCCACTTTCGAGGCATCCGGGCTCAAAGTGTATGACGCGATCAAGGGGGTGACTCATGTGGCGCTGACCCATGGTCATGAAGATCACACGGGAGATACGCTCAGTGTCTGCAAGGAGACCGGAGCGCTGGTGATTGCGGTCTTTGAGCTCGCGGAGCATTTGGCGGGCCTCGGCGTTTCGTCCTACAGCCCCGGCAATACGGGTGGCATGCAGCACCATGAGGATTTCGACCTGACCTTCGTGCCGGCCTGGCACTCCTCCGGCATCGTCCATGAAGGCCGCTCGATGTATCTCGGCGCGTGTTGCGGCCTGGTCATCCAACCCAAGCAAGGCAAGACGGTCTATCATATGGGCGATACGCTCGATTTTCTCCGACATGGCGCTGATCAACGAGATCTACCGGCCGCAGATCGGCTTCGTGCCGATCGGCGACCGTTTCACCATGGGGGCGAAGACCGCCTCGCTCGCCTGCAAGAAATACTTCCAGTTCGAGACCATCGTGCCCTGCCACTACGGAACCTTCCCGATCATCGATCAGACGGCGGATAAATTCGTCGCGGAGATGACGGGGCAGAATGTGGTGGTGCCGAAAGTAGGGGCATCTTTCGAGGTTTAGGCCTTAGTTGAAGCTGGCGAAGCCGGGTGCTACTCCTCTCGCCATACAGGTCTTAGCCCCAGAAAATCACCCATGTCCGTAGACCGCGCCACCGTTCACCGCATCGCCAAGCTCGCCCGCATCGCCATCACCGAGGAGGAGGCTGGGCGGCTGGAGAAGGAGCTGTCCGGCATCCTCGACTGGGTGGCGCAGCTCGACGAGATCGACACCAAAGACGTCGAGCCGATGACGCGGGTGGTCGCCATGACGCTGAAGCAGCGGAAGGATGAGGTGACCGACGGCAATTGCGCCGAAGCCATCCTCAAGAACGCGCCGTCGGCCGATGACGGTTTTTTCGTCGTGCCGAAGATCGTGGAGTAGGCGATGGCGAAACTCACCGATCTCACCCTGGCCGAAGCGCGCGACGGGTTGACCAAAAAGCAATTCTCCGCAACCGAGCTTGCGCAAGCGCATCTCGACGCCATCGAGGCGGCGAACGCGGCGTTGAACGCGTTCATTCTGGTGACGCCGGAGCGCGCGCTCGAGATGGCGAAGGCAAGCGACGCGCGGCTGAAGACGGGCGAGGCGGGCGCCTTGGAAGGCATTCCGCTCGGCATCAAGGATCTGTTCGCGACCAAAGGGTTTCGCACCACGGCCTGCTCGCACATTCTCGACGGCTTCACCCCGACCTACGAGTCGACCGTCACCGCCAATCTCTGGCGGGAGGGCGCGGTGATGCTGGGCAAGCTCAATAATGACGAATTCGCCATGGGGTCGTCGAACGAGACCAGCCATTACGGGCCTGTCGTCAGCCCCTGGCGGCGCAAGGGCTCCGACGCGAAACTGATTCCCGGCGGGTCTTCCGGCGGCTCGTCGGCGGCCGTCGCGGCTCGGCTCTGCATGGGGGCGACGGCAACGGATACTGGCGGATCGATCCGCCAGCCTGCGGCAGTGACGGGAACTGTTGGCATCAAGCCGACTTATGGGCGCTGCTCGCGCTGGGGCATCGTGGCGTTTGCGTCCTCGCTCGATCAGGCGGGGCCGATCGCGCGGGATGTGCGCGATGCCGCGATTTTGCTGAAAGCGATGGCGAGCCATGACCCGAAGGACACGACCAGCGTCGATGCGCCGGTACCGGACTACGAGGCCGCGGTCGGCAAAGGCGTGAAGGGGCTCACCATCGGGATTCCGAAGGAATATCGCGTCGACGGCATGGCGCCGGAGATCGAGGCGCTGTGGCAGCAGGGCGTCGAATGGCTGAAGGCGCAAGGCGCCAAGATCAAAGAGGTGAGCCTGAAGCACACCAAATATGCGCTGCCGTCATATTATATTGTGGCGCCGGCCGAGGCATCGTCCAATCTCGCGCGTTATGACGGGGTGCGCTATGGCCTGCGCGAAGAGGGGCGCGACGTGATCTCAATGTATGAGAACACGCGCTCGGCCGGTTTCGGGGCGGAGGTCAAGCGGCGCATCCTGATCGGCACCTATGTGCTGTCGCATGGCTATTACGACGCCTATTATTTGAAGGCGCAGAAGCTCCGCACCTTGATCAAGCGGGATTTCGACGAGGCGTTCACAGAGGTCGATGCGATCCTGACGCCGACGACGCCGTCGCCGGCTTTTGCGCTTGGCGAGAAAACCGGCGATCCGCTGGAGATGTATCTCAACGACATCTTCACCGTGACGGTGAATATGGCGGGATTGCCGGGCATGAGCGTTCCGGCTGGGCTGTCGAGCGAAGGTACGCCGCTCGGCTTGCAGCTGATCGGCAAGCCGTTCGACGAGGAGACGCTGTTCCGGGTGGGACGGGCGATCGAGGAAGCGGCGGGGCCATTGGCCCGCCCGCAAGATTGGTGGAGTAGAGCTGCATGAACGATATCGCGACCAAGGGCGGACGGCTGAATGTGACGTCGGGGAGCCCGTATGAGCCGATCATCGGTTTCAGCCGGGCGGTGCGCATCGGCAACATCGTGGCGGTGGGCGGCACCACGGCCGGTTCCGGCGGCAAGCCGGTCGCCGTTGGCGATCCCGCGGCGCAGACCCGCGCGATCATGGAGATCATCGCCAAGGCGCTCGAGGATGCTGGCGCGAGCCTGAAGGACGTGATCCGCACCAGGATTTATCTCACCGACATTTCGCATTGGGAGGCGGCCGGCAAGGTGCATGGCGAGTTCTTCGGCGCGATCAGGCCGGCGTCCAGCATTTTGCAAGTGACGCGTTTCATCAATCCGGATTGGCTGGTCGAGATCGAGGCCGATGCCGTGATCGGCGAGGATTAGGAGGCGGAAGATGGCGCCACGCGCAGCGAAAGACTGCAAGAACATGGAAGACGTGCGGGCCGAGATCGACCGCATCGATGCGGCGCTGGTCGATCTGATGGGCGAGCGCTTCACCTTTGTCGATCGCGCCTGGCAGTTCAAGAAGTCGCCCGCCGAGGCTCGGGTGCCGTGGCGCATTCAGCAGGTGATCGACCGAGTGAAGGAGCGCGCGAAGGAGAAGAATCTGCCGCCCGAGCTGGTCGAAGCGCTATGGCGGCAAATGATCGGCTGGTTCATCCAATACGAAGAAGAGAAGCTGCAGGGCGAGGAGAAGAAATAGCGCGCTCTCCATTATATGGGAGACGTGTCGTCGTGGCGTCATGGATCAAAGACCCGAAAAATCGAATCTGATCGAAGGCGAGACCGGACCGTTCGAGGTGATCATCGGCCTGGAGGTGCATGCGCAAGTCACCTCCAAGTCGAAGTTGTTCTCGGGCGCCTCGACCGAATTTGGCGGCGAGCCGAACAACCATGTGAGCCTGGTCGATGCCGCGATGCCCGGCATGCTCCCGGTGATCAACGAGGAGTGCATCGCGCAAGCGATCCGCACCGGACTCGGGCTGAAGGCGCAGATAAACTTGCGCTCGGTGTTCGACCGCAAGAACTATTTCTATCCCGATCTGCCGCAGGGCTATCAGATCAGCCAATATAAGAGCCCGATCGTGGGCGAGGGCGAGGTGATCGTCGATCTCCTGAGCGGCGAACGCGTGATCGTCGGCATCGAGCGGCTGCATTTGGAGCAGGATGCCGGCAAGAGCATCCACGACCAGCACCCGAAATTTTCCTATGTCGATCTGAACCGCTCCGGCGTGGCGCTGATGGAGATCGTGTCGAAGCCCGATTTGCGCTCGTCCGAGCAGGCACGCGCCTATGTCAGCAAGCTCCGCACCATCATGCGCTATCTCGGCACTTGCGACGGCAATATGGAGGAGGGCTCGCTTCGCGCCGACGTCAACGTGTCGGTGCGGCGTCCCGGCGAGAAGCTCGGCACGCGCTGCGAGATCAAGAACGTCAACTCGATCCGCTTCATCGGCCAGGCCATCGAGCATGAAGCGCGCCGGCAGATCGAAATCATCGAGGAGGGCGGCGTCATCCACCAGGAGACGCGACTGTTCGATGCCAAGACCGGCGAGACGCGCTCGATGCGCTCGAAGGAAGAGGCGCACGATTACCGCTATTTCCCCGATCCGGACCTGCTGCCGCTCGAGCTGACGCAAGCCTATGTCGATGGACTGGCGAAACACCTGCCCGAACTCCCCGACGACAAGCGCGCGCGGTTCATCGCCGATTTCGGCCTGTCGCCTTACGATTCCGACGTGCTGGTGACGGAGCGCGAGTCCGCCGACTATTTCGAGGCGGTTGCCAAGGGCAGGGACGCCAAGCAGGCGGCGAACTGGGTGATCAACGAGCTGTTCGGCCGGCTCAACAAAGAAGGCAAGAGCATCGTCGATAGCCCGGTGAGCGCCGGCCAGCTCGGCGAGGTTCTCGACCTGATCAAGCAGGGCACGATCTCCGGCAAGATCGCCAAGGACGTGTTCGACATCGTGTGGACCGAGGGCGGCGAGCCCCGCAAGATCGTCGAGGCGAGGGGCCTCACCCAGGTCACCGATATGGGCGCCATCGAGAAGGCGGTGGACGAGGTGATTGCCGCCAATCCGGAGAAGGCCGAGCAGGTGAAGCTCAAGCCTACGCTCGCCGGCTGGTTCGTCGGCCAGGTGATGAAGGCGACAGGGGGCAAAGCGAGCCCGCAAGCCGTCAACGATCTGCTCAAGAAGAAGCTCGGGATCGAGTAGCGCCAAAGCCCGCCATGACCCACGCGATCCGAGTTCACGCCTATGGCGGACCCGAAGTCCTGAAATGGGAAGAGGTGGAGGTCGGCGCGCCCGGCCCGGGCCAAGTGCGGCTCAAGCAAACCGCGATCGGACTCAATTATATCGATGTCTATGTGCGGACCGGATACTACCCGCAGCCCTCCTTTCCTTTCATACCGGGCATGGAAGGGGCCGGCATTGTCACGGCGCTGGGCACCGGCGTCACCGATATTTCGGTCGGCGATTGTGTCGCCTATGCCGGGCCGATCGGGGCCTATGCCCAAGAGCGGCTGATCGCTGCCGACCGTGTCGTGAAGATTCCTCCCGGCATCGACCCTAAAGAAGCCGCGGCCATGATGCTGCAAGGCATGACCGCGGAATATTTGCTGCGTCGGACCTATCGCGTCGGCCCGGAGACGACCTTGTTGTTTCATGCGGCGGCCGGCGGCGTGGGTCTGATCGCCTGCCAATGGGCGCGCGCGCTCGGCGCCACCGTGATCGGAACCGTTGGCTCGGCGGAGAAGGCGAAGCTCGCGCTCGAGCATGGCTGCACCCATGTCATCAATTATCGCGAGGAGGATTTCGTCGCGCGGGTGAAAGAGCTGACCAAGGGCAAAGGCGTCGATGTCGTCTATGATTCGATCGGCAAGGACACATTCCCGGGCTCGCTCGATTGCTTGAGGCCGCTTGGGCTGTGGGTGAGTTTCGGCCAGGCGTCCGGTCCGGTGCCGGAGTTCAAGATTACGCTGCTGTCGCAGAAGGGATCGCTGTTTGCGACACGTCCCTCGCTCGGCAATTACACGGCGACGCGGGAGGAGCTCGTCGCTTCCGCCAACGATCTGTTCGATGTGGTGAAGAGCGGCAAGGTCAAAATTGCCGTGCATCAGACCTATCCGCTCGCGGAGGCGGCGCGCGCGCATCGCGAGCTCGAGGCGAGGGCGACCACCGGCTCGACGCTGCTGATTCCATAAGCCAATCCGCCGCGGCGACGCGTCGTATGTCCCGACGCAAAACCGTCATGACGGGGGTTTAAGCCTCGATTCCTGGCCGAAAACGCCGCGTCTCGGGGAGGAAATTCGTTGCAGAGCCACGCCGCAACTATTGGATACGCACCTTCGGGCTCCAAGGCCGAGCCTTGGCGTGCCGGCCTTTGGGTCGTGCTCTCGGCGGGGCTGCTCTACGGGTTGCTACATGCGACGCTCAGGCTCGCGCTCTCCAACAATCTGCCGCAGGATGACGTCACCGCAAACATTCTGGCGCAGACGCTGGAGCCTGGCTATCTGCCGCGGCAGCCGCCGCTCTACGAATGGCTGCTGTGGACGGTCCAGCGCGTGACGGGACCGACGCTGCCGAGCTTCCTCTTCATCAAATATGGGCTGCTCACGACGACCTTCGGATTTCTCTATCTGGTCGGACTTCGCATCTTTGCCGATCGGAAATGGGCGATGCTCGCGGCGTTGTCGCCGCTCCTGCTGTTTCAGATCGGCTGGAATCTGCATGAGGGCGTGACGCATACGATGGTGATGATTTGCGCCGTCGCCGCGTCGTTCTGGGCCTTCATGCGCGTGGTCGAGCGGGGCAGCGTGCCGGATTATTTTCTGTTCGGCATCTTTGTCGGCCTTGGCATGATCAGCAAATGGAGCTTTGCCGCGTTCGTCATGGCGCTGCTCGGCAGCTCTATGCTGCAGCCGCGTTTGCGGCAGGCAATTTTCAACTGGCGCATCCTGCTGAGCGGCGCCGCGTCCATCATCGTCGCATCGCCCGCGATCTATTGGCTTGTCGCCGGTCATCAAGACCTCGCCGCCGTCTATGGCACAGGCAGTCGCGCCGCTGGCCTCGGAAAGCCGCTTCAAGGCGACCCTGATCGGGCTCGGCCTATCGCTATTCGCGCCGCTTGCCTTCTTGTTTCCGCTCGATGTGATTCTGCTTACGCTGTTCCCGCGCATGACACGCCAGGCCGCGATCTCGATCAGGAACGCGTTCTCACCGCAGCCGGAAGGCGAAGTGAACTGGGAGCGGCTGATCCTGCACATGACCATTGCCGGATTTGTCATCCTCATGCTTGGCGCGTTGCTCACGGGCGCCACGCATTATCTGGAGCGCTATATGCACCCGTTCTTTCTGCTGACGCCGCTCTGGCTGTTGGCCATGGTGGAGCACATCGGCGCGTCGTCGAAGCGAGCGGTCATTTTCGGTGTGGTGCTGATCGCCGTGACGGGCGCCGTGCTGCCGCTGCGCTTCTACGACGATCTCCATGCCATGGGGCCACAGTGCCGGAAATGCCGCGTCGCCATTCCTTATGAGGGTTTGGCCGGGTCGCTCGCCACGCGCGGCTTCCATCAAGGCACGATCATCGCGCAGACCCGCCACGACGCCGGCAATCTCCGGCGCTACTTCCCACAAAGCCGCATCGTTTGCCTCGAGGCACCGCGCTACGCGCCGCCGCTTCGCGGAAAGGCGACCGGCCAGGTCGCCTTGGTTCTCAATCCAAAGTCGCGGCCGAGATATCTGCATGAAGCGATCAGACAGGCGAAAGCGCTGGGTGCGACAGTGCCAGGATCTCCGGAAACAGTGAGCGTGCCGTGGCAGCCTTGGCCTCGATCGTCACCGCAGCGAAGCTGGTCGTGGGTGGTGCTCGTCGCCGATCTCGAACCTGCAACGAAATAACTCTCGGCGCGAACGTCTCAAAATTCTCGGCCGCCGATTTTTTCTGATGGTTAGCGGCAAGTGAGCGGCAATGGTCAAGAATTGGTTGAGAACCGCCGATCTTAACCAATCGGCCCAGCAATACCGTGGCAGTATAAACGAATATTACTTGGCGTTATTCTTTCAGTGATGTTGCGTTAAACATCCCGATTCAGACGTTGTTGAGTGATCTCGCCCGATCATCCTCGCCAGTTCGAGGGTCGAACCAGAGTTCAATGCAGGGGGATTTCAGATGGCACGGATGGATATGTCGATGGGGACGGTGGAGGCAGCGGCGCAGACCGGCGCTCCAGATGCGCTCTTCGAGTTGGGGATGCTCTACGCGACGGGCAAGGATATCGAAGCCGATCTCGTCGTGGCGCATAAATGGTTCAATCTCGCAGCACTCCGCGGCAACAAGGAAGCGCTGCAGCACCGCGTCGAGCTTGCGCGCGAAATGTCGACGGATCAGATCGCCGAGGCGCAGCGAGCCGCGCGCGAGTGGCTGACCACCCATTAGTCGAGAAGGTTCTATTCGCGCTGCCGCTTCGCCGCTACTTGAGCGCTTGTTTGTTTGCGCTACCGCTTCGCTACTTGAGCGCTTGCTTTACTCTGAGCTCTTCTCGGTCTCACCGCTGCAATTGCGGAACAGCGACCACATGCAATGATAGGATTTGCGCGCGAAGCTGCCGACGGCAGAGCTGGCGCGCTTCATCCGGCTCGGTGAGGACGGCTTTGCGGCGGGTGCCGCGGTTGCGGGTAACGGCTCGGGTAACGCCGCTGATTTCTGCGGGGGTGGCGCCGGCGTTACCGGAGGCGGCGCGGAAGCTTGCGGAGCGGGCGCTGAAACTTGAGGCGAGGGGGGCGTGGTCGAGGCCGTCGTCTCGTTGGAGGCCTCGTCCTTCGCGACCGGTGATCGCCTCGCGTGCGTTGCGCAAGCCCCGGCGCGACGAGCTCATCGCGCGGCCGGTCAGCTCGACGAGGGTTTGCGGTCCTTCGCCTTTCGGCTTGTCGAATTTCTTTTGCTCGCGCGCCAGCTTGCCCATAAGCTTTTTGGCGCGCGGGTCGCTCGCGATGTCGGCGGGCAGGGTGGGACCGTCATAGCTGTAGACTTTGGCCTCACCGACGCAGCCCTCGAGATCGCGCTTCGCCTTGCAGGTGGCATGGTTGCCTTCCTTGGCGGTGCGGATGATGCAATAGAGTTTCAGCGCATCGTTGGGGCGTGAGCCCTCGCCAACCACTTTACAGAGATAGGAATGGTCGGGCCCTGTGCAGGTGACGCAATAGGTCACCTCGCTGGCCGTGGCGGAGCTCGCAGGCAGAGCCAGGCAGCCGGCAATACCCACAAAAAGGGCGAGCATCGCAGACTTAACCCCCGGACCACGCACGAGACTTTCCCCCGGTTATTAGGTGTCTTAGTTTAGCACGGAACGAAGCAAGACCGGCAAAGGAGTTTCTTGGCCTTTGCCAAGGGCAAGCAGGGCGCTTGCGCACTTGCGCGCGCCTCGTTAGGACTGGCTTCACTAGGAGACGTGGCCGAGAGGCTGAAGGCGGCGGTTTGCTAAACCGTTATACGGTGTAAAGCCGTATCGAGGGTTCGAATCCCTCCGTCTCCGCCAACGTCCTCCCTAACAGCCGAAAATGCCGCCGAACGGCCCGCAATTGCGCGGGGCTGGGGCAGGCTGAACTGTGGTTGCCGGCGCGACGGCCGCCTGGCCAGGCGCCTTCGGTTTCACGGGCTTAGGCTTGACCAGCGAGGGGCCCGGCCCAGGGGGCACTGCTGCCGTCGGTTGCGTATCGACACTCGCTGGGTCGGCGGTGCTGACGTCGACTGCGTCACTGCCATCAGGTGACGCCTCGACTGTGCCGTCCGTGGCCGGACCCTCGTTCGGCTTGAACGCTTCCATGATCGCGCGCGGATCGCCCGCGCTGGTCGGCAATCCCGTCTTCAGATTGACGCGCACAAGTTTGACGCCCTCAGGCTCGCGGAACGGCATTGGTGGCTGGTCGGCAAGCGCCATCTGGAAGAAGTCCCGAACCGCGGGTGCGGCGGTATTACCGCCGGTTTCGCCGTGGCCCATCGGCTGCGGTGTGTCGAAACCGACATAAGCGCCGACGACGAGGTCCGGCGTGAACCCGATAAACCAGCCATCCTTTTCGTCGTTCGTCGTGCCTGTCTTCCCCGCTATCGGACGATTTAAGACCTTGAGCTTCTGTGCCGTGCCGCGCTGCACGACGCCTTCCATGATGCTGGTCATTTGATAGGAGGTCAGCGGATCAAGAATCTGTTTGCGACCGTCAATCAGCTCGGGCTCGGCCTGGTTGGTCCACTCCCTTGCATCGCAGCCTTTGCACTCGCCCTTGTCATGGCTCCAGAGGGTTCGGCCATATCGGTCTTGAATGCGATTGATGAAGGTGGGGGTCACCTGCTTTCCGCCATTGGCTATGGCAGAATAGGACGTGACCATGCGGAGCAGGGTGGTCTCGCCGGCGCCCAACGCCATCGAGAAGGCGGGTAGCAAATTGTCGTAAGCGCCAAATTGGCGCGCGTACTCGCAGATGATCGGCATACCGATCTCACTGGCGAGGCGCACCGTCATCAGGTTGCGCGAATGCTCGATGCCGAAGCGCAAGGTGGAGGGACCCGCCGCGGAGCCAGCTTCATAGTTCTTGGGGCACCATTTCGGCATGCCTTTGCCTTGATCGAGGCAAACTGCGCCATCGACGATGATACTCGCCGGCGTATAGCCGTTGTCGATGGCGGTGGCATAGATCAGCGGCTTGAATGAAGAGCCTGGTTGGCGCCGCGCCTGCACGGCACGATCAAACTGGCTTTCGCCGAAGCTGAAGCCGCCTTCGATGGCAAAGACACGGCCGGTATGTGGATCCATCGCGACAAGCGCGCCTCGAACGGCCGGGATTTGCTGCAGCGCCCATTGTCCTTGCACGTTGTCTTGCGGGTCTTTGGGCTCGCGCGGCGAGACGTAGATCACATCACCGACTTTGACGACAGCGCTAGGGCTGCCAGGCGATGCGCCCATGCCGAGCTTGCCGATCTGCGGCCGCGCCCATTGCATGGTGGCGAAGGGCACGTCGGCGGTTTCGCGCTCGGCCACCAGCTGACCCTTGGCATCGCGGGTCGGGCGCAAGCCGACCACGGCTTTGTCCTTGGCGACTTGGAGGACGACGGCCAGCCGCCAAGGGTCGATGTCCGACCAGACTTTCTCCGCAGAAAGGGTTTTGCCCCAGTCGCCGGCGATGTCGATCTTCTTCACCACGCCGCGCCAACCGTGACGGTGGTCATAAGCCACGAAGGCATCGATCAGAGCCTTACGCGCCATGCGCTGCATGGTCGGGTCAAGCGAGGTGCGTACCGACAGGCCGCCGCCATAGAGCTTGTCCTCGCCGAACAGGTCGATGATGCTGCGACGTACTTCCTCGGAAAAATATTCAGAAGCCGCGATCTTGGGTCCGGAGCTGCGCTTTCTCACGTTAAGTGGCTCGGCCTTGGCTGCCGCCGCCTGATCCTTGGTCACGTAGCCGTTCTCTACCATGCGATCGATGACCCAGTTGCGGCGCTCCACCGCGCGTTTAGGGTATTTGAACGGATCGTAATTTGCGGGCGCCTTGGGCAGCGTGGCGAGGTAAGCGACATCGGCAATGCTGAGCTCGTTCAGCGATTTGTCCCAATAGGTGTCGGCCGCCGCGGCGACGCCGTAAGCGCCGGCGCCGAGATAGATCTCATTGAGGTAAAGTTCGAGGATCTGGTTTTTGGTGAACGCGCGCTCGATGCGCACGGACAGGAGCACCTCCTTTAACTTGCGCTCCATCGTCTGGTCGCTGGAGAGCAGGAAGTTCTTCGCTACCTGTTGGGTGATGGTAGATGCGCCGACTTTGTGGTCGCCGCCGCCATGGGCCAAGTTGGTGACGATAGCGCGGACGATGCCCTGAATGTCCAGACCGCCATGCGTATAGAAGGATTTGTCCTCGGCCGACAGGAAGGCGTGGATGAGGAGATCCGGCATCCCGGAAAACGGCACGTAGATGCGCCGCTCGCGGGAGAACTCGGCAATGAGACTGCCGTCATCGGCATGGATGCGCGTCATCACTGGGGGCTCGTATCTGGCGAGCACCTCGTAGTCCGGTAGATCCTTCGACACTTTCCACAAGAAGAAGCCGGCGCCGCCAAGTCCGACGACAAAGACGATCATCACAGCCGCAAAGATGAGACCGACAAAGCGAATGATCAGGCTACGCCGCTTGCGCGGCTTCTTTCCAGGCGCGTTGATCGGCGCTGTGATGTCCATAGTTCTCCCCGTCCATCCTTGACGCTTATTTAAGCACGTCACCATGTGACGGTCACGCAGACAAATTGCTGTTGTTTTTGGGCAATTTTGAGAGTGTCAGCGAACCTACCCCCCGCATTATATTTCGATAACGTTTATGGCGCTTGGCGGGCAATCCCTGAAGAAGGTGAGCGAATTTTAGAAAGGAAACGATTCTAGGAGCCTGTCCGGCATACGTCGGGTTGAGGTCCCTGCAATGAAACCAGCCAAACACTACGAATTTGATGTCGTGGCGCCGTCGAAGCCCGTTCAAATAAGCTTTTGGCTCCAACCTGACGAGGTTGAGCTCGCCATCGCTACAATGGGGTCGTCACTTTCAGAAAAAATCATGATGCACGCTTGTAGAGGCGTTGATCACGTCCGACGATTTGGCCCACACCCACAGAAATAGTGAACCCTACGGGCGTTGGTTAAGTGGCCGGATAGGTCCGACGTCGCCTGTGTAGAACCGACGGCTGCAATTCGCAGACTCCGGTCAGACGCGTTGTGCGCAAGCCCCAGGGCTTCGCTTGCTTCGACGGCTGAACCAACCCGCCAGCAAAAAGCGGTAGAGTTGCAGGCAGCGGTACTGGTGACGTCTCGAAGGTGACTACCAGAACCGTGTCTCCCGTATGATAGGTCGCTCCGGCCCAATTAATAAACAGGGTGTCGCTCAAAGGAAAGCAGTGACTGGTCCAAATGACGAAGAGACGGTGCTGATCGCTGGAAACGGATTCCCGGAAAGCACAGTGAAGGCAGGTCCGTTTTGCGACACTGAGTTCCAGGTCGGATTCGTCAGAATCGTTTTTAATGTAATCAGCAGCGAGCTATCGCTGGTGTCACGGTAGAGCTGGCGTATGGATCAAAAGTTGGGTAATCGTATTCGGCTTGGATGAGATCGCCAGTTCAAGACAGATGCTTGGACCGGACCCACCAGGAAGAGACCAAACACCAGCGCAGAGGCGCATCTCGCAAGATGTCGCGCCATGATGTACTCCTTACGCATACTAAGGCGAACCAAAAACTAGCTGGGTCGCCATGTACTACGAGCTCGTCAAGAACTGAAGTTAGACAATCCTCTGAACAGATTTTCCCTCGCTGAACTAACCGAAGAGGTTCTGCCTTCGCCTCCTAAGCCAGTTCATTCCGAGAAGCGCAGAGCCGAACAAGAGCAGCGCGGGCGGGAGAGGAACCTCGCTGATGCGCACCACGAAATCGTCGTAGTCGCGATCGGGGCCGGCCCCAAAATCATCGAGCCATACCACAAGGGATTTATCCCAGAGTTGCGAAACAAAGAAGTTGGGCACTCCGATACCGAGCTTGCCGTTGGGGTTGGACCCATTAGCGACAGACCCAGCGCCGGAGTTCACAGTGAAAATGAAATTCAGCAAGGCTCCGATGCCGCTCGTCGTAACGGAGGCCAGCGGTGAACTGAGCGAAATCGCGTGGAGGTTATTGTTCGGGTTATAAGTCTCGGTATTGAAGATGGTAGTGGAGCCAAGTTTGAAGGTGTTGGCGAAACCAGCCTCAAAGCCGAGGAAGTCATATTTCAGGGAGGCAGTGCCAATTTGCGATATGGCGGCGCCATATGTTCCGCCGACATGGCCAATACTGCCGAACAACGAACTACTGAGAAGGTCGTTGGAACCGCTGAGCAGAGGGACCGGAATGTCCCCAGTAGTTCCGCCACTCACTACCAATGATGCGCTGGCTGGACTAATGCCGATGACTGTGGCTAAGACTGCAACCGCGAGCACAGTGTGTGCGCGTAGCGAAATCCGCTTTAAAGCTGACATCCCACTCTCCCCGATAGCCTAAATATGTAACCCCGACTGGCTGCACTTTATAGTTCATATCCAGTTGCAAACTCTGTGATTTCTATCACAGCATTACATTAATTCTGTTGAGATGTTTCTGAGCAACAATCTATAGCGGCTTGATTTCATTTAGATAGTTATCCTATGTCATGAGGGCGACATATTGGACATAGCTGGTGCATAGATTCCACACGTTCAATGCCCAGCTCAAGGCGCAACCTAGCATCGCTCTCGGAACCCTAAAGTTTCTGTGGATGACCCTTTTGGGGCAACAGGCAAACCGATCGCCTGTTGATAGCGTGAAATCCTGGTCGGAGGGGCCGAAGCGGTGATGCGGCACTCCAGCCTCCATGCGTGCGGGGAGGCTTCTCATGTCTGATGTCGACGAAGTCAAAAGCCCATTTTTACGCAAAGCCATTGAAGAGCGTGGTATCGCGGACGATCACGTCACCAGCCTTTTGATCGTCGAGCGCTATTTGCGACATCCTGAACTCTATAACTCGATTGTCGCACTGATGCTCAACGCCATAGATCGGGACCTGCCTCTGGAAGCCGCCATCGTTCGTCGCGAGGCTCAACTAGGTCGCGCGCTATCTGAAACAGAGATGAAGGTGCTTCAAGTCAGCGCTCCTCCAAAAAAGTCGTAGGCGCGCCGAGACAGAGGCCACGAAGGTCGCGTAGGTAGGCCACCTCCAAAATTGGGTTCGTTTTGTAATTTCCCCGATCGCCTAGCCGGGCGTGATGGTTCGGCAATTCACTGCTTCTTTACTGTAACGACACCCCGTTTATGGAGCACTTTTACGTTGTATCAACGTAGAACTGCTACCAAGGATTTCAAAATGAGTCGAATGGCGAACGCGTCATGTCGCAGGAACGCAGGTTAGAGCATCGGCGCAAATGTTTTAGAGTCGCACGCGTCGTACTCGGTAATCGCATTATCCAAGGCACACTGCGTGATCTCTCCATCCAAGGCGCGCACTTGCATCTGCCAACGGCACCCTATGACGCTCCCGAAAGTTTCGACCTCTATCTTGAGGGCGATACGAGTTGTTATTCGGTCCAGGTGGCTTGGCGGTATGGGCCTCATTTTGGAGTGAGGGTTAGCAGCGTTAGACCAATCGATGACGGCAAAGGCGATGATGGATCCCGCAATCCAGGAGCTACTCACCGACCTACAGGAGTTTGATGAAGCTTCAATCCATGAAGCATTCGATTGAGTCCTTACGGGCGAACGACGGTGAGCGCTTTCGTTCGGTGATTTCGAGTGCTGCAAGGTTGCGGTGAATTAGAAGCGCATGTTCTCGCGGAATTTCTTAAAAGGCATCCCTTGTTGCACGATCTAATCCCAAACTGATTCCACCCGTGACTTCGCTTTTTTTACCATTGTCAGCGATCAACTCGACAGAGTGAAAAGCACAATGCATCCTTTTGCTCTTTAAGAATTAAAACTCACTAAGACAGGGTTCATGTTAGTCGAACGCCGTCACTACAAACGCATGCGGACTCTTAAGAGGAGGGCGCATCGTGTTTAATGAGGGGCGATCCGCAATCGACTGTCGGGTGACAAACCTGTCGGAAGCCGGCGCGCTCCTGCGCGTTGGCAGCATCGTCGGTATTCCAGACACTTTTGACCTCCATCTTGGAGACGAAATTTACTTTGCCTGGGTTGTCTGGAAGAGCCGTGACCGGGTCGGAGTGACGTGGACTCCATCGTCCACCCAGAAGGACTTGGCGTCGCTTGGCGGTGCATCGCGGTAAAATAGGTTACTCATCAGAATTTCGTCGATACGCGTCTTCGTATCTCACGATATCATCCTCACCGAGATACGTGCCGGATTGCACCTCGATCAGGAATGCGGGCCCGGTGGACGGATTGGCCAATCTGTGTTTCTCGCCGATGGGAATGTAGGTCGATTGGTTTTCACTAAGGAACTCGACTTGTTCGCCCTTGGTGACTTCGAGCGTACCCTTGACCACGACCCAATGCTCCGCGCGGTGTTCATGACTCTGCAGTGAAAGCTTGCCGCCAGGCTTCACCATGATGCATTTAACTTGGTAGCCATCGCCTCGATTGAGAGTTCGATACCAGCCCCAAGGCCGGTACACCCGATTGTGGTGAAGTGCGTGCGCGCTTCCATTTTCCTTGAGCTGCTCGACGACGACCTTAACTTCGTCTGCGTGCTCTTTCGCTGCGACCAGCACGACATCCTCGGTGGCCACCACCACGACGTTCTTGAGCCCAATCAAGGCGACGCAAGGATTGTCGCTGTAGGCAAGGCTGCCACGCGTATTCCGCAGTAGAACTTCGCCGCCGCCATGGGTCACATTCTCGATTGTCGTCCTTCGGAAGCACATCCCAGACCGCGGGCCAGGAGCCGACGTCACTCCACTGCGTGTCGAGTTTCACGCAACGAAGATTGCTGGCCTTCTCCGCCACCGCATAATCGAGTGAGATCGCGGGCGCTTTGGCGTAAGTGTTGCCAAGGACGACGAAACCTAGATCCTCGACCGCGTCTTCGAGTGCGCCGCGGCACGCGCGCACGATCTCTGGCGCGTGGGTTTCGAGCATCTCAAGCAAACTTGCCGCGCGGAAGAGAAAGATGCCGGAGTTCCAATAAAACCGTCCGCTTTTGAAAAACGTTTCCGCGACAGCCAGTGTCGGTTTCTCCACGAAACGCGTGACGGGAAAAACGTCTTCGCCGATCTTGTCGGTCTCGATATAGCCATAGCCTGTGTGTGGACGATCAGGTTCAACACCAAACACGACGAGTGCGCCGACTTCAGCCGCTTGCATC
>CAVXQX010000019.1:0-113466 GCA_963764005.1 uncultured Alphaproteobacteria bacterium | reverse complement strand
CCTGGTCATGGGTCGAGCCTACTCGCGCCGAGCCGATTTGTCAGCGCATGGCCGTTACTGCCGACACGGCAGGTTAGGATGGAAGCTAACTCAGCGCGCGCGGGGTCCCGCATTGGAGCCATCTGACGGCGCTTGCGTCGCCATCCTACGCAACAGCTCCTCCTCGGTCATCTTGTCGATCTGGGAGTCGCTCGACTGATCGTCATGGCCAAGGATCGGCATTCTGGTGTCCGCCGAGAGCATCGGCACGGCCTCAGCCTCGGGCTCATCAACTTCCACGTATTTCTGCATGGAATGGATGAAGTCTTCCCTAAGGTCATCGGCGATGACCTTCTTGTCGGCGATCTCGCGCAAAGCAACGACCGGGTTCTTGTCATTGTCGCGCTCAACCACGATCTGCGCGCCGGCGGCAATGGTGCGGGCGCGATGCGCGGAGAGCAGGACGAGTTCGAAGCGATTGGGAATCTTATCGATGCAATCCTCGACGGTAACGCGAGCCATCTTGTGCGAATCCTTGTTGGGAAGGCGGAATTTGACCTCTATTTCGGCGGTTCGGTATAGCCTGGCAAGGTAAAGCAACCGAGAAGCTTCGCGACTTATTGTCAAGACAGGCGTTTTAGCACCCGCCCTTCTTTAAGATTGGCGAGCCGGGTCCATAGAGCCTTGGCAGTCATTCTCAGTGCTGGATGACGCCAATTCGGGGCCACGTCCAGGAGAGGCCGCAAGACAAAGGGCCGCTCGTGCAAGAAGGCATGGGGCAGCATCAGGGAGCCTGGCGTTGCCCGTTGGCGCCGGCGGCCCTTCGGCCAATTCACCATCAAGCCCTTATAGTCGAGGATATCGAGATCGAGGGTCCGGGCGCCCCAGGGGCGACCACCGCGCCGGCCCGCTTCGCGCTCGATCTGCTTCAAGCGCTGCAACAAAGCTGGCGCTGGCAGGCTTGTTTCGATCAGCGCCACAGCATTGCGATAGGCCGGTTGCCGGGTCTGGCCGATCGCTTCGGTCTGTAAAACTCAGAGACCGCGCGGATTAAAATATTTCCGTGGTCACGCACCAGCGCATGCTTCAGCGTTTTCCGCGGCTTCCCCCAAGGCCCGGGAAAATTGGAACCAAGACCGATGAGAACGTTGCCGTTTGCTGGCAATTGCGGACCGCCCCTCCCGTGCCTATCTTCATATAGTGGCCATCTCCGATTTTGAAGCGGCCGCTGATTGATCAAGATACTCATATTCGTTTCATAGGTGCGCAAATGGATTTCTATCCGAACGAGCGCGTCGCGCTCTTTATCGACGGCGCCAATCTCTACGCAACCGCCAAGGCTCTCGGCTTCGACATCGACTATAAGCGACTACTCGTCATTTTCGCGGCAAGGCCATCTGATCCGCGCGCTCTACTACACAGCCCTGGTCGAGGATCAGGAATACTCCTCGATTCGGCCGTTGATCGACTGGCTCGACTACAACGGCTACACGATGGTCACCAAGCCGACCAAGGAGTTCACCGACGCGACGGGGCGGCGCAAGCTCAAAGGCAATATGGATATCGAGCTGGCCGTCGATGCCATGGAACTGGCCGACGAACTCGACCACATCGTGCTGTTCTCCGGCGACGGCGATTTCCGCTCGCTGGTCGAGGCCCTGCAGCAAAAAGGCAAACGCGTCAGCGTCGTATCGACCTGCAACGACGCCGCCGATGGTGGCAGACGAGCTCCGCCGGCAGGCCGACCAGTTCATCGACCTGGCTTATCTGCAAATGATCTGCCGCGACCCTTCGGAGCGCGCGCAACGTGAGCCGAGACGGCGCCCGGAGGCCGGCATGATCGACGAGTTCGAGCCTGGGGATAGTGTCGAGACTTAGGTTTGGGCTGAAGCGAATTTCAGTCTAGTCATGCGCCATGGCGCATATGCACTCGGCCGAGCCCCCTCGTGACTGCCCGCTTTGCCCGCGGCTCGTCGCCTTCCGTGCGAACAGAAAAGCCCATCCCGATTGGTTCAACGGCGCAGTCCCATCGTTCGGGCTTCCGGACGCGCGCCTCCTGATCGTCGGGCTGGCGCCTGGGCTCAAAGGCGCAAACCGCACCGGACGTTCCTTTCTCGGCGACTTCTGCCGGGGAACTGCTCTATCGCACGCTGCTGAAAGCCGGGCTGGCGCGAGGCCGACATGACGTCGCCTTGCCTGAGGCGCTCGAGCTCGTCGATTGCATGATCACCAACACGGTTCGCTGCGTGCCGCCGGCTAACAAGCCGATCGGCAGCGAAATTGCCAATTGCCGGCAATTTCTGATCGGCCGCATGGCAGCGCTGCCGAACCTGCAATCGCTGCTGGCGATCGGCCGCGTCGCGCATGAAGGCATCCTCGATACGCTCAAACTGAAGCGATCGGCGTACCCGTTCGTCCACGGCGCGCGGCACGACTTGCCATCAGGCCTCGTTCTGTTCGACAGCTATCATTGCTCGCGGCAAAACACGAACACGGGCCGGCTCACCGCGCCCATGTTCGAAGCCGTCGTGGAAGCGGCTGCGGCAAGTTTGCATGACAGTTCGCGCAAGCGCTGAGCCCGCTTGAAGCCGTCAATCAACTCAGGCATGCTTCCATCTTCGCTCCCTCCGTCGGAAAGGCTGTATCCAATGGCCTCCCTAGAGATCTCTCCCGAGAAGGTCGGGCACGTGATCATCAAGGCGCGTGAATATGACGCCAAGGTCGGCGCCTGGGACGACGGCGACACTTCCGACCATGACTTCCGATTCCATCCTGGAGGATTTCGGTGACGATCCCACCAGGGCCGAGCTCAAGGGTTTTATCTCCACGCTCAATGTCGATGAGCAAGTGAGCCTGGTTGCGCTGATGTGGATCGGCAGAGGCTCCTACGGTTCGGATGAGCTCGACGAGGCGCTGGAAACCGCGCGCGCCGAGCGCGTCAATCCCACGGCAGATTATCTCCTCGGCATTCCCATGCTCTCGGACTATCTCGAAGAGGGTTTGGAGAAGCTCGGCTACTCGGTCGAAGACGCCGAACAGGACTTGCTCTAGCGCCGAAGCCAGGACAGTACATCTCCTGCGTGCCGCGCCGGCTCGGGCACGGGATAAAACACGTGCGCGATAAAACCGTCCTCGATGAGTAGACTAAGCCGCGCGAGATAATTCTCGCCACCAGTGGCAAAACTCGGCAGAGCGAGCGAGCGAGCGAAGCGCGCTTCGAAGTCACTCAATATTGGAAAAGGCAGCCGCAAGCGCTCCGCCATCTCGCGCTGATAGGCAATGGTCTGCGTGCTCAACCCGTAAAGCGCGACGCCACGCTCGGCGAAATCCGGGGCAAGATCGCGGAAGCCCTCAAGCTCCGGTGTTGAGCCATGCGCGCCGGAAATGTCGTCCCAGTTTGGCGGGTTGGGTTCACCCGGACGTCCGGTCCAGGGATAGACGACGAGGAGGCTTCGGCCTGGCAAGCGTTGCGAGGCAGATCTCGATCCCTTCCGTAGCCGGCAGGTTCACACTCGGAAGCGACAGGCCGACCCGCAGATGATCAAGGGTGTCGGTCATGATGCCGTCATGCCGAGGCTCACCCCTTCTCGCGCATCAGGCGGCCTTTTTGCCGGTCCCAGTCGCGACGCTTCTCGGTGTCGCGCTTGTCGTGAAGCTTCTTGCCCTTGGCCAAGCCGAGCAGCACCTTGGCGATGCCACGCTGATTGAAATAGAGTTTGAGCGGCACGACGGTCATGCCTTCGCGCTGAATGGCGCCGGAGAGCTTTCCGATCTCTTTTCGATGCAGCAATAATTTACGTGGCCGCGTCGGCGCGTGATTGGTACGGCCGGCTTGCGTGTATTCAGCGATATGAGCGTTGATCAGATAAAGCTCGCCGCCGTCGTCCGTGGCGTAAGCGTCGGCGATATTAGCCCTGCCCGAACGCAGCGACTTCACTTCGGAGCCGGTCAGCGCGATGCCGGCTTCGAGCGTGTCTCCGATCTCGTAGTTGAAGCGGGCTTTGCGATTGTCGGCGACAAGCTTGCCCCGGTCTGGCTTGGCCGCCATTGCTCTTGCCTTTTGAGTTAGACGAGAAACAAGCCGACTTTGGCCAACGCGTCATCGACCTTGGCTTTCGAATTCGGCGTGAGCGGCGCCAATGGCAACCTCGTCTCGCTCGAACAGAGGCCAAGCTTCTCGGCAGCGTATTTCACCGGGCCGGGATTGGATTCGACGAACAACGCGTCGTGCAATGGCATTAGCCGATCTTGAATGCTGAGCGCGCGCTTGAAGTCGCCGGCGAGGCAAGCGAGCTGGAACTCCGAGCAAAGCACCGGCGCAACGTTGGCGGTGACCGAGATGCAGCCCTGCCCGCCATGCGCCATGAAGCCGAGCGCTGTCGCATCCTCGCCGGAGAGTTGGACAAAATCGGACCCGATGCTTACGCGCTGCTGACTCTGCGCGCGCCATGTTGGCGGTCGCATCCTTGACGCCGACAATGTTGGACAGCTTCGCCAGCCGCGCCATGGTCTCGACCGTCATGTCGACGACGCTTCGGCCGGGAATATTGTAGATGACGATCGGAATGTCGGCACTGTCGTTGACGGCCTTGAAATGGAGATAGAGGCCCTCTTGCGTCGGCTTGTTGTAATAAGGCGTGACTACAAGCGCGCCGTCGGCGCCGGCCTCATGAGCATGACGCGTCAGCGCGACGGCCTCGGCCGTCGAGTTCGAGCCGGTGCCGGCGATAACGGGCACACGACGTCCGGCAGCCTCGATGCAAAGCTCCACCACGCGCTTATGCTCGTCATGGGTGAGGGTCGGTGATTCGCCCGTGGTGCCGCAGGGCACGAGCCCATGGCTGCCCTGGCTGACCTGCCACTCGACAAAACGCTGAAAAGCCGTCTCGTCGAGCGCGCCATTCTTGAAAGGCGTGATCAGGGCGGTGATCGAGCCCTGGAATGGCGGCATAGGCACGGCTTAGGCTCCTGAAAATCTTGAGGTTAGGGGCAGTAATGAACCGCGGACAATAGGGTTTCAGCGTTGGCGGAGCAAGCCAAGCGATGTTCCAATCTGGGATCGGCAACACCGCCGCGCCAACACGTTAGACGACCTGATGAAATTCGATAACATTCCAGACGTTAAAAGTCCCGGTTCAGGATTAAGCTCAGCAGTTTACCGGCAAGTAGCAAGTCCAGAAGTCATTTTTCCGCCGGATTCTTTGCGACATTTGTTAGAGACAGGCCGTCTAAAATCGCTAGCATCGACGCGGGAGCCCTTGGGTCAATGGGGGGCATCCTGATTAGTCTGAAACAGGATCGCAAAACCGGTACCGGCCGACGAATGAGACGCTTTTGCGCCAATACAATTGCGTTGCTGGCGTGCATCGCCTGCCTTTGCATGGGCGGCGGGGCATGGGCGGAGCCTGCCGGAACCGGCGCGAGCACAGCCGCCAAATCCGCTTCAAAGCACGCCAAGGCCAAGACCGGCAAAAAGTCCGTGGCCTCGAAGGCGAAGTCATCGACCGTCGCCAAAAGTACTGATGTTCCCTTGCCCGACCGCAATCCAAACCCGGCCGCCTCCCCGGCCAATCCCGAGCCGCAGACGGGGGCGCCACCGCCCGCGCAGCAAGCGTCGCAAGAGGATACCGTTAGTCCCGCTTCGCCCGCGCCGCAGGCCATTCAACAGGCCGTCGCCGACCCGGCGATGCCATTGCCGGATCTCAATCCGCGCCGCCCGACCTCAATATCGCGGGCTGCTCTTGCGCCCCTGGCCAAGCCCGGCTCGACCGGCATTCCGTCGCAAACGCCGGCGATGGACTTTGCTACCATCCTGAAGCCGCTCCTCAGTTACGAGATCAGCGCCGCGGACGAGGCCAATGTCAAAGAGGCCATCCGCCTCGCCTATAGGGGCGACAGCTCATCGCAGGCGCTAACCGCGAAGATCAAAGACGACGCCGCGCGCAAGCTCGCGACCTGGTACGCCTATAAAGGCGGCGGGCTCGATATCTCGGCGACAGCGATCGAACAATTCCGTCTCGACAATCGCGCAATGGCCTGGGCAGGACGAGCTTCGCGAGCGCGCCGAAGCGGCGCTGCTGCTCGACGATGCACCCGCCGACGAGGTGAAGGCGTTCTTCAAGGATAAAGAGCCCACCACGGGCGCGGGCAAAGCCGCGCTCGGCGGTGCGACGCTGAAAGACAACGAAGCGCAAGGCCGCGCGCTCGTCATCTCGGCTTGGCGCGACTACCAGCTGAATGCCACCGTGGAGAAGAAGATCCTCGCCCGCTTCGGCGATTTTCTGACCACAGCCGATTATCAGGCCAGAGTTGACAGACTGCTCTATGGGGACAATCAAAGCGCTGCCGAGGCTGCGCTCCGCGTCTCGAAATTGCTTCCTGCCGCCGAGCAGAAGAAGGTCGCTGCGCGCATCGCCATACTGAAGCGCGGCGGCAATGCCGGCAAGCTGCTTGACGCATTGCCCGCCAGTGCCACGCAAGGCGATGTCGGCCTGCTCTATAACCGCATCCAATGGCTCCGCCGCAAAGATCGCGACGAAGAAGCCTGGAAGATCCTGCTCGACGTGCCGAACGAGCCGGACAAGCTGCTCGACATGGAGAATTGGTGGATCGAGCGCCGCATAAATTGCCGCGCGGCGTTAAATGCCGGTCAGCCGCGCGTGGCCTACGAGATTGCGATGGAGCATGGCCCGCTGAAGGGCGATGCGCTTGTCGAAGCCGAGTTCCTCGCGGGTTGGATCTCGCTCCGCTTCCTGTCCGAACCGAAAGACGCGCTGGGTCACTTCATCGCGCTTCGCGGCGCGGCGAGGTCCTCCAAACAGATTGCGCTCGCGGAATATTGGCTTGGGCGTACCGCGCTCGCGCTCGGCGATCGCGGCAATGCCATTTTGCATTTCCATGCGGCGGCAAAATATCCGCAATATTTTTACGGGCAGCTTGGACGGCAGGCGCTCGACGTGAAGCCGGCCTCGCTTGAGGTCACTCCGACCAAGTTGCCGACCCAGGCCGACATCGACAGTTTCATGGCCAATGACGCGGTTCGCGCCATCGGCATCGCACTTGCCTCCGACATGGAGCAGGTGACGCCGCAATTCTATTTGGCGCTGTCGCGAAAGCTGACGAACCCCGCCGAAGTGGTCCTGCTCGCGGAACTGGCGAGACTCGCCGGCGATCCGCAGATCAGCCTCAGACTGTCCAAGATTGCTTTCAATCGCGACCTGCCGGTCGGCGACTACGCCCTTCCCATCGGGGTGCTACCCGAGATCAAGAGCTTGCGGCTGGACGAGCGTGTCGACCCCGCTCTCGTGCATGCGCTGTCGCGGCAGGAGAGCGAGTTCAACGCAGGCGCCAAGAGTCCGGTCGGCGCCAGTGGCCTCATGCAATTGATGCCCGGCACGGCGAAGGCGGTTGCCAGGGCGTACAAAGTGCAGTTCCAGGCCGGGCAGCTGACCAATGCCGCCTATAACATGCAGCTCGGCGAGGCTCATCTCGGCGACCTGATCGACAGCTATTCGGGCTCCTATTTCCTCGCGCTTGCGGCCTACAATGCCGGCGGTGGCCGCGTGCAGGAGTGGATGAAAGCCTTCGGCGATCCGCGCCAGCCTGACGTCGATCCCATCGACTGGATCGAGCGCATCCCCTTCACCGAAACCCGCGAATATGTGGTGAAAATCATGGAGACGGTGCAGTTGTACCGCTCGCGGCTGGCAGGGCCAAAGCAGGCGCTGCAACTGGTCCAGGATCTGAACCGAGGCCGCCGACTAGCGCCTCCGGTTCCGGCGCGGCCGGTCGAAGTGCAAGCCAAGTCTGAATAGACTCTCGAGGCGCAACAAGGTCTGCCTTACCCTTGGGCTTGCCCGGTTTGCGAGTTTGCACAACACTGGGTTCTCACCGGCCAGCCGACCTGGCCTCCCAAGTGCCGCGACCGATTCCAAGGCCTTTCCCGCCACATGCCCGAGCCTCGCAAGACCGCCGCCGAGTGGCAAGACATCTACTACGCGTCGTTCGACGATCTTAAGCTGCATGCACGGCACTATCCCGTCGAGGACCCGAAAGGCCGCCCAGTGCTTTGCCTGCCGGGCCTCACTCGCAACGCCAAAGACTTCCATTATCTCGCGCTCGCGCTCGCCAATCACAAACAACGGCCGCGCGAGGTTTACGCCATCGACTATCGGGGCCGCGGGCTGTCGCAATACGACCGCAAATGGGAGAACTACACGCCCTATATCGAGCTGCTCGACACGCTCGACTTCATGACGCTGACCGGCCTGCATCAGGCTGCCATCATCGGTACGTCGCGCGGAGGCATCATCGCCATGATGATGGCGGCGGTCAGGCCGACCAATATGGCGGTCGTCGTTCTCAATGATGTCGGACCCATCATCGAGACCAGAGGGCTGGCGCGTATCATGGGTTATGTTGGCCGGATGCCGGTGCCCAAAACCTGGGAAGATGCCGGCATGCTGCTCCGCGAGATGAACGAGCGCGCCTTTCCCGGGATCAGCCTGACGCAATGGGAGGAGATCGCTCGCGACATTTTCAACGAACGGAAAGGGCGTCCGGCACAATCCTATGACAAAAGACTGGCGCGCGCCTTCGGCCGGATCGATCTGAGCCGCCCTGCTCCGGATCTCTGGCCGCAATTTGCGGCGCTCACACAGTTTCCTGTCTTTGTGTTGCGCGGCGCCAATTCGGATTTACTGAAGCCCGAAACGGTGAACGCGATGGTCGAACGCCATCCCAATTTGCGGCAGTTGACGGTGGAGCGTCAGGGTCACGCGCCGCTATTGCGCGATCGGGAGACAGTCGAGGCGATCGCCAGTTTCCTCGCGGCGAACGACCCGCCCCCGGCTTGAGCGACAAGCCTCGGATCAGCGAAGCAGGCTCGCCTCTTTCCAGCTGATCTTCTCCGACGGCGAGAACATCGAGGGCAGATCGTGACGGAGCTGGGAAGAAATGTCCGCGGCCGTGCCTTTGTCGGGCGCGATGCCTTCGATGGTGACGGTGAGCCCGGTGAGCGAGACTTTTCCGGATTCAAGGCGGCTCAATGCCCTCAACAAGACAACAACCGCGTCGTTCCAATTCTTGGGAGCGCCGGAAGCAAGCTCCAGCCTGTCGTCAAGAGTAGGCCGCTCGAACCACTGCCGTGACAAATCGCGAAGGCGTTTGCGCATGCGCTCGTTCGGCACGCTACCAGCCAGTGCCAGCGTATCGGGGCTCAAGCTGGCGACGAACACGAAGGGCTCGACCCGAGGCGGCCGCACATTGTTGCTGATGATATTGAGCCCGGTGGGCAGCGCGTCGCCGAGAGACTTCTGCAGCTCGGCGAAATCTTGCGCATCGCCGGCCTCGCCCTCGATGCGTAGACCCACGTCAAGGAGTCGGACCGAGCCATGTTTCAAATGAGATAATTGCTGCAAGCCGAAGCTGACGGCGCCAAGCCATTGATCGACCGCGGGCGCACCGGCAGCCACCCGCATCCTGTCCTCGACCTCCAGATCGGGAAAATTCGCCTTGACCATGCCGAGCACGGTGCCGCGCACTTCCTCGGAGGGCACCAAGCCGCGCAAGCGGATATCGGAATCCGACAGCGACGCCGACCAGACGTAACCCTGTCGTTTCGCTTTGGGCTGCGCGGCTTCGGCAGCGTCGATGGCGGGCTCGGCCAAAACCATGGCCGTCTCGCGGATGACATCGATGGCTAGGGCCGAACAGAGCGATCCGGTCAGCACAATCGAGCGGAGTCGAACTCGCAGCCAAGTCCAGGCGACCGTGCGGCGCGGGCCTTTGAGAAGATCGAACGAGAATTTGTCGGGCGCGTGGGCCAACCCTGCCATTCCTTCGATGGATGGACGCCATATTGAAGAGGTTGGAGCTCAATCGATCCGGCGAGCGCTACTCTCCGTCAATTGGGCGTGGAGGACCGAACTATAGGCCATTGGCCGATCCGGTTCCAGCCGGTCTCCGGCCGCCAAGGGAGCCTCCCAGCTCGCAAAATCCGCCTATTGCACGTGATGCATGAGGCCAAGCAGGCCAATGGCGATCAAATAGATGGCAATGACATAATTCAGCAGGCGAGGCATAAGGAGAATAAGAATCCCCGCAATCAAGGCAATGGCCGGGCTTAGTACGACAATATCCAAATTTGGCATGGTTTATTCCCCCCAGATTGGGCGCATCTCGCGCCAGGTAAGCGATTCTTGATGGGGTCAAAGCATAATCGATCCGTGGACGGTTGTCGTGACGGAATGACCATTGGCCAGCAATTGCGGAAAAGTGCCCTCCCCACCTTAAATCTTGGCCTGGAAGGCATATATCCGTCTTGTCCTTGCCGCTTTTAGCGGCAAGGTAGGCCCGGAGATGCGCGGCTCGCCGGGCAGGCTGAAGATGGCGGGGGATAGCCAGCTTGATGGACATGGATCAACCAGGATTCTGGCTCGCTGTCTTAGAGATCATTTGGATCGACGTGCTCTTGTCTGGCGACAACGCGGTCGTCATCGCGCTTGCTTGCCGCAAACTCCCCTCGGACCAACGAATGTGGGGCATCGTGCTCGGCACGCTTGTCGCCATCAGCTTGCGCGTCTTCTTCACAGGCATCGTGACGACGCTGATGATGGTGCCCTACGTCATGCTGGTGGGCGGCGTGCTCCTGCTCTGGATCGCGGTCAAGCTCGTCTCCCAAGACGACAACTGCAAGACCGATCATATCGAGCCGGTGGACAGTCTTTGGCGCGCGGTTCGGATCATCGCCATCGCCGACGTCGTGATGAGCCTCGACAATGTCATCGCCATCGCCGCCGCCGCGAAGGGCAGCTACGCCCTGCTGATGTTCGGCTTGGCGTTCAGCATTCCGCTGATCATGGCCGGCGCCGCGCTTGTGATGGCGCTCCTGGAGCGATTCCCCATCGTGGTGTGGGCGGGTGCCGCGCTGCTCGGCTGGATCGCCGGCGAGGTGATTGTGAAGGACCCTCTGATTGCCGGGCTGTTCGAGCCTGCGCTCGCGCATAAACTGCATTATGCGGGCGCCATTGTCGGCGCCCTGCTCGTGGTCACGCTGGGCGTCGCATGCCGCCGTTTCAAAAAACCGTCACGCGTGGGTTCGAGCTGACAACTCGGCCTCGATCTTTACGACCCGGCTATTCGACTCCAGCACCAAGTCTATTAGACTATTGACGTGGCTCGCCGGTCGTCTGGCGGTGCCGAAATTTCCGGAGGGGTGGCCGAGTGGTTGAAGGCACCGGTCTTGAAAACCGGCAGGCGCGCAAGCGTCTCGAGGGTTCGAATCCCTCCCCCTCCGCCAACGCTGATCCCAACCATCTGTTCTTCAAGGCTTTTGCTAAGACCGGCCCTCGCGGCCCCGATCCGCTCCTAATGCAACGCGTAGGGCTGTTGGCCACCCCAGTGACGTGAACGCCGCCAACTAGCGCCGTCGGTCGGCGCATCACTCGGCGGCGTCTCGCCGTCTGCTTGATTTGGGTTGTATTCGCCAGGTAAATCCCATCCTCCTATGCAATGCCATTCGCATGGCCTGCGGGGATTTGATGAGTCTTGTCACGACCTATTTGTGCTTGGCTGGGGCGATCCTCACCGAAGTGATCGCCACGACCGCACTGGCGGCATCCAAAAGTCTTTCAAAGCCAGTCCCGAGCGTCATATCGGTCGTCTGTTTTGTCGCCGCGTTCTGGCTTCTCTCCTTCCCGCTTCGGACGATGCCAACCGGAATCGTGTATGCCGTCTGGTCGGGATTGGGGATTGTCCTGATAACGGCTGTTGCCTGGATCTGGGCCAAGCAGGTGCTGGACCTCCCGGCACTTACCGGAATGGCCCTCATCACGGCGGGCGTGATCGTAATCAATGTATTCTCAAAATCCGAGATATCCGCGGATTCCCAAGAGCAGACATGCTCAGCGGCAAAATCAAATTCCGCCAAGTGCCAGTAGCGGCCAACACAAAGCCGCTTTCCGCCTCTGAACGGCCGCCCCTAGGTGGCGCGGGTGAAGCCGACATTGTCGCCGATCACAGTGGTCGGTCCGATCGGCAGCGGTTCCGGATTAGCGATGTCGAGTTTGTGGAACTCGATGCCGCTCTTCCAAACCTTGCGTAAGAAATCCTCGAACACCTGAATGGTGAGTTGCTCGCCCGGGCATCGGCGATAGCCAAAGCCGAATGGAGCAAAACCCGCACTATCGCAAAGCGGCAGCGGCTTGCCGTCGACGATGCCGTAGGCCGTGCCGAAGCCGCTATTGTGAATCGAGGCGTTGCGCCCGTCCGCGACGTCGAATTTGCTCTGCTCGAAGGGGCATTTGGCAAAACCCATCTGTTCGCATTTCTCCTCGCCGATGTCGCTGCTGGTCGGCGCGTCGTTGTAGCGATCTGGATTGAAACTATTCGGATCCTTCCAATGGATGGGATCGAAGCTGGACGCAGCGTGTGGCGTAACGATATAGCCATGCCGCTCGAACGGCGGCGTTCTGGTTTCGCTGAGCGCCGAGATGCTTCCGCCGTTCGGCGTGATGACGCGGAACAACTCCATCACGAAGCGCTCAAGCGGCGTGAACGCCTTGCCGCCGGCGTCGTCGGGAGTGCCTTCCATGGTTTTCTTGAACCAAGCGCGCGCATCCGGATCGCCGGTGTCGGTCGCGAGCTTGAGCATGATGTTGTACATCGTGTTGCCCCATTGGCTGAGCGCCACGAAATTGTGGAACACCTCGAACACGACGTCCTTATGCGCGAAATATTGGCCGTCGCCTGCGTTCTTGATCCAGTACCAGGCGAAGGTCTTTTCCGGATTTGGGGTCTTGCCGTTGGTCAAGTCGGCGAGCCTGTCGTCGATCCACTGTTTCAAGTAGGCCAGGTGCTTGCGAACCGTCATGTAGTTTTCGTAGACGATCTTCTGTGTCGGGTCGCGATAGGCCAGCACGGTATTGAAGGCCTGACCGAGCTCCCGAACGGGTTGTGGGATCGCGTCGCCTTTGACGCCGAGATGCAAGTCCCAATAAAGATCGAAATAGCTCTCGAGATAGGGCCGCATCAGCGGCTTGCCAGCATTGCTGGTCGCGAGCAATTTATCGAAGAAAGCCACGACTTTATCGCCGTACATCGGGCGATAGAGGTCTGGCGTGAGCGCCGTCATGTAAATCCGCTTGCGGCGATTGTCGGGTCCACGTTTCTCCAGACCCTGGAGAAACACGGTGACGCCGTCTTCGGGAGCAGGCTTCCAGGTTTCGCTGAGCAGGCCCCACAGATCGTAAGGTAGCGCATTTTCTTTGGTGAGCTCCAAGCCGATGGTCGGCAGCGACAGCCGCTCGCCTTGGTAAGTGCTGACCAAGAAAAATGGGACGATGACATTCTCGACATAGGCAGGATCGAACTCGGCGAGAAATTGTTTGCGCAGCCTGGCGACGGTTGCTCCGAGATCGCTTGGCGCAATTGGTTGGCCGGCGGCAGGCGGCGATTGGGATGCGGCGGGGTTTACGGCCAAGCCGGCAACGGCGGCGCCGGTGCCAATCAAGAAAGCTCTACGCTCCATCTCAACCTCCCTATTTTTTTGATGTGAGTTTTGTAGCCGGTGCAATAGCCCTTCTTTTCCAGTCCCAGCGCTGCGCCCAGACGAAAGCAGTCAAGCAGCGCGCATTGATTTTGTCCATCCGGCTCCCAAGGCTAGGATCCCAAACTTTACGGGTTGACTTCCAATCCGGGGCGTTGATGCTGGTCCGATACAAAAGACTGTCACGGGAGGAGTTCATGCAAAGATTAGCGGTTTTGTTCGCAAGTGTTGTCGCCTTCTCGGCGTCTCCAATCCAAGCTCAGACAAATATTGAGAGCGACGCCGGCGTCGTCACCATGAATGCGACGGTGCAAGCCGTCGATGTCGAGAACAAGATGATCGACGTGGTCGGCCCGCTCGGCAATGTGGTGCAAATTAAAACTCCCCCCGAAGTGATCGGCACGATCAAGATCAATGAGAAGATCACCGTGAGCTACTCCGATGAGGTCGCGATGGCCTTGCGGAAGCTCCAGGGACCGCCCGCGAATGCCGCTAATAGTGAAAACGCCATCGCAGCCGACGAAGAGGGCGGCATGAATATGAATCCGGCGACCGAGGCCGAGCAGAGCTTTGAACAGGCGACGCCAACCGGCGCTGCGGAGCTCGATCTGGTCGAAATGACCGCCCCGGTGGTCAAGATCGACTACGCCAACCGGATTGTTACGCTCACGGGGCCGCAACGGTGACGCTTCATGTGGTCAGGGTCGACCCGTCCGTGCCCGGGCTAAATGCCATCAAGCCCGGCGACAGGGTCGTGGTGGAACTGACGCGCGCGGTCGCGGTGAGCGTCAAACATCTGTAGGTCGGGCTTACGGGTTCAAGAGGAAGTCGGCTTCCGAATGGAGGCCGGCGACCTTGATTTGAAAATCGGCGTGGCCGTCGCCATCGACATCGATGCTGAGAACGTTCTTTGCATAGTGCATGTCGCCGGCGGCGCTGAAATTGTTCGCGCCGATGAAGTGAAAGCTGGTCACGGTCGCGTCTTCGAGCGCCCTCAGATCGATCTTGGTCGCCCTGGGCCGTGCTGAAATCCTTGATCACATCGCGGTGCTTGCCCACGCGGCTGTCAGACAAGGCGGTAAAGACAAACACATCGGCATCAAGGCCTCCCCACAGCGTATCGGAGCCCGAGCCGCCGAGCAGATGATCGGCGCCGGCGCGACCTGAAAGCTTGTCGGCGCGGCCGTTTCCGGTCAGTTCGTTGTCTGCCTGGTTGCCGATCAGCCGGTCGCGACCACTGCCCCCAATCGCATTCTCGATCAGGTGAGATGCTGTGATCGCCGTCATCACCAAAGCAGAGCGTTGAAGACGTTGGCGCGCGCGTAATGATGCGTGCCCTGATCGAGCAGCGCGAGCTGCGCTTTACTGGTCACGCTCCAACTGCCGGGGTCGAGCCTAATGACGACTCCGCTATGATAGTTGGAGAGATCATAGGTGTCGTCGCCACCGCCGTCCCAAATCGTGAGGAAGACGCGATTGGCGCCGGGGCGTCCCTGCCCGACGCCGTCGACAAACATCTCCCCGGTCTTGCGAGCGAAACTGTAGGTGGTGTCGCCGTCATTGTGGGTGTAGTCGGCGCCGTACATCGCCTGTAGCGCGGCGATGTCGAGCATCATGTAGCTCTGCGGAAAGCCGAATTTCTCGTTATCGAAGGGACCGTTGATCGAACCGCCGACGAAAGCGCGGTAGGTCATGACCGTAAACTCGAGAGAGTCGAAGTTTCGCGGCAGAGCGGCAAAGCCCCCTTCTCGCTCGTGACCATGTTTCAATCCGAGGGTGTGGCCGGTCTCGTGCAGGAACGTGGAGAAGCCATAGCTGCCCAGCTTGAGGTTTTTGAAGTCGCTGCCGCCGTGAAAGAAACTGTCGCCGCCCTCGGGAAATGTCGCGTGGTTCGCCGGATAGTAGGCATAGGCCGGGTCCGCGACCGGAGACAGCGCGAAGCGCAGATCCGCGTCGGAAACCGAAGGTCCAAACAATTGGGTGAAAGTCAGCGAGGTAAGGTCTGAGATCTGCGTGAGAATGTCACTGATGGCGCCGCGCTGCGCCACCTGCAGCATATGAACCTTCTTGATCGCAGAATCGGAATAATTACTCTCGTAGTCGCTCCTAGCGTCCGGAAAGCTGTAGGACAAATTCAGACTGTCCCACTTCACGCCGGAAAATAGGCCGTCAATCTTGGGCACGAAGGTGTGCGACTGAGACTCGGCATTAGCCGCCATCAAACTCTCCAGAGAAATCGTGTCCGGCCGTTTGCGACTGTAAAGGTTCGGACCAAGTCACGTCCACTCAAGACGCGCTCAGCCTGGAGTTCACGCTAACCAATTACGCCCTGGGTCGGCACAAGATTGAGAAAAGTTGAGGCGGTTTTCAGGCAAGCGGCGCAAGGACTAGTCTTCCTTGAAGGCGCGCGACGCCTGGTCCTCCAGCGGCTTGATGAAATACGACAACACGTTGCGGGAGCCGGTTTGGATGAAGACCTCAACCGGCATGCCCGGAACGAGCTTCAGATGACCCAATCCCTTCAGCGAATCGGGATCGGTGGCAATGCGGACAACATAATAGGATGCACCACTGCGCTGATCTTGGGTGAGATCGGCGGCAATGCGGCTGACCTTGCCGAAAACCTCCGGCGTGGTTCTTTGATTGAAGGCGCTGAAGCGAAGCGTCGCCGGTTGATCGAGCTGGATCTGGTCGATATCGACCGGACTGACCTTGGCTTCGGCAATAAGCTTATCGGTGTCAGGGACGACCAGCATGATCTGTTCGCCGGGACCAATGACGCCGCCGACCGTGTGCATGGAGAGCTCATGCACCGTGCCACTCTGCGGGGCGCGGATGTCGATGCGCTTCAATTGATCCTCGGCCGCGACCTTCCGCTCGGTGAGCTCGGAAAGCTTGGCCCTGACATCGGCGATCTCTTGAGCGTCCTGGCTGCGCATGTCCTGATCGATCTGAATCATTTGCAGTTCGACTTCGGAGATCTTGCCCCTGGCTTCGGCGATGGCCGCGACCAACTGACCGCGCTCGCCTTCGAGTCTCGCGGCCTCGCGCTCCAGCGCATTGATGCGGGTCTCGGGCACAAGCTGCTTGTCGTAAAGGGTCTGGACGCCGACCAGCTCGCGTTTGACGAGTTCGATCTCGCGCTGCTTGGCGTCGGTCTGTTCGGTATAGCCTTGGATTTGCTGCTGCAGCTGATCGACGCGCTCGCGCAACTGCTTTTTCTGCCCTTCACGAGATTCAAGGCGGAACCCAAAGTGCCTTTGCTCGCCGGTGACCACTTTCTCGACAAGCGGGTCGCTGATGCGTGAAATCAGCGCTTCCGGAAATTCGACTTTGGCGGCGCCATTTCGCTCGGCGTCAAGCCGGGCTTCGCGCGCCATGAGCTCGTCCATGCCGTTGATGATAACGTCAAGGTTAGCCCGGGTCTGGGTTTCGTCGAGCTTGATGACGATCTCGCCCGCCTCGACGTGACTGCCTTCTTTAACAAGCAATTCGCCGATCACGCCGCCGGTGGGATGCTGAACTTTTTTGACGCTGGATTCCACGACGAGCGTTCCGCCGGCGACGACGGCGCCGGCAAGCGTGGCAATTCCAGCCCAGGCACCGAGACCGCCACCAACGACGGCAAGCGCCGTGAGGCCGACGAAAAGGTGCCGGCGAATGGATGCTTGCACTTCAGGTGCCTTGCTGGGGGCCGTTGCCATGGTCGTTCTTTACTCGGCAGCGACGGGTGCGGCTGTGGGCCTGAGCACCGCGCGCAGAACGTCTTCCTTCGGGCCCATCTTAACTTTCTGGCCATTGGCCAGCACGAGAACCTGATCCACTGCGGCGAGCGCGCTTGGCCGGTGCGCGATCACGATCACAATGCCGCCGCGCCGGCGCACATTGGCGATGGCGCCAGTCAGAGCGCGATCGCCCTCGTCATCGAGGTTTGAGTTCGGCTCATCCAGCACCACGAGGAAGGGATCGCCATACATGGCGCGCGCAAGGGCTACGCGCTGGCGCTGTCCGGCCGACAGCGAGGTGCCGCCTTCGCCGATTGGTGTGTCATAGCCATTGGGAAGCGACAGAATGAGATCGTGAGTGCCTGCGGCCTTGGCGGCGGCGATGACCTTCTCGGCATCCGGCTGATGGTCGAAGCGTCCGATGTTCTCGGCCACGGTTCCGTCGAACAGCTCAACATCTTGCGGCAAATAACCGATATGGGTGCCAAGCAATTCCGGCGACCATTGTTCGAGAGCCGCGCCATCGAGGCGGACCTTGCCGCGCGCCGCCGGCCAAACGCCGACAAGAACGCGGGCGAGCGATGACTTGCCCGAAGCGCTCGGTCCGATAACGCCCAGACCTGCGCCAGCCTTCAGATCGAAACTGATATCGTTCAAAACCACGCGCCGCTCGCTTGGGGGCACCGCGGCGATGCCTTCGACCACCAGCGTCCCTTCGGGAGTTGGCAGCTCCAGAGGCGCCTCCTCGACGGGTAGCATGGCCATCATATTCGTGAGACGGCGCCAGCCTTGCCGCGCGGAGACGAAGCCCTTCCAATTGGCGATCGCCAATTCGACGGGTGCGAGGGCGCGCGAGACCAGGATCGAACTTGCAATGATGACGCCGCCGCTCGCTTCCTGATTGATCACCAGCCACGCGCCCAAACCGAGCACTAAGGATTGCAGCAGCATGCGCAGCGCCTTGGAGAGCGAGCCTAACCCGCCGGAAACATCGGAAGCGAGCCTTTGGCTCTTGAGATGTTCACTATTGGCTTTGCTCCAGCGGTTGCCGAGTTTTTGCGCCATGCCCATGGCGCGGACGACTTCGGCATTGCGGCGGCTGGCTTCCAATAGAGAGTTGCGCGTGGCTTGGTGGCCTGAGGCCGCCTTGATCGGTCCGCGTGAAAACACCTCGGCGCAGAGGGTGATGATGGTGAGAATGATGCCGCCGATGATGGCAGCGACGCCGATCAGCCAATGGAACATGAAGCAGATGGCGAGATAAAACGGCGCCCAGGGAAGGTCGGCGAGGGCTGAAGGTCCACCGCTCGAAAGGAACGCGCGGATGTGATCGAGATCGCGCAAAGGCTGCGTGCCGTCGCCACCGCCACGCATCCGCAGCGGCAACCGGACGACGACGTCGTAGATGCGCGGAGCGAGCAACTCATCGAGATAAGAGCCGACGCGCACCAGCACCCTGCTCCGGATTGCCTCGAGCAGAGCCTGGAAAGAATAGAGAGCAGCCATGAGGATGGCGAGGCCGACGAGCGTCGGCACGCTGCGGCTCGGCAGCACGCGGTCGTATACTTGCAGCATGAAGAGCGGGCCGGTCAGCATCAGCACGTTGATCAGCGCGCTGAACGCCATGACGGAGCCAAAGGCGCCGCGGCATTGCGACATTGCCTCGGCGAGCTCAGACTTATTGCGTGCGGTCGGACTAGACGTCACTACTGATCACCCTGCTCGATTGTGGATATCGCATACCCTGCAACCATCCATCTGGCCCGACCTACGACGCGGTCAACGAACCGCTCAGTCGAGGTGCCTCTGCCCGTCTATTTAAGCGACTTTCATGCCACCCGCAGAAAGGTCACCAAGAATAAGACAGCATCCTATGATGCCGTTAACTTGGCGATAAAGCCCCAGATGGTGCGTTACAAGGGGCTTTTCCAGTCCCTAGCCTTAACAAACATTACGAAAGCCCTGGTTTTTGGCGGAATCGAGCCGATTTCACCCAAGAATTACAAATAGTATAGAATTGCGACATGTCCTTAAAACCTGCGCCCGACGCCGGTGCTCAAGCTGTTGAGGAGACCCTGTCTTGAGGCTGCCGGCTGGACTAGATCAGGCCAATTTCAATTCGGCCTGCGCGGCGTTGCGCAAGGCCGTCGGGGAGGCTTGGGTCGTCACGGCAGAGGACCGACTTTCCGCCTATGACGATCCGTTTTCGCCGGGTCTGAGCAACGACTTCCTGCCTAGCGGAGCGGTCTCGCCCGCGAGCGTCGATGAACTCAAGTCCGTTCTTAGGACAGCGTCGCAATATCGCGTGCCAGTTTGGAGCATCTCGGTCGGGCGCAACTATGCCTATGGCGGTGCGGCGCCTTGCCTCGCTGGCTCCATGATCCTCGACTTGAGCCGGATGCAAGCCATCGAAGCCAATGAAGAACTTGCTTATGCCATGGTGGAGCCCGGCGTAACCTATGTCGCGCTCTACAAATACCTACAGGACAACAAATTGAAGCTTTGGCTCGACTGCACCGATCCGGGCTGGGGCAGCGTGCTCGGCAATGCGCTCGAGCGCGGCGTCGGCTACACGCCATTTGGCGACCACGCGGCACAGCTCTGCGGCCTGGAGGTGATGCTCGCCAATGGCGAATTGATCCGTACCGGCATGGGAGCGCTGGAAGCGAGCCGGACCTGGCCGCTTTATAAAGGCGCGTTCGGTCCTTCGCTCGACGGACTCTTTCTACAGTCGAATTTCGGCGTGGTCACCAAAGCGGGCATCTGGCTGATGCCGGAGCCAGAGTCCTTCTCCGTGGTCGAACTCACCTTCCCGCGCGAGGAGGACATCGTCGGCGCGGTCGATGCGCTTCGTCCTTTGCGGCTCGACGGCACGGTATCGACGGCAACCATCGCGAATTGGATGCGCATCGCCGCCGCGAACTCCACGCGCGCGGAGTGGCATGACGGCAAAGGGGCAATGCCGCGCGAGGCGATCGAGAAGCTCATCGCCGAGATGGGGATCGGCCATTGGAACATGCGCTTTGGCCTCTACGGACGACCCAAGGTCGTGGCGGAGAACCTCAAGGCGGTGCAAAAGGCCTTCGCCAAAATCAAGCAAGTCGATTTCGCCATCAGCCCTTATCGCAAAGGCGAAACCGTTCGCCCTGAGCACCGCTCGCTCGCCGGTATCCCAAGCGTTGAGCTGATGCCGCTCAATTGGCTCGGCGGCGCCGGCGCGCATATCGAGTGCCCTCCGGTCGTCCCCATGATCGGGAAAGAGGTTCTCGAGATCTATCGGCGCCGCACCGAGCTCTTCAATACGCATGGCTTCGATCATTATTGCGGACTGACAACCACGAGCCCGCGCTCATTCATCAACACAGGCTCGATCATTTTCGACCGCAACGATCAAGAGCAATGCAAGCATGCGCGCGAACTCGGCGCCGCGCTGATTGCAGATGCGAAAGCAATGGGTCTCGGCGGCTATCGCGGCCATATCTCGGAGATGGACCTGATTGCGAGACAATTCGCCTTCAACGATCACGCAGCGATGCGCGTCAATGAACAGCTGAAAGATTGCCTGGATCCTGAGGGGATTCTCTCGCCCGGGAAGCAAGGCATCTGGCCGAAGCGGCTGCGAGAAGCCGGCAAGGATGGGGCGAAATGAACCGGCGCGAGTTTGTGACACTCGGGGTTTCGTGCGCCGCCCTGCTAGCGCCCCAAGCCTCGCTTGCATTGTCACCGATTGCCAAGACGAACGTGCCGCTCTTAGCGATCGCGGATCGGCGCTATGGCGACAGCGTTCGCTTTGCCAACGCTATCGTGCGGGCGGGCGAGGTCATGGAGATCGGCTCGGATATCGGGACATTGTGGTTCGGCGCCATCGAGCCGAGATTGCGACATGGAAGCCTCAGACTTGCCGGTCTCACGCTGCCGAGCGATCTCTTCGTGCTGGAGCGTCTGGCGGACCGCTCGCGGGCGGTGACCCTCTATACGGGCTGTCACGATTGGCGAGGCCCCTGCTCCCAACACCGCCTGTCTGGCGCCATGCCTCTCGCCAGGTCCGCCTCGGCGCTGCAGACCGCGGGACCGGATTGGGCATCCGCGCTGAGCCAGGCCCTGGTCGCGGAGCCGATGCGTGCAGCACGCGTTGAGACGCGGCAACTCGCCGTTCAGCTCGCGCCTGCCGCCGACAACCCGAAATATTTGACGTCGTGGCTGATGGCGCTCGCCTGACCACCACAAAAGAAAAGAGCCGCCGAAGCGGCGGCTCTTCCAGTCCCTCATTATCTCGTCGGTCCTTGACGCATAATCTTGTCCGAAAAGTCTGCAACTTTTCGGGATTATGCTCTAGCCGCCGATGCGGGCCGTGCCGGAGCGACCGTCGTCGCGCACCCACTGCACGCTCGCGCCATTCTGGGTGAGTTTGTAGCAATAGGACTTGCTGTCCATCCAGCTCGTCCATTTCTGGCAGAGCTGATCGCCAGCGACCCACCATTTGCCGCTGTCGGAGGCGCCGTCGCCGCGGCTGAAGCTGGCAGCGACCGCGCCCATCTTGCCGCTCATGCGGCCGTTGGCGTTGTAGCGAATGGGCAGCTCGAAGCCCGAAACGTTGAGAAAGACTGTCTTGCCAGTGACGGCATTGCGGAGCTCGTCGCCAGCGAGTTGAACTGGGTCGGCAAGTGCCGGGAGGGCGGTGAGAGTGATCGCCGCCGCGCAAATACAGGTTCCGATTTTCATCGCTTCCCCTTTTGTCATTGATTGAAACTGACGCTGGGGGCGATATCGCCGCGTAAAAGCGGTCAATTTACGGCTAAGCCTAGGGAATTCTTTGACAAAGTTAAGACGTAGCGGAAAGGTCTGTTTAACCAATTCACTTCTTCCGCGCTTTTGTCCCCGTTCCCTTGCGCCGCCTTGCGCTGAGCGCGAGCACGTTCACCACTTCGACGGCCGCGGAGAACGCCATGGCGAAGTAGAGATAGCCGCGCGGAATATGGAAGTGGAATCCGTCGGCGATCAGCGCCGCGCCAATCAGCAACAGGAATGACAATGCCAGCATCTTGGTGGTCGGGTGCCGTTCGATAAAGCGCGAGACGGGCTCGGAGGCGAAGTACATGACGAGGATCGCGAGCGCGACGGCAGCGATCATCACTTCGATATGATCGGCCATGCCGACAGCGGTAATGATCGAATCGATGGAAAAGACGAGGTCGATGACGGCGATCTGGATGATCGCCGAGGTCATCGAGTTGGCCGCGGCGGCGCCTGCGGTCAATTCCTCTTCGCCCTCGATGTCGTCGTGGATCTCGCGCGTTCCCTTCACCAGCAGGAATAATCCGCCGGCAATCAGAACGAGGTCCCGCCAGGAAAAGTCATAGCCGCCGATACTGAAGATCGGCCGCGTCAGATGGATGATCCAGGCGATGCCGCCAAGCATGATCACACGGAAGATCAATGCCAGCGAAAGTCCGATGCGCCGCGCCATCAGCCTCTGGCGGGCGGGCATCTTGGCCACCATCACCCCGAGGAAGACGAGGTTGTCGATGCCGAGCACGATCTCCATCGCGCTCAAGGCGACGAAACTTGCCCAGGCATGCGGATCAGTGAGCCATTCCATCATGGTGCTAAGCCAATCCCCCATGGCGGGCGCGACGCGCGCGTTTTTCTCGCGTGCTAATAGCGCAGCAATTTCTCTAGGTCCATGCCCAAGAGCTTGGCGTCATCTGCTCTGACCTGCGCGATGAGAACGCGTGAGGCCGATGCAGATGAAATAAAGGGCAGTCGATGCCAGCAACAGCTCGACCCAAAGGGGTGACGGAAATGGGTTTAGCACCGCGCCGATGGCTCCGGCCGTCCACAACGCGGTGACGGTCAGCGTGACAAGACGCAAGTGCGCCACGCGCAAGGGATGCACATAATGGATCGGAACGAAAGTCGCGGCGACAAGCGCGATAATGACCCCCAGTGCCACGGCCGGCTGCGGCGTGAAGGCGAAAAGATACAGGCAGACAATGTTCCAAATCGCTGGGAAGCCGACGAAATAGCCGTCCTCGGTCTTGCTATCACGATCTGCGACGTGGAACAGGCTCGAGAGCAGAATGGCGATCGCCGCTGGCAGCCGGAACGCTTCCGGCAATAGCTCCGCGCGAGCGAGAGCGAAAGCAGGGACCGCGACATAAGTGAGGTAATCGACAATCAGATCGAGGCGAACGCCGCTGAAGCGCGGCAGGATCTGTTCGACCTGAGTGGCGCGCGCGAGAGGTCCGTCAATGCCGTCGACAATGAGCGCGAGCCCCAGCCAGACGAACATCTCCTGCCAGTTGCTGTTCGCAGCGGCGAGCAGCGCCATCAGGGCAAGCGCGGCGCCGCTCGCGGTGAGAACGTGGACCAGGCTTGCGGGAATGCGTCCGGTCATTGCCGGAGACCCCGACGGAGCGGCGGAGAGTTAGAAGCGCCGCTTGACCTTGCCAAGCACGGTGACGTCGCCGCTTTCATCCGCCATCGGGTCCCGAGCTTCAGCTTCCTGGTTGTTCCCATAAAGCAATTCGAGACCGATATCGAGCTTGGGCAGTATGCCAAGATTCAGCACGCCATTGTTTTCGGAAGCCCGCGCCCCGGCTCCTGGACTCTGAAGGGCAGCGGACGGAGCGGAAGGCTCCGGCGAGCCATAGCTCACTTCCGGTGCCGGGGCTTCGGGCACTTCCTGAAATGCCAAAGCGGGAGCGCTTGCCGCAAGCATCGCGGCCAAGACGCCAACTCCACTCAACACACCGCGTTTCATCATCACTCTCCGAGCCAGACGAATCGGCTTCGGCGACGACCACCCTGTCTCCGCGCGGTTAACTTCGCACTAAACGGACCTGACAAAGGAAAGAGGGCCGCCAAAAGGGCGGCCCCGATCAGGCAGGCTTGGGAAGAAGGTTCGGTCTAGAAGTAGATGCGAGCGCCTGTGTAGAACAGGTCGAAATCATCGAGCTGCTCGGAGACGCTCTTTAGGCTGCTGTCGACCAGGTCCACGGACGGATCCAGGTGCTGATAGACCGCATAGAGATGCATGGCAGCGGAGTCGACGGCTTGGTCGAAGCCGAGATACCATTTGTCGACCTCAGCACCCGTGATCTCAGTGCCGACGGCGAGATTGGGAAAGGTCCCTGCCGGCAAGAATCTGGTCGGGCCGCCGGCACCGCCAATACCATCGCTGATGTTGGTGAAGCCGCCGAAGAAGGACGTCTCGCCAAGCTTATCAAGTCCGAACCACGGCATGGGGCGCTGGATACCGATCTGAGCATCCCACGCGTTCATGTCGGGTGAACTGGTATGGGTGAAGATACCGGCATTGATGCGATTGGTGTCGTCATCCTGTGAGAAGCTCCAAGCGCCGAAGACGAACAACCCGGTCGGCTTGTGCTTGATCGAGCCCGAGCCCGCCCACTCCTGAATGTCGCGCTTGAAGTTGGCAAGACCACCGCCGCCAGCTTGCAAACGCTCGTCTGTGAATTTTTCGTAGCCGACGCCGGCGCCAACTTTGAAGTTATCCCATTCCTTCTTGTAGCGGAGAGCGCCGCCCCAGATGTCGTCCTCGCCCCAACCCCAAGACGCGGTCAGGCCATTCCAATCCGGCGACCAATAGGTGACCTGATTGCGGCGCGTTGAGCAGTCGAATGCCGCGCCTGAGGTGTAGCATCCGGAAATGTTCTGCCACTTGAGCTGACCGGAACCACCGACTTCGGTGTTGAAGCCTTTCGGGCGCAAGAAGAAGCCTCGGTTCATGTGGTCGTCCGAGTTCATCGTGTCTTGCAGCTCGGTCACGTTGGTGTCTTTGGTGACGTCGTCCTTCGGCGTATAGGTCAATCCCCAGCGGACTTCGCCGAGGTCCTTGTTGTTGACGAACATGTAGGAGTGGCGGACGAAAACGCCGCGCGCCTGCGGGGTGTTGTCGTCGTCGATTTGGTTCAGAGCTTCCGACGAAGCATCCCTGGTTTCGAATTCAAGCTTGTAGCCCGCGCCCCAATTACCCGAGATCTTTGCGGTGCCTTTGAAGCCCATGCGCGTCGTCTCGTAAGAGTTATCGACGACGTAGGTGTTCTGCTCGGCGCCATCGTCCCAATATTCCACGGCCTTGTTGACTTTGCCGTAGACCTGAACGCTGACTTTCTTGTTGCCCTTGCGGACAGTCGTCGCCTCGAGTTCTGCCACGCGCTCTTCAAGGTCGGCGCAGCAATCGCCGCCGAGATCGGCAGCGTGAACTGGCTTTGCTCCGAAGACCGCCGTGCCCATTACGCAGAACATGGCAGCGATCGCCAATCGGCTGGCTGTCTCCCTCAATCCCCCGGTCATAGACCCCTCTCCACTTGTTGACGCCTGCATGGTCGGGGACATGCCCATTTGCGGGATACCCCTCGTTTCTTAGAAGCTCGTTACTCGAACAGGCCACGTTTTGGCCAATTCAGCCTCACCCGTTCTATTCGGCGAGCGATGACGTCTTAATGACAG
This sequence comes from uncultured Alphaproteobacteria bacterium, assembly GCA_963764005.1. Taxonomy (GTDB): domain Bacteria; phylum Pseudomonadota; class Alphaproteobacteria; order Rhizobiales; family Methyloligellaceae; genus Methyloceanibacter. The sequence goes on along the minus strand of CAVXQX010000019.1, from coordinate 87,741 downwards.
GTTAATGACAGATGAATTTTGCGCACCCGGACTGTGGCCGATCTGCCACGGCGAGGGCCGACGCTCGACAGCCGCGGATCACGAGGCGCAAAAAGGCGGCGCGCCCGGGGGCGCGCCGCTTCAGCGCTCTCCGTGGAGTGATTAGGCCTGAATCAGGGACCTTCCCTAGAAGTAGATGCGAGCGCCCGTGTAGAACAGGTCGAAGTCGTCGAGCGGCGCGCGAACACTGTTGAGACTCGAATCGACCAGATCCACTTCCGGTGTCAGGTGCTGATAGACCGCGTAGACATGCATCATCGCCGAAGTCGATAGACTGGTCGAAGGCGAGACTCCAACGATCGACCTGGGAACCGGTGATCTCCGTATTCACATCGACATTGGCGAACGTGCCAGCGGCCAGGAAGCGGTCGGCGGGGATGCGTCCAAGATTGGTGCCAGCGCCCAAGCCGTCGTTCGACTGCGTGATGTCGCCCCAGAACGAGGTGTCACCCGAATTGGCCAGACCCAGCAATTCTATTTTGCGCTGGATACCGAACTGAATTCCCACGCGTTCATCAGCGGATCGTTGGTTCCGGTAAAGACACCGGCATGCACCGTGTTGGAATCGTCGTTGTCCGAGTAGCTCCAGGCGCCAAGACGAACAATCCGGTCGGTTTGTGCTTGATCGAGGCCGAACCTGCCCAGTCCTCGATGTCGCGCTTGAAGTTGTTGAGGCCACCGCCGCCGGCCAACAGGCGCTCGTCGGTGGTCTTTTCATAACCGATGCCGGCGCCGACTTCGAAGGCCTCACCCCATTCCTTCTGATAGCGGACGGCGCCGCCCCACATGTCGTCCTCGAAGAACCCCATGAAGCGCTGAAGCCTTCCCATTTCGGCGACCAATAAGCGACGCCGTTCTTGCGCGTGGAGCAGACGAAGTCGTTGCTGGAATCGTAGCAGCGCGAGATGTCGGACCAGCGGAGGTTCGAAAGATCAGACTCCGTGTTGAATCCCTTCGGCCGCAGGAAGAAGCTCTGATTCATCCGATTGTCGGAATGCATATCGTCTTCAAGCTCGGTGACGTTGGTATCCTTGGTGATGTTGTAGATCGGCGTTGCGGTCAGACCCCAACGGACCTCACCCAAATTCTTGTTGTTGACGTACATATAGCTGTGGCGAACATTCAGCCCGCCAAAGCCCGGATCGTCGCCGGCGTTATATTGGTTGACGTTGTTCGAGGCCGCCGTGGTGCTCTCGATCTCGAGTCGATAGCCGCCCGACCAGTCACCGCTGATCTTGGCGTTACCCTTGATGCCGAAGCGCGAGGATTCGTAGTTGTTGTCGACGACATAGGTGTTCTGCTCGGCACCGTCATCCCAAGTCAGCACGGCCTTATTGGTCTGACCGTAGAGGGTGACGGAGACTTTCTTGTTGCCCTTGCGAACGGTGGTCGCTTCGAGCTCGGCAACGCGCTCCTCGAGATCGGCGCAGCAATCGCCGCCGAGATCAGCTGCCTTTGCCGGCAGTGGTACCCCGCCCAGCGCGCCAAGGAGCACGGTGGCTCCAGCGCCCAAGAGAAAACGCGATTTGACTGATAGTCCCCGAACCATGACTTAAGTCCCCCTGTTGTTTTGAGACTGCGAGTCTCATTAAGGGCAACTCTACCTATCGAGTCAGGTTACGCAATATGACCGGATTTCTTTGTTTCGCGGGACTCTAGAACCTCGTTTCTAGATAGCAGGGATCGCGGGATGAAAATCGCCGCAGCCAACATATTCCTGAGGCTGTGATAAAAATGTCGTCGCTCGGCCTGGCGCATCCGGCCTCGCCATCGAACCTAAGCTCTGACAGGCTGGACCACAGGTGTTCCAACAAGGCATTCAACGTGGTTGAACGAACTGAGATCGAAATTGCCGTCGTCGGCGCCGGGCCCGCAGGGCTTGCCGCAGCTTTGGCTTTGCACCATGTCGGAGCGCCAACTGCGCTGATCGGACCGCCCCCACCGCAAACCGCAAACGCAAAGGGCGACACACGAACCGCGGCGCTGCTCGCAAGCTCAGTAGATTTTTTGAAAGCGCTCGGCGTTTGGGAGGCGGTGGCGCCGCACGCCGCGCCGCTGAAGGCGATCCGCATCGTGGATGCATCAAACGACTGGTTCCGCTCCCCAGACATTCAGTTCGAGGCGCGAGAACTTGGGCTGGAGGCGTTCGGCTACAATATCGCCAACGACACGCTTGCCGGCATTCTTTATCAGCGCGCGGCCGAAGCGCTGCCTATGGTCACGCCTTCCACAGTTTCCAAGATCGACATTGGTGCCGACAACGCGGCTTTGCATCTCAGCGAGGGAAATTCGATTTCGGTTCGCTTGATTGCCGGCGCCGACGGCAGACGTTCGATTTGCCGGGAGGCGGCAAAGATCGGGACCAAGGAATGGGCTTACGAGCAAAAGGCGATCGCCACGAGCTTCGGCCATGCCCGCGCGCACGAGAACGTCTCGATGGAGCTGCATCGGAAGGCGGGATCGGTGACCAGTGTGCCGCTCACAGACCCGCATGCATCAAGTCTGATTTGGGTCGGCGCAACGGATGAGATCGACGGCTCTGATGCGCCTCAGCGAAGCAGCGTTCGCGGCTGAGCTTGGCAAGCGGCTCGGCGGCGTTCTTGGTGGGATCGACGAGGTCGGCCCACGCGCAAGCTTTCCCGTTGCGGGACTGACCGCCGACAGCATGGCGCGCGCCCGCACCGCGCTGATCGGAGAAGCCGCGCACGTGTTGCCCCCGATCGGGGCGCAAGGTCTGAACCTCGGCTTCCGCGATGCAGCCGCGCTCGCCGATTGCGTTGCCGACGCCATGAAGACCGGAGGCGATCCCGGCAGCGACCGAACCCTCGAGGCCTATGCCGCTTCGCGAAGGCTCGATGTGTTGTCGCGCGCGGTCGGGGTCGACGTCCTCAATCGGTCTCTGCTCACAGGGTTCATGCCGCTGAAGATCGCCCGGAGCCTTGCCGTGCGTGGCCTCGCCGCGCTACCGCCACTGCGACGCTTCGTCATGCAGGTCGGCATGGTGCCGCCAACCGAATTGCCAAGCCTGATGCGGCCGCCAGGCTAAGACCAATTTCCTGAGTGATTCGTGGGGCTTGACGCTGCTTGCTCGATTTGCCACGACGGTCGCTTACAACTCTCCCCCACACCGCAGCCAGCAAAGCACGCGATCCTTGGCTCAAGCCTCAGACATCGGTTTCCTTCTCGATCTTCGCTATCGGCTCGAATATGCCGTGTTGCGGTTTCTGGTCGGAATCGTGCGGCTGTTCCCAATCGATATGGCTGGCTCGATCTCAGGCAAGATCTGGCGCTTGGTGGCGCCGCTCAATCGCAGGCACAAGCGCGCGCTCGCCAATCTTGAGCGCGCCTTCCCGGAGAAGACGCCTGAAGAGCGCGAGAAGATCGCGCTCGCGATGTGGGAGAATCTCGGCCGCGTCATGACCGAGACCATGAATATCGACCGCATCCTGAAAGAACCGGACCGACTCCACGTCACCAACGGCCACTGGATCACGCGCTACAAGGAGAAGATGGGGCCGGTCTTGATCGTCACCATGCATATGGGCAATTGGGAGGTCGGCATGTGGCCGGTGACGCTCGCCGGCGTCAATCCGGCAGGCGTCTACCGCCAAGTGAAGAATCCCTATGTCGACCGCTATCTCCGTGCGCAGCGGCAAGGTCTTTATCCCGGGGGCCTGTTCGGGCGCGGACGCGCCGCCGGGCCAGGACGAGACGCAAAAGACCGCGCGTCTGATCATGGACTATGTGCGCCGGGGCGGCAGGCTCGGTTTCATCTCCGATCTCTACGATGCCCAAGGAATCGAAGTGCCGTTCTTCGGCTATCCTGCCAAGAGCATGCCGATCGCTGCGATGATCGCGCGGCGGGTCGGCGCGCGCATCTGGATCGGGCGTTGTGTGCGCATCGGCAGGCGCGCCTGCTTCGACGTCAATGTGAACGAGCTCCGCATCCCGCGGACGCAAAATCAGGCCGAGGATATCCGCTCTATTACCGCCGCAATTCAGCGCCATTTCGAGGTCTGGATCCGGGAGACTCCCGAGCAGTTCATGTGGTCGAATTGGCGCTGGTTCTAGGGTTTTCCGCGACATTTACTGTCGTTGACACAGTCTCAAGGCTCCCGTCTTATAGTTGTGAAGAGTCGCGGGAGGTAAAGGTCTAAGACCATGTCGGTCGTCCGCAGCGCCAAGTTTCAGGTCGGGCAGGTGGTGCGCCACCGGGTCTATCCGTTCCGCGGCGTTATTTTCGACGTCGACCCCACCTTCAACAATACCGAGGAATGGTATCGCTCGATCCCGCAAGAGGTGCGGCCGGAGAAGGATCAGCCCTTCTATCATCTGCTCGCCGAGAACGCGGAGACGGAATATGTCGCTTACGTCTCGGAGCAGAATCTGGTTGCCGATAGCTCCGATGAGCCGTTGCGTCACCCCCAAGTCTCCGAGCTGTTCGAGGATTTGAGTAACGGCATCTTCCGCTTCCGCTACGTGCAAGAGCACTGATCTCACTGCACCCGGCAAGCCAACGAAAAAGGCCGCGCTAGAGGCGCGGCCTTTGGTGATTCTGATGCAGCCTTCAACCCCTATTCGGGCGGAGCAACCGGTGCTGGCGCCGGAGCCGGCTTCTTCTGCACCGGCTTTGGAGCCGCCGCAGGTTGACCCGGTGCGGCACCAGCTTGCGCTTGGCCGCCCGCCGCAGGCTGACCGCCTTGGGCCTTGTTCTTCTCGGCTTCGGCCGCCTTGTTGGCGAGCTCGATCTGACGCTTGCGGATCATTTCCATCAACTGGCGCCGTGCTTCCTGATATTTGGCGTTGTCGATCGGAGGACCGTCATAGGCTTTGGCCAGGCCAAGGAGAGGCACGGGAAACCCGACTGCCTTTTTCTGCAGATTGACCGCGGCGACCACCAATTGCTTGCCGTTGCGCAAGCTGTCGAACAGTTCCTTGGTGAGCTCGGTCTCGGCCTGGCAGCTCGTGCCGTAGCACAGCGTGTATTTGAGCGCGACGGGCTCGCCCTCGTCGACCCTGATCTGCACGCCGGCCGGAATGGCAAGGGCGATCGCGGTCGGCAGGCGTACCAGAAGCTGCTTCTTATCATCGCCTTCGATCGTGCGCACCGCGGCCGCAACCAGCACCATGCCAGTATTGCCGTCCAGGCGCTCGTGATGGGTCAGGCAGATTTCTTTGTTCTCGGTCTGCGCGCTCTTCTCGCAAAGCTTGACCCAGGACGCGTCAGCCGGCTCGCCCGTTGCGCCTGCGACCGGCGCGCCACCAGCAGCGGGCGCACCAGCTGCCGCGGGAGCTGCTGGCGCAGCGGCCGGGGCTTGCGCGGGCTGCGCGGCGGGTTTCGGCGTTTTGGGCTGGATCTGTTGTGGGGCTTGCTCGGGCGCGGGCGACGCATCATCCTGCGCGAATGCGTTCGACGCGATAAGGCCGGTTCCCAGGGCGCCAAGGCCCACAACCAGAATGCCCTTGGCAGCTGCGCGGCGGAGCGCATTCCCTCGATCCAACGACCAGACCATCGTTTGCTTTCCTCTTTTTTTGGCGGACCAAAGGCCGATCGAATCACCGATCAAGCCTCACCGCTCTCCCTTGTTTCGTTCGCTACCGTGAATACCCGAAATACGGCGTGGGCGTGGCTGACACATACAGGCAAAAGCAACTCCAAAGCCACACCTTGAGACCCTATGCCGCAAATTAGGCATGCACGTTATGGCAAAGCCGCCACAGCACGAGGCTCGACTACCTCGCGAGGCGTGTTACCTTTGCACCATTGTTGCAATGCGAAAACATCTATAGCCACAGGCGCCCGCTGTTGAAAGCCCCTATTTCGCTTATTCTTCTCGCCATTTTGGCGAGCTGCCCGGGCAAATTGCATGCGGAACCCGCAGCCGGAATCGCCATGCATGGGACGCCTGCGCTGCCCCCAGATTTTCGCAGTTTTCCCTACGTCAACCCGGATGCGCCCAAGGGCGGCCGCATCGCATTCGGCTGGCAGGGCACCTTCGACAGCCTCAATCCGCTGATCGTGAAGGGCACTTCCGCCGAGGGCGTGCGCGAATATGTCTATGAGAGCCTGATGGCGCGGAGCTATGACGAGCCCTTCTCGCTCTATGGCCTCATCGCAGAGAGCGTGGAGACGTCGCCAGACCGCAACGAAGTGACTTTCACCTTGCGGCCCGAGGCGAAATTTTCCGACGGCAAGAACATCACAGTCGACGACGTGATCTTCTCGCATGAATTGCTGCGCGATCACGGCCGTCCCAACTATCGCTCCTATTACAAGAAGGTGACGAAAGCGGAGAAGCTCGGTGACAACCGGGTGCGCTTCACCTTCGACGGAAGCGGCGATCGCGAGATGCCGCTGATCATGGGGCTGATGCCGGTGCTACCGCGCCACCTGATCGACCCCGAGACATTCGAAAAGACGAGTCTCGCCCCTCCGATCGGGAGCGGTCCCTACACCATTGCCAAGGTCGAGCCGGGAAAGAGCATCTCTTACGCGCGCGATCCGAACTATTGGGGGCGCGACCTTCCCGTCAATCGCGGCCTCAATAATTTCGACGAGCTTCGCTACGATTATTATCGCGATGCCGGCGGCATGTTCGAGGCCTTCAAGTCCGGCCTGATCGGCTTGCGCAAGGAGGAGGATCCTACGCGCTGGACGGAGGGCTACAACTTCCCCGCCTTGAAAGACGGCCGCGTGGTGAAGGAGGAGCTGCCGATCGAGACGCCGGCCGGAATGTCGGCGCTGGTGTTCAATACGCGAAAGCCGATTTTCGCCGATCAACGCGTGCGCCAGGCGCTGATCGAATTGTTCGATTTCGAGTGGATCAACCGCACGCTGTTTCACAGTCAATACGCGCGTACCGAAAGCTATTTCGACCGCTCCGAGCTCAGCTCGTTTCACCGGCGCGCCGATTTTCACGAGCTTGAGTTGCTACGGCCCTTCCCCGACGCGGTGAGGCCCGAGATCATGGACGGCAGCTTCGCGCTTCCGGAGAGCGACGGTACCGGCGAGAACCGCATCGGCCGCGAAGATGCGCTGCAACTCCTCGAACAAGCCGGATACCGGCTCAAAGATGGCCGACTTGTCAACCAGACGACCGGCGAGCCCTTCACCTTCGAGATTCTGGCCGTCACCCGCGGTCAGGAACGGCTTCTGCTCACCTATGCGCAGGCGTTGAAGCAATTGGGCATCGAGGCCAAGATCCGTCAGGTCGACAGCGCGCAATATCAGCGCCGCAAGCAGACCTACGATTTCGACATGATCCAATATTTCTGGCCGATCGTCGCTGTCGCCGGGCAACGAGCAATCCTTCCGCTGGGGCAGCGACGCCGCAGTCACCGACGGCACGCTGAATTATCCCGGGCGTCAAAAGCAAAGCCGCCGACGCCATGATCGCGGCCCTGCTCGAGGCCAAATCTCGCGACGATTTTGTCTCGGCCGTCCGCGCGCTCGACCGGGTGCTGCTGTCGGGGGACTATATGATCCCGCTATTCTATTTGCCGAAGCAATGGGTCGCGCATTGGCGCAATATCGAGCGGCCGGAACAGACGCCGCTCTATGGCTACCAGATCGAAAGCTGGTGGTCGGCGCCGGAACACGATACCAAATCAGGCACGGCGCCTTGAGGGATGGCGATGAGCATCCTAGCCTTTGAACATAGCAACGACGAACAGGCGGCAACCAAGCTCACCGCCGACGCGCTGTTTCGCCGGCATGTCGGCACCCGCCCCTATGCGCTCGCTCTCGCCGATCCGCTGAACCGGGCGGCGCTGGGGCTTGGGCCCGCGCGGCGCTACCGCTTTGGCGAGGCAGATGTCGCCATCGACGCGCTCGCTGCGGTCTTTGTCGATCTCGGGCTGAAGCCAGGCGACAAGATCGCCATCCAACTCCCCAATATCGCCGAACAGGTGTTGAGCCTGCTCGCCGCCTGGCGCGCCGGGCTCACGGCGGTGATGCTGCCGATGCTGTGGCGCCGCCGCGAGATCGGCATCGCCGCGGACATGCTCGAGCCCAAAGCGCTGCTCGGCGTCGGGCAATTCGCGGGCGCGCGTATGAGCGAAATGCTCTGCGACATTGCCGTCACCCAGCTCTCGATCCGCTATGTGCTCGGTTTCGGCGACAATCTCGCCGATGGCGTGACCTCGCTCGACGAATTGCTTCAGGCCAATGACCGTCCGCCGGTGCAGACCGGCCCGCGTGAGACGCCTTCGCTCGTGACCTTCACGGCGCGGGTAGGCGCGCCGCTCGCGCCGCTGTTCCGCGACGAGGAGATGCTGATCGCGCAAGGGCGGATGACCGCGCAGGCGCTATCGCTTCAGTCCTATGACGTCATGCTCAATCCTTATCCGTTGAGCGGCGCGGTCGGGCTGGGGCTCGGCCTCATGCCGTGGCTCGTCAGCGGGGCGACGCTGGTCCAGCATCAACCGTTCGAATATGGAAATTTTGTCCGCCAGCTCAAAGAGCAGGAGGCGACGATCATCGCAGCCCCCTCGCCGGTTTTGGCGACGCTGCACGATGACGGGGTGTTCACCGATCCCGCCTGTCATTTGCGCACGGTAGCCCGCGTCTGGTCGATGCCCGAGCTTGCCGGTCCCGCTCAACATCTCGACTGCGGCAACCTCCCCCTCTTCGATGTCTATCCGCTCGGCGATCTGGTGAGCGTCGTCCGTAACAACTCGCAAAGCCTCACTCATGGCAAGATGCAAGCTGGCGACGATGACGAACTCTTCGTTGAGACCAGGATCGACGCATCGAACGAGCTTTCTCTACGTGGTCCCGCAATTCCTCATGGTGCGCCGGATGGGCCGCTTGCGAAGCGCGACGGCGGCTATGTCGGAACCGGATTGCGCGCGACAGACGATGCCGGACGCGCTCAAGATCATCTGCGATCCCGAACTTCTCCACCATGGCGGCTTCACCATCGCCGCGTCCGAACTCGACACGCTCTATCGAAGCTTCCCCTATTATCTCGATGCGGCATGCTTCGCGCTGCTCGATCCCATCATGGGCGACCGCATCTTCGCCGCGGTGGTGCCGGAGCCGGACGAGCCGGTGTCGCTTGAGGCGCTCCATGCCTATTTGCACGGTCTCGACGTCGCGCCTTACAAATTCCCCGACCAGATCGTCGTGGTGCGCGACATCCCGCGCGACGCGAACGACCGCGTGCTCCGCGATCAAATCCTCGCGCAGATCTGAGCACTCACGCCGCCTGCTTCACCTTGGCCGCGATGGCGCCGAGCTCCCTCAAGAGATCGCGCGCGCCGTGCAGCCGCTCCTCCGGCGTGTCCCACTCGGCGTAATAGACCAGCTTGTGATCCGGCCTGAGCTTCACGCCGGAGCTCTCCTTCTGGATGAAAGCGATGAGACCTTCCGGGTTGGCGAAATGATTGTTGCGGAAGGCGAGGATCGCGCCCTTCGGACCCGCATCGATCTGGGCCACGCCGGCCTGGCGGCACAGTCCCTTGATCTCGACGATATCGAGCAGATGCCGCACCTCTTCCGGCAACGCACCGAAGCGGTCGATCAACTCCGCGGCGAAGCTCTCGATCGCCTCATGACTGTCAGCGGCCGACAGGCGCCGATAGAGGCCGAGCCGCACTTGCAGGTCCGGCACGTAAGCTTCGGGAATCAAGACCGAGGTGCCGAGATTGATCCTGGGCGACCATTGATCCTCGATCATCGCCCCCTCGCCGCCCTTGAGCGCCATCACGGCCTCTTCCAGCATCGATTGATAGAGCTCGAAGCCAACCTCGCGGATATGGCCTGACTGCTCTTCGCCCAAGAGATTGCCCGCGCCTCTGATATCGAGATCGTGGCTGGCGAGGATGAAGCCGGCGCCCAGCGTATCCAGGGTTTGCAGCACCTTCAGCCGCTTCTCGGCGGCCGGCGACAGCCGCGCGTCGGCGGGGATGGTGAAATAGGCATAGGCGCGGAGTTTCGAACGTCCGACGCGGCCGCGCAATTGATAGAGCTGCGCCAGGCCGAACATGTCGGCGCGATGCACGATCAGGGTGTTGGCGGAGGGAATGTCGAGCCCGGACTCGATGATCGAGGTCGAGAGCAGCACATCATATTGCCGGTCGTAGAAGGCATTCATGACGGACTCGAGTTCGCGGGCACCCATCTGGCCGTGAGCCCGGCCGACTTTCAGCTCAGGCACATGCTCTTTGAGGAAAGCCGCCGCGTCATCGAGATCAGCGATGCGCGGCACCACATAGAAGCTCTGGCCGCCGCGGAAGCGCTCGCGCAGCAGCGCCTCGCGCAAGATGACAGGATCGAACGGCGTGACATAGGTGCGGACCGCGAGCCGGTCGATCGGCGGCGTGGCGATCACCGACATCTCGCGCACGCCTGACAAAGCGAGCTGCAGCGTGCGCGGGATCGGCGTGGCGGTCAGGGTCAAGACATGGACATCCTGGCGGAGCTGCTTCAGCCGCTCTTTGTGCTGCACGCCGAAATGCTGCTCCTCGTCGACAATCAAGAGGCCGAGATCGGCGAACTCGATGGCCTTGCCAAGTAGTGCATGCGTGCCGACGACGATGTTGATATCGCCGCTCTTGATGCCGGCTTTGACCTCGGCAAGCTCCTTCGGCCCGATCAAGCGCGAGGCTTGCGCGATCTTCACCGGGAGTCCGCGAAAACGCTCGGTGAAGGTCTTGGTGTGCTGGCGCGCAAGCAGCGTGGTCGGCACCACGACCGCGACCTGTTTCCCGGCGAGCACGGCAAGCAGGCTGGCGCGGAGCGCCACTTCCGTCTTGCCGAAGCCGACATCGCCGCAGATCAGGCGATCCATGGGACGGCCGCTGGCGAGATCGTCGAACACGGCGTCGATGCTGGCCTGCTGGTCCTCGGTCTCCTCATAGGGGAAACGCGCCGCGAATTCGTCGTAGACGCCGTCAGGCGGGGTCAGCACCGGGGCTTGATGCAGAGCGCGCATGGCCGCGACCTTGAGCAATTTCTCGGCGATGTCGCGGATGCGCTTCTTCAATTTAGCTTTGCGCGATTGCCAGGCGACGCCGCCAAGCTTGTCGAGCTGAACGCTGGATTCTTCCGAACCGAAGCGGCTCAAGAGCTCGATATTCTCGACGGGGAGATAGAGCTTGTCGCCGCCCTGATAGACCAGCTCCAGGCAATCATGCGGCTTGCCGTCAGCCTCGATGGTGGCAAGGCCGACGAAGCGGCCGATACCGTGATCGGCATGAACGACCAGATCGCCCTCGGTCAAGCTTGAGGCTTCGGTGAGCACGTCGCTGGCGCGCTTGGACCTGGTCCGCCGCACCAAGCCTGTCGCCGAGAATATCCTGTTCGCCGATAACCGCGAGGCCGGGCGCATCGAAACCGGTCTCGAGCGGCAGCACGGCAAAGGCCGTGGCGGAGGGCGCAAGCGCCAGCAACGCGGCAAGAGAGTCCACGGCCTTGGTTTCGCCGACGCCATGCTCGGCAAGCAGCGTGGCGAGCCGCTCGCGCGCGCCGTTGCTCCAACAGGCGATGGCGACGCGTTTGCCCTCTCCCTTCAGCTTGCCGACATGGGCGACGACGGCATCGAAGACGTTGGTGCCTTCGGTCTGCCGCTCAGGAGCGAAGGAGCGGCCTTGGCGCACGCCGAACGACACGATCTCCGCGGATGCTGCTTCCGGCCGCTCGAACGGGGTGAAGGCGATCATGGTTCGGTCGGCCAGCGCTGACTGCCAGTCCTTCTCGTCGAGAAACATCGCGTGCGTTACGACCGGATGATAAGGCGGCGCGCCGAAGGCTTTCCGCTCCAGCGCCTGGACCCTCGCCTCGTAATGGTCGGCGATCTGCTCGAAGCGTTTGGCGCGTGCATCGTCATCGAGCGGGTCGAGGGTAACGACAGCGTCGGGCAAATAATCGAACAGGGTTTCAAGGCGCTCGTGGAACAGCGGCAGCCAATGCTCCATGCCTTGATGCTGGCGCCCCGCCGAGACCGACTCGTAAAGCTGATCGTCGGCGCTCGCTGGACCGAACAGCTCAACATAACGCGTGCGGAAGTTACGGCGCACATCGGCGTCGAGCGCGGTCTCGCTCATGGGCAGGAGATGAAATGACTCGATCCGCGCCAGCGTGCGTTGGCTGTCCGGGTCGAAGGCCCGGATCGATTCCAGCGTATCGCCGAAGAAATCGAGACGGACAGGGTCGCGGCCCGGCGGAAACAGATCGAGGATGCCGCCACGGACGGCATATTGCCCGGGATCGGTCACCGTGCCGGAGCGGACATAGCCAGACGCCTCGAGCCGTTCCACCAGGCTTGCCATGTTCACGTTGTTGCCGGGCGCAAGCTTCAGGCTCGATGCGCTGAGAAAGTCTCGCGGCGGCACACGCTGCAGCACGGCATTGACCGTGGTCAGCACGATCAAGGGTGTCTTGTCGCCGTGCTTCCGATTGGCCAGCGCAGCCAGCGTGGCGATCCGCTCGGCGACGATCTCGGCATTGGGCGCGACCCGGTCGTAAGGCACACTGTCCCAGGCGGGAAAGCTCAAACGCTTCACCTCCGGCGCGAAGAAGGCAAGCGCGTCTTCGAGCGCGGTCAGGCGCTGGCCGTCGCGGGCGATATGCAGGATCGGCGCGCGCTTGTCGCCGTCGCCGGCGCCTTGCGACAGCAACGCGATCAGAAGAGCATCGAAGCCTTCGGGCACGCCGCTGGCAATGGCGCGCTTGGCCCCGAGCAAGCGATCGACCGGCAAATTGAATTTGGTGTCGGACATCAGGCCTTCGTGATCTCGTAGCCGTGAAAGCGGCGCAAGCGTTCGATCAACGCGTCAAGCGCGGCGTCGCCGAGCTCGCTCCCCTCATAGAAAGACGCCGCGATCTCGGGATCGGGGGCATCGATCAGCCGCTCGAGGGTCTCGATCTCGTCCTCCGACATCGAGGCGATCTGTTCTTGGGCAAAACGGCCAAGCAGAAAGTCGAGTTCCTTCGAGCCGCGATGCGTCGCCCGGTAAAGGGCGCGGCGGCGCCTCAGCCTCAAAGTCGTTGGCCGGCATCAAGCTACTTTCCAAGTGTTGTTGCAATCGGTTACAGCGAGCGGGTCTCTTGCTGTCAAGGGCGAGGTCGAGTTCAAGCTGTGACACATCCAACGCGGCCTCCTCAGCTCAATCCGCTGTTCGCGCCTGCCCGAAGTTTGAAGGGCGTAGGGCCCCGGGTCGAGGCACTGCTCAACAGACTGTTCGGTATCGCCGCGCCCGATTCGGCGCGGGTGATCGATCTTCTCTGGCATCTGCCTGTCGGTGTGATCGACCGGAAGCTCCTTACCAGCATTGCCGAGGGGCGAATCGGCGAGCTGGTAACGCTCGAAGTCACGGTGGTTGAGCATAGGCCAGGCGGACCACGCCGTGGCGCGCGTGCGCCCTATCGCGTGCTGGTGGAAGACGACGCGAGCGCGCTCGAACTCGTCTATTTCAATGCCGATCCGGCCTATCTGAAACGCCTCCTGCCGCAAGGCAGCCGCCGCATCGTGTCGGGCAGGCTCGAAGCCTACGATGGGTTGCTGCAGATGCCGCACCCAGATCACGTCATGGATGCGGAAAAGGGCGGTCTGCCCATCCGTCGAGCCGGTCTATCCCCTCACCGCCGGGCTTTCCAACACGAGCTTGCGGAAAATCGTCGCCCAAGCCTTGGACCGCCTGCCGGAAATGCCGGAATGGGCCGACAAGGATTGGCTCGCGCGACAGCAATGGCCCGGCTTCACGCCCGCACTCCGCCGCCTGCATGCGCCCGAGGCGGATTCCGATCTCGGACCATCGGCGTCGCGCAAGCGGCTCGCCTATGACGAGCTGTTCGCCAACCAGCTCGCGCTTGCGGCGATCCGGCAGCGCTTGCGTAAGAGCGCCGGTCGGACGCTCGCACCCGCCGGCAAACTGCGCTCGGCCATTCTCCGCGCCCTTCCCTTCAAGCTTACGGGGGCGCAAACCCGCACGCTTGCCGAGATCGACGCCGACCTCGCCAGCCCGAACCGGATGCTACGGCTGCTGCAAGGCGATGTCGGCAGTGGCAAAACGGTGGTTGCGCTGCTCGCCATGGCGAACGCGGTCGAGACCGGCGCGCAGGCCGCGCTGATGGCGCCGACCGAGCTTCTGGCGCGCCAGCATCTGAAGACCATCACCAGCCTCACCGCCTCGTTGGGGTTGCGCGTGGCTCTGCTGACGGGGCGCGAGCGCGGCCGGGAACGCGAGGAATTATTGAAGCGGCTGGAGCTGAGCGAGATCGACATTCTGATCGGCACCCATGCTCTGTTCCAGGAGCCGATCCAATTCCGCGATCTGGCGCTTGCCGTGATCGACGAACAGCATCGTTTCGGCGTGCATCAGCGCCTCGCATTGCAAGCGAAGGGCACCGGCAAAGGCGCGGAACTCCTGGTGATGACGGCGACACCGATCCCCCGCACGCTGCTGCTCACGAGCTACGGCGATATGGACGTCTCGCGGCTCGACGAGAAGCCAGCGGGACGGAAGCCGATCGCGACGCGGATCGTACCGGCTGAGCGGCTCGACGAGGTGATCGAGGGGGCCGGCCGTGCGATCGAGAGCGGCGCGCAAATCTATTGGGTCTGCCCTCTCGTCGCGGAATCGGAAATCCTCGATATCGCCGCCGCCGAGGAGCGCTTTGTGGAATTGAAGGCGCGGTTCGGCGACAAGGTCGGCCTGATCCACGGCAAATTGCCGGCCAAAGAGAAGGACCGTGTGATGGACGCGTTCGCCGCCGGCGAGATCGCCGTGCTGGTCTCGACCACGGTGATCGAGGTCGGGGTCGATGTCCCCAACGCCTCCATCATGATCATCGAGCATGCCGAGCGCTTCGGTCTGGCGCAATTGCATCAGCTGCGCGGCAGGGTCGGACGCGGGACCGCCAGTTCCTCCTGCATCCTCGTCTACAAGCAGCCTCTGTCGGAGGCCGCGCGGGAACGGCTGGAAGTCATGCGCCGCACCGAGGACGGCTTCGTCATCGCGGAAGAAGATTTGCGGCTTCGCGGCGGCGGCGAATTGCTCGGCACGCGGCAGAGCGGCGTTGCCGGAATTCCGCATCGCGCGTCTGCCCGAGGATGCCGAGTTGCTGCAAGCCGCGCGGGACGAAGCGCGGCTGGTGCTGTCACGCGATCCAGACCTCAAAGGCGAGCGCGCCGAGCAGCTCAGATTGCTGCTCTATCTGTTCGGGCGCGACGACGCGATCAAACTGATGCGCGCAGGCTAACTCAGACGACCGGCTCTTCTTCCGGGATCGGCTTCAAGCCTTTGCTCGCGGCGAGCTTGCGCAGATGCTCCTGGTCGGGACCGACGAGGCCGGCAGAGACGACGAGCTTGGCCGCGTCTTCCACCGCCATGTCGAGCGCGATCACTTCGCTCGCCGGCATGAAGCAGATGAAGCCCGTGGTGGGGTTCGGACCGTTCGGCATGAACACGGTGATCATCGGATTGCCGTTGCCGAGCTTCTCCTCGATCTCCTGCGGCGGATCTCCGGCAAGAAAGACAATGCAATAGAGTCCGCGGCGGGGAAACTCGATCAGGCCGACGCGCTTGAAGGAGTTGCCGCTCTTGGAGAAGATCGTGGTGAAAATCTGCTTGATCAGGCGATAGACGCCGCGCACGACCGGCATGCGGTCGAGCATCATCTCGCCATAGGCCACGATGGTGCGGCCGAACAGATTGGCGGCAAGGGCGCCGATCACCATCAGCCCGAAAATGCCGACGATCAGCCCGAGGCCTGGGACGCGAAAAGGAAGATAGTTGTCGGGAAGATAGTCGGCCGGAATGAGCGGCTTGACCCAGGCATCGACCAGATTGACGAACCACCACACCACATAGACGGTGATGGCGATCGGCCCCGAGACGATAAGGCCGGTGAGGAAGTAACCGCGCAGCCGCGCCATCAGATGCGACGATTGCGGCTCCTCTTCGGCGCCGGCGATGATCGCCAGGCGATCCGCATCGGTCTCGGCGGGGGCGCCCGTCCTCGGCGACTGCGATGACTTGGGCGATTGCGACTTGTCTTTGGTGGTCATGGAACCAGGAATTTGCGGCTTCAGAGCCGCGCCTATTTTTGCGCCAATCAGGCGGGTTGGGGAGACGTCAAAGCGACTAAAGGCTAGCGCGCTACGAGAAAGCAATCGACTCCGCTTCGCTTCAGCGCATTGCAGAGCTTAAGGCTTTCCGCCTTGTCCGGGAAGGGGCCGATCTGGAGACGGTAAAACGTGCCGAGACCGCCTAGATCGGTCTTTTGGATGTCCGGCGCCTTACTCGCGAGCGCCGGGTTCTGCTTCGCCACTTTCTTATAAAGAGCTTCTGCCTCGTCCTGGGAGCGGCTTGCGGCGAGCTGTAATGTATAGGAGCCGCCAGCGACGTCGCCCGCGGGCTTCGCGTCCGCGGTGACGATCTGAGTTCTGGGCATCCCAGCCGGAACTTGGCGCCGAGGCTTGCGGGCGCGGCGGGGCTTCCGTCGTGGCGCGCGGAGCCGGCGCGGTCTCGGCTTGAGGCGGTGGCGCCTCGGAGCTCGAATCGCCTTTCCAGGAATTGATCCAGCGGCCAACGCGACTGCCGCCGCTGGAAGAATCGCCGGCAGAGGCATCGGTCGTCGTCGTGCTCCAGGAGCCAGGTGCCGGGGCCCTCTCCTCACGCGGCGGCGGAGGCGCCGACGTGCTCGGTCCGTTTGAGACCGATGTTGACCAATTGGGCGAAGCGTCGGGGGCGCGGCCAGGCGGCGGCGTGTTGGCCGCGGTCACGGTGCTGGCGAAGCTCGGACCCGATTCATTCAGAGCCGCGCTGGACGAGGATCCGGCATCCGCGGCGCGGACCTCCGTCGAGAAGGCCGCGATCGCCGTATTGTTGGAGGTGGCGCCGCCATCCTCGGCGATCAGACGCGCGACCTCGTCGCTATTCGATTTCTTCGCCGCGGCAAGCTCGGCCTCGCCCTGCTCGTTAAGACCGGCGGCGCGATAGGCAAGCCCGCGATTGACTTGCGCCTTCAGACGATCGGACGGCGGCAGGCCGAGCCACATCGCGGCGCCAAGATCGGAGATCGAGCGCGCGGGCTGATTCAGCTTGCGATAGGCGATGCCGCGCAAGTAGAGCGCCTTGGCGGCTTCACCGGGAGAGATGCTGCTGGAGGCGATCGCCGTCGAGAGCTGGCGGACGGCGTTGTCATATTTTCCGGCATTGAGCGCGGTGACGCCGGCGCCAAGTGCGCCGCCCTCCTGGGCCTTTGCCTGAATTGGGACGGCGAGGCAGAGCAGGCCTAGAACGGCCCAGGCGCAGGCGCGCACGGCCTTAGGGTTAAAGCGCTCGAATTGTGTCGCCATCGGTCCCGGTCAAACAAGAAAATCAGGCTAATCCGAGGCTTTATCTATTCCACTGTCACGGATTTCGCCAGGTTTCGCGGCTGGTCCACGTCGGTCCCCATCAAGACGGCCGTGTGGTAGGCGATGAGCTGGACGGGGACCGCATAAAGCAGCGGCGTGACGAAGCGGTGCACGTTGGGCACCGGCAAATAGGCGGCGATGGCGCAGGCCGCGCTCAAAGGATCGGCGTCGCTGATCAGAATGAGATCGCCGCCGCGGGCCGCCACCTCCTGCATGTTGGAGACGGTCTTGTCGTAATGGTCGTCGCGCGGCGCGATCACGATCACCGGCATGTTCTCGTCGATCAGGGCAATCGGACCATGCTTCAGCTCGCCGGCGGCATAGCCTTCGGCATGGATGTAGGAAATCTCTTTCAGCTTGAGCGCGCCTTCGAGCGCGATCGGATAGTTCGAGCCGCGGCCGAGATAGAGCACGTCGCGCCGCTTCGACAGGTTATACGCAAGCTGCTCGTAGGGGCTTTCGTCATGCAGGATCGTCGCCATGTGGCGGGGCAAGCCGCTTAAGGCTTCGACCAGCTCGCTCTCGAGCACGCGCCCGATCTGGCCGCGCGCCCTTCCCGCCGCGATGGCCATGCACGCCAGCACAGTAAGCTGACAGGTGAAGGCCTTGGTGGAGGCAACGCCGATCTCAGGGCCGGCGAGCGTCGGCAGGATGACGTCGGATTCACGCGCGATGGTGGATTCGCGATTGTTGACGATGGCGGCAATGTGCTGGCCCTGCTCGCGGCAATAGCGCAACGAGGCGAGCGTGTCGGCAGTTTCACCGGACTGCGAGACGAACAATGCGGCGCCGCCGGGATCGAGCGGACATTCGCGATAGCGGAACTCAGACGCGATATCGACATCGACGGGAAGTCTGGCCCAGCGCTCGAACCAATATTTGGCGACAAGGCCGGCATAATAGGCGGTGCCGCAGGCCGAGATGGTGAGGCGATTGAGCTTGGCGAAATCGAACGGCAGCTTCGGCAGCTCGACCGCGCTGGTGGCGAGATCGACGTAAGCCGCAAGCGTATGGCCGACGACTTCGGGCTGCTCGTGAATTTCCTTCGCCATGAAATGGCGGTGATTGCCTTTGTCGACCAGAAGCGCGTTGGCTTGCGAGCGGCTCGCCGGACGCTCGACCGCATTGCCATGCGCGATCGCGAATGGCAATGCCTTCGCGGGTGAGCACGGCCCAATCGCCGTCCTCGAGATAGACGATCTCGTCGGTGAAGGGCGCCAGCGCGATGGCGTCGGAGCCCACGAACATCTCGCCCTTGCCGATGCCGATGGCGAGCGGGCTGCCTTGGCGCGCCACGATCATCAGATCATTATAGCCGCGGAAGATCATGGCGATGGCAAAGGCGCCTTGCAGCCGCTTCAGCGTGTTGAAGGTGGCGCGCACGGGATCGGAGCCGGATTTCATCTCCCGGCTGATCAGATGCGCGATGACTTCGGTATCGGTATCGCTGGTGAAAGCGGCGCCGCTCTTCTGCAACTCCTCCTTCAGCTCGCGGAAATTCTCGATGATGCCGTTATGCACGACCGAGACGTCCTCGGTCATATGCGGATGCGCGTTCGCCTCGGTGGGCTTGCCGTGTGTCGCCCAGCGGGTGTGGCCGATGCCGGTCTCGCCGAGCAGCGGCTCGCCGGCCAGGCGCGCTTCGAGATTGCGCAACTTGCCTTCGGCGCGACGCCGGCCGAGCGTGCCGTTCTCGATGGTGGCAACGCCCGCGGAGTTGTAGCCGCGATATTCAAGCCGCTTCAGTGCGTCGACCAGCTGACCCGCAACGGGGCCTTTACCGAGGACGCCAACAATGCCGCACATCGTCCCCTACTCCACCCTAATTCCTTGCTCTTTCTTGAGCATGATCTTGTCGGAAAACCGGTTCCCACTTTTCCGGATCATGCTCCTGACTAATCGGCGCGACGCCTGGCGGCAATTCATACTCTATGTCTCTTTGTTTCCGGCTGGCTTGGCCCGTTTCAGCCGCTCGCGAAAGCGCTTGGCCCAGCCTAGCCGCGTCTCTTGCGGCGATCGCGTGAGCGCCAGCGCATCCGGCTCGACGTTCTTCGAGATCACACTGCCGGAGCCAATATAGGCGCCGGCACCGATCTTCACAGGTGCGACCAAAGCGCTGTTCGAGCCGATGAAGGAATCTTCCCCGATTTCGGTGCGATGCTTGGCGACACCGTCATAGTTGCAGGTGATGGTCCCGGCGCCGACATTGGCGCGGGCGCCGACGCTCGCGTCTCCGATATAGGTGAGATGGTTGACCTTGGCGCCCTCGCCGATCTCCGATTGCTTGATCTCGACGAAATTGCCGATATGGGCGTTCTCGCTTAGTTGCGCACCGGGCCGAAGCCTGGCGAAGGGCCCGACGATCGCGCCTTTGCCGATTTTCGCGCCTTCGATGTGGGAGAAGGCTCTGATGGTAACGTTGTCTCCGATCGACACGTTAGGGCCGATCATCACATTCGGCTCGATGGTGACGTCCTTGCCGACAATCGTGTCGTGACTGAAGAAGACCGTGTCGGGAGATATAAGCGTCGCGCCTCCGTCCATGATCTTCGCGCGCAGACGATGTTGAAGTGCCGCTTCCGCCGCGGCGAGTTCGGCGCGAGAGTTGACGCCGAGCACTTCGGCGCCATCGGCGCTCACGATGCACGATTCGAGTCCGGCCTCTTTGGCGAGAGCGACCGCGTCGGTCAGGTAGAATTCTTTCTTGGCGTTGTCATTGCCGATACGGCTCAAAAGCTCGAGCAGCGTTTGGCCTGAGCGAAAACCCATGATGCCGGAATTGCAGAGCGTGAGCGCGCGCTCTTCGTCGCTCGCGTCCTTCTCCTCGCGAATCCCGACCAGCTTGCCCTTCTTGCTGAGGAGCAGCCGTCCATAACCGGTCGGGTCGCTCGGCCTCGAAGCCGATCACGACGAGATCGGCGCCGTCGTCGAGCGCATTCCTCGCCTTGGTGAGGGTCTCGGCGCGGATCAGCGGCGTGTCGCCATAGAGAATGAGTACATGGCCCTGAAACTCTTCGAGCACCGGACGCGCCGCTTTCACCGCGTCGGCCGTGCCCTGCTGCTTGGCCTGCACGAAGACGGTGACGCCGGGATCAAGCTTGCGCGCATCGTCGGCCACCTTCTCCATCGAGGGGCCGATCACCAGCGCGGTTTGCTCGATCGCGGCGTCCCTCGACGCCGCCAGCACATGGGCAAGCATCGGCGCGCCCGCAACATTGTGCAGGACCTTGGGCAAATCGGACTTCATGCGGGTGCCCTTGCCCGCCGCTAAGATGATGGCGAGCGCCGAACTTTGCGTCATGCCTCTATGCCGCTTACGGTAATGGTCGCGCCCTAAATAGACGGCCCTGGCGCGGGCCTCAAGCGATGGTCCTTAGCACAAAGAAGGTTAAAAGCGGGACCCGGTTCGGGCCGCTCGAATCGCCTCGGCTCGCAAAACAGCTTCTAGCCGAAGGGCTTGGCAAGGGCCACCGGGCCACTCATAATTGACGCTGTTGGCAGAGGGAGTAATCTCCCCGCGAAGCAACCAGCCATATTGCTGGCGGCTTTATGGGCCAAACTAACGGGCTCGAGGGGGAGCATCCGCAGATCATGAACGACCGCCAAGGCAGCATGCGAAGCTGGGTCCCCGGCATTTTCGCGACGTTCTGGATCCTGCTCGCCGCGTTTTCGGGCGCCTATTTGTTCCGGATCGTCACTGAGCCGCATGCCGGCAAAGAGACGGCGCAAGCCGAGCCGGCAGCGCCGGCGCAGGTGCAGGCCCCCGCCATTTCGGCCGATCAGGTCTCCGCGCTCATGAGCAGCAACGATGCCAAAGATCGCGAAATTGCAGAGCTGAGAAGCCAGGTCGGTTCCCTGTCGCAGCAGATGACCGAGTTGAATACGCGGCTACAGCCGCTGGAGAAGGTGCTGGGTCCGGTCGCGGCGCTGCCGAGCGGCGCTGCCGTGACGACGTCGCCGCCCAACCCAGAGGCCGAGACGCTTGCCGCTCCGGCGCAGGAACCGGCGAAGCCCAAACTTTCCAAGCAAGAACTCGCGAAGGAAGAGGCCGCCAAGAAAGAGGCAGCCAAGAAGGAAGCGGCTGCGAAATTGGAGGCAGAAAAACAAGAAGCCGCGAAGCAGGAAGCTGCCAAACAGGAAGCCGCGAAAGAAGAGGCTGCCAAGAAAGAAGCCGCGAAGCAGGAAGCCGCGAAGGAAGAGGCTGCTAAGAAGGAAGCCGCCAAGCAAGAAGCCGCGAAGGAAGAAGCTGCCAAGCAGGAAGCCGCTAAGGAAGAAGCGCCAAGAAAGGGCTGCGAAGCAAGAAGCTGCCAAGGCGGCTGAGAAACCAGCAGAGCCGGCAAAGCCGTCTGTCGCCTCTACCCCCTCCGACGCAACGACGCCTTCCTCAACTCAGGTGGCATCGGCCGACCAGACTTCAGGCGGCACTGAGACGCCGTCGACCTCAGCGCCCGCTCCCACAGATTCAGAAGGCGATGCTGCCAGTTCAACACCGCCTGCACCCGCGGCAACCGAGACCGCGAGTGTGAGCGCGAGCGCTATCCCGATCCCGCCCGGAACCACACGCTTCGGCATCGAGATTGGCGGCGCCGACAAACAAGACGGCCTTAGGCCGGTGTGGAAGGATTTGATCAGCAATCACGCAGCACTTGTCGCCGGCCTGCAGGCCAAGCGCGTGCTCGCACCCGATAAGAAGTGGCGGCTGGTCGCCGGCCCCTTCGCCAATGTCGAGGAAGCGACGCAGGCTTGCGGATTATTCAAAAAGGCGAATCTGCCTTGCGAGGCGACGGTGTTCGCCGGCGACGCATTCTAAACTAACCGCCCAAAAACAGCCGGCCGATATCGGGATCGTCGAGCAGCTCGCGTCCCTTGGCGGCCCTCACCACGCGACCCGCCACCAGTACATAACCGATATCGGCGAACTCGAGACCCTTACGGGCGTTCTGCTCGACCAGGATCAACGTGGTGCCTTGCGTCTCGCGCAACTCCTTGAGCGTGTCGAAGATCATGTCGATGGCGCGGGGCTCGAGCCCGATCGAAGGCTCGTCGACCAGCAGCGTCTGAGGCGCCATGATCAAAGCGCGCGCGATCTCGAGCAGGCGCCGCTCGCCGCCTGAGAGCACACCGGCCTTTTCGTGCGCTCGCGCCTTGAGCTGCTTGTAGCGGTCGAGAACCTTGGTGGCCGCATCCTTGGCGTCGGCTTGACTGGGCAGGCAATAGCCGCCCATCCAGAGATTTTCCTCGACCGTCATGTTTGGGAAGACCGAGCTCTTCTGCAAGACGTAGGCGAGCCGCGCATCTTTCAGTTTCTGGCTCGGGCCGAGCGCGGCGATGGTCTTGCCGTTGAGTGTGATATTGCCCTTGAAAATTCGCGCGAAGCCTTGAATGGCGTTGAGGACCGTGGACTTGCCGGCGCCGTTCGGTCCAACCAGACAGAGCGACTGCCCCTTGCCCAGCCGCAAGCTGAAATCGTGCAAGATATTGGCGCGGCCATAGCCAGCATCGAGGCCATCGATGGCGACGATGGGCTTTCCGCGCGCAAGCCGGTCGAGGTCTTTGATCGCGACCGGCCCTTGGCCTTTGGCGGACCTCGCTTGCTTTCCCCGCGCCATCACGCCGCTCCGAGATAAGCGTCGACGACGCGTTTGTTGTTGCGGATCTGTTTCGGGGTTCCCTGCGCCAGCAGCCGCCCGTGGGCGAGGCAATAGATTTGCTCGGCCAGGCCCATGATCACCGGCATATTGTGCTCGATGACGAGCAGCGTGAGACCACGCTCCTTGTTCGCGGCACGTAAGCCGGTCGATCAGGCTGTCGATCAAGACAGGATTGATGCCGGCGGTCGGCTCGTCGAGCAGAAGCAACTCCGGATCGTTCATCAGCGCCATGGCGAGCTCGAGCAATTTCTGCTGACCGTAAGACAGCGAGCCGGCCTCCAGATCGCGCTTGTCGGCCAAGCCGACGAAATCGAGCAGATCGGCGGCGCGCTTCAAGTCCTTGGGCGAGGCTGATCTGAGCAGGTCGAAGAATTCAGCCCGCCGGATCGAGGCCGAGAGCAGCATGTTGTCGAGCGCGGTCATGCGGCCAAAGATGCGAGGCTGCTGGAAGGTGCGGATCAGGCCTTGGCGGGCGATCTCGGCGGTCAATTTCGTCGACAGCTCGCGTCCCTTGAAGCGGATCGAGCCACGATCGATGGGAAATGCTCCGGTGATGGCGTTGAACAACGTCGTCTTGCCGGAGCCGTTCGGACCGATCAGTCCGACAATGGCGCCCTTCGGCACATCGAGACTCACAGCATCGTTGGCGACGACACCGCCGAAGCTTTTGGTCAATTCTCTGATCTGGAGAATGGGCCTCATACTTCCGCCCCCTCCGCCGCGACCCGCTTCTGCCGCGAGCGGATGAAGCCCGCGATGCCGTCGGGGAAAAACACCGCGACCGCGATGATGAGGAGCCCGAGTGCCACGCGCTGCCAGCCGAGGAGATAGGTCCAGAACAATTCCTTGAAGACTTGAAAGACGATGGCGCCAAGGATCGGCCCAAGCAGCGTTCCCCTGCCGCCGAGCAGCACCATCACGATCATCCAGACCCCGATGGTGGATCCGGCGAAAGCGCTCTGAATCGGATCGATGAAGCGCACGAGATTGCCGTAAAGCGCGCCGGCTGCGCCGAGAAACATGGCGGCGATGACCCAGGCCGCGACCTTCACCGCGTGGGTCCTGATCCCCATCGCCTCGGCTTTGTCTTCGTCGTCGCGGATTGCATTCAGCGCGAGGCCGAACCGCGTGGAGAGCAGCGCGGCGAAACTGAGCGCGCAAGTGATCGCGAGCAGCAGCGAGAGATAATAGAGCAAGAGCCCGACATGACCGAGCTCCGCAGGCGGATTAGGCGTGAGCATACCGGAGCCGGCGCCAATCCAGGGAATGCCTGCCGCCACCTGGCCCGCCGCAATACCCACGCCCAGCGTGCAGATCGCGAAATAATGCCCGCGCATGCCGAGCACGAAATAGCCGAAGGCCCACGCCACCAGTCCCGCGGCGAGCGACGCGGCGACAATGCCGAGACCGAGGCCGGAAAGAAATTGCGCAGCGTCGAACACGAAATCGGTGCCGCCGCCTCGCGCCGCGTTATAGAGGCCGACATCGTAGAACAGGCCAACCTGCACGATCGCCGAGACATACATGCCGAGCCCGACGAACAGCACGTTGCCGAAGGAATTGTAGCCCATCTGTCCGCCGACCAGATCCCAGGCGAGCGCGAACACGATGAACAGCATCAGCTCGGTGAGTTGCGATTGGTGCGAGGGCGCGATGAGCGGCGCCAATCCCGCCAGAGCGAGTGCACCGGCAAGCATCAGCAGTTTTTGCCGGCTCAGTCCCTGCCCCGTTTCCATACCTCGCTCCCTACCGCAAATATTGCCGCTTCAGCTTGAGCCGCCAATTGCGGATCACGAGCATGACGACGAGCAGGCTGAAGACGAAGGCGAGCTGAAATTGCGCGCCCAAGATGAAGCCGGCGAAGCTCTCGGCGATGCCGAGACCGATCGCCGCAATGGCAACGCCTGAGAGATTGCCGAGCCCCGCGAGGGCGACGATCATAAAGGCGCGTATGGTGTAAGCGAGGCCGCTATAGGCATGGATGGGGTAGGCGTTGACCGCGAGCGCGCCGGCGCCGCCGCAGATCGCCGCATTCAACGCATAGGTCAGCCGATAGACGCGTCTGGTGTCGATGCCGAGCACGGACGCCGCGCGCTCGTCCTGCGCCACGGCGCGGATGGCCTGGCCTTGGCGCGACCGGGCGAGAAAGAACGCGAGCGCAAACCCGAGCGCGATGCAGGCGACGAACACCAACACCTTGACCTTGGCGATGCTGACAAGCCCGTCGAATAGAAACCAAGACCCGAGTCCGGCATCGAGGATGCGGTCGGCGCCGCCAAAGCCGAGCGCCATGGCTTGCTGGAGCACGATGGCGATGCCGAATGTCGCCAGGACGGAGTTGAACATGTCGCGGCCGATGACAAAGGCAATCACGGTCTCGAACAGCAGAAGCCCCAACAGATAGAGAAGTGCCGCCGCGACCGGCACGGCGATGAGCAGCGGCAGGCCCTGGTCGGCGCAAGCCACCGCGATGAAACCGCCCAGCATCACGAACTCGCCTTGCGCGAGATTGATGATGTTGGTGACGCCCCAGACGAGCGCCATGCCATAGGCGGCAAGCGCGAACACCGCGCCGATCAGAATGCCGTCGATGAGAAGCTGGAGATTGAGCGCCGGCGCCTGGACGAGAATGGAGAGGTTGTCGAGCATCGGCGGCGGAACCCTAGTCCCGCGATCGATCCGGCATGCGGGCGAGGACGATGCTTACAAAGGGAAAAACGCGCCGTCGACCCTAATCGGCGGGACGCGGGATCACGGGCTCGCCCTGCTTCCAGTCTTTTGGCGCCACGATCACATATTTGCCGCCGCGAATTTGGGTCAAGACCATGGGCTTGGCGACGTTGCGCCCGGATTCGTCGAACTTCACCTTGCCGAAGAACGTCTGCAGGTCGGTCACGGCGATCGCGTCGCGAACCTTAACAGGCTCAAGCGATTGCGCTCGGTTGATGGCATCGGCGAAGACTTCGACTGAGGCCGCCGATTGCGCGGCCTGGTACGGCGCCGCGTAACCGTAAGCAGCCTTGAACGATTTGGCGAAGTCGGAGGCGGTGCCGAACAGCTCGTCTTTGTAGTCGAGCTCGGGATGCCACTGCCCGGCGCAGAAGGTGTGCTCGCTGGCTTCGGCGAATTTCTCGGCGAGCTCGGCGGAGTCGCAATGGGTCATGGCGATGATCGGCACCCGGACCTTCATCGCCTTGATTTGGGTCACCGCCGTGATCGCGCCCTTCTCGTGGCCGGAGACCACAAGCATGTCCGGCCTCAAGGCTTTGATCTTGGCGAGCGTCACCGCCATGTCGTTGAGCTCCGGCGGAAGCTGGTCGTCGATCACGATCCTCATGCCGTAACGTCCAGCGTCGTCGAGAACGCCGGCGCGAACGTCTTGGGCGAAGGGATCGTTCTCCATCGCCAGCGCAATCGTGATCTGCTCCGGCTTCTTGCCCAACTTGCCGGCGTTCTCGGCGGCAAGCTCGATCGCGCCGGTGAGATATTGGTCCGAGGTGGAGAGCACGGCGAAGATGTAGCGATAACCCTTGGTGAAGAGCTCGCGCGCCGCGCCGTTGCCCTCGACCATGGGCACGCCATATTTTTCGATGATCGGCAGAATGGCTTTGGTCAGGCCGGAGCTGTACGGCCCGAGCATGAACTTCACGTTGTCTTGCCTGATCAGCCGCTCGGCAAGCTCGGTGCCGCGCGCCGGGGTGGATTCATCGTCGTAATAGCGAATGACGAGCTGGTAGGGCTTGCCGCCGACCACGACGCCGCCCTTGCCATTGATCGTCTTAACCGCGAGATCGTAGCCGTTGCGGGTATTGGCGCCGTTCTGGGCGTATTTGCCGGTCATCGAGACCGCGGCGCCAAGCGTGATGACGTCGTCGGCGTTGGCCGGAAAACTCTGCGAGGCAAAGAGCAGGCCAAGGCTCGCACAAATCAGCCAAGGTTCTGTGCGCCGCATCACCCGCTCCGCCTCGTTGCACCCGCCTCAGAAAACCATAGCTGATTCAGAACTCTCGGCGTCCAATCGGCAAGCGCGGGAAACCTTAACGGGTTGCTGCCACGCGGCCTGCGGCTCTCCTATTTGCAGTTGGATCGCAACCGCAGATGGTCCGCCTACAATTGCTGCGTGTTGAATGTGTCGCAATTTTCAAGCTTGCCGCTCTGATAACCGCGGGTGAACCAGCGCACCCGCTGTTCGGACGAGCCATGCGTGAAGGAATCGCGCACGACATAACCTTGCGTCTGCTTCTGGATCTTGTCGTCGCCGATCGCCGCAGCGGCCGTTCATCGCCTGCTCGATGTCACCGGGCTCGATGATGTTGCGCATCTCTTGCGCGTGGTTCGCCCACACGCCGGCGAAGCAGTCGGCTTGCAGCTCGACGCGCACCTGAAGCGCATTGGCTTGCCGCTCGCCCATGCGCTGCCTGACCGACTCGACCTGATCCATGATGCCGAGCAGCTTCTGCACGTGATGGCCGATCTCATGCGCGATCACATAGGCTTGGGCGAAATCGCCAGGCGCGCGGAAACGGTTCTTCAGCTCCTCGTAGAAGGACAGGTCGATATAGACCTTCTCGTCGTTCGGGCAATAAAACGGTCCCATCGCCGCTACGCCGGTGCCGCAAGCGGAGCGAACGCCGCCGCTATAGAGCACGAGCGTTGGATCGCTGTAGCGCTGACCATATTGCTGGAAGAGACTGGTCCAGACGTCTTCGGTGTCGGCCAGCACGACTGAAACGAACTGCTTGAGGTCGTCCTCGCTCGCGGTCTCCGGGTGCTGGACCTGCGGTCCTTGCTGCCGCGGCGTGGGGAGTCCAGTCGGCTCAGAACGAGGCTGCGGGAGTTGGATATTCGGAATGTTTCCGTCGTCCGGGCCGCCACCTTGCAGGATCACCGACGGGTCGACGCCGAAGAAAAACATGAGGCCGAGGATGATCAGCAGGCCGACAATGCCAATGCCGCCTCCCCCGCCGCCGCCGCCACCGCTCGGGAAGCGGACGCCGCCACCCGGGAAGCCGAAGCCGCCGCCCCTCGTCCCGCCGGTCCTCGATATTGTCGCTCTGTCTCTCGCCGCGCCACCGCATTTGCCTACCTCAGAGCTAACCTTTCGGAGGCCATTCTGCATGCGCCGTTGCCGAGCACAAGACGTGTAGAAGGCGAGCATTTCGCGTCTGACGCAACTTCGCCAAGATTGGACGAGGCCGGGCTTGCAAATGCTTGTTGTCAAAGGGACAGCCGACAAGGATTTGTCAAAATACTGCCATACGCCGGGGGCATGCTCCCCCTGCCCAGTTGTACGGAGTCTGGGTGTTTAGTGCGTTCTGTGTATTGCGTACGAGCCCTGGCAATCCCCGCGCCGGGGCTCTTCTTTTTTGGGCGTTCGATCACCCGCCGCTAAGCCCTTAAGGGCGATCCAAAGCGGACCGCCCCACCTCAATTCCATCTAGTCTGGTTCGTTCTCAGGCGCTTCGGCTGGGGGCTGCATCCGGTGCGGGCGCAGCCTCCGGAGAAGGAGCGGCCTCTGGTGCTGGTGCGGCCTCTGGCGCCGGTTCTGGCACTGCCTCAGGCGCGGGTGCGGCCTCAGGAGGAGGTGCTGCCTCGGGCGCTGGTGGCGTTTCGGGGGCCGGCGCCGGGATGAGCTTCTGGGGCTGGGGCGGGTTCAGCCGCCGGGGGAGGCACCACCTCAGGTGCAGGTGCTGCCTCAGGCGCGGGCGCAGGCTCTTCGGCGGCCGGCGGCGGCGGGAGTTCGTGTGTCGGCCTTCTGTCCATAGAGCAGAAAGGCCGCAATGATCAGGGCGAGCACGATGCCGCCCAATACGATGGCAAGAAATGTCCTGCTGCCCTGTTCGCCGTTCGCCATGAGAATCTCCCGGGTCGCGAATCGCTTAGGCTAAAAACTGCGGAATCCTAACCAGGAACGGGCACCCGGTCGAGGGCGCTGTTACCGTCCTTCGACAGGTCATTTCACGGTTTCCGCGGCCCGCGCACGGCTGATCACGCTGAATACCGGGCTCAACGCGAAAACCACCAAAAGGTTCACCACGACGGAATAGAGCGCTGCGTAGCCTGGCAAGGTGACGCCGAAAATTGCGAGCGGATAGACCGAGGTCGCGAAGCCTTGCGTGGCCGCCATGTAGGTGCCGATCGCGGTGCCGACCGCCCAACCCGCCAGCAGCGAAGGCGCATTGAACGCCTTCGTATAGAGACCGAGCAGCACGGAAGGCAGCAACTGGATGATCCAGATGCCGCCGAGCAACTGAAGCTGGATGGCATAGGCTTGCGGCAGCGCCAGGATAAAGACCACGGCGCCCACCTTCACCACCAGCGACACGATCTTGGCCATGCGCGCCTCGTCCGCGTCGGAGCAGTTGGGTCGCATGAAGGTCTTATAGAGATTGCGCGTGAACAGATTGGCGCAAGCGATCGACATGATCGCGGCCGGGACCAGCGCGCCGATGGCGATTGCGGCAAAGGCAACGCCGACAAACCAGGACGAGAATTGATCGAGGAACAGCGCCGGCACGGCATAGTTGGGACCGTATTGCGCGAAGCCACCGGCATGGACCGGGTTCTTATCGACACCACTCGCGAGCGCCATGTAGCCCAACAGCGCAATCAGTCCGAGCACGAAGGAATAGGCGGAGAGCATCGCCGCGTTCCGTTTCACGACGGCGCCGCTCGATGAACTCAAAATGCCGGTCATCGAATGCGGGTAGAGAAAGAGAGCGAGCGCCGAGCCAAGAGCGAGCGTCGCATAGGCGCTATAGGCGCCGAGACTGTCGCCAGAGGG
This sequence comes from uncultured Alphaproteobacteria bacterium, assembly GCA_963764005.1. GTDB lineage: Bacteria > Pseudomonadota > Alphaproteobacteria > Rhizobiales > Methyloligellaceae > Methyloceanibacter. The sequence continues at coordinate 57,901 of CAVXQX010000019.1, read as the reverse complement.
CGGCGTGAGCAGAAGTTTCTCCGGCGGCACGCTGGCGAAGATCGCGCCATAACCGCCGAGCTTGGCCGGGATAATGACGATGGCGGCGAGGATGGTAATGAAAATCAACGCGTCCTTGACCACGGCAATCAGGGCCGGTGCCCGCAAACCGCTGGTGTAGGTGAAGGCGGCGAGAATAATGAAGGCGATGATCAGCGGCAGATGTCCGGCGAAACCTTGCGTGGGAAAGCCGAGCGCGCCGATCACGACTTCCATGCCGACGAGCTGCAGCGCGATATAGGGCATGGTGGCGACGATGCCGGTCACGGCGACCGCGAGCCCGAGATAGCGGCTGCCGAAACGATCGCCGACAAAATCCGCCGCCGTGACGTGGCCCTTCGCATGCGCGATCGCCCACAGCTTGGGGAACACGAGAAAAAGAATGGGATAGATCAGGATGGTATAGGGCACCGCGAAGAAGCCCATGGCGCCCTTGCCAAAGACCAGCGCCGGCACCGCAATGAAGGTATAGGCCGTGTACAGATCGCCGCCGAGCAGGAACCAGGTCACGACGGTGCCGAAGCGGCGGCCGCCCAAGCCCCATTCATGCAGGAGATTGAGATCGGCTTTGCGCCAACGCGCGGCGACGAAGCCGATCCAGGTCACGAGCACGAAGAGCCCGACGAAGACGATCGTGGCCGTGACGTTCAAGGTCACAGGATGTCTCCGGGCGTGCCGTCAGCATTGAGCGGCGCTCGTGCTGCCTCCGCGACGCGCGTGATCTTGGTCTCGATCCAATACACGACGATTACGATGGCCGCGCCGATCAGAATCCAAGCGAGCTGATACCAGTAGAAGAATGGCACGCCGCCGAGCGCAGGCTCGATCCGGTTGTAGGACGGCACCCAAAGTGCTGCGATGAAGGGGATTGCAAGCAGGGCGCGCGGCCAATGCCGCAACCAATTGGCCTTCGATGCCGGCTTCGCCATGATCCCCCCTCGCCCGGCGCTTACCCCACGCCCGTCTTTGGCGCGGGAGCTTACTGAAACGGGCGCCTCAGCGCGATGCTGAAATTTTGTCCGGGAATGGGCGAAAAATCGCAGAATGGCGGTCTTTGGTTGACCTCGGCTCACGCCCGACCATATGGTCCGGCTTGAGGAGCCCGTAGCTCAGCCGGTAGAGCACTTGACTTTTAATCAAGGGGTCCCGGGTTCGAATCCCGGCGGGCTCACCAATTCGGTTTTGCAATTCGGTTGGCGATCTCGGCTATCGCACCAACATGCACGCGGACCATTCGTCGATATCGTCCGTGCCACGCCAGTAGCAATCACTCCAATAAATTTTGAACGTCGCCACTAAAGCAATAATTGCCAGCGCGATCAGCAACGGAATGGTTGGGCCAATTCACGTCCGATTAACTATATGGCAGCGGGCTTTATGGACGCTCCTTTACGTTGCATCAAGTGGTCAGTGCTACCGATAAATCTTAAACTAATTTTCGAATGGCAAGATTCGATATGTCGCAGGAACGTAGGTCTGACCCCCGACGTGATTGCTTCAAGATCGCAAGGGTCGTAATCGGCAATCGTATTATTGACGGTACGCTGCGCGATGTCTCCTTCCGAGGAGCCCGCTTGTATCTGCCAACTGCACCTTCCGACGCCCCGGACACGTTCGTCATCTATCTTGACGGTGAACCCAGTTGTTATTCCGTCCGCGTGGCTTGGAGGTATGGACCGCATTTCGGAGTGACGTTTAGTACGGCTAGGTCAATCAACTAAGTTATGGCGATCATGGACCAATCGATTCAGGAGCTTATTTCTGACCTAGAAGAGTATGACGATGCTTCTATCCACGACGCTTTCATTCAACTCTTACGGATCAATAACGGTGAGCGGCTCCGCGCCGTGGTAAGAGTGCTTCGAGCGAGCAACGAACCAGAATCACACCTTCTGGCGCAATTGCTTAACGAGCATCCTTTGTTGTGCGATTTGATCGCGAACTGATCAGACCCGCAGTTCTTGCCGCGCTCGCCGAGCAATCACGCCGGAAAGTGGCGGTACGCGCATCGAGTGACATCAACAACTCTAGCAATTCAATTTACCTTGCGACAACGGAAACGCATTACGAGTTGATCCTATGTCACTAGAGCGGCGACACTCGCCTCGCAGGCGCACCCTCAAGGGGGGTCAAATCGTCTTCGACGGCAAGCGATCAGTCATTGATTGCACCGTGGTCAACATGTCTGACAAAGGAGCGAGCTTGCGTCTCCCGAGTATTCTAGGCGTCCCGGACACGTTTGAACTGCACATTGGTGGAGAGGTTCATGCGGCGTGGGTCGTTTGGAAAAGAGAAAGCACGTTGGGCGTTATGTGGATGAGCTGACCTGCCGTTAAGAGACGGATGCCAAGCGTCCGCCCGGCTGTCGTTCTTATCTAGACACTGGTCAGCAATGCTGCCCGGGGCGCTCTAGCCGGCTGTAAAAAAACGTTTGATCTCGTTGGTGCGCTGATGACTCCCAGCTCCGTCAATTCAGCGGCGCGCTCCTGATCAAGTGAGAAACTCAGCCATTCATCTTTGAGCTCGCCCCGCTCCAGGAGCTCGAACCATTTGCGCTTGTGCCAACCGGCGGCGCGAAGCTCATCCGTATCCCTTTGCCGATCTCGCTCGAAGGCGACACGCTTGGCGAAATCCTCGTACCGCCGGACAGGGAAATGGTAGATGCGGATGGTCTTTGTGCTAACCGGCGCACCTGCTTCGTGCACGACGTTGTGGTTGCCAAAACCAATCTTCTCGAGCCCCTCAATCTTGCACATGACTTTGCCCGGCATATTGCGGAGCAAGATCGGAAAGTCGGCTGCGTCGCGATTCGAATCCTGCGAATGGACGATCGGCCTGACCACATTGAGAGTTGATTGGAAGAACCGAAATCCTGGTGCGAGAATGTCCTGCCGCAGCGGCAGCATGTTGGTTCGACGCACCTTGGTTACCGGCTGTGTCAGGTGATCCTTGAGCGATCCAGTCTTCGGCAACCAAAATTCATCGGCATCGTTGCTGATAATGTAATCAGCCTTGTGTTTGTGTCGCGCGATCTCGGCGAGCTCCGTAGCCCATCGATTCTGCAAAAAGCTTGTGGCTGGTTGGTCGACGAGCTCGATATCGTAGCTCTGCCGGAGTTGCTCAAGTCGCTCGCGGGTGCCGTCCTTGGAGCCATTGTCCATCACGACGAAAACATCGACGCCCTGGGCGGCATGAAATTCGATGTTGCTCGAGATCAGGTCGATCTCGTCACGCACAACGAGCGACATCGCTAGGCGAGGCATGAAACACAACCACTTTTAACTCAGGCCAAGGATGGGAGAGCTATCTCGGACTAATAATGGCATAGCGATCCGCTTGCGACTTGAATAGTCGTTTCGGCGGGGGCCTTTAGCCGCAGACCAAACCCTGCTAGGCTTGCCAAGAGTGCTACACAAGTTCACACGACTTCTGGGAAAAATCGAGACCAGTATTCCGACCTGGCGGGCTCACCATCAATTCGGACATGCCTTCCGAACCGTGATAGAAGCGGGCTCCAAATAGTTAGGGGGATTTGCGATGACGTTTCGCCGCGCAGTTTTGTCCACCGGCGCTCTTGCTCTCACGCTTGGTTGCGTTATTTCGGCGCCCACACTTGTGTTCGCGCAAGCCGGGACCATCAGCAAGGACATCCAGAACTATTGCGTCAACGACTACAAGAAATTCTGCGGTGACTACGGACTGCAAACCGCCGCGCTGAATCTTTGCATGAAAAAGGCGGGCCCGAGCCTGTCGCCGGCCTGCGTGCAGGCGCTGGTGGCGGCCGGAAAGGTCTCACAGGCCGACGTGGACAAGGTCAAAGCACAGATGAAAGGCGGAAAATAGAGCGACCTGAATCGGCCATCGCGCCGAACGGGATGTTCTCCCCTGCCCTTACCACTCCGATAGGAACAAGGAATCGTTGATCATGAAAAGACTTCTCTGCCTTAGCGTGTTCGTGGCTCTGGCGCTGACGGGCAATGCCACCTTCGCCGCAGATGAGTGCACCAAGATCACGGCGACGGGCCACCCGCAATATCCGGTGATCGCCTACAGGGACGGCGACAACATCGTCGGCGCGGCGCCGTCGCTCGTCGAAGCGATCGGAAAGGCGATCAACGTTCCGGTCGAGTTGAAATTTATGGGGACATGGGAGGAGGCCCAGGCCGCGGCGCGTGACGGCAAGGCCGACATGATTTTCGGCATCTACTACAACGACGAGCGGGCCAGCTATCTCGATTTTGTCCAGCCCGCCTTCACCTATGACGACGTGGCCGTGTTCGTGCGTCAAAGGCAAGGAGTTCCCCTTCAAAGACAAGACCGACCTGATCGGCAAGAAGGGCGTCACCAACCAGGGCGAGAGCTACGGCACCGAATTCGACGCCTTCATGAAGGACAAGCTCGAGGTGGCGCGCGCCGCCGGCATCGACGCCGCATTCAAAGACCTGCTCGCAGGAAAGGCCGACTATTTGATTGCCGGTTATTATCCGGGTCTTGCCGAAGCTGCCAAAGACGGGATCAAGGACAAGGTCGTACCGCTAGACCAGGCGCTTCTGTCCCAGGAGATGTTCGTCGCCTTTTCCAAGAAATCGCCCTGCCGCTCCTTGGCGGACAAGTTCGGGGAACAGATCACCGTGATGACGACCAACGGCAGCTACGACGAGATGGTCGCCGCCGCCACCAAGGCTTGGGACGCGGCACAGAAGAAGTAGTGAATTTGGCCGGAAGCTCGCTGTAACGCCAGAGCCTGCCGGATGGACGACACCCCAGGAAATGTGGTTCAGTTCGGTCAGGTTGGGCGCCCGGGCGAAAGTTTCGCGTTCCGGCATCTTGAAGCGAGGGAGTCGTCCATGACATTGCGCCTTCTCTCGATCGCGGCGTCCGGCGTGCTGACCCTTGGGTTTGGGCTCGGCTTCTCGGCACCGGCCGAAGCCGGCAATAAGGGTGCGGCGATCGCCGGCGGCATCATCGCGGGAGCCGCGATCGGGGCCGCGATCTCGAGCAGCGTCAATCAACCCAAGACCGTCTACGTTCCTGTTCCCGTGGCTGCGGCGCCTCCACCACAATGGCAACAGGTGTTCTCGCCGATCCCGCACATGAATTGCTATCCGGCTCAGCGTGCCTGCTACAACGGCAATGGCGCCTATAACGCCAACTGGACCTACAAGATCTACGCGAGATGAGACCGACCATGTCCGCACATTTCAAAGGCCTGCGCCCCGTCATCTGCCTCGCCGCCGCAGCAATCCTGATCGCCGGCGTGGCCGCGAGCGTGCTGGCCGCAGATCAAGCCGAAGATGACAACAGGCTCGACGAAGCCTGGAAGGATGCCGTCGGCGATGACGAGAATATCCTGACCGCGAAGCAATTCGCGATGCTCAACAACCTCGCCTTCCAGGCGGCGGTGACCAAGGTCTGCGACGGCTTCGACCTAGATCAGTCGAAATTCGCCAAGGCGATCACCGATGCCACGACACCGCTGCCGAATCCGGATATGTCGGAAGAGGATATCAAGGTCTGGGAGACGGCGGTAATCATGAGGCTTGGAGCCACCTATGGCGTGCTGCTGGCCGAAGGCAACACCAGGCCGGAGAAATTTTGTGCGAGCGCCAAAGAACTTAAGGCCGATGCAGACGTGCCGAATGTTTGGCAATAATGTCGTGATGTGGCTCTAAAGATGCGTTGGCTGCCCCGAGGCAGCCGGGTAAAATGGGGCGGATAGATCACGGTATATCCTTGACGCCAGCCCCAAGTGTTTCCTATGCCCTCGTTTAGTCTACGGGGCAAAAACCGGAGGGTGATGGAATGCGGTTAATTCTAATCTTGCTCGTTTTGATTGCTGCCTTTGTGGTCATTCAGAACCACAGGCATAATTGTAGCTTTGGTCAGGAAGGCTGGATGGGCTGCTTGATGGGCAAGTCCACCGAGGCCACGCCGGCCGCCGAGACACCGGCGCCGGCGCCTGCCGAGCCTGCGCCAGCACCTGCTGAGCCGGCTCCGGCACCAGCCCCGGCCCCGCAATAGTCGAAGGCCGATGCTTCCGTCGAATCTGTTTACGCCGGTTTGACGGTTGGCTGGTAGATTTTGCTGTCCCGGACGCTCGAGAGAGCGCCCGGGCGGCTTTTCGTGTTTGTAGCGGCCGGTCTGGCCATCGAGCTGATTGCGTGATTAAATATGCGTGTGGGTGCGTTCGATTACATGGCTCCGGCGGAGCTCTTTACCAGTAAAGCGGCAAAGCGGCCGATCCGCTATGTCCGCTTCGCTAGTGCTGCGAAAGCAATCCAATACGCCATCGAGCAGCTTCCGAAAGAACTCCTGGTCGCCACTACGCTCGAAGTCAACGAAGAGCGGTTTGATGGCTTTGGCATCCGGCGGTTGTACGAGAATCCGAAGTATCCTTACCGGCGGAAGCAGACGCAGGCGGCGAGCTAACCCTTGACAGGGCGCCTCCCGACCTCCATGTTCCCGTTACATTAGTTGCTCGCGATCGCGCGAAGCCGCCGCTCACAAAATTGCGGCGTTTCATCCCGAGACAATTCCCGATTTTCATCTGGCCCCAGTTAGCGCGTGGGACGCCGGGCCAAACGCCGAAAACCCCTGCTCATATGATTGAGCGGGCCCTTGGCGCATAAGGATATTTCAAATTGACTATGACTTCTTTTGACGGACTCGGCCTCGCCGAGCCCTTACAGCGTGCGCTGAAAAGCGAAAAATACACCAAGCCGACGCCGATCCAGGCGGAAGCTATCCCCCTCCTGATCGAGGGTCGCGATCTGTTGGGCATCGCCCAGACGGGTACGGGCAAGACGGCCGCGTTCGCGCTGCCGCTGTTGCACCGGCTCGCCGCCACGAAGCTCGCGCGCGTACCGCGCTCGCCTCGATCGCTGATTCTCGCTCCAACCCGCGAATTGGCGCGCCAGATCGACGAGCGCGCCCGCGCTTACGGCCGGTCGCTGTCGATTCGCACCGCCGTGATTTTCGGCGGCGTCGGCCAAGGTCTACAGGTTAAGGCGCTCCGCGAGGGCGTCGACATCTTGATCGCGACGCCGGGACGGCTGATCGACCTTCTCAACCAGAACCATGTGCGGCTGGACAAGGTCGAAATTCTCGTCCTCGACGAGGCCGACCGCATGCTCGACATGGGCTTCATCCGCGACGTGCGGAAGATTGTGGCGCAATGTCCGAAACAGCGGCAGACGCTGCTGTTCTCGGCAACCATGCCCCGCGACATTGCCAAGCTCGCGGGCGACATCTTACGCAATCCCGCCAGGGTCGAGGTCACGCCGGAGACGATTGCCGTCGATCGCATCGAGCAGGGCGTCTATTTCGTTCCCGCTCAGCAAAAGCGGACCCTCCTCACCCAATTGCTCAAAGATCCCGCCATGGATCGCGTCCTGGTCTTCACCAGGACCAAGCACGGCGCGGATAAGGTCTGCCGCTATCTTTCGCAAGACGGAGAAACGGTGGAGGCGCTGCATGGCAACAAGGCACAGAACGCGCGCGTGCGTGCGCTCGACGCCTTCAAGAGCGGCAAGGCACGCATCCTCGTCGCCACCGACATCGCCGCGCGCGGTATCGATGTGCAGAACATCTCCCACGTGATCAATTACGAGCTGCCGAACGAGCCGGAGAGCTACGTGCATCGCATCGGGCGCACGGCGCGTGCGGGCAAAGGCGGCGCGGCGCTGTCTTTCTGCGACGGCAGCGAACGGCCTTATCTCCGCTCGATCGAGCGGTTGATCCGTCGCGAGGTTCCAATCCTGGCGCATGATCTGCCGAAGGTCGCACCGGAGGCCGAGCAGGCGCCGGCAAACGGACACTCGCGTAACGGTGCGCCGAAACATCGCCGCCCGTCACACGGCCGGCCCGGCCAAGGCCAGCGCAAGGCCAATGGCAGCCGACCTCATGCACAAGGTCAGAAATCCAGTCACCGCAACGCTTCGCGGAGCGGCGCGCACCATTAAGAGTTAGGGGGAGTGCTGCTGCTTCAGCCCTCCCCCCATTTCGAAACTAGAAGACAGGCGGTACGCCATGGGCCGAAGAAAGCCACAAGTGCAGAATGGTTTCGTGCTGTTCGATGTCGTCTATGAAGACGGCTCGCTGCGCTCAAACCGCAAAGTGCCTGCGATTGAGCTCGGCGGCCTCGACGGCGACGAGCCCGCACGCACCCATATCGAGATGCAGGATCGCAAGATTAGCGAGATGTCCGGCGCGGCGCCCTTGCGCATCAAGACGATCGTCCGCGCGCGCAAGAGCGCAGACCCCGGATCGCAAAAAGCCATCAAGATGCGCAAAGCGAACTAGAGCGAAATCGAAGCGCATAAGCGCGATTTCGCTCTAGTTCTTTTTCTTAGACGCATGATCCGATGCAAAAAGTCTGCAACTTTTCGGGATCATGCTCCGGCCTTCGCCGGACCCGCTATTCGGCGGCGGCGAGTTTCAAGCCGGTATGCTCGACAGGCTCTGGCTTCGACTCGATCTTCTCGGCAGGCTTCGCTGCTTTCGAGTGGATCGAAAAGACGCCGCCGGCAAGCACCGCGCCCTTCTCAACCTGAACGTCGCCGCAGCTCACATTGCCTTCGATCCGGCCAGTCGCGCGCACGAGGAGGAACTCTCTCACTTCGACCTTCTCGGACAGCGAGCCGTGGACATCGGCGTCTTCCGACGTCACGTTGCCCTTGATCACGCCGGACACGCCGACGCGGATTGAGCGCGCAGTGACGTCGCCCTCGATAGTGCCATCGACCACGATGACGTCCGGCGCATTGATCTCGCCCTTGATGGTGACGCCCCTTCCGATATAGGCAACGTTCGGCTCGGCAAGCCGCAACTCATTCGTCGTCATTGGACCTCACTCCCCGCAAAGTTCGACGGTTAAAACCGTGTTGCATTCGTCAGCCCACCTAAGCTGACCGAAGCGGGGTACGTTGCAAGAACCCGGTGCAATTATCCCCGCTATGCACAAAATTGTGCACAGGCTGTGCGCCGCCGCTTGGCGGCAAAGATCGAAGCTGCGCCCGGGGATTGGGGGCAGGATTTCGAGTCGATCCTGAGCTTTAGAGGACTTGGCTTCCACCCGCGACGAGCCACGCAGGATCAAACCAGGTGTCGGCCTCGCCGTCGTAAGGCAGCCGCGTGATGTCCCAATGATCGACGAAGGGCGCGTAAGCCGTCCAGACCGGAGGGCCGCCGCCGATATAGACGACGCGATCTGGAAATTGCTCGAGCACGGTCTTCGGGTCCATGTGCGAGCGGATCTCGACGATGGTGCGATGGCGGTAGGCGAGCGGCGGGATCGAGGCCACCGTTCGCGGCCCCGCGATCAGCACATGACCGCGCGTGAGATCGAAGAAGCGCGCGACATCGGCCTGGAACTCCCAGCCTTTGTTGCCTTCCCAAGGAAGCCTGCCGTTGAGCCCGAGCTGGCCACGAAGACCGATGGCACACATGGAGCGAACTTCAACCGCCATATTCGTCTTCCTTCACGCGATTGAGGCGAATTGTCCGGCACCTTATCGACGGATAGCGTTTTGGCCAAGACTTATGCACATGAGGGCATGAAGCGGCCCCCTTCCCCGAACGCCGACAAAAACGAGCGGCTCCGAGCCATCGGGCTGATGATTCTCGCCACGGTCTGCTTCGCCGCGCTCGATACCACGGCGAAATATCTCGTCGGCGAAAAGCATATTCCCGTGGCCGAAGCCACCTGGCTCCGCTTCGTCGGACATGTCGTGTTCAGCGCCGCGGTGCTGTGGCCTTGGTTCAATTTCAAGCCATCGCTTCGCTCGAAGAAGCCAGTGCTGCAAGTGTTCCGCTCTGTGTTGATGATCGTGACCACCGGGTTCAATTTCTTTGCGCTGCAATATCTTCAGCTCGACCAGACCATCACCATCTTCTTTCTCACCCCGCTCGTGGTGGCGGCGCTGGCGGGCCCGCTGCTGCATGAATGGGTGGGCTGGCACCGCATGCTGGCGATCCTGGCAGGATTTCTCGGCGTGCTGTTGGTGATGCATCCCGGCTTCGGCACGGTGCATTGGGCCATGCTGCTCGTGCTGATCGCGACGGTGGGATATGCGCTTTATAATCTTGCCACGCGTTATCTCGCCGGGTTCGACCCCGCGGAGGTGACGCAGACTTTTACGCCGCTTGCCGGCGTGGTGCTGCTCGCGCCGTTCGCGCTGCAGGCCTGGCAATGGCCGGCGGAGACTTGGCTCTGGCTGTTGTTCGCGTCACTCGGATTTTGGGGCGGGCTCGGACATTGGCTCTTGATCCTCGCGCACCGGCATGCGCCGGCTTCGGTGCTCGCGCCCTTCATCTATCTCGGACTGATCTGGATGAGCGTCGGCGGCTTTCTGGTGTTCGGCGATGTGCCGACACTCTGGACGTTGTCGGGCGCGGCAGTGGTCATCCTTTCGGGGCTTTATCTGCTGGCGCGCGAGCGGCAGAAAGTTGGCCCGCGCGGCGTGGGTCCGGCCTCGGACATCGCCACGCTGTAAAACCTCGTCGCGTTCTCCACCCCCTTTATCTGGGTTGTATTTTCTGCTAATGCTCTTTTTGATTGTACATCAGGGAGACGCAACTGGCAGGAAGGGGGGACCATGCTCCGGCCATTACTCTTTGCCTTTTTCATCTTCGCGGGCATGTCGTGTGCATCCGCGTCGTGGGATTACTACCTTTGCATCGGTGAGAAGCAGGATCGAAGCTGAGGCAAAATGCGGATATTTCGACGCGTTGGCGCCTTGCCATACCAATCCGCAAAACTGGGCGGCAAGGGCTTGTACAATTCACGGCTCGCCTAACCCTCCGAGATATTCGGTGGCGGGCCCGCTGTCGGATATTGGTGGCAATGAATGCGGCTACGCGCTTTTTCGGGTGACCTGCTACCCCTCATTTCTCCAGCGCCTGTTTCCAAGAATGAGTCGCGTGCCGGAACGGAAATAGAGCTAGCCCGGAGTTTACGCCTCGTCTGCAGGTGCCGACGCGTAACGACGCTGCACATCTGCGAGGAAGTCGGCGAAGCTTCCGTCGGCTATGGAAGCGCGCGCTCTTGCCATCAGCTCTTGATAGAAGGCGACATTGGCGAAGGAGAGCAGCATGGCGCCGAGCGTTTCATTCGAGCGCACGAGATGATGCAAATACGCCCGCTCATATTGCGCGGCGGGACAGGCGCTTTCGGTATCGAGCGGCGACATGTCTTCGGCATAGCGGGCATTCCTGAGATTGAGCTTGCCGCCCCAGGTGAAGGCCTGGCAGTGCCGCCCGCTTCGCGTCGGCATCACGCAATCGAACATATCGATGCCGCGCGCAATGGCTTGCAGCATGTCCTCCGGGGTGCCGACGCCCATGAGGTAATGCGGACGATCCTGCGGCAGCAGCGGCACAGTCTCGTCGAGGACTTTCAACATGGCCGCCTGCCCCTCGCCGACCGCAAGGCCGCCGATGGCATAGCCGTCGAAGCCGATCCCGATCAGAGCTTCGGCGCTCTCCTTGCGCAGATCGGGATAGACGCCGCCTTGCACGATGCCGAATAAGGCTTGGCCGGGCTTTGCGAGTTTGGCGAAGGCCTGCTTCGAGCGCTCGGCCCAGCGTAGCGAAAGCTGCATCGACGCTTCTGCCTCATCGTGCGTGGCCGGAAACGGCGTGCATTCGTCGAGCACCATCTGAATGTCAGCGCCGAGAAGACATTGTACCTCGATGGCGCGCTCAGGGGTCAGCGTCACGCTCGCGCCGTCGAGATGCGACTGAAACGTCACGCCGTCTTCATCGAGCTTCCTCAGCTTGGCGAGCGACATGACCTGATAGCCGCCGGAATCGGTCAGGATCGGGCCGTCCCAATGCATGAAGCGATGCAAGCCGCCGAGCCTTGCGATCCGCTCGGCGCCGGGGCGGAGCATCAGATGATAGGTGTTGGCGAGGATGATGTCGGCGCCTGCCGCCCGAACGTCCTCGGGGAACATGGCCTTGACCGTGGCGCCGGTGCCGACCGGCATGAAGGAAGGCGTGCGGATGATCCCGCGCGGTGTTGCGATCTCGCCGAGCCGTGCAGCGCCATCGGTGGCCGCGACGGAAAATTCGAAAGGAGATTCGGGGAGACTGCCGGTGGACCCTGGATTGCGCACTACTGAAAACTCGCCGCTGGCGGTTTTCCGCCACCAGAACTCCCGTCCAATCGATCTTTTTCATCGGATCCGTGATTCCGTGAGCGGCTCGATAATCGTCAACGGCCGTGCTGCAGCCCTTTAAAGCATAATCGTCAATGATCACGAATCCGGCAGGGGACAGTTTTGGATAGAGCGCCTCGAGCGCCTGGATGGTGGACTCATACATGTCGCCATCCAGTCTGATGAGAGCGAAAGGCCCGGCGTCAAGAGCGGGAAGCGTGTCCTTGAAAAACCCTTCGATGAAGACGACCTGCTCATCGAGCAGGCCGTAGCGGCTAAAGTTTTCTGTGACCTTTGTCAGAGGCACCGCCAGAGCGGTCAACCTCGTGAAATTTGTCGCCCAGATCGACAGGAAACTCCTCCGGCCGAGGCGGCGGCAATCCGGCGAACGAATCGGCTACGTAGACTTTACGTTTTGTGTCGGCATTAGCAGCAAGAACGCCGCGCATGAGGATGCAACAACCACCGCGCCAAACTCCAGTCTCGATATAGTCACCGGGCGTCCCGTCATCCAAAGTCTGCTGGACGAGTTTGCGAACGTTATGGAGCCGGCGTTCACCTACCATCGAATGCGCAACCGAGGGCCAATCCTTGCCATGGATGCGGGCTTTGGCTTCGAACGCGCGGCCTTCGGTCCTGACCAGGCCACGCCAACGCGGGATCTTCGTAGATGCTATTGATGATCACCTTCTCGAGCAGATCCAGGTAAAGGTCGCGCTGCAGCCGAGACCCGCTGAAACGCCCACGGACGTTGCGTAGCCATTTTGCCAGGCGTTGGCAACAGGTCCCTTTTTCAATTCACGCTCCGTGTCTCAGAAGACAGGCATCGCCATAGGAATAGAAACGGTACCTCCGCTCAATTGCATGGGCGTAGCCGCGTCGCATGACTTCAAGTCCAGAGAAAGCCGCTACTAGCATGAAGAGCGTGGAACGCGGAAGGTGAAAATTCGTGAGCAGACGGTCGACGAAGCGGAAGCGATAGCCGGGAGTGATGAAGATTTGCGTCGAGCCTGAGAAGGGCTGCAATCTGCCGTCTTCGTCCGTTGCGCTTTCCAAGAGGCGGAGCGACGTGGTGCCCACGGCGACGATCTTGCCACCCCTCGCCTTCACCTCGTTGAGCGCAGCGGCGGTTTCCCGCGAGATCGAGCCCCGTTCCGCATGCATCACGTGGTCCTTGGTGTCAGCGGCGCGGACCGGGAGAAAGGTGCCGGCACCGACATGCAACGTCACGAAATGACGTGAGATCTCCTTCGCCGCAAGGGCTTCCATCAGCGCGGGCGTGAAGTGAAGTCCGGCGGTGGGCGCGGCGACGGCGCCTTCATGTGTTGCAAACATCGTCTGATAATCGGCGCGATCACGGTCATCAGTTGGACGGCGCGAGGCGATATAAGGCGGCAGGGGCATGGCGCCGAGCGTGGCGATGGCCTGATCGAGTGCCGCGTCCGAAAGCTCAAAATTGAGCGTCATTTCGCCCTCTCTCCCGCGCGCCTCGACGGTCGCGTTGAGCGTGCTGACCAGGCAGGCATTGCCACCTTCGCCAAAGACAATCCGGTCGCCCTGCTTCAACCGCTTCGCCGGCCGCGCCAAAGCCAACCAGCGATGGCCGTCGAGCCTTTCGATCAAGGTCACCGAGACATGAGCGACCGCGCCATCGCGCTCCCGCGTTCCTTCAAGCTCGGCTGGGATCACGCGCGTATCGTTGAAGACAAGTGCGTCTCCAGGCGACAACAGATCGGGAAGGTCAGCGATCATCCGATCGGCAAGACGCGGCTGCGCCACGCGGATCGACCACAAGCAGCCGCGAGGCGTCCCGCGGGCTCGCGGGACGCAACGCAATCAACTGCTCGGGAAGGTCGAAGTCGAAATCGTCGACGCGCACGGGGGATCGGGCGGACTTCGCCTCAAGTGGCGTCGGCCGCGACCTTCATGCTGACAATCTTGTCGGGCTTGGCCGGCGGTTCGCCCCGGGTGATCTTGTCGACATTCTCCATGCCTTCGATGACGCGGCCCCAGACGGTGTATTTGCCGTCGAGGAAGTTCGCATCGTCGAAGCAGATGAAGAATTGACTGTCGCCGGAGTCGGGACTTTGTGCCCGCGCCATGGACACGGTGCCGCGCGAATGCGGCTCCTTGCTGAACTCGGCCTTCAGCTTCTGGCCGGAGCCGCCCATGCCGGAGCCGGTCGGGTCGCCGGTCTGCGCCATGAAGCCGTCGATGACGCGATGAAACACCACGCCGTCATAAAAGCCTTTGCGGGCGAGCTCCTTGATCCGCGCGCAATGACCTGGTGCCAGGTCTGGCCGCAGGGCGATCGTCACGGGCCCTCGCGTGGTGTCGAGGATCAAGGTGTCTTCCGGTTTGGTGGTCATGATGCGGTCCTCGTTGGTAGCTCTTATGGCTCGATGGTCGCCTTCTTGACGTAGTCGAGCATGGGGAAATCTTTGTTCAGATAGGCGTTGCCTTCGTCCTGCACGCGTCCCTGATCGGGGCCGGATCCGCGCGGAGCGCCTTCGCCGTAGCCGTTATAGAGAGAGTCGACCACCTTCATGCCCGACACGATCTGGCCGAACGGCGAGAAGCCTTGACCGTCGAGCCCGACATTGTTGTTGAAGTTGATGAACACTTGCGTGGTGCGCGTGTTCGGTCCGGCGGTGGCGAAGGTCATCATGCCGCGCTTATTGCTCTGGGTGACCGGATCGTCCTTGATATTGGCGTCGCGCCACACCTTCGAAAGCTTCGGATTGCCGTTGATGCCGAACTGAACCATGAAGCCGTCGACCACGCGGAAGAAGCGGTCATTGTCGAAGAAGCCATTCTTGACCAGATTGTAGAAGCGATCGGCACCGTTGGGCGCCCAGTCGCGATGCACCTCGACGACGAACGGGCCTTTGCTGGTGTCGAACTTGACCTTGTAGACAGCGGGCGCCGTCTCGTTGAGCGAGGCGGGATCGGACGAGGCCAGCTGCTTGAACGGCAGTGACGGCCAACACAGAAATCCACGCGGCGGCAAGAATGGCGGCAGTCCGATACAGCATGATGGTTCCTCGCTAAAGTTTAGTTGCCGGCGATGCCGGCGAATTTCTTCTTCAGGGCGACCGCCACGATTGGGGGCACGAAGGAAGACACGTCGCCTCCCATTTCGGCAATTTGACGGACAAGGCTCGCCGCAATGTGGCGGGTTCCGGGCGAAGACGCCAAGAACACCGTCTCAATTTCCGGCGCGAGCACCGCGTTCATGCCGGCCATCTGCATCTCGTAGTCGAAATCGCCGGCGTCACGTAGGCCCCGGAAGATGACGCTAGCCTTCACCTCTTTCGCGGCCTCGACCGTCAAATTGCCGAACGTGGTCAGCTCGAGGGCAAATCCGATTTTGGCGGCCACCGGCTTCAAGACTTCCGCCGCCAGCTCGAGCCGCTCGGCCGCCGTGAACAGCGGGTGCTTGTCGTGATGGGTGCCGACAGCGATCACCAGCCTGTCCACGAGCTTCCCCGCCCGGCGCACGATATCGAGATGGCCGAAGGTGACGGGATCAAAGCTCCCTGGGTAAAGGCCTGATCGCATGGGAAAAGCGGCTCCTCGACGCGCCGCCTGCTGGCGGCCCGGCAAACTGCGCTGGCAGCCCTGTCTCTGTCAATCGCGCTTCGGAGCGCTTCTCTAGCTCCAAAAGAGAAAGGGCCCGGCAATGCCGAGCCCTTCCGTGCGGACCACTCTTTGTTGGTTACTTTATCGGCCCGGCAGAGGCGGCGTGGCCGAAAACATCGCTCAAATTGAAGCGATAGCCGAGGCCCGCGGAGACGATCCAGGGATCGAGGCTGGCGTCGCCGACGACATTGAGACCGCCGAGCGCCCTGTTGTGGTGCCAGGTGATGTCGGTATCGAGCCAGGTCTTCTTCACGTCGAAATTGAGCGACCAGCCATCGCCGAGACCGACATCGAGGCCGGCTTGCAAGGTGAAGCCCCAAGCATCGTCGATGCTCACATCTTGAGCGCCGAGGAGATTGTCGCCACTGCCGGTGTTGAAGAAATTGATGTATTGCACGCCAGCGCCGACATAAGGCTGGTATTTGCCGCCGGCATTGAAATGATAATTCGCGGTGAGCGCCGGCGGGAAGATCCAGGTGTCGGCGATCTCGTGCAAGCCGGCGATGGCGCCCTTGCCCTCAACGTCGTGCTTGGCGAAACAGCAGAACAGTTCGAGCGCCAAATTTCGATTGAGGAAATAGCTGAGCGTCAGTGCCGGGATCACCTCGGTGCTGACATCGGCATCGGCCCCAGGAATGACAGCGCCACCAGCACGCACCGTGGCCTCGGTGTCGGGATCGACGACCGTGCCCAGCACGCGCACCATGAAATTCCCGTCATCGCTACCGGCGGAAGCAGGCTCAGTCGTGCTCATCATCATCGCGGCGAGACCGACGGCCACGATCGCCCCACCGAACATTCGTCTCTTGTCCATATGTCCCCAAAGCCCCCGAACCTTGATCGTCGTCCTCATCACGACTCCTCTGACTGAGGCGAGTTTTGGTCCGGGGACGGCGCAACTCCAGAGCCTATCGCGGCAACTTGCTGACCGAAGTCAGTTTTTGCCGCATCCGCGCCTGGCTGTGGCGATCATGTCACGGGCATTGTTGATTCAGATCAAACTGCTGCGCCGCAAGACGGCTTAGTTGGCTTGAGGGCGCGCGGGCAACGGATGCCCTAGCGCTGGGGCACATCCCATGGCGACAGATTTGACGACACAGAAGGAGCCGCGCCAAGCGGGCGCCCTCCCCGTTACGCCGGCGCCGCGGAAACGGAGACGGTCGCCTGTTCCGCCCTCGATCGCTGCCAAAGCGTGCACAATCCACTTGAGGGCGGGGCAGGATGCGGGGCTAAGCTTCGAGGGCGGGGAGGTCGTTCTGATCGTCCGTTCCGGCGTGCTGACGCTGAATGTCGCCCTGCCCGGCCGGCCACGCCAAGCTGTCGCCCTCTATTTCCCCGACGATGCGATCTGGTCGCGCCTTGCGCCGATTCAGGCCGATGCCACTCTCACGGCCGCGACCAATGCCGAGCTCTGGCGCATACGCTTCGGCGTATTCGAGGAGCTTGCCGCACGAGACCAAGCGACGGCGCGCTTCTTCCAAGAGGCTCTGGCCGCGCAAGCGGCGCGACAGGCGCTGCATTCGGCAACGCTGTCACAGCTCAATGGCGAAGAACGCGTGGCCACGTTTCTCGTCGAGTTGGCGTTGCGCGCCGGGATCAAGCCTTCAGGAGGTGCTGCGTTCGACGTGCCCTTGTCGCGAAGAGAGCTCGCACTGTATCTCGGGCTCAATGCCGACACGCTGTCACGGATCGTATCGCGCTTTCGAAGCACAGGCATGATTGGTCGCTCGGAGCGAAGCCGGATCGTGGTCCGCGATGTGGGCGAGTTGATGCGGCTCACGCCGGCAGCCGGCGCTATCAGCGAGTTGGTCTAAACGCTAGGCTTCGAGGGGCTCGTCGTCGCCATTCTCGACGTCGGGGATATGCTCGACCGACACGACATGCTCGCCTTCGGCGGTGTCGAACACGATCACGCCTTGGGTCGAGCGCCCGACGATGCTGATCCCTTCAATAGGGATGCGAATGAGCTGGCCGCCGTCGGTCACCAGCATGATCTGATCGCTGTCCTCCACGGGGAAGGACGCCATCAGCCTGCCGTTCCGCTTGTTGACAACCATGGCGATGATGCCTTTGCCGCCGCGCCCGGAGATCCGGTACTCGTAAGCGCTCGAGCGCTTGCCATAGCCGTTCTCGGAAACCGTAAGCACGAACTGTTCGTGGGCGCTGAGCTCGGCATAGCGCTCGGTGCTCAGCACTACGGTCTCCGCGCTCTCCTCGGCATCGACCTCGGGCTCCTGCTCGACACCGCCGCGGCGGATGGAGTTGGCCTGGCGGATATAGGCGGCACGCTCGGCGGCGGAGGCCTCGACATGGCCAAGGATCGCCATGGAGATGACTTGGTCTTTGCCTTCGAGCTTGATGCCACGAACGCCCGCGGATTCGCGGCCCTTGAACACGCGGACATCGGTGACGGGGAAGCGGATCGCCTGGCCTTCGGCACTCGTCAGCAACACGTCGTGCTGCTCGGTGCAGATCTCGACGCCGATGATGCGGTCGCCTTCATCGAGCTTCATGGCGATCTTGCCGTTCTGGCGCACCTCGACAAAGTCGGACAGCTTATTGCGGCGAACCGTGCCGCCATTGGTCGCGAACATCACATCGAGCTTCGCCCACGAGGCTTCATCCTCAGGGAGCGGCAGGATGGTGGTGATGTTCTCGTCCTTATCGAGCGGCAGTAGATTGATCAGCGCCTTCCCCCGCGCCTGCGGCGCGGCGGCGGGCAGCTTCCACACCGTCATCTTGTAGGCCATGCCGCGCGAGGAGAAGAACAGCACCGGGGTATGGGTATTGGCGATGAAGATACGAGTGACGAAATCCTCTTCGCGCGTCGCCATGCCGGCGCGGCCTTTGCCGCCGCGACGCTGAGCGCGGTAGGCGGACAGCGGCACGCGCTTGATGTAGCCCTTGTGGCTGACGGTGACGACCATGTCCTCGCGCTGAATCAGGTCCTCGTCCTCGACCTCGCCTTCCGCCTCGAGGATCTCGGTGCGGCGCGGCGTGCCGAACTCGGCCTTGATGGCCATCAGCTCGTCCTTGATGATCGAGACGATGCGGTCGCGGCTGCGCAAAATCGCGAGATAGTCGGCGATCTCGGTGCCAAGCAGCTTCAGCTCATCGCCAATCTCGTCGCGGCCGAGCGCGGTCAGGCGTTGCAGGCGAAGTTCGAGAATGGCGCGGGCCTGCTCCTCGGAGAGCCGATAGGTTCCCGCGGCCGAGACCTTGTGGCGCGGATCGGCGATCAGCTCGACGAGCGGGATCACGTCTCCGGCCGGCCAGTCGCGGGCCATCAATTGCTCGCGCGCGGTCGCCGGATCCGGTGCCTTCCGGATCAACGCGATGACCTCTTCGATATTGGCGACGGCGATACCGAGACCAACCAAGATGTGCGCGCGGTCGCGGGCCTTCTTCAGCAGAAATTTGGTGCGACGCCCGACGACTTCCTCGCGGAAATCGCAGAACGCCCAGATCATGTCCTTGAGATTGAACTGCTCCGGCCTGCCGCCGATCAGCGCCACGATATTGGCGCCGAACGTGCTTTGCAGCGTCGAAAAACGATACAGCTGGTTCAACACGACATCGGCCATGGCGTCGCGCTTCAGCTCGATCACCACACGCATGCCGTCGCGGCTCGACTCGTCGCGGATGTCGGAAATGCCCTCGATGCGCTTTTCGCGCACCAGCTCGGCGATCTTCTCGACCATCGTCGCCTTGTTCACCTGATACGGAATCTCGGTGATGACCAAAGCTTCGCGATCCTTGCGGATGGTCTCCAAGTTCACCCGGCCGCGCATCAGGATCGAGCCACGGCCTTTGTGATAGGCGCTCCTGATGCCGTTACGGCCGAGGATCATGGCGCCGGTGGGGAAGTCCGGGCCCGGTATGATCTCCATCAACTCGTCGACGGTGATGGCCGGATTGTCCAGATAGGCCATGCAGGCGTCGATCACCTCGCCGGGATTATGCGGCGGGATGTTGGTTGCCATGCCGACGGCAATACCGCCCGCGCCATTGACGAGCAGGTTGGGGAATTTCGCCGGCAGAACCGTCGGCTCGACCAAGCGGTCGTCGTAGTTGGGCCGGAAATCGACCGTCTCCTTATCGAGATCGTCGAGCAGGAATTGCGCGATCTTGGAGAGGCGGGCTTCGGTGTAGCGCTCGGCGGCCGGCGGGTCGCCATCGACGGAGCCGAAATTGCCCTGCCCGTCGATCAGCGGCACGCGCATGGAGAACTCTTGCGCCATGCGGACCAGCGCGTCGTAAATGGCAAGATTGCCGTGCGGGTGGAAGTCGCCCATGGTGTCGCCGACCACCTTCGACGACTTCATGTGCTTCTTGTTGAAGTCGAGCCCCAGCCGCTGCATGGCGTAGAGGATGCGGCGATGCACGGGCTTCAGTCCGTCGCGCACATCGGGCAGCGCGCGGGACACGATCACACTCATGGCGTAGTCGAGGTAAGACCGCTTCATCTCCTCGATCAGGGAGATGGGCCTAATATCCGATGGGCTTTCAGGGCCCTCCGGGGTGTCGATCTTATTGTCGTCGGCCAAGGAGGTTGGGCGTCCGTTACATCGATATGTGGGTCAAAGCTTGCGCGCAGCGAGAGGGCTTCGGCCTCCCGCACTCAGCAAAAATTGCGTGCTAGAGAAGGTTTCTATAGCTGATTTGCGCGCGATTCCGCAACTCAAACTTGGCCGTATTTCGGCTTTTACTTCAATGGGTTGTCTGGCCGTGCCGGCTTGGGCCGTCACGAGGTTAATCGGCGATTCGCCGGGAGCGGCCGAGTTTCTTCACGAGAAAATTCGCAACGATCTCCAACGCCTTTGCTATGCGGGCTTGGCGACCATCAACCAGAAAATCGCAAGCACCGACAAGAAGGCCGGCCAGCCCAGCACGAACCAGATCCGCATCAGCCGGTGATAGAGCGGCGGCAGGGACTTCTGCCCTGAGCGGACAGCTTCCTCGGCAAGATTGCGCATTTTCGTCTGCAAGACGACGACCGGAAGCCAGCAAACTCCGACAACAAAATAGAGAGCGATGCTCACCCAGATCCAGGTCTGGCTCAGCGAAAACCCGCCGAGATGAACCAGAACAAATCCGGTGACCGGCTGCAGGATCGCCGCCGTCGCCGTGAACACATAGTCCGCTAAGACGACGTGGCGAAGCGTGGCGGCGAGAGAAGCGATGTTGCCGGCGCGATCCGCCATGAAGAGAAAGAATGCGATGCCGAGACCGGTGCCGAGCAGGATGGCGGCGCCCGCGACATGCAAGAATTTCACTACGAGATAGAGGTCCAAATTCGCTCGCCTGCCTTCAGGAACGCGAGACGGCGCCGAGCAAGATCAAGCCGTCGGGCGGACCGCGAACACCGAAGATAGACGCTGGCTCAGGCCCTGCAAAGTCTCGTGCAGACGCTCGCTCACCCACTCCTTGCGGTGGAGCGCGGGGTGCTCGATGAAATGCCAGGACAAAATGGCGAAGGCGAGCACAGCCGGAAAGCTCGAGACCAGAAGCGCAAATGGCGTGATGGTCGGATCCAGCATGACGAAAGCCTGCTGAATCGGAAAACAAAGAATATAGAGGCCGTAGGAATAATCGCCGAGCTTGTTGAAGTCGCGGACGAAGCCGGCGGGCACCAGCGCGAACCAGAGCACGCCGTAAGCCAGGGCAACGCTCAGCATCGCCTCATGAACAGCCGTGCCATGCGCGAGAATGGCGCAGCATGCGAGGATCAGGAGGATGCCGAAATTGAGCCGGATCTTATCGGCGAACACGAAAAACGCGCCACCTAGGAAGAAGCCCAACACGAAGCGCGTGGTGCTGTCGATGGCGCTCATGTCGCGCAAATCCGTGCCGTAGGTGACGAAGCAATAGCCCGCGAAGATCAAAGCCAGGGTCAGTCCGGCGCGGAAGCGCGTCGCGAGCAGCCCGGCAATCGCGAAAGCCGCAAGCAGAATGTAGCAGAAAGCCTCGTAGCGCAGCGTCCAGAGCGGCTGATCGATGACGCCGGAGACCGGCAGCGTGTCGTAAACGCCGGGCAGCGTCATGGTGTGAGTGATCAGGCTCGCGGTGACCGGCACGAACAGCCAGGTGCGGGCATCGGTGAAATAATCCTGCAAAGACGCCGAGGTGACGAGCGGTCCCAACAGGAAAGCGATCGCGACGCAGGTGACGAACAGCGCGGGAAACAGGCGCATGAAACGCGCGACGCCATAATCGAGAACGGTCGGCCGCGTCATGGCGCTTCGCGTCACGAGAAAGCCGGAGACGATGAAGAAGATGTCGACGCCGACGCGCCCGAGCTCGAGCGAACCGAGATCGAGAGCGGCATTGGCAGCCTGCTCCGGGGACACCAGCGCAAAGCTGTGGTCGACCATCACCGCGAAGGCCGCGATGAATCGGATCAGATTGAAATTATTGTCTCTGCCGTGAAACAGAGCGGCGATGGTGTTGCCCATGTGCCTTCCCGGACCCGCGCGAGTACCGGCGAATAGAATTCAGCTAAAATTGTAAAGAATTGTAACAGGCAGGGGCGATCACGCGACAGCGCGGGCTCGTATCAACCTTAAGGAGGTATTGATGCGAAGCTAGAACGGAATCTCGTCGTCGAGTTCCTTGTCGAAGGAAGAGGCGCCGCCGCCGAGCGGTCCGGAGCGTCCGAAATCGCCGCCACCGCCGCCACCTTGATCACGCCCCTCGCCGCCGCCGGCGCCGGCGCCGCCAGATCTGCCGTCGAGCATGGTCAGTTGCGAGTTGAAGCCTTGCAGCACGACTTCGGTCGAGTAGGCGTCGGTGCCGTCCTGCTTCTGCCACTTGCGTGTCTGGAGCTGGCCTTCAAGATAAACCTTGGAGCCCTTCTTCAGATATTGCTCGGCGACACGGGCAAGGCCCTCGCTGAAGATGACGACGCGGTGCCATTCGGTCTTCTCGCGACGCTCGCCGCTCGCCTTGTCGCGCCAACTCTCGCTGGTCGCCACGCGCAAATTGACAATGGGCCGCCCATCTTGGGTGTGCCGCACCTCAGGATCGGCGCCAAGATTGCCGACCAGAATGACCTTGTTTACCGACCCCGCCATCAGGCTCCCCTATAACGCTTAAAGCTCGACTGACTTATCCCGCGCGATCCAGGTCATCGCAAGGCGGGGGGCGCCGTTTGCCGACCTGTCCACAGGCTATCGCGGTATTTGTACTCGTTTTGTTCCCAGGCGTCCAGCCGCGTTTCAAGCGCCTTGAGATTTCAAATATTGCAGCCTATGGCTTAAGCAGACGATGGTGCCGGATTCGCGTTAACCGAACCTCCAGCCGGATCAGAGCATTCTCTCCGGCCTTCGACTTCTTCAGAGGGATGAGATGCAGCGTTCCGTCGATCATCGCCACCATGTCGCAAGGCGCAGAATGCCAGAGCGGCGGCGAGGACCCACGCGTAAAGACGCTGGGTTTCAGCCCGCGCCAATTGCCCTTTCTATATGTCCTCGTCGGCAACTGGATTTTCTCGGCGGCGTTCTTCTCCGGCGTCAAGCTGTTCTGGCATTGGGTGCCGGCCGAGTGGGGCGCCGGTGATCGCATGGCGCTCGTGGTCAAGAATTCCGTGTTTGCCATTTTGCCCGGCGTGATCGGTATCTGCATTGTCGCAGCTCAACGGCTCGATCCGAAAATGTGGGTGGGACGCGTGGCGAAACCGCATTCCGCGCTCGATATCAACACGCGCTTCATCCTCAATACGTTCGAGCAGTTCATCGCCTTCTTCGTGGCGAATGCCGGCTTGGCGCTGTATTGCCCGCCGGAGGAAGCCCGCTCGCTGATCCTGCTCACGATCTTGTTCGTCGCCGGCCGCATCCTGTTCTGGATCGGCTATCACTATAATCCTTTGGTGCGCGCCTTCGGCTTCGGCATCGGATTCTATCCGACGGTCGCCGCCTTTGCCTGGCTCATGCTGATGATGATATTCGGCATCCGCGTGCCGCTCTAGGGCGCGGGTTTATCGTCCCGCCTGCCAGTCGAGAATGGATTGCACCGGCCAGACCAGCATCAGCACGTTGAGCGTGAGATTGTCGCGGATCATGTAGCCGACGAACAATTCGAGCACGACGGCGATGGCGACGGTCAGCCACACCGGCGACACCCTCGCGAAGAAAAATCCGCGCGATCATGAACAGCGTGTCGAACACGGAGTTGATGACGCTGTCGCCGTAATAGTCGAGCGAGACGGTGGTGGCGCGATAGCGGTCGATCAGCCAGCTCGAATTCTCGACGATCTCCCACGACACTTCGATGCCGGTGGCGATGATGAGCCGCGTGCCGAAGGACAAGCGACGCGCGAACAGCCACAGCAAGCCGTAGAAGATAAAGCCGTGGATGATGTGCGAGGCCGAATACCAGTCGGAGAGGTGCTGGGAGTTCTCCGAGCTCATGACCACGCCGTGCCAGAGCTTGATATAGCCGCATTTGCAGATCGGCTCGCGGCCCATGGCGAGCAGAATCACGGCTTGGAGCAGAACGATTGCGGCAACGGCCAATGCCGTTATTTGCGTGCGGGTGAGCTTCATGGCGGAGCGCATCTATGCACGACCGCCGCCGCGCCGTCACTAGCCGAAACGGTTTGCTGCCCGACTTAAAGCGTCAGAGATCGAAATCGGTCCCGGCGAGGCTCGCGACGTTCTTGAGCAGAATGGCGAAATCGGCCTTGCCGTCGCCATTGGTATCGCCTTCGACGAGGGCATTGGCGCCCATCACCTTGTAGTGCAGCTCGCCCTTGTGGTGGTGGAACTTGGCGGTGCCGATGAAGGTGAGACAGTCGCACTGCTGATCGCCGAGAGGTGATCTTGTCGCCGTAGCGGTCTAGTTCGGCGTGCCAGGATTGCTTGAAGTCAGCGAGACCGGCCGACTGTCGGCGCCGTCGCTGCCGGTCGCCGTCATCGCTTAGCGCATGGGCGGCGGCAGGCTCGCATGGCCAGCGCGCGGCCGTAGTCAAGCGCAGCGCGATGCCAATCGCGGAATGCGACGCCCCACGACCACGGCTTGCGGCGCAAGATTAGTGGGGATTTGCAACAGTGACTGTTGCATTCTTGCCGCGGTCCAAGAGGAAATAACTCTGAGTTGCAGCTAGCGGCGCTAAGGCCCTCGATTACCGGGGAAAAACCGGCCTGTGGCAACGGCCCGCTTGAAGCCAAAGCCTTGGAGGACTAAGGCTTGCAAGGGGGCGCAAACACCCCACATCCAGGCCAAATGACATCAAAAACCATCAGCATTCGGGGCGCACGCGAGCACAACCTCAAAAACGTCTCGCTCGAGCTGCCGCGCGAGAAACTTGGTGGTGCTGACCGGGCTCTCCGGCTCGGGCAAGTCCTGCCTCGCCTTCGACACCATCTATGCCGAGGGCCAGCGGCGCTATGTCGAGTCGCTGTCGGCCTATGCGCGGCAATTCCTCGACATGATGCAGAAGCCGGACGTCGATCATATCGACGGGCTGTCGCCGGCGATCTCCATCGAGCAGAAGACCACCTCGCGCAATCCGCGCTCGACCGTCGGCACCGTCACCGAGATCTACGACTATATGCGGCTGCTCTGGGCGCGGGTCGGCATCCCCTATTCGCCCGCGACGGGTCTGCCGATCGAGAGCCAGACCGTCAGCCAGATGGTGGACCGGGTGCTGACGCTGCCGGAAGGCACGCGGCTTTATCTGTTGGCGCCGATCGCGCGCGGGCGGAAGGGCGAATATAAAAAGGAATTCGCCGAGCTGCAGAAGAAGGGCTTTCAGCGGCTGAAGATCGACGGCAAATTCTTCGAGATCGCCGAGGCCCCGACCCTCGACAAGAAATACAAGCACGACATCGACGTGGTGGTGGACCGCATCGTGGTCCGGCCGGACGTGAGCGCGCGGCTTGCCGACTCGTTTCGAGACGGCGCTGCAGCTATCCGACGACGGCATCGCCATTGCCGAGTTCGCCGACAACGAGAAAGAGCGCATCATCTTCTCGGCGAAATTCGCCTGCCCGGTGTCGGGCTTCACCATCGAGGAGATCGAGCCCAGGCTGTTCTCCTTCAACAATCCGTATGGCGCGTGCCCGGAATGCGACGGGCTCGGCACCGAGCTGTTCTTCGAGCCGGAGCTGATCGTGCCGGACGAGAAACTCTCGCTCGCGCGCGGCGCCATCGCGCCCTGGACGCGGACCTCCGCCACCTCGCCCTACTATCAGCAGACGCTGGAAGCCTTGGCGCGCGCCTACAAGCAGAAGATGACGACGCCGTGGAAGGACCTGCCGGAGGATTTCCGCAATGTGATCCTGTACGGCTCGGGCGAGGACGAGATCAATTTCATCTATGACGACAGCGTGCGCAAATACAGCACGAAGAAACCGTTCGAAGGCGTGATCAACAATGTCGAGCGGCGCTGGCGCGAGACCGACTCGGCCTGGGTGACGGAAGAGCTGTCGCGCTATCAGTCCGAGCAGCCTTGCGAGGCCTGCACCGGCTACCGCCTGAAGCCGCAAGCGCTCGCGGTGAAGATCGACGGTCACCATATCGGCCAGGTCACCGAGATGTCGATCCGCGCGGCGGCGAAATGGTACGAGCAATTGCCGGCCAAGCTCACCGCTAAGCAGAACGAGATCGCGGTGCGCATCCTGAAAGAGATCCGCGAGCGGCTCGCCTTCCTCAACGATGTCGGGCTCGATTACCTCACCCTCGCCCGCGCCTCCGGCACGCTGTCCGGCGGCGAGAGCCAGCGCATTCGGCTTGCCTCGCAGATCGGCTCAGGGCTGACCGGCGTGCTCTACGTGCTCGACGAGCCCTCGATCGGCCTGCATCAGCGCGACAATGCGCGGCTGCTCGACACGCTGAAATCACTTCGTGATCTCGGCAACTAGCGTTCTCGTGGTCGAGCATGACGAGGACGCCATCCTCACCGCGGACTATGTCGTCGACATGGGCCCAGGCGCCGGCGTGCATGGCGGCGAAGTGGTGGCCGAAGGCACGCCAGACGAAGTGATGGCGAATCCGAACAGCCTCACCGGGCAATATCTCACCGGCTTCAAGCAGATCCCGATGCGGCATGAGCGGCGGAAGCCCGTCAAGGGCAAGCGCCTCACCGTGCTCGGCGCGCGCGCCAACAATCTGAAAGACATCACCGTCGATATTCCGCTCGGGCTGTTCACCGCGGTGACCGGAGTCTCGGGCGGCGGCAAATCCACGTTCCTGATCGAGACGCTGTATCGCGCGGTCGCGCGCAGGCTGAACGATGCGCGCGAGCTGCCCGGCGAGCACGACTCCATCGAGGGCCTCGAATTTCTCGACAAGGTGATCGACATCGATCAGAGCCCGATCGGCCGCACGCCGCGCTCCAACCCCGCGACCTATACCGGCGCCTTCACGCCGATCCGCGAATGGTTCGCCGAGCTGCCCGAAGCCAAAGCGCGCGGCTACAAGCCGGGACGCTTCTCCTTCAACGTCAAAGGCGGGCGCTGCGAGGCCTGCCAGGGCGACGGCGTCATCAAGATCGAGATGCATTTCCTGCCCGACGTCTATGTCACTTGCGACGTCTGCAAGGGCAAGCGCTACGACCGCGAGACGCTGGAGATCAAGTTCAAGGGGAACTCGATCGCCGACGTGCTCGACATGACGGTGGAGGAAGCGGCGGAGTTGTTCAAGGCGGTGCCGACCGTGCGCGACAAGCTCGAGACGCTGGCCCGCGTCGGCCTCGGCTATATCCATGTCGGCCAGCAGGCGACCACGCTGTCAGGCGGCGAGGCGCAGCGCATCAAATTGTCGAAGGAGCTGTCGAAGCGCGCCACCGGGCGCACGCTCTATATTCTCGACGAGCCGACCACGGGCCTGCATTTCCACGACGTGGCGAAGCTGCTCGAAGTGCTGCACGAGCTGGTCGATCAGGGCAACACCGTGATCGTCATCGAGCACAATCTCGAAGTGATCAAGACCGCGGACTATATCGTCGATCTCGGCCCCGAAGGCGGCGATTCCGGCGGGCACGTGGTCGCGATCGGCACGCCGGAGGAGATCGCGGCGAACGCGGCGAGCTATACCGGGCAATATCTCAAGGGTGCGCTGAAGCGGCGCGGCGGCGGCAGGGCGAAGCGCGCGGCGGCGGAGTGAGGGCGGCGAAACGTAGGTTCCGGCAAGTCTGCTTTTGACCCAAAGCGGACATTAGCTTAGCCATGGGCTTTCAAACCAATGGTCCATTCAGGCCCGGTTCAGGTAGACTAAGCCAAGGTGCGGCGTGAAACTTCCTAAGAGTCAGCTTCGCTGACTTATCGGGGCACCGTCATGTCAGGGAAAATAGCATTTTTGGCGTTCGGGATAGCTCTCACAGCCTATGCCTCCTCCGCCCAAGCCTTCAGCCAAAAGGTCATGGATACTTGCGGCAGCAGTGAAGATCTCGACGCCGCGATCAAGGCTTGCACGCAACTCATTGATGGCGAGGAATCCAAGTCGACCAAGGCCGCAGGGTACTTCAATCGGGCGTGGGCCTACAGGAACAAGGGTGACCTTGACCTGGCCATCGCGGACCATACACATGCCATTGAGCTCGATCCCAAAAGCTACCGTGCATTTGCTGACCGTGGTGCCACTTACTACGGCAAGAGGGAATACGATCTCGCTATCGCCGATGCTACGCGCGCGATCGAACTTAATCCCAAAGAGTGGACCGCCTATAACAATCGAGGCCAAGCGTACCACGCAAAGGGTGACTATGACCGTGCTCTGGCTGATCTAAGCCGCGCCATTCAACTCAATGCAAAAAACTCACGTGCCCTTTACAATCGCGGGACAACGTACCTCGACAAAACTGACTACGAGCATGCCATTACTGATCTGACGCGTGCGCTGGTGCTTGATCCGAAGGATGCGGACGTCCGCAAGCACCGCGCCGTCGCTTACCTGAAGATCGGTGAACTCGACTTGGCACGTGCAGACCTTGCCAAAGCGCTCGAGCTGAGGCCCGACTATCCCGAGGCAAAGGCGACGCTTGCCGAGCTGGAACAGGCCGAGGGCGCCTTGAAGGGAGAAACGGCAACGCAGCAAGTTGCCACTGGACCCTCGGTGAGCACGCCCGCGGTAGCGGTTCCCGCCGTGACAACACCCGCCGCTACGCCACTTGGCAAACGCGTGGCGCTAGTGATCGGCAATTCGCAATATGTAAACATCGGGCGGCTGGACAATCCCGTGAATGACGCGAAACTAATTTCCGCGGCCCTTAGGGAGGCCGGCTTCGAGCTTGTCGGCGACGGGCCGCAACTCGATCTCGACAAGGCTGGGCTCGAGCGCGCCGTGCAAGATTTCGGCAACCGCCTGCAAGGCGCAGACGTCGCGCTGTTCTATTACGCTGGCCATGGCGTGCAGGTGCGTGGCGCCAATTACCTCGTGCCGATCAACGCAAACCCCACGAAAGAGACCGACGTTGACTTCCAAATGCTCGACGCAAATCTCGTGCTTCGGCAAATGGAGAGTGCCGGTACGCGGCTCAATCTCGTGATGCTCGATGCTTGTCGCAACAATCCGTTTGCGGGACGAGGCTTGCGCGCTACTGGTGGCGGGCTTGCGCAAATGCAGGCACCCGAAGGTACATTGATTTCCTTCGCGACCGAGCCGGGTACGGTCGCGCAAGACGGATCGGACAGCAACAGCCCCTACACGAAGGCGTTGGCTGAAATAATTCGCACGCCCGGTTTAGGCATATTTGACACGTTCAACCAGGTCGGGCTCAAGGTGAAGCAAAGCACCGGGGGCGCGCAGCGGCCCTGGCTTTCGAGTAGTCCCATTGAGGGCGCCTTCTATTTCAAGCCGGGGCCTTAGCCGGCATTAAATGAAGTGGTAGGGTTAGCCCGCGAGGCGTGCACGGGTTGCTGCCGGAAAGATCAAGGAAAAAATATCACGATGCATGGCAGCATCGGCATAGCGCTCGCGCCTGTAGACGGCAGAGATCCCGAAGAGCTGATGAAGAACGCAGATCTTGGCCTGTACGCCGCGAAAAACTCAGGCCGCGGGAGTTATGTCTTTTACCATCCTCAAGGCGGGTGAACCGGGATGGCGAACATAGCGGGCGCGCTCGCAGCGTCTGGCTTGCGAGCTAACCGGCTAGTAATAGAAATTACGGAATTCATTTGCACAGTGTGGCTCCCGCAGCTCCTAGCGGAAGAGCTTCTGCCGCCCTAGCCGAGTGGCGTCAGCTGGCGGCCTGAACGCCCTCAGACCAGCACCCTTCGCAGGCCCGCTCAGGTTTGTCTGACAATGCCCGTAGATCGTATACGATCCACTGATGGTACGCGATGACACCGTGGCAGTGGTGGGTGCGGGCGTGATCGGCGCGGCCGTCGCCTATGCGCTCGCCCGCGAAGGCAGAGCCGTATTGCTCCTCGACCGGGCCGAGCCTGGGATGGCGGGAGCCAGCTTCGGAAACGCCGGGCACATCGCCGCGGAGTTGGTGGAGCCTCTGCCCTCCTGGGGCCTCTTGTTCGGATTCTGGCGCGAACTGTTTGCTTTCGGCGGCCCGCTCGACATTCCGCTGCGCCGGGCGCCTGAGTTTCTGCCCTGGGCGCTGCGCTTCGCGGCGGCGGCTCGGCATCGCACCGAGAACACGCGTCACCTTGCGCCGCTGGTTAGGCCGGCCGTAGGCCAGATGGCGCGCTGGCTTGCCGAAATCGGCCGACCGGAGTTGCTGCGGACAAATGGGCATTTCCAAGTCTGGTTCGGACCTCGCTCCGACGAGCGGGCGGCCGAGCAGGGGCTCGCCATGGAGCGCTTGGGAATTCCGACGCAAGCCGGCGCCGAATGAGATCCTGCAAGTCATTGCACGCCAATCGGCAAGGAGCCTCGAGCCTACGACCAGTCCGCGCCACAGCAATGCGCGCGTCGCGGGCCTGTGGTTTCCCAGCACCGGGCATGTGCTCGATCCTCTCAAGATCGTGCAGAGTTTCGTCGGTGCCGCACTGGAGCGAGGCGCGTCTTTCAAGTGCGCCGAAATCCGCGCCATCAAGCCGCTCGAGGGGCGGATCGCCCTCCATACGAGCTCCGAGACCCTGACCGTCGGCGCGGTCGTCGTGTGTACGGGTGCCTGGACCGCGAGCTTGCTGGAGCCGCTCGGCTTGCGCGTGCCGATGGAAAGCGCACGCGGGTACCACGTGGAGATGGCGGGTCATCCAGCGCTCACCGACACGCCGATCCTCTATGCCGACCAGCGCATCCTGCTCACGCCGATGGAAGGACGACTGCGCGCTACCAGCTTCATGGAGTTTGCCGGACACCACGCCGCGCCCGACCCGCGAAAATGGGCGCGATTGCGTACCCGCCTTGGGGAGCTGGGCTACGATTGCCCTGAAGATGGCCCGAGCTGGGTTGGACCACGACCGGTGCTTCCTGACTATCTTCCGGGCATCGGTCGTCTCGAACACACCTCGATCTTCTATGCGGTAGGGCACCAACACATTGGCCTGACACTGGCGCCCGTGACCGGGGAGCTGATTTCCGATCTGGTGGCCGGCCGTCAGCCCAGACACGATATCTCCGCTTTCGATCTACGGCGATTCTGACCGCCTGACCAAGCGCTGGTAGCGATAGGGCGCAGGATCGACGATCGGCCTCTCGCCCATCACCAAGTCCGCCATGAGATGGCCTGCGCCAGGTCCGATGCCGAAGCCGTGTCCGGAGAAGCCGCTCGCAATGAAGAGGCCGGGAAGCGTCGGGACTTCGGAGATGACGGGAACGCCATCCGGCGTCGCATCGATGACGCCGGCCCAGCGCTCGGCGACTTTCATGCGGCCGAATGCCGGGAAGCTGCGCACGAGGTTCCTTGCCCCTTCATCGAGAATGGAGTGGGAGGGAGCGGGGTCGAGCGTGCGCATCGTCTCGAACGGTGTCTCGGCGTCGAGCGCCCAGCGCCCGCGGGATCCGCCACTCCTCCAGGAAGCTCCGGCCGACGCGGAGGCGCAATTCGTGCCACTGGGTGACGAGGGCAGGGAGGAAGTCGAAGAACAGCCTGAAACTGTCCGGCGTGAGCTCGGCGACGTTGGCGTTCCGCCGCGCGATGGTGTAGCCGCCGTCGAGCCGCTTGCGGAACGCGAAATTGTCGGCGCCGGCGGCGCCATCAGGCGCGCCCTCGACGGCACCGGTGCGCATCACCGAGGCGAGCAGCTTGAGCTGCGGCAGCTCCACCCCGAGATTGCCGCAGAAGAGCCGCGACCATGCGCCGCCTGCGAGCACGGCCTTGCCGGCATCGGATCGGCCCTTTTTCCGTAACGACGCCGCTCACCGCCCCGGCTGATGTCTCTAGCCCGCGCACGGCGCAGCGCTCGAGGATCGCGGCGCCCTTCCGGAAGGCCGCATTGGCGATGGCCGAGGTGGCTTTCTCCGGCTCGGCGCAGCCATCGCTTGGCGTGTAGAGCGCCGCCGGCCAGCGACGCGACGACGCCGGGCAGGAGCCGGTCGATCTCATCCGCTCCGATCAGGCGGGAGTCGATCTGGAACGCCTCAGCCTGCGCGAGCCACGCCTCGTGCCTTGCCGCCTCCTTCGCCGTCTCGCAGAGATAGACGATGCCGGTCTGGCGAAATCCCGTCTCGGCTTGGGTGCGCGCGTTCATGCCCTCCCACAGACGCAAGGACTCGACGGCGAGCGGGACCTCGGCGAGATCGCGCCCCATCTTGCGGCACCAGCCCCAATTGCGGCTCGACTGCTCGCCGGCGATCGTGCCTTTCTCGCAGAGCGCGACCGACACGCCTCTCTCCGCGAGACAGAGCGCGGTGGAGGCGCCGATGATGCCGCCGCCGATGACGACGACGTCTGCCTCAGCCGGAAGCTCTGATGTGGTGAGAACGGGATCGACGCGTGGTGGCATCAATTGCTTTCTGCACATTACGCCGCGGCGGGCTCACACCGCGGTAAAGCAGTTGTCGACGAAGAGATGCGCACCGTTGATGAAACTCGCCTCGTCGCTCGCGAGAAACAGGGCAGCGCGCGCCACCTCCTCCGGCTCGCAAATGCGGCCCTGCTGAACGGCAAGGGCCGCATCCGACATGTCGACACCAAGCTTGTTGAGCTCGGCAACCTCGCGCAGGCCGTGCGGCGTGCGCACGAACCCCGGGCAGACGGCGTTGCAGCGGATGTTCTGGTCGCGATACTCGACGGCGATCGAGCGAGCGAACATGTGGCAGGCGCCCTTCGACGTATTGTAGACGACCTCCCTCGGCGTCGCGGCGACGGCCGAGATCGACGATGTGCAGACGATCGACCCTCCCCCGGCCGCGATCATCCCCGGCAGCACGGCCTTGGTCACGAGGAACATGCTCGTGACGTTGACCGCCATCAGCCATTCCCAGTCCGCGAGCGTGGTCTCGAGGAAGGGCTTGATGATGATGGAGCCGGCGTGATTGAAGAGCACATTGGGCGCGCCGAGCGCCGCGGTGATGGCCGTAACCGCCGCGTTGACCTCGGCTTCGTTCGCGACGTCCGCGAACGCAAACGCAGCCGTGCCGCCCGCTGCTTCGATCTCGGCTACGACGGCACGTCCCGCCTCCTCGTTGCGGTCGACAACGCCGACCTTGGCGCCCTCGGCCGCGAAAAGCTTCGACGAGGCGCCTCCCATGCCGGTTGCGCCGCCCGAGATCAATGCGATCTTGCCTGCTAGTCTGCCGGGCATGGTGCGTTCATCCTTCTTCTCAGAGACGGTCGGCTATTCTAGAACGGCATCGGGCGCGACCGAAAGTGGCAAGCGGAGCGGAGCGCTCTCGTCTCCGGGCAATCAGGCGGGATCACCGATGAGCCGATACTGGTGAAGTCTACAAGAGCTGGAAGGCCGATCCCGAAGCGTTCTGGGCCAATGCTGCCGCCGCCGTCCATTGGGCAAAGCCCTACGACAAAGTGTTCGACGCGACCGCCGGACAATACGGCCGCTGGTTTCCTGGGGCGCTTTGCAACACGGCTTACAATTGCCTCGACCGGCACGTGGATGCGGGACGCGGTGCGGTAGACGCGCTCATTTACGATAGCCCGGTAACGAACACCAAGCGGACGCTCACCTATCGTGCGCTTCGCGACGAGGTGGCGGCGTTCGCGGCCGTTCTGGCGGGGCTCGGCATCGAGAAAGGCGACCGCGTCGTCATTTACATGCCGATGGTGCCGGAGGCAGTGATCGCGATGCTGGCCACGGCTCGCCTCGGTGCGATCCACTCGGTCGTGTTCGGCGGCTTCGCCAGCAACGAGCTCGCCAAACGCCTCGACGATGCCAAGCCCAAGGTGGTCGTGTCGAGCTCGTGCGGTGTAGAGCCGGGCCGCATCGTCGCTTACAAGCCGCTTCTCGACAAGGCCATCGAGATTGCGGCCCACAAGCCCGAGAGCTGCATCATCCTCCAGCGCCCGATTGCGACCGCGCAATTGCACGCGGGCCGCGACCACGATTGGGCGCGGCTCGTCGCGGACGCTAAATCGCGGGGTCTCAAGTGCGGAGTGCGTCGCAGTGCAGGCTACCGACCCGCTCTACATCCTCTACACGTCCGGCAGCACAGGCGCGCCCAAGGGCGTCGTGCGCGACAATGGCGGTCACATGGTGGCTCTGCTGTGGTCGATGAAGAACCTTTACGGGGTCGAGCCGGGCGAGGTGTTCTGGGCCGCATCCGACATCGGCTGGGTCGTTGGACATTCCTATATCGTCTATGGGCCGCTCTTGGCCGGCAATACGACCGTCCTCTACGAAGGCAAGCCCGTCGGAACGCCCGACGCGGGGGCGTTTTGGCGCGTTGCAAGCGAGCACAAAGTTGCCGCCCTCTTTACAGCGCCGACAGCGCTGCGCGCGATCAAAAAGGAGGATCCGCACGGCGTCAACATCCGCAACTACGACCTTTCTAGCCTGCGCACGCTGTTCCTGGCCGGAGAGCGCGCCGATCCCGATACCGTGCTCTGGGCCGAGGAGCACCTTAAGGTGCCCGTGATAGACCACTGGTGGCAGACGGAGACAGGCTGGGCCATCGCCGGCAATCCGATCGGTCTCGGCCGGCTCCCGGTCAAGCGCGGCTCGCCGACCCTGCCAATGCCCGGCTATGAGGTGAGCGTCCTCGACGATGGGGGTCATCCCGTCGCGGAAGGTCAACTCGGCAATATCGTAATCAAGCTGCCGCTTCCGCCGGGCTGTTCGCCGAACCTGTGGAACGCCGACGCCCGCTTCGGTCCGAGCTATCTCGCGGATTTCCCGGGTTACTACAAGACCGCCGATGCCGGCTATCGCGACGCGGACGGCTACCTTTTCATCATGGGCCGCACCGACGACATCATCAACGTCGCCGGTCACCGCTTGTCGACGGGCGCGATGGAGGAGGTGCTGGCGTCCCACAAAGATGTGGCCGAGTGCGCCGTGATCGGTGCCGCCGACGCGCTGAAAGGCGAAGTGCCCATCGGCTTCCTCGTGCTCAAGGCTGGCGTCAACCGCGACGGGGCCGCGATCGAGAAAGAGGTGGTCGACCTCGTACGCGAAAGGATCGGCCCCGTCGCCGCCTTCAAAGCCGCGGTGACAGTGGCGCGCCTGCCCAAGACCCGCTCGGGGAAAATCCTGCGCGGCACCATCAAGAAGATCGTCGACGGCGCGAGCTTCAACATGCCGGCCACCATCGACGATCCGACCATACTAGACGAGATCGGCGCAGCGCTCATGACCCGCAAGGACGCCGTGTCAACATCGTGACAGCTTTCGGCGTCCAGACCCGTACCCCCAAGTAGCCATTCGACGCGCCGAGGTGAGGAGAGGGAATCAGGTGATCAGGATAGAGTCGCGAGGGAGTCAGAAAGCGCCTTGACGAGAAGGTCGGCATGGTCCCGCTCAAAGCAGAGCGGCGGGCGGATCTTGAGGACGTTGCCATGGGGGCCGGCAATGCCGACCAGGATATTGCGGTCGCGGAGCATGTCCACGACGCGGGTTGCGGCGGCCCTGTCCGGCTTCTTCGACTTGCGGTCGCGCACGAGTTCGACGCCGATGTAAAGTCCCTTTCCCCGCACGTCGCCGACTTGCGCTTGAAGCGCTGCGCGACGCCATCTAGCTCCGCCAAGAGATAGGCGCCGATCTCGAGCGCGTTCTGCTGCAGATTCTCGGCCTCGAGCGTCTCCAAGACGGCGAGTCCGGCTGCGGCGGCGACCGGGTTTCCTCCGAACGTGTTGAAGTAGCCGGCAGTTGCCCCGAAGGTCTCGAGCAGATCCGGTTTCACCGCGACCCCGCCGATGGGATAGCCGTTGCCCATGGGCTTACCCATGACGACCATGTCGGGGACGAGGCCGTGACGCTCAAAACCCCACATCCTTTCGCCCGTGCGGGCGAAGCCCGGCTGCACCTCGTCGGCAATGAACATGCCACCTTCTTTGCGCACACTCGCGATGGCTTCGGCCATGAATCCGGGCTCGCCCGGGTAGATGCCGTCGCTCGAGAAGATGCTGTCGGCAACAAGCCCGGCGAAGCGGATTTTCTTTCTCTTCATGGCCCCAATCGCCTTCCTTACGTTGGCCGCGAAGAGCGGCCCCACGTCCTTGGACATTGTTCGATACGTGTCGGGGGCTGGAACCAGAAAGACGTGCGGATTGCGCGGCTCGGCGCTCGCCGACGAGGGGGAGATTTCGGTCGCGGCCAGCGTATTGCCGTGATAGGCGTTCTCCGTCACGATGAAGCCGGTGCCGCCCGTGACCGCGCGTGCGATGCGCAGCGCCAAGTCGACGCTTTCGCTCCCCGTGCACGTCAGGACGATATTGGAGAGCTCGCGCGGCAGCGTCGCCAAGAGCCTTTCCGCATAGGTGTAGACGATCTCACAGAGGTAGCGGCTGTGTGTGTTGAGGGTCGCCATTTGCCGCGACACAGCAGCGACGACGCGTGGATGGCAGTGGCCCACGGACGCCACGTTGTTGTAGGCGTCGAGATAGCGCGTGCCGTCGGCACCAATGAGCCAGACGCCTTCCCCTCGGACGAGATTGAGGGGGCGTGCGTAGAATAGCATCGATGTCGGACCGAACACGCGCCTGCGGCGGGCGACGAGGTCCGCCGTCTCAGGATCGAGACCGGCTGCCGCTCGCATGTCGAACGCGTTGAGTTCGAGAATTTTGCGTGTCGCTGTCATGACATCCTTCGAGTCACACGACGCATCGCTGGAAGCCCTCGGGCTCCGCTCGCCTCTAGCCTAGATCAGTCCGTCTCCATCGTTCAATTTTTTCCGACCTACCTGGGTGCCGCGGACCGCCGCCCCGCGGCCCACGGGCAAGTTGTGGGGCTTTTCTGTAAAATGCGCTTCGGCGCCGCTAGGTATTCTCTATATTCTGGTTCCAGTGACG
Organism: uncultured Alphaproteobacteria bacterium; assembly: GCA_963764005.1. GTDB lineage: Bacteria > Pseudomonadota > Alphaproteobacteria > Rhizobiales > Methyloligellaceae > Methyloceanibacter. The sequence goes on along the minus strand of CAVXQX010000019.1, from coordinate 20,761 downwards.
TCGATCTCCGCTTGAGGAAGAGCCACCATGGCAGGAGAGCCGCGCACGTTCGCCAATCGCTGGAAGCGCTTCTCCGACTGGGACGAGCGCCCGCTTCGGCTTGACAAATTCGCGATCGAGGACGCGGAGAACGGATTTGCGGCTTTTACCAGCCGTCACGATCCAAAGCCGGGACTGACATTGGGTTCGGGCGGCATCGACGTGATGGACGGCGTCGGCGTCGGCGACTTCGATATGATCGACACGTTTATCGCCCGCTATCACATCGATCCGGAGATCGCGCCGGAAGCCATGGCCCTGCCATCGCACGAGGTCGCGCGGATGCTGGTCGACATGAACGTGCCGCGCAGCGAGCTGGTGCGGCTCGCCCACGGCATGACGCCGGCCAAGCTCGCCGAGGTCGTCACCCAGCTCTCATCTCTCGAGATCGCCTTCGCCTACAGCAAGATGCGCGCCCGCAAGACGCCCGGTAATCAGGCGCACGTGACCAATGCCAAGGACGACCCGCTGCAGATGGCTGCCGATGCCGCGACCGCGGTCGCATTCGGATTCGACGAGGTCGAGACGACGATGAGAGTCGCGCGAAATGCTTGGTCGAATGCCGTTGCATGCGCGGTCGGGGCCTCGGTCGGACGCTGGGGGACGCTATTTCAGTGCTCGAGCGAGGAGGCGGAGGAGCTCAAGATCGGCATGGCCGGTTTTACGTCTTATGCCGAGACGGTCTCCGTCTACGGCACCGAGAAGAGCTTCATCGATGGCGACGACACGCCGTGGTCGAAAGCCTTTCTCGCGGCGGCCTATGCCTCGCGCGGCATCAAGATGCGCTGCACCTCGGGCGCCGGGTCGGAGCTGCTCATGGGGTTCCACGAGAAGAAGTCGCTGCTCTATCTCGAGGCGCGCTGCCTCTGTCTTCAGCGCGCCATGGGCGTGCAGGGCACGCAGAATGGCGGCATCGACGGGGCGCCCATCACCTGCACCGTCCCGGGTGGAATGCGCGAGCTGATGGCGGAGAATCTGATCGCCGTCTGGCTCGATCTAGAATGCGCCTCCGGCAATGACGCGCGTGCGACCGAATCCGAGATCCGCGTCGGGGCCAAGATCCTGCCCTTTCTCATCGCCGGCTCCGACCTCATATGCTCGGGGTTCGGGTCGATCCTAAAATACGACAATTCTTTCAATGCGTCCCTTCTTAACGGCGAGGAGCTCGAGGACTATCTCGTGCTCCAGCGCGATTTCGAGGCCGACGGCGGTCTGACCCCCGTCGAGGAGACCCGTGTCCTTGCGCTGCGAACGCGCGCCGTCGAAGCCATCAGCGCCGTGCTCGAGGAGCTTGGCCTCGGGCAACCGACAGCGGACATGAAGAGCAGCGTCGTCGCCGCGTCGGGATCGGATGAGACGCGAAGCTATCTGCCCCGCGACGTGGTGCCCATCAGCGAGAGCATCAAGGAGCGCGCGATCACCGTCGTCGACGTGATCAAGGCCCTCGCCGGGCGCGGCTTCACGGAGGAGGCGGAAAATCTTCTAAAGCTCTTGAGATTGCGCGTTTCCGGCGACTATCTGCAGACGTCTGCGCTGGTCCGTGACGGCCGTATCCTCAGCGCGATCAACGATCCCAATGACTACCTGGGGCCCGGCACCGGATACCGCGTAAGCGAGGCGCGCCGCGAGGAGATCGTGGCGATCCGCGACGTCCTCACGCGCGAGGAGGTGCTGAGAGCCGAGGCCGTGCACAAGGCCGCCGAGAGCAAACGCGTCAGCTACCGGACGATGGGCCCTGCCGCCGCGGGCAACGATCGCCGTGAGGTCGTGATCGGGGTGAGCCCCGCGTTCGGCATCAAGCTCTTCCAGACCATTGCGGGTCATCCCCTGTCCGCAATCCTGCGCGAGCTGATCGGTGGCATCACAGAAGGGGGCGCGAGGGCTCGTGTCGTGCGGATGAAGCATACGGCCGACACGTCGTTTCTGGGCCTCAGCGCCGCCCGCCTCGCGGGGTCGGGCGTCGGCATTGGCATCCAGGCGAAGGGCACCGCGGTCATTCACCAGAAGGACCGCCTACCGCACAACAATCTCGAGCTCTTCTCCAACTCCCCGATCACCAGGCTCGAGCACTATCGGCGCATGGGGGCCAACGCTGCCGCCTACGCGCTGGGCGAAATGCCGGAGCCGGTCGTGGTGCCGACGCGGGGCGAGGCCATGGGTTCGCGCTATCATGCGCGTGTGGCGCTGATCTATGCCATCGAGACTGAATTGACCTCGGAGGGTGCCGTGCCCGAGGACGTAGAGGTCGCCTTCCTGGGGAGCGCCGCATGAGCGAGGAACGGCTGTCGATCGCAGACTATCCGTTGGCGGAGAAGCGCCGCGAGATCGTGCGCGGAAAGCGCGGCAAGGGCCTCGATGAGATCACGCTCGAGGCCCTGCTTGAGGACCGCGTCACGATCGAGGACCTGCGCATCACGGCCGCGGCGTTGCGCCAGCAGGCGGAGATCGCCCGCGCCGCCGGGCGAGACACGTTAGCCGCGAACTTCGAGCGTGGCGCCGAGCTCGTGGACGTGCCGCAAGACACGATCATGCGCATTTACGAGCTGTTGCGTCCTGGCCGCGCTCAATCGCAGGAGGAGCTTCTCGCGGCGGCCCGGGAGCTGCGCGACCAATATGGAGCCGAGGGCATGGCGGCGTTCGTGGAGGAGGCCGCCGCGGTTTACGAGCGGCGCGGCTTGTTCAAAAAGCGGTTCTGAGCACGAGGGAATGACCTGGAAGACGGCCTATCGATCGATTTACTACGACGGAGCGCCCGAGCCCGCCGATCCGAACCTCACCAAGGAGAGTACGGCGCTCCTCGTCATCGACGTGCAGAACACCTATTTCACACGGCAGGAGAGAGCCTCGCTGTCTGCCGATGAACAGCGCCGCTATGATGCCTGGAACCCCTTCCACGAACGGATGCGCGAAATCGTCATCCCCCGCACGCGGGAACTCCTGGGGCTCTTTCGCAACAACGGGTACGAATGCCTCTTCGCGCGCATCGCGTGCCATACCAAGAACGGCCGCGACCGATCCCTGTCGCAGAAGATGCCGGGCTGGAACAATCTGCTTCTGCCCAAGGACGAGCTGCCGTCTCAACTCGTCGCGGAGCTCCAGCCCCAAGGCGACGAGATCGTGGTGACGAAAACGACCGACAGCGCCCTGACCGGGACCAATCTGCGCCTGATCCTCACCAATCTCGGTATCAAGACCGTTGTGTGCTGCGGTATTTTCACCGACCAGTGCGTGTCCTCGACGGTCCGCAGCCTGGCCGACGAGAGCTTCGGCGTCGTCGTGGTCGAGGATTGCTGCGCTGCGGGAACGGACGAGCTGCATCGCAAGGAGCTCGAAATCATCAACATGATCTACTGCCACGTCATGTCGAGCGCCGAACTCAAGGCGATCATGGGCTTAGGGCTTAAATGATGAGGCGGGTCAATTTCTTATCGGAAAGGTCAACTCCGCAACGAACAAGAGGGAGTCGGGCTTGCCGCTTGTGGATGAGGTTGGGCAGCTGCGTCCAAGCTTGTTTCGGTGACAGATCAAGATCATCATGGCTAGAACCGGGCCGGCAACGAGGGGTCAGCCGGCACCGCCAGCTGTTGTTTCGGACCAGCCTAATCGGGGGATAAGCCAACATGACACAACGCTCAGCAGCTGCGCTTGAGGCGCAGGAGAGTTTCGAAGTCCACAAAGAAAAGAACATCGACCTGCTCCACAGCAAAGCTGTCGGGCTCTTGGGCGTTCTATTCCTGACCGTGACGGGCGCAGCGCCGATGTCGGCGATGCTCGGCAACGTTCCCTTCGCCGCGGGCTTCGGCAACGGGATCTACGTCCCCGCCGCCTTCCTGCTCGCCACGATCGTGCTCACCATCTTCTCCGTGGGCTTTGCGGCTATGGCGCAAAAGGTGTCGAGCGTCGGCGGCTTCTACTCCTACATCAGCCTCGGGCTCGGACGCGACATGGGCATGGCGGCGGGCATGGCGTCGTTCGTCTCCTATAGCGTCTTCGAGGCATCGCTATGCGGTCTCTTCGCCTTCTTTGGCAACGCATGGATCCAGACCCATCTTGGCATCAATGTTTCCTGGATCTGGCTTGCAGTGTTCATGATCGCGCTGATCTCGATCCTGAGCTACCGGGACGTGCAGCTTTCGGTCAAGATCCTCGGTGTTGCGCTTATTCTCGAGGTGATCATCCTGGTGATTTTCGATGCCGGCGCCATCGTGTCGGGCACGTCGAAGTTCAATGTCGAGGCTCTCAACGTCCTCAACGTCAACACACCGGTTGCCGAGCAGAAGGTGGGGGATGTGGACATCGCGGCCGGCGCGGCAGCGGTCGGCATCTTCATGGCCTTCTGGTCTTGGGTCGGCTTCGAGATGGCGCCCAACTACGCCGAGGAATTGCGCGATCCCAAGCGCATCATTCCGCGCTCACTCTATTACTCGGTAATCGGGCTCGGGCTGTTCTACATCTTCACCAGCTGGTGCGCGATCTCCTCCTACCCGACCGAAGGCGACATGCTCGTCAAGGCCGTGAAGGATTCGGGCAATTTCTTCCTGACGCCGATCGGAGCAAAACGTCGGCCATTGGGCGGAGGAGCTGATGAGCATTCTGATCCTAACGAGCTCCTTTGCCTGCGGCATGGCATTCCACAACACGGCAGCTCGTTATGCCTACTCGCTCGGTCGCGAGGGTGTGTTCCTGCGCGTCCTAGGCAAGACGCACCCCACGTTCAAAAGCCCGCACATCGCCTCCACGGTGCAGTCGGTGCTGGCGCTGATCTGGGTTGGACTCTTCGCCTTCTTCCTGGGAACTGACGATCCCAACGCTCAGGCCTACGTCGCCATCTACACGATGCTCGCCATTCTCGGCACCATGCTGCTGCTCATTCTGCAGGCTATCGTGTCGATCGCGATCATCGTCTACTTCCGCCAAAACCACCCGGGCGAAGTCGGAATCATTCCCGGCCTGATTGCTCCGTTGATCGCCTTTGTCGCCCAGGTCTACCTCGTCTACCTGCTGGTCGTTAATCTGGAGACGTTCGGCGGCAGCGGCAGCTTCGGCAGCAACATTCCCTATATTGCGCTCGCCATCATCGTCTGGGGCTTCATCTGGGGCGTGGTGCTGAGGATCGCGGCACCTGAGGTTCACGCCAAGATCGGCCGCCTTGTGTTCAACGAGTAACGGCTGGAACTTCTAATGTTCGCGGCACGATTTCCGCGAAAGATGTAAATTCGGGCGGGCGTCGCGGAGGCGGCGCCCGCCCTTGTTTCAAATGGTGCTTTTTATCGACGCGAATTCTGGAGAAACGTCATGTTGACATCGATCGCAGGCCGGTCCGTCATCGTAACTGGGGCGAGCAAGGGTATCGGCAAGGGAATCGCCAAGGTCTTTGCCCGCAACGGCGGCAAGGTGCTCGTCGTGTCCCGCCATCTCGATGAGGCGGAAGCCTGCGCCGAGGAGTTGCGCCGCGCTGGCGGGACGGCGAAGGGCCACGCCGCAGACGTGACGAAGTTAGAAGACATGCAAGAGATGGCGGACGCGGCGGCCACGGCACACGGAGGCATCGACATACTGTGCGCCAATGCCGGCATTTTCCCGCAGATCAAGATCGAGGACCTCTCCTCGGAAGATTGGGACCACGTCATGGCAACCAACCTCAAGGGGACCTTTCTTCCGATCAAGGCCTGCCTGCCGCACCTCAAGAAATCTGACCAGGGCCGCGTCGTAATCACGTCGTCGATCACGGGTCCGGTCACCGGCTTTCCGGGATGGGCCCATTACGGCGCGACCAAAGCGGGTCAGCTTGGCTTCATGCGCACGGCCTGCATCGAGCTCGCCAAGTACGGCATTACCGTCAATGCGGTGCTGCCCGGCAATATCCTGACCGAAGGCTTGATCGCGCTTGGGCCGGAATACGAGCGCTCGATGGCGGCTTCAATTCCGTTGAAGAAGCTCGGAACGGTCGAGGATATCGGCTATGCCGCCCTGTTCCTGGCGTCTAAAGAGGCCGCCTACATCACCGGCCAGACCATCATCATCGACGGCGGCCAAATTCTCCCGGAAAGCTTGGACGCGCTCGCCCAGGCTTAGCTGCCTTCTTCCGACGCTCGAGCGGCTTTGTCAGCGGCGCGCCTCGCCGAAACGCGACAGATAGCGCTCGCACAAGGGAAGAGTCCCTTGCGTATATGCGACGCCCATGGATTGAGCGAGCTCCGTCTCCGAATGCGAGCCGATCCAAGCGACGAGCAGAAGACGGCGCAGCATCACGAAGGTATCGATTTCGGCCTCTTCCTCGGCGGAGAGTGTGCCGACCCGGCGATAGCCCCGCACCCACGCTTCGAGGAGCTCCGGCACTTCGGGATTGTCCTCGAAAAACGACACCGTCGTTGCGCAGTCATAGAGGAACCACGAAAAGCCGCAGTCGTCGAAGTCGATGACCTTGATCGTGCTGCGGTCCACGAGCAGGTTGGCGAGACGCATGTCGCCGTGGATGAGATTGAACCGGTCGGGCGTCTTGCCGAACCGGTCAAGACGCCGTTCGATGAGCCGGACCGTCTCGCCAAACGCTTCGAGGGCCTCGCGGGTGATTCCCATTCCATCTTGCCACCTGCCCCAATGCGGTCGCTTGCCGAGACTCGTCTCGAAGTCCCAGGTGTGGCGTTCAAACCAGGGGGGCCGCTGCCAGGTGCGTACGTGGGCGTGCATGCGGGCTGCGATCTCTCCCAAAGTCTCGAAGCCGGCGGCGTCTGTCGCGGCGGGTTCCTGTCCCTCCTCCCAGGCGAAGAGAACGACGTTGCGCGGCCTCGGCAGGCCCTCGTGGGCGACGGTCTGAATGAACTCCCCGTCATTGCCCCGGATCGGGGTCGGCGTGATCGCGGCGCCCGATGCCTTGAGCGCTATCAGCCACTGAAGCTCGGAGGCGATCGCCGTCCGCGAGTGATAGCCCTCGCGGTGCACGCGCAGCGCCCACTTGGACCCGGTCGCGGAATCGTCCACACGGTAGGTCGCGTTCTCGGAGAGGTTGATCAGCTGCAGTGTGACAGTGGCCGGCAGCGCGTAGCGCCTGACGGCCCGCTCCGCCAGGCTCTGCAGCCGGCACAACAGTTCCTCGTGAGAAAGCGCGGCCTCACCTGCCATCGTTTTTCTCCCTTGGCGTTGGCATTCATCGATCCGCGTACCGTGGGTTCGAATCCCACCCTCTCCGCCAATTAGCTCGTAATTTTAAGGCGTTCTGCCGCCTTACCGGGGCAATTCAAAATCGCGCCGGTGCACTTTTGCTAGCCGTCCTCCGCGGGTGAATTCCGAAGACGGAGATGGTCCCTTTGCCTTTGACCTCGAGCTCGCCGAGCGAGTTGGCCTCGAAATGGGATGAGACCTGGTCCCAGACGTGCTTGGTCACCGCGACGCTGCCGGGCGTCGATTGATCCGCCATGCGTGCCGCGACATTGACGGTGTCTCCCCAGATGTCGAACTGGTAGCGCTCCTGGCCGACGACACCGGCCACCACCGGTCCGACATGGATGCCGACCCGGACCTCCCAGCCGAGATGGGCATCGATCGAGGTCGATGCCATCTCCAGACCGCAGCGAACGGCCGAGCCGATCGGATCCTTGACCTCGTTGAGCAGGCCGCCGGCCGCCATGAAGCCGTCGCCGATGGTCTTGATCTTCTCGAGCCCGTGTTTTGCCGTGACGCGCTCGAAAATGACGAACAGGGCGTCGAGCCGCGACACCACATCCTCCGGCTCGTGCTGGTCGCAATAGGCGGTGAAATTGATGACGTCGCAGAACAGCACGGCGACGTTCTCGTAGCGGCGTGGGATCACGGTGCCGATGCTGCGGATCTCGTCGGCCGCCTTTTTCGGCAGCAAAGCGTGCAACAAATCGTCGGCCTGACCCTGGGCCTCGCGCGCTTGCGCGAGCGCCGCTTGCAGCGCGAGCTGGGTCTTGACCCGGGCCAGCACGAGCGGTCCGGAGAACGGCTTGTGGATGTAGTCCACGGCGCCCACCTCGAAGCCGTTCTCCTCGTCCACGGCATCGGTCTTCGCCGTGAGGAAGATCACCGGGATGTCGCGGGTCGCGGGATTGGCCTTGAGCCGGCGGCAAACCTCGTAGCCGTCCATGCCCGGCATCATCACGTCGAGCAGGATCAGATCGGGCTTATCCGCGGCCGTCGCGAGCACCAGCGCCTTCTCGCCATTGGTCGCGACTTTCGTCCGGTACGCGCCCTTCAGCACGCCGGAGATGACCCCGACGTTGGTCGGAGTATCATCGACAATCAAAACCAGTCTGTTGCTTGAGGTCGGCATCACGTGCCTTCGGGGGCGGGTGGCGGAAGCATTCAGCGGATGTGAGCGACCACGGACTCTGGCCAATATCTTAGTCGGGAAGGGCCGCGCGGATCGCTGCCACTACGGCATTAAGAGAATGCGACAGCGACTCGATGGCGTCGTCGATACCGTGACCGGTCTTGATCGCGGTTTCGAGTTCGGCGGCGCGCTCTGCCAGCGCGGCGGCGCCTAAGGTGCCGGCAGCGCCCTTCAATGAGTGGGCTTCGCGCTCCGCCGCGGACGCGTCGCCGGCCGACAAAGCGGTTCGAATGGTCTCAACGGCTCCCTGCTTGTTTTGCCGCGAACTTGCGCAACAGGGATTCGTAGCGGTCGCGCTTGCCCCCAATCCGCTTCAGTCCCAAGCTGGTGTCGATGCCAGCAATCTTGGGCGCGTCGCTGACACTATCCACGGGACGACTCCGGTGTCGTCTCGGTCTTGCGGCCGGTCCAGCGGAGCAGCACGCTAAAGAGCTGGTCGGGATCGATCGGCTTGCCGATGTGATCGTTCATGCCCGCCTCCAGGCATTTTTCGCGATCGACGGCCATGGCGTTGGCGGTCATCGCGATGATGGGCAGGTTGTGGAAGCGCGAATCGGATCTGATCGCTCGCGTCGCCTCGATGCCATCCATCACCGGCATCTGCATATCCATGAGAACGGCGTCATAGTCGTTCTCCTGCGTCATGCGGACCGCAATCTCGCCGTTCTCCGCCAAATCGACGTGCATTGCGGCATCTTCGAGCAGGCCGATCGCCACTTCCTGGTTGATTTCGTTGTCCTCCACCAGAAGCACGCGCGTCCCCCGCGTCCGGGTGATTTCAAACGACGGCAAGATTTGCACGTGGCCCGTCGTGTCTTCATCGGCGCGGAGCACGGAAACGATCGTGTCGAACAGCGTCGACGACGTGACCGGCTTGACGAGCACGTTCTCCAAGTCCATTCTCCTCGGCCTGCTTCAACACATCCTCGCGCCCATAGGCGGTCACCATCACGAGGTGAGGCGGCGGCGAGAGTTCCGCCAACTCGAGAATGCGCCTGCTGGTCTCGATGCCATCGAGCCTCGGCATTTGCCAGTCGACGAAGACGATCTCGTAGGGCTCGCCGCGCTTGGCCCCTTGACGCACCATCTCGATGCCCTCCTCGCCCGAGGCTGCCTCGTCGGCGATGAAGGCCATGTTACGCAGCATGTTCGACAGCACCGTGCGCGCGGAGGAATTGTCGTCGATGATCAACACGCGACGGTCGCGGAGGTCGGATCGGAGCAAGCTTGGACGCGGCGCCGCGGCCCCTTTGCCGAGGCGAGCGGTAAACCAAAATGTGCTCCCCTTGCCGACCTCGCTGGTGACCCCGACATCGCCACCCATCAACTCAGCCAGCCGCTTGGAGATGGCGAGGCCAAGCCCGGTGCCGCCATATTTGCGCGTCGTCGACGTATCGGCCTGCTCGAAGGCTTGGAACAGACGTCCGATCTGCGCCTCGCTCATGCCGATACCGGAGTCGCTTACCGAAAACTCGAGCAGCTGACTGTCCCCGCTCGTCCTCGAGAACTCGAGCCTTGATGACAACCTCGCCCTTCTCGGTGAACTTGACCGCGTTGTTGCAGAAATTGATGAGGATTTGCCCGAGCCGCAACGGATCGCCTCTGAGATGCGTCGCGAAGACCGAGGGCTCGACATCGAAAATCAGCTCCAAATCCTTGGCCGACGCCTTCTCGGCAACAAGGTTGGAGACATTTTCCAGCACCTTATCCAGATTGAATTCGATGCTCTCGACCGACAATTTGCCGGCCTCGATCTTCGAGAAATCAAGGATCTCGTTGATGATGCCGAGGAGGTGTTGGCCTGAGCTCCTGATCTTGACGAGATAGTCGCGAAGGCGCGGCGAGGGATCGGTCTTCAACGCGAGATGCGAGAGCCCGATGACGGCGTTCATTGGCGTCCGGATTTCGTGGCTCATATTCGCCAGAAACGCGCTCTTCGCTTCGTTGGCCTTTTCCAACTCGGCCTGGGCCGCATGGAAGGCTTGCTCCGCAGCCTTGCGAACATCGATGTCACTCCACGAGCCGACGACCTCGCTTGGGCGCCCCTCCGGGTCGCGCGTGAGATGCTGCTCGTCGCTGACCCAGCAATAAGAGCCGTCCTTCTTGCGGAAGCGATATTCGGCCAAGTGCTGCCCGGTGTTGAACAGCTCCACCTGCTCGGCCTCGACTGCGGCAAGGTCGTCGGGATGCACGCATGACCGCCAGAAATCCGCGTTCTCCAAATACTCTTCGGTCCGGTAGCCCAGCATGCCCTGAATGCTGCCACTGACAAAGGTAGGGGCGAAATCGCCGCTCGCCCGAAAGCTGTAGACCACGACAGGAGCGGCGCCGAGCAACAGCGACAGTCGGGCGCGTGCGCCCTCCTCCGCCTCCTTCGCCGCTTGCAGGGCCTCGTTGTTCGCGTGCAGCGCCTCGACCAGCTCCTCGACGCCTTGCTCGGCGATCATGGTCTGGCACCACGAGACCGCGGGGTCGGTCATGGCAATCGCGCCCATCGGGCAATAGGCGCGACAGCCGCCTCGTGCGCCATCGATCAAGGGCTCGACCCGCGCGAAGCCTAGGCTCAACACCGCGTCATTCGCCCGATGGGTCGAGAGGAAGTCGATGCAGAGCTCTTCGGCCTGCATCGATCCGGACAGCAGCACGCGGACCTCGAGAGGAGCCTTACGCGTCACTTCCTTGGCGTAGTCGGAGGCCGCCGCGGCAAGCCGGGTCGCTTTGCCGGTGCTCAGGCCGAGGCGTTCCGCGGCAGCGAGCAGCTTGCGCCGCATAGCGAGAACACCGGCCTCGCCGCTCAGGGTCAACGTTCCAACGGTTACCATCTGCATCGCATCACCGCGCAAGAAGCATCGTCCATACCCTTCCCGAAGCGCTGCACGATATTCGCAGCGATCGCCGGGGCCGGTCCAGCGTAAGGCTCGGATATTCATTGACACCGAAGCGGCCGGTCACGCCGTCGGAAAACAAGAGCAGCACATCGGCCGGCCCCAGAGCGAAAGAGGTCGAAATCGGCGGTCGCATGCGGGAGCCGAGCACGCCCTCCCGGAACTCGACCGTTCTAGCGACGCTGCCGAACAATCGGCACTTGACGTTGCCAATGCCCGCGACGCTCCCCTCGAGCGTGCGGCTGTCGAGCCAAGCCACCGCGGCGACGGCGCCGCGCGTGCCGCGCGCAGACTCATGCAGCACGCCAAGCGCGCCATCGGGGTTGGGCACAGACACGAAGGACAGCCATTTGGACAATAGCCCGCTGAGCTGCATCGCGAGCTCGTGCGCGTTCGGACCATGACCGAGAGCATCGATCACGGCGACGAAGACGCCGGAATCGTCTGCATGCACCACCACGGCATCACCGGACAATGTCTCACCATCGCAAGGACGGACATACTCACCGGTCTCGATTCGATCTTGCAAGGGGCCTCACCCATTTCTTGGCCGTCACGGTAGCGCCGTGGCCAGGCTGGGACTCGATCTCAAGTGAATCCATAATGCGTCCGGCACCCGGAAGGCCCAAGCCTAGGGTTCCACCCGTAGAGTAGCCATCCTTGATGGCGGTCTGTACATCGATGAATCCCGGACCGTAGTCGACCGCTTGAATCTCGACGGCGCCGTCGCCGGACGCATCGTCCTCGATCCAGGTTACGAGGAGGTAGCCCCGGGCGCCGCCGTATTTGAGAATGTTGCGTCCAAATTCGGAGGCCACCGTGGCGATCATGGCCACATCGGTGGCACTGAAGGCGTTGCGCAACCGCGGATTCGACTGGAGATTGAGTACCGCGACACTCAAATCGGCGTCCGCCAGAATGTCGAATCGGCCGAGGGTGGTTCGGGTCATTGGCGCCTGCGAACTCCGGTTGACCCGACGTCGAGCAGGGCTTGCTCGAGATTGAGCGAGGTACGGAGGCCGCCGGTCGATGCGCCCGCCAATGCGAGGTAGGCAACGATGCCCGGCCGCAAACCCGCCACCACGCTGCTGACGCCAAGCCATTCCACCGCCTCGACCAGCTTCCGCAAGCTGGAGAATTCGTCGAGATCGATCAATTCACATCCGGAGACCTCGAACACGACCCCCTCGGCGCCGTGTTGCCCCAGCTCGTCCATGAGCGCCTGCGACGCCGCGCTGAGCGTGCTCGCGTCAGCGGCGTTCTGAAGCGTGACGACAAGGGTCTTGCGAACGCGGGTGAGAACGAAGTGAGCCCCGGGCATGCTGCCTCCGTGAGGGGGTTAGGGCTGTCGTGGCGGATCAACGTTGCGCGGCTTCGGCATGGCCATCGGCGGCCGCGCGACCGTCGCGCATCAGGGGCTTGATGGCGGCGAGGGCGAGCTGCAGCGCGTCGCGGAGCGTCGCCGTGGTGCGCACCTCGCCGACATTCGCGCCGAGTTCGACGAGCGTTCGCGCGACGTTTGGCGAGATCCCGGAGATGATGGACTCGCAGCCCATCAGCCTTGTGGCCTGCGTGATCCTGATGAAGTTGTTGGCGACACCCGTGTCCACGGTGACGACGCCGCTGATATCCATGACGAAGACGCGCGCCTGGCTCTCCGAAATGCGCGACAGGACCTTCTCCATGATGTCCTGGGTGCGCTGGGAGTCCACGATGCCCACCAGAGGAAGCAGCAGAATCCCCTCCCAGATCGACGTGACCGGCGTCGACATTTCCAGCATGGCCTTGCCACTTTCGGAGACACGCCGCTTGGCAAATTGCGCGATCTGATCACTGATCACATAGGTGTCGAGCGCCAGCAGCTTGGTAAACGCCCGCGTTGCTGGCAACAGCCGGTCCTTGCCAAGTCCGCTGGCTTGCAGCTCTTCCATGAACAGGAGCTGGAAGCGGAGCACCGCGGCGAAGTAGATCAGGCTCGGGAGGTCGCGTTGGGCGTGAATCTCACCGATGCGGACGCGGTAGTCGATATAGCGCTGGTCAACCACGCCGCTGAAGAAGGCGGCCCAATAGGCCTTTTGCAGCTTGCTGACGCGATCCACAGTATCCTGACTGCTGAAGAACACGTTGAACTCGGGTTGCTGCGGCAACCATTGGTAAAACTGGTCGACGACGCGGTCGATGGTGCCGGCTCCCAGGATCTCCCCACATTTTTCCAGCAGCTTCAGATCGTCCGCCGCGATGTCGAATCGGCCCAGCAACGATTGAGCGTCCAACAGCGAAACCGGTTGTGACATGTGACTCTCCTAAGATCGACCAACGCCTCGGCTGAGCCGCCGAGCAGTTCCATAGACCTGTCGGAAGCTGAGGCGCACTGTAGCGAAGATTGGATATCTCTGCCGAGGTTTGTTCGCCAACGGCCAATATCGGTAAATTCCCATAACCGCTGGAGCGGCCGAATACTTGATATTTCACGCCAATGGCAAACGCGACGTCACGGGCGGTGGAAGTCCGCGCTGGCCCGCCGGTAATGGCTTGGCGGGAGGCCCGTCCATTGCCGAAAGGCCCGGGTAAAGCTCGCGACATCGCTGTAGCCGAGTGAATAGGCGATGGAAGTGATGGTCTCGAAACTCTCGCGCAGGAGATCGACGGCGCGTTCCATCCGCATTTTCTGCACGATGTCACGATAGGTGAGATTCTCCTCGGCCAACTGCCGTTGCAGCGTCCGCGAGGCGAGACCGAGCAGTTTTGCCGCGCCCTCGATATCGACGGTCGATTCAAACAGACGCAACCGGACGATTTCCCGAGCCGCCTCGATGCTCGTCCGCGGCGGCCTCTGCATCACGATGCGGCGGAGATCGCTCCACGTGACCAGGTCCTTGAGCGGAATCCGGCGCAAGATCGGGCGCTCAAGCAGGCTGGCGTCGAACACGACCGCGTTGGTGGCAGCGCCAAACACTACGGGCGCGCCGAGCAGGTCCTCGACCTTTTGCGAACCTGCGGGGCGGCCGGCTTCGACTTCAACGCAGGCCGGCGACCAGTTGGGGCCAAGATAGCGGCGCATGGCCTGGATCACTGGGTAGACGACGTGCTCGGCATGGTGTCTGCGCCCGAAGCTGATCGGCTCGAGCGCGCGAAATCCCCAGTGGGCAAACCGTCCGGAAACTTCGAGGCTGAACTCGCAACCGGAGGCATGATAGCGCACCGAACGGATCGAGCGCCGGATCACGGTCCGCAAATCAGGTGCAGAGGCCATATAGGCGGCCACCGGCCCGTAATCTTCCGGCTGCATGGCGTAGCCCAAGTTAAAGCCGAAGAGCTCGTCGCCCATTTCGCGGGCGGCCCTCTCCATCAATCCCATCAGACAGCGCAGCGGAATCTTGCCGCTTTGATCGTGAGCGAGTGACAGCGGAAGGCCTTCCGCGCGAAACACGCGCTCGAGGGCCCGCGTGCCCTCGGCCCTCTCGAGGAGTCGGGGAAGGGGACCCATTCCCGTGGCTCTGGTGAAGGACGCAGATGTCACAAAGGTGCCTCTCCTCGCCTGACGCAAAATATCAAGCGCGCCAGGAATGAAGAGGCTAGCTCTTTCGCCTGTGCGGGCTCAGCACAATGCTGCGGCAATTTCCCTCGCAACGCAATTTTGCCCAGTCGTCCTGGATAGAGTCCGGCGGTTGCAATCCAGGGCGACGACTACCAATCCGCGGAGGATGCAAATGACCCAGGTTTCAAGGTTATCAACTCTCGGAAAGACGACGAAACAATTCACCTGCGTGCGCCCTTCGAACTCCCACCTCAGAGCCGATATGATGCGGCCACTCGGCGCATTTGATCGAGATTAATGAGGCCCGCTGCTTGACGCCTGCAAGGTCCCAAGGGCCGCAGGTCTGCCCAGCGCCGAATTAGGAGATCTTTGATGGATAGATATTTGAACGTCTTGGCCGCGCTTTTGATCGGCCTCGGAGCGCTGCTCGGCTATGCAGGGGCATCTGGTGCGCAGGAAAACCCAGTCACGGCCATCGACATCGCGCTGGAACCGGATGCAACGATGATCCAGCACGCGGAGAGCGCGAACGCTCGTTTGCTCAAGGTCTTCCCGAAGGGCTTCCGTCTGGATGCGACGCACCATCCACACATCTCGATCCTGCAGCGGTACGTCCGCACGGCAGACCTCGATAAAGTCTACGCTGCGGCAGGTAAGGTCCTGGCCGACGAGAAGGTCACCAGCTGGAAGCTGAAGGCGTTCAAGTACTACTACATTCCCTGGAAGGACATTGGCCTTGGGGGCATCGTGGTCGAGCCGACAGACGATCTTCTGAGGTTGCAGCAAGAACTGATCGACGCCGTTGCACCTTTCACGGAGAAAACCGGGACCGCCGCCGCGTACGTCACCACGCCGGAGGACCCTGAGATCAACCAGCCGACCATCGACTACGTCGCGGCGTTCGTCCCAGAAGCAACCGGCAAGAAGTTCAATCCGCACGTCACCATCGGCATCGCACCACAGGATTACCTCAAGGAGATGCTTGCCGAACCGTTTGATGTATTCACGTTCTCGCCAGCGTCCGCGTCGGTCTACCAACTCGGCAACTTCGGGACGGCTCGGAAGGAACTCAAGGCGTGGGAGTTGAAGCCATGAAGCCCATAGGAAAGTGTCGGCACCGAACGTTTCTGCCCCAAACATCACTCGGCGCAGCTTGATCGCATCGCTGGCCGCGCTGGCCGTCACGTTTGGCCTGCTCCTTCCCACAGCCGCATCGGCGCAGTCAGACCCGTTGCCCTCATGGAATGACGGTCCGGCAAAGCAAGCAATCGTGAATTTCGTGAAGGCCACGACCGATCAGTCGAGCCCGGACTTCGTGCCGCCCGAGGAGCGGATCGCTACCTTCGATCAGGATGGGACGCTGTGGGTCGAGCATCCGATGTACACCCAGGTGGAGTACTGCCTGGAGCGGGTCCCGGCCCTGGTCAAGGCCAAGCCGGAACTGGCCAATGTCGAGCCCTTTAAGACGGTGATGTCCGGCGACCGCGAGGCAATGGCAAAGCTCTCAACGGCGGACCTCGAAAAAATTCTCTACGCCACGCTCACTGGCATGACGGTGGACGATTTCAACGCAGAAGTCGAGAAGTGGATCGCAACGGCCAAAGACGGGCGCTGGAAGCGGCCCTACACCGAACTCACCTACCAGCCGATGCAGGAGGTGCTGAGCTACCTGCGAGCCAACGGCTTCAAAACTTACATCGTCACCGGTGGCGGCCAGGATTTCGTGCGTGTTTATTCCGAGCGCGTCTACGGCATCCCGCCGGAACAGGTGGTAGGCACCATGGGCGGCACTTCGTACAGCTATGACAAAGACGGCAAGCCGATCTTGACCAAGGACCCGAAGCTCCTCCTCAACGACAATGACGCCGGTAAGCCGCAGGGCATTCACTTGATGATCGGGCGTCGTCCTGTTGCCGCGTTTGGCAACTCGCCCGGCGATCAGCAGATGCTGGAATACACCGGGGCCGGCGACGGCGCGCGGCTCGAAATGCTCGTCCTCCACGACGACCCGACGCGCGAATATGCCTATGGGCCAGCCGAGGGCCTTCCCGACACCAAGGTAGGCACGTTCACCCAAGAGCTGTTCGACGAGGCCAAGAAGGACGGCTGGACCGTGATCAGCATGAAGAACGACTGGAAACGCATCTTCGGCTTCGAAAGCGCTCCGTAAATGTCCGCTTTGGGTCATAAGCGGACGTATTGCCTCTTGTCGAGTTCGTCCGCTCTGGTGGGGTAAGCGGACATCGCCCGTGAAGAGAGTTTGCAAACCAAATTGCAAACCAACCACACGATATAGGACGGTATCAGGGATCATGGGCCAACACCGTCATGGCAAAATTGGTGAACCAGAGCGCACGCTTAGCTACTGCGCGGCACAACTCAGCATGAGAAATCTAAGGCGTTGTTATTGACTACACTCTTACAAGAGTGACCGTTCTACCAACAACTCCACCAGCAGACAGCGAAGCACCGGCAAATAGCGCAATTGAGCAATAGCTTAAGTCGATCCTTCGCGCGGCTTAGCGAGCAGCATGCGTGTTTTTAATCACAACATCAGGGGAGGACTGAACGCTCGGTCTGTGCAATTCGGGGTCGTCTGCCGCGAGGCAACGGAATTTCAAATTGACAACTCCTTGGTCCTCGTTGGAGCCGAAATTGGTATCACTGCTCACGAGACGCAGTTGCTTAGAGAGCCGAGCACATTGTTGGCTCGCCGCCTTGACCGCAGCTTCTCTCGCAGCATCAGTGCCGCCCCTGGATGTACGCGACGACACCATGTAGGTGTCAGGACCAACCGCCAAGGGCTGCGTCACCGGCGCAACAGAGCACCCCGCCACAAAAGCAGCGATGCTAACTGCCAATCCTAGGGCGAACGCTGTTCTCATGGGTGCGCCCCCTTTGCACGCCATGCTACTCGATTTTGCGCTGTGCTACCCGGCAACCTTCACCCTGCCGCGTTTTTTGCAGCGCGTGAAATTTCGGAAGCTACGCCACCGCAGTCACGCCGGCCCGGCGAGACTTCACCCGAACTCCACCCCCTAGAGCGTCATGAGGCGCGGTTCCGCCGCGCAAAAGAGACTTTAGCCCGCCACTGACGGCGATTCGCGAATGTCCCCTTTGGGTCAGTAGCTGACGTTGCAGCGACCCATCGACTGGGTCCGCTAAGTGCCAATAGCCGACGAACGCGCTTCTCGTCTAGCCGCGGCAAAACTCGTTGAGGAGATGCGTCGAGCGCAAGCGCTTCGCGGTCGTGTGCTAACTTCCAATTAACCTTTCCACTATGATTATCATTGTTGGCTTGGGGGGAAAGTGGCCGACGTTTTTTATATCTGGCTCTTTGCGATGGCTGGGGTGAATGCCTTTGTCATCGTCATTGCCCTGGCTCACGCAATGAATTGCGGCATCGCGACGAATAGATCAATTGTCACGGATCGATGTCGAAAGTTGGTCGCCTGCTGCTCGACGGCGATTTCGATCGCCGTGCTTTTCGCCGGATTGTTGATTGCACCCTTTGTCGAACCTGCCGCCGCGCGTGCAGCGCATTCGGTTGCTTATCGGCTATCAATGTTGTTGGACCAGAGCAAAGGAAAGGGCTTTGCGTCCTTTCCTCCGGCAAACCGCTTCCCAAAACTTCCGATTTGGAGAAATTCGTGACACGGCGAACGTCAAAAAAGGGACTAGAACTCGAACCATTGCTGCCGCCGTCATTCCGCCCTTGGCATCCGACCCGCCCTCAAGTGTAAGCACTACAAGCTCCACCCCCTCCGCGAAGTCTCCGTCGAAGGAAGGATCGCGAAGTGACGTGGTGTGGCTCTTTGATCAAAAAGGCGGCCCATCGCTGTTCGCGTTGTCGCGCGAAGAACAAGGTGCGACTGTGACTGGCTTCCTTCTCGACGGTGAAAACACATCAGACCGGTCCCTGACCGATGTGCAGGCGGTTCTTATCCCCGATAGGAAGGCCGGTAACCTGGAACTCACTCTTGGTCTGAGTGAACATTCGACGGACGAAGTTGTGCGGACAATTCCACCCCGCGCTCGGTTTAGCTTAGCCAACACGTTCTCGAACTATCTAAAGGGATCGTCAGACACCTTTGTCGAAAAAAACGGTGGGGTGATTTTCATGTTTCATTACACGGACGCTGGCGTGCGCAAAGGAGTCATCTGGTATCTTTCCCCATCAAGATTGAGGACGGAGCTACGTAAGGCAGGGGCTCTTGCCTCCTTAGACTGATCTGGCGAGCTGGACTTGGACACACGCCGACGCCGCCGAGCCGGCATAGAGGCAGGATGCGCGTCCTCCTGAGCGTGCGAGGATGCGCAAGATGTCTACTTCTGAGTGAACTTCGGACATTGCACCGCGCCGCCTGGATGCCGCAGAAGTGTCAGAAGCGGACACGCCGGTGAATGGGGGCTGTCACCCTCGACGGTGAAGCCCACGATGCCCACGCGGGGCTCTTGCCGAGGCGTCAGACGGTTAGCTGCTCACGCTCGCCTTCTTTTGGGGCGGCGGTGGCCGAGCGGGATTCCGAGCACACGGGCCTTTTGTCTGAGGGCACCCGGGGTACGCTTGAGTGCTCTAGAGATGGTTTTGACGGGCGTTTTGTCTCTTGAGTGCTGTCTCAGTTCTTTCACATCAGCACGGGTCCAATCACGACGAACAATGCGTTTTCTCGTGGCAATAGTTTTGGCCATCAGCTTCTCCTTTTTTTCAGCAGGCTCTGATAGCACAACTTTTGGCCACGAGTGCATCTCGCTGCGGGAGAGCGCGGCATCCATGGGGCGCGATATGTCCGCTATGGGTCATTCTGCGACATAAGCAGGGTCCTCAGGGATGTCTGCTTTTGGGGCCGATCGCGGAATAGCCATTCGTCGCGACAGCAGCATCATCACATGGCAAACTCGGGTACGTCCGCTTTGAGCAGTAGCTAACGTTACAGCGACGTGGCGGGTTGTCCGCTCAGTGCCATGAGCTGACATGCGCGATACGGCTTAGGCCGTGTTTCTAAGCTTGGAGTGTTCTGGTTGCGCTTCAAGACTGACACCAGCAAAATCCGCATTATTGCCATCAGGCAGAGCGCCTAACTTGGGCTGTAGAAACGAGCGTGTCTTTTGCGAGGGCAAAATGAAAAAAGAGTTGACGCTAAGTCTTGGCGCAAGACGGTACGTCCAGCCGGTCCTCTCACAGCCGATAATTCGGAAGTAGTGCTTATGGCGGCTATAGAGGGTGCGGGCATTACCCTTACGCCTGACTGGCTGGCGGGCCCGGCGATGCGTGCTGGAAAGCTTGTCGAGGTATTGCCCGGATGGCGCGGGAAGGGAGATGGTGGGGTCTATGCCATCCTGCCACCTGGTCGCCTGATACCTACTAAGACACGCCTCTTCGTTGACGAGATCGCTAAATTCATCAAGGCCGGATGGCGCGTAAGAGCGAAGTTACGGCGCACACGGCGACAACACGTTCACTCGCCACCAAGACGCTTCGCTTGTCGGCTATGGGTCAGTAGCGGAAATTAACACGTTCCGCTGTCGCCTATTTACGTGACCTTCAATATCAATCCCGGCCAGCCGAACGGTGGTCCGGGTTCCGCGCCGAGCCCGGCTCTCGCAAACTCGCAACGTCCGGCTACGCTTCCCGGCGACCCGGGCTATTCCCCGTTATGGCTGGTGGCCGTCTACGACAACGCCGATTGGCCGACGGTGCACGATCTAAGTACGGCGCTGACAAGAATGAGGAAGCATATAGTCGCAGCCGTCCTGATTGGCGCGTTCGTCACGCCCGCTTTGGCCTTGACCGCCGGGACATACTTTGTGGGCTTCATCCCGCTACCAAGACATGCTCGGTGGTGCCCAAGATGGCAACCAGGCATGAAAATGATGGGAAAGTATAAATCTAAGGAGGCCGCTGAGAAGGCCGTGGCCGCCATGAAAGAGTGCAAAGCGGCTTAG
>CAVXQX010000018.1:0-120305 GCA_963764005.1 uncultured Alphaproteobacteria bacterium | reverse complement strand
AGCGCCGAACGGATTATCGCGGCTATCATCTCGTGGAGGTCGGTGATTTCTTCCAAAGTATCGGCAAGGGTGCCGCATTCAATGCTTGGCCACAAACTAATGAGGCGCACCCTTATTCCCGGCAGTACCTGGTCGTTTCACCTTTCAACAACGCGATTTCACGCATGAAAGCCTCTCTGAGGGTTTGCTCCCACCAAAATTAGAGGCTCAGCGGAGACGATGTGGAAGATTCAGACGGCTCTCGAGTCTGCTGGCATCGAGTTCATGCCGGTAGAGGACCACAACGGAGCAGGCGTCAGGCTTAAGCAGCAAAAACCCCGCCCCTCATCGAAAGGCCAGCTGAAACGGTAGTTCACCATGAGGGGCCGATTTACAAAACGAACCCAATATTGAGGTTCAGGGTTTAAGCCCCCCCAACTTTATTGGCTAACGAAAAGCTGCCAATTTGCTGCAGCGGTTTAACGCCCCAGCAGGCCGCCGCCACTAGCCTTCGCCCTACGTCGTTCAACATCAGCTAGAGCCGCGCGACTTGGACCAAGTCGCGGGACCGGCCATGAACTACAGGGAGCAATTTCGCTATGGCAACAGTAACTCTCTCGGAAGACTTCAGGATCAACTGGCTTTTGAGCTCTCCAGAATGCAGGAAGCGGGCGTCACGATTACGCACCAAATCGGCGATGGTCCAGATACGATCACGTTCTTCAATGAGTTTGGCGACTCGATGGTGTTGTCGGGCGAGTTCAGCATCGATGCTGAAGGCGAGATTCACGGAACTCTGGAAAAAATAGCTATCGCGCAGTCTTCGATTGTGATTGTGACAGTCCTCGATTTTGGCAATCTCGATGTCCACCAGGCTTTGGACGGTCTTTCTAAAGCGCTGGATCCAAGCAGCGATGGTCCACCTTCGCTCGACGATCTCCTCGAGGTTTTGGGCAGCCACTCATTCGAAGCTGATGATCGACACGGCCGATTATAGCGGCGAAACTGGCGTTGGCGGAGTGACGGCAAGTTTGTTCAAAGGAATGGCCACCGATACGTTTGGTATTCACCACCAACTCAAAGGCGTTCAAAATCTGTCCGGCTCCGTGCAGGATGACGACCTTGGTGGCGATAACAAGGGCAATGTGCTCATGGTAATGGTGGGGATGATCAGCTTAACGGCATGAACGGAGACGACACGCTCAATGGCGGCGATGGAGACGACAGGCTCTCCGGCGGCAGGGGCAAAGACAACATTTCTGGTTCCGACGGCAATGACGATCTTTTGGGCGGCAACGGCAAGGACAATCTCGACGGTGGACTCGGCGACGATGTTCTAACCGGCGGCAATGGCAACGATGTGCTGAATGGCGGCCACGGCTCAGATATCCTTTTCGGAGGCATGGGGCGCGACACTTTCGTGTTTGCGCATCCTGGGTCAGGGGTCCGACACGATCACGGATTTCCGCAGTCACGTTGACAAAATCGCGATCGACTTCAACTCGGATGCAGTGGAGGATCTCGGTCCGGACGACTTCTTCCTCAGCACCGATTTAACTGGCCTCACGGCGGGACGTCGCAGCGCTGATCTACCATCGCGCAACTGGTGTGCTGTCTTATGATGCGGATGGTGCAGGCGGAAACGATCCGGCGGATCTCGTACACTTTCAAGGCTGGAACGCTTGTCAGCAAAGGGTGACTTCGACTTCGTCGCATAGATGGAAGTTGCCTCATCGCAAGCTTGAGTTGATCTCGCCAACGAAGGAGCGCTCAGAACTTTGGTTGGAGAAGTTGAGGAACGTGGCAGCCTGACCTATTCCGATCGCCCGCCAGAAATATGAGCGACGAGGGTTTGTTCCCAGGAGCTAATTTCTACGAGGATCCGGCTACGCCACGACAGGCGAAAAAGTCTCCTTTTAGCTTTTTGCGGAGATGCTGAGCGCCTTATGATTTCAGTATCCGTGTTTCTACGAATTTTGGATTTTAGCCTTTGGAGTGTTTTGGTCGTGCGGAAAGCGAAAAATACACCTTTTATATTAACGGCATAGAGGGCGTCGCCGACGATTTTCCGGCGATTGACGCGACGTATTGAAGCGCAACTCCGCACCCACCAATACCGGCGCGTTGTGACGCTGGGAACGAGCGCAGGAGGCTTCTTTGCAGTTTGGGCTGCGGTTCTCATCGTGCGCAGCGTGGAATTTCGGTGGGAGGTTTTATGCCGAGAAACATGGCCGTCCGCCGCGAGGCGGACAGGAGGCGACCGACCTACCGTCACTGTGGTGGGGAGAGGACTCGAACCTACGACCCGCTGATTAAGAGTCAGCTGCTCTACCACCTGAGCTATGCGCCCTTTGGGCATGGCGCCGAAAGTCGAAGACTTTTCGGCCAAAATCATGCGTCAAAGCTAGGGACCTAAAGCGAGTGAGGCGGCAATCCTAGCGGATTTCGCTTTAGAGAGACGCTCCCTTAGACCGCCAAGCGCGCGATGTCTAGCAAAGTTGCGAGGGCATTTTCACGCTGGTGAAAGCCGGGGCGGCCTTACCAAAACAGCCCAATCTCCTCGCGGGCGATGCGCGTCGCCTTATTGACATGGGCGTTGAGCACGAGGCCGAGCGCCACCATCATGGTCAGCATCGAGGTGCCGCCGTAAGACACCAGCGGCAGCGGCACGCCCACGACCGGAACCAGCCCGGTCACCATCGCCACATTGATAAAGACATAGGCGAACAGCGAAAGACCCATGCCCGCCGCAACCAAACGCGCGAACGTGCTCCTGCATCGGAGCGCCATATAGGCAATGAAGACCAGCGCAAGAAGATAGAGGGAGAGCAGAAGCATGGCGCCGAGAAAACCCATCTCCTCGGCGAACATGGTGAAGATGAAATCGGTGTGCTTCTCGGGCAGGAAATTCAGCTGCGCTTGCGTGCCTTGCATGAAGCCCTTGCCGGCCACGCCGCCGGAGCCGATCGCGATCTTCGATTGAAGAATGTGATAGCCGGAGCCGAGCGGGTCGCGCTCCGGATCGATGAAAGTGAGAACACGCTCGCGCTGATAATCGTGCAGCCGCTCCCAGACATGCGGCAGCGCCGCGATCACGCCCGCCGCGCCGGCGATGAAATAGAACCAGCTCACGCCGGCAAGAAACAACAGTCCGAAGCCGATGATACCAAACAAGGCCGCTGTGCCGAGATCGGGCTGATCGAGCGCCAGCAAAATGGGCGTGGCGATCATCAGCAGCGGCACGATCAGCCAATGCGGGCGCGAGACTTTCTCCGGCGGCAGCCATTGATAGTAACGCGCGATCGCCAGCACGAGCGCGACCTTCATCAGTTCCGAGGGCTGGAAGCTCGTCTCGCCAACGCCGAGCCAGCGTTGCGCGCCGCCACTCTCGACGCCCCAGAACGGCACTGCGGCAAGCAATAAGAGCGCGATCAGATAGGTCGGATACGCCAAACGTATCAGCCACTTAATGTCGATGAGCGCAACGGCGAACAGAATGCCGAGTCCGATGCAATAGCGAACCACATGCCGGCTCGCCCACGGATCGAGCGAACCGCCGGCCACCGAATAAAGGGCTGCGACGCCGATGCCGGTGATGGCGGTAATCAGCAGCAGGAACGGCCAGTTGAGCCGAAGCAATTTCTTGCCGAGTGCGGGCCGGGCGAGATCGAGGGCGTCGCCGAAAATCATCCTCATAGCAGCGCCTGCCGATTTGATGGAGGCGCCGCGTCACGCTCGCGCGCGACGAAGACGGGCTTCGCCAGCGGATCGCGGGTGAGCAGCTCCGTCATGATGTCGTGCACGATTGGTGCCGCCGCCGCCGCTCCATAGCCACCATGCTCGACGATCGCGGCCATGGCGTAGCGCGGGGCGCCGACCGGCGCGAAGGCGATGAACAATGAATGCGGCTCGGCCTCCCAGCCTGTCGGCGGGTGCTTGGCATCATGGCTGAAGGCCTGCGAGGTGCCGGTCTTGCCGGCCATGAGCACGCCGGGAATTGTCAGCGCGGACCGTGCGCCAGTACCGCCCTCATTCACGACCGCGCTCATGCCGTCGCGGACCAATTGAAGGTGAACGGGATCGATGTGGAGGGGTGCCGGTCCTTTCGCGGCGGCCGAGCGCGTAAATCGTGGCATGACCGCGTTGCCCGAGGCGATGCTCGCCGAGACCACAGCAAGCTGGAGTGCCGTCACCAGCACATATCCCTGCCCGATGCCGCAAGAGATGGTCTCGCCGGGATACCAAGGCTGGCCGAGCGTTGCGCGCTTCCATTTGGTGTCCGGCATCACCCCCTCTTTCAGTCCTGCCAGTTCACATTGATAGGCTTGCCCGAGACCAAGCTCGCGACCAGTCACGGCTAGCTTGTCGATGCCGAGGCGCTTGACCGTCTCGTAGAAATAACTGTCGCAAGAGTGACTGATAGCTTCGTGAAGCGCGATCGGTCCGTGACCGCCGGCCTTCCAGCAATGGAAGAAGTGGTTACCGAACTGCATGCCGCCGCGGCAAACGATGCGCTCCTCAGGCTTGATGACCCCCGCCGTGAGTCCAGCAAGCGCCGTCACCACCTTGAAGGTAGAGCCCGGCGGATAGAGCCCGCGAATGGCGCGGGAATTGAGCGGGTCGTCGGGCGCATTGGCGATCTCCGCCCACGCTTTCGCATTGACATTGAAGCTGATGGCGTTCGGATCGTAGGTCGGCGTCGACGCCATGACCAACACGTCGCCGTTCATGGCATCGAGCGCGACCACAGAAGCACGGCGATCGTCCCCGATCCGGGCTTGGGCGAAGGTCTGCAATTCGCGGTCGATGGTGAGGACGACGTCCCTCCCCGGCGTGCTTGGCTTGACGCCGAGCTCGCGCAGGATGCGGCCATGCGCATCGACCTCGTAATCGATGCTGCCAGCGAGCCCTCGCAAGTCGCGGTCGAGACCCTTCTCGACACCGCTCTTGCCGAGGCGGAATCCGGGCAGGCGCAGCACCGGATCTTCGTCGACCTCGCCCTTCCCGGCCATGCCCATATAGCCGACGATATGCGCCATCTCGCGGGGAAAGCTGTAGAGGCGGTTCAGCGCCTTGTCAGTGCGCACGCCATGGAACTCGGGACTCAATATATTGAGCAGCGCAAATTGCTGCCAGGGAACGCCCTCGGTGACGAGGATCGGGAGATAGCCGCTCTGGCGCTTTGCGTGCCGCAACACGCGATCGCGGTCGGCATCTTTCACCGGAACGATGCGGGACAATGCATCGAGCGTTGATTTGAGGTCCTTGCAAAACGCCGGCACGATCAGCACGCGGAGATTCTCCCGGTTCTCGGCGACCGGCACGCCGAACCGGTCGTAGATGGCGCCGCGCGACGGCGCCACCAATTGAACGCTCAGCCGGTTTTCTTCGGAGAGAAGCTGATAGCCGGAGGTGTCGAGCACCTGCAATTGACGCAACCGCCAGCCGAGCACGCCAAACAACGCGGCTTGGCCGGCGCCGATCAGCACCGCGCGCCGCGAGAAGCGCAAACGTTCGCTTCGATCGCTCTCCGGGTTGCTCATGCCGGCGCCCCATAGTTCGGCGCGCTGCGCGACACTCTCCCCACGCTACGCAGTTTCCGCAACCAGTAGAGCAGCGCCGGAAAAAGCACGAAAGATGCCGACGCTCCGATGATGAATGGCCAGCGATCGATCCAGCGGAAGAAATACAGCGAAGCCAGCAACCAGCCGAACGTCGCGAGCAGCGCGATGCATGGCAGCCAGGCAAGCCAAAGCCGGTAGAAATTTCCCGGCAGAGCAAACGGGCGAGCAAGCCCTCCCGCGCTCGCGGCGAGCAGCGCCATCAGACCCCAATAACCGAGCGGCCCTCCGGTCGTGATGTCGGTGAGAAGACCGAACAGCATGGCGGCATAGGCTGGCATCTCGGCACGCAGCGCGCGCCAGATGAACACCATGGTGACCATGAGGAAGGGAAGAATGAAGGTGGCGTCGGCCGGAAGACCCAATGGCAAAGACGTCGACAGCACGGCAAGCAAAATGGAAAGTGCCGGAACGATCGCGTTCATTGTTGGCTGCCGGCCTCCGAAGCTGTGTTCGCCGTCGCGGTCGATAGCGGAGCGATGTCCTCCGCCTCTGTGTCGAGGGCCGTCGGCACCGCGGATAGCGGCTTCGGCGAAATCGCGCGCGGAGGATCGACGCTCACCAGCGCCGGTGAATCGAAGAACAGCACGCTCACGGCGTCGAGGCTGCTGAACTCGACATGGGGCCGGACTTTGAAGCCACCGGCCGCGCCGGTGACAATGCCGACGCGCAAGCCGCGCGGCAGCACGCCGTCGCTGCCCGAGGTATAGACCTCGTCGCCGGCATAGAGCGAGGCACCGTCGGCGAGGAACTCCAATCGCAACTCACCGCTATTGTCGCCGGAAACCAACGCACGCGCGCCGGCCGGTCCGACCAGAACCGGAATGCGGCTATTGAGGTCGTTGAGCAGCAAGCACCCGAGACAAGGCGCCGCCTGCATCGACGATCCGCCCGGCCAAACCCTCGCCGCTCAGCACGGCATAGCCGCCCCGCATGCCTTGGTCGCGACCGAGATTGATCAGCACGCTTCGGGTGAAGGGCCCGCGCGCATCGGCGATGACATTGCCGCTGACATAATTAAGACCGGTGTGCTCGACCGCATGAAGCAGCGCCTGCAATTGACCGACTTTGCGCTCGAGCTGCCTGGCGCGCCATTCCCAGGTCTTCAGGCCTTCGTTCTCGGCTTTCAGTCGATCAAGCTCGCCGAACATCGCGGTATAGCCGCGAGCCCGGTCGATGCCGTGGCGAAGTTCGGTGACCGGAGTCGAGGCCGCGCTGAAAAATGGCGCAGCAAAATCGGCGAGATGGTCGCGCGCATCGAGGATGACGCTATGATTGATGCGACTGAGAACCAGGAGAACGACGCAGATAAAATAGAGACCGAAAGCGAAAAGCTGGCCGCGATCCCGCGACGCCTTCGACCTGGTGCGACCGAAATAGCTGCGTGCTCGACGCATCACTTTATGGCGGAACGTTCCCTATGGCGCTCCGCTTCCCCGCTTCACTCGCGCGACCAACGCGCAATGCTACTCTTAGTCAGTTCCAGATCACACCTTGATCAGGAGATCTCCCAACGTATCGAACTCTTTCGAGCGCGATGCCGCTGCCGCGCACGACGCAGCGCAACGGATCCTCCGCGATCTTGAATTTGATTCCGGTTTCGTTGGAGAGCCGGGTATCCAAGCGGTCGAGCAACGCGCCGCCGCCGGTGAGATAGACGCCGGCCTCGCAGATATCCCCGGCAAGCTCGGGCGGAATATCGGCGAGTGCGCGCTGAATGCCGTCAATGATCAGCTGCAGCGGCGGGCCCAAGGCTTCGGCGATGTCGTGCGTTTGCAGTTTGATCTCGCTGGGAAACCCGCGCTGAAGATCGCGGCCTTTGATATGGACAGCGACATGCGTGCCGTTGACCTTGTTGATCGCGGTTCCCGCCTCTTTCTTGATGGCCTCGGCGCTGGCTCTGCCGATGAGAAGGCGGTGCCTGGTGCGGATATAGTCGATGATCGCCTCGTCCAGCGCATGACCGGCGGTGCGGAGCGAGTGCGAATAAATCACGCCGCCGAGCGAGAGGACGGCGATGTCGGTGGTGCCGCCGCCAATATCGACGATCATGGAGCCGCGCGGCTCCGAAATCGGAAGATTGGCGCCGAGTGCGGCGGCCACCGGTTCCTCGATGACGTAGACGCGGCGGGCGCCGGCCACGAGGGCCGCTTCATAGACCGCGCGGCGCTCGACCGGGGTGGCGCCGGCGGGCACGCATATCATGATGCGCGGACTGCCGAAGCGCCGGCGCCCTTGGGCGCGCCGGATGAAATGCTTGATCATTTCCTCGGCGGCGGCAAAGTCGGCGATGACGCCGTCGCGCATCGGCTGCACGGTTTCGATCGAGTCCGGCGTGCGGCCGAGCATCAATTTGGCTTCGTGGCCGACAGCGATGACCTCGCGGCCGTTTTCGCGTTGGGCAATGGCAACGACCGAAGGCTCTTCGAGGACAATGCCCCTGCCCGGCACATAGATGAGCGTATTCGCCGTGCCGAGATCGATGGCCATGTCCGTGGAGACAAAGCCCATTACGCGCGAGAACATCCGCCGCCTCAAGACTGGCTCGCTTCGGAAGAGCCACTGAACGCCGCCGCTGAGTAAAGTCATGTTGCGTCAAAACGGCGTGCTCGGCAACGGCTTGGTTACGAAAGAATGCGTGACGAGCATGGAAAGTGGCTTCATTACAACTTTGCAATAATGCGGTGGATTGCCAGCGTTTGGCCGCAAACTGCAAATACGGCTAGACAATGATTCCGGGATCACTGCCGGGGCCCGGTAAATGCCATTCGGAGGGCAAGATGACCTATAGACGTTTGCTGACGATGTTCGTCGCGGTTGTGGCTTTAGCTGCCGCGCTGTCAGTGCCCCGGCTTCCAGGAGGCATTTCTAATCTCGGCGGCCCCGCTGCGGCACAGCAAGCCATCGATGTCGATTATTTCTACGACGCGCTCGACCCCTACGGTGAGTGGGTTTGGCATCCGCGCTTCGGCTATGTCTGGTTGCCCGGCAATGTGCGCGAGAGCTGGCGCCCCTACACGGTCGGTCACTGGGTCTATACCGACGAGTATGGCTGGTACTGGGATTCCTACGAGCCGTTTGCCTGGGCGGTCTACCACTATGGCCGCTGGGGATATGACCCGGACTATGGCTGGTTCTGGGTTCCCGGCGACACTTGGGCGCCGGCTTGGGTGAACTGGCGCTATAGCGACAACTACACGGGCTGGGCGCCGATCGGACCCGGCTCGGGCGGCGGCTACGCCTATGGCGCGCCGGTCGATTACGATCCGCCGGTTGCGGAGTCTTGGGTGTTCGTGCAGCCGCGCTACATGACCTCGCGCACGATCTACCACTATGCGCTGCCGGTGGCGGACCTCAACATTGCCTTTATCGGCGCCACCAACGTCTACCGTCCGGTGTATCGCACCGGTGTCGTGTTCAATTTCGGCATACCGCGCGAGCGCGTGGTCAAGGTGGTCGAACCGGCCGATCGTGGTGAAGAAGATCGTCAAGGTCACTAACATCACCAACAAGACCGTGATCATCAAGAACGGCAAGCGGCAAGGCAACGGCATCAACGTGTTCGCACCGAACATGGCGAAAGGCGCGCAGCCGCGCAAAGATCCGAGGCGCTTCGCGAGTTCGCCGAAAGAGATCAAGATCAAGAAGACCCAACTCAGGACCACGCTCAAAGGCGATGCGCCGAAGGGCGCGGGCCAGAGCGCGGCCAAGGTGGTGCCGATTTCGCGTGAGGTCGGGCCCGATGGGTTCAAGCCGAGACGGAACGGCGGCGGCGACAACGATGCGCGCAAGAACGACAACAACAAGAACAATAACAACAAGAACGACAACGACAAGCAGAACCAAGCCAAAGGTGACGCCCAGGGCGGTCAGGGCAAGGCCGGTCAAGGTGGCAACGCGAATGATCGCGAGGCGGACCGCGGCAAGCAAGGCGGTGGTCAGGGTGCTGGCGGCAAAGGCGACAACAAGGCCGCCAACAAGAATGACAAAGACCGCAATGACAGAGACCGCAATGAAGCGAACGCGAACGGCAAGCACGATGGAGCCGGCAAAGCCGACTTGACCCCTGGTGGTGGTGGCGGCGGTCAGAACTCTAATAAGGTCAACGCGGCCGGTGTGCCCGATGGCGGTCAGACCAAGGCTCCGATCGATGCTCCTCCGACTGGCGCCCGCAATGCGGACAAGGACGAGGCCACGAAAGGTCAGGGCGGCGGCCAGGGTAAAAAGAAGGACCGCGACAATCGCGTCGGCGCACGCGAGCCGGGCGGACGGCGCCCAAGGTAAGAAGGGCGGCGGCGGACAAGCCAACAACCAAGGCGGCGACAATGGACCCGGCGGACCGGGCAAGCGCAAAGGTCCCGGCCAAGGTGGCGGCGGAGGAGGCGGTCAAGGTCAAGGTGGTGGCGGCCAAGGCGGCAAGCAGGCCGAAGGCGGCGGCGGCGGCGACAAGGCCGAGAAGTGCAAGAAGCACCCCGACGCGCCGGCCTGCCAGAAGCGGTAGCGCCAGCTTCGCGATGAAGCAAGATGAGAAGGGCGCTTCCTGAGGAAGCGCCCTTTTATTTGCGGCTGGCTTCTGCCCGTGGGGCAATGCCTGGGACGCAGCGGCGGCCCCCCTTCCGGGAGGGGGTCAAGAAGCCCTGCGGATTTCGCAAACCATCCAAACATCCGGCAAAATTATCATGGCGCCGGAGCCCGAGGATAAGTTCACGAGGCGAGCATGGTCTCGGGCTTGCGGCGTCCCTCGCGGGCGAGCAGCTTGTTCAAGGCGCTGACATAGGCACGTGCCGAGGCCACCATGGTATCGGTGTCGGAGCCCCTACCCGTCACGGTCTTGCCGTCGGCCTCCAACCGCACACTCACTTCGGCTTGGGCGTCGGTGCCTTCGGTGACGGCGCTCACCTGGTAGAGGGGGAACCTTGCGTCATGGGGGATGATGGCCTTGATCGCCTTGAAGATGGCATCCACGGGTCCGTCGCCGGTCAACTCATGGGTCGCCTGCTTGCCGTCGACGTCGAGGGTGATGGTCGCCTTTTGCGGACCCCCGGTGCCGGCGATCACGGTCAGCGCCACCACCTTGATGCGGTCATGGGCGGACGCAATCTCCTGATCGACCAGCGCCTCGATGTCCTCGTCATAGACATGCTTCTTCAGATCCGCCAAAGCCTTGAAGCGCACGAACGCATCCTCGAGCGCATTGTCGCCAAGCTCGTAGCCCAGCTCCTTCAACTTCTCGCGGAAGGCGTGGCGCCCGGAATGCTTGCCCATCACCAGCGAGGATTCCTTCAGAGCCCACACTCTCCGGCGTCATGATCTCGAAGGTCTCGGCATGTTTCAGCACGCCGTCCTGGTGGATGCCGCTCTCATGGGCAAAGGCGTTCCGGCCGACGATGGCCTTGTTGTATTGCACCGGGAAGGCCGTCACACGTGAAACGAGCTTCGAGGCCCTGGTCAGCATGGTCGAGTCGATGCCGGTCCAGTACGGCATGACATCGGATCGGGTCCGGATCGCCATCACAATCTCTTCAAGTGCTGCGTTCCCTGCCCGCTCGCCGAGACCGTTCACCGCGCATTCGACCTGGCGCGCGCCGGCAATGACGCCGGACAGCGAATTGGCGACGGCCAAGCCCAGATCGTTATGGCAATGGGTGGAGAAGATGATCGAATCCGCGCCCGGAACCCGTTCCAAGATCATGCGGATCAGGGACGCGAACTCGTCCGGCGTGGCATAGCCGACCGTGTCTGGAATGTTGACGGTACCGGCGCCGGCCTTGATCGCCGCCTCGATGCACGAACAGAGGAAATCCGCTTCGGTGCGGGTGGCGTCCATCGCCGACCATTCGACATTGTCGGTATAGTTCCGCGCGCGCGTCACTGAAGCGGTGACGCGCTCCAGCACCTCCGCCTCGTCGATGCCCATCTGATATTTCCGATGCAGCGGCGAGGTGCCGATGAAAGTATGGATGCGGCCGCGCTTCGCCGGCTTGATGGCCTCGGCGCAAAGGTCGATGTCTTTCATTTGCGCCCGGGCCAGCCCGCAGATCACCGCATTCTGGGCGCGGCGGGAGATCTCCTGCACGCAATCGAAATCGCCCTGGCTCGCGATCGGGAAGCCGGCCTCGATGATGTCGACGCCCATCTCGTCGAGCAGCTCGGCAACCTCGAGCTTCTCGTTGAAGGTCATGGTGGCGCCGGGGCATTGCTCGCCGTCGCGCAACGTGGTGTCGAAGATGACGACGCGGTCCTTTTCGGAGCGCGGCGGTCTGAAGCTTTACGTTCGGAAGTCATCGATCTCGTCCTTAAAATCCTTGGCTCCCAGTCTAGCATGACCGGTAAGCCTGTTGAATTGTCTTGGATTTGTGTTGCGATCCCCTGAACGCCCGCCTCGGCCTTATGAGCCAAGAGCTAAGGTGCTCAGGGGCGACTAAGGAGGAGTTTCAGGGTGAGATGCGCGCGAGCGGCGACGGGCGCGGAAGCGCCGGTTTTCGCCAAAGTTTGCTCGCTAACGGTCTTGCATCGATCACCTTGTTGAGGCCGGAACATAGTTGGCCCAGCCATTGAGGGCAAGAGATTTGGCGGGCGGTCATCGATTGGAGTATCAAGCTGTCATGCGACGCACACTCATCTTGGCGCTTAGCTTGATTGCAGGCCTGATCCTGCCGGCAAGAGCCGGCTGGTTCGATCAGGCCGGTCATTATCTCGCCGAATGCGAAAAGGAAGCGGCGTTCCGCTTCAAGATGCACGCCGGCCACGCCGTGCGCCGGCATATTCATCTCTGCATGATCACGCACGGCTATGTGTTCAACAAGACTTGCGGCGAAGCCGGCTGGACCGACGAGGCGTGCTACCGCACGCGATGGAAGTGGGAAGGCCGCTGACGCTCGAGCGAGCCGATGAGATGCCGTGTACAATCGAGCCTAGGGAGTCTCGGTCCGGTTGGCCTTTCCGTTCAGGCACAGGCGCCGTACGCTGCTCGGCCAATTCGGCGCGCAGGGCTTGAGCTTGCGGGTCGTTGCGAGAGGCTTCAAGCTCGGCAGCGCGGACGACGTCTTTGGCCCAATCGCCGATGCGGTGAAAACAGGCTTCGCGGATCACCGCTACAGGCCCGCGCGCGCAGGCACTTGCCTCTAGGGCAGACGCGCCAGAGCTGAAGTCCTGTGGCATAGAGCCGATAGCGCTCTTCGGCCGTCAGAGTCTTTTCAAGAGCTTGCATCGTCAGCCTGTCTCCTCTTCGGCAGCTGAAGGATGAGGTCAAGGCGCGCTGCATCGTCACCGCGACGCGTCACGCGCCCGGGCTTTGCTCAAGTTCCCCTCGCCTGAAGGCAAGGGTTCATGGCGCGCCGAAAGGCGTGTCCATGTGTTGGTTCAGGTCCGTTGCCGGACGTGCGGGCGCCTTCCGGCGCGCCATGAGCGGCGTTTTCACTCCAGCGCCGGGCCGCGCTTTCTAGCGGCACGTCGAAAAGACGTGCCTGACTATCAGCCAGCTCCTGGCAGGGACTCGTAATGGTCCCGGGCGGAGCCCCGACGCTGCCCGGGTGCATCCTTGCGAAGGACGCGCGCGGGCGCCGCGACACTCGTCCCGCTTCTCGAACGCCTCGCGAAGCGACCCTTGAGAAGGACGAGGTTGAGGGAAGGATAAAGGAGGTTTTGAGCGCGGGGATAAGTTTTCTCTGTTACACTATGTTCTCGTCATGCCCTTGAATTCCAGGATCTTGCGTTTATGTTCGACTGAGTTTGGAGCCCCGGACAATGAAGATCAAAGCCATCGTGCACGAGGCGGAAGAAGGCGGCTTCTGGGCGGAGGTGCCGGCTATTCCCGGCTGCGCCACCCAAGGCGAGACGATGGAAGACCTCATGCGTAACCTGCATGAGGCGATCGAAGGCTGTTTGTCTGTCGACGTCACTGAGCCGAAGCCGGGCGCCAAGCAGCGGATCCTCGAAATCGCGATATGAAGCCGCTCTCGGGGCGTGAGTTCACTCGTCTCGTCGAGCGTCGCGGCTGGACGCTACTGCGCGTCAAAGGCAGCCACCATATCTACGGCAAGCCCGGAAGCGTCGTTCGCCTGTCGATTTCAATTCATGGCAACCGGCCGCTCACGATTGGGCTGTTGCGCGTGATCGGGATCTTGCTCAGCCAGAGATGCAACAACGGCAACACGACGCTCAAGATTGCGATGACGATGCCGATCATGGCGGAATGCCCCTCTATCGGCGCGGCTCGTTGCGGCGCCGTTTCCGATATCCCCAAACGTTTCTACACGGAAGGCCGTCAAGAAGTCACGTGGGGACAGTTATGGAGCTGCCATCAAAGCGTCACTGGTCTTTCATGCGGGCGATCTAGCGTTTCCCTCATCAGGATGGGGAAACTGCAAATGTCAGGCTCGTTGCGGTTGGGACTTGCGATCTCGGTGATCTGGATGATCGCCGCCGGCAATGCCGGCATGCATTTGGCGGTGGCCCCCGCAACGGAAGCCTATCGCGCTTGCGTCGAGAGCAAGGGCTCCGGCGACGCTGAGTGTTTGCGGAATTTGCACCTCGATTGGGAGGCGACAAACGGCGACCGGATCTCTTACGCAGCTGTTGGCGCGCTCGTACCGTTGCCGCTGATCTGGCTGATGGCTTACGCGATCACGGGCGGGCGGCGACACTCAAGACTCCGCCGTTACGATATGACGGTCTTTCCTGCGTAATCGGTGGCGTATTCGAGGCGCGGCGATTTGGTTTTGATTGCGCCGCGTCTTTATCTATTTCTCTATGTCGCCGCGTCCTCAGAGTCGTGCTGGCCCGCGCCTTCCGCCCTCGCATCCTCGAGCTCGACTTTGCGCGTGGTCTTGGACGCGAGCACCCTCGCCTCGTCCTTGGACGACACCGCGACCGCCGAAACGCCGTCTGGCGAAACCGTCACCACGAGATACGGCATGCTCGCTTTTGGCGGATGATAGATCGCGGTCTTGGTCTTCTTGCCCATGGCGCCCCTCCCGTACAGTGGCGGACTTTTTCGGTTGGCCCGGCTCTAGCCATAGCAAAGTCCACGCGCGATTAGTGTGACATTTGCGGGATTTACGCGCCGCGCCGTCATGGAACTGTCATCGAGTCCATGACGACGAGCGTTACGCGCCAAGCTCAGGCGCCGTGAATTTCCTCGCGAAGCAGCTCGAGCCGGAGCCATTCCTCTTCCGCCGCAATAAGCTCGGCTTGGCGCTTGGCGAGTTCGGCGCCCATCGCGGCAAAACCCTCGCGGTCGCGGGCGTAGAAATCGGGATCGGCGAGACGGCGCTCGAGGCGGGCAATCTCCTCATTGAGCGAGGCGATACGCGCCGGGGAAATCTTCAACAGATGCTGCTCGGTCGGGCTCAAGCGCTTGCGCTTGGTCTCGCGCGGAGCAGACCGGTTCACGTCAGGCGCAGACGCCGCCGAACGCGGCGCGGCCCGCTTCGCCTTCGCGTTGAGTGCTTGGACGCCGTGCCCGCGCTGCGCCAGCATATCGGAATAGCCGCCGGCATATTCGATCCAGGTGCCGTCGCCCTCATAGGCAACGACCGAGGTCACGGTGCGGTCGAGAAAGTCGCGGTCGTGACTGACGAGAAGCAGCGTGCCCGGATAAGAGGCGAGCATCTCCTGCAACAGCTCGAGCGTCTCAAGGTCGAGATCGTTGGTCGGCTCGTCGAGCACCAGAAGGTTCGAGGGCCGCGACAAGGCATAGGCCAGCATCAGCCGCCCGCGCTCGCCGCCCGACAGCGCCTTGACGGGCGTGCGGGCCTGATCCGGCTTGAACAGAAAATCCTTCATATAGCCGATCACGTGGCGGGGCTTGCCGTCGATGATGACGCTATCGCCATGTCCGTCGGTCAGCGTCGCCGCCAGGCTCATGTCGGGATCGAGACCTTCACGGCCCTGATCGAGCGTCGCGATCTCGAGATTGACGCCAAGCTTGACGGTGCCGGCATCGGGCTGCATCGCGCCGGTCAGCAGATTGATCAACGTGGTCTTGCCGGCGCCATTCGGACCGACAATGCCGATGCGGTCGCCATTGGCGATCTTGATGCTGAAGTCCCGCACGATATGCAGATCGCCGTAGCTTTTGGAGATGGCCCTCGCCTCGATGACCTTCTTGCCGGCTTCGCCCGCCTCCTGCACGGTGAGCTTGACCCCGCCTTGGGCGCGAAAGGCTCGGGAGCGCTTGCGCCGGTCGCGAAGCTGCATCAATCCTTCCAGCCGGCGGACGTTGCGCTTGCGGCGCGCGCTCACCCCGTAGCGCAGCCAATGCTCCTCCTGCACGATGCGGCGATCGAGCTTGTGACGATCGAGCTCCTCGGCATCGAGGATGCCGTCGCGCCACGCCTCGAAATCGCCGAAGCCCTTGTCGAGCAGGCGCGTCTTGCCGCGATCGAGCCACAGCGTGCTTCGCGATAAAGTCTCCAGAAAGCGCCGGTCGTGGCTGATCATCACGATCGCCCCTCGCGCGGCGCGCAGCATCTTCTCCAGGTCTTCGATCGCCACGATATCGAGATGGTTGGTCGGCTCGTCGAGCAAGAGGATGTCCGGCTCTGGCGCGAGCACGCGGGCCAGTGCCGCGCGCTTTGCTTCGCCGCCGGAAAGCTTCGCCGGATCTTCATTGCCGGTGAGGCCGAAGCTTTCGAGTGCGGCGCGGGCGTTATGCGTCTCGTCGCCGGGGGCGAGCCCGGCCTCGACATAGGCCGAAGTGGTAGCGAAGCCGGTAAGGTCGGGATCTTGCGGCAGATAACGGATGGTCGTCGACGGCTGGACGAAGCGGCTGCCGGAATCGGTGTCGATCTGGGCGTCCGCGATTTTCAGTAGCGTGGACTTGCCGGAGCCATTCCTGCCGACGAGGCAGAGCCGCTCGCCCGGACTGATGGACAGTGTCGCACCGTCAAGCAAAGGCGCGCCGCCGAAGGTGAGCGCAATATCTTTCAGAAGCAGAAGCGGCGGCGCCATGAATTGTCGTCCGGTTGAGGGTCGAGAGCCAATCCCTGATTCGGGACCGGCCGCTTATTTGTCGGTGCGGCGGCGCTTTGGGGTGGGGCGCGCGGACGCTGCATCGCCATCGGGCATCGCGACGAAGATCAACACGGCGAGCACCGTCATGTAGAATCGGAAGGCGGACTCCTGCCCGTTCCAGGTTTGCGATTCCCACATGGCGAACCATTCGCCGGCAACCACCATGAAGCCGAAATACCAGACGAGGAAGGCGAGCAGCGAGGCGGCAATGGTCGCGCTCTTGGCGTGATTGAAGTCGGCGGCCGAGCTTTCGCGGGCCTGCCATAGACGATAGGCGCCCAGGAGAAACAGCGCGCCGGTCACCGCCTCGCCCAACATGATCGCGCCGTAGGCCAATTGCCAAAGTGTCGGATTGGTGATGGCGCGATCGCGGAGCTCGCTGCCGGGGAAGGTCGTATCCATGCTCAACACATGCTGCACGAAGAGATAGTTGGTGGTGTAGTCGGTGAGATTGTCGAAGGCGACGAGCAGGCAGAACAGCCCAAGCGCGAGACTCATGACGATTTTTGCGTAGCGGGTGATGGACATTGACGTATGATACCTTCCCTTGCCGAGTGTCATTCCCCGCGAAGGCGGAGATTCCAGTAAACCGGCGACGGTGGTTACTGGATGCCCGCCTTCGCGGGCATGACAAGAAACTAATTCTTGCTCTTGTCGACCATCTTGCGCTCGGCGATCCACGGCATCATGTCGCGAAGCTTCTTGCCCACGACTTCCATCTCGTGATTGTCGCATTTGGCGCGCATCGCCCTGAACGAGGTCTGGCTGACCTTGTTCTCCAGCATCCAATCCTTGACGAATTTCCCGGACTGGATGTCGGCGAGAACGTCCTTCATCGCGGCCTTGCTCGAGGCGTTAACGACGCGCGGGCCTGAGACATACTCGCCGTACTCGGCGGTGTTGGACACCGAGTAATTCATGTTGGCGATGCCGCCTTCGTAGATCAGGTCGACGATCAGCTTCACCTCATGCACGCATTCGAAATAAGCCATCTCCGGCGAATAGCCGGCCTCGACCAAAGTCTCGTAGCCATTCCGCATCAGCTCGACCAGACCGCCGCACAGCACGGCCTGCTCGCCGAACAGATCGCTCTCGCATTCCTCGCGGAAATTGGTCTCGATGATCCCGGCGCGGCCGCCGCCCACACCCGCCGCATAAGACAAAGTGAGGTCGTGCGCATTGCCGGTGGCGTCCTGCGCGATGGCCATGAGGCAGGGAACGCCGGCGCCCCTGACATATTCAGCGCGGACGGTGTGGCCGGGACCTTTCGGCGCCACCATGCAGACATCCATGTCGGGGCGCGGCTCGATCAGATTGAAATGGATGTTGAGGCCATGGGCGAAGAACAAAGCCGAGCCCGGCTTCATGTTGGGCCCGAGGTCCTGCTCCCAGATCTGGGATTGCAGCTCGTCGGGGGTCAGCATCATCACCACGTCGGCCCAGGCGGCGGCCTCCGGCACGTCCATGACCTTGATGCCGGCCTTCTCGGCCTTGGCGGCGGATTTTGAGCCGGGACGCAAGCCAACGGCCACCTGTTTCACGCCGGAATCGCGCAAATTCAGCGCATGCGCATGGCCCTGGCTGCCATAGCCGATGATGGCGACCTTCTTCCCCTTGATCAGATTGAGATCGGCATCCCGATCGTAATAAACGCGCATATCCGGCTATCCTCTACTCTTGTCGGCTTCACTTCGTGCTCGGGCGCGTTTGTGCCGCCCGGCACCTTATATTGCAAGTCCCATCGCCCCTTGGTTTACATCCGCTCCGGCCCGCGGCTGATGGCGGCAAGGCCGGTGCGGGCGACCTCGACCAGGCCGAGCGGCTGGAGCGCGGCGATCAGTTGCTCGATCTTGGCCTGCTCGCCGGTGATCTCGAAGATGGCGTGCGCGTCGGAGGAGTCGATCATCTCGGCGTGGAACGATTCCGCGATCTTCTTCGCCTCGGCGAGCTTGGCGCCCTTCCCCGCCACTTTGACCATGGCGAGCTCGTGCTCGATCGGATTTCCCACCACGGTCAAGTCGGTGACGGTGTGGACCGGCACCAGCTTTTCCAGCTGATGCTGGATCTGCTCGATCACCATCGGCGGCCCCGAGGTGACGATGGTGATGCGGGAGAGATGCGCCTCGTGCTCGGTCTCCGACACGGTGAGAGAGTCGATATTGTAGCCACGGCCGGAAAACAGGCCGATGACGCGGGCCAGCACGCCTGGCTCGTTGTCGACGAGCACGGTCATGGTGTGGGTCTCGACCGTCTGGTCGGGCTTGTCGAGCGAGTAGGCCGAGCCTGGATGGGTGCTCACGGCTTGGTCCCGTGCTTGCGGCGGCGCGCGGAAGCAACTTCTTCGTCTCCTCCTCCACGACAATCTCGTCGGCCGCATGCTTGGCGCCGGCGAAATCGATCAGCCGAAGCGCCGCGGCGATGAACAGAATCGAGATCGGCAGCACCAGCATGTGATATTCGAACTTGCCTTCGGCCTCGACCACGGTGCGGGCGAAAATCACGATCAAGACGACGAGAACGACTTCGGCCAGCGTTTCTTTCAACTGGCCGACGCCGGCAACCTTCATCCAGGCGGGCAGTCTGCGGTCGTCGACCTCGGGCAAGGAGAAGACGAAACCGATGGCGATGCCATAGGCGAAGATGTCGAGCACGATGCCGAACAGGAAGCTATCGACCGCCTCGAGCACGGGCACGGTGAGCTGCTTGCCGCCGATGCTGCCGGGCGTGAACAGCGTATGCCAGGCCTCGTAGAGATAGAGCGTGCCTTGCAGGAACATCAGCACGGAGCCCATGATGGCGCCGAGCGAGCCGATCAGCATGATCGCTGCTGAGGCTGAGGAAGACGTCCAGGAAGGTTCGAATGTGGTTTGTCGTGTGTCATTCAAATTGCCTTCGTCAAAAAATGCGCGCGGCGGCGTGGATCGACCTCGGCCTGGACGCGGGAAATGAATTCTCGCTTACAGGCGATGGCTTGTTCGCGAATGGCAAGCCGCTGTTGCGGATCCTCGGGGCTGTTATAGGTGACACTCCGTAACAAATCGTAGACTTGAACCAGCATATCGAGAACGGGATGGCGCACGCCGCGAAAGGCGCCCTCTTTGTGCAGGCCAAGCTTATCGGCTTCCGAGTTGGGAAAATAAAGTCTCCCGGCATCGATGCCCGCAGAAATCTTGCCCAATACCTTGAAGCGTTTGCGCTCGAATTTCTGTTCTTGGCTGACCGCCTGGTATTCCGGCCTGAGCAGCATTTCCGCCTGGCAACACACGTCCAAGCAGGAATCGCCCCAATGGATGATGTCGGTGTCGCGCTGCTGCCGCAGTTCCTCGACATCGAGCCGCGACTGACGCCAGCCGAGCCACATCGAGAAGATAAAAGCGATCAGCGCGATGGCCGTCGTGGCCAAGTCGACCTGCAACGTGATCTCATGGCCGAGCGCGGGGAGAGTGGGCATCCCTACACCATGACCTTGCCTTCTTCGGTGATGGCGTTCTCGAGATCGTCCTCGGTCACGTCATCGCCCAGCAGCATGTGATTATGCGCTTCGCCCGATGGGATCATGGGGAAGCAATTGGCGTGCTTGTCGACGCGGCAATCGAAGATCACCGGCTTCTTCACCGCGATCATCTCCTTGATGGCGTCGTCGAGCTCGGAGGGCTTATCCGCCCGGATGCCGACGCCTTGATAGGCTTCCGCCAGCTTGACGAAGTCGGGCAGCGCCTCGGTGTAGGAATGCGAGTAGCGGCCGCCATGCAGCAGCTCCTGCCATTGGCGCACCATGCCCATATATTCGTTGTTCAGGATAAAGATCTTGATCGGCAGGTCGTACTGCGCGGCGGTCGACATTTCCTGCATGGTCATCAGCACCGACGCCTCGCCGGCGATGTCGATGACGAGTGAATCCGGATGCGCGACCTGAACGCCGACGGCGGCCGGCAGGCCATAGCCCATGGTGCCGAGACCGCCTGATCGTCATCCAGCGGTTCGGCTCCTCGAACTTGAAGAATTGCGCCGCCCACATCTGATGCTGGCCGACCTCGGTGGTGATGTAGACATCGTGACCGCGAGTGAGCGCATAAAGCCGCTCCAGCGCATATTGCGGCATGATCACGTCGTTGCGCATCTTGTAATGCAGGCAATCGCGCGCTGCGCCATTTGTCGATTTGCGCCCACCAGGTGGCAAGCGCCTTCTCGTCGAGCTTCGGCTGCTTCGCCTGCCAGGCCGCGATCATCTGCGCCAGCACATGGGCGCAATCGCCGACGATCGGCAGATCGACACGCACGTTCTTGTTGATCGAGGAGCGGTCGATATCGACATGGATCTTCTTCGAGCCGGGCGAGAAGGCATCGATGCGGCCGGTGATGCGGTCGTCGAAACGCGCGCCGATGCAGATCATCACATCGCAATCATGCATGGCGTTGTTGGCCTCGTAGGTGCCATGCATGCCGAGCATGCCGAGCCAGTGCTTGTCGGATGCGGGAAAGGCGCCGAGCCCCATTAAGGTCGAGGTGATGGGAAAGCCGGTCATGCGCACCAGCTCGCGCAAGAGCCTGCTCGCTTCCGGGCCGGAATTGATGATGCCGCCGCCGGTATAGAACAGCGGGCGCTTGGCGTTCGCCATCAGCTCGATCGCTTGCTTGACGGCCGCGTCATCGCCGATCACTCGCGGGTTGTAGCTGGTGTGCTGCGAGTTGCTGAGGCCCGTATAGGTGCCCTTGGCGAACTGGATGTCCTTCGGGATGTCGACGACGACCGGGCCAGGACGGCCGGTGCGCGCGACATAGAAGGCCTCGTTGAGGATGCGACCCAGACTGTTCACGTCCTTCACCAGATAATTGTGCTTGGTGCAGGGGCGCGTGATGCCGACCGTGTCGCATTCCTGAAACGCATCATTGCCGATCAGATGCGTCGGCACCTGGCCGGTGATGCAGACGATCGGGATCGAATCCATCAGCGCGTCGGTGAGCCCGGTGACGGCGTTGGTCGCGCCTGGGCCCGAGGTGACCAGCACGCAGCCGACCTTGCCGGTCGAGCGCGCATAGCCTTCGGCCGCATGCACCGCGCCTTGCTCATGGCGCACGAGGATGTGCTGCAAGCGGTCCTGCTGCTTGAACAGCTCGTCATAGATCGG
Source organism: uncultured Alphaproteobacteria bacterium (assembly GCA_963764005.1). Taxonomy (GTDB): domain Bacteria; phylum Pseudomonadota; class Alphaproteobacteria; order Rhizobiales; family Methyloligellaceae; genus Methyloceanibacter. The sequence continues at coordinate 98,560 of CAVXQX010000018.1, read as the reverse complement.
CAGCACGGCGCCGCCGGGATAGCCGAAGATATGCTCCACGCCCTGATCGGCGAGCACCTGGAGCACGATCTCGGCGCCTGTCATCACACGGGACACATCGACCTCATTCGGAAGCCGGTCCTTTCCGGACCAACGCCTCCGTATCAGTTTCACCTCAAAAAAGCTCGAAAGCTGGGAAAGGCGGCGCACCCTACGGCTTGAATTTCAGAGGGTCAACGGCGAATGCGAATGAATGAGAAAATACGGGGTCAATTTCTTTCCGGATATTTCAATTATTTCGTCTACACGTAATTTTATTGCGTCGTCTCGGGTCCGGCGCGGCAGCCGATTGGCTCTGACGACCGAGGCGGTTCTGGACAAGCCGTGGCTCTGCCTCTATCTCCCTCCCCTGCGGTACGAGGAGTTCGGCAGCGTGAGGGAAGTTTTGCCGCTGCCCTTCAGCCAATCTTCACCATCGATCGGCACACTTCCCCTTCGGATGACGCAAAGCCAGTCAGAGCACGCGCCGGCCAACGGCCAGGACGCCGAGGGGCATGGCGCGGCAACGTTCTGGGCGCTCGCGCTCGGCTCGATGGGCGTCGTGTTCGGCGATATCGGCACCAGTCCGCTTTACGCGTTCAAGGTCGCGCTCGAGGCAGCCGGCGCGTCGCATGGCGACGTGTCGCGCAGCCACCGTGCTCGGCGTGCTGTCGCTGATCCTCTGGTCGCTCATTCTCGTCGTTACGGCGAAATATGTGTTGATCCTGCTTCGCGCCGACAACAAGGGCGAAGGCGGAACCTTGTCGCTGATGGCGCTGGCGATGAAGGCGATAAATTCCGAGCGCTATCGTTTCGGCGTGCTTGTGCTCGGCATGGTCGCGGCGGCGCTGTTCTATGGCGACGCTCTCATCACGCCAGCGATCTCGGTGATCTCGGCGGTCGAAGGCTTGGAGATCGCGGCGCCGCAGCTTCGATACCTATGTCGTGCCGCTCACCGTCGTCATCTTGATCGTGCTGTTCGCAGTTCAGTCGCACGGCACCGCGCGCGTCGCGGCGTATTTCGGACCGGTGATGATCGTCTGGTTTCTCGTGATCGCGCGTGGCAGGGCTCGGCGCATATCGCCGACGACCCGGGCGTGTTCGCGGCCCTTAATCCCACCTATGGACTCAGCTTCGTCGCGACCCACGGCTATATCGGCCTGCTGACGCTCGGCGCGGTGTTTCTTGCCGTGACCGGCGCCGAAGCCCTCTATGCCGATCTCGGTCATTTCGGCCGGAAGCCGATCCAAACGGCGTGGCTCTATCTGGTGTTCCCGTGCCTGGTGCTCAATTATTTCGGCCAAGGCGCGCTCGTGCTGGCTCATCCCAGATGCGGTCAGCAGTCCGTTTTACCGATTGATGCCGGAATGGGCGCTCTATCCGATGATCTTGCTGGCGACGGCCGCCACCGTGATCGCCAGCCAAGCGGTGATCACCGGCGCGTTCTCGCTGACCAGTCAGGCGGTGCAACTCGGCCTTCTGCCGCGCTTGCAGATCCGCAGAACCTCGGAGACGCAAGCCGGGCAAATCTATATCCCCCGCGTCCGCGCGCTGCTCCTGGTCGGCGTCCTGTTTCTCGTTGTGATGTTCCGCTCTTCGGACAGACTGGCGTTCGCCTATGGACTTGCCGTCACCGGCACCATGGTCGTGGATGGGATCATGGCGTTCATCGTGATCTGGCTGATCTGGAGGTGGTCGATCTGGGCGGCCTTGGCGCTGATGGTGCCCTTCATGTTCATCGACTTCGCGTTTCTCGGCGCCAATTTGTTGAAGATTCCGCAAGGCGGTTGGGTGCCGCTTCTGATCGGAAGCTTCCTGGTCATCATTATGCTCACCTGGCGAAAGGGCGCGCGCATCCTGGCGAACAAGACACGGCGTCTGGAGACGCCGATCGAGCCCCTCGCCCAGAGCCTGGCGAAAAGGCCACCGCATATCGTGCCCGGCACCGCCGTATTCTTCACCGCCGATCCTTCCAGCACGCCGACCGCGCTGCTGCACAGTCTCAAGCACTACAAGGTGCTGCACGAGCACAACGTCATTCTCACCATCAAGACCGAGAACATTCCGCGCGTCAGCAACCAGGACCGGGTGGAGATCGCAACCGATCGCCGGCCAGGTTCACGCGGCTGATCTTGCATTTCGGCTTCATGGAAACGCCGAACATTCCGAAAGCGCTCGCCGTCGCGCGCAAGCTCGGCTTCACCTACGACATCATGTCGACGTCGTTCTTCTTGTCGCGGCGCTCGGTGCGGCCCGATGCGCGCTCCGGCATGCCGCTGTGGCAGGACCGGCTATTCATCTTCCTGGCGCAGAACGCCGACGACGCTTCGAGTTATTTCCAGCTCCCCACCGACCGCGTGGTCGAGATCGGCACCCAGGTCACGGTATAGATTTCACCGCGGCTTCCGCATCCGGCACCCATTCCCAATCGGTCATGAAGCGGCGCGCCCAGGTCATCTGGCGCTTGGCGTAGCGGCGGGATTCGGTCTTGGCCTTGGCGACGGCCTCGTCGCGGCTCACGGCGCCGACGAGATAGGCGGCAAGCTCACGCACGCCATGCGCCCGCATCGCCGGCAAGCCGGGTTCGAGCATGAGCGCAATCAAGCGCTGCACTTCTTCCAACACGCCCTGCTGCATCATCGTGTCGAAGCGCGCATCGATCGCCGCATAAAGCGGCTCGCGCTCTGGCGCGACCACCAGCCTCAGCGTCTGCGACGGATCGAGGATGGGAGGGGTATTGGTGCCTTGCCACTCGGCGAGCGAGATGCCGGTGGCATCGATCACCTCAAGGGCGCGCACCAGCCGCTGCGTATCGCCACCGAGCAGACGCGGGGCGATTGCCGGGTCTCGCGCCATAAGCTCCTTGAGGAGCCCGCCACGCCCGAGGCGCTCGGCTTCGTCGCGCCAACGCTCTCTGACCTCCGGCGGAATATCGGGAACCGGCGCCAGGCCTTCGGTCAGCGCCTTGAAATAAAGACCGGTGCCGCCGACGATGATGGGCAGGCTGCCGGCGTCGTTCGCCGCTTCGATCGCGCTCGCCACATCGTCGAGCCAGCGGCCGACGGAATAGGCTTCAGCGGCGCCGACCGTGCCGTAGAGTCTATGCGGCGCAGATGCCTCCTCGCTCTCGCTCGGGCGCGCCGTGAGCAGCCGCAGCTCGCGATAGACTTGCATGGAATCGGCATTGATGATGGTGCCGCCGAGCCGCGCGGCGATCTCGAGCGCCGCGCCGGTCTTGCCGCTCGCGGTCGGCCCCGCAATGAGGATCGCTGCTATTTGGGGCAAGGCCGTCTACGTGACCGGGACGGCGACGAAACGCAGGCCGCCTTTGGCGTCGGAGAGCAGCAGCAGCACGGATTTCCGGCCAGATTTCTTGATGGCGGCGACGCGATCCATCACCTCTTGCGGATCTCGCACCTTGGTCTGCGTCACCTCGACAATCACGTCGCCGGGTTTCACATCTTTTTGCGCGGCGGGACTTGCCGGATCGACCGCGGTCACGACCACACCCTCGATCGATTTGCCGATGCCGTATTGCTCGCGAAGCGCTTCGGTGAGCGGCGCGATGGAAAGGCCGAGCAGCGACTCCTCCGCGGGCGCTTCGTCGGGCGTGGCCTGGCTCGGCGCAGCCGCATCCTCGGCTTCCGCCTCGGCGTCCTCGGGCAGACGGCCAACGGTGACATTGACGCTCATGTTCGCGCCCTTGCGCATCAGATCGACCACGACAGACTTGCCGATGGGGGTGGATGCCACCGCGCGCGGCAGACCGCGCATGGTCTCGACCGGCTCGCCGTCGAATTTCAGGATCACATCGCTCGGCTGAATGCCGGCGGCGGCGGCGGGACTATCGGGCGAGACGGACGAGACGAGCGCGCCTTCGGGCTCTTTCAGGCCGAGACTCTCGGCGATCTCGCCGGTCACGTTCTGCACGCGCACGCCGAGCCAGCCGCGGCGCGTCTCGCCATATTGCTTGAGCTGGTCGATGACCTGCACGGCGCTGTTGGAGGGCACCGCGAAGCCGATGCCGATCGAGCCGCCGGACGGCGAGATGATCGCGGTGTTCACGCCGATCACTTGCCCATCCATGTTGAAGAGCGGGCCGCCGGAATTGCCCCGGTTGATGGCGGCGTCGGTCTGGATGAAATCGTCGTACGGGCCGGCATTGATGTCGCGCTTGGTGGCGGAGACGATGCCGACGGTGACGCTGCCGCCGAGACCGAAAGGATTGCCGATGGCCATCACCCAATCGCCGACGCGCATCTTGGAGGAATCGCCGAAGCTCGCGGCTTTCAGCGGCTCCTTCGGCTCCACCTTCAGCAATGCGAGATCGGTCTTGGGGTCGTGGCCGAGAACCTTCACGACCTTCAGCTTGGTGCCATTGGTGAAGTTGATGATGATCTCGTCGGCGCCTTCGATGACGTGATTGTTGGTGACGATGAGGCCCGAGGGGTCGATGACGAAGCCGGAGCCGAGCGAGCTGACCTTATGCGACAAGCCGCCCTTCTGCTCGTCGTCGAAGAAATCGTCAAAGAACTGCTCGAACGGCGAGCCTTTCGGGCCAGGTACCGTGGGCGCGCCGCCCTCTTCCTTGGAGTCCTTCAGGATCTGGGTGGTCGACACATTGACCACGCTCTCCTGCAAGCTCTCGGCGATATCGGCGACGGATTCCGGCCCGCGCGCCAGGCCGCTGCCCGCGGTCAGCAGCGGCGCCGCAGCCAAGACGGCAACAGCCAGGACCAGACAGGCAACTCGGATCGTTGTGAGCACCACGCACTCCTAAGAGGTCAGCCGGCACGCTTGAGCATGTTAGCAAAAAATGGCCGGGAAAGGATGGTCCTCACGCCAGCATCAGCCTCGGACGAACCACACGACGGAAAGCCCGATCGCGGCGGCAACCGCGCCGCCCAGGCGCAATTGCGATTCAGGGGTGGTGGTCGCGGCCTCCAACAGCCTTCTGCCAAGGCCGGGAGCCAAAGCCCAGAGCGAGCCTTCGATCACCAGGACCAAGCCAACAGCCACTGCGAGATCGTCCATCGGGCTTTAGGGCAATTGCGGCTGGGCCACGACGGCACCGGTGCTCCGCGGGCTTGCGCTTCCTTGCGTGGGAAGCGGAATCTCGGAGTGCTGCTCACCCTCCTGCAAGGGATCGGATTGGGGCTCGGATTGCGGCGCTGCGCTCGGAGGAGATTGCGGCTTCGCGGCCTCGCCGCCTCCGGTTCCACCGTTCTTTCCCGATCGAGTCGTTGAAATATTGGAAGAACTGCGAATCCGGGCTCAACAGGAGCCGCGTGTCTCCCGCCTTCAACGCATTCTCATAGGCCTGCATCGAACGGTAGAAGCCGAAGAAGTCAGGGTCCTTGCTGTAGGCCTCGGCATAGATGCGGTTCCGTTCCGCATCGCCGTTGCCTCGGATCTGTTCGGATTCGCCGGTGGCATTGGCCTTGATCACGGTGACCTCGCGGTCGGCGGTGGCACGAATGCGGCGCGCGGCACCCTCGCCTTCGGCGCGGAACTCGGCGGCCTCGCGCTGACGCTCGGTCTGCATGCGCAAGAAGATGGCTTGCATGTTGGCCTTCGGCAGATCGACGCGCTTGATGCGCACGTCGACGATCTCGACGCCGAACGTATCCTTCGCCTCTTGATTCACTTGCGACAGGATGGTGCGCATCAATTCCTCGCGCTTGTCGCGCACGACCGCCTCGAAGCTGGCGGAGCCGAGCACGCGGCGGAGCGAGGAATCGAGCAACGCCCCAATCTGACTTTGGGCGCCAATCTCGTTGCGCAACGCTTGATAGAAGCGCAAGCGGATCCCTGATCCGATAGCGGGCGAAGGCATCGACCACGAGCCGCTTCCTGTCGGCGGCGATCACCTCTTGCGGCCCGGTCTCGATGTCGAGGATGCGTTTGTCGAAATAGGCGACATTTTGCACGAAGGGTATTTTGTAATGCAGCCCGGGCTCGGAGATGACGCGCTTCGGGTTGCCGAATTCGAGCACGATCGCCTGCTCGGTCTGGCTCACGGTGAACAGCGCGAGATAAGCGGCGACGCCGGCAAGTCCGAGCAGGATGAAGACGAAGGTGAGGAAGGTCCTGCTCATGGCTGGCCTCCCGGAACGGTCTGCTGCTTCTTGCCGAACTCCTGCAAGGGAAGGAAGGGAACGACGCCGGATCCGGCCTTGCCGTCCACGATCACCTTGTCCGCGTCGCCCAGCACGCGCTCCATGGTCTCCAGGTACATCCGCTTGCGGGTGACGTCGGGCGCCAATTTGTACTGGTCGTAAACGCTGTTGAAGCGGCCGGCGTCACCCTTGGCGATGGCCACGACCTGGTCGCGATAGCCTTGGGCTGCCTGAAGGATGCGCTCGGCGTCGCCCTTCGCCTCGGGGACGATGCGATTGGCGTAGGCTTGCGCCTCGTTCTGCACGCGCTCCTGGTCGGCCTTGGCCGCCTGCACGTCGCGGAAGGCCTCGATGACCTCATCCGGCGGATCGACCTTCTGCAACTGAACTTGCGCCACCTGAATTCCGGCGCCGTAGGAATCGAGAGTCTTCTGCATCAACGCCAGCACCTCGGCTTCGGTCTTGGCGCGCGCCTCGGTCAGGATCGGCTCGATGTCGCTCTGGCCGACGACCTCGCGCATGGCGCTCTCCGCCACGTCCCGCACGGTGCCTTCGGGGTTCTGAATGTTGAAGAGGAAATCCGGCGCGTCCTTGATCTTCCAGAACACGACAAAGACGACATCGACGATGTTCTCGTCGCCGGTCAGCATCAGACTTTCATTGTCGCGCCCACCGGCAAATCCCGGCTGTCGGCGGAGCTACGGGCACCGATCTCGATGCGATTGGAAACCGTGATCTTGGGCTTCTCCACCACCTCGATGGGATAAGGCAGGCGGAAATTCAGACCGGAGGGCAACAACCGCACGAATTTGCCGAAGCGCAGCACCACGCCGACTTCTTCCTGGTTCACCTTGGTGGTGAAGCCGAAAAAGCCGATGACGACGACGAGCACGGCGGCCAGAAACGCCGCCAAGGTGCCGCTCATGCCGCCGCCCGGCATGGCCTGGCGGATGCGGTCCTGGCTCTTGCGCAAGATGTCCTCGAGGTCGGGCTGCTGTCCGGAAGAGCCCGGACGCTGGCCCCAAGGCCCGCCCGAACCGCCCTTCCAACCGCCGCCGCCGCCGCTCTGATTACTCCAAGGCATGTAGGGATGATCCTGATGATGGTGATGAATTGTTGCCGCTAAGGCTGCCGATGCGAGGGTCAACACTACCCGCACGAAAGTGGCAGCTCTTAGGTCGGAATTCCGTGGGTTATAGGATAGGGACCGGCCTGGCGCAATGCGGGTAGCCGTTCCTCTACCCCGCAAATGGGCCGAATGGCCAATTTCACCCTCCTAGTGGACAGGGCGTAGGCTCGCAACACAACCAGCTTCACGATGACAGTTTGGGGGTTAGGCCAGCCGGCTGCAACTTCAATTGCCAACTCAGGAGGGTCGATCATGGTGCATCACATCACTCCCGCCGACAGCGAGCAGCAATCATGAACCCACGGGTCCCGCCTTTCTTCAGCGCCAATCGCCGGATCAACCGACGACAGCCTGATCGTCGATGAAAATGCCTATTTGATCTCGGATAACGGCATCGGCGCTGAGATCTTATCGGACTTTGGAACGTCACGATCAACGGAACAGTCGGATCGTTTGATAGACAATGGGCTCGTCAATCAATCCCGACCTCGCCCCGGGCGTGTCGCATGTCACGATCGGTAAGACAGCGGCGACGTGTTTCAGCGGACTTTCTCAGGCGCCGCCATCATCTTCAACTCAGGCGGCAGCATCACCAACAAGGGAACGGTTAGCGGGCGCTAACGGCATCGTCGCCTCCAGCGACGACAATTTCTCGGTCGACAATTCGGGAATTATTGTTGGGCGGCTGCGTCATCGCATTCCGGCGCAGGCAACTCTCACGGTGACGAATTCGGGCTCGATCCATCGGCGGCGCAGCGGGACAATATTTAAGTTCGGCACCGGCGAACTTAAAGATCATCAATTCAGGCCTATCGAGTGCGAATTCATCTGCGGGCATCGGAACGGTGCTGAATGGCGTGCTCACGCTGGTGAATTCCGGAACAATTCTGAGCAATGCCGGTCACCCATATTTCGTTCCTCAACGACAGTGGAGCGGAGACCCACGTTACGAATACCGGCACGTTCGTGGGTGACGTCACAGTTTGGAGATGGCGCCGACACTTTCACAAACTTCATGAAGGTCAGGCCACAAATCATCAAGTCCGGCACTGTGACCGGTGAGATCGATCTCGGCGGCGGCGCCGACATTTTTAACGGCGGCAGCCAAGCACGAAGCTGTGCGCGACGGCGACGGGACGCGACGTCATCAATCTCAGCGGCGGCAACGATACGTTCATTGCGATTAAGCAGCTGCTTATACGCCAACAACACTGACGCCGATGTCGTCGACGGCGGCAAGGGCATCGACACTTACGACGCGAGTGAGGCGACCAGCGCAGGTCATCGTCAATCTCGGCTCGGCGACCTTTGGCGACGATCCAGACGACCCGATTTTGGGCTTGACGGCGAAGGGCGTGGATCTCAGCACCGATCATATTACCGGTTTCGAGAATGCGATCGGCGGCGCAGGCGATGACCTGCTGGTCGGGCTCGACGGGCGCCAATGCGCTCATCGGCAATGACGGGATCGACATTCTCGCCGGACTTGGCGGCGCGGACACGCTCACGGGCGGCGCGGACGCAGACACTTTTCAATTCCTGGCGCTGTCGGACAGCCGGCCCACGGCCCCCGATGTGATCACCGATTTTCAGCAGGGCCAAGACAAGATCGACGTGGCAGCGATCGTGGGCGCGGTCGCGGCAACCTTTCATTTCCTCGGAGTTCGAGCAGTTCGACCATGTCGACAGGCGCCTTCAGGCAAAGTTTCAGCCACGGCAACACCATCCTGACCGGCAATTTGAACGGGCGACAGCAAGGCCGATTTCACCGTCGATCTTGAAGGGTCACATTCTGTTGAGCGACTGCCGATTTTCAGTATCTTTGAGCTAGGCGCGCTCGAGCACCACGAAACTGAAGGCATGGTCGTCCTTGGGGCCGGGCTCATGACGCTCGCGGGAGAGTTCCCGCCATTCTCTGCGGTCGAAGCTGAACCACACATCGGCCTCGGGCGAGGCGTGGACCTCGGTCAGATAGATGCGCGAGGCCTTCGGCAACACTTCGCGGAACACGTCGTCGCCGCCGACGATCATGATCTCCTCGACGCCGACCTGTCGCGCGGCGCTTCGCGCGATGTCGAGCGCGGCGTCGAGGCTCGGCGCGACGATGGCGCCTGGAGCGATGTAAGCGGGATCGCGCGACAGCACGATATTGAGCCGCTGATCGAGCGCGCGCGGGAACGACTCGAAGGTGCGCCTGCCCATGATGATCGGCTTGTGCAGCGTCACTTTGCGGAAATAGCGGAGATCGGTCGACAGCCGCCAAGGCAGATCGCCTCCCCTGCCGATGGCGCCGTTGTCGCCGATGGCGACCACCAGCGCGATGACAGGCTCCTTGCTCACACCGCGACCTCGGCCTTGATCGCCGGATATGGGTCGTAGCCCACGAGCTTGAAATCGTCATAGGTGAAATCGAAGATCGACTTGACGTCCGGGTTGAGCTCCATGCGCGGCAGCGCGCGGGGATGTCCGCTTCAGCTGCTCGTCGGCTTGCTCGATATGATTGAGATAAAGATGCACGTCGCCGAAGGTGTGGATGAATTCGCCGGGCTTCAGTCCGGTCACTTGCGCCATCATCAGCGTGAGCAACGCATAAGAGGCGATGTTGAAGGGCACGCCGAGAAAAATATCCGCCGAGCGCTGATAGAGCTGGAGTGAGAGTTTGCCGTTGGCGACATAGAACTGGAACAGGCAGTGACAGGGCGCCAGCGCCATCCGGTTCAGCTCGCCGACATTCCAGGCGCTGACGATGAGGCGGCGCGAGTCCGGGTCGCGCTTCAAGGTCTCCACGACCTGCGCGATCTGATCGATGGTTCGTCCGTCGGGCGCGGACCAAGAGCGCCATTGTTTGCCGTAGACGGGCCCGAGCTCGCCATTCTCGTCCGCCCATTCATCCCAGATGGTGATGCCATGCGCATGCAGGTCGCGCACGTTGGTCGAGCCTTTGAGGAACCACAGCAGCTCGTGAACGATCGATTTCACGTGAAGCTTCTTGGTGGTGAGGAGCGGAAAGCCGTCCGCAAGATCGAAGCGCAGCTGCGCGCCGAACAGGCTCAGCGTGCCGGTGTTGGTGCGGTCGGCTTTTTTCGCGCCGTCGCGGCGGATGTCTGCGAGCAGGTCGAGATAGGCTTGCACGACAAATCCTCATTCACCAATTGCAGCGCCGCGCTGGAAGGTGCGGTCATATCGATATAGGCTGTCGGAGCCTTCAGGTGAACATGACCGATTCCGTTGGAGAAAGGTGTTTTCCATGCGTCTGTTGTTGTGGATAGCGGCCCTTGCCGCCGCAAGTTTCGCCCTCCCCGCTTTGGCCGGTTACGTGACCGTTGAACAGGCCCGCGACACGGCCTTCGGCGTCGGCGTCGACCTGATCGACAAGATCGAGCTCGATGACGGCATCTGGGAGGTCAAAGGCCACGATAAAGGCGGCCACAAGATCAAGCTCGAGATCGACGCCGCCAGCGGCGAAGTGGTGAAAATCAAGCGGCACTAGGCCAAGCCGTTGTGAACGAAGTTTTCCCCATAGCGTCAAACAGCGGCGCATGAACCTTTTTTTTGCCGCCATACCAGCCTATATAGGGAGTGTCGGCGCAAGCCGACTATGGCGATACACAGACTTCGTAATAAGCCACTCGGACCCGGGGGCGGTACCCGGCGCCTCCACCAGGATGCAGAAGCTCTGATCTACGATCGGCAAGTTTCGGTTTCTGGATCCCGGCGGGGGCGAAATAGGATCGACGAGGGTGTAAAGGTCGCGCTGTCGCTCGGCATGGTACCGCCGTTATCGGGCCAATCCTATAGTTGCCAATGACAACTATGCGGAGGCTCGTCTCGCTGCGTAAGCAGTGCGATAGCCTGAAAATGAAGTCCTAGCCGCTTCGCGGCGGCTAGGCGCGGTTCGGAGGGCACCGGCCAACAGAAGCCCTCCACTTTCGATCTGTTGGGGTGGACCTGCCTCAAGGCTTCGAGCAGGTGGATCAAGATGGCGGCAGACGAGATCAGATACGACCTTCTCACGCAGGACGCGCTGCGCGGCGTGGTGAAGCAAGTCCTCACCCAAGTGCAACGAAGCGGACTTCCCGGCGAGCATCATCTCTATATCGCGTTCGACATCACCGCCGACGGCGTGTCGGTGTCGAAGCGGCTCAAGGAGCAATATCCCGAGGAGATGACGGTGGTGCTGCAGTACCAGTTCTGGGACCTGCAAGTCATGGCCGAGCGCTTCGAGGTCAAGCTCTCCTTCAACAACGTGCCCGAGAGGCTGGTGGTCCCGTTCCAGGCGATCAAAGCCTTCTACGATCCCTCCGCGCAATTCGGTCTGCAATTCGGCAAGCCAGGCGCCGCCAACGACTCGGCGCGGGCGCATATGGCGGCGGCGCTGCCCGACCTGGTCGCCGACGCCGGCGAGACAACCCAATTGGGGGTCGAGCCGCATACGGACGAGCCAAGCGAAGCCGGCGTCTCGGACGTGTCGTTCGTGCGGCCTCCGGCGGAGATCGTGCAGCTCGACCGCTTCCGCAAGAAATAGCTTTCCATCTTCGCCGACGCCGATGTCTGCCCACAAATTAGGCAATCGGCACGGCGCATTGAACATTTGCAATTCTTGAACGCTTGCAATTCTCGTCTACACTTTCACCCGCGTTCGACGATGGCGTGGGGGATTGGGTGAGCGGAGTCACGACAAAGACGATTGCGCCTGCGGTCGCGGATTTTTCGCCTTCGGCGCCGATCGAGGACTATCTCCAGGATCTCTACCAGCGCTACCGGGAGCTCTCCGGCGGCAAGGTCGCCGACTACATCCCCGAGCTGAGCAAAGCCGATCCCAACGCATTCGGCATCGCCATCGCGACGGTCGACGGCGAAGTCTATAGCGTCGGCGACGCCAACAAGGCCTTCACCATCCAATCGGTGTCGAAGCCATTCATGTACGGCTATGCGCTCGAGCATTACGGCCGCGAGACCGTGCTCAAGCATGTCGGCGTGGAGCCGACCGGCGAAGCCTTCAACTCCATCGTGCTCGACGAGGTGGCCAATCGCCCGTTCAATCCGATGGTCAATGCGGGCGCCATCGCCGTCGCCGAATTGATGCGGGGCGACTCTGAGGCGCAGCGCAACGCCAACATGCTGGCGCTGTTTTCCAGCCTCGCCGGGCGGCCGCTCGACATCGACGTGGCCGTGTTCAGATCGGAACAGGCCACCGGCCATCGCAACCGCGCCATCGCCTATATGATGCTGAATACCGGCATGCTGACGCGCGATCCGAACGACGTGCTCGATCTCTATTTCCGGCAATGCTCGGTCAACGTCACCTGCCGCGATCTCGCGCTGATGGCGGCGACGCTCGCCAATGACGGCGAGAATCCCGCTCACCGGAGAGCCGGTGTTGTCGACGGATTGTGTCCGCGACGTCTTAAGCGTGATGAATTCCTGCGGCATGTACGACTATGCCGGCGAATGGGCCTATGAAGTCGGCATGGCGGCCAAGAGCGGGGTGTCGGGGTCGATCATCGCGGTGATCCCGGGGCAGATCGGCATCGGGGTGTATTCGCCGCCGATCGATAGCCACGGCAATAGCGTGCGCGGCATCGCGGTGTGCCAGGAACTCTCCGACGAATTCGGGCTGCACGCGTTCAACAACCGCACCAATGTCGGCAGCGTGATCCGCAGGGATTATCGCGGGGATGTCGTGCGCTCCAATCGCTTGCGCACGCCGGACGAACGCAAATTGCTGGCGACTGAAGGCCACCGCATGGTGGTGATCGAGGCGCAAGGCGGCCTGTTTTTCGGCTCGACCGAGCGGCTGCTCAGGCGCATGGCCGAGCTAACCGTGGACTCCTCTTACATTATCGTGGATTTCAAGCGGGTACATCTGGCGGACGCCGCCGCGCGGAAACTGATCACGCGCGCGGCGCAGTCGATGGCAGGCGGCACCGCGGAACTCATTTTCGCCGACGTCGCCGACGATGGGCCGATCGCGCCGGTGGCGCGGAAGCTCGGCGAAGAAGCTCACGGCACTCGGGTGCGGACGTTCCGCGATGCCGACGCAGCACTCGAATGGTGCGAAGACCAGTTGCTGGCGAGCACGAATTTCGTGGCCGGAACCAAATTCGCGCTGACCGCGCTCGATGTGTTCAAGGGTCTGAAGCCGGAGGAGTACCGGCTGATCGAGCAGGTGGTACGGCCGCTGATCTTCGACAAGGGCGAGGTCATCATCCGCGAAGGCGACGAGGCCAAATTGTTCTTCGTGCTGGCGCGCGGCTCGGTGAGCGTGAGGATCAAGACCAACGGCGATCGGAAGAAGCGCGTCGCCTCGATCGGCCCGGGGCTGACCTTCGGCGAAATGGCGCTGCTCGACGGCGGCAAACGTTCGGCGGAGGTTGTCGCCGACGAGCGGGTGGTCTGTTACGGGTTGGCGGTGGAAGAGATCCAACGGCTTGCGGTCGCCAATCCAAACATCATGATCACCATCCTCGGTAACCTCACCCGCGACTTTTCCGAGCGGTTGCGCCACGTCAACGAGGCGCTCCGGACGCTGGAATAAAGCTCAAGCCGGAATGGGCGTCGCCGCTTGCTTGGGCTTCGGCTTGGGCTTGGTTTGCGGCTCGGTGCCGAGCGGCATTTCGATCTCGACATAGAGCCCGGTTTTTCTGAAATCGACTTTGGTCTTGCCGCCAAGACTATGGCGGATGCCATTATCGATCAGCTGCATGCCGAACCCGCTGCCGACCTGTTGCGGCGCATCGACACCGCGCTCCTCCCAAACGAGCTGGACGCGATTGCCCCGAAGCGCTTTCCAGGTCACCGCAAGCACGCCTGCATTGTGAGACAGCGCCCCATATTTCACCGCGTTGGTCGCGAGCTCGTGCAGCGTCATGGCAAGAATGGAGGTGCATTGCGGCGGCAGCAGCACGTCAGGTCCCTTGATCGCGATCTTGGGGCCCTCCTCGCGCCGATAGGGGTCAAGCTCGCGATTGACCATCTCGCCGAGACTGGCGCCCGACCATTGCGATTCCAGCAGCAGGTCGTGAGCGCGCTGCAAAGCCTGGAGCCGCTCGCCGAGCCGCGCCGCCATATCCTCCACGGTCTGACCGGAGGATTTGCGAACGCTGGCATGCACAAGCGAATGCACAATGGTGAGAGCGTTCTTGACGCGGTGATTGAGCTCGCCGACCAGCATGGCTTGGCGCTCCGCGGCGAGCTTGCGTTCGGTAATGTCGCGAAAACTGATGACGAACCCGGCCGTGGAACCGCCAAAGCCGCGGATCGCGGCAACCGTATAGTCAATCGGCAATTCATCGCCGTCGCGCGTCAGCAACAAGACCCCGGCCTCGCTTACCCCGCCGACATCCGAAAGCCAGGCCGCCGCATCCGCGATCTCCAGACGCGTCGTCGGATCGCGCAGGCAAAACACTTCAGATAAAGGACGGTCCTGCGCCTCGGCGGCACTCCATCCGGTAAATTTCTCCGCCGCGCCATTGGTCAGGATGATGCGGCCATCGCGATCGGTGGCGATGACACCGTCGCCGATGCTCCGCACCGTGGTCGTCAACCATTCGCGCTGACCGCGAAGCTGATTGAGGGCCTCGTTCCTATCCCGATCGGCGCGGCGGATCGCATCGACGGTGGTCCAGGCAAAGGCGCCAAGCACGAGAACGCTGGCAACGGCAAAAATGGCAAGGGTCGAGGCCTCGTCATAGGACGCCGTCAGCTGAGCCTGGTAGACGAACCAGCCGATCGCGATCGGGATCAGAATGACACCGGGCAATAGTCGCCGCAGCATTTCGCCCGAAGGTGAGCGTTCGAGCAGTACCGAGCCAATGCCGTAATCGGGCATCGCGGCGAGTAGGCCCACGCACAACAGAAACGCGGCTATGGCGCCTTGCAAGGACATGGCCGCGAACGGGAAAGGATCGGCGGAATTGCTTAAGCCATAAAGCAGGCCGGTGAAGAAAATCAGGACTTGAGCAAGTGCGGCGATAACCAGCACTTGACTGATGGCTCGGGCGGGCTTCTCCGCGGAGGCCAACGCCAAGGCCGTGCCATAAAGCAGGAACGTGCCCGCCATGCCCGGAGCCATTTGTAGCGCTTCCGCCGTGCCAGTCTGGGTTGTCGCGCCGACCGCAAGCATGGCGTCGATGCCAAAATCGACGCCGAACCACCGCTCATAGATCGACAACGCGCCAAGCAGGGCAACCACGACGCCGAGCACGCAGCTGAAGGGCCTCAGATATGAAAAGGTGAAACAAAATAAGCCCAAGCCCGCCGCCGCAACACCGGCCGCGGTCGCCGGCTTGAAGGCCGGAACATTGGCCAGAATCGGATTGGGGAAAAGCTCCGGATGCCAGGCCCAAAGCGCCAAGACCCCAAGCGCACACACGCCAAGCGCCAGCACCCTTGCCGCGAGCAATGCGATGCGAACGCCCAGGGGCGTGGGCGGCTTAAGCTGGGGATGGGGTAGCGCCGTCGTGGCAAATACCATGTTCAGACGAGTGGCCTAGAGTTTGATGGAATTGCGGAGGAACGCCAAGGGCGCGGCGCCATTGGCGCATCCCCCGGGAAGTCGGGAAGTATAGCCTAACTTGGACGCTTTCGATAGGTCCCCGTGTGGAGTTGCCGCTTGACCGGATTGTCGCGGCAAGCCAGATGTTGGGGCATGACTCAAGCGAGCAAAGCCAAATCCGGGGCAAAATCGGTGCGTACCGAGACCGACGCCTTCGGTCCGATCGAGGTGGCCGAGGACCGCTATTGGGGCGCGCAGACCGAGCGGTCCTTGCGCAATTTCAGAATCGGCGAGGAGACCATGCCGAAGCCCCTGATCCAGGCCTTTGCCATGGTGAAGAAGGCGGCGGCACTCGCCAATCTCGAACTCAAGCTGATCGAGGCGGAGCTGGCGAAGGCGATCGAGGCGGCTTCCGACGAAGTCATCGAGGGGAAGCTCGACGGACATTTCCCCCTGGTCGTGTGGCAGACCGGCTCCGGCACCCAGACCAACATGAATTTGAACGAGGTGATCGGCAATCGTGCAAGTGAGTTGCTTGGCGGCGCGCGAGGCTCGAAGAAGCCGGTGCATCCGAACGATCACGTCAATCTCGGTCAGTCGTCCAACGATACCTTCCCGACGGCGATGCATATCGCGGCGGCCGTCGAGATCGCCTATCATCTGAATCCGGCGCTCGCGCATCTCTATCAGGCGCTGAAGTCCAAGTCGGAAGCCTTCCAGGACATCATCAAGATCGGCCGCACCCATATGCAGGATGCGACGCCGCTGACCTTGGGCCAGGAATTCGGCGGCTATGCCGCGCAGGTCGATCACGGCATCGAGCGCATCAAGCAGTCTCTGTACGGACTCTACGAGCTGGCGCAAGGCGGCACCGCGGTCGGCACCGGCCTGAATACTCATCCCGCCTTCGCCGAATTGTTCGCCGCCAAGATCGCGGCAATGACGAAGCTTCCTTTCGTTACGGCGCCAAACAAATTCGAGGCGCTGGCCACGCACGACGCTTACGTGTTCGCCCACGGGGCGCTGGCGACGGTGGCGGTGTCGATGTTCAAGATCGCCAACGACATTAGGTTGCTCGGCTCCGGCCCGCGCTCGGGCTTCGGCGAGTTGAACTTGCCGGAGAACGAGCCCGGCTCCTCGATCATGCCGGGCAAAGTCAACCCGACCCAGTGCGAAGCGGTGACCATGGTGGCGGCGCAAGTGATGGGCAACAATGCCTCGATCGTGTTCGCCGGCAGCCAAGGCCATCTCGAGCTCAACGTGTTCAAGCCGCTGATGGCCTACGACATGCTGCAATCGATCAGGCTGCTGGCCGATGTGGCGCTGAGCTTCACCGACAATTGCGTGGTCGGCATCGAGGCCAATACCAACCGCATCGACGAACATATGCAGCGCTCGCTGATGCTGGTCACCGCGCTCGCTCCGCATATCGGCTATGACAAGGCGAGCGAGATCGCCAAGACCGCGCATAAACGCGGCACCACATTGCGCGAGGAGGCGGTGCGGCTCGGCCATGTCAGCGCGGAAGAGTTCGATCGCATCGTGCGGCCCGAGGACATGATCGGCCCCAAGGGGTAAACTCCCGGATGCCGAAGCTCCCCAACAAGCGCTCCGTCACCATCGACCGGCATCGCACCTCGATTTCGCTGGAAGAACCGTTCTGGGATGCGCTCAGCGAAATCGCCGGAGCTGAGGGTAAGTCTCTCGCTGCCCTGATCGGCGAGATCGACAAATCGCGCGGCGACGAAAATCTGTCGGCGGCGATCCGACTTTATGTGCTGGGGCGGGCTCGCAAGCGAAGTCTCATTTGACGCATCATCTTGTCCGAAAAGTCTGCAACTTTTCGGGACGATGCTTCATTTGACGCATCATCTTGTCCGAAAAGTCTGCAACTCTTCGGGATGCATGCTCTAGCCGCCGCCGAAAATACCGACACCCTTCTTCCAATCATCGGGCGCGGGCGCGGGACGCTTCGGATGCGAAGGCTTCGGCGCCGTGGGCGTTACCACTTCCGTGCCGGTCGTTGCTGTCGCGTCGCCCGTCGTCACGTCGGTCGTGGACGGGGTTGCGGTCTCGGGCTGAGCAGGCACCGTCTCCGGCGCAGGCTTGGCTTGTTGTGTCTCCGGCTCAGGCACGGGCGCGGCTGGAGCCTCGCGCGGCGGCTCGACCTTTTTCGGCTCGATCTCGGCCGCCTTCGGTTCGGGCGGTTCGGGCTTCGCGAGCGGCGGTGGCGGCGCCTTGGGCTTGTCGGCGACCGACGCTTTCGGAGCAGGCTTGGGCTCAGGCGCCGGCTCCGGCTCGACCGGAGGCGCCTTTGCTTCCGCCGCAGGCGCCTTGGCCTCGGCCGGGAGCTTTACTTCGGCAGGTTCGGCATCGGCTTCCGGCTTCGTCTCAGGAGGCGGCGTCTTGCCGCTCACGTCGAGCGTTTCCAGCCGCTCCACGTCCTCTTGCATGCGGCGCATGGTCAGAAAGGTCTCGACCCCCTCGGTGTCGACCGAGGGCGAGATGGCGCCGGCATTGTTGAGCGGTCCGGCAAAGACGAGACTGACGGGGGGAAGATCGGCATTGCCGTCGAGACGCATCTCCCACTCGCTGTCGAGACGCAAGCTGGCCAGCTCGATATAGCCATTGATGGTCGTGGCCGAGCCCTTGCTCGCGAGCATCGATGGTTTCAGCTTCAGCGTGCCGTTCTTGACGTCGAAGGGGATGGCGACCGCGCCATATTTATATGTCCCCTTGGTGATGCCATCGCGAAGCGTGCGGGTGATCGCGGCGATCTGTTCCTTGTCCTTGAGCTTCTTGGTCTTGGCGGCTTCGACGGCGACGCGCTGCAACGGCTCTTTCGACATGGCCTGAACCACACCTGGCTCGAGCGACAGCGTCCCTTCCCCACTTAATCCGGCGACGAGACCGGGCGGGCTCAAACCTTCGCCGGTCAATTTGAAGCTCAGCGAGAACGGTCCTTTCGCCAGAACCTTGCCGGCGAGAACCTTGGACAGATCTTCCAGCTTGGCGGCCTTGAGGTCGGCGCGCGCTTCCAGCCCGGCGCCGGCGCCGCGCGGCGACAGGGTGCCTGAGCTTGCGAAGGTCCCGCCGAACAGACCGCCCTGGAGCGAGGTGATGGACAATGCGCCCTTGTCGACGCGCGCGGTCAATGCCGCATCCTGCACAAGAATGGGCGCGCCGAGCGAGAGCGATTTCGCGGCGAGCTTGAAGTCGCCTTCGATTTTGGCGAGAGGGCCGAGGGAAAAGCCACGCGCCGGCCAGACTTCGGAGGTGCCGCCGCCGAGCGTCCCCAGCATCTGCTCGGTCGATGGCGTGCGCTGCCAGGCGACGAGGCCGCCGAGCAGGACAGGGAGAGAGACATTGCCCGTCTTCGCGTCGAGCGTGACTTTGGTTATTTCGCCGGACGAGTCGAGGCTGACGCTGCCCTGGACCGGTTCGCCGGCGATGTCGCCCGTGATTCCTTTGAAGTCGATCCGTTGCGCGGCCTTGACGATGTCGGCGCGCAAATTGAGCGGCACGTTGGTGGCGCCGGGCGAGGCCTCGAAGCCGAACAGCATGATGGCGAGACCGGCATTCGGGGTGGTGGCTTGCGCTTTTCCAGTGAGCGCCAGGCCGTCGTCTTTGAGCGCACCCTGGCCATCGAAGCCGATGGTCATGGCTTGGGTCTCCAGCGCGACGTGTCCGGTCAGATTGGTTTTCGGCACGCCTTTGAGTTCGAAACTCAGTTTACCCTTGCCGCCGGTGGCGAGCTTGTCTTGAGGGACGTCAGGCAGCAGCAGGCCCAAAATCGTTTGCGGACGCTCGCCGTCGATGCTGCCAGTCAGAACAATGTCGGCCTGCTCGAGTTTGGCGGGCTCGCCGTTGGCCTGCGCCTTGATCGCGACGACGGAACCGCCGGCATTGCCATTGACCACAAGCGAGGCCTCGGTGGCATGGCCCGCGCCATTGGCCACCAGCGCCACCGTGACGTCGAGCGGCGCGAGGCTCGCCAGATGTTTCGAGCGCGCGATGCTGTCCGGCAATCCGATCAGGCCGCTCGCCACGCGTAGACTGTCGGCATTGGCGGCATTGACGGCGAGATCGACCTGGCCTGACGGCGCGTCACTCACATGCTCGATGCGGCCCTTGCCGGTGAGTTTCAGCGCGCCTTCGGCAAGAAAATCGAGCTCGGTGACATCGAGCGTATCGTCCGCCAGGCTGAAATTCGCCGCGAGCTTGCCCGGCGCGATCGAGGGCAGCAACAATTCGCCGACGTGAAGCGCGACGTGAATATTCTCCTTGCGAAGCGAGGCGATCAGGCTCGGTTCGACCGCGGCTTGATTGTCCTGCTTCTGTCCTGCCGGCAGCCAGGAGCGCCACGCCACGTCTTCGCCCAGCACGTCTTTGAGGTCGAGACGGTCGCTGTCGAGCGCAACGTCGATGGCCGGCTTGTCACCGCCGCGATAGGCGAAGGCGCCGGTGAATTTGGTGCCGCTCAACTCGCCGCTGGCCTTCTCGAGCTTGAGGTCGCCGCCGCCGAGCGTGGTATCCGCGGCAAGCGCGAAAGCGCCGACGCTGGTTTGCGCGGAGATGTCGCGATCGCCGGAGGCCCAGCGCGCCAGCGTGCGCAGCTTCGAGCCTTCGAGCTTGATGGGCCCGGCATAGACCGGACCCTTGTCGCCTCGCGTCAGGAGCCCGGAGGTCTCGATCTTGGTGTCGCCGGGGAGCTTGGCGGTGAGGCGCTCGATCTTGACCTGGTTCGGCGAGGCGGTGAGCGCCAGACCCAGATCGCCGACGAGATCGCCGCCGAAATTGGCCTGCTCGATCGCCAGCAGAAAACTGCCCTCCCCGATCGAAGCGGATTGCGTCAGGAGCTTCTCGGCCACTTGATTGAGGACGGCGGAGGGAGAGGCATCGGTCTGGCCCGCATCGGCGAGGAGCGCATCGACATCGAGGAAGCGCGCGGAGAGTTCGCCGTCGAGCTTGCGGGTCTCGCCGAAATCAAAAGCGAGTTTGCCCTTCATCAATTGCGGATGGCCCTTGGCGTGGAGCGTGAGCTCGAAACTCGGCAGCTCGGCGCGATCCGCCGTGGCGGTCGAGATCGCCCTTCAGCTCGAAGCCGGAGCCGGTGTCCGTGGCCTCGCCAGGTTCAGCGGCCGGGGGAGTGGGCGCAGGCTCGGGCGCAGCGATAGCATTCTTTACAATGACGCCGCCGTCATAGCTCGGCTTTTCGCCGAATCCCGATGACATCGCCATCGAGCAAATAGACCATGTCGCGGTCGGGATCGCGAAGCGCGGATTTCAGATGGAACTTGCCCTTGGCATCGCTGGCGCTGGTGGAGAATTTCAGGTCCTGCTTGCGGCCATCGAATTTATAGGTCGCCGCGACCTTGAAGGGACCGGACAGAGAACCGGCGCTTGCATCGCCCGCAACATCGGTGAGCGTCGCCACGGGCGCGCCAGCTCGCGTGAGCTCGACGGTCCCTCCGGTCACGGCGATCTGATCGAGCAGGACTTCTTTCGGCACGAAGGGCATCGCCTCGCCGGGCCGACCCACATCGGCCCAATTGCCGGTGCCGTCCGCGTTCAGCTCAAGCCTCAGGACGGGTGCGGTGATGCCGATCTTGCGCGCCTCGATGGTGCCGCTGAGCAGCGCGCCGATACTGAGCCCGGCTTCCAGACGCTTCGCCTCGAGGAAGGGCCGATCGAGATTGCCGTCGGCATCGGCGACCTTGACATCGTCGAAGCGGAGCTGCGGCGCCGGCAACAGCACGAGATGGACTTCGCCGCCGACTTTGACCTCGCGGCCGAGAAGCTTGGTGGCTTGCGCCTCGAAGACATGGCGATAGTCGTTCCAGTCGACGAAATAGGGCACAGCGAACAGAGCGCCGAGCAGCAAAATCAAAACCGCGGTCAGACTGAGTAAAAAATGGTTCACGGGGCTCTATGCCTTGAGCGCTGGAACGGACGCGAACGGGCCGCTTATCGTCATCTTGGACTTCGCCGCCCAACACCCGCGACTTTTCCTCATGATACCGTAAAGATCTTGCCCGGATTGAGGATATTCAACGGGTCGAGCGCCTTTTTTATGGCAGCCATAATCTCCACGCCAATGCCATGCTCGGCAGCGAGATAGCGCATTTTACCCTGGCCAATGCCGTGCTCGCCGCTACAGGTGCCCTCCATGCGGAGCGCGCGTTCGATCAGGCGGTCGAGGAAGGCTTGGGCTTTGCGGCGTTCTTCTTCATTGCCAAGGTCGAGCACCGGCATGACATGGAAATTGCCATCGCCGACATGGCCGACGATGGGCGCGAGCAGGCCGAGGCGGTCGATGTCGGCTTTGGTCTCGCCGACGCAATCCGCCAGCGCGCCGATCGGCACGCAGACATCGGTGGTGATAATTTCGGCATACGCCTTCAGTCCTCGCGCGGCCCAATAGGCATCGTGGCGCGCCTGCCAAAGCCGGCTCCGGTCCTCCGGTTTGCTCGCCCATTCGAGATCCCCTCCTCCGTGCTCGCGGGCGATCTCGGCGAAGGTCGCAACTTGCTCGGCGGTCGAAGCCTCGGTGCCGTGAAATTCGAGGAAGAGCGTCGGCTGCTCGGCGAGGCTGAGATGCGAATAGGCGTTGCAGGCCCTGATCTGCACCTCGTCGAGCAGCTCGATGCGGGCGAGCGGCAATCCCATTTGCATGGCGGCGATGGTGGCGTTGCAAGCGCCTTCGATGGTGGCGAAGGGACAGATCGCGGCGAGGATCGTCTCCGGGATGCCGGCGAGCTTGAGCGTGAGCTCGGTGATGATGCCGAGCGTGCCTTCGGAGCCGACCATGAGGCGCGTGAGATCGTAACCGCTCGAGGATTTCTTGGCGCGGCTGCCGGTCTTCAACACCCGTCCATCGGCAAGCACGGCGGTGAGGCTCAGCACATTGTCGCGCATGGTGCCGTAACGCACCGCATTGGTGCCCGACGCACGCGTCGCCGCCATGCCGCCGAGGCTGGCATCGGCGCCGGGATCGATGGGGAAGAACAGACCGGATGCGCGCAAATGCTCGTTCAGGGCTTTCCGCGTCACGCCAGGCTCGACCACGCAATCGAGATCGGCGTCGTGCACGGCGAGCACGCGATTCATGCGAGAGAGATCGAGCGAGAGACCGCCGAACGGCGCGTTGACGTGACCTTCAAGCGAAGTGCCGGTGCCGAACGGAATAATAGGCACGCGCGCTTCGGCACAGAGCTTGACGATTTCGACGATCTCGTCGGTGGTCTCGGCGAACAGCACGGCGTCGGGCGGCTGGCAGGCAATCCAGGTGAGCGTGTTGGCGTGCTGCTCGCGTAGCGACAGTCCAGTCGAGAAGCGCGGACCGAAACGCGCTGCAAGCGTCGCAAAGAGCGCGGTCTTGGCTGCTGTAGGTCCCGCAACGATGTTCATCGCCACAGTCTAATCGGTTCGATTGAACGCGTCATGTGCCTGGCTGTCATTCCGGCGAAAGCGGTGATCCAGTGAAGCTAGAGTGCGGACGAGTGAAAACGCAGCTGATTGCTGATCACTGGATGCCCGCCTTCGCGGGCATGACAGCTGTCTTAGCTATGCACCGCGACCATCACGGCCGCGTAGTGGCAGCTCGCGGCGGAGAGCACGAAGCCGTGCCAGATGGCGTTCTGGAAGGGCAACCGCTCCCAGAGGTGAAAGACGACGCCGACGGTGTAGAGCACACCGCCCGCCATCAGCAGGGTAAGGACCTGACCTGACATGGCGGTCGTTAGCGGCTCCCAGGCGGCGAGAATGGCCCAGCCTTGCATCAGATAGAGCGCGGTCGAGATGCCTTCGAGATAACGCGGCGCGAACAGTTTGATGGCGATGCCGATCGCCGCCATGCCCCAGACTACGGCCAGGAGCCCAAGGCCCCAGGCATTGTTCATCTTGATCAAAATGAAGGGCGTGTAGGTGCCGGCGATCATGAGGAAGATCGCGGCGTGGTCGAGCCGGCGCAGCCACTCTTTCAGCTTGGGCCGCATGGCGACGTGATAACCGGCGGAGAAGCTGAAGGTGGCGACGAGCGCTAGGCCATAGATGCTCAAGCCCACGATCCAGAGCGCGGTCTTTGATTCGACGCCGATGAAAATGAGGGCTGCGAGCGCGATGACGCTGGCGGTCACGCCGATGGCGTGGATGCACAGATCCGCGATGCGCTCGGGCGCGGTATATTGCGGAAAGGCGAAATTCTGCACCATCGCTCACCTCAAACGCATTCAACCACGAAAGGTTGCTGGAATGCTTACCAGAGGATGTGGCGATGGTGAGGCTAGCTTTCCAGCGTCATGCCCGCTTTGCCGCGGGCACGACGCTAGGAAGTGTTGGGCTTAATTCCCGCAGACCGCCGAGCCGGAGGTGCAGACATAGGGCACGACCACGCCGGTAAAGCAGGTGGTGAAGGTTCGCGCCGTGACGATGTTGCCCTTGAGCTTCGCCTCCGGCGGCACGCCATCCGGACGCACGGCCTTCCAGAACGGATCGCCGGCGACTGTGCGCGCGCTCATGGTGACGTATTTCCAGCCCTTCTGCTGCTTGATCTCGTTCGCGGTCTGAGCGGCAAGCGCCTGCGAGGCCTTGGCGGCATTCGCCTTGGAATCGGCACTGGCGGTGGCCTTGATCAGCTGGCAAGCGGCTTCGGCTGTGCCAGACGCAAGAATGAGGAGTCCGAAAAGTCCAAGAATAGCGGCAAAAGTCTTCGACGCTCGCAGCATGGTCCCTCTCTCATTAGGCTGAAATATTGTGATGAGACGCCGCCCCCATAGCAGCGGTCCGGCGGCGGTGCAACCGGGCCGATGGCGTTGTTTCCATGAATTTTTCGTGGCGTCCACGCGCCAAATCGACGCCGGAGCAGCATTGCAAAGAAAAGTAGCAGCCGAGCCCTTGCCGTCTTTTCCTTTGCGATCAATGTTATAGTTCTAGATCGATGGCAAAGATTCGCCCCCTTCCCGCGCCCTCCAATGAGCCTGCATCCGACGATGAGGCGCTGCCGATTTCCGTGCGTGCGATGCCGCGGGGCAACGCTAATTATCTCGAGGCGCTCAACCCTGAGCAGCGCGAGGCGGTCGAGACGCTAGACGGGCCGCTGCTGGTGCTGGCCGGCGCCGGCACCGGCAAGACCCGCGTGCTCACCACTCGCATCGCCCATATTTTAAGTCAGGGCCGCGCCTGGCCATCGCAGATCCTCGCCGTCACCTTCACCAATAAGGCCGCGCGCGAGATGAAGAATCGCGTCGGCCAGCTGATCGGCGGCGCGGTCGAGGGCATGCCCTGGCTCGGCACCTTCCACGCCATCGGCGTCAAGATCATGCGGCGCCATGCCGAGCTGGTCGATCTCAAGCCGTCGTTCACGGTACTCGACACCGACGATCAGATCAGGCTGCTCAAGCAGCTGCTCCAAGCCGAAAATATCGACGAGAAGCGCTGGCCGGCGCGGCTGCTCGCAGGCATGATCGATGGCTGGAAGAACCGGGGTCTCAGACCTGAGCGCGTGCCCGAAGGCGAGAGCTTCGCCTTCGCCAATGGCAGAGCGCGCGATCTCTATGTGCTGTATCAGAAGCGGCTGAAGGAACTGAACGCCGCGGATTTCGGCGATCTGCTGCTGGAGAATTTGCGGCTGTTCCAGGACCACCCGGACGTGCTCGCGCAATATCAGAGCCGGTTCCACTACATGCTGGTCGACGAATATCAGGACACCAACGTCGCGCAATATTTGTGGCTCAGGCTGCTGGCGCAAGGCAGCCGCAACATTTGCTGCGTCGGCGACGACGATCAATCGATCTATGGCTGGCGCGGCGCCGAGGTCGACAACATCCTCCGCTTCGAGACCGATTTCCCCGGCGCCAAGATCATCAGGCTTGAGCGCAATTACCGCTCGACCGCCAATATCCTCGGCGCAGCCTCCGGCCTGATCGCGCATAACAAGGGGCGGCTCGGCAAGACGCTGCGCACCGACGGCGATAGCGGCGAGAAGGTCGAAGTGCGAGGCTGCTGGGACGACGAGGAAGAGGCGCGGCTGGTCGGCGAGGACATCGAGCAGCTGCAGCGCAAGGGCGAAGTCCTTGAGCGAGATCGCGATCCTGGTGCGGGCCTCGTTCCAGATGCGTAGCTTCGAGGATCGCTTCATCACGCTGGGGCTGCCCTATCGCGTGGTCGGCGGCCCGCGCTTCTACGAGCGCCAAGAGATCAGGGACGCCACGGCCTATCTCGAAGTGACAATGAACCCGGCGAACGATCTCAAATTCGAGCGTATCGTCAATACGCCGCGACGCGGCTTGGGCGAATCCACGCTGAAGTCGCTGCACCAATTGGCGCGCGCGCGCGGCGTGCCGCTGTCACAGGCGGCGCGGCTGATCGTCGAGACCGAGGAGCTGAAACCGAAAGCGCGGAAGGGCCTCGCCGATCTGATCGCCGCGTTCGACCGCTGGCGCGGATCGGTCGAGACCATGCGCCATACCGATCTTGCCGAATTGATCCTCGATGAGTCCGGCTATACCGCGATGTGGCAGGCGGAGCGCTCGCCACAGGCGCAGTCGAAGCTCGAGAATTTGAAAGAGCTGATCCGCTTCATGGAAGAGTTCGACACGCTTGCCGGCTTCCTCGAGCATATCAGCCTGGTGATGGACGCGGAGGCGGAGGAAGGCACCGAGCGCATCAATCTGATGACGCTGCATTCGGCCAAGGGTCTGGAATTCGACACCGTGTTCCTGCCCGGCTGGGACGAAGGCTTGTTGCCGCATCAGCGCAGCCTCGACGATGCCGGTCGCTCCGGTCTCGAAGAGGA
Organism: uncultured Alphaproteobacteria bacterium; assembly: GCA_963764005.1. Lineage (GTDB taxonomy): Bacteria > Pseudomonadota > Alphaproteobacteria > Rhizobiales > Methyloligellaceae > Methyloceanibacter. The sequence goes on along the minus strand of CAVXQX010000018.1, from coordinate 72,002 downwards.
GCGCCGCCTCGCTCATGTCGGACTTACCCGGGCGCGGAAGCGCGCCAAGATCAGTTTCGCGCAGAATCGCAGAAACCACGGCATGTGGCAGCAGGCGATCCCGTCGCGCTTCATCGACGAATTGCCGATCGACCATGTCGAAGTGGCGGAGGATCGAGGCTTTCACGGCGGCTACGGTCCGAGCCGGTTCGACAGCGCCGAAAATTTATTCGCATCCGGCTTCTACGAGACGCCCGGCTGGCAGCGGGCGCAACGCAATCGTCCGCAAAGCGGAGCGCCGGCCACGCGGCGGCGCGAGCCGCTCACCATCGATGGCACGCTCACCGCCTCAAGCACGGCTGAAGGCTCGGGGCTCGAGATCGGGATGCGGGTGTTCCACCAGAAATTCGGTTACGGGCGCGTCGCCCATGTCGACGGCAACAAGCTCACGGTCGAGTTCGACAAAGCCGGGGAAAAGCGCGTGGTGGACAGTTTCGTCGAGCGGGCTTGAGCGCTCAAGTAGCGAAGCGATAGCGCAAAAAGGCACCCTGGTTGCATTTCTTCCAGACTCCAACTTTTCGGTTTCGGCTTGAGAACAAAACGTGTACATTACCTCCTTCCAGCAAAGGAGGGTCCCATGCGTGCCTCGCTTTTTTTAGCTGTTGCCCTGGTGTTTCTTGCCTCGATTGCCCCTGTTTCCGCCGAAGATTGCCGCTGCAAAGGCTGCGGTTGCAAGGGCGGCTCAGGCTGGCGGGGTCCTGACGGCGCCTGCGTCCAGAAGGCGATGCTCGACCAGACTTGCGGCAATCCAGCGGGCGGGTCTTGCAAGCACGAGGCGGCGGCGCGGGTGTGTTTCGGCAAACAGTCATCTCTGACCGAGCCGAAAGCGGCCGCGGCGCAATAAGCGAGACATCCGGACATTTGCGTATTGGCGTCAGAGGTCCCTATCTTGACGCATGATGGTGTCCGTCTCTCGCGTCCTCGCCGCGGCGCTCGTCTTTTTCGCGATTGCCGTTCCCGACGCGCATGCGCTGTCGGGCGGCGTCGCCGACAAGAATGACGTTTATCCTTATGTGGTGCAGATCACATTCCGGAAACGGCTGGTCTGCTCCGGCACGGTGCTCTATCCGCGCATCGTGGTGACGGCCGCGCATTGCGTCGGCCGCGTGGTGGATGCGAAAGCGCGGCGCTTCGCCGAGGACACTTGGCCGGTGAAGCAATTCGCCGTGGTGACGGTCGCCGCCGGAAAAATGACGAGCACGCCGGCGGAGGAAATTCTGCTGCCGCCGGAATGGCGGGCGACAGCGAACGAGCCCAACGCGCTCGGACGCTACGCTTTCGATCTTGCGCTGATCATCACCAAAGAGCCGATCAAGGTGGCGCTGCCGAATAGTCTCGCCAAACTTCCGAGCGACATGGGGCGCGCGCTCGGCGATGCGTCGCCGCCGTCGATGGACGAGGCGCTTGCGACCGGCCTTGCCACGAAGGGGGTCATGATCGGGTTCGGCGCGGATAATTGTTCGGCGGACCAGCGTTGCGGTCATGTCGGCACGCGGCGCTATCGCAGTGTGGAGCTTCGCGATCCGGTGACCTGTTTCAACGACGCGCTCGATGCGCGGGCGCCGGGCGCCAAGCTCGACACCAACATTGCCGGCGCGCTGCCCTTCTCGGTGTGGTGCACGGATTGGGGCGTGATGCCCGGCGATAGCGGCGGCACGCTGCTGGTCGAAGGGCCGAACGGGGTGCTCTATTTCGCCGGCGTGATCAGCTCGCATTGGGGAAGCTATGCCGCCCAGGTCGAAAAGGCCGAAGCCGACAAAAGGAGCTTCGCCACCGCGCTTTACCCGAGCCTCGGTTTCATCGGCGATGCGGCGCGCAAAGCTGGGTTACATCCCTTGAAAGGCCGTAAGAGCAACCGCTTTTGCCGGGGCGTAAAGATTGAGTCACAAAACACCTCTAGGGTGCTGTTAGAGCACGATGTTTTCTGAGAGCCGTTCCCAGCCTTCCAGATCATGCTCTAAGGTCTTTCGCATGTCCGATGCCGCCACCGTCGTCCTAGCCGAACCTTTGCCGGCTCCAACCAAAGGAGCGGCGCCGGAACGGCCGGGCCAAGACCCGGGGTCGGCCACCAAGCACGCGCATTTCATTCCCGTCAGCCGCTACGGATTGCGCGCCAAGCTGGTCGAGATGCTGAAGCAAGATGGCGGCGACGAGCGGCAATGGCAGCGTGCGCTCGACTGTCTCGCGGCCTGGCGCCATCAGCAATATCGCATGAGGCTGCTCGATCTGTTGGAGGACTACCTCCCGTTCAGCCCCGACAGCGACACCGCGAGCCTGATCGAGTACGACGAGGCCGGCAAAGAGAAGGCGAGACGCGAATTCATCGACGGCGTCGAGACGCTGCTGATCCAAGCCAATTATGTGCGGCTAGAGGCTGACGATTTGCGGCGCATCCTCGCCGAGCGCTCGCCGCACGGCTTGAGCCTGCAAGTTGATTTGAGCGAGTTCGACGATCTGGTGCTGTATTATCGCGGCGTCGAGGTCGCGATCGAGCAAGAGCGCGATCCCTGGAAGCTCTATCTCAAGACCAATCGCTTCGAGGTGCCGATTTTTCAGCGTCTGTTCCTGATGCTGAAGCTGAAACCCTCGGATGTCCGGGTCACAGAGATCATGGCGGCGAAGCAGCTCGACCGGCCCAAGGCCGAGCGCATGGTGCGGTCGCGGCGACGGCAGCTCCCGATCGGGGTGTCCGCGAGCCAGATCTATGTGAAAGTGTTCAAGCGCATCCCGCAGGTCGATCTGGAGATGCTGTTTCCCAATACCAAGATCGCGTTCAAGCCGCTGGACAAGGTCAAATTGTTCGTGACCTGCGGTGGCGGCACCGCGGCCGGGGTGATGGGAACCGCCACCAAAATCCTCGCCGCCACCAATCCGTTCACGCTCGCCTTCGGGCTGCTCGGCTTCAGCGCCGTGGTATTCCGCCAGGTGATGAATTTCTTCAACACGCGTAATCGCTACATGATGGTGCTGGCGCAGAATCTGTATTTTTGCAGCCTCGCGAATAATCGCGGCGCGCTGACCCTGATCGCCGACGCGGCGGAAGAAGAAGACGTCAAAGAAGACATGCTGCTCTATGCCTTTCTGGCGAAAGGGCGCGGGCGGGCCGCCAAGCTCGACGCGGTGAAAGAGGACATCGGCGCCTTCTTGTCGAAGCGTTGCGGCGTTGAGGTGAGCTTCGACGCGGACGACGCGTTGCGCAGGCTCAGTGCTGACGGCCTGGTCGAGCAGGACGCCAAAGGCATGGCGATCGCGCTTGGCGCGGATGCGGCGCAAGCCCATCTCGATCAGCTCTGGGACCGGCTGCTCGATGTCGACACGTTGGATGGAAACGTCACCGGACAGAACCAGCCTGGCTGAGGCTCGGCGTCCGCCACCGATCCATTCTTACAGTTCGAAAACGCCCTTGTGCAGATTGTGCAGGCCGACGAGCTCAATCTCGAAATCCGCCCGACCGTCGCCGTTCACGTCACCTTGGATAAAGGTGCGATCATGGGCCTTGCCAGCCAGGTTCTGGGTCTCGAAGCGCAATTCGCCGGCGCTGCGGTGAAAATCCTGCGCGCCGATGAATTTGAAGGCTTGATTGCCGCCACCAATTTTGGCGTCGATGGCGGTCAGGTCGATGTCGTCGGCCGAGCGAAAGTCAGTAATCACGTCCCTGGCCGCGCCGCTCCGGCTGTCCGTCACGACGCTATAAATGAAGCTGTCGCCGTCGCCACCACCGGTCAGACGGTCCTTGCCCGCCCCGCCGTAAATGCTGTCGATATCGTCGCCTCCGTCAATATTATCCTTGCCGGCATCGCCGAAGAGAAAATCCTGACCGGCCGCGCCAGCGATCGTGTCGTTGCCGATACCCCCGGAGATAACATTCTGCAAGTCGTTGCCGGTGATCGTGTCGTCGCCCTGCTCACCGAGCGCCTGACGGCCGCCGGCGCCGAGACCGAGCTGATCATTGCCTTTGCCGCCGAGTGTCCTTTCATTTGTTAACCCGGTATGGGCGTCGGGGCCGGGCGTCAGTTCGCTATCAATGCCAAAGAAGTCCAACACGAAGAGGCTGTACGCGCCCTTGTTGTTGTCCTGGTACTCGCCGACATCGATGAAAAACGTTCCGGTCGAAGGCGCCACAAATGACAGCGCAGAATTTCCGCTGCCGTTCAGTGCGCGATCGTCATTGTACGCCAACTCGGCACCGGTCGCATCGTGCACGCGCAGAGTCGAATCTCCGTCCGTCGCCGAGCCAGCGTTCAGAAAGCAAAGAAAGATCTCGTAAGTGGTGCCAGAGGACAGGGAGACCTTGATCCAATCGCGATCGCCGGGGGATTCGAGCCGGCCGGAAAACGCCCCTGCGCCCGCATCACCCTCCAGCACCGCCTTGGTGTTGGGGCCTCCGGGAATGTCGGTCATACGATCCCCCTCTTGTTGAGTGCTTGCACTTATAGCCTAGGCGATCGGAGCCCCGCGCCCTAGGACTATTGCGCTCCATATTTCCCGCATAACCGGGGATCTTGTGCAGGGTGCAAGGAAAGGCCGCAGGAATAGCCGCCAGAAGGGGCAAGTCCGTCTGGCGATGATTTCCTCAATACAATCGCTATAAGATGTCGCGGGCACGGACTCTCTTATTTCTAGCGCCGAAAACCGATGAGGTGACCGAAGACATGCTGGATGAGCAGAGGAAGGCGAGAGGCAGCCAATGAGCCTCGCCACTGTCGCCATCGAAGAAGCGCCGAGCGTGCCCGCGAAGAATCGTGTTCGAGGTTTCGGTCAAGGCCGCGGAGCGCATTGCGTTGGCGCTCGATGAAGAGGAGGAGACGGCGGCGCTCACCGTGGCGTTGTTCGATCTTGGTGGCGCGCGCGTCGAGAGCTCGATCTATCTGCCCGCGAGTCTGGCTCCAGATTTCGTCCTCGATCTGATTGGCCGGGCGGCGAATGGCGAGGAGCTGGCCTCGCTCCGCGTCGAGCCGCTCGAAGACCAGGATTGGGTGACGCTATCGCAAGCAGCAGCGCGGAAGCGTGCGCGCCGGGCGCTTCATCATCCATGGCAGCCATGAGCGCGACCAGCATAGTCGCTACGCCATCGAGATCGACGCGGGCCAAGCCTTCGGCACCGCGCATCATGCCAGCACGCTTGGCTGTCTGATCATGCTCGATCATATTTCGAAGCGCCGCCGTTTCGCCCGCGTGCTCGATCTCGGCACCGGCGCCGGCACGCTTGCCATCGCGGCATCGAGGCTGTCGCGGCGCAAGGTGCTCGCAAGCGACAATGACAGGATCGCCGTCGCCGTCGCTGGCGAGAACGCCAAGAAGAACCGAGCTGGCGCCCTGGTCGACGTCGATGAAGGCGATGGGTCTTGCCCATCCCAGGCTGCGGCGCGCCAAGTTCGATCTGATCTTCGCCAATATCCTGTTCCGGCCGCTGTTCGAGCTGGCGCCGTTGCTGGCGCGGAGGCTGGGCCCTCGCGGCAGCATCATCCTTTCCGGCATTACCGAGGCGCAAGGGGCGGCCCTTCAGGCGCGCTTTGTTTCGCTGGGCTTCGCGCTGAAAAGACGAGTCGTTATCGACGGTTGGACGACCTTGTTGATGGCGAAAAGACGCTAAAAACCGTGACGATTGATCGAGGCCGGGCGACCGCATAGAACTGATATCCATGTATCAAGACTTCGATGAAGAAGAGCGCGGCGGTTCAACCCGCGCGCGCGTCTCCGCGCTCCGGCGCGCGCTGAAGGCCCGCAAGCTGAACGGCTTTCTCGTGCCGCACGGCGACGAGCACTCGGCCGGCCCGGAGTGGTTGAGCTGGCTCACCGGCTTCACCGGCTCTGCCGGGAACGGCGATCGTGCTGGAGAAGGAAGCGGCGCTGTTCGTCGATGGCCGCTACACCTTGCAAGCACGAGATCAGGCGGAGACTTCGCTGTTCGAAGTGCTGGTGACGCCGGAGGCCAGGCCCTCGCAATGGATTGTCTCGAAGCTGCCTAAAGGTTCCGTGCTCGGCTACGACCCGAAACTGCACACGATCCGCGAGATCGAGCGCCTGAGCGAGACGCTCGGCAAGGCCGGCATCATTTTAGAGGCCGTCGCGACCAATCCGATCGACCGGCTGTGGAAGAAGCGCCCCGCATCCCCGACTGGACCGATCGTGCCGCATGGCATGGAATTCGCGGGCGAGCGCGCCGAAGACAAGATCGCCAAAATTCAATCCACGCTGGTCGCGGACAAAGCCGACGCCTTGCTGCTGACCCAGCTCGATTCCATTGCCTGGCTGTTCAATATTCGCGGCGGCGATGTCCGCCACGCGCCGGTGGCGGATGCCTTCGCCATCGTGCCGGCCAAGGGACGCCCGACTCTGTTCGTCGATCCGAGCAAGGCCGGCGGCAATGTCCGCGGCCATCTCGAAGATTTCGTCGACATCGCGCCGCAAAACGCGCTCGAAACGAAATTCGCCGAGCTCGGTCAAGTCAATGCCCGCGTCCGGCTCGATCCGGAGACGGCGCCGATCCGTTTCGCGCAAGCGCTGAAAGAGGCTGGCGCCAAGATCGTGCCCGGGTCGGATCCTTGCACCCTACCGAAGGCGATCAAGAACGATACGGAGATCGCAGGCGCGCGCGCCGCGCATATTCGCGACGGGGTGGCGATGGCGCGGTTCCTCGCCTGGCTCGACGATCATGTGGGCTCGGGCCGCCTCGATGAGGTCAGCGCCGCGATGAAGCTCGAAGCGTTTCGCCGCGAGACCGGGCAACTCAAAGATATCAGCTTCGACACGATCTCGGCGGTGGGCCCGAACGGCGCCATCGTGCATTACCGGCCGACCAATAAGAGCAAGCGGCCGCTCAAAGGCAACACGCTCTATCTGATCGATTCCGGCGGCCAATATCCGGACGGCACCACCGACATCACGCGAACCATCGCGATCGGCAGCCCCACCAAGGCGATGCGGCACCATTATACGCTGGTGCTGCAGGGGCATATCGCCATCGCCTCGGCAAGGTTTCCCAAGGGCACGCGTGGGCAAGACCTCGACCCGTCTCGCGCGGCGCCCGCTCTGGCAGGAGGGGCTCGATTACGACCATGGCACCGGCCATGGCGTCGGCAGCTATCTCTACGTGCATGAGGGGCCGCAGCGGCTCTCCAAGCTCGGCAGCGTGGTGTTGGAGCCGGGCATGGTGCTTTCCAACGAGCCTGGTCTCTACCGCGAAGGCGACTATGGCATCAGGCTGGAGAATCTGGTGCTGGTGACGCCGCCTGCCCCGATCGAAGGCGGCACCCGAGAAATGCTCGGATTCGAGACACTTACCCTTGTCCCGTTCGACCGGCGCCTGATCGATGCGTCGATGCTCACGCGCGAGGAGAAGGCGTGGCTCGATTCCTATCATGCGGAAGTGCGGCGCAAGATCGAGCCGCTGTTGAAGAGCGACGACCGGCCCTGGCTCCGTCACGCCACGGCGCCGATCCGCTAGCGAGAAAGAGACAAGATGGAGATCTGGGTATCGGCGCTCGCCGCGACGCTGACCACGGCGGCCTTCGTGCCGCAGGCGCTGCATATCATCCGCTACAAGGAGACCAAGGCGATCTCGCTCATGATGTATGTGGCGTTCGCGGCGGGCGTCGCGCTCTGGATGCTGTTCGGGTTCCTGATCGGCAATTGGCCGATCATGATCTCCAACGCCATCACGCTGTGCCTGGCGCTCGCCATCGTCGTGATGAAACTGAGATTTGGATGAGCCGAGCCGCTACTCGATCAGCTTCAGCCATTCGTCTTCGGTGAGCACGGTCACGCCCAGGTCCTTGGCATTTTTCAGTTTTGAGCCGGCGCCCGGCCCGGCCACGACATAGTCGGTGTGCTTCGACACCGAGCCCGCGACCTTGGCGCCGAGGCGCTCGGCTCGCGCCTTCGCTTCGGACCGCGTCATGCGTTCCAGCGTGCCGGTGAACACGACGATCTTGCCGGAGATCGGCGAAGCATGATCGATGGCCTCGAGGGGCGTGGGATTCACTTCCGTCGAGCAATTCCTTGACGACGGCGACGTTGTGCGGCTCGGCAAAGAAGTCGGCGATCGCGGCGGCGACCACCGGGCCGATGCCCTCGATATTGTCGAGATCGGCGAAGGCCTCACTCTCCCGATCCTTGGCTTCGCGCATGGCCTTAAAGAACGCGTCGATGCTGCCGTAATGTCTGGCGAGAAGTCTAGCGGTGGTCTCGCCGACATGGCGCATACCGAGCGCATAGATGAAGCGGTCGAGACGAATGTTGCGGCGCGCGTCGATGGCGTCGAACAAATTGCCGGCGGAGGTCTCGCCCCAGCCTTCGCGCTCGGCAAGCTTGGTCGAGGAGCGCGCATCGCGCGCCTTCAGGGTGAAGATGTCGGGCGGCGACTGGATCAGCCCTTCCTCGTAGAAGGTCTTGATGTGCTTCTCGCCGAGACCCTCGATGTCGAAGGCATTGCGCGAGACGAAATGCTTGAGCCGCTCGACGCGCTGGGCGGGGCAGATCAGCCCGCCGGTGCAGCGCCGGACCGCGTCGAGCTTGCCGGTCACCGGATTGACCTCGCGGACGGCGTGGCTGCCGCAGGCCGGGCAGACTTCCGGAAACTTGAATCGTTTCGCGCCCTTAGGCCGCTTGTCTTGAACCGCCCCCGAGAATCTGCGGAATGACGTCGCCGGCGCGTTGGATGATGACGGTGTCGCCGATGCGCACGTCCTTCCGCTCGATCTCATCTTCATTGTGGAGCGTGGCGTTCTGCACCACGACGCCGCCGACGGTGACCGGCTCGAGCTTGGCGACGGGGGTCAGCGCGCCGGTGCGGCCGACCTGGATGTCGATGCCGCGAAGGATGGTGGTGGCCTTCTCGGCCGCGAATTTATGCGCGATGGCGAAGCGCGGCGAGCGCGAGACGAAGCCGAGACGTTCCTGCAAATCGAGGCGGTCGAGCTTATAGACGACGCCGTCAATGTCGTAGTCGAGACCGGCGCGGCCCGACTCGATTTCCCGATAGGTCTCAAGCATTTGCTCGACATTGTGGGTGAGCGCGTGCCAGCGGGTTGAGCGGGAAGCCCCATTTGTGCATGGCTTCGTAGACGCCCCATTGGGTGTCCGCCGGAAGCTCCGCCGCCTCGCCCCAGCCATAGGCGAAGAACTGCAACGGACGCGACGCGGTGATCGCGGAATCGAGCTGGCGGAGCGAGCCGGCGGCGGCGTTGCGCGGATTGGCGAAGGTGCGTTCGCCGCGCGAGGCCTGGTCGTCGTTGAGGCGCTGAAACGCGGAGCGGCTCATATAGATTTCGCCGCGCACCTCGAAGGGATCGGGGAAGCTCCGCGCTTTGATGATTTTTGGAATGTCGGAAATGGTGCGGACATTGGCGGTGACGTTCTCGCCTTCGTAGCCGTCGCCGCGGGTCGCGCCTTGCACCAGTCTGCCGCCTTCGTAGCGGAGCGTGATCGAGAGGCCGTCGATCTTCGGCTCGGCGGTGAAGGCCAGACCCTCGGCGCTCTCCAGCCCGAGGAAGCGGCAGACGCGATCGAGAAAATCGCGGACGCCCTCGTCGTCGAACACATTGCCGAGCGAGAGCATGGGTACCGCGTGTGTGACTTTGCTGAAGGTCTCGACGGGCGCGGCACCGACACGGAGCGAGGGACTGTCATCGCGGACGAGGTGCGGAAAGCGTTCCTCGATCTCGATGTTGCGCGCGCGGAGCGCGTCATAGTCGGCGTCGGAGATCTCCGGCGCATCCTGACGGTAATAGAGCGCATCGTGATGGGCGATCTCGGCGGCGAGCCGCTCAAGCTCGGACGCTGCCGCCTCTTCGTCGAGCGCCTCGACCGGCGTCAGGGTGGGGGCGCCCTTCGCCTTGCCCTTGGTCTTCTTCATGCGGAGCGGCGGCCCATCAGCCGCTCGGCGGCGGCGCGGGCCTCATCGGTGACAGTCTGGCCGGCGAGCATGCGGGCAATCTCCTCGCGGCGATGCTCGCCTTCAAGGGCGACCACGCGCGTCGCCATGGCCTCGCCCTCGGGCCCATGGACCGACTCCTTGGCGATCAGCATATGACCGGTGGCGACGGCGGCGACTTGCGGGGCGTGGGTCACGGCCAAGACCTGCACCTTGGCCGCCAATTTCGCGAGACGTTCGCCAACGGCAGCGGCGGTGGCGCCCCCTACTCCCGCATCGGCCTCGTCGAAGATCAATGTCGGGGCGGAGCCGCGCGCGGCAAGCACGACTTTCAGCGCGAGAATGAGCCTGGCCAGCTCGCCGCCGGAGGCCACCTTCATCAAAGGCCCGGGCTCGGTGCCGGGATTGGTCTGCACCCAGAAGGCCACGCGGTCGATACCGGAAGGTCCACCCTCATCGAAGGGCACGGTCTCGATCTTGGTGATCAGCCTCGCCCGCTCAAGTTTCAGAGGGGCGAGTTCGGCCGCGATCTCCTTATCGAGCTTGGCGGCGGCTTGCTTCCTCGCCTCGCTTAATTTCGACGCAGCGACTTCGTAAGCATCGCGCGCTGCCTTGGCTTCCTTGGTAAGCGCGGCAAGGCGCCCCTCGCTCTGGTCGAGCGCGGCAAAATCGGCTTCGAGCGAACTCATCAGGGCCGGTAGATCGTCCACTTTCACCTTATGCTTCCGGGCCGCGGCCCTGAGCGCGAACAGGCGTTCCTCGGCACGCTCCAAATCCTTGGGCTCGAAGGCGGTCGCAGCCAGTGCCCGCTCGATGGTGGCGCGGGCGGTTTCCGTCTCGCCGAGCACGCGCTCCAGAGCCTCAGAGACCGGAACGAGCAGCGATTCGGCGACAGGCGCCTGGCGCTCGATCCGCCGAAGTGCCGCGCCAAGCCTCGCTTGTGCCGTCCCCTCACCTTGCAGCGCGTCGAGCGCCTCATTGAGCTCGCCCGCGATCTTTTCCGCATTCATCATCAGCTGACGTTTTGCTGCGAGCGCTTCCTCCTCGCCACCCTCAGGCGCGAGCGTTCGGAGTTCCTCGAGCGTATGCGCCAGATAATCGGCATTGGCGCGGGTGGCCGCGATGCCGGCCTCGTAGCGGTTCCGCTCGGCGTCGGCGACTTTCCAGCGGTCCCAAAGCGTCCCGACATTTGTTGCCGCCTCGCCAAGCCCGGCGAAGGCATCGACCAGCTCGCGATGGCCCGAAGGATCGATCAGAGCGCGATCGTCGTGCTGGCCATGAATCTCGACCAGCGCCTGGCCGAGCTGCCGCAACAGCTGCACGCCGACGCTGACGTCGTTGACGAAGGCGCGGGTGCGGCCGTCGGCGCTTTGCACGCGCCTCAGGATCACCGCGCCTTCGGCCTCAAGGCCATTTTCGGTAAGCAGAGCGAACACCGGATGGGACGATTCCGGCTCGAAGATCGCCGTCACCTGGCCTTGGGCGGCCCCTTTTCGCACCAGGGAGGCATCGCCCCTACCGCCGAGGGCAAGCGCCAACGCATCGAGCAGGATGGATTTGCCGGCGCCGGTCTCGCCGGTCAGCGCCGACAGGCCGGCGCCGAATTCGAGATCGAGCTTGTCGATCAGAACAATATCGCGGATCGACAGGGCAGCTAGCATGGCGCTTACGCTAGAGCGAAATCCGGTTGGATTGAATCACGATTTCGCTCTAGCTCCCTATCTTGGACGCATAATCTTGTCCGAAAAGTCTGCAACTTTTCGGGTCATGCTTCAGGCGGGCTTGCCGTCGCCTTTGTAGGTCTGGGTAATCCACGAGCCTTCGTGCTCTTGCGGCTGCATGCCGCTCTTCTGCAAAAGACCGTAGGCGTTCTGATACCACTTGCTGTCCGGAAAGTTGTGGCCGAGGACGGCGGCCGCGGTTTGAGCCTCGTTGATGATCCCCAACGCCATATAGGCCTCGGTGAGCCGCGACAAGGCCTCCTCGATCTGCTCGGTGGTTTGATAGTCGGTGACGACCGTCCTGAAGCGGTTGATGGCCGCGAGATAGTTGTTGTGGCGGAGATAATAGCGGCCGACCTGCATCTCGCTCGCCGCCAGAAGATCGCGCAAGACGCGGATCCGATTCTGCGCGTCCGCGGCATAGCGCGAATCGGGATAGCGCTGGACGAGAGTCATATAGGCTTGGAGCGACTTCCGCGCATTGGTCTGGTCGCGCTTCGGATCGAGGACTTGGTCGTAATAGGACATGGCAATGACGTTCTGCGCCAGATCCGATTCCTTGGTGCCGGGATGCAGCGTCAGATAGCGGTCGGCGGCCGAGATGGCCTCGTCATATTTGCCTTCCTCGTAATGCGCATAAGCCGCCAGAACGATGGCTCGGCGGGCTTCCTGCGAATAAGGATGGTTGATGTCGACCTTCTCGTATTCCTTGGCGGCATCGCCGTATTTGTGCTTGTCGAGCATGGTTTCGGCGCGGTTGTAGATCACGTTCGGCGGATCGGTGGAGACCATCTCGTCGGTCTTGGTGAAGGAGCCGCAGGCCGAAACCAGGCCGCACGCCAAGGCAATGCATAGGGCGCGGATCGGCGTCCTTGCGCCAAAACCAAGGCTTACGAGCTTCCGGCCGGACATCGTGCCCCTCAAGACATTCCCCCAAGGCTCCGCTAGAGCCCGCTTACAGGCAAGACGGCAGAGTAACAGCAACCAACGCGGGGAATATGGTGTTTTTTTGCCCATTTCCGCTTGGGTTAAGCGCCCAGGCCCTGCCCAAACCGGCGCGCAAGCGGGCGGTCTGCACGGAGCGGCGCAATCGCAGATGAGCTTATGAAGTGTCTAGCTCCGCTCGGCGGCGAAGTTGACGGCCGCCAGCCGGTGGCTGAGCTCGGCATGGCGAACTTCGCGGCCAGCCCGCGGAGCCTCGACCAGGGTCCAAGCCTCAGGATCGGCGAACATGGCCTTGAGCACGAGGCTGTTCAGCCTGTGACCGCCACGGACCGAGCGGAACGCACCAAGGATGGGCGCACCGGCCAGAGCGAGATCGCCGACCGCATCGAGCGCTTTGTGGCGCACGAACTCGTCGGAATAACGAAGACCTTCGCGGTTGATGACGCGGTCGTCGCCGATGGCGACGGTGTTCTCGAGCGAGGCGCCGAGCGCGAGGCCGGCGGCCCAGAGCCGCTCCACATCCTTCATGAAGCCGAAGGTGCGGGCCCGCGACAACTCGCGGCGGAAAGAACCAGGATTGAGGTCAAGCTCGATGCGCTGTTTGCCGATCAGCGGGGTATCGAACTCGATTTCCACATCCAGATGGAAGCCATTGTAGGGGGTGAGCTCGCCATAGGCGCCGTTCTCTTCCACGACAATCGGCTTCAGAACCTTGAGGAAGCGGCGGGGCGCTTCAAGCTCGACAAGCCCAATTTCGTCGATGGCTTCGACGAAGCGGGCGGAGCTGCCATCCATGATCGGAACTTCGGGGCTGTCGATCTCGATCAGAGCATTATCGACGCCAAGGCCGCGGAGCGCGGCGAGGAGATGTTCGACGGTAGCGATCGAGGCGCCATTGCCGTCGCCGATCACGGTACAGAGCGTAACGCCCGTGACCCAGCGCCGGTCGGCTGCGATCTCAATGCCTTCGTTGTCACCGTTGGAGAGGAGGAAGCGAAGGCCGGTATCGCCGTCCGCCGGGTAAAGGATAATGGCAACAGGTGCCCCGCTATGAACTCCAATGCCCGTAAGAGCAATTTCGCTCGCAAGCGTGGTCTGGCGTGCCCCGATAAATCCCTTCATGGCCCCCATTGGCCCCCAAGCCATCGTCTTCTGAGTTCCCCTGACTCGGGTTATGATCCCCGAGCCCCCCTTGATCTTCTTGCCTTTGACCTCTTTGTGTCTTTTTGGGCAAGTCGATCAATCTATGGAGAACCTTAACGCTGGCCCTTAGCACCGACAAATCACGGTTTCTTTCAATGTATTACCGGTTCAGTAACCAAGTAAGGCCTTGATTAACGTCACTTTTCCGTCACTCTTCGGCCTCCGCGTGGCCAATCGTTGCGCCTTGTTCCTTCCGCTAGTTCGCCCGCCTGCGCAAAAAGGCTGGAATCTCCAAATCATCCGAATCAAGTGATTCGTCCATCATGGACCGGGTATCGTTGGCGACCACCCTTGTCGGCGTCTCAAGCCGCTTCGGGGCGGAGGCAATACCCGCTTCGCTCCGCGGCCGTTCGATCTTGAGGGCCTTGGGCGCGGCCAGACTTGCGGGGCGGCCGCGACTTGCGGCTTCGGAGCCGGCGCCAGCGAGGATTGACCGAATTCCGGCTCGCGCTTGGGCGCGGGCGCTGTCTCCTCGGTGCGGCGGCTGCCGGTCAGGCGCTCGAAAAAGCCGATCCGCTTTTTCTCCTCGTGCAGCCCGTGAGCCGGTGCTGCACCAGACTGAGCCCTGATCTCGTTCTGGGCCATGATCGGCAGTTCATCGATATTCGGCATGCGCCGCACCACGCGGCGCGCACTGGCAGGCGCGGCAGGAACGAAATTCGGCGTTTGCGGCACTGCGCGCTGCGTCGCCACGCTATGCGGGAGAGCGATGCCGGTATTCTGCACCGGAGGGCGCCGCTCGATGGTCACATTGCCGGGCGCACGCCAGACAGGGGCCTCGCTCGCATCTTCCTTGTGCGGGAGCAGGTTGTCGGAGCTCGATATAGTCGTGCTCTTGCGGCGCCATCGGCACCGGCGCCAAGCCCGCCAGCCGCTGGCTCAGCGAGGTCTTGTCATGGGCGGTCGGCCTCACCTGCTCGCCGCCGAGAATGCCGAGACCGGTGGCCACGACCGAAACGCGGATCGAGCCGTCGAGCTCGTCGTCGAAGGTGGCGCCGACGATGATATTGGCTTCGGGATCGGCTTCGGCGCGGATGCGGCTTGCGGCCTCGTCCACTTCGTAGAGCGTCAGGTCGTTGCCGCCGGTGATGGAGACGAGCAAACCGCTCGCGCCCTTCATCGACACATCGTCGAGCAACGGATTGGAGATGGCGGCCTCGGCGGCCTCGATGGCGCGGCGGTCGCCGCTCGCTTCGCCGGTTCCCATCATCGCCTTGCCCATGCCGGCCATGATGGTGCGGACGTCGGCGAAGTCGAGATTGATCAGGCCTTCCTTCACCATCAGATCGGTGATGCAGGCGACGCCGGCGCGGAGCACGTCGTCGGCCATGGCGAACGCGTCGGCGAAGGTGGTCTTCTCATTGGCGACCCGGAACAGATTCTGGTTCGGGATCACGAGCAGCGTATCCACGTATTTCTGCAGCTCGGCGATGCCAACCTCGGCCGAACGCAAGCGGCGCTGACCTTCGAACTGGAACGGCTTGGTGACGACGCCGACGGTGAGGATGCCCTCCTCGCGCGAAGCGCGCGCGATGACGGGTGCAGCACCGGTGCCGGTGCCGCCGCCCATGCCGGCGGTGATGAACACCATATGCGAGCCGGCAAGATGCGCCTTGATGTCGGCCATGGCCTCTTCGGCAGCGGCGCCGCCGATCTCGGGCCTTGATCCGGCGCCGAGGCCTTCGGTCACATGCGTGCCCATCTGGATGCGGCGCTCGGCGCTCGAGCTCAACAAAGCTTGCGCGTCGGTGTTCGCCACCACGAATTCGACGCCGCGAAGTCCAGCGGCGATCATGTTGTTGACGGCGTTGCCGCCAGCGCCTCCGACACCGAACACGGTGATGCGTGGCTTCAGCTCCGTGAGATCTGGAACTTTGAGATTGATGGTCATGGCGGCAGCCTTCCGATCTTTGCTTTGGTTCATTTTCTTTAGCCCCCGTACTCGAGACGCTTGCGAGAAGCCGCTACTCAGAAATTCGTTCGTAACCAGTCGCCGACGCGGGCGATGTAGCCCGTGCCGGTGCCAAGAATTCGCTGTTCGACGCGGGAACCGATCCTGTCGTCGCCCGACGCCCATTGCATGAGCACGCCCATCGCGGAGGCAAATCCCGGCGCGGATACGCCTTCGGGCATGCCGTTGATCTGGCGTGGACGGCCGAGCCTGGTGGGGCGGCCAAACATGTTCGAGGCAAGATCGGTGAGGCCGGTGAGCTGGCTCGCGCCGCCGGTGAGAACCAGCGCGCGCGCCATTTCCGCGGCATGTCCACTTGAGGCGAGTCTCCGGCGCATCAGATCGAGAATGTGCTCGATGCGCGGCCGGATGATCGCGGTGAGCTGCGCCTTGGCGATGTGGTTCAAGGTGCGCTGCGAAGCATCGCCAACGGATGGATAGGTGATGATCTCGCGCTCGTCCGACGGCGTGGCAAACGCGCTGCCATGCAGCGTCTTCAGGCGCTCGGCATGCAGGAGCGGCGCGGCGAGAGCGTGAGCGATGTCGGTGGTGATGAAATTGCCGCCGAGCGCGATGGCGTCGGTGTGGATGCAATGGCCGTCGGCGAACACCGAAAGCGTGGTGGTGCCGGCGCCGAAATCGATGCAGGCCGCGCCGAGCTTGGCCTCGTCGGAGCTCAACACCGCGAGCGCGCTGGCATAAGGTGCCGCGACCAGGCCGGCGACACCGAGATGGCAGCGCTCGATGCAAAGCATGATGTTGCGGATGGCGACTTCATCGGCGGTCACCGCGTGAATGTCGATGCCGAGCCGCTCGCCGCACATGCCGAGCGGGTCGCGAATGCCGATAGTGTCGTCGAGACGATAGCCGATCGGGAGCGCATGCAAGACACTGCGCTTGTCGCGGCCGGCATATTGGCGGCCGCCGGCGAGGATGCGCAAGATATCGTCGTCGCGCACCGCACCGTTGGCGATGGCGACGCTGGCGGAGAAGCTCTCGCTCTTCAGCCGGCCCGAGGTCACCGACACGATGACATCGTCGACGGTGACGCCGGCCATGCGCTCGGCTTCATCGACGGCGGCGCGAATGGCATGCTCGGCGCTGTCGAGATGGGCGATCATGCCGCTCTTCACGCCTTCGGCGCGTTGATGACCGACGCCCAGCACCTCGAAATGAATTGAATCGCCCTTGCCTTCGAGCCAGTCGGGCGCGGCCGCGGGCTTCACGATCAGGCACGAGATCTTGCTCGAGCCCACATCGAGCGCGGTCAGGAAGCGCTGACGCTTGCGATTGACGATGTCGTGCCGCATCCCCCGGTCCCCCATCGTCCCTAGGTGCTGCCCTTGGACACGCTTTTCGGCGGCATGCCCTTGGTCGCGGCGGTTGGAATCTCGTCCGGCTGAGGCGCGGGCTGCACCGCGATCGCGCGCGGGGCGTGCACGTCGCGCAGCCTGAAGGTGACGCGGTCGGCGAGGCGCAGATCGACAGCGGCGATATTGTCGCCGACCAGGCCGCGATTGCGTTCGACATTGGTGTAGGTCTTGAGCGCGTCGGCGACATTGTCGTCGGGAAGCAGGACCTCGACGCCGGATTTCAGCTTCAGCGTCCAGCGGCGGTCGCCGACCCTGACACTGGCGATCAGCTGTTGCTTCAGCTCGTCGTAGGATTTCAGCGTGTCGTAAAGTTCGGGCGCATTCTTCGCGGCACCCTCGCCGACGACGAGCGGCAATTCGGCATAGGCTTCGCGCACCGCCGGAGACAGCACGGTGCCGGCCTCATCGACGACATAGGTCTTGCCGCCGGACTGCCAGACGGCAAACGGCGCGCGTTCCTCGATCACGACTTGCAGCGTGGAGGGAAGCAGCCGCATCACTTGGGCGTGGCGAATCCACGGCACAGCTTCGAGACGCGCCTTGGCGGCTTCGGTGTCGAAATCAAGCATCATGGTGGAGGGGCCGGCATCGAGTGCGACCTTGATCTCGGCGTCGCTGGTGTGGGTCTGGCCCTGGACGACGATCTGCTTGACGCCGAAGCCCGCGGCAACCGCGAGCGCTTCAACGCCATTTCGAGCCTGGTCATAGAACGAGGCGCCTTGCCCTCCGACCAAGAGGCCGTAGCCAGTGCCGGCCAGCACGAAAAGTAGGGTCAGCCCGGGCCAAATGGCCTTGCGGGACGGGATCAGCGAAGTTTTGGGGTTCGGTTGGCGGCGGCCTTTCAGCGAGGCCAGCACGACCGGGTGGCCCCGCCGCGACGGGACAATGGCGCGCGCAAGCAGGCGATCGGACGCTCCGTCCCAGTTCTCACCCCGCAATGGCCTCACCGTTCGCACGAAGCGTCCTCCACGATCCAGCGCACCAGCTCAGCAAAGGAGCGGCCGCTGTGATTCGCGAGCTCTGGCACCAGAGACGTGGACGTCATGCCGGGCTGGGTGTTGATTTCCAAGCAAACCAGCCCAATTCCCTCGTTTTCGCGGTCGTCGTAACGGAAATCGGTTCGACTGACCCCACGACAGCCCAGTGCCCTATGAGCCGCTAGGGACAGCTTCTGTACCAATTGGTAAACATTTGGTTTAAGCGGCGCCGGAAGGATGTGCTCGGAGCCGCCAGGGGCGTATTTTGCGTCGTAATCGTAGAAGGTTAGCCCTTGGGCGGGGCGGATTTCGATCACCCCCAAAGCCTCCTCGCCCATGACCGCGCAAGTGAGCTCCCGGCCAGGGATGTAACGCTCGACCATGACCTCCTCGCCGAGGTCCCAATCGGCCGAGGAAAGCTCTTGCGGCGGGTGGGCCTGATCCTCGCGGACGATATAGACGCCGACGGAGGAGCCCTCGGCCGGCGGCTTGATCACATAAGGGGGCTTCATGGCGTGGCCGCGGGCCGCTTGCTGGCGGCTGATCACCAGGCTTTCGGCCACCGGAACCTTGGCCGCGCGGAGCACGGCCTTGGCGCGCTCTTTATGCATGGCAAGGGCCGAAGCGAGCACGCCGGAATGGGTATAGGGGAGGCCCATGGTCTCGAGCAGGCCTTGGATGCAGCCATCCTCGCCGAAGCGGCCGTGCAGCGCGTTGAAGCAGAGATCAGGCTTCAGCTCGGCCAGTTTCTGCCCGACATCGCGGCCGACATCGATGCGAGTCACCCGGTAGCCCTGAGATTCGAGCGCCGTGGCGCAGGCCTCGCCGGACCGGAGCGAGACCTCGCGCTCGGAAGACCAGCCCCCCATAAGCATGGCGATATGCGTCGGTTTTGGCATTTCAACCGCCCCCTGTGGATGAGATCATCCCTCGAATCAGTGACTTAGCTGAATCGGGGGCGTTTAGGAATTGGCTTTCGCGGGCGCGGGCACGCCGAGGCGCTTGATCTCCCATTCGAGGTCGACGCCGCTGGTCTCCTTGACCCTGCGCGCGGACCGTCTCGCCGAGTTGTTCGATCTCAGCACCGCTCGCATGGCCGTCATTGATCAGGAAATTGCAGTGCATTTCGGACACATGTGCATCACCGATGCGCAAACCGCGGCAGCCCGCGGCGTCGATCAACTGCCAGGCTTTCTTGCCGGGAGGATTCTTGAAGGTCGATCCGCCGGTCCGCGACTTGATCGGCTGCGCGCTCTCGCGATAGGCGGCGATGTCGTCCATCTCCGCCATGATCTTCGCAGGCTCGCCGGGCTCGCCTTGAAACAACGCCTCGGTGAAGATGAGATCCTCGGGCGCACCGCAATGGCGATAGGTGTAATGCAGCTCGTCCACCGGGAGCACATGGATGTTGCCTTGGCGATCGACGGCGCGAATCTCGATCACGACGTCCTTGGTCTCTTTGCCGTGAGCGCCACCATTCATGCGGAGCGCGCCGCCGACGCCGCCGGGGATGCCGCGATAAAACGAAAGACCCGAGATGCCGGCATCGGCCGCGGCGCGCGCGACCTTGACGTCGGGCACGGCGGCACCCGCACGCAAGCGATGCCCCTCCTCGACCGTAATCTCGCCGAAGCCCTTGCCGAGGCGGATGACGACGCCCTCGATGCCGCCGTCGCGCACCAGCAAATTGGAGCCGAGGCCGATCATTGTCACGGGCACGTCTTCCGGTACGTTCTTCAAGAAATAAGCGAGATCGGCTTCGTCGGCGGGGCTGTAGAGAATTTCCGCAGGGCCGCCGACGCGAAACCAGGTGAGGTCGGCGAGCATCGCGCCCGCTTTAAGTTTGCCGCGAAGATCGGGGAGCGCTGCCGCGAGCTCGTTCAAGAGATCGCGCGACATCAGCTGCGTCCTTGACTGGCGAGCCGCGAAGGAAGCGCGTTGATCCAATCGGTGATGGTGCCGGCGCCGAGACCGACGACAAGATCGCCGGACTTGGCAATTGAAGCGATGGTCTCGACGAGAGCCTGCTCGTCATCGACCGTCATCACTTGCGGATGACCATGACGGCGCAGACTCGCGGCAAGCTCGTCGCGGTCGATGCCGGGGATCGGCGCTTCGCCAGCGGAATAGACCGGCGTCACCACAACGATGTCGGCGTCGTCGAGGCAGGCGGAGAATTCGTTGAACAGCGATTGCAGCCGCGTGTAGCGGTGCGGCTGCAGCACGGCGAGGATGCGGCCCTTGCCTGCCATGCGCGCAGCGCGAAGCACGGCGGCGATCTCGACCGGATGATGGGCGTAATCGTCGTAGACGGCGACGCCTTGCCAATCTCCGGCGCGGCTGAATCTCCGTTTTACCCCGGAGAACGACGCAAAGGCGGAGCGGATGACCTCATCGCTCACGCCGGCTTCGATCGAGGCCGCGAGCGCGCCGAGCGCGTTCAGCGCGTTGTAATGGCCAAGCACGGGAACCATGAGATTTTCGAGTTTCCGCGCGCCGCCCTTCACGCCGGGACCGAGATCGGCATCGAACATGATGCTGTTATGGTCGGGACGCAGATTGATGAGCCTGATATCGGCGTCACGCGCGACGCCATAGGTCAGCGTGCGGCGGCCATTGGCGGCGCCGCCGAGCTTGGCGAGCAGCTCGCGCACCACGGGATGATCGATGCAGGCGACGGCGAGCCCGTAGAACGGAATCGCCTCGATGAACTGGCTGAAGGCGAGATGCAGCGCCTCGACCGACGGCCAATAGTCCATGTGCTCGGGATCGATATTGGTGATGACGCCGATCTGGGTCGGCAGCTTCAAGAAGGTGCCGTCGGATTCGTCGGCCTCGACCACCATCCACTTGCCTTTGCCGATGCGGGCATTGCTGCCCCAGGAATTGATGATGCCGCCGGTGATGACGGTCGGATCGAGTTGCGCCGCCTTGAACACGTCGGCGATCAGCGAGGTGGTGGTGGTCTTGCCGTGGGTGCCGGTGATGGAGACGGTGGAGCAAGGTCGCATCAGCTCGGCCAGCATCTCGGCGCGGCGGATGATGGGAATGCCGCGCTCTCGCGCCGCCTCGAATTCCGGATTGCCGGGCTTCACCGCGCTCGAGATGACGAGATAGGAGGCGCCGTCGATATTCGATGGGTCGTGACCGATCAGGCAGGAGATGCCCTTGGCGCGAAGCCGGGCGAGATTGGCGCCGTCTTTGAGGTCGCTGCCTTGCACGTGAAAGCCGCGCGTGTGCATCACCTCGGCGATCGCGCTCATGCCGATGCCGCCAATGCCGACGACGTGGAACAGGCCGACCTTATCCGGCTCCGGCATCTGCATCGCTACGCTTACTCCTTACAGCGCTCTAACCGGCAAGTCCCTCGGCGAGATCGGCGAGCTTAGTCACCGCATCCGTCGGCGCAAGCGCTTTGGCACGGGCCGCGGCATCTACCAATAACTCAGGGGAATTAAATAGACGTTCCAGCTCGTTTGCGAGCTTTTCGGGGGAAAGCTCGGCCTGGCGGATGCACCAGCCGCCGCCTTCCTGTTGCAGGCGGGTGGCATTTTCCAGCTGATCGTTGTCGAGGGCGTGAGGCAGCGGCACGAGGATCGCGGGGCGGCCGATCGCCATCAACTCGGCCACGGTCGAGGCGCCGGCGCGGGCGATGACGAGATGGCTTTGCGCGATGCGTTCGGGCAGATCGCGGAAGAACGGCGCGAGATGCGCGGCGATGCCGGCCCTCTTATAGGCCGCGCGCACCTCGTAGAGATCTTCCTCGCGGCATTGTTGCACCAGGGTGATCCGGTTGCGCATCGCTTCGGGCAGTCGCGGCAGCGCCTGCGGCATGATCTCGGAGAAGAAGCGCGCGCCTTGGCTGCCGCCGAAGACGAGGATCAGCAGGCGCCCCAAGACATCGGGGGCCGCGTAAGGAACGTCGCGGAAGGACAGCACGGCGTCGCGCACCGGCGTTCCCGTGAGCACGGCCTTGGTGGCCTGCGACGGTCGGCAGCGACCGCGTCGGCATGTAAGAGACAAAGACCTTGTCGGCGAAACGCGACAGCAGCCGATTGGCGCGGCCCATCACCGCGTTCTGCTCGTGAATGGCGGTCGGGATGCGCAGCGTGCGCGCGGCGATGATCGGCGGCAGCGTGGGATAGCCGCCGAAACCGATCACGGCACGGGGATTGATGTGGCGCAAGAGCTTGAGCGCGCCGAAATAGCCGACGCCGAGGCGAGAGAAGGTCGCGGCGACGGCGAAGGGCGACTTGCTCGTCAGCGTGGCGGACGGCACGCGGTGAATGGCGCGCGCGGGGAACTCGTCCGCATAATTCTCGGCGCGGATATCGGTGACGAGCTCGACCGGAATGTTGCGGCGTTTGAGTTCTTGCGCGAGCGAGGCGGCGGGAAACAGATGGCCGCCAGTGCCGCCGGCGGCGAGAAGGATGGGACGCTCGCTCAAGCCGGTTGCCCTCTGACACGCGCAGGCCGGCGCGGGCGCGCCTCCTTCTCGGAGATGACGAGCCGGTCGGTCTTCGGGCGCTTTCGCGTGAGGCCGAGCGCGAAGCCCATGGTGAGCGCCATGGCGAGGAGCGAGGAGCCGCCATAGGAGATGAAAGGCAGCGTCATGCCCTTGGCTGGCAACAGCCCGACATTCACCGCCATATTGATGATGGCCTGGAAGCCGAACAGCATGACGAGGCCGGCGGTGGCGAGGCGGATATAACCGTCCGGCTGTTGCGATGCCTTGGAGAGGCCGCGCAACACGATGAAGGCGAACAGAGCGAGCAGGATCATGCAGGCGATCAGTCCATATTCCTCCGCGGTCACGGCGAAGATGAAATCGGTATGAGAGTCGGGGAGCACGTCTTTCACCGTGCCCTCGCCCGGACCTTTGCCGAACCAGCCGCCATGCAGGAAGGATTCGAGCGCGCGATCGGCCTGATAGGTGTCGCCTGAGGCAGGATTGAGGAAGCGATCGATGCGCGAGGCGACGTGCGGCACGAGCAGATAGGTGCTGGTCAGACCGACGACAGCGGCAACCGCGAGTGTCCCGATCCAGACCAGGTTCATCCCGGCCATGAAAAACATCGTGCCCCAGACCAGGGTGACGAGGAGCGTCTGACCGAAATCCGGCTCGAGCACGAGCAGCAGCACGAAACTCGCGTAGGCCAGCAGCGACAATTCGAGGCCGGGCACATCGGTCCGCTTCTGGCTTTCGTTGAACAGCCATGCGGTGAGCACGACGAAGGCCGGCTTGACGAATTCCGACGGCTGGAGCGAGACAATGCCGAACTGGATCCAGCGCCTGGCGCCCTTGATCTCGGGGCCGACCATCATGGTCGCGATCATCAAAGCGATGCCGACGAGGAAGATGATCAGGCTGGCGCGCCTGATTTGCTTCGGCGTCAGCAACGAGCCCCACAACATGATGAAGATCGACGGGATCAGCAACAAGGCCTGGCGTTGCACGAAATGGAAGGGATCGAGATTGAACTTGGCGGCGATCGGCGGACTTGCCGCGAGCGACAGCACCAGCCCCGCCCCCATCAAGAGGATCAGCGCAAACAGCATGGGGCGGTCGACGGTGAACCACCAATCCGAAATCAGGCTGCGATCGGCGCGGGTCAGTCTCATGCGGCTTTGCCCGTCTTCGATGCGACGGTCTCAATGCCGTCGAGCTTCATGACCAGATCGCGAAAGGCGTTGCCCCGCTCCACGAAATTGGCGAATTGATCGTAGGACGCGCAAGCGGGCGACAATAAGACGACGGGCTCTTGCGCTTTCGAGCCGCGTGCATCGACGGCGGCTTTGGCGATGGCCTGATCGAGCGTGCCGCATTGGACATGATCGACGTCGCTGCCGAGCTGCTTGGCGAAGGCATCCGCCGCTTCGCCGATCAAATAAGCGCGCACGATCTTGGGATAAAATGGCTCGAGCCCGGCGAGGCCACCTTCCTTGGCGCGTCCTCCGATAATCCAATAAATAGTGTCGAAGCTTGCGAGCGCCTTGCCGGTGGCGTCGGCGTTGGTCGCCTTGGAGTCGTTGACGAAGAGCACGCGACCCAACCGCCCCACCTGCTCCATGCGGTGGGCAAGGCCGGCAAAGCTCCGCATGAACTTGGCGATAGTCGCGGCGTCGAGGCCTTGCGAGCGGGCGAGCGCGTAGGCTGCCGCCGCATTCTGCCAATTATGCGCGCCGCGCAGCGATTGAATGCCGGCGAGATTCGTCTCGGCGAGTTCCGTGCCGTTCTCGACTTCGTGGAGAATGCCGTCCTTCGCCCAAACGCCGGTCTCGACCTTACGTCCGACGGCGATGCGCTTCACCGCGAAGGGACGCTTTCAGCCGATCGGCGATGGCGCGGCAGAGCGCGTCGTCGACGCCGATCACGGCGGTACCTTCGGAACCGAGCCCGTCAAACACGCGCGCCTTGATCGCGGCATAGTTCTCCAAGGTGCCGTGACGATCGAGATGATCGGGCGTGATGTTGAGCAGCGCCGCGGCGTCGGCCGCGAGCGACGGGGTGAGATCGATCTGGAAAGAGGAAAATTCCAGCACATAGGTCAGGTCGGCGGCGAAAGGCGGAAGATCGAGCACGGACTTGCCGATATTGCCGCCGAGCGCCACGCGCTTGCCTGCCTGCTCCAAGAAGATGGGCGGTGAGCGCGGTCGTGGTCGATTTGCCGTTGGTGCCGGTGATGACGATGACTTTGCCGGGATTGCCTTGCTTCGCCCGTTCCAGAAAGAACAGTTCGGTGTCGCCGATCACAGGCACGCCCGCTGCTTTCGCCTTCTCGACGGTCCAATGCGGCCTCGGATGGGTGAGCGGGACGCCGGGCGCCAGCACCAGCGCGGCGAAGTCGCCCCAAGCTTCGGATTTCAGATCGCGCAGGGGGATGTTTTCAGCAGAAGCGGCCACCCTCGCCGTCTCGCTATCGTCCCAGGCAACGATCTCGGCGCCGCCCGCCAAAAGGGAACGGGCGGCGGCGAGGCCGCTGAGCCCAAGGCCGAACACCGCGATTTTTCGGCCCTTAAAGACCGTGACGGGAATCATGCGGGGGAATTTAGCGCAATTTAAGCGTGGCGAGGCCGGCAAGTGCGAGCACCACGGCGATGATCCAGAAGCGGATGACCACGGTCGATTCCGGCCAGCCTTTCTGCTCGAAATGATGGTGCAACGGCGCCATGCGGAACACGCGCTTGCCGGTGAGGCGGAACGAGGCGACCTGCACGATCACCGACGCCGCTTCCAGCACGAACAGACCGCCGACAATGGCCAGCACCAGTTCATGCTTGGTCGCCACCGCGATGGTGCCGAGCGCGCCGCCAAGCGCGAACGATCCGGTATCGCCCATGAAAATCTGCGCCGGCGGCGCGTTGAACCAGAGGAAGCCGAGACCGGCACCGACCAGCGCGCCGCAGACCACCGCCAACTCGCCGGTGCCTTGCACGAAATGGATTTGCAGATAGTCGGCGAACAGCACGTTGCCGACGAGATAAGAGATGAAGCCGAAGGTCGCAGCCGCGATCATCACCGGCACGATGGCGAGCCCGTCGAGGCCGTCGGTCAGATTCACCGCATTGCCGGCGCCGACAATGATGAAGGCGGCGAAGGGAATGTAGAAGGGCCCAAGCGGGATCAGCACGTTCTTGAAGAACGGGATGGTCACCATCGTGGCAAGCTGCGGGTCGCTGACATCGGGCGATGACATAGGCGGCGGCGAGCGCGGCGATAGCCTCGACGACGAGCTTGACGCGGCCGCGAAAGCCTTCCGCCGATTGCTTGGTGACTTTGAGATAGTCGTCATAGAAGCCGACGGCGCCATAGACGAGAGTCACGAGCAGCACGACCCAGACATAAGGATTGGCGAGATTGCCCCAGAGCAGCACGGTGATGGTGACGCCGCCGAGGATCATCAGGCCGCCCATGGTGGGCGTGCCCTGCTTCTGCAGCAGATGGCGCTCGGGGCCGTCTTTGCGGATCGGCTGACCTTTGCCCTGGCGTACGCGAAGAGAACGGATCGCGCGCGGACCAAATAAGAAGACGACGAGAAGCGCCGTGAGCAGCGCAGCGCCGGTGCGGAAGGTGATGTAGCGGAAGACATTGAAGACGCTGAGCTCGTCGGCGAAGCCAGCCAGCCAGTAAAACATTGCTTCCCCCTTCGAGCCCCGTCCTTACGCGATCGCGCTTGCGCTTTCGAAATGACGCTTCAGCGCTTCTACCAGCGGCGCCATGCGGCTGCCGAACGATCCTTTCACCATCACCACGTCGCCGGCTCTCACGCCTGCGAGCAACATCGGCGCCAGCTCCTCCGGCGCTTTCGCATAACCACCCTGCCGGCTTGCCGGCAAGGCCTGGTAAAGAGACCCCATCAGCGGCCCAGAGGCAAAGACAATATCCACGCCGCTTTCGTCAATCGCTTGTGCCAGCCCCGCATGGAGATTTGCGCCCTCGTCGCCGAGTTCCAGCATGTCGCCGAGAACGGCGACTTTCCGCTTGAATTCGCTCCGCGGCACCAGCCCGAGAATGGCGAAGGCCGCCCGCATCGAGGCGGGATTGGCGTTATCAGGATTCATCGATAATGGCGATGCGCCCTCGTCGGGCCTTCGATGATGAGGCGGCGCCCGCGCCCGGCTTCGGCCTGCCAGTTCTCAAGCGCGCGCGCGGCCAAAGCGAGATCGGCGCCGGCGAGTTTCACCGCGGCGAGCACCGCCAGTGAATTCTGCACGAGATGGCGGCCGGCCGCGCCGACGCGGTAGGTGACGGTTTCGCCCATCACATCTGCTGTCACGTCGGAACCCTGGTCGCCGATATTCGCTTCGATGAGGCGCACATCGGCATCTTTGCGTTTCGCCGAAGGAGACGATCTTGGCGCCGTGCTTCACCGCTTCGCGCCGTAACCGCTCGAAATGCGGATTGTCGCGATTGAGGACGGCAATGCCTCCGGGCTCGAGGCCCTGGAAGATTTCCGCCTTGGCGTCGGCGATGGCTTCGACGGAAGCAAAGAAGCCGAGATGCACCGGCTCGACCGTGGTGACGATGGCGATCTGGGGACGGATCAGCTTGCTCAAGCCGATCAGTTCGCCGGCGTGATTCATGCCGGCCTCGAACACGCCGAAGCTCGTGTCGCGGCGCATATTGGCGAGCGAGAGCGGCACGCCCCAATGATTGTTGTGCGACTTGGCGGAGGCATGCACCGTGCCGCTCGGGTGCAAGCGCAAGCCTCAGCGCTTCCTTGGTGCCGGTCTTGCCGGCGCTGCCGGTCACCGCAATGATTTTGGTTTTCGTGGCGCGCGCGCGCGACGCTCGGCCGAGATCGTTCAGCGCGCCCATGGTGTCGTCGACGCGAAGCAATTTCTCCTCGTGCGCGGACGCGCGGAAAGTTTCGATCGACGATGGCGAGCGCAGCACCTTGTTCGAGCGCCGCCGCGACGAAAGCATGGCCGTCGCGGTTGGGGCCTCGAAGCGCGATGAACGCCTCGTCGGGCTTGAGGCTGCGGCTGTCGATGGAGATGCCGCCAATGGCGAGGCTCGCCGGCGCGGCACTCTCGCCACGCGTGGCTTTGCGCATCTCGTCCAAGGTCCAGAGCGGCTCAGTCACTTGCTTCTCCCAGCGCCGACGCAACGGCGTCGTGATCGGAAAACGGAATGATCTTGTCGCCGACAATCTGGCCGGTCTCATGGCCTTTGCCGGCGATCAGCAGCACATCGCCGGCGCTTAGGCCGTGAATTGCCTGTTTTATCGCGGTGGCGCGATCGCCAATTTCGACGGCTTTGGGGGCTGCGGCCAGAATCGCGCGGCGGATCGCGGCCGGCTCCTCGCTGCGCGGATTATCGTCAGTGACAATAACAGAGTCGGCATTTGCGGCAGCCGCGGCTCCCATTTCGGGGCGCTTGCCCTTGTCGCGGTCGCCGCCGCAGCCGAACACCACGACGAGGCGGGCTTTGACGTAAGGGCGGAGCGCGCCAAGCGCTTTGGCGAGCGCATCGGGGGTGTGGGCATAATCGACAAAGATTGGCGCACCAGTTTTCGTGGTGCCGGCAAGATCGAGCCGACCCTTGGCGCCGCGCAAATTTGCCAGCGCCGGGATGACACGAGCGGGATCGCCGCCGGTCGCGATGACGAGACCTGCGGCGACCAGCGCATTGGCGGCTTGGAAATCGCCGACCAGCGGCAGCTTTACCTCGTAGCTCTTGCCGTAATGGAGAATGACGAGACGTTGCGCGAAGCCGTCGCGCTTCGCGGAGACGAGACGGAGAGTTTCGCCCGCCTCGCCGACGGTCATGAGTCTCTGCCCACGCAACTTGGCAATCTCGGCGACGCGTTTGCCACCCTCGCTATCGACGTCGACAATAGCCGGCGCGCCCGGCGGAAGCAGCTCGCGGAACAGGCGCAGCTTCACCTCGAAATAATCTTCGAAGCTCGCATGATAATCCAAATGATCGCGCGTGATGTTGGTGAAGGCGGCGGCCGCGAGATGCACGCCGTCGAGACGGCGCTGCTCTAGCCCGTGACTGGATGCTTCGAGCGCGAGATGAGTGACGCCGTCTTTGGCGAGGTCGGCGAGAATGGCGTGCAACTCGATCGGGTCTGGCGTGGTGTGATTGAGCTTCGCCGTGCCTTTCGGACTGACGACGCCGATGGTGCCGAGGCTGGCCGATGAAAGACCTTGCGCCTGCCAAAGCTGGCGCACGAAGGAGGCAACCGATGTCTTGCCGTTGGTGCCGGTGACGGCGACGATTGTCTCGGGCTGAGCTGCGAAGAAGCGTGACGCGATCAGCGCCAGGCGACGGCGCGGATCTGCATCTTCCAGGACAGGCGTCGTTGCACGCTCCGGCGCGGCGCCTTGCGGCACGAGGATCGCCGCGGCGCCGCGCGCCAAGGCGTCCGCGATGAACTTGGCTCCATCGGTGCGGGTGCCAGGCAGCGCGGCGAAGAGAAAGCCAGGCTTCACCGCGCGGCTATCCGCGGTCAGGCCGAGAATCGGCACGGCGCCCCATGGCGCGGGCAGGCGCGCTTCGGGGCCCATCAACTCAGCCAGAAGTCATGCTCGCCATGCCTTCGTGAAACCCCTCGTCTCCCCGGCGACCAGGTTTGGCCAAGGCCCTGAGAGATCGGGTCTTTTAATAGGAGGCGAGCAGGCGGGCGTCAAATTTGTGCTTGTCGTCCTCGAGCTTCGGCGCAACCCCTAGGATCGGCGCGATGCGCTTGATGATGCGCCCCACCGTGGGCGCTGCGTTCACCCCGGCGGTGGCTTCGTGGTTGCTCGCGGCGACGCGCTGCGGCTCATCGAGCATGACGAGCACGACATATTCGGGAGCGTCGGTCGGGAAGGTGGACAGGAACGAGGTGAGCAGCGCGCTGGTAGAATAGTGACGGCCGACGACCTTCTCCGCGGTGCCGGTCTTGCCGCCGACGCGGAAGCCTTCCACCTCGGCGCGCTTGCCGGTTCCCTTCACCACGTTGAGGCGAAGCAGCGACAACATGGTCTCGCTCGTCTCGCGCTTCAACACGCGCGTGCCGACGCTCATGCCGTCCTCGCGCGAGCGCGGCAGGAAGGTGAGCGGCACGGCGATGCCGCCATTGACGAGCGGCACCATGGCGGAAGCAAGCTGGAGCGGCGTGACGGAAAGTCCATGGCCGAAGGCGACGGTCATGGTGGTGAGCTTCTCCCAGCGCTGAGGCACGATCGGGCTTGCGCTCTCGCCGATCTCGGTCGTCGCTCTGGACAGCAAGCCGAGCTTGGTGAGATAGGCGCGCTGCCGCTCGCCGCCGAGATCGACCGCCATTTTCGCCGCGCCGATATTCGAGGAGTAGATGAAGATCTCAGGCACGGTCAGCCTGCGGTGCTTGCCGTGGAAGTCGTCGATGGTGAAGGACGCAACATGGATCGGCGAGGAAGCATCATAGCTCGAGCGCAGATTGACGGTGCCGGCATCGAGCGCGGAAGCCACGGTGAACACCTTGAACACCGAGCCCATTTCGTAGGCGCCGGAGTTGAGGCGGTTGAGGCGGTCCTTGTCGAGCGCCTGCTCGCGATGGTTCGGATCGTAATCGGGAAGCGAGGCCATGCCCACCACTTCGCCGGAATGCGCATCGATGACGATGCCGGCAGCGGCCTTGGCGTTGATACATCTTTACCGCAGGCAGCAAGTTCTTCGTGCAGCACGTGCTGGACGCCGAGATCGAGCGAGAGAGTGACCGACTCGCCGCTGACCGACGCCATCGAGAGCTGCGGATTCTCGTCGATGAATTTTTCGATGCCGGCGAGCCCGCGATTGTCGGTGTCGACATGGCCCACCACATGGCAGGCGGTTGAGCCCACCGGATAGACCCGGCGATATTCCTCGACGAAGCCCAGACCCGGCACGCCGAGTTCATGCACCTCGGCTTGCTGCTTCGGCGACAGCTCGCGCTTGATGGAAACGAAGCGGCGGCCTTGTTTCAACTTCTCGAGAAGATCCGCGGCATCGACGCCGGGAAGCACGCCGGTCACCTGCTCGACCAGCTCGTCGCGGTCGATGACGCGCGCCGGATCGGCATAGAGGGTGGCACTCTTGATGTCGGTCGCGAGCAGCGCGCCCTTGCGGTCGAAAATGTCGGGGCGGTGGACCGTGCTGGAAATGTCGTGCAAGCCGCCGGAGCCAGGATCGGTGGCGGCGAAGCCGAGCGTGACCAGGCGGCCGCCGATGACAACGAAACACAGCGCCAGCGCGAGGCAAATCATGCGGAAGCGCTTTCGGCCCTTTGGCGAAATTGGCGCTATCCGGCACCGCGTCTGGCTTGGCTGTCTCGGACACTCTTTTCGGAACCTTCGGCTATTGCGCGGCGGCTTGGACCGGGACACGGGGGGCTTCGGCCGGCTTGGCAATTTTGGCCGGCTTCGGCGGTTTTTGCGCGAGCGATGGAGCTTGCGCCGGCTTCACCGCGGTTTTGGCGGGCGCTTTGGCGATGGCTGGGATCGGCGGAGGTGACGGCGCCGCAAGCTCCGCCGAAGCCCGGTCGATATCGCCGGGCGAGGCGGTCTCCAGCGCCAGCATTTGCTGTGGCCTCGGCGGGGCAAGGTCGAGATATTTCTCAGCAAGGCGTTCGATCCGCTCAGGACGATTGAGCAGGCTCCATTCGGCCCGGAGCACGGCGACCGAATCGCGCTCAGCCTCGATGTCCTTGGAAAGGCTGGCGATATCCACATCCAGCGAACGTGTGTCGTACTTCACCTCGTAGATGACGTAGGCCAGCACGACGAGCGCGAGGGAGAGGCAGATATTGAAGAAACGCAACATGACAGGACTCTTCGACTAAGACGCAACTTCTCTAGGTGAGACGGCCGATATCCGGCACGCCAAGGGCGGCAAGATCGAGAGCATGGGCCGGAGCCGCAGTCCGCACCGCGGCCCGCAAATGCGCCGAGCGCGCCCTGGGATTCGATCTGGTTTCCCCCTCACTAGGTATAAGGGGACGCCGGTTAACGAGGTGGAAGCTTGGAGCGGCGCCCGACAGTTTTTTGTTCAGGCAGGTGGCGCGAGCCTTTTGGTGCTTCGAGGCTCCGGCTGGCGAGGAAGCGCTTGGCGATGCGGTCTTCCAGCGAATGGAAGGTGACCACGACCAGGCGGCCGCCAGCCTTCAAGAGAAGCTCGGCAGCGCTCAAGCCCCGCGCCAGCTCCGCCAAGCTCGTCATTCACATAAAGGCGGAGCGCCTGAAAGGTTCGTGTCGCTGGGTGTTTCAGCTCGTCGCGCTTGCGACCGAGCACGCCGGCGACAAGGCCGGCAAGCTCATCGGTGCGCAGGATTGGGGCTTCGCTGCGACGTTTGACGATGGCGCGCGCGATCGCCCTCGCTCGCCGCTCCTCGCCGAAAACCGCGATAATTTCCGCCAAATCTTCCTCAGGAAAATCGTTGACGACGTCGCTGGCGGAAGGCCCTTCCTTCCCCATGCGCATATCGAGAGGCCCGTCGCCCATGAAGGAAAAGCCGCGTTCCGGCTGATCGAGCTGCATCGAGGAAACGCCGAGATCGAGCACGACGCCGTCGACGGAGGTGAAGCCCTCGGCGGCGGCGATCGCCGCCATGTCGCTGTAGCGCCCAAGCGCCAGCACGAGCCGCCCGCGCGAAAGCTCAGCAAGCTCCCGGCCGCCAGCAAGCGCGTCGGGATCCTGATCGATAGCGATGACTTTGCAGTTGGCGGCGGCGAGGATGGCTTGGCTGTAGCCCCCGGCGCCGAAGGTGCCGTCGACGATGATGTCGCCGTCTCTAGTTTGAAGCGTCTCCAGGATCTCGGTGAGCATCACGGGAATGTGGCGGGCCGGTCCGCCGGCGGCCGTAAAGCCCGTGCCGCGACCCGCCATCATTCCCGTGATCCCTCTGGCCCGCCGCTTCCGCGGCGCCCCGCGCCGAGTAGTTTGCGGAGATCGCGGACTTTCTGCCGCGCGTCCGCCAAATGTCGTTCAAAGCGTTCCGGCTCCCACATTTGAAATTTTTCACCCAGGCCCACGAAAGTGATGTGCGTGGTGATGCCGGCATGCTCGCGAAGCCGCTCCGGCACGATGGTGCGTCCGTCCTGGTCGATGGTGAGAATTTCGCTGGTGCCGAATAGCGCAGTCGCGAGCTGATCTCGCTCATCGGAATAGGGCGCGAGGTCCTCGACAAGGTGATTGATTTTGTCGATGAGGCGCTGGCCGCCGGCGTCGAGCGCTGGCGCATCGAGCGACGGATAACAGTAAATGCCCTCAAGGCCGTCTTTGGCGAGGACAGTGCGGAAGGAAGCCGGGACCGAGACGCGACCTTTGATGTCGATCTTGTTGGTGAATGCCGAGACAAACTGGTCCATCTCCCCCTCTCGGGCACATGAGCCGACGCGAACCAAAACCAGTCAGTGCGAGACACCCCGCTTCTCGGTTCGGTGGGTGGGGGAGGTGGCGCAAATCCCCCCGTGGCCTCGTAGGAAGCGCGGCCTACCCTCTCCCACCCCTCACCGAACGGGCATTTATGGGATAGCATGGGATTTTATGGGCGTCAATGGAACGCAGCGGGAACGAGAGTTTTCGGCGTGGGAAACTCCACAAAAATGCCAACGCGCTCGTCGAAGTTCGCCGGACGTTCGCGCCGTCATTTGGGCTTGGTCGCGAAGCACGATACAAACGCTACTGAAAAGTTAAGACGCGGATCGACGCGTCGTGATTCGCAATCAGGTGCGGCGGGCAAAATGGCGAAGAGAAATCGGAGAGCGGCGTTTGGCGCCGGCGCGATCGCGCTGGCCTTCAGCGCTTGCGGACTTAGCCGCCATCGCCGCGGAGGATGAGCCTTACGCGCGGCTCGGGCCGCCGGATGCGCCGATCAAACTCTTCTATACCGACCAAGGCGAGGGTCCTCCCCTCCTCCTCATCCACGGCTTCGGCACCAACATCTTCACCTGGCGCCACTTGTTACCCGACCTCGCCCGCGACCACAGGGTGATCGCGGTCGATCTCAAAGGCTTCGGCAAATCCGACAAGCCGCTCGACGAGCGCTACTCGGCGGCGGACCAAGCCGATCTGCTCGCCCAGATGATCGAGGAGCGCGACCTGCATAATCTTACGCTGGTCG
The DNA here is from genome assembly GCA_963764005.1 of uncultured Alphaproteobacteria bacterium. Classification (GTDB taxonomy): domain Bacteria; phylum Pseudomonadota; class Alphaproteobacteria; order Rhizobiales; family Methyloligellaceae; genus Methyloceanibacter. Next base: position 38,350 of record CAVXQX010000018.1, on the reverse strand, counting down.
GCCATTCCTATGGCGGCGGCATCGCGCTGCTTCTGGCGCTGCAAGATGACAGCAGGGTCAAAGGGCGGATCGCGAAGCTCGTGCTGCTCGACACCATCGCTTATGCGCAAACCCTTCCGACCTTCTTCAAGATGCTGGACATGCCGATGGTCTCGCAGATCGGCGTGCGCGCGGTGCCGAGCTCGTTCCAGGTCGAGGTGGCGCTGCGGATCGCCTATTTCGACGACGACAAGATCGACGAGGCGGAAGTCGATGCTTATGCCGAGCCGCTCGAGACCGCCGCCGGCAAGCACGCCATGATCCACAGCGCGCGGCAGATCGTGCCGCCAGACCTCGAATCCATTTCGGCGCGCTACAAGACCATCGAATTGCCGACGCTGATCCTGTGGTGCGACCACGACCGCATCGTGCCGCTCGATGTCGGGCTGAAGCTCCGGCGCACCATGCCGAACTCGAAACTCCGCATCATCTCCGAATGTGGACATATGCCGCAGGAAGAGCAGCCGGAGGCGGTGTTGAGCCAAATCCGGCTGTTTCTGGCGAATAAGGACTAAAAATAAGTCTTTCCTATCAGCCTCATAAGGACTTTCTCGGCAGCCAGAGACCCCCAGTCATAAGAGCATCTTATTGCGTGAATAGATAAATACGATTTGCTCTTATTGCGATGTCCCCCGCAATCTCCGTCTTCCGCTCAGAAAACCCCTCAAGTCTTCCGGAGAGAAATATGGACGCAAAAGTCGAGGACTCAGGCAAGTGTCCGATGAAGCACGTCAGACTCAGGTCTAACCGCGACTGGTGGCCGGACGCGCTCAGCATCGAGATGCTGCACCGACAACTCCGATCTGTCCGATCCGATGGGCAAGGACTTCGACTACGCCAAGGAGTTCAAGACCCTCGATCTCAACGCGGTGATCAAGGACCTGCATGCGCTGATGACGGAGTTCGCAGGATTGGTGGCCGGCCGATTTCGGTCATTACGGCGGGCTCATGATCCGCATGGCGTGGCATAGCGCCGGCACATACCGCATCACCGATGGTCGCGGCGGCGCCGGCGCCGGCCAGCAGCGCTTCGCGCCGCTCAACTCCTGGCCGGACAACGCCAATCTCGACAAGGCGCGCCGGCTCTTGTGGCCGATCAAGCAGAAATACGGCCGGAAAATCTCGTGGGCCGATCTGATGATCCTGGCCGGCAACGCCGCGCTGGAGTCGATGGGCTTCAAGACATTCGGTTTTGCCGGCGGCCGTGTCGACGTCTGGGAACCCGAAGAGCTCTACTGGGGTCCCGAGGGCACTTGGCTCGGCGACGAGCGCTATAGCGGCGAACGCCAACTCGCCGAGCCGCTCGGCGCAGTGCAGATGGGCCTCATCTACGTCAACCCGGAAGGGCCCAACGGCAAGCCTGACCCGCTCGCAGCCGCCAAAGACATCCGCGAGACCTTCTTCCGCATGGCGATGAATGACGAAGAGACGGTCGCGCTGATCGCCGGCGGCCACACTTTCGGCAAGACCCACGGCGCGGGCGATCCATCGCTGGTCGGAGCCGATCCGGAAAGCGGCGCGCTCGAGGATCAGGAGCTCGGCTGGAAGAGCACGCATGGCACGGGCCTCGGCGCCGACGCCATCACTGGCGGCCCGGAGGTCACCTGGTCGCAGACGCCGACGAAGTGGAGCAATCACTTCTTCGACAATCTGTTCAAACATGAGTGGGAGCTTGAGAAGAATTCCGGCCGGCGCCTACCAGTGGAGGGCGAAAGACGCCGACGCCACGGTCCCCGACGCCTTCGACAAATCGAAGAAGCATGTGCCCACGATGCTGACCACGGACCTGTCGCTGCGGGTCGACCCGGTCTACGAGAAGATCTCGCGGCGCTTCTACGAACATCCGGATCAGTTTGCGGACGCGTTTGCCCGCGCCTGGTTCAAGCTCACGCACCGCGACATGGGCCCGATCGCGCGTTATCTCGGCCCCCTCGTGCCGAAGGAGACACTGATCTGGCAGGACCCGATTCCGGCGGTCAATCATCCGCTGGTCGATGGCAAGGACATCGACGCTCTAAAGGGAAAGATCCTCGCCACCAATCTCTCGGTTTCGGCATTGGTCTCGGCCGCCTGGGCCTCGGCCTCGACGTTCCGCGGCTCCGACAAGCGCGGCGGCGCTAACGGCGCGCGCATCCGCCTTGAGCCGCAGAAGGACTGGGAGGTGAACCAGCCCGCGCAGCTCAAGACGGTGCTCGAGAAGCTCGAAGCGATCCAGGCGGCGTTCAACGCCTCGGCAACCGGCGGCAAAAAAATCTCGCTAGCCGATCTGATCGTTCTCGGCGGCTCAGCCGCGATCGAAAAGGCGGCGAAGGATGCCGGTATCGACGTGAAGGTGCCGTTCGCGCCGGGCCGCATGGACGCTTCGCAAGAGCAGACCGATGCTTCGTCCTTCGCGGCGCTTGAGCCGCGCGCCGACGGCTTCCGCAACTATCTCGGCAGCAAGCGCCAGTTCATGGCGCCCGAGGAGGCGTTGGTGGACCGAGCGCAATTGCTGACGTTGACGGGACCGGAGATGACGGTGCTCGTTGGCGGTTTGCGCGTTCTCGGCGCGAACGCCAGCGGGTCCAAGCACGGCGTCTTGACGAAGAAGCCTGGGACTTTGACCAACGACTTCTTCGTCAACCTGCTCGACATGGGCACGGTATGGGGCGCCGCAGACGCTGACGGCGTGTACGAGGGCCGCGACCGCAAGACGAACGAGCTGAAGTGGACCGGCACCCGTGTCGACCTCATTTTCGGCTCGCATTCGCAGCTGCGAGCATTCGCTGAAGTCTATGCCTGCGCGGACTCCAAGAAGAAGTTCGTAAGCGACTTCGTGGCGGCCTGGACGAAGGTGATGAACGCCGATCGCTTCGACCTGGCTTGATCTCGGCTGAACAGGTTTTCGCGCGGGCGTTTCGAGAGCGCTCTCAAAGTAGAAGCAGGGCCGGCGCGCAATCGCCGGCCCTGTTCTGTTCGGGTCTAGGGAGGGTTTAAACTTTACGGCGTTCGGCCGCGCGGCGCTAAGCTCGCCGCATCACATGCATGACGAGGGAAATCACCAGCAAGACCAAGAAAATGTAGAACAGAATTTGCGCAATACCCGCTGACGCGCCGGCGATGCCGCCGAAGCCGAGCGCGCCCGCAATCAGCGCGATCACGAGAAAAGTCAAAATCCAGCCCAGCATGGCGGTTCTCCTTTGGCCAAGGTGCCAGGCGAGAAACGCCGAACCTAGCCTCAGAGTTCCCCGACGCCCAAAAAATTGGAGGCCGGCGCGAGGGGGTCACCCTCACGCCGGCCGTAACATGCCACCAGGCCTGTAAGCCGGGTTCTGTACCCGCGCTCTCGCGAGGGCGATGGCCATTCATCTGGGACGCCGCTTACGCGACGCCTCTAGCAACCAACCCGGACGACTCATCAGGAGATATGACTGAGCGGCTTGCAGCCGCCCGCGCCGTCCCTATTCGGTCTTGCTCCCGGTGGGGTTTGCCGTGCCGTCCTTGTTACCAAGAACGCGGTGCGCTCTTACCGCACCCTTTCACCCTTACCTGGCTTCGCCGAAGGCTACGCGGGCGGTTTGCTTTCTGTGGCACTGTCCCTGGGGTCGCCCCCGCCGGACGTTATCCGGCACCGTATCTCCATGGAGCCCGGACTTTCCTCCCCGCCGATACGCAACGCTGGCGGAGCGGCCATCCGGCCTGCTGACAGGGGTAATAAGGGGGTTCGGGGGGGTAGCGTCAAGCAAAGGCGAAGAGTTTAGTTAGGCCAAGCTTGCAGCGCGGTGGCGGCAACGCGGCGGAGCTCGGCGCGAGAGACCCCGCTCACGGCCTGCACCGCCATGCCGTGGATGACGGTGGCGACATAGCGGGCGAGGCTCGCCGGATCGGCATCCTTGGGAAGGTCCCCTTCCCGTTTGGCGCGGGCTAAGCGCTCGCGGATCAGCGCCACGCTGGCATTGCGGCGTTTGGCCAATTCGAGCCTGACCGGATCGCACGCATCGCCACCCGCCAAAGCCGCCTGCACCAAGAGGCAACCCTTCGGATTGTGCTTGTCGCCGAGCGAGTCCGCGGTGCTTTCGAACAATTTCTTGACCGCCGCGTAAGCCGTCGGCGCGTCGAGCGCCTCCCGCCAGACGTCTGCGTGCTGGGCTTCGTAGCGATCGAGCGCCTGAAGGAACAGCGCCTCCTTGCCGCCGAAAGCGGCGTAAAGGCTCGGCGGATTGATGCCCATGGCCTCCGTCAGATCGGCGATCGAGGTGCCCTCGTAGCCCTTGCGCCAGAACAGATCGAGCGCCGCGTCGAGCGCTTTGTCCATGCAGAAGGCGCGGGGGCGTCCGCGTATGGGCTTGGTCTGGTTCATTTTTTAGCGTTCACTAAATAATGCTCTTGACAGTGGGGAACTCGCTCCTAAATGTAGTGCTCGATACATTAATCCGCAACAGGAGTTTCCACATGTCTAAGACCCTTACAGGAAAAGTTGCTCTGGTCACCGGCGGTTCACGCGGCATCGGCGCTGCCATCGCCCGCAAGCTCGCCGACCAGGGCGCAGACGTCGCCATCTCTTATAGCGCTTCGGCCGACAAGGCCAATGCGGTGGTGAAGGAGATCGAGGCCAAGGGCGTGCGCGGCGCCGCGTTCAAGGCCGACCAGGCCAAGACCAAAGAGGTGGAGGGGCTGGTAGAGTCCGTCGTGAAACGTTTCGGCAGGCTCGACATTCTGGTCAACAATGCCGGTGTGTTCGTCACCAGCCAGGTGCATGAGCGCGCCAACAATCAGGCCGAGCTCGATCACCTGTTCGCAGTGAATGTCGGCGGCGTCGCCGCTGCGGTTCGCGCGGCGTCCGGCGTCATCGGCGATGGCGGCCGCATCATCTCGATCGGGTCCGTGGTTGGCGAGCAGTCGCCCTTCCCCGGCATCGCCGATTACAGCGCAACCAAAGCCGCGCTGCTCGGTTATACTCGCGGCTGGGCGCGCGACCTCGGACCAAGGGCATCACCGTCAACGACGTGCAGCCCGGCCCGATCGATACCGACATGAATCCCGCGGGCAATGGCGATTTCTCCGAAGCGCAGGTCTCTCGCACCGCGCTCGGGCGCTACGGCAAAGCAGAGGAAGTCGCCGCAGCCGTTGCGTTTCTCGCAAGCCCCGAGGCCGGCTACATCACCGGCACAACGCTGAACGTGGATGGCGGCTTCAACGCCTAATCAGAATTAGAGAGTAGGAGGTGCTGAGATGATTGAGTTACGACCCTTCGCCAAACTCGGCGGCGCCAATCATGGTTGGCTCAAAGCCAAGCATCATTTTTCCTTCGCGCGCTATTACGATCCGGAGCGCTTGGGACATGGTGCGCTTCGCGTCTGGAACGACGATGAGATCGCGCCGCACACGGGATTTCCCCCGCATCCGCATGCGAACATGGAGATCATCACCTATGTGCGCGAGGGCGCGATCACGCATGAGGACAGTCTCGGCCATAGTGGCCGGACCGAAGCCGGCGACGTGCAAGTGATGAGCGCGGGCGAAGGCCTGCATCATTCCGAGTATAATCGCGAGGACAAGGCGACCAAGATCTTCCAGATCTGGATCGAGCCGACGTCGGATGGCGGCAAGCCGTCCTGGGGCGCCAAGCCCTTTCCCAAGGGCGACCGCTCCGGCCGCTTTGTGACACTCGCGAGCGGGCTTGCAGGCGACAAAGACGCGCTGCCGATCCGCGCCGATGCAAGGGTGCTCGGGGCCACGGTGAAAAAGGGCGAGACGCTCGAGTACAAGCTCGGGGCGAAGCGCCATGGCTATCTGGTTCCGGCCGTAGGGACCGTCGAGGTCAACGGCGTCCAGGCCGGTACCCGCGACGGGGTGGCGATCGAGAAAGAAGAGAAAGTGACGGTGACGGCGCTGGAAGACGCCGAAATCCTGCTGGTTGACAGCGTTTAAGCTGAGGCTCCCCCTCCCCGCCTCAGCCCGGCCTCACCGCATTCCCAAAAGGTGCGGTGAGGCCCTTTTCGTAACGGCAAGTTGATCGCGGCTCCGGAATAGGTTTCGCCTATTGTTGGGCTAACGGGCAAACAGAGGCGATCGCGCCGCCCAGAGTCTCAGGGAGGATTGTGCGTAATGAAAGCCAATTGGTTTCTGCCTGAGCGCTGCTCGCCGGACTTGTGGCTTGGCATTGCGCGCCGGCCCTCGCCGAAGACGCAGCGCCTGCCGCGCCGGCGATGTCGCCGATGCCGGCGGCAACGCCTGCGAAGGGCGAGTTCGACAATTCTTGCGCGATGGGTCTCGCCGAGGGCCAGACGGCGAAGACGGATTGCTCGATCAGTTGGACCGGGGAAGACGGCAAGGTCTATTGCTTCTCATCCGAGACATCGAAGGAAGCCTTCCTCAAGAACCCCACCGAGAACATTCAGAAGGCGCGCGAGTTCTTCGCCAGCAAACAAGCGGCGAAGGCCGCGGGCAAGAAGGACTTCACCGAGGAAGACGTCAACGCCGAGGTGAAGAAGGTGGTTGACGCCCGCTCCAAGGACGGAGCCTTCGTGTTCCACGATCCCACACTCGATACCGACCTGCATCTGTTATTCGACAGCATGAAGGGCGTGCGTGGCATGGAGGGCTATGGCTGGTTCGCCAACGCCATCTTCCACGACAAGGATACGCCGAAGAAGCAATACGCGCTCGATTTCTGGTTCAAGCCGGAAGGCGACCAGCTCACGCTGATGGACATCAGGGTGCAGAAGGGCCCGAAGCAGGACGGCGACAGCTATTACATGGTGACGCGCATGCCGGTCGCCTGGTGGTGGCTACCCGTGTCGGAACACCCCGGCGACCCCGAGGTGGTTCGCGGCTGGCACATCATGAGCGCGGTGCATAATTACATCGCCACGCATAAGGACGAACACGGCGCGTTGGTGGTGAAGGACGACAAGACCGGCATGAGCGTTCCGCTCGATTTCGTCGAGATCCATCAGCCGGTGCGGCGCTTGAAGAAGGACGGGCAATATTTCATCTGCACCGACTTCCGCAAGCCCGGCAGCAAGGACGAATTTTACGACATCGATTTCTGGCTGGACGAGAAGAGCGGCAAGCTTGAGGTCGAGAACGTGAAGATACACAAGGTGCCGGTGCAAGAGGACGGGATCTGGACGCAGGAGACGCGCTACAAATTCGAGGACAACGAGTTCGACGTCACAAATTAGCTCACAATTTAGTTTAGTCGGCTACAGCTTCGTAACACGAACATGTGTATGCGCGCCCCAGCCAACGATAACAGCGCTGGTATGTGGTGTGACCCCAGTCACAGACGATTGTCATCTAAGGCTAGTATGAAGGCGTATCCCCGGGACCCGATCTTGGGACAAGACGTTTAACCCCCACGAAGGAGATTATCCATGAATAAGGCTATCCTAACCGCCGCCGTCGCTGGCGTCATGCTGTTTGCCACCGCCGCTATGGCCGGTGAGTACACGAACTACTGCGCCATGGGCCTGGCCTCTGGCAAGAAGATCCAGACCGACTGCTCGATCAGCTCGGCAGCTCGACGGCAAGACCTATTGCTTCGGCAGCAAAGAAGCCATGGGCGAGTTCATGAAGGACCCGAAGGGCAACCTTGCGAAGGCCGACGAGTTCTTCAAGAAGGGCTAAGTCCAAGCGACATAGCGCATAGAGTTTGCGAAGGCCCGCTCCATTCGAGCGGGCCTTTCGTTTGACTCAGACCGAGCGCGCCGCCTGCTTTGGCGGCCAGCAGTTTCTCCAGCGTGGCGATGGTCGAAACGTCGGCGCGGCCGTCGATCCGGGCGGTGCGGAAATGGCGCTGAAAGGCCTCGATCACTTTCTGGAGCCCGGTGCCGTAGGTGGTGGTCAGCTCGACTCCGTAGCCATATTCCCGAAGCGCGTTTTGCAACGCGGCCACATTCTCGCCTTCGTCGCCGGGCCCGAGGCCCGCATCATCGTCCAACGGCACGGGCTCGACCCAGAGGCCGATGCCGACGCGGGCCAGGCGCTGCCAATCGAATTTCTCGCCGGGATCGCGCTTCCTGCCCGGCGCAATATCGGAATGGGCCAGCACGCGGTGAGGTGGGATCGCGTTTCGCCCGAGGATGTCGAGGCAGAGAGCCTCGACGGCCCGCATCTGCAATTCGGGAAATTCGGGATAGTCGAAATCATGGCCGGGATTATGGATCTCGATGCCGATCGAGCAGGAATTGAGATCGGTCTCTCCGGCCCAGCGGCTTTGTCCGGCGTGCCAGGCGCGGGCCTGCTCCGCGACCATCTGGGTGATGCGCCCGTCTTCGTCGACGAGATAATGGCATGAGACTTTCGACTCTTCGCGCGTCAACCAATCGAGCGCGGCTTCGGCAGATTCCATGCCGGTATAATGCAGGATCAACATGTCCGGCACGCGGGTCCCGACTCTCGCTTCCTGGTTCGGCGATGGGACCCACAAGGTGGCGAGCGGGCTATCGGGGGCGATGGTCATGGATTGACTCCGTCATTCCGGCGAAAGCCGGAATCCAGCACAAGAATGGCTCACGCTCCATTTGTGGAATCGCCGATCGTTTTTCACTGGATACCGGCTTTCGCCGGTATGACGAAGAAAAACTAAATCCCACGCTCCTTGGCGATCTGGCCATAGGCCTCGTTGATCGTGGCGACCTTCTCGGTGGCGATGGCGATGAATTCCGGCGGCACGCCGCGCGCGATCAACTTGTCGGGATGGTTCTCAGAGATGAGCTTGCGGTATTGGCTCTTCAGCTCATCATTGCCGATGCCGGGCTGAACGCCCAACACTTCGTAAGGATTGCGCTTCGAGGCGATAACGTGCCGTGCCTTGATGTAGCTGAACTCGGTCTCGGTGATGCCAAACCGCTTGGCAACGCCGGCGAGAAACTGCTCCTCGTTGGGATGCAGCTGGTCGTCTGCCTTGGCGATGTGGAACAAACCTTCCAGCACGTCCTCGAGCAATTTCCGATTGCCCTTGAACATGGTGGCGAGCTGCTCGGCATAAGCCTCGTAGCCGGCGACATCTTGCTTGGCCAAATTGAAGACGCGCGCGACGTTCTTCATCTCGCCTTCGGGCACCTTGAACACTTCCTTGAAGGCGTTGACCTCGTCCATGGTGACGACGCCGTCGGCCTTGGCCATCTTGGCGCCGAGCGCGATGACGCCGACAGTGAAGGCGACTTGATTTTCCGCCTGGCCTTCCTGATCGCCGTCGCGGTCGATGGCGTAATGGCCCGCCACGCCGCCCACCAGCGCTCCGATCGGACCGCCAATAGCGAGCCCCGCGGCCGCTCCCGCCAACTTACCCCAGATCGACATTGCAAAATCCCCCCGACACAGACGCTAGGTTAGAGCATAAGGATTTTTGATGGCGGCCGCATGCAACATTTAATTGGGCCGTTTTCTTCTGCTCAGGGCTTGGCCGGCGACGGCCCATAACCCTTGAGATTGGCGAGGATCGAGAGCTTGGGTTCGTCGACCTCAAGCCCTTCTTTCAGGCGCCGCTCGACGTGCCAGGAGCGGGCAAAGCACCACAAAAACAGCCAGACTGTAATCGCGGCGTTGAGCAGGCTCGCCGCCACAACGAAAGTATGGCCGAGCTCAAACATGGCGCTAGCGGCGACGATAAAGGCCTGGAAAACGATGCCGAAGCCACCGGCCACGCAGATCGCCGCGCAGAACGAGGTGACGAATATCGAGAACAGGTCGGCGCCGTGTTTGGCGTGATTTGGCGAGGTATCGTCCATGGCGACCCTATAGCCGAGGGGGGCCTTAGGTTACAAGGGGAAAGGGCTCTAACCCTAGGCCGTGAAGATCAATTTCAGCAGGAATGCGCCGGCTATGACCGCAACCGCTGCATTGATCTCGCGGTAGCGCCCCGCCACCAGCTTGAGCACGACATAGGAGATGAAGCCAAGGCCAATGCCGGTCGCAATCGAATAAGTGAGCGGCATCAAAATCGCGATCATCAGGGCCGGGATGTATTCGGTCGGGTCATGCCATTCGATGGCGCCGAGGCTCTTCGCCATCAAGAAGGCGACGAAGACGAGCGCAGGCGCGGTGGCATAAAGCGGCACGGTCTTGGCGAGCGGCGCCAGGAACAGACTCAAGAGGAACAGCACCGCAACCACAATTGCGGTGAGCCCCGTGCGACCGCCCTCCTCGACGCCTGCCGCGCTCTCGATATAAGCGGTCGTGGTGGATGTGCCGAGCGCAGCCCCGATCATGGTGGCGCTGGAATCGGCGAGCAGCGCTTGGCGCAGCCTTGGCAGATTTCCCTCTTCATCCAGCAGCCCGGCCTGGCGCGAGACGCCGATGAGTGTACCCGCCGTGTCGAGAATGGTGACGAGCAGGAGCGCCAGCATCATCGCCATCGATGCGAGGGTGAACGCGCCAGACAGATCCATCTTGAAGAAAGTCGGCGCGAGCGATGGCGGCGGGGCGGCGAAGCCTTCGAAATGCTGCAAGCCAAACAATACGGCGAGGAAGGTCACGGCGAGCACGCCGATGATGATGGCGCCGGGGATGCGCTGCGCGGCGAGCCCGGCAATCAGCATGAAGCCCGCACCGGCAAGCAAGACTTGGGCTTGGCCCATATCGCCGAGCTTCACCAAGGTCGATGGGTCGGCGGTGATCATGCCGGCATTCTCAAACCCGACCAGCGCGAGGAAGAGGCCAATGCCCGCGGCAATGCCGAGTTTCAAATTCATCGGGATGGCGTTCACCAGCCATTCGCGCGCGGGCGTGATCGACAGAATGAAAAAAATCACGCCGGAGAGAAACACGAGACCGAGCGCGAGCTGCCAATTGCCGCCAAGCTCCGGCACCATGGTGAAGGCGAAATAGGCGTTGAGCCCCATGCCCGGCGCGAGCGCGATCGGATAATTGGCGTAGAGGCCCATGACGATGGAACTGATGGCGGCGGCGAGGCAGGTCGCGACGAACACCGCGCCATGATCCATGCCGGCCTTCTCCAGGATCGCCGGATTGACGAACATGATGTAGGCCATGGTGAGAAAAGTGGCGAGACCGGCGCGGATTTCGGTGCCGACGGAGGTGCCGGCATCGGTGAGGCCGAAGAAACGGTCGAGGCCATCGCCAGCCACGGGCGCCGGCGCGACGCGCCTTGACCTCTGCGTTGCCGCCTTGGGCTTCAACTTTCTGGGCTTCGGGTTCGCTCCGGCCATGCTTCCCTCGCGCGATCAATTGACGGGCAATCGTCCTACGTTGTTTAACCTGATTCGCCTGTCGGTGACCGGCACGATGGCGGCCCTTCGAATGCCGGGCCAAGCGGGCGGTGCCCTATGACGCGTCAAAGACTGCTGCTGATCGCGCTGATGCTGTGGGGCATCTTCATGGTCGCCCCGGACCTGCTTCGCATCGTAACGCCGCTCAGCTCGTATGGCTTCTACGCCAATAATGACGGGCTGATCTACGACGTAAAGGGTCCGTTCATCCACAAGGCGGCGTCGCCGGCGTGGCAAGCAGGTGTGCGGGTCGGCGACCGCATCGATCTCGAGCGGATGCGCTGCCGGTTGCGGGAACCGCAGAATTGCGGCGACGCGCTTGCCGTGCTCGGCGGCCTGGTATTCGTGCTGCCGGGACGTGAAGCCACCCTGTTTCTCGCCGAGGAGAACGGCAGGCCGGCGCGAGAGATCACCCTGGTCGCGGCGCAGCGCCCCTCGAATTTGCTGGTGCGCTTCATCATCGCGCTCGACCAGATCGCAGGGCTGCTGGTCATCATCGCGGGCGCCTGGCTGGTGTGGACGCGGCCATCGAGAATGACGTGGGGGTTTTTCCTCTACGTCAACTGGTTCAATCCCGGGCAGTACTACATGTACTACGCCATGCTGGCGCATTTTCCGCCTTTGCTGCTGGTGGAGGAGGTGGCGAGCAATTTGGCGCAAGCCGCGGGCTATGCGGGCTTGATCCAATTCGCCATCCGCGCGCCAAACGACGTGGCGGACGAACGGTGGCAGCCTCTCGAACGCGCACTGCCGCTGATCTGGGTGGTGCTTGGCGCGATGCTGCTTGCCGCCGATGGCACGATCTTCGGCCTGCAAACCGAGCTCGTTACCCGCGCCGCGATCCTGGCCGGCTTTGTCGTGGACTTTTGCGCGCTTGCCATTCTGCTGGACAAGCGGCGCACGCAGACGCCGGAGGACTATCAGCGCCTGCGCTGGCTGATCTGGGGCTGCTTGATCGGACTGCCAAGCTTCCTGATCGCCGACCTCGCCACCACGACCACATTCTTCGATACGCGATTCGGCGATTTCACGCCGAGCGAGGACATTGCGGGCCTGCTGTATTTGGTGAACGGCATCTTCTGCCTGTTCGTGTTCGAGGCGTTGCGGCGGAAGCGCGTCGTCAGTGTCTCGATCCCGCTGCGCCGGGTCACCATCCTTGGCCTGATCCTGAGTTTCCCGGTGCTGTTGCTGCATCAGGAGATCGAGCATCTGCCAAAGCATCTGTCGCAACTCGCACTTCCGAACTGGGCGTGGATCGTGATCGGCGCCGTGATCGTGTTCCTGATCTCACGGCTGCATGAGGGCGTGGTGCATGTGGTCGATCGCTACTTCAATCGGGCACTGGACGCCGCCGAACGTGAGCTCGGCGCCGCCTTGGCGAGCGCGAGGCGGGCCGTCGATATCGACCGTCTGCTCACCGATGAGCCTGCCCGGCTGCTGAAGCTGACCTCGGCCGCGGCATTTCGCCGGGACGGTTCCCTGTTCCGGCGCGAGGGCGAAAGCGAAGGTTGGAGCGCCGGCATGGCGCGGACGCTGGAGCTCGATCTCCCCGTGCTTGCCCCACTCGAAGAAGGAGAGCCGTTCCCAATCACTGAGACCGACGCCCCCGAACTGGATCTGCCGACAGGACTGAGTCGGCCCGTGCTTGTTGTGCCTGCGGTCAATCCGGTGCGCTGCCTCGCGCTGTCGCTGTACGGGCCGCATGCGGCCGGCACCGATCTCGACGCCAATGAGCGCGGGATGCTGGCAAGACTCGGCCAACGCGCCGCCGCGATGTATGCAGAGCTTGAGAATAGCGAGCTGCGCGCCCGCCTGGAGCAGCTCGAAGGAAAGAAAAGGGACTCCGCGCATGGCGATGTATGAGCTTGACGGACAGGCGCCTGAGGTCCCGGCCGACGGACTTTACTGGATCGCGGAGACGGCAATCGTGGTCGGCAAGGTCAGGCTGAAATCGGAGGCCAGCATCTGGTACGGCTCGGTGTTGCGCGGCGACAATGAATGGATCGAGCTTGGGCAGCGATCGCAGATTCAAGACAATTGCACGCTGCATACCGATCCCGGTTTTCCGCTCACCATCGGCAGCGGATGCGTGATCGGCCATAATGTCGTGCTGCATGGCTGCACGATCGGCGATCAGAGCCTGATCGGGATGGGCGCGATCGTGCTCAACGGTGCCAAGATCGGCGCGAATTCATTGGTTGGCGCCGGCGCGCTGATCACCGAAGGCAAAGAGTTTCCGGACAACTCCGTCATTCTCGGCTCGCCCGCCAAGGCGGTGCGCGAGACTGATGAGAAGGTCCGCGCCATGATCGCGCGCGCGGCCGACGTCTATGTGCGGCGCTGGAAGCAATATGCGAAGGGGCTAAGCCGCATCGGATGACCGCGCCCGGCACATGGCAATTCTGCATCGACCGGGGCGGCACGTTCACCGACATTGTCGCCCGCGCGCCCGACGGGCAGCTGTTCACGCATAAATTGTTGTCGGAAAATCGCGAGGCCTACCAGGATGCGGTGCTGGCGGGCATCGCCGATGTTCTGGGGGTCGCGCGGGGACGTCCGCTGCCGACGGCGTTGATCGCCAGCGTGAAAATGGGAACGACGGTCGCGACCAACGCGCTGTTGGAGCGCAAAGGCGATCCTGTGCTTTTGATCGTGACCCAAGGGTTTCGCGACGCCCTCGAAATCGGTTATCAGGCGCGGCCGAAAATTTTCGCCCGGCGCATCGAGAAGCCTTCGATGCTGTACGCGCGGGTCGCTGAAGTTCCGGAGCGCGTGCGCGCCGACGGAACGGTGGAGAAGCCGCTCGATCTCGAAGCAACCCGCGCGGCGCTAAAGGCCGGGCGGGCCGATGGCATCACGTCCGCGGCAATCGTGTTCATGCACTCTTATGCCTATCCCGCGCATGAGCAGCAGGCGATGCGGCTCGCGCGCGATTTCGGTTTCACGCAAATCTCGGCGAGCCATGAAGTAAGCCCCTTGGTGAAATTCGTCGGGCGCGGCGATACCACCGTGGTCGACGCGTATTTGTCGCCGCTGCTTCGCCGTTATGTTGAACGCGTTGCCTCGGCGCTGTCACAGGTGCGCCTGCTCTTCATGCAATCTTCCGGCGGTCTCACCTCGGCGCATCTGTTCAAGGGCAAGGACGCAATTCTCTCAGGTCCCGCCGGCGGCGTGGTTGGCGCGGTCGAGACGGCTCGGATCGCGGGCTTCAACAAGATCATCGGCTTCGACATGGGCGGCACCTCGACCGATGTTTGCCATTTCGACGGCATCTACGAGCGGAACTTCGACAGCGTGGTCGCCGGGCGTGCGCGTGCGGGCGCCGATGATGGCCGTGAACACGGTGGCGGCGGGCGGCGGCTCGATCCTGCATTATGACGGCGCCCGCTTCCGTGTCGGCCCGGATTCGGCGGGCGCGCAGCCGGGACCGCTGTCCTATCGGAATGGCGGCCCGCTCACCGTCACCGACGCCAATGTGATGACGGGCAAGCTGCGCCCTGAATATTTCCCGCACATTTTTGGGCCTCGGCAGGACGAGTCGCTGGATGCGGACTCCGTGCGCAAAGCGTTCAAGTCGCTCGCGCGCAAGATCGGCGACGGGCGCAGTGCGGAAGAGATTGCAGACGGTTTCATCAGGATCGCGGTCGAGAACATGGCGAACGCGATCAAGTCGATCTCGGTGATGCGCGGATATGACGTCACCGACTATGTGCTGAATGCGTTTGGCGGCGCCGGTGGGCAGCATGCCTGTCTCGTCGCCGACGCGCTTGGCATGAGTCGCGTTCTGATCCACCCGCTATCCGGCGTGCTCTCGGCCTATGGCATGGGGCTCGCCGCGATCAGCGCCACCCGCACCCAAGCCGTGCTGGCGACGCTGAACCAGGACGGGCTCGAGGATGTTGCGAAGCTTCGCGCGCCGCTCGAGGCCGAGGTGAAACGGGAGCTCACGCGGCAAGGCGTCGAGAGCGAGCGCGATCAGGGTCGTGGCGCAAGCGCATCTCCGTTATGCCGGCACCGATAGCTCGCTGCCGATCCCTGTCGCCAGTCTGCGCGGCATGCAGGCGCTGTTCGAGATCGCGCATCAGCAGCGCTTCGGCTTCGTCAGCCCGGAAAAAGACATCGAGATCGAGGCAATCGAAGTCGAGGCCAGCGGCGGCGGCGAGGCGCCGGAAGAATTGGATGCTCGGTCTTTGGCGTCCGGCGCACCCTCCCCGCATGCGTCGACTGCGCTCTTCACTGGCGGCGCCTGGCATGAGGCGCCGGTCTATCTCCGCGAGGAGCTGCAACCGGGCCATCGCATCGAGGGGCCCGCGCTGATCATCGAGGCGCATCAGACCGTCGTGGTCGAGCCCAAATGGCATGCCGAGATCAATGCGAAGCAGCATCTAGTCCTCACCCGCCATGAGAAGCGCAAGGATGCGAAAATCGGCAAGAGCGCCGATCCGGTGATGCTCGAGATCTTCAACAATCTGTTCGTCGCGGTCGCCGAGCAAATGGGCTACGCGCTGCAAAACACCGCGCGCTCGGTCAACATCAAGGAGCGGCTCGATTTCTCCTGCGCCATCTTTGACGGACGCGGACGGCTGATCGCCAACGCGCCGCACATCCCGGTGCATCTCGGCTCGATGGATCGAAGCGTCGAGACCATCTTGCGCGAGGTCGAGAGCCTGAAGCCCGGCGACGTCTATATGCTGAACGCGCCTTATAATGGCGGCACGCATCTCCCCGACATCACCGTGGTGACGCCGGTGTTCGGCGAGAACAGCCCCGATCTGCTGTTCTTCGTCGCGGCGCGCGGCCACCACTCCGATATTGGCGGCATCGCGCCCGGATCGATGAGCCCGAAGAGCGAGAACAATCGAAGAGGAAGGCGTCTATATCGATCCGTTCAAGCTGGTGGAGAAGGGCCGCTTCCGCGAGGAGGCGGTGCGCAAGCTCCTCACCGAAGCCCCCTACCCGGCGCGAAACCCCGAGCAGAATATCGCGGATTTGAAGGCCCAAGTCGCCGCCAACGAGAAAGGCGTGATCGAGCTGCGCAAGATGGTGGCGCGGTACGGCTTCGGCACGGTGCGCGCCTATATGGGTCATGTGCAGGACAATGCGGCGGCGGCGGTGCAGCGCGTCATCGCCAAGCTCAAAAATTCACGCTTCGAGGTGGAAACCGATCAGGGCAGCAAGATCGCGGTCGCGATCAAGGTCGATAAAAAGAAGAAGACGGCGATTGTCGATTTCACCGGCACCAGCGCGATGCAGAACGACAATTTCAACGCGCCGGAGCCGATCGCGCGCGCTTGCGTGCTCTATGTGTTCCGCACGCTGGTCGATGAAGACATTCCGCTCAATGCCGGGTGCTTGCGCCACATCAAGATCGTGGTGCCGAAAGGCTCGATGCTGAAGCCGAAATTTCCCGCTGCCGTCGTCGCCGGCAATGTGGAGACGAGCCAGACCATCGTGAATTGTCTCTACGGCGCGCTTGGCGTGTTGGGCTCGGCGCAAGGCACGATGAACAATCTCACCTTCGGCAATGAGCGCACTCAATATTATGAGACGATCGCGTCCGGCGCGCCGGCAGGCCCCGGCTTCGACGGCGTGGCCGCGGTGCAGACGCATATGACGAATTCGCGGCTTACCGATCCTGAAGTGCTGGAGCTGCGCTATCCGGTGTTGCTGGAGCGCTTCGAGATCAGGCGCGGCTCCGGCGGCAAGGGTGAATGGCGCGCCGGCGACGGCACGCTTCGCGCCATCAGATTCTTACAGAGGATGGATTGCGCCATCCTGTCAGGCTTCCGTCGCATGCGTCCGTTCGGCGCCAAAGGTGGCGAGCCTGGCGAGGTGGGCGAGAATTGGGTCCGGCGCAATAACGGAAGACTTGAGCGGCTGAAAGGTTGCGACCAGACCACGCTCGATGCAGGCGAGGCCATTATCATCCAGACGCCGACCGGCGGCGGGTTCGGCAAGAAGAGCGAGCGGACTTGATGCATCGTCATTCGATCGAAGCCTAGATCGGCTAAGGTGCATTGGCGAGCGGCGCAGCGGACGAGAACTCCTGACCGATCGCTCCGGGAGATCTCACCGATCGTCAATCGAACCGCCACTAGGAGAGCTGGACCATGGCAAAGACGGTGAAGGCTCACAACCACCCGGCGATCGTCGCCGCCACCATCGACTATGAGCGTTGGCTGCACGAGCGAGTCGATGTCGTCAAAGACGACCTCGACGAGAAGCATCGACAGATGACGAATTCGCTGTTCGCATTCCTGCGCGCAACCTTTTACCGCTGGGGACCGCTTTGGCTCGAGGTCTGCTCCGACCTCGCCGAAGCACCGCGGCTGCTGGCGGTGGGCGATCTGCATGTGGAGAATTTCGGAACCTGGCGCGACAAAGAGGGCAGGCTGGTCTGGGGCGTCAACGATTTCGATGAAGTCGCCGAAATGCCCTATACGCTCGATCTGGTTCGGCTGGTCACGAGCGCGATCCTCGCCAAACACGAAAATGGGCTCGCCATCGATGCCAGCAGCGCCGCCGCCGCCGTCCTCGATGGCTATACACAAGCGCTGAAAGACGGCGGCAAGCCGTTCATTCTCGAGGAAAGCCATCCCAATTTGCGGGACATGGCGCTCGGCGCGGAGCGTGACCCGGTCCGTTTCTGGTCGAAGCTCACCAAGGCGGACCCGTTCACCCCACCCAAACATATTCAGAGACTGTTGCACCGGTCGCTGCCCGATGGGGCGGAGAAGGTCGCGTACTCTCATCGTATCGCCGGGGTGGGAAGCCTTGGCCGGCCGCGATATGTCGCTACGGCTTGCTGCGAAGGCGGTCTGGTCGCGCGCGAGGCGAAGGCATGGTTGCCGTCGGCTTGGGGTTGGAGCAAGGGGCGGCCGAAGGAGCGCGCTTTCTCGCTTCGGCTGCTCAAGCATTCGGTGCGGCAGCCGGATCCCTACTACACGGTCGAGGATGGATGGGTCGTTCGCCGGATAGGCCCGCATTGCGGACGCATCGAACTGGCGGATTGCCCCAAGCGGCGGGACGAACGGCTGATCCTGAGGGAGATGGGGCGCGAGACGGCCAATCTGCACCTCGCGACGTCCGATCAGCGCGACAACGTGCTGCACGATTTGAGCAAGCGGAAAACCGACTGGCTGCTAAATGCAGCGCAAGCCATGGCGAAGGCGACCGAACAAGACTGGGAAAGCTTCCGCTCCTCGCCATTGGCGCGCAGCGAAAGCAAAGGGCGCGGGGGATAAGCCCGCGCCCTCGTGATGATCTTTATTCTGTATCGCCCGGTTATGACGCTGAGGGACCGGTCCGGCGATCGGCCATGAACTGGTCGAACTCCGCCTTGTCCTTGGCGTGACGAAGCCGTTGCAGGAAGGTTTGGAACTCGTCCGCCTCCTCCTCGAGACGGCGAAGCGTCTCCTCGCGATAGTCGTCGAAGGCTCGGTTGCCGGTCGAGCTGAACGGCGTCATGCCGCTCCGCCAACGCGCCATCTCGCGCCCTAAATCAGATTCCTTCAGGCTCCGTTTCCATCCGCATCCCATGCGTCCACTCCAGATCATATAGGCCAAGACTGAAAGCCCAATGGGCCACCACAACACGAAGCCGACGATCATCGCCGTGATCCAGGCCGGCTTCCCATAGTCGTCCAACGTTGAAATCGCTCGCTGCATCCAAGGATCCCTTCCTTCGGTGTGAATGTTATTCACATTCACATAGGTGGCCCTCCCACGCCGGGAGTCAAGAGCCAGGGGAAAATGTGATGTGGGGGCCGGGATTCAAGCCGGCCAGCGGCAAAAATCGGGAAATCTTAACCTGCGAGCCGCCTTAGCTCTAGGTCAGGGAATGGCCGAAAAGCCAGTTCAAGGTCGGGGGACCATGAAACTCAGATACCGCCACCTGACGATGGCCGGGGCCGTCTTGCTGCTCGCTGCGTGCCCGGGCTCGCTCTCCGCCCGCTCGGCGAAGCTGGCCGATGCGAAGCCGAATGATGGGGTGGCGTCGGCGCACACCATGGAGGTGCAGGGCATCGATGTGTCCGCCTGGCAAGGCGATATCGACTGGGCAAAGGCCCGCGCCGCGGGAACACGATTCGCATTCATCAAGGCCACCGAAGGCGGTGATCATCTCGACCCGAAGTTCCTCGAAAATTGGGAAGGTGCCAAGAACGCCGGCATCGCGCGGAGCGCTTACCACTTTTTATATTGGTGCCGGCCGGCGCATGAGCAGGCGCTGTGGTTCATGCTGAATGTGCCGGCAGATGCGGATGCGCTGCCGCCGGTGCTCGATCTCGAATGGAACACAAGCTCCAAGACCTGCCCGAAGAAAATCTCGCGCGAGAAGGCGCTGGAAAAGATCAAAGCGATGCTCATCGCCATGGAAAGCCATACCGGCAAGAAGCCGATCATCTATACCGATCCGCTGTTCCATCACGAGGTGCTGGAGGGCGAGCTTACCAATTATCATTTCTGGCTGCGCTCGGTCGCGGCGGAGCCGCAAGACAAATATGCGGATCGACGCTGGACGTTCTGGCAGTTCACCACGACCGGCAAAGTGCCGGGCATCGCGGGCAAGGTCGACCGCAATGTCTATGGCGGCGATGACGCGGACTGGGATCGCGTGCTGCAATCGCTCTACGCAAATCGCTAGCCCGGCTTGCCGGCAGCGAGAATGCCGAGACCCTTCAGATAGACCAGCATGGCGCTTTCGAGAATCTCTTCCGGCGAGAGCGGGAGCTTTCGCGCTTCGCCGCCGCGTTGGGCAAACAGCGTCGCGACGCCGTGAGAGATCGCCCAGATATGCAAGCTCACGAGCTTGACCGGCGGACGCTCTGTCTCCGGTAGCACTCGAAGGAGTGAAGCGGCCGCGCGCTGCAACACGTCGAAGGCACGCTCCCCTGCCGGCTCGGCGGCCTTCGCTTCATCGAAGAAGCCAGCCTCGAACATCACGGCGTAGCTCGCGGGCTCGTCGCGGGCGAAGGCGAGATAGGCCTTGCCGAGGTTATCGAAGGCCGAGAGTGGAGTCGGCACGCCATTGTTCCAGGCCATATCGAGCCGGGCGGCGAACCGCTCGAAGCCGTGACGCGCGACTTCCGCCAAGAGAGCGTCACGGTCGCGGAAATGACGGTAGGGTGCGGCGGGGCTGACGCCGGCGAGGCGCGCTGCCTCGGTCAGGCTGAAGCCCGCAGGCCCGTATTGCTCGATCAGCTTGCGCGCCGCCTCAAGCAGGACCTCTTTCAGATTGCCGTGGTGGTAGGAGCGCGGGCGGCGCCAATCCGGATGGTCTCCCATGTGAGAGGCTATTACATCAAAGCCTTAACCGAAGCTAGCTGGCGGCTTTCGGACGTTCCGGCACAAGGCTTCTCGCGACCAATCGACGCCGCTAAAGGGCTTGCCTCAAGACCGCCGCGACAGGATGGTCGATAGTCGCCGGGAGTTCGAGGCCATGAACCAACGCGACATCGCCATGCAGAAGCGGGCCCGGAAGTCGCGGGCGCGCACCGAATGGCCGACGCTGATTGGCCTCGTCGCCACCGTCGTCGTGATCATATTTCAGGCTCAGCTATTCGGCGATCTGAGCGACACGCCGCTGACGCTCGTCAAGTTTCTCGGCCTGTTCGGGGTCATGATGGTCTGCGCGTTCGGCGTAGTGCGTCACGCCGATGCGGTGGCCGAGTTGTTGGGCGAGCCTTACGGCACGCTCGTGCTCACGCTCTCGGTCACGGTGATCGAAGTATCGCTGATGGCCTCGATCATCATGCATGGCGAAAACAATCCGACGCTTGCGCGCGACGTGATGTTCTCCACTTTAATGATCGTGCTCAACGGCATGATCGGCTTGGCGCTGGTGATCGGCGCGCTACGCTACTGGGAGCAAGAATATAATCTCGAGGGCGCGCGTGCCTTCCTCGTGGTCATCGCCTCGCTTGCCGTGTTCGGGCTGATCATACCGAACTACACCAAGTCGATTCCCGACCCGAGCAAATATCCGTTCCAGGCCGGCCTATTCGCCACCATCACCATTCTGTTCTATGTCGTGTTCGTCATCATCCAGACGGCGCGGCATCGCGCCTTCTTCGCCGAGCCGGTGAATGGCAACAACACCATTCGTGAGGACACCAGCCGCCACGGCGAGGTGACGGGATCGCTGTCGTTTCATGTGGCGATGCTGCTGCTCTCGCTCGCGCCCGTCGTGCTGCTGTCCGAATATCTCGCCATCCTGGTCGATCACGGCATCGAGCGGCTGCAATTGCCGGCGGCGCTCGGCGGCATTCTGATTGCCGTCCTGGTGCTCTCGCCGGAGGGACTGACCGCTTTCCACGCCGCGCTCGACAATCATTTGCAACGCGCGGTGAATGTGTGCCTTGGCTCGGCGCTGGCGACGATCGGACTCACCATCCCCGCGGTGCTCACGGTGGGGCTGCTCACCGGGCGCGACGTGCATCTCGGCCTGGATCAGCTCCAGGAAGTGCTTCTGATCCTTACGCTGTTCGTGAGCGCGCTGACCTTCGGCGGCCCGCGGACCAATGTCCTGCAAGGCATCGTGCATATGCTGCTGTTCTTCGTCTATCTGGCGCTGATCGTGAGCCCTTAAGCATCCGAACAGGTGAGAGGAGCTTAGACAGCGAGCGCGCTTCGTTCTAGTTTCATCAAGATGAAGCAGACAGGCGCCAAAGATACGATCCGGATCGGCTGGCGCGAATGGGTCGGACTTCCCGAGCTCGGCGTCGCAGGCATCAAGGCGAAGATCGATACCGGCGCCCGCACCAGCGCGCTACACGCCTGGAATATCGAGCCATTTCGGCGGAGCGGCTCGCTTTGGGTGCGGTTCGAGATTCACCCGATGCAGCGCAGCGAGGCGCGAAAAGTCATATGCGAGGCCCGCGCGATCGACGAGCGGACGGTCAGGAATTCAGGAGGCGGCGTGGAGCGGCGCTACATCATCAAGACCGAGATCAGCCTGGGCGAGAGCACCTGGCCAATCGAGCTTGCACTCACCAATCGCGATCAGATGGGATTTCGCATGCTGCTGGGACGAACGGCGCTCGGGCGACAAATTCTCATCGTGCCGAGCCGCTCGTTCCTTGCATCACCACGGTCGCCGCTGAAGCCCCGCCGCGGGCGGCATCGCGCGACCGCGTTCGAACTCAGTAAGTTGCTGCCATAGAGACCTCTCTTTCTCCGGCCTGGACACTCCCATGAAGATCGCGTTGCTCGCGCGGAACCCCAATCTCTACACGCATCGGCGCATCTGCGAGGCGGCGCGCGCGCGCGGTCATGAGATCGAGGTGATCAACACGCTCAGGGTGTCGATCAACATCACCTCGCAGCGGCCGGCGCTGTATTATCGCAAGCGGCAGCTCGAAGGCTTCGACGCCGTGATCCCGCGCATCGGCGCCTCGGTGACGTTTTATGGACTCGCGGTGCTGCGCCAATTCGAGGTGATGGGGATCTATCCGTTGAACGAATCCGTCGCCATCGGACGCTCGCGCGACAAGCTGCGCTGCTTGCAGCTCTTGGCGCGGCGCGGCATCGGACTGCCGGTGACGGCATTCACCCACGACCCGAGACAGGCCGAGGACGTGATCGATCTCGTGGGCGGCACGCCGGTGATCATCAAACTGCTCGAGGGCACGCAAGGGATCGGCGTGGTGCTGGGCGATACCATCAAGTCGGCGAAATCGGTGATCGAGGCGTTTCAAGGCGCCAACGTCAACATCCTGGTGCAGGAATTCATCAAGGAGGCCGACGGCGCCGACATCCGCGCGCTCGTCATCGGCGACAAGGTGGTGGCGGCGATGCAGCGGCAAGGCGCGCCCGGCGAGTTCCGCTCAAACTTACATCGCGGCGGAGCGGGAACGAGCGTGAAGATCTCGCCGGAGGAGCGGGCCACCGCGGTGAAGGCGGCGCATACGCTCGGTCTCAATGTTTGCGGCGTCGATATGCTGCGGTCCAGGCGCGGACCTGTTGTGCTCGAGGTCAATTCCTCGCCCGGCATCGAGGGACTGGAGAAGGCGTCAGGCGTGGACGTCGCCGATCCGATGATCGAGTTCCTGGAGCGCAACGCCGCGCGCGGATCGACCAGGACCAAGGGTAAGGGTTAAGCAAGCGGAGCCTAAAGGCTCTTGCCGGTGTCTTGCAGTGCCTGTGCCACGGCGTTTAAGGACTTCGGGCCACGCGCATAACGCGAGCTTTTCCTAACATATTCGTAAGAATGCGCGGCTCCAGCCCCCCTTCCCAAGCGCGGCGGATTCTGCGTTAAACTGCCTGCGAAAGCGCCAGGAGCATTGTGTAATGAAACTTGCAATTTTTCGTCTGGAACTTGCCGCTCTTGGCAAGGTGCTGCTTCCTGCCGCGGCCATCGCGTCGGCAGCTCGGAGCGCCTGACCTTCGCACCCGCCGCGCGCCGCGGAAGCCGACCCCAATCAAAGACCTTGCAACGAAGACGCGATGCTGGTGTTCGACGCCTCAGGCTCGATGTCCGGCAACCAAGTGCTCGGCATTCCGAATTCGCGGCCGCGCATCGACGAGGCGCGTTCCGCGCTCGCCAAAGTGCTGCCAAGCGCAACCAAATTCCGGCGCGTCGGCCTGATCACTTACGGGCCGGGCGAATATAATCAGTGCAATGTCGAACTCAATCTGAAGCCGTTGCCGAATGCGGCGAGACCGATCATGCGGATCGTGAATTCGCTCGTGCCGGGTGGCAAGACGCCGCTGGTCGCGGCGGTGCAGCAGGCGGCCGAAGTGCTCGACTATCGCAGCAAGCCTGGTGTCATCGTGGTCATCACCGATGGCGAAGAAACCTGCGGCGGGCAGCCTTGCGATCTCGGCAAGCAACTCCACGACACCGCCCAACAACTGACGGTGCATGTGATCGCCTTTCGCTACGAAGGCTATAGTTGGGCCGGCGGCACCAGCGTGCTCGACTTGATGTGCCTCGCCGATCAGAATCACGGTCTCTATATCAAGGCCAATTCCGAGGAGGATTTGGTGGGCGCGCTGGAGAAGACACTCGACTGTCCCATGATCTCGCAAACGGAACTCAAGCCGCTGCGTTGAGCCTGCGACGTTGCCTCGGCTCCCCGGGTCGGGCGACCCTGCAAAATTGCGGCGGGAAAGCCGTAATTCTTCCAAAAAGCGCCAATATCTTCCGCTTCTAAATAAATTCGCAACAAATTGTCGATGATCCTGGTTGCCTGGGCCGGCTGGGCCACTGAAGGGGCGAAAATGGGCACGATGGGCAAGCATTTCCTGGCTGTTTTGGGGGCTGTCGCGGCACTCGGCTGGGCCGCGCCGGCTTTAGCCGATTCGGGCGTCTCGATGCCGTTCAGCTGCCAGGTCAATCGCGGCAAGGTCGAGCTGATGCCTTCGAGCCCCCGCACCTATCGGGTTTACGGGGCAGCGGAATCCCGGATGTTTTCGGCCTGCGCGCCGGATATGCCCGGCGGCTGCCCGAGCCTGAAGCTACAGCGGTTCGACATGGATTGCGGCGGCGTCCGGGTGCCATGGGTCTCCGTGGCCGAGGCGCTAACGCGCTACACCAAAAACCCCGGCTATGTGAGCAATGGCCGCTTTCACCTGATGTCGGCTCCGGGCTGGAGGGCGGGACCTTGCGGGCCGGGCGCGCCGTTCGGCTATCCGCCGCGACGGATGGGTCCTTATGCTTATGCACCGCCCATGCCTTGCGCCCCCGTGCCCTATCCGGCGGGACCACGCCAATCGATGGAGCTGCCCGAGGGCTTCGCACCGCCGATGGCGCGGTTTGCGCAATTCGTGGCCGCACCCGCCGCGCCGCTGCCGACGCCGAAGAGCCAAGCGCCCAAGGCGCCCGATGCTGTGCCGACGAGCCAAGGCACCGACTCCACGGCGACCGGTTCGGTGCCGCAGGCGAAGCCAAAGCCCACGCCCATTCCCGAGACACCGAAAATCGTCAAGCCGGCGCCGACGCCAAGTCGCGAGCGCCGAGCAGCCTAATTCAGGCCGCCAAGGCATCGCAGGCAATGAGCGAGCAACCGAAGAGCCGCTCGCCCGAACTCACCGCATCGTTTTCGACATCGAGCCTGCTGAAGAGTTGGGCGCCGCAAATCGGATTCATGCTGATCGCGCTGTCTCTGGTCGGCACCTCGCTCTACGTCTCGTTCCGCCGCGGTCCAGCTACTGGGCTCGCCGCCTTTGTGGGATCAGGGCTCGCGCGCATGGAACCTTCACTGCGCGAGGATCTCGTGGTGCGTCCCAGCCCACAGAGCACGCCGCCCGCGCAGAGCGCAGCCGGATCCGCACAAGAAAGTGCGCGGCCGAGACAGCAGGCTCGACCTCAGCCCGCGCCGACCATTGACGATTGGCTGCCGAAGAGCCGGGCCGAGGCCTTGCGCATGCTGGGCGCCGCACCCGACGCCGGCAAGGATACGCTGAAGCGGCTGGTGAAGCGGTTGCGCCAGACCTGGCATCCCGATCGCGCCAAGCACGAGGACGACCGCCGCGTGCGCGAGACGCGGCTGAAGCAGATCAACGTCGCCTGGGACATTCTCAGCGGCAAGCGCGCGTAAAGCTGTCATGGCCGGAGCAAATCCGGCCATGAACAATTCGCTCAGCCTACATGCCCATTGCGGCGTGGGCGGCTTCCATATTCTTCATACATCCCGCATTGTCGCCCGCTTTCATCGCGGCTTTCGATGCATCGAGGGCGGCTGTGCCTCCTTCTGCTTGCCGGCATCGGTCATCTTGGCAATCATGTCGTCCATTTGCTTCATATGGCCGTCGTTGCAAAGATCGGCGGCGTAGGCAGGGCCCGCCAAAGTGGCGGCTAACAGAGCAATCATAAATGATGTTTTGAACATGGCTTTCTCCTTGGGTTCAAGATCGGCAGGACGGCAGAAGCTTAATGCCCGAGCTAGGCAAGAAGTTGCTCCCACCGGGGCAGAATATGAAAAAACGTCGCGTTGACGGCGTGCCACCGGCGGCCCTCAATGAGGAAATTGGGGGGTCTTGATGTTTCGCGTTTTCGCCAGAACTGTCATTGCCTTGGCTCTGTTCGTGCCAGGGCTGACGCTCGCCGAAGAGCCGGCCGGGTCGCAGCGCTGTTGGGCGCCGGACGTGCTCGCGGGAAAGCCCGAGGAAATTCAGCCCAAACGGGCACAGACTTCGATCAATCTGGAGGCGCTGAAGCAGGAGACAATTCCTGCCGCCACACCGGTGCCGCCGGAACTGCGCGGCTCAATCCGGAGCGTCGAACTACCTGAAGGCGTGAAGCTGATCGCACTCACCTTCGACCTTTGCGAAACCGAAGGCGAGATCGCGGGCTATGATGGGCGCATCGTCGACCTGCTCAGGGCCCAGAACGTCAAGGCGACGTTCTTTGCCGGCGGCAAATGGATGGAGACGCATGCCGAACGCGCCGAGCAGCTTCTCGCCGATCCGTTGTTCGAGATCGGGAGCCATAGCTGGCGGCATCTCGATCCATTGCGGGTCAATCAGGAGCAGTTCGGCGAAGAGCTGAGCCTCACCGAGGCCGCCTATAGCCGCGCGCGGCGCGGGCTTGTGACCGGTCCTTACTGTCCGAACGGCTTCAGCTTGCCGCCGGAGCGCATGAAGCTGTTCCGATTTCCTTTCGGGCGTTGCAATGCGCAGACGCTGACGCAAGCAGCGGATGCGGGCTTTCTCTCCATCCAATGGGACATCGTGACCGGCGATCCCGACCCCAATCGTTCGGCGAAGGCGATCGCGGCAACGATCCTGACGAATGCGCATCCCGGCGCCATCGTGGTGTCTCATGCCAATGGCCGCGGACGGCATACGGCTGAGGCGCTCGAGACCGTGATCCCCAAGCTGAAGGCCGAAGGCTACAGCTTCGTTACCGTGAGCGAATTGATCGCGGCGGGGAAGCCGGTCATCGCCGAAGCGTGCTATCAGGACCGCAAGGGCGATAATTCGCGTGTCGCCCGCACGGCGCCCCGGGGTGATAGCCATGAATTCTGGTCCATACTTCAGCGCCTCGACTGAGCGCGACGCGCCGTTCACGCTGTCGAGGCTGTCGCCTGCGGATTGTCCGTCGCTTGCCGCCGCGATCGTGGCGATGGAGCCATGGTCGGTGATGAACTATCCGGCGGACCGGCTCAGCGAATTTCTCGCGACCCAAGATGGCGGCGTCACTCGCTGCCTGATCGAGGTCGGCGGCGAGAAAGCTGGCGTGATCTCGGTGCGCTATCCCTGGCTCAAAGGGCCCTATCTCGAATTGCTGGCCTTGCTGCCGCCGTTCCAACAGAGAGGCATCGGCGGAATGCTGCTTCAGCGTTTCGAGAGCGAAGCGGTATCACGCGAGGCGCGAAATCTGTTCGTCTGCGCGTCCTCGTTCAATGAGAAGGCGCTTCGCTTCTATCGCCGACATGGATTTCAAGACGCGGCGGTTCTGCCCGGGCTGGTCGCCGAGGGCTATGACGAGATCTTGCTGCGCAAATTTCTTCAGCCGATTAGTTGGCATCGTTAATCGGCGACAGCGTCAAGATTTTGTTGATGAAAGGACCAAAGCTTTCAAGGGGTCAGTGCAAAGCACCGAGATTCCACAAAAGTTTTCCTCATCCTCCGGAAACCAAAACTCGGCTCGGGCGTTCAGTTTGCCGGAGCTCAGGGTTAAGCGTTGTGCGCCGCAGCACCGAAACAGCTTGGCCGCCGGCGAGGCGCCAACATAGACTTTGACCAAAGCCGCAAAGGCAGGATCGGGAAGGAGGCATTCCGATGGATCACACAACTGCTTTCACAGCGCTGCTGACGCTGGTTTCCTTCAGCTTCGTCGCCGCGATCATTTTCGGGATGATCTAGGGCGCGACTCGAATTACCGTCATTCACGCGGCTTCTTCGGCGACCCGCTTCGGATCGTAATTGAGCACGGGCGCGAGCCAGCGCTCGGCTTGCTCGATCGACCAGCCTTTGCGCGCCGCGTAATCCTCGACCTGATCGCGGCCGATCTTGCCGAGACCGAAATAGCGCGCTTCGGGATGCGCGAAATAAATTCCTGAGACGGCGGCGGCAGGCCACATGGCGTAGCTCTCGGTGAGCTTCACGCCGGCAGCCTTTTCGGCGTCGAGCAGTTCGAACAGCGTGCCCTTCTCGGTGTGATCGGGCTGGGCCGGATAGCCGGGCGCGGGGCGGATGCCCTGATAGGTTTCCGCGATCAACTCCTCGTTGGAGAATGTCTCAGCGGGCGAATAGGCCCAGAGCTCGCGCCGCACCTTCTCATGCATGGCCTCGGCGAAAGCCTCGGCGAGACGGTCGGCCAGCGCCTTGACCATGATCTTGGAATAATCGTCATTGGCGCGCTCGAACCGTGTCGCCACGGCCTCCTCGCCAATGCCGGTGGTGACGGCGAAGGCACCGATATAGTCGGCGAGACCTGTTTCTTTGGGCGCAACGAAATCGGAGAGCGCAAGATTGGCCCTGCCCTCGTCCCGCTGCATCTGCTGACGCAGCGTGTGCAAGGTCGCAATCTTCTTCTTGCGGCTATCGTCGCTGTAAAGCTCGATGTCGTCGCCGACACTATTCGCCGGCCAGAAGCCGACGACGGCGTTGGCGACCAGCCATTTCTCCGCGATGAGCTGCTTCAGCAGGGCTTGCGCGTCATCGAACAGATTGCGCGCGGCCTCGCCATATTTGTCGTCATCGAGAATGCGCGGGTAGGCGCCCTTCAACTCCCAGGCCTGGAAGAACGGCGTCCAGTCGATATAGCGGGCGAGGTCGGCGAGATCGTAAGTCTTGAAGCTGCGCGTGCCGAGGAAGCTCGGCTTCGGCGGCTGGTAGGTCGACCAGTCGAGCTTCATGCGATTGGCGCGGGCTTGCGCCAACGACACGCGGGACTTCTCGGCACGGCCGCGGGCATGAGTCTCGGCCATGCGCAGATATTCCTCGCGGACCTTGCGCGATCGTCTTGGGCCGCTCCTCCGGCGACATCAGGCTCGACACCACGCCGACCGCGCGGCTCGCATCGGTGACGTAGATGGCCTGGCTCCGCGCATAATTCGGGCTGATCTTCACCGCGGTATGGATGCGGCTCGTGGTGGCGCCGCCGATCAGCAGCGGCAGGTCGAAGCCCTCGCGCTCCATCTCGGCCGCGACGTGGCACATCTCATCGAGCGATGGCGTGATCAGGCCCGAAAGGCCGATGATGTCGACCTTAAGCTCACGCGCCATGTCGAGGATCTTCTGCGACGGCACCATGACGCCGAGATCGGTGACCTGGTAATTGTTACATTGGAGCACGACGCCGACGATGTTCTTGCCGATGTCATGGACGTCGCCCTTGACGGTCGCGAGCAGGATCCGCCCCGCAGGTTCGCCTTGCGCGAGGCCCATCTCCTCTTTTTCTTTTTCCATGTAGGGCATCAGATAGGCGACGGCCTGTTTCATCACGCGCGCCGACTTCACCACTTGCGGCAGGAACATCTTGCCGGCGCCGAACAGATCGCCGACGACGCTCATGCCGGTCATCAATGGGCCCTCGATCACGTGCAGCGGACGCGCGACCTTCTGCCTCGCCTCTTCGGTGTCCTCGTCGATATAGGTGCCGATGCCGTGGACCAGCGCGTGAGTCAGGCGCTCTTCGACCGGCTTCTCGCGCCAGGAAAGATCGATCTCGCGCTTTTGCGCCGCACCGCCCTTGTAGCGTTCGGCGGCTTCGAGCAGGCGGTCGGTCGCGTCGGGGCGGCGATTGAGGATCACGTCTTCCACAAGCTCGCGCAGCTCCGGGTCGATGTCGTCGTAGAGCGCGAGCTGGCCGGCATTGACGATGCCCATATCCATGCCGGCCTGGATGGCGTGATAGAGGAACACCGAGTGCATCGCCTCGCGGACGCGGTCGTTGCCGCGGAAGGCGAAGGAGAGGTTGGAGACGCCGCCGGACACATGCACATAAGGCAGCTCCGCCTTGATGCGGCGCGTGGCCTCGATATAGGCGAGGCCGTAATCGTTATGCTCTTCGATGCCGGTGGCGACCGCGAAGATGTTCGGATCGAAGATGATGTCCTCGGGCGCGAAACCGGCCTTTTCTGTCAAGAATCTTATAGGCGCGCTTGCAGATGTCGAATTTGCGCGTCGCGGTCTCGGCCTGGCCCTGCTCGTCGAAGGCCATGACCACGACGGCGGCGCCATAACGGCGGACCTTCTTCGCATGTTCGAGGAACGGCCCCTCGCCTTCCTTCATGCGAGATCGAATTCACGATCGACTTGCCCTGCACGCATTTGAGGCCAGCCTCGATCACGCTCCATTTCGAGGAGTCGATCATGATCGGCACGCGCGAAATATCCGGTTCCGCGGCGATCAGGTTCAGGAATTTGTGCATCGCTGCTTCGGAATTGAGCATGCCCTCGTCCATATTGACGTCGAGCATGTTGGCGCCGGACTCGACCTGCTGGCGCGCGACTTCAAGCGCGGCATCGTAGTCGTTCGCCTCGATCAATTTGCGGAACTTGGCGGAGCCGGTGACATTGGTCCGCTCGCCGACCATGACGAAATTTTGCGCTGCGTTGGTCACTTTGTCCTCAGCCATGCACGAAGGGCTCGAGGCCGGAGAGCGCGAGTTTGTGCGCGGGCGCTGGCACGCGGCGCGGGGGATATTTGGCGACGACTTCGGCGATGGCGCGGATGTGATCGGGCGTCGTGCCGCAGCAGCCGCCGACGATATTGATCAGGCCGTCCTTGGCCCACTCCTCGAGCAGGCCCGCCATATGCTTCGGCGTCTCATCATATTCGCCCATCTCGTTGGGAAGGCCCGCATTCGGATAGACGCTGATCAGCGTGTCGGCGACGTGAGAAATCTCGTCGACCGAGGGCCGGAGCTGCTCGGCGCCGAAGGAGCAATTCAGCCCCACCGAGAAGGGATTGAGATGCTTCAGCGAGTACCAGAAGGCCTCCGGCGTCTGCCCGGAGAGATTGCGGCCCGGAGAGATCGGTGATGGTGTCGGAGAGCATGATGGGAAGCTCGACACCCATCTCGTCGAAGACCTGCTCGACGGCGAAGCCGGCAGCCTTGGCGTTCAGCGTATCGAAGATGGTCTCGATCAGGATCGCATCGACGCCGCCTTCGATCAGGCCGCGGGCTTGCGTGGCGTAAGCCTCGACCAATTCGTCAAAGCTGACATTGCGGAAGCCGGGATTGTTCACATCCGGCGAGATCGAGGCGGTGCGGTTGGTCGGCCCGATGGCGCCGGCAACGAAGCGCGGCTTGTCCGGCGTCTTCTTGGTCCAGGCGTCAGCCGCGTCGCGGGCGAGCTTGGCCGCCGCGACATTCAGCTCATAGGCATAGTTCTCAAGACCATAGTCCGCCTGGCTGATGGCTTGGGCGTTGAAGGTGTTGGTCTCGACGAGGTCGGCGCCGGCCTCGAAATAGGCATTGTGGATCTCGCTGATGATCTTGGGCTGGGTCAGCACCAGGAGATCGTTGTTGCCCTTGAGGTCGCGCGGATGATCCTTGAAGCGCTCGCCGCGATAGCCGGCCTCATCCAACTTGTAACGCTGGATCATGGTGCCCATGGCGCCATCGAGAATGAGGATGCGCTGCGTGGCAGCCTGTTTTAGCGCGGCAATACGCTGGTCACGATTCATGATGCCGCCTTTACTGCGAGAGAACGCCTTGGCGGGGCGCAAGCCCAGCAAATGGCAGATGGCGTAAACCAGGTCGGCGCGGTTCAGCGTGTAGAAATGAAACTCGGTGATGCCCTGATCGACCAGCGCCAGAACCTGCTCGGCGGCGACAGCGGCGGCCACCAGATATCGCGTCTCCTGATCGTCATCGAGGCCCTCGAATCTGTGGCCGAGCCAGTCCGGCACGCTCGCGCCGGATCTCGTAGCGAACCCCGAGACCTGCTTGAAATTATGGATGGGAATGATGCCGGGCACGATCGGGATGGTGATGCCTGCCCCGCGGACGCGGTCGAGATAGCGGAAGAACACTTCGTTATCGAAAAAGAACTGGCTGATCGCGGCCGTCGCGCCGGCGTCGATCTTGGCCTTCAGCATGTCGATATCGGCCTCGACAGAGGGCGATTCCGGATGCTTCTCCGGATAGCAGGCGACCGAGATCTCGAAAGGCGCGATGCTCTTGATGCCTTTGACCAAGTCCGCGGCATTGACATAGCCGCCGGGCGTCGGCTCGTAGCGGGAGCCCGCGCCATCCGCCGGATCGCCGCGCAAGGCCACGATGTGGCGGACGCCGAGGTCCCAATAGTCGCGAATGATCTCATCGACCTCGCCCTTGGTCGCGGAGACGCAAGTGAGATGCGCGGCGGGCTTCAACGTGGTCTCGCTCAACATGCGCGCCACCGTGGCGTGGGTGCGCTCGCGGGTCGAACCGCCGGCGCCATAAGTGACGGAGACATATTTCGGACGGAGCGGCTCGAGCCGGCGGATCGAGCGCCACAGCGTCTCCTCCATGCCGGCGGTCTTGGGCGGGAAGAACTCGAACGACACGTCGATGGCGCCACGGCCGAGGATGCGGCTCTTGGGCTCGGAGGATGCAAGCATCAGACAACGGCCTCCACTTTGACTTTCGACTTTTTCTTTTGGCTCGCGCTCAGCGGCTTGGTTGCGAGCCAGAGCGAAACGGTGAGCTTGTCGCCGCCAGCAGAACGTGGCGCCAGATCGCGGCTCCGCTCGACGTCGAGACCCGACTCCTGCAACCAACGCTTGATCTGATCTTGGGCGAAGCCGAGGCGGCGATGGGCGGATTGCTCGCGCAAGAATTCGAGCTCGTGCGGCGCGAAGTCGACGACGAGAAGCTTGCCGCCGGGAGCGAGCAGCCGCGAGGCTTCGGCGATCGCGGCGGCGGGATCGTCGAGGAAGTGCAACACCTGATGCAAGATGACGGCGTCGGCGGAGCATCGGCGAGCGGCACATTATAGAGATCGCCTTGGCGCGCTTGCGCATTGGCGAGTCCGGCGCGCTCCAGCTTCATCCGCGCATAGCCAAGCATGTCGTGGCTGACGTCGAGGCCGAGCACGCGTTTCGCGCGCGGAGCGAACAACTCGAGCATGCGTCCCGTGCCGGTGCCGAGATCGACAACGAGATCGAACGGCCCCTGCCCCAGCGCGTCCGCGATCGCGGCCTCGACCTGATCTTCGGCGACGTGGAGCGCGCGGATGCTGTCCCATTCCTTGGCATGAGACGCGGAAATAGGCTTGCGCGGCTTCGGTGCGCGCTCTTCTGCACGGCGATTGTGCTCTGGCGCGGTCGCGCGCGAAATCCGCATCGGCTGGATCGAGACTGGCGACGATCGGCTTCGGCGAGCGTGGCTTCGCTGCCGCTGTCCGGCGAGCGAAAGAAAACCCAAGAGCCTTCGCGGAAGCGGCCGATCAGGCCGGCCTCGGCCATCAGCTTCAAATGCCGGCTGATGCGCGGCTGGCTCTGGCCCAGAATCTGGGTCAGCTCCTTGACGTTGAGCTCGCCCCGGGCAAGCAGCGCCAGAATGCGCAAGCCGCGTGGCCTCGCCCGCGGCGCGAAGCGCGGCAAGGGATTGGGCGCGACTGAGGCCTGGGAAACGATCGACTACCTGACATAAAGATATGTTTATACGTTTTGGCCGCACGAGCGCAAGTGCTCGCGTCCATACCCGCAGAACGTGCTATTGACATATTGCAACTTATAAGAGTAGCGTGCATCATTCTCCCGCAATTGGGAGAGGGCGCGATGATCAACAGGGGATTCTCTTCGAGCAGTGACTTGGCTTTCGACGGCAGGCTGCCGACGAAAGCCGACGGACTCGCTCGGGCAGATCTTGGACTATTGGGAGACGAATTCGCCCAGGGCCGACGATCGTTGGCTGGCGTATGCGCTGGGGACCGCCCATCACGAAACGGATCGAACCTTCGGCCCGATCCGCGAATACGGACGCGGCAACGGCAAGGCCTATTACCCCTATTACGGCCGCGGACTGTTCAGCTACCTGGGATACAATTACAGCAAGATGGCGCCGTCGTCGGGATCGACCTCGTCAAGAATCCGGACGCGCGTTGGAGCTCAAGAGTGCGATCCCATCATGTTTGTTGGCACGTTCACGACCGAGGAACATCTTCACGACAGGCCAGGAAGCTTGTGCTGCCGACTCGTCGGCAACCTCGACCTCGCACTCGATCCGGCATTGCCAGCAAGATCCTTTCACCGAACTAAGACGGACTGTTCGCCGGCAGAGCTCCCAGTCTTCAACAGACGCGAAGACTGGATCAATGCGCGCCGGATCATCAACGGCTCGACAAGGGCGAGATCGCGGCCTACGCCAAACGCTATCTACGGCGCGCATCAGCTACACGACGCTAGGATCAACCCCCGCGCGAATTTCTTATATTTGATGCGGCTGGGGAGCACGGAATCCTCGCCGAGGCGGCGCTTCTTGTCCTCTTCGTAATCGGCGAAATTGCCCTCGAACCATTCGACATGGCTGTCGCCCTCGAAGGAGAGGATGTGGGTGGCGATGCGATCCAAGAAGAAGCGATCGTGGCTGATGATGACGGCGCAGCCGGGAAAATCTTCGAGCGCGGCTTCGAGCGACGAAAGCGTCTCCACGTCGAGATCGTTGGTCGGCTCGTCGAGCAGAATCAGGTTGGCGCCGGATTTCAGCATCTTGGCGAGATGGACGCGGTTCCGCTCGCCGCCGGAGAGCTGTCCGACCTTCTTCTGCTGATCCGGGCCTTTGAAGTTGAACCAGCCGACATAGGCGCGGGACGGCACGTCGCGATTGCCGAGTTTGATCACTTCGCCGCCGCCGGAAATTTCCTCGAACACGGATTTGTTGGCTTCGAGCGCGTCGCGCGACTGATCGACATAGCCGATCTTCACCGTCTCGCCGACGCGGATGGCGCCATCGTCGGGCTTGTCCTGGCCGACGATCATGCGGAACAACGTGGTCTTGCCGGCGCCGTTCGGGCCGATCACCCCGACAATGCCGCCAGGCGGCAGCTTGAAGGAGAGATGATCGATCAAGAGACGGTCGCCGAAGCCCTTCTCCAGATCGGACGCCTCGATGACGATGTCGCCGAGCTTCGGCCCCGGCGGGATGGTGATCTGCGCCTTGCCGCTCTTGTCGCGGCCGGCCTCGGCCACGCAGGTCGTCATAGGCCTTGATGCGCGCCTTGGATTTCGCCTGCCGCGCTTTCGGGCTCGCCTTGATCCATTCCAGCTCGCGGGCAACCGTGCGCTCCTTGGCCTCGTCCTGCTTGCCTTCGACTTGCGAGCGTTTGTGCTTCTGCTCGAGCCAAGAGGAATAAGAGCCGTGATAGGGAATGCCCTGCCCGCGATCGAGCTCCAGCGTCCATTCGGTGATGTTGTCGAGGAAGTAGCGGTCATGGGTGACCATGACGATGGTGCCGGGATAATCGCGCAAATGATGCTCGAGCCAGGCCACGCTTTCGGCATCGAGATGGTTGGTCGGCTCGTCGAGCAGGAGAATGTCGGGCTTGGCGAGCAGCAGCTTGCAAAGCGCCACGCGGCGCTTCTCGCCACCTGACAGCGACTTCACGTCGGCATCGCCGGGCGGGCAACGCAGCGCCTCCATGGCCTGCTCGACTTGCGCGTCGAGATCCCAGAGCCCCTGCCCGTCGATCTCGTCTTGCAGCTTCGACATTTCGTCGGCGGTCTCGTCGGAATAATTCACCGCGAGCTCGTTATAGCGGTCGAGCTTGGCCTTCTTCTCGGCGACGCCTTCCATGACGTTGCCGGTGACGTCCTTGCTCTCGTTCAGCACGGGCTCTTGCGGCAGATAACCGACGCGGACGCCGTCGGCGGCCCAGGCCTCGCCGAAGAATTCCGTCTCCTGCGCCGCCATGATGCGGAGCAGCGTCGATTTGCCGGAGCCGTTCAAGCCGACCACGCCGATCTTGGCGCCGGGGAGAAAGGCGAGCGTGATGTCCTTCAAGACCTGTTTGCCGCCAGGATAGGTCTTGGACAGCTTGTTCATGACATAGACGTATTGCGGGCTGGCCATTGGCGCTTTCTTCTTGGAATGGGATGAGAGAGTGTTCGCGCGCTTTTAGCGGAATGCGCGCGCTAACTCAATGTCGGACTAGAACAGTTGCGGCAGGCGCTGTTTCAGCTTGGCGGCGAGGGCATCGAGGGGATTTTCCTGGAGCGGCTCGATTTCCGACAGAGCGTGAGCGAAGGCATCCGGCGTCAGCTCGGCGATCGGGAGCACGCGGCACCAATTATTGCCGATGAGGAAGTCGCGATAGAGCTGCTCTTCGTCGGTGAAGCGATGCGCGGTCGGCGCCACGCCAATGACGGGGAGACGCGCGGAGACGGCTTCGGAGATCATGGTGCTGGAATCTTCGGTGCAGACGATCACATCCGCGCTGCCGAAGATCTCCGGCAACGTGCCCGGCCCAGCGCGTGCGAAAATCGATGAAGCGCGCTGATGACGCTGTCATCCTTGGCGAGCTCGGCGATGCGGTCGGCGACAAAATCCGGCGTGCGCCGCGAGGTGGAGACCAGCCAGCGCGTGCCCCAGGCCTTGGAAATCTCGCGGGCGAAATCGAGCAGGCCTTCCCATTCGTCGCGCTTATATTTGAACGGGCCGGCATTGCCGCCGATGAGAAGTCCTGCAAGTTTCGGTCTGTTGGCACCGCCATAGCGCGGGACAGTCTTCGGGCGCCCCAGCGCATCCGGATCGATGGAAGACGGCTTCAACACGACCATATGGCGCGGGCTCGTCACGTCGCGGTCGTAGGACGAAATCACCAGGCTGAAATTCTCCAGGCCCAGCCCACGCAATAGCGCGCCGCAGAAAATATTGGGCACATCGAACAGGCGCGTCACGCAGATATTCGGCATCAGCGTCTCGCCGCCGGCGGAGACGACGAGGTCCGGCTTTGGCAGCGTCTCGGCGTCGATGCGATAGGCCATGCGCAGCATGCGCGGCGGATAGAAGCTCTTGGCATTGATGCGGCGGCGGAGCCAACGCGTCGGCACGATCCATTTCCGCTTGGTCTCGACCCTCGTCACCTCGACCGGGCGCAGACGTGCAATCGCGGCAATCACCCCCTCGGCGAGGTGGTAATGGCCGGGCCTGGTATCGGCGAGGTAAATGATCTTAAGAGGGGTCACGCTTGGCTTCTAGGGTTGTGGCGGGGCCTTTGTCATAGCCCAAGGGCGGGGCCCACATCAAAGACTCCTTGGCAAAGAGGGCCGCAGCCCCGGCACAATGGCCCGAACGAAGCGCCGAAAGGGACAGATCGTGGACGATAGCGAAAATTCCTCCGAATGGATCTTGCGGTCGATGATCGCCATGGCCGCCTCCGACGGCAGGCTCGACGACCGCGAAATCGCGATCATCCAGCGGACCTATCACGAGCTGACGGCGAAGGAGCTGACGGCGGACGACATCAGGCATGCGGCCGGGGCCAATACCAAAGGCGACGATATTCTCGGCGAGCTTCGCCGCGTGTCGGGCCGGCTTTCGACGCCGACCAAGGAAGAGATCATCCACGGCGTCTATATGGTGCTGCTGGCCGACGAGACCATCGCCGGCGAAGAGCGGAAGCGCCTGAAGGACATCGCCAACTCGCTCGACATCACCGAGATCCATCTCGGCACCATCCTCGAGGACCTCGCGGTCAGGCTCGCGGGGCGGACGGCTTAAGTGATCGTCAGCCACGCGCATAAATTCATCTTCCTCAAGACGAAGAAGACGGCGGGCACCAGCATCGAGCTCGCGCTGTCGGAGCTATGCGGGCCGGACGACGTCATCACACCGCTGACCAAGATCGACGAGGCGCAGCGGGAAGGCAAGCGCGGGGCGCAGAACTGGCGGCTGCATTCCTGGTGGGGATCGCCCCGCCCGCTCCTGAAGCGCCGCTGGTTCAAGTTCACCGCCGAGGATTACGGCTTCTACAATCACATGCCGGTGGCAGAGGCGCGGCGCTGCTGAACGACGATAAGGTTTGGAACAGCTATTTCAAATTCACCTTCGACCGCAATCCGTGGGACCGGCAGGTCTCGTTCTATCACCACCGCTATCGCCGCGAGGACATGCCACCACCTTTCTCGGACTTCATCCACAAGGACAGCCGCGCGAAGGTGAACAATTACGAGATCTATTCGCTCGATGGCGAGGTGGCCGTTGATTTCCTCG
>CAVXQX010000017.1:0-16143 GCA_963764005.1 uncultured Alphaproteobacteria bacterium | reverse complement strand
TATATACGTCGCTCTTCAGCGACTTTTCGGAGTGTGGCGCAGTCTGGTAGCGCACCGCGTTCGGGACGCGGGGGTCGCAGGTTCGAATCCTGCCACTCCGACCAAGTCCATCCAAGGTTACGGATCGGATCCGAGGCCACATTTTCCGCCAAAATCGGTGAGATTTCACACCGTCGCGCGTGACGCATGCCGTCTAATACCTACATCCGGTAAGATGGCGCAGTCGTCCGAACCCTTAAAACCCCAGGACAAGATGTCGGCGGAACTCGCCTTCAATCGCAGCGTTGAAGTGCATTACGGGCTCGCCGAAGAGGTGACGCCCGGCGTGCGCCGCATCGTCGCCAACAACCCCTCCCCTTACACGTTCCTCGGCACCAACACCTATCTCGTCGGCAGCGGCGACATCGCAATCATCGATCCTGGACCCCACGATGAGCGGCACGTCCAGGCAATCGCCGACGCAACTAAGGGCGAGCGCATCAGCCACATCCTCATCACCCATAGTCACCGCGACCATTGCGACGGCGCGCGCGCGCTTCAGGAAGCGCTCGGCGGCGAAATCCTGAGCTTCGGTCCGACCGAGACTTGGCGTGGCGCAGGTGCGCCGGGATTGGGGAGCGATTTCGTCGATGAGGCTTTCGTGCCCGATCGCAAGATCGAAGAGGGCGAGGAGGTGAGAGGCCGCGGCTACGCACTCGATGTGCTGCACACCCCGGGGCATGCACCCGATCATCTTTGCTTCGCGCTGGTCGGCCAGCGCACAATGTTTACCGGCGATCACGTCATGGGTTGGAACACCACCGTGATCGCGCCGCCAGAAGGCAACATGGCGAAGTTCCTCACCTCGATGCAGCGCCTGTTGAAGCGGCACGACAAGATTTTCCTGCCTGCCCATGGCGGCCGCATCCTGACGCCGCAGCGCGTGGTGAAGGCCTATGTCATGCACCGGCAATGGCGTGAGAACACGATCCTAGCCTGCCTCGACGAAGGCGGCCGCACCATTCCGCAAATCGTCGCCAAGATTTACGGCGGGCTCGATCCCGAGCTGAAAGATGCGGCATCGCTTTCGGTGTTCGGCCATCTCGAATATCTCGGCGAGAAAAATATGGTTACGAGCGAGGGAAGCGGCCTGGCCGCCGTCTACACGCTCGCGACGCCTGCTTCGCGCGCTTCTTAGCTGCTCGTCTTTCTTGTTCTCTGGTCTGAAGCTGCCGGTGTCG
The DNA here is from genome assembly GCA_963764005.1 of uncultured Alphaproteobacteria bacterium. GTDB lineage: Bacteria > Pseudomonadota > Alphaproteobacteria > Rhizobiales > Methyloligellaceae > Methyloceanibacter. Next base: position 14,923 of record CAVXQX010000017.1, on the reverse strand, counting down.
TAGATCGCTAAGAAGGCTCGTAACGAGACTGTGTCGTAAAGCATCGACCTTAGCCGCCCTTTCGGGCTTGATCATCTCATCGGAACAAAAATGGGAAGCCGCCGTGAGGAGACTCAGCAGCTGGCGCCTGGCGCTTGCGGCGCTTGCGGCTTCCGTTTCACGCGCTTCTTGAGCACCTGCTTCTTGGCAACAGGCGCCGGCTTCACCACCGCCTGCTCCAGACCGGTCTTCTCACCCTTGGCGAGCGTCGCCTTCATCTCTTCGAAGAAGGCGCGGATGCGCGCGGCATTGGCGCCGAGATCGTGCAGCCCATAGCGCGAGACAGAGCGGACGTCGATCTGGGCGCGCGCGTCGTCGCCGCTGATGCCGATGGCGACGTCATCGGTAAAGCCCATGACCAGCGTGCGATCGGTAGCCTCGATCAATCCCGGGCCGGCCAGACTCGGCGGCGTGACGCTGACCGTCTCCCAACCGAGCCGCTTCACTGCTTCCTTGACCATGTCGAAAACTTCGGTGGCGGAACGCTCGAGCTCCATCGGGCGAATGTCGGGATAACCCGCTTCCTGCTCGGCGGCGATGGTCTCGTCCGGGTCCTCGATGCGATTGGCATCGGAAGGCCGCTGTGCGGGCAGCTGCTTGAAGGCGAGCGGCTCGCGCGGCGATGTTTCGATGTCGGTCAAAGGCGGGAGGATGACGGCTTGGGCGAGATAATAGAGAGGGAGCGCAAGTCCGATCAGGGCGATGGCGAGAGCGCCGATGGCGAAGCCCGCGCCAAGCTCGCCGCCGAACCAGATGCGGACAAGACAGAACAGAGCGATGCCGACCGCGGCGAGCAGTCCGACGATGGATACGGCGAGCAAATTCATCGCCGAGGGCGTGCTCAAGGAGGCGAAGCGGTGCAACAGCACCGTCAGCACGAGCAACTGCAGGAAAAACAGCGCAACGCGGCGCGCCCAAAGCCCCTCATGGGCCTCTTTCTGCATATAGCGCGCGACCATGCCCCATCCTTCGCAAAATGCGCAAACCCGCTAGGCGCGGCCCCTTTATAGCTGGTTTGGGGCGCGCGGCGACAGGGAGTTTTAAGAGCGAGGCGTGGCAGGTTTGTGGTGCCGCCGCGGCAAGTTTCACCCCCTAACCAATCCTCAATAGAAGGCGGCGATGCTCGGGACTTCGTGGGGGCACGCTCGGGTTGGGCGCGGCCGGCAGATTGGTGATCGCGTATGCCAGGTTGGGGCGAGGCGCTTCGAGCGCCGTTCTCATTGCTCGTTGCCGGGGCGGTTCTCGCCCTTGGCGCTTGCACCTATGAGCAGGAAGGTCCGCCTTCGGCGCATTTCGAGCAATTCGCCGCCAAGGCCCCCGACGCCAACACGGTCCGGGTCTGCCATGCCTATGGCTGCAAGTCGCAGACCGAATTCACCTTCAGCGAAGCCGATATCGCCCAACTCAACACGCTGATGCGCGAGGTGAAGCGTGAGGACACAGCGCCAGAGGAGCGCCGGGCCATGGCTTACGCGGTTGCCTGGATGGAGCGGCGCGTGGCGCCGACCGTCGGCACGGCGTCAGACCGGCCGAGCATGGACATGCTGGGCTCGGGAGACGACAGCCAGCAAGATTGCGTCGACGAGGCCACCAACACCACAAGCTATCTCATGGTGCTCGACCGGAATGGGCTGATCCATCATCACGCCATCGAGCGGCCTTACGCCAAGGACGATCTCAGCCATTGGACGCATTGGGCCGCGGTGATTTGGGAGCGAGACACAGGGACGCGCTTCGCCATGGACTCCTCGTCTGGTCCAAACGGCGACAACCCGACGGTCAAGGCGGCGAATGAGTTCTACGTTCCCGACAGCGAGAGCGAATGGCCGGTGCCCTTCGCGCTCGGTCCGCTGACCACGGGCAGCGTGCGCTAATCTAGGGATAGAGCCGCGTCTTGACCCAAGGCGCTTGCGGCGAGGATCGCCGAAACACCACACGGTCGTGCAGGCGGAAAGTGCCTGCCTGCCAAAACTCGATCTCGAGCGGGGTGACCCGATAGCCATGCCAATAAGGCGGGCGCGGCACCTCGCCTACTCCGAATCGCGCGGTCTCCTTTGCCACGTCGGCCACGAGCTTGGCCCTGCTCGTCAAAGGCCGCGATTGGCTTGAGGCCCAGGCGCCGATCCGGCTCGCGCGGTGGCGCGAAGCGAAATAAGCGTCGGCCTCTTCGTCGCTCACTTGCGCCACGGGCCCGCGGATACGGACTTGCCGGTTGAGGCTCTTCCAGTAAAGCAGGAGCGATGCCTTCGGATTGGCTGCGAGCTCGAGACCCTTGGCGCTTTCGCCATTGGTATAGAAGACGAAGCCATCGGCGTCGGCGCCCTTCAGCAACACCATCCGCACATTAGGCATGCCGGCAGCATCGGTGGTCGCGAGCGCCATGGCATTCGGATCGACGGGCTCGCAGGCTTCGGCCTTTACCATCCATTCCGCGAATAGCGCGAAGGGCTCGGAGTTTTCGCTGAAATCCGGGGTCTCCGCGCCAGGTTCAAGCGTGTCGCCGTCTCTATTCATTGCTGACCGGTTAATGATTTATCTAAAAAAAATTGCAGATCATCCCACGACGGGACCGGCATTTACGTTTTCCTCACTCTGATACTGCACGATAGGCCTCGTTGATAGTCGTAGCGCGGGGGGGTTTTCCCGCGTCAGTATCGGGGACGAGTTGTTATGCGTACGTTCCATTGGAACGCTCCTATCATCATTGGGGCGGGCGCTCTTGTACTTTCGTTGATTTCGCCCGCCCCTCCTTCTCCTCACGCCCAAGAGCAGGTGCGCCTGGCCGGGGTCGAAGGCGGCATTCCGCCCGCGCCCAAGCCCACGCTCGCCGAGCTTCGCGCCAGGCTCGACGAAAGCGACCGCAAGCTCGCGGTCAAGGCGTTGGGATTGGCCCTGAACGAGCTCGGCGACGGGGCCACACTGGTTTGGCGGCGCCCTGAGCGGGCTCTCGTCGGCAAGATCAAGCCAAGCGCCGCCTTCCGCGACAAAGAGGGCCGGATCTGCCGCCACGTGAACTATGCCATCACCCTTGGCGACTATGCGAAGCAGGTCGAGGGTGTCGCCTGCCGCGAGATCGACGGCGAATGGTCGCTCGACGGGTAAAACCCCTTCCGGCATCGTAACCTCGGCATTATAAGACCCCACTTCGAACAGGAGGGGTAATGACCCAAGCTGCCGGACTGATGGCGGGCAAACGCGGGCTGGTGCTCGGCGTCGCGAATAGCCGCTCGATCGCGTGGGGGATCACCAAGGCCTGCCACGACAATGGCGCCGAGATCGCCCTCACCTATCAAGGCGATGCCATTAAGAAGCGGGTGGAGCCGCTCGCGGCCGAGATCGGGTCGAAGATCGTGCTGCCTTGCGATGTCACCGACGATGCGAGTGTCGATGCGGTCTTTGCCGCGATCGAGAAGCAATGGGGCCGGCTCGACTTCCTGGTGCATTGCGTCGCCTTCTCCGACAAGGAGGAACTCGACGGCCGTTATGTCGACACCAGCAAAGACAATTTCGTGCAGACGATGTTGATCTCCTGCTACTCGTTCACCGCGCTCGCCAAGCGCGCCGAGAAGCTGATGCCCGAAGGCGGCTCGCTGGTCACGCTGTCCTATTACGGCGCCGAGAAGGTCATGCCGCATTACAACATCATGGGCGTGGCCAAGGCGGCGCTCGAATTGAGCGTGCGCTATCTCGCGGCGGATCTCGGCCGCAACAATATTCGGGTGAACGCGATCTCGGCGGGGCCGATCAAGACGCTTGCCGCATCCGGCATCGCCGACTTCCGCTATATCTTGAAGTGGAACGAATATAATTCGCCGCTGCGCCGCACGGTCTCGATCGAAGATGTCGGCGGGGGCGCGCTCTATCTGCTGTCGGATTTGGGGCGCAGCGTCACCGGCGAAATTCTGCACATCGATGCCGGCTATCACGTGGTCGGCATGAAGAACGAAGATGCTCCGGATATTTCCGTGGCGAAGGAGTAGATCGCCGCCAGAGCGCTAGGTCGCCGACCGGGAGCGGGATGTTGCCCCGCCCCCGATCGACTGTTGCGATTAGCCTACGCGGAACACCGCGCCGGCCACGGAGCGCTCGCGCTCACGAACGCGCCCACCGTCATTGCCGGACTTGACGACCCAGCCACTTGCCGTGCGGCCGGTGATCATTCCGACATGATGCGACCAGACCACAACGGCGCCGACTTGCGGACCGGACGGCCTGCCCCATCTGGCCCAATTGCGGGCGAGGTTCAGTTCCGGACCGCCACCCTTCTGGGTGCGCATCCACCAGCCGCACCAGCGCGCCGGCTTGCCGCCGATGCTCGATGCAGAGCCGCGGGCCTCGGCCTGTTCGGGCAACACCGCTGCCGACAGGATGAGAAGGGACAGCGTCAAAAAAATTGCGTGCGCAAAGCGCATTGGCTTTCTCCAGGTTCTATTGTTGGGAGGTTTTTTTGGAATTGGACCGGCGAAGACTCGGCCGGCCGGCGCATGTCGCGCCTGGGGTTAACCTACGGAGAAATAAGACGATAAATCGGCTCGTGAGCGACCAGAACGAGGCCATTTTATGAGCCGTGGAACCAGAGGCCGGCTAAAGCCCGGAAAGCGGTGCGTTGAGCGTCCCCTGCGCCAATTTGACCCTTCACTCCGCCTCAACTAGAAGCGGGCTACATTAACCACATGTCGCACAACAGTTTCGGCCATCTGTTTCGCATCACCACCTGGGGCGAGAGCCACGGGCCGGCGATCGGCTGCGTGATCGATGGCTGCCCGCCAGGAATCCCGATCAGCGAAGCGGAGATTCAGGCCGATCTCGACAAGAGGCGCCCCGGGCAATCGCGCTTCACCACGCAGCGGAAAGAGCCCGATCAAGTACGCATTCTCTCCGGCGTGTTCACCAACGAGGCCGGCGAGCAGGTGACGACGGGAACGCCGATCGCGCTCGAGATCGAGAATGTCGATGCGCGCTCCAAGGACTATGGAGACATCAAGGACAAGTTCCGTCCCGGCCACGCCGACTACACCTATCTGATGAAATACGGCGTTCGCGACTGGCGGGGCTCCGGCCGCGCGAGCGCGCGCGAGACGGCTTGCCGCGTCGCTGCCGGCGCCATTGCGCGGAAGGTCGTGCCGGGGGTGAGCATACGCGGCGCGCTGATCCAGATCGGCAACGATTTCATCGAGCGGAAGAATTGGGATTGGGAGGAAGTGGGCAACAATCCCTTCTTCTGTCCGGACGCCAAGGCGGCGAAGCGCTGGGAGACGTTGCTCGACGAGGTGCGGAAACGCGGCTCGTCGGTCGGCGCGGTGATCGAAATCGTTGCCGACGGCGTGCCGCCGGGATTGGGCGCGCCGATCTACGGCAAGCTCGACCAGGACATCGCCTCGGGGCTGATGAGCATCAACGCGGTTAAGGGCGTGGAGATCGGCGCAGGCTTCGGCGCGGCGGCGCTCTCCGGCGAAGGCAATGCCGACGAGATGCGCATGAAGAAAGACGGGACGCCCGAGTTCCTGTCGAACCACGCCGGCGGCATCCTCGGCGGGATTTCGTCGGGCCAGCCGGTCGTGGCGCGCTTCGCGGTGAAGCCAACCTCTTCGATCCTCAATCCGCGACGCACCGTGGACGCGAAAGGCAAGGACACCGAGATCTCGACCAAAGGCCGCCACGATCCTTGCGTCGGCATTCGCGCCGTGCCCGATCGGCGAGGCCATGGTCGCCATTGTGCTCGCGGACCATTATCTCCGCCATCGCGGGCAGTGTGGCTAGACTGATCAGCTGATGCAGCCGATCCCGCTTTTCCACCGCGCCTATGGTGATGCGCTAGCGCGTTTGCCTGCGCCGATTGTCCGCGTGCATGACATTCGGCGAGACCGGATCTGGCATGGCGAGGCGCGAATTGTACGGGGGACCTCGCTCGCGGCGCGGGCGATCTGCGGCTTCTTTCGCCTGCCACCCACAGGCGATGCCATTCCGCTCGACGTGGTCATGACGCTGCAAGGCCCCGGCGAAATCTGGACGCGCCATTTCGGCAAGCACCGTATGATTTCGAGCCTTGCGCTCGGCGCCGCGCCCGGAACTGTCGAAGAAACCAGCTGGCCGGTGACCGGCGTCTCCCGCCTCGATGCGGATGCCGAAGGGGTCACGCAAGTGCTGGTGGATTTGCGTGTCTTCGGCCTGCGGCTGCCGCGATTGTTCTGGCCGAAGCTTGCAGTGCGCGAAGGAGCGGCGGGCGACCGGTATCAATTCTCGGTCGCCATCGCCCTTCCCTGGGGGAGTCCCAGTCATCCACTACCAAGGTTGGCTTGAGACCGCGGGTTCGTGATTACCGGCCAAGCTCGGCCACGACCTCGATATGCGGCGAGAACAGGAACTGGTCGACCGGGACAACGCGGCCGATGCGGTAGCCGCCATCGACGAGGATACGGAGATCGCGGGCGAGCGTTCCGGGATTGCAGGAAACGGCAACGAGCTTCGGCACCTCGGATTTGGCGAGCATCTCGGCTTGGGAAGCTGCGCCTGCCCGTGGCGGGTCGAACACGACAGCATCGAATTGGCGGAGCTCTTTCGGCCCGAGTGGGGAGCCAAACAGGTCGCGCCGGAAAGTCTTGATTGGCTTCAGGCCTGACATGTTGCGGGCGGCCTCGCCCAACGCGGCAAGCGCAGCTTGGTCGTCCTCGAAGGCATCCACGCTCGCGCTTGGCGCAAGCGCGAAGGTGAAGGTGCCGAGACCGGCGAAGAGATCGGCGACGTGCTTCGCCTTGCCGACAAACTCGCGGACCAGATCGACCAAGACAGCTTCCGAGGCGATCGACGCCTGGAGGAAGGCGCCTGGCGGCAAATTCACGGCCGCGCCGGAGAGCTCGACCTTGGGCGCGGCAAACTGAGCCACCAGTTCTCCATTCATCGTGCAGCGCGCGATCCCTAGCTTGGCCGCCTGAGCCCCGAGCTGCGTCAAAGCGGAAGGCGAAGTCTTTGCTCCCTCCACGACGAGGTCGAGGCCTTGGCGTGTCTCAGTGAGCGTCACGCGCAATTCGCGCTTCGGATGCAACAAGGGTGCAAGCGCGGATTTGAGCGCCGGCAGCGCTGCCACGATCCTGGGGCTGAGCACGGGGCAGGTTTCGATATTCACCAGCTCATGCGAGCGGACCCGCTTGAAGCCGAGCGCGAGCCCATCCTTGGTTCCTGGTGAGCGCGAAGCTCGCCCGGCGACGGCTTCCCGGCGGCACCACGCGGACCGGCTCGACCTCCGCGTCTAGGCCTCTGGCGCGAAGCGCGGTGACGACCTGCTCGCGCTTCCAGCGGAGATAGGCGCTCCTGCTCCAGATGCTGGAGTGCGCAGCCGCCGCAAGTGCCGAAATGAGGGCAGATGGGCTCGATGCGCTCGGGGCTCGGCTCGATCAGCTCGACCAGGCGCGCATGCTTGCCGTCCGGCTCGACCTCGACGCGGGCGCGCTCGCCGGGAAGGGTGAAGGGAACGAACAGCGTGCCGTTCTCGGCGACGCCGTCGCCTCCGGCGCCAAGCCTCTCGATGGTCACCTCACGCATGGACCGCGCCGATCAGGAATTCTTCGTTGCCATCCTTGCCCAGGATCGGAGAGACCATGTCATGCGTCACGGTCCAGCCCGGCGTCGCCGAAATGAAGCGCCGCACGGCGGCGAGAGCTTCAAGGCGATGGGCGGGGTCGCGGACGATACCACCTTTGCCGACCGCCTCACGGCCAGCCTCGAATTGCGGCTTCACCAGAGCGATGAGCCAGGCGCCGAGATGCGGCGAGGCGAAGCGCCGCAGGCAGCGCCTTCTCCAGACTGATGAAGCTGACATCGGCGACGATGGCCCCGACCTCCTCGCCGATCAGCGCCGAATCGACCGCTCTCGAATCAGTCCCCTCCAGAGAGACCACGCGGGCATCGCCCCTCAGCTTCGCATGGAGCTGAGCGGTGCCGACATCTACGGCGTAGACTTTCGCCGCGCCGCGGGCGAGCAGAACCTCCGTGAACCCCCCAGTCGAGGCGCCAAGGTCGAGCGCCACCCTTGCCCTTCGCCTCGAAGCCGAAGGCTTCCAGCGCCGCTTCGAGCTTGAGCGCGCCCCGCGAAACGTAGGGCAGCGCCTCGCTCGCCACCTCGACGCCGGCGTCGGCAGCGACCAGCATGCCCGGTTTGGCAGCCTTAACGCCGCCGACGCTGACCGCGCCGAGCCGCACCAGGTCGGCCGCGCGGGACCGCGTCGGCGCCAAATTTTTTTCCACCAGGAAAACGTCCAGCCGTTTTTTTTTGTAGATGGGCACGATGGCTTCTCTTACACTTGACATTGGCGCTCGAAATGATCATTTCGCGCGCTTGGACCGGTGAGCGGCCGGCCTGCTGTGCAACATACTCGCGAAGCGTCCCGCTCGGCGCGCAATCGCGGAGGTCTCGTGAGCCCAAGTCAAACGGCTTACCTCACCGACAAGTGCGAAGTTCAGAACAATTATGTGGCTGGTGGCAAGACCGTCGTCGCGCTGGAGCAGATTGAGCCCGGCGAGGTGATCGGTGTCTGGAGCGGCCGGGTCGTCATAGGCGACGACCTCGACGCTCTGCCGGAGGAGATCCGGCGCCATACGGTCCAGGTCGAGGAGAATCTCTACCTCGCCTCGCTCGGGTCGGATGAGCCCCCCGACTTCATTAATCATTCCTGCGACCCGAATGCCGGGCTCAAGGGCCAGATCACCATCGTCGCCATGCACACGATCCGTGCGGGCGAGGAAGTCACCATCGATTACGCGATGTGCGACGGCACGGCCTATGACGAGTTCGAGTGCGCCTGCGGCGCGGCGGCATGCCGTGGCCGGGTGACCGGGGCGGACTGGCGCAATCCCACTCTGTGGGAACGCTATGCCGGCTATTTCTCGCCCTATCTGGAGCGGCGGATCGCGGCGCTCAGGCGGGCAACGCGGAGACGGAAGCGTGTCCTGGCGGCGTCAGCAGGCGCCGTCACAGGCAATCCGGTTTAACGGGAACCACGAACATGATGCTGGTTAGAGCCTATGCCGCCCAGAGCGCCATTGAAGGTCTCGGCGTGTTTGCCGGTGAGTTCATCCCCAAGGGCACCATGCTCTGGGCGCTCGATCTGAAATTCGACCTGTGCTTCACCCCCGAAGAGTATGAGACGCTGGCGCCGCATTTGCAGGACTTCGTCGATTGCTACGGCTATCCGCATCTGGACCGGCCCGGCATCATCATCGTCGATTGCGACCACGGCAAGTTCATGAACCATACCGAAAGGCCGAACACGGATTTCACCGTGTTCGACCGCGGCTATGCGCTGGTCGACATCGCCAAGGGCGACGAGATCACTTGCAATTATTTCGAGTTCGATCCGAGCTTCACCGGCTTCGGCCATGCGAGCACGGCTGAGGCTCTCTCCAAGCGTCCGCAAGCGAGCCGCTAAACCGCCCTCGCAGGAGCAAGCGATGTCTCGCGTCCGTTTGCTCCTGGCGATGCTGCTGGCGGCATGCAGCACTTACGCAGCCGCCCAGTCGGGTTATGAGTGGATGGGTGGCAGCGGCGACGGCAATTTCTCTCTGATCTACGGTTCGCCGGAGACCGCCGAGGACGAGCTGTTCTGGATGGTCTGCCGCAACGGCGACAAGAAGACCGAGCTGGTCGTCTATGTCGACATGAAGGACGTCAAACTCGGCCAGCCTGTGGCGATCGAACTTTCCGCAGGCAACGCCAAGGCCACCGTCAAGGGCGAGGTGGCGACGGACGAGATGAGCGGGTTTCTCTTCGCCAAGGCGGAGCAGTTCCCGATCAAGAAGGTGATCGAGCTCCTCGCGGCCAAGGGACCTGTGACAGTGACGACAGGCACGATCGTGACCAAACTTCCCGAAAAGGGCCGCGGGCCTGAACTCGCCAAATTCGCCAAGGGCTGCAAGCTCAACTAGAGCGAAATCCATTTGGATTGAATTGTGATTTCGCTCTAGTTCCTTGTCTTTGACGCATGATCTTGTCCGAAAAGTCTGCAACTTTTCGGGATCATGCTCTACGTTTAGCAAACGGGCGGAAAGGCCGCGACGTTTTTCCCGATATGCTAAGGTCGCGGCCTCTTAAGGTCCCCCGCAACAGCGAGGCGTTTTCCGCATGTTCAGGCTTCCCGCGCGCATCTTCGCCTTCCTCGTGGTCCTCGGAGCGCTCGCGCTTTCGGCCCATGCCGACGATCGATCGGTGTGGACAGGAAAAGCCAATGGCGGCTTGGCCACGTTGAGTTACGGCTCGATCGACATCACCAAGAGTCCGGAATTCCTGCTGTCCTGCTTCAACGGCATGGGCATCGCCGTGCTGGATGTTCGCGCGGCAATCGCGGGCGTAGATGCCGGCAAACCCCTGACCATTCAACTCTCGGCCGGGACTCAATCCGTCGAAATCAAAGCCGAGGGTGCGAGCGACGGCAAGGAAGGCACGGCTTACGCCGAAGCGAGCGACGTCCAGGTGAAGCCGATCCTCGCCGTGTTGGGACAGACGGGCCCTGTCACTTTAAAGATTGGCGACGCGAGCACGAGTTTTTCCGAGCTTGGCCGGATGGATGCGCTCAAGACCTTCAGCGCAGAATGCGCGATCGATTGAGGCTATGGGCGATCCAATCGCCGCTTTCGATCACGCGCCGGATCGGCGGCGGGGCGCCGAGCGAGTAAGTCTCAAGCCTGAGCGAGGAACCCGTCCTCGAGCAACACATCGATCTCGATGCGTGAGAGCGGCGATGCCGGCTCCTCCGTGCCCTCAAAATAATCCAGCTCGCGTAACAGACGGCCGTCGCTGGGCAGCTCGAAAATTTCGCCGATGACGAGACTGTTATGCTCGGTGCCGAACATCGCGGCCGGGTAGCGGCCAAGATCGTAGAGGATGCCGGGAGCAGACCCTCTGCCGAGCAGGCGCCCCTGGCTCCGCAATTTCACCGCAAAGGGATGCGGGCTTTCGGTTCTCAAACTGCCATAGACGAAGAGGAGCTTGGGCACGCGCATGGTCAGTCCGGCAGATTGATGCGGCCGTCCTCATCCAAAGGCCAGAAGGGATTGAAGGCGACTTCCCAGACATGGCCGTCGGCGTCGGCGAAGTAGCCGTCATAGCCGCCCCAGAAAGTCTTTGCCGCAGGTTTCAGAATTTTCGCGCCGGCGGCTTCGGCTTTTGCCATCATGGCGTCGACCTCGGCTTCGCTGGTGACATTCTGCGCGAGCGTCATGCCGCCATTGCCGGTCCAGAGCTTGCCGGCCTGCCCGTCGTCCTTCAGAGCCTCCCTGCCAAACAAGGCAAGCACCACAGGTCCAGCTTGGAAGAAACTGATCGCCGCCTGGCTCGCCTTCTTGGAGCGAACAAAGCCGAGCCGCTCGTAGAAGGCGGTCGACTTTGCCACGTCGGCGACGCCGAGGGTGATGAGACTGACATGGGGCGACATGGCGTCACCCTTCGATCTTGGAGAAGTCGGCGACGGTCAAGGTCGTGGCGCGGATGCGGTTCAACAGTCGCAAGCGATTGGCGCGGAGCTTGGCGTCGTCGGCGTTGACGGTGACATTGTCGAAGAATGCATCGACGGGTTTGCGGAGCTTGGCCATGGCAGCCATGGCAGCCTCGAAATCTTCCTTGGCGATGGCGGCTTCCGCTTCGCGCTCGGCTTCGTCGACGGCCTCCGCCAGAGCCTTCTCCTCTTTCAGCTCGAGCAGCTTGGCGTCCGGTGCTTGATCGTAGACCTTGCCGTCCTTCTTCTCCTCGATGCGAAGAATGTTGATGGCGCGCTTGGTGCCGGTGAGAAGATTGGCGCCGTCCTCGGTATCGAGAAATTTTCCGAGCGCATTGACGCGGGCGACGATCATCAAGAGATCGTCCTGACCGGCAAGTGAAAACACGGCGTCGATCAGATCGTGCCGCGCGCCTTGGTCGCGCAGGTGGACTTTCAGGCGGTCGGCGAAGAAGGCGAGGAGATTGCCCGTGACGGCTTGCCCCTTGCCGCTACGCTGCTTCAACAATGGAAGGCGGATGCCGTTCTCCAGCACGATGCGGATGACGCCGAGCGCGGCGCGGCGAAGCGCATAAGGATCCTTGGAGCCGGTCGGCTTCTCGTCGATCGACCAGAAGCCGGTGAGCATGTCGAGCTTGTCGGCGAGAGCGACCGCGATGGCGATAGGCTCGCGCGGCACCTCATCCGACGGACCCACCGGCTTGTAATGCGCGGCGATGGCGTCGGCGACCAACGGGTCCTCTTGCTGATCGAGCGCGTAATAGCGGCCCATCACGCCTTGCAGCTCCGGGAACTCGCCGACCATGCCGGAGACGAGGTCGGCCTTGGCCATGATGGCGGCACGCTCGGCAAGATCGGGATCGGCGCCGACGAGAGGGGCGAGCTCGCGGGCCAACATCCGCACCCGCTGAATGCGATCGTATTGCGTGCCGAGCTTCTCGTGGAAGACGACGTCCTTCAGCTTCGGCACCCAGATTTCGAGCCCGATGTCGCGGTCCTGATCGTAGAAGAATTTGGCATCGGACAGGCGCGCGGCAATCACGCGCTCATTGCCCTCGACGATGGATTTGCCGCCATCCTCGGCCTGAAGATTGGCGACTAATATGAATCGGTTAGCGAGGCTTGCTCCGCGCTTCAGCGAGAAACATTTCTGATGCGCCTTCATCGAGGTGGACAGCACCTCTGGCGGCACTTCCAAAAAGCTTTCGTCGAAGGAACCCATCAGCGGCACCGGCCATTCGGTGAGCCCAGCATTCTCGGCGAGCAGCGCCTCGTCCTCGACGAGGTCGAGCTTCTCCTTCTTGGCGAGCGCGCGTGCGGCATTGGCGATCAGCTTGGCGCGGTCGGAGGCATCGAGGATGACGAAAGCCTTGCGCAGTTTCTCGGCATAATCGGCGAAGTTCTTCACAGCAAAGGGCTTCGGCGCCATGAAGCGATGGCCGCGCGTCTCGTTGCCGGTGGCGATGCCGTCGATTTCGAAAGGCACGACCTTGCCGTCGAAGAGGCAGAGGATGGAGTGCAGTGGGCGGACCCAGCGCAAGCTGCCGTTGCCCCAGCGCATCGATTTCGGCCAAGGGAAGCTGGCGACGATCGCGGGCACGATCGGCAGCCACGACTTCCTCGGTGGCGCGGCCCGGGCGCTCGATGCGGGCGACATAGAAATCGCCCTTCTTGTCCTGTTGCAGCTCGGCGTCCTTGATCGATTTCAGTCCAGCCGATTTGAGGAAGCCCTGGATGGCGGCGTCGGGCGCGCCGACGCGCGGTCCCTTCTTCTCTTCCGATGTATCCGGCGAGCGCTTCGGCAGGCCGTCGATGACCACCGTCAGCCGGCGCGGCGTGACGAAAGAGCGGACGGTTTCGAACTCAAGCCCCGCATCCTTCAACGCGTCGCCGAGAAACCGCGCGAGTTCGTCGGCGGCGCGGGCTTGCATGCGCGCCGGGATCTCTTCGGAGAATAGTTCGAGAAGGAGTTCAGCCATGGTCTAGCCGATGCGGTTATGGAAGCCGAGATCGTAATCGGTAATGGCGAAGACCAGCAGGTCCCGCTCAAGCCGATAGGGAATCACGCTTAAGATGAGATCGGATTGGGAGCCGGCGGCGGGTAGCAGCGGCACCAACACATGCGCGGGCACCGTGTCGAGAAAATCATAGAAGCGCATGAAGGCGCCCTTGCCACGCTCGACATTGAACGCGCCGACCGCCCAGGAGATCGGCAACTTGCCCTCGTCGGTATAGTCGAGATAAAGCGCGAAGCTCGACAGCTCTCGCGCGAACGGCGACAGCGCCGCGCGTAGATCGGCGTTGTCGATCTCGGAGACCGACAAGCTCGCATCGAGCTTCAGCATGAGCTGGAAGCTTTGCGGCGTCGCGCGCCAGACGCGGCCGGTCCAGGATCGGAGCTTCGGTTTCAGCGCAGGCGTGCGATGCTGCGGCGGCGCGTTGTTCTCATCGCGATAGACTTCAAGCATGGGCGCCGCCAGCTTCGGTCTTGAGCCAAGCGGCGCAGCAGGCCTTGGCGAGATCGCGCACGCGCAAGATATAAGCCTGCCGCTCGGTCACCGAGATCACGCCGCGCGCGTCGAGCAGATTGAAAATATGCGAGGCCTTGATGCATTGGTCATAGGCCGGCAGCACCATCAGATGCTTGTCGCCTTTGTCGCCCTTGGCCAGCAGCGATTTGCACTCGGCCTCGGCGTCGCGGAAATGATCGAGCAGGAGCTTGGTGCCGGCGTATTCGAAATTGTAGCGCGAATATTCCTGCTCGCTTTGCAGGAACACGTCGCCATAGGTCACCTTGTCCTTGCCTTCGCCTCCGTTGAAATTGAGATCGAAGACATTGTCGACGCCTTGCACATACATGGCGAGGCGCTCGAGCCCGTAAGTGAGCTCGCCCGCGACCGGATCGCAATCGAAGCCGCCGACCTGCTGGAAGTAGGTGAATTGCGATACCTCCATGCCGTCGCACCAGACTTCCCAGCCGAGCCCCCAGGCGCCGAGCGTCGGGCTCTCCCAATCGTCCTCGACGAAGCGGATGTCGTGGTTGTTGGGGTCGATGCCGATGGCGTAGAGGCTCTCAAGGTAGAGATCCTGGATGTTGGCGGGCGACGGCTTCAGCATCACCTGGAACTGGTAATAGTGCTGGAGCCGGTTCGGGTTCTCGCCATAGCGGCCGTCTTTGGGCCGGCGCGAGGGTTGGACGAAGGCGGCACGCCAGGGCTTGGGTCCGAGCGCCCTGAGGATGGTTGCGGGATGAAAGGTCCCTGCCCCCATCTCCATGTCGTAAGGCTGGAGGATGACGCAGCCCTGGTCGGCCCAATAGCGCTCAAGCTTCAGGATCAGATCCTGGAAGGACAGCTTCTGCGTTTCCGGCTTGGAAGATTTGGTCATTTGGCCATTAGGGC
>CAVXQX010000016.1:0-91961 GCA_963764005.1 uncultured Alphaproteobacteria bacterium | reverse complement strand
GCGACATTGACGGCAACGGCAAGGCCGATTTCCAGATCGACGTGCACAATCTGAATGACGCGCTGAATACGATCGCCAATGGCGATTTCATCTTCTGAAGTTACCTCCGTCGCCCGAAATGAAAAAGGGCCGCTCCGAGGAGCGGCCCTTGCTTTTCGTATGCGATGTGACGCTACGCCTACATCATGTCCATGCCGCCCATGCCGCCGCCCGGCATGTGGCCGTGGCCGCCCTCACTCTTCTTCGGCGCTTCGGCGACGCCGGCTTCGGTGGTGATCAGCAGGCCGGCGACCGAGGCCGCGTCTTGCAGCGCGGTGCGCACGACTTTGGTGGGATCGATGACGCCCTTGGCGACCATATCGCCGTAGTCACCCGTTCTGGGCGTCGTAGCCAAAGTTGGCCGACTTCATGGTCGAGCAGCTTGCCGACCACGATCGAGCCTTCGACGCCGGCGTTCTCGGCGATCTGCCGGATCGGAGCCTGCAAGGCGCGGCGGACGATATTGATGCCGGCTTCTTGGTCTTCGTTGTCGCCCTTGGTCTTGATGGCCTTGGAAGCCCAGAGCAGCGCCACGCCGCCGCCGGGAACGATGCCTTCCTCGATCGCAGCGCGGGTCGCATTCAGCGCGTCGTCGACGCGGTCCTTCTTGTCCTTCACCTCGACCTCGGTCGCGCCGCCGACCTTGATCACCGCAACACCGCCGGCGAGCTTGGCAAGCCGCTCCTGCAGCTTCTCCTTGTCATAATCGGACGTCGTGTCTTCGATCTGCTGCTTGATCTGGCCGACGCGGGCCTCGATGTCCGGCTTCTTGCCGGCGCCGTCGACGATCGTGGTGTTGTCCTTGCTGATGGTAACGCGCTTGGCCTTGCCGAGCATGTCGATCGTCGACGTTCTCGAGCTTGATACCGATATCTTCGGAGATCACCTCGCCGCCGGTCAGAATGGCGATATCTTGCAGCATCGCCTTGCGACGGTCGCCGAAGCCCGGGGCCTTGACGGCCGCGACCTTCAAGCCGCCGCGAAGCTTGTTGACCACGAGCGTTGCCAGAGCCTCGCCCTCGACATCCTCGGCGATGATCAGCAGCGGACGGCCCGACTGCACCACCTGCTCGAGCACCGGCAGCATCGCCTGCAGAGTGGATAGCTTCTTCTCGTAGATCAGAATAAAGGGGTTCTCGAGCTCGACAGTCATCTTCTCGGCATTGGTGACGAAATAGGGAGAGATATAGCCGCGGTCGAACTGCATGCCCTCGACCACTTCGAGCTCGCTCTCGAGGCTCTTGGCTTCCTCGACCGTGATCACGCCTTCAATGCCAACCCTTTTCATGGCCTTGGCAATCATGTCGCCGATCGCCTTCTCGCCATTGGCCGAGATGGTGCCGACCTGGGCGATCTCCGCGAAGTTGTCGCTCACCTTCTTCGCCCGCTTCCTGATGTCCTCGACGACGTCGAGCACGGCCTTGTCGATGCCGCGCTTCAGATCCATCGGGTTCATGCCGGCCGCGACCGACTTCAGGCCTTCGCGCACGATGGCTTGCGCCAACAGCGTCGCCGTTGTGGTGCCGTCGCCGGCGGTGTCGTTGGTCTTCGAGGCCACCTCGCGCAGCATCTGCGCGCCCATATTCTCGAACTTATCCTCGAGCTCGATCTCCTTCGCTACCGTCACGCCGTCTTTGGTCGAGCGTGGCGCGCCGAACGATTTCTCGAGGATCACGTTGCGGCCCTTCGGCCCGAGCGTCACCTTGACCGCGTTGGCGAGGATATCGACGCCGCGCATCATGCGCTCGCGCGCATCGGCGGCAAATCTTACGTCTTTGGCTGCCATTGAGTTTGTTCCTTCTTGAGCTTTCTAGCCTCACCGCAAGGAGCGAGCGATGCTCGCATCTCTAAGGGGTAAGGCGATGAATTGATTGTCCTTGTCCTGCGACGACGGAAAACCGCTAGGAGAGCACTCCCATGATGTCGCTCTCCTTCATGATCAGCAGCTCGTCGCCGTCGATCTTGACTTCGGTGCCCGACCATTTGCCGAACAGTACCTTGTCGCCGGTCTTGACCCCGAGAGGGATGAGCTTGCCGTCTTCGCCGCGGGCGCCGGGGCCGACCGAGACGACTTTGCCGGTCTGCGGCTTCTCCGCCGCGGTGTCTGGAATGATGATGCCGCCTTTGGTCTTTTGCTCCTCCTCGAGCCGTTTAACGACGACGCGGTCATGGAGCGGACGAAACTTCATGGTCTTCCTCCGAGAATTTTTGCTGAAAAATAAGGGTTCTTCCCGCATTGGCACTCCTCAAATCGGAGTGCTAGCGCCGTTGCAGGAGATACTGTCGGAACGGCCCAATGTCAAGATTTGAGGCCAGAAATCCGCGCTGCAGGGCAAAAACCGGTTATTGAGACCTGCGCCGTCCGAACGACACCACGTAGGCGGGCGATCGCGCCGCAAAGACGGGATCGTTCGGCAGGTCCGGCGATCCCATCCACCACATTTCCCGGGAGAAATATGCCGGCATCGCAAGTCGCATCCGGCGCTATTGCCTCGATGCTGATCTTGCCGAGTTCGGTGGTCGGACGGTTATCTTCGTCGTCCCATCTGAGGGTCGGATCGTTTGTCGGGTCGCCCGCCTTGCCCATGATGGCCTTGAGGTCGAAGACCACCGGGCCTTTGGCAATGCGCTCCTTGAACTCCGCTGCGTAGAAATCGGCGCCCTTGGCCGTTGCCTCTTCAGGCGTCAGCCCAAGCTGTCCGGCCTCCGGAATGAGGTGATATTTCACCAGCGTCTGCTCACCTGTTGCGTTGGTGAAGCTGAAGGCGTGTACGCCCCAATAGTCGACCCCTGCATAGCTCGCTGGAACCGGGTGGGATGTGAGCCAGGCATTTTGCCTAGTCAATTCCGGGTGGGCCGCGAAGAACGCCTGGAGCTTGCCCTTATCTCCGGAACCCACTGTTTGCAGGAACTCGACGAACAATGCGGGAGTCTGCACGAAGAACACGGGCGCCGAGATGGTCACGATATCGGTCGTCGCACCGCCTCCGAGATCGAATTTGACGGCAAGACCCCTGACATTGTCCTGGGCGTTGTCGGCTGCTTCTGGGTTGCCGCCGCCAAGTGAAAACCGTGCGGTAATTGGCACCTGCTTGGCAAAATGGGGTGCCTTCGACAATTTGGCGGCGTCGGGCGAAGGCGTGAAGCTGCCGGTCATGCAGAAGCCCTTGGTATGAGCGGCCCGCTTGCCGGCGATGTTTTCCGAACACACCATTTAGCGCATCGACCAGGTCTGCTGGACCTGACCCTGATTGGTGCGGCTGGGGTTGGCGCTGCGTCCTCAGCCCGCGCGCCCACGAGACAAATGCCGATCGCGGATCCGATGAGTATCGCTCTAATCGCGGTCTTCAATTTCATACCGAAACTCCCATCTCGCCAGCGGTTCCCGGTCATTCACTCGACTGTATGATTGCCGATTATTGCACGATTGCGACCTTGCGCCTTGCGGCAAAGCGCAACGGGCGGTTTCAGACCTTGGCCAAGCTCATAACCTTGCCGCACTTGGCCTTTATGCTTGCGGCTGTTATCAAAATGCGCGCGTCACATCTAATTAGCTGTTGCCAATGGGGTTTTCGCGTCGCAATCTTGACGTGCGGAAGAGGGGGCGCGTTTAGCGCAAAGTGACATGGCACGTAGTATAAGCCAGGCTCCTGGCCTCGCACTCCTCGATCTCGTTGTGATTCTTGCCATGGGAGTTACGGCGACGGCTTTTGCCGTCGGCCTCATCGTCAATTCCGGCATCGACACCGTGCCTGGCGTGGTCGCCGGCGCGGCACTCTTCATGGTCATGGCCTCGGCGCATTTCGCCCTCACGCGCACCGCGCGCTCCGGCGTCGTTTCAGGCCGCATCGATCAGCTCGAAGAGGCGGTCCTCATCCTCGATTCGGATTTGCAGCGCATCGACCAGGTCGAGGACGATGTGGCGCGGCTCGATCTGCTGACCGATCGTGTCGAACGTCTTGACCAGGCCGTGGTGAATCGCGACGGAAGCGAGGAGGGAGCGGAGCGGATCGATCGCCTGTCCGCCGATTTCGAGAATTTGCATGCGCGTCTCGATGCGCTGCGCACCGATCTGGAAGGTGAAGCCAGAGCTCAGCGCGACAGGATTTCAAGCGAGCTCCGGTCGCTGGAAGGACTCTTCAAACAATTGTCGCGCGATTTGACCGGCGCGGCGGGGGCCGGGGGCCAGCCGAGTTTGGGCGAAGCCTACCGCGCGCAGACGGCGTTGCCGCCAATTCCCGGCGAGGCCCAAATCGACGAGACTGTGGATGTGCTTCAGGTGATCGAGCTCGACGACGCGGTCGAGGATGTCGCTGAGGAGGAATCGCCGGTTCTGATAACCGAGACATTGATCCTCACCGAGGCTCTGGTTGTTGACGACGACCTCGAGGACGAGGGCGAAACCGGTGAGCCGGCGGCGATCGACACCGGCGCCGTGCTGGAGGCGATCATGGAGCGCAGCATCGAGCTTCATCTCCAGCCCGTCTTCGACCTTGTCACCCGCAAAGTGCGCTATCTGGAGGCGCTGACCCGGCTCCGCACGGCCGACGACCAACTGATTCCGCCCGAGGATTTCATCCCGATCGCCGAGGCCGAGCGCGTGATGCCTCAGATCGATAACATGATGCTGGTGAAGAGTGTGCAGTTGCTGCGCCGGCTCGGGCCCGACAGCGTCGAGGGCGTGTTCTGCAACCTTTCCACCCAGTCGCTGCTCGACTCCGAATTCTATCCGGAACTGATCGAGTTCATGGAGGAGAACAGCGCCCTCAGCGAGAGTTTGTTTTTCGAGTTTGCCGAGAAGTCGCTGCTTGCGCTCTCGCCGAACGGGCTTGAGAACCTCAATGCGCTGGGTCGGCTCGGCTTTCGCTTCTCGCTCAACCACGTCGCCGATCTCGACATCGACTACGCGGGCCTGCGCGACAACTACTTCCGCTTCGTGAAAATTCCGGCCGCCTTGCTCGCCGGGCTCGACGAGGCCGGCATTGGCGCTCGGCAGCTGAAGCGCGAGTTAGAGGCTTTCGGCCTCACCCTCGTCGTGGAGCGGTTGGAAGATGCCTCGAGCCTGGATCAGCTCAAGGATTTCGGCATCGAGCTTGCGCAAGGCCACGGACTTGCGGCGCCGAAACCGTTCGGCTCCGATCTGTTGCGCGGCCTGGACGAGACCAGCGCGGCCTGAGCGAACTCAGGCCGCGCCGCTTCAAATCTTACTTATCCATGTCCGGGGGCAATTTCTCGGTGGGGTATTCGCGCTGGATTTCCTCAAGCCCGATATCGCCACTGTCGGATTTCGGCTGAGCCTCCTCGTGGGCCGGCTCGCCTTTATTCTCGTAGCCCGGTGCCACCTCGTTGGGACGCTCTTCCTCTTCGATGGCGGTGCCTTCGTCGACCACTGGAATGGCGATTGGCGCCACGCGCAGTTCCGGCACCGGCGAGGCCGCATTGGCCGTGCCGATGAGACCGGTGAGGCAGAGGGCGCCAAGCGCCAGGCTTAACTTCATGCAGTTGCGAAGCATTTTTTCCTCCTCTATGGACGTTCGTAATAGCGCATGCTTGACGGCCAATTGGTCTGCGGGAACGCGCGCTGCAATTCCCTGATTTCGTCCGCCCCGGCCGAATCGGGATCGTGCAAATAACTGTCGTCCTGATGCAGGATCGTCGGGCCGTAGGCATTCACGTCCGGACGATAATAGTCACGATCGCCGACCGGCATCACGACGCTGGTGCCCGGAAGCGAATAGGGGGAAGCGGCCTCGGCGGTTACGCCAAATGCCAAAACAGCGAGCACGATCAACGCGCCCCTGGCGAATGATTTGGTCATGTCCAATCTCCCGGCCGCGTCCCGGCCGGAAGCGAGCATCGCTTGGCCCGAGCGGCGTTGTGAGCCGGATATCTACACCTCACCTGTTCAGGAACGGTCAGGCGGAATGCGCAATTATTAGAGAAACCGATCCAATCAGGTGAGCTTCAGTTAACAAGTTCGGCAGGCCAGGCGACCCACTGGCTGGCGCACGCGCCTCCTTGTATAAGCATCGCGCTTGGGGTGAACGAGGGATGGCATGGACCGAGAGCCGAATAAATCCGAATTGCGCGCGAAGCTGTTCGAGCTGCTGAAAACTCTATCATTTCGCCGGGGGCGGGTGACGCTCGCCTCGGGCCGGCAGAGCGACTATTATTTCGACACCAAGCCGACCATGCTCGACGCGGTGGGCTCCGGGCTCCTGGCCGAACTGATCCTGCAAGAGCTCAAAGACGTGAAGGCCGATTGCGTCGGCGGCATCGAACTCGGCGCCGTGCCGATGATCGGCCCCGTGGTGATGAAGAGCCCCGACTATGGCCGGCACCTCACCGGATTCGTGGTGCGGAAAGCGGTGAAGGATCACGGCACCAAGAAGCTCATCGAGGGCGCAAGCATCGAAGGCAAGGATGTGGTGATCCTGGAGGATGTCACGACGTCCGGCGGCTCCGCGCTGCTCGCGGTCAAAGCCGCGCGTCAGGCTGGCGGCAATGTCACGCTTGTCCTCTCGATTCTCGATCGCGGCGAGGGCGCCGGCGCGCTCTATGAAGCCGAGCACATTCCTTTCCGCTCTTTGTTCAAGGCGTCGGAATTCCTCGCCGCTTGACCCTCGAATTGTAAGCCTCTAGCCCGAGCACCATGACCGCCGCTCCAGTAGAAATCCCTGTGCTTTCGTCGATTGCAGAGATCGGCGCGACTTACAAAGTTTGGCTCGTCGACATTTGGGGCGTGATGCACGACGGTTTGCGCGCGCACCAGAGCGCAGTGGAAGCAACCAAAGCCTTCCGCGAGCAAGGCGGCATCGTCGTGTTGCTGTCGAACTCGCCGCGTCCCAGCCGTGAAGTGCAGGTCCAGCTTCTTTCCTTGGGTGTGCCCGACGACGCCTACGATGCGACCGTCACCTCCGGTGACCTCACCCGCTATGAACTCGAGAAAAGGAGCGGCGCCCGCGTGTTTCACTTAGGCCCCGAGCGCGACCGCCCGATTTTCTCCGGCCTCAAGCTGAGTCTCACCGACCCCGAGCAGGCCCAGATCATCGTGTGCACAGGCCTGTTCGACGACGAGACCGAAACGCCGGAGGATTACGATCGTCTGCTCAAAAGCCTCGCCGAGCGCGGCCTGCCCATGATTTGCGCCAATCCCGACCGCATGGTCGAGCGCGGCAAGCAGTTGATCTATTGCGCCGGCGCGCTTGCCGACCGTTATGCGGCCGGCGGCGGCAGCGTGATCTATGCCGGCAAGCCTTACGCGCCGGTCTACGCGCTGGCTTTCGAGGCTGCGAGCCGCCTTGCCGGCAGAGAGATTGAGCCCGAAGAGGTGCTGGCGATCGGCGACGGCATCATGACCGACATGGAAGGTGCCGCAGGCGTCGGCCTCGACGCCGTCTTCATCGCCAGTGGTCTTCACATCGACAATTCACAGGGGGATGGTTTCCACCGGGACGTGGTCGCAGCGTTGTTTGCCGGGCGGAAGCCGCCGCTCGCCGCATTGGAACGTCTCGCGTGGTAAAGCATCATCCCGAAAAGTTGCAGACTTTTCGGACGGATGATGCGTCAGAAAGCTAAGCGTCGGCGAAGACTGCGTCGATGCGCGCCTGGTCCGATTTCCCCGGACCGCTCAGCATCGGCGCTTTCCGCTTCTCGCGCGGCGCTTTCTCTTTGCGCGCCCGCTCGGTGCGCTGTAGCCGCGCGGCGATGATCTTATCGATGGTCTCGGTAATCGTCGCGGCGCGCTGGCCGACCAGATCGTGAAAGCCGCAAGCCGTCATGATGCTGAGCGCAGCTTCCTCGGAATGCCCGTTTACGGAACCCTCAGGCGATTCCAACAGCCGCTCGGCAGAGGCGATGATATTGCCGGCAGCCTGTTCCGCGGTGTTACGGATATCGGCAAGCTGATTCAGCGCCGATGCGAGCAACGTGATTTCGTCGTCGAAGGCTTGACCGCCGCGACGCCGCTCGGCCGTGGTCGCCACAACGGGGCGCATCCTCACGCCGATGCCGGCGCGGCGCAGAATATATCGGCGTCCTTTACACATGGGCGCTATTCACCAAACACTGCGTCAATCTTGGCTTTGAGCGTGGCCGCGTTGAACGGCTTGACGATATAATTGTTCACGCCCGCCTTCTTGGCTGCGATCACGTTCTCGGTTTTTGACTCTGCCGTCACCATGATGAAGGGAGTGCGCGACAAATGATCGTCGGCCCGCACCTCGCGCAACAGTTCAAAGCCCGTCATTGGCTCCATGTTCCAGTCGGAGATGACGAGCCCATAATTCTTCTGCCGCATCATGTTGAGCGCCGCGCTGCCGTCGCCTGCCTCGTCGACATTGACGAAGCCGAGCTGCTTCAGGAGGTTCCGTATGATGCGGATCATGGTCTTGTAATCGTCGACCACCAGAACCTGCATGCTGTAATTGACGGCCATAAATTCCTAATACGCCGCGGTTGGACAGTCGGGGCCCGCGCAGCGCCTCCTCTGGCTAGTCGCTCGGCCTTCGTGCTTTTTCAGCAGGTTGAGGCCTGAATCGATAGGCAGAGCTTAGAGTTTGGCCGTGAATGGAGCGTTAAGCCAATTCCTCAACCCTGCGACACCGTGATATTGCAGTGCAACAGAGGCTTCGCTATTTTCGCGGAGAAACTAACAACAAACCGGCAGGGGATCAGCTTCATGAGCAATAACGGTAACGGCACCATGGGCCATGGTTACTATTTCGAGGATTTGGCCGTGGGCATGGAGGCCAGCTACTCCAAAAAGATCACCAACGAGGATGTTCTGGCCTTCGCCGACCTCTCAGGCGACACCAATCCCGTGCATCTGAATGACGCCTTTGCCGCGGGGACGATCTTCAAGAAGCGGATCGCACACGGCTTTCTCACCGGCGCCCTGTTCTCCACCGTGCTCGGCACCAAGCTTCCCGGGCCCGGCTGCATCTATCTGTCCCAGAGCCTCAAATTCCGCGCACCCGTCTATATCGGCGACGAGGTGGTGGCCACCTGCAAAGTGAGCAGTCTCGATCCCGACAAAGGCCGCGCCGTGCTCGCCTGCGCCTGCCAGGTCAACGGCAAGCCGGTGCTCGAAGGCGAGGCGGTGATGATGGTATCCCGCAAAGCCAGTTAGACTGGTCGCTGTCCATACCGGCCGTATGCGCGGCAAGACGGTCGAAGGATGCGCCATGGAAATCCATAGGGGCTGGCGTGGCGTACCTGAGAATCTCAGGGGTGCCGTGTTGGCGATCGGCAATTTCGACGGCGTCCATCGCGGCCATCAGGCGGTGCTGGGCCGCGCGCAAGCGCGAGCCAAGCAGCAAGGCGTGCGCGCGGGCGCTATCATTTTCGAGCCGCATCCGCGTGTCTATTTCGCACCGGAGACGCCGTTCTTCGACCTGACGCCGCTGTCGTTGAAATTGGAACTTCTCTCCGAGCTCGGCCTCGATCAGACCTTTGTCATTCCCTTCGATCGGGAGCTTGCCTCGCTGAGCGCCGATGACTTCGCCAAGGACGTGCTTGCGGACGGCCTCGGTGCCTCGGCGATTTTGGTCGGCTACGACTTCGCCTATGGCAAGGGACGCAGCGGAACGCCAACCACGCTACAGGCCGAGGGCAACAGGCTCGGGTTCGGCGTCGACATCGTCGAGCCGGTCGAGGAGGGCGGCGCGGTATTTGCCTCACGCGACATCAGAGAGCATCTCCGTCTCGGCGAGGTGCGTGAGGCCGCCGAGGAGCTCGGCTATTGGTGGCGCGTCAAGGGCGTCGTCGAGAAGGGGCATGGCCGCGGCAAGACTCTTGGCTTCCCCACCATCAATCTGGCGCTGAAGCCTGGTCAAGATGTCGGCTACGGCATTTACGCCATGCGGGTGATCCATAACGGCCGCCGCTATCCCGCCGCGGGCTATGTCGGTGCCAGCCCTACGTTCGGCGGCGGCGTTCCCATGTTCGAGGCCTATCTGCTCGATTTCGACGGCGACCTTTACGGCAAAGAGGTCGAGATCGAGTTCATCGCCAAGCTTCGCGACGATAAAGCCTTCCCCGATGGCGCTTCTCTTGCCGAAACCATGCGGCAAGACTGCGAGAAGGCCCGCGCCGTCCTCTTAGGTGTCGAGGCCAACGACCCGATGCGCCGCTTTCCCTTAGGCGCTTCCACTGGATTGTAGTCAGCCCCATTGCTAGAACGCGGGCTCAACGAGCAAGAGCGGCGCGGGAATATCAGAGCCTCATGGACAAGACCAAGACCAAGCCTGCCCCCGCGCCTGAAGGCAGCCGCGATTGGAGCGAGACGCTCTTTTTGCCCGCGACCGACTTCCCCATGAAGGCCGGCCTGCCCGAGCGCGAGCCTGAGCTCCTGAAGCGTTGGGCCAAGCTCGGGCTCTACGAGCGCTTGCGCCAGGAGGCGAGGGGCCGGGAGAAATTCATCCTGCATGACGGGCCGCCTTACGCCAACGGCAACATCCATATCGGCACCGGCCTCAACAAGATCCTGAAAGACGTGATCGTCCGCTCGCAAACCATGATGGGCAAGGACGCCAATTACGTGCCCGGCTGGGACTGTCACGGCCTCCCCATCGAGTGGAAGGTCGAGGAGGAGAATTACCGCGCCAAGGGCAAGAAGAAGCCGGACTTCTCCGACGCGCAGGCCATGATCGATTTTCGCGCCGAGTGTCGCGCCTATGCCTCCCATTGGCTCGACGTGCAGCGCGAGGAGTTCAAGCGGCTCGGCGTGCAAGGCGACTGGCAACATCCCTACACCACGATGAGTTTCGATGCCGAAGCCACCATCGCCGCGGAGCTTCTGAAGTTCGCCATGAACGGACTGCTCTATCGCGGCTCGAAGCCCGTGATGTGGTCGGTGGTGGAGAAGACCGCGCTCGCCGAGGCCGAGGTCGAGTATGAGGAGATCGAGAGCCCCGCGATCTATGTGAAGTTTCCGGTCGCGAATTATTCCGGCGAGAAGATCGACATCGGACCCGATGACGATGAGTTTTTCGTTCCCGACGAGATCAAGAACGCCTCGATCGTGATCTGGACGACGACGCCTTGGACCATCCCCGGCAACCGCGCCATCTCGTTTTCGAAGAGCATCGATTATGGCGTGTACGAGATCATCCACGCGCCGGACGACAATTGGGCCAAAATCGGCGACCGGCTGATCCTCGCCGACAAACTCGCCGAAGACATTTTCAAGGCCGCGCGCGTCGCCGATTGGCGGCGCTACGGCCATGTGCCGTGGTCCGTGCTCGAAGCCATCACCGCGTCGCATCCGCTCAAAGGCAAAGGCTACGACTTCGCCGTGCCGCTGCTCGCGGGCGAGCATGTCACCGAGGACACCGGCACCGGCTTCGTGCACACCGCGCCCGGTCACGGCACCGAAGATTTCGAGGTCTGGGAAGACTATCGCTCGAAGCTGCAGGCCGAGGGCATCGACGTCACCATCCCGCTCACGGTCGATGCCGACGGCTTCTTCACCAAGGAGGCGCCCGGCTTCGAAGGCAAACGCGTCATCGACGACAAAGGCAAATTCGGCGACGCCAATGAGTTCGGTGATCAAGGCGCTGATGGAGGCGGACGCGCTGCTCGCCCGCTCGCGCCACAAGCACGACTATCCGCACTCCTGGCGCTCGAAGAAGCCCGTGATCTTCCGCGCCACGCCGCAATGGTTCATCGCCATGGACCAGGGCATCGGCAAGAATCTCGACACGCTTCGCGCCCGCGCGCTTGCCGCCATCGCCGACACGAAATGGGTGCCGCCCCAAGGCGAGAACCGCATCAAGGGCATGATCGAGACGCGACCTGATTGGGTCGTGTCGCGCCAGCGCGCCTGGGGCGTCCCCATCACTGTGTTCCGCCACAAGGAGAGCGGCGAGGTGATCCCGCGCGCCACCTTCAAGGCCTCCGGCGAACTCATCGAAAGAATTGTCAAAGCCTTCGAGGCCGAGGGCGCCGACGCCTGGTTCAAGCCTGGCGCCAAGGAGCGCTTTCTCGAGGGCCTGGTGGACAAACCGGCTGATTGGGAGAAGGTCGACGACATTCTCGATGTCTGGTTCGATTCCGGCTCGACCCACGCTTTCGTCTTGGAGCAGCGGCCCGACCTGACATGGCCGGCCTCGCTCTATCTCGAAGGCTCGGACCAGCATCGCGGCTGGTTCCAGTCCTCGCTGCTTGAAGTCGTGTGGCACGCGCGGTCGCGCGCCTTACGACGCGGTGCTCACCCACGGCTTCGTCGTCGACGGCGACGGACGCAAAATGTCGAAATCGCTCGGCAATGTCGTGGCGCCGCAAGATGTCATCAAGCAATCCGGCGCCGAGATTTTGCGGCTCTGGGCGCATGAGCTCGGATTACGCCGACGATCTTCGCATCGGGCCCGACATCATCAAGGCCAATGTCGAATCTTATCGGAAGCTCCGCAACACGCTCCGCTTCCTGCTCGGCAATCTCGCGCATTACGAGCCGAAGCTCGCCGTGCCTTACGACAAGATGCCGGAGCTCGAGCGCTACATGCTGAGCCGTCTTGCCGAGTTGGACACTCTGGTCCGCGAAGGCTACGCGTCCTACGACTTCAAGCGCGTGTTCCAGACGCTGTTTAATTTCTGCGTCAACGATCTCTCCGCGCTTTATTTCGACATCCGCAAAGACGCGCTCTATTGCGACCCCTATGACAGCGAAACGAGGGCAGCGTCTCTCACCGTGCTCGATCGAAATCTTTGCCGCGCTCACGGCATGGCTCGCGCCGATGCTCTGCTTCACCATGGACGAGGCCTGGCTCGCGCGCTTCCCCGATGACCAAGGCTCGGTGCATCTTCGAACATTCCCGGAGATCCCGGGCGAGTGGCGCGACGAAGCGCTCGCGGAGAAATGGCGGAAGGTGAGGGCGGTGCGCCGTGTCGTCACCGGCGCGCTCGAGATCGAGCGGAAAGAGCGCCGCATCGGCTCGAGCCTGGAGGCAGCACCCCTCGTCTATGTCACCGACAAGGATCTCCGCGCCGCGCTTGCAGGTATCGATCTCGCCGAGATCGCCATCACCAGCGGCGCCAAGCTGATGGAAGGCGACGGACCGAAGGATGCCTTCCGTCTGGATGAGGTTCCCGGCGTCGCGGTCGTGTTCGCTCCCGCCGAAGGCAAGAAGTGCGCGCGCTCCTGGAAGATCTTGCCGGATGTCGGCACCGTTCCCGGCTTCCCCGATCTGTCGCCGCGCGACGCCGAGGCCGTGCGCCAGTTCGACGCGCGCAAATCGATGGCGGGGTGACCTGGTGCGTTCGGCGATGAATTGGCTCTGGGGACCGCTTTCGCCGTTTGGGCTCGGTGTCGCCGTCCTTACCGTCCTGGTCGACCAGGCCAACAAGCTTTGGATGCTCTATGTCTACGACATCGGCGCCAAGGCGCCCGTGGCCGTAGCACCTGTCTTCGATCTCATCCTCGTTTGGAATCAGGGCATTTCCTACGGCCTGCTGCAGCAGGACAGCAATTTCGGCCGCTGGGCCTTGATTGGCTTTGCGATTGTGACCTCACTTGCCCTTTTGGTCTGGCTGTCGCAGGTGACCTCGAAACTCGTAGCCGCCTCCATTGGGCTGATTATTGGCGGCGCCATCGGCAATGCCATCGACCGCATCGTCCACGGCGCCGTGGCCGATTTCTTTTCATTCCACGCCTTTGGCTATCAATGGTACATTTTCAACATTGCCGACGTTGCGATCGTCGCCGGGGTGGTGGGGCTTCTCTATGAGTCCCTGTTTGGGGGACACAAAAAGGTCTCAAAACCCCCTAGTATGTAAGAAAATTCAGCTGTGACGGGCAGTTGAGGGGCACATTGGCACGCTTCCGGACCCAGATTTTCACTTTGGCACACCGGCCTCTTGGGCTGGCGCTGGCGCTTACCGTCACGCTTTCGCTCGGCGGCTGCGGCGGCGTCGAATTCCAGGGCAAGCTGTTCGATTATGCGGGCCTCTCCGGCGATAGCGCCAGGGAAGACGTGAAGATGTCCGAGCGCGCGCCGCTCGTCGTGCCGCCCAACCGCAAAGCGCTGCCGGTTCCCGGCCAAAGCGCGGCAATAGCCACCGCGCGCGCCGATTGGCCGGCGGATACCGACCGCGAGCAGAAGCGCATCGTCGCCGAGAAAGAGAAAGTGGAACAGAAAGAGGCCGCCGACGCCGATCCGACCAATCCTTACGCCGGCAAGCCCACTCTTCTCGACAACATTCTGGGCAAGAAGACGAAAACCAATCCCGACGAAGTCGTCGATCTTCCCGAGCCAGATCCCTCAGACATGACGCCCGAAGATCGCGCTCGCCAGCAAAGCGCGGTGGCAGCGAGTACCGCCAAGCCGGTCAATCCGCCTCAGGTTGTCGGCGAAGCGCCGGCCTGCCAACGACCCGTTCCACCCCAAGGCGCCGGATAGCTACAACTCAATGTCGAACCCCGCTGGCAACAGCGCGGGCGCATTATTAGCGACAACGTTAACAGCCGTCGTCTCGCGCCTGACCGATTTGGCTTGAAAAACCCTCTGCCGAGCCTGAGATTTGGGTTAACCGCCAATTGGACCTGAACGCCCGGTCCGATGGCCCAACCCTTGCTTGGCTGGAGGCAAAGATCACGTGACCATGGTGATGTCGATGTTCGATCAATTGGGGACGTTGCTCGACATTCGGGCCGGTCTCGCCCTTGCCTGCCTGAGCCTCGCCACGATGGCCGTCGCGGTCGCCGTTGATGGCGCCTCTGCGGCTTCGCGCGTCACCGAGTTCAAGCTCGACAATGGCTTGCAGGTTCTGGTCATCCCGGATCACCGCGCTCCCGTGGTCACGCACATGGTTTGGTATCGCGTCGGCTCTGCCGACGAACCGCGCGGCTCCTCCGGCATCGCCCACTTCCTCGAACATCTGATGTTCAAGGGCACCGAGGAGATTCCCCCCGGCCAATTCTCCAAGCTCATCGCGCGCGAAGGCGGCGAGGACAACGCGTTCACCAATAACGACGTCACCGCCTATTTCCAGCGCGTCGCTTCGGACCGTCTCCCCGTCGTTATGAAGATGGAAGCGGACCGCATGTCGAATTTGCGCCTGTCCGAGCAGGACGTCGAGACCGAGCGAAAAGTGATTCTCGAAGAGCGCCGCATGCGCGTCGACAACGATCCCAGTTCGATTCTGCAAGAGCAGATGATGGCCGCGCTCTATGCGAACCATCCTTACGGCATTCCGATCATCGGCTGGGAGCATGAGATCGAGGCACTCGGTCGCGACGATGCGCTCGCCTTCTACAAGCGCTTCTACGCGCCGAACAACGCGCTGCTGGTCGTCGCCGGCGACGTTGAGCCGGACGAAGTGAAGAAGATCGCCGAGGCGACTTACGGCAAGATCGCTCCCCATGGTTCGCTCAACGGACGTGTCCGCCCGAAAGAGCCCGAGCATTACGCTCCGGTCATCGTGAAGCTCGAAGATGCCCGCGCCGGCCGCACCACGGTGCAGCGTTATTATCTCGCGCCGAGCTATGCGTCGGCCAAACCTGGCGAGGCTGAGGCGCTCGACCTGCTGATGCGCATCGCCGTGCAAGGCTCGACCGGCAGGCTCTATAAGCGTCTCGTAATCGAGCGGAAGACGGCTGCGAGCGCCGGCGGTTGGTATTCCGACTCGGGCCTCGATGCGGGGCGTCTTGCCTTCTATGCCATCGCCGCCGACGGCACGCTGCCTGACGAGCTCAACACCGAGATCGGCTCCGTCATCGATGAGCTGAAGGAGAACGGCGTGACGCAGGAAGAGCTCGACCGCGCGCGCAACTCCTATATCGCCGAATTCGTCTACACCTCCGACAGCCAGTCCCGCATGGCCCGACATTATGCCTGGCGCGTCGCGCTCGGCATGAGCGTCGCGGACGTCGACGAATGGCCGGACCGTTTGCGTAAGGTCACGGTCGAGGACATTCGCAACGCGGCGCGGACCTATCTCGTCGACAAGAATTCCGTGACCGGCATTCTCACTCCGGTGCCCGAGACGACTTCCAGCATCACCCCGGCAAAAGCGAAGAGTGGTTAGGCGGGCCAATGGGGGGACAATTCCTGTTGCCTTCTCTGTTGCGGCGTGGCCTTGCTTTGCCGTTGAGCCTGGGGCTTGTTCTTGCCGTCACCGCCGCCAATTCCACTGAGACCATGAAGATAGAACACGTCACGAGCCCTGGAGGCATTGAAGCCTGGCTGGTCGAGAGCCACGCCAACCCGCTGATCGCCATGCGCTTTGCCTTCCGTGGCGGCGCGAGCCAAGACCCGGCCGGTAAGGACGGTCTGTCTTATTTCGTCTCCGGCATGATGGACGAGGGCGCCGGCGACCTCGATTCGGTCGCCTTCCAGGAGCGCTTGCAGACGCTCGCCATGCGCATGGATTTCGACGCGAGCCGCGACGTCATGCTCGGCAATGTGCAGACCTTGAGCGCCAACAAGGACGAGGCGTTCGATCTCGTGCGTCTGGCGCTGACCTCGCCCCGCTTCGATGAGGATGCTACCGCGCGCGTGCGCGCTCAGATTTTGGCCGGTCTCCGTTTCGACGAGAACGATCCCGAAACCGTTGCATCGATCGCCTGGGACCGGCTGGCATTTCCCGGCCATCCTTACGGCCTGCCGATCAAGGGCACGTTCGCCTCGATCGCCTCGATGGCCCCTGCGGACCTCAAGGATTACGCGTCCCGTGTCTTCGCCCGCGACAATCTCGTGATTTCGGTGGTCGGCGACATCGATGCGGAGAGCTTAGGCAAGGCGCTCGACCGCATCTTCGGCGGTCTGCCCGCCAAGTCGCAATTGACGCAAGTTGCCGAGGCCAACCCGCCGCTCGGTCCGACGCGTAAAGTCATCGCCATGGACGTGCCGCAATCGGTGGCGCAGTTCGGTCATCGCGGCATTGCGCGCAAAGACCCAGATTTCATCCCGGCCTATGTGCTGAACTACATCATCGGCGGCGGCGGCTTTTCCTCGCGGTTTATGGAAGAGGTGCGCGAGAAGCGCGGGCTGGCTTATTCGGTCTCTTCCAATCTCTATCCCTTCGAGCATGGCGCTGTCTTCATCGGCAATGTCGCCACCAAGAACGACGCGGTGGGGCAATCGCTCGATGTGATCGAGAGCGAGCTGAGGCGTCTTGCCAAGGACGGTCCAAGCGCCGAAGAGCTGGCGAGCGCCAAGAGCTATCTCACCGGGGCCTACGCCCTCAGATTTGAATCCTCGACCAGCATCGCAAGCCAATTGCTCTCGATTCAGATCGAGAATTTGGGCATCGACTATGTCCAGAAGCGCAATGCCTTGATCGAGCAGATCGGGCTGGAAGACATCAAGCGCGTTGCCAACCGCCTGTTCGAGGCCGACCGGCTGATCACCACCATCGTCGGCAAGCCGGTGGAGCCGCGCGTAGGGGCCGCTCCGGGCTAGACCGGAGCCTGGATGGCTCAAAGCATGACGCTGCCGTTCGCGCAATCGATTGGGGGCTGCCTTGAGGCGAAGATCGGCGCCTCAGGGCTAAGCCAAGCGTCTCTCGACGCAAGTCTCGCCAAACTCGAGCCGCGCCTTGCCTCCCTGCGTGAGGCGCATCAATCCGGCACGCTGCCCCTCTTACGCGTGCCCTCGAGGCGCGACGACATCGCCCCTGCTCGCGACGCGATCGACCGCTTGAGCGAGGGCGCAAGCACGTTGGTGTTTTTCGGCACTGGCGGATCGAGCCTAGGCGGGCAGACGCTGGCGCAGCTTGGTGGCTGGTGCATCCCCGGTGACAACGGCAATGGCGGGGACCGCCCCCGCATGCGCTTCTATGACAATCTCGATCCGCGCACGCTTGCGCGCGCGCTTGCAGGCCTGGATCCCGAAACCACGCGTTTTATTCTCACCTCGAAATCCGGCAATACGCCCGAGACTTTGGTGCAGACCATCGCGGCGATCGAAGTCTTTCGCGCCGCCGGACTTAAAGACCGCATTGCCCGAGAGCTTCCTCGGTCTGACCGAGCCCGCGATGCCCGGCGTAGCAAACGGCTTGCGCGCGCTCTGCGAGGCGCTTTCCATCCCGACCCTGCCGCACGATCCTGGCATTGGCGGCCGGTATTCGGGCCTCACCAATGTCGGGCTGCTGCCGGCGCTCACGCGTGGACTCGACGTCATTGCCTTGCGCGAGGGTGCAGAGAGCGTCGTCGCAGTCTCTGCTCAATGCGAAACAGGCCAGCGATTTTGCGCCGGCTATCGGCGCCAGTATTGCCATCGGCCTCGCCAAGGAGAAGGGCATCAAGGCCAATGTCATGATGCCCTATAGCGACCGCCTGTCGCGCTTCGCCGCCTGGTACGTGCAGCTCTGGGGCGAGAGCCTCGGTAAGAATGGCGAGGGCACGACCCCGGTGGCAGCACTCGGCCCGGTCGATCAGCACAGCCAGTTGCAGCTTTATCTCGACGGCACGCCGCAACATTTCATCACCATCATCCGCGAGAATTGCGCTGGCCAGCGGACCCAAAGTTTCTCCCGACCTCGCGAAGATTGCCGGCGCTGACTATCTCGCGGGCCGTACCGCGGGCGATCTCGTCGCCGCGCAAAGCCGCGCCATCCCTGACACCTTGATCGCGGCTGGCCGCCCGGTCCGCACCATCGATCTCGACCGGCTCGATGAGCGAAGCCTGGGCGCTCTGATGATGCATTTCATGCTGGAAACCGTTCTGGCCGGCCATCTTTTGGGCGTCGATCCATTCGACCAGCCGGCCGTCGAATCGGGTAAAATCCTGACGCGCCGCTACCTCGAAAATTAGGCTCGAACGACATCGTCATGGCCATCCGCGCACTGCCGCCGAACCTCGTCAACCGCATCGCCGCGGGCGAGGTCGTCGAGCGTCCGGCAAGCGTGGTCAAGGAGCTGATCGAGAACGCGATCGATGCCGGCGCCTCGCGCATCGATGTGACCGCGACCGGCGGCGGCTTGGGCCTGATCCGCGTGGCCGATGACGGCTCCGGCATGGACCAAGACGATCTCACCCTCTCGGTCGAGCGCCACGCCACCTCGAAGCTCGCCGGCGACGACCTCGCCAATATTCTGACGCTCGGCTTCCGCGGCGAGGCTCTGCCCTCGATCGGCTCCGTGGCGCGTCTTGCCATTCAAAGCCGCGCGCGCGGCGCCGCCAACGCTTACGAAGTGAGTGTCGATGCCGGCCGGAAGGCGAAGCTGAAGCCTGTTGCGCTGGCGCAAGGCACCAGCGTCGAGGTGCGCGATCTGTTCTACGCCACGCCGGCGCGGCTCAAATTCATGAAATCGGAGCGCGCCGAATGGACCTCCATCGCCGAAATGGTGAAGCGACTTGGCCTCGCCAAGCCGGAGATCGGTTTTAGCCTCGCCAATGCCGAGCGGAACGTGCTGCGCCTGCCTGCTGGAGCGCCGGGCCTTGCCGATCTTGCGCTCGATCGCATCGGCCTCATTCTCGGTCAGGATTTCGTCGCCGATGCACTGCCGGTCAGCGCGACGACGGGGTGGGCTTCACGTCGAGGGCTTTGCCGGCCTGCCGACATTGCATCGTCCCAACGCTCTACAGCTGCATTTGATCGTCAATGGCCGGCCGGTGCGCGACAAATTGCTGAGCGCTTCCGTGCGCGCGGCCTACGGCGATCTCGTGCCGAACGGCCGCTATCCCATGGTGGTGCTCTATCTCACCGTGCCGCCCGATGAGGTGGACGTGAATGTGCATCCCGCCAAGGCCGAGCTCAGATTCCGCGATGCCCAAGACATCCGCTCGCTCATCATCGGCGCACTGAGAGAGGCGTTGGGCAATGCCGGCCATCGCGCCACGTCCTCGCTATCGCAGGTGGCGCTCGGCCACATGATGCGGCCCGGCGAGCCGCACCGGCACTATCTGCCGCGCAGCCCGCTGCCGATGAGCGGTCTCGCGGCGGAATACGGCTTCTCCGATCGCTCGCAAGCTCCGTTGCCGCCTCTTGCCACCCCGAGTGCCGACGCGCGCGCTCATGAAGAGGCGGGGTCGACATCCTACCCGCTCGGCGCGGCCAGAGCCCAAGTCCACGACACCTTCATCATCGCCGAGACCGAAGACTTCGTCGTCATCGTCGATCAACATGCCGCGCATGAGCGCCTGGTCTATGAGCGCCTGAAGGCCTCCTACGCCAATGGCGGCATCGCCCGACAGATTCTGCTGATTCCCGAAGTGATCGAACTCGACGCCGAAGCCGCCGACCGGCTCGGCGCGGCGTCCGGCGATTTGGAACTGCTCGGTCTCGTGCTCGAGCCCTTCGGTCAGGCGGCTGTCGTTGTCCGCGAGGTGCCTTCGCTCCTCGGCCAGGGTGATCTGAAAAATCTGTTGCGCGATCTTGCCGACGAGCTTGCCGAAGGGGAGGGTGGTCTGGTCGTCGCCGAACGCCTCGACCATGTGCTCGCCACCATGGCCTGCTACGGCAGCGTGCGCGCCGGACGAAGGCTCAATGCGCAAGAGATGAATGCGCTGCTCCGCGACATGGAACGCACGCCCTTCACCGGCCAATGCAATCACGGCCGGCCGACTTATGTTGAGCTGAAGCTCGCCGACATCGAGAAATTGTTTCAGCGCCGGTGAATGATCCGGAAGTGCGACCGGTTTTCCGTAAGATCATGCGTCAAATTAGCTGCCGCCGACTTCGAAGCCGCCCGTCGTCGAACGGATTCCCGGCTTGGCCGGTCCGAACCAGACATGGCCCGCGCTGTCGACCACCGCGCAAGCGCGCCCTGTCTCGGACGAATTGCAGTCGATGTTGACCGTCCCGACCGGCTTCGTGGGCAGCGTGGTCACTCCGGTCGCCTGTTTTGTCGAGAGATCGAAATAGCGGATTTCGCCATCATTATTGACCGCGGCGCAGACGCCCTCGGTGCAACCCACCGCCCATTGAGTCTTCCCGTCGTCGCAGCCCGCGAGCGACAGTGTGGAGGCAGACACGGCCAGTACGAGGAGACTGTACGAAACTCTCATCACTCTCACCCTCCGCGACATCAACTGCCGCAAGCCTATTTGAAATTCTGCAACACCGCGGCCTGTAGGAACGCCGCATCGGCGTCCGCCACATCCCCAGTTGCATCGCCCATCTTCATATGCGCGATCTGGATCAAATGACCGCTATCCGTCTTGAGCAACGTGTAGTGGATTTCGAGCGAGCTGTCGTCGGTACGGCACGCGGTAAATAGCCGCTTCACCCCGATCGTATCCGCTGGCGAACTCTGCTTCTTGCCGGAGGCGAAGTCGCCTTTGCAGTTCTTGGAGTTGTCTGCCATGACCACGCTCGCGGCCTCGTCGAGATCGACGCTGCCCATGTCCTTATACCCGGCGATCGCGCCCATGATCCCGTTCTGATAGGTCCAGACCGCGTCGAAATTGGGCATCGGATTCTTGGCCGGGTCCATCATCTGATAGCCGGTGATGCCGGCGGCCGCGAGCAGGTTCGAGGCGAACACCACCGCCTCGCTGTTGGTGAACAGTCGGTTCTGGTTCTGGGTCTCGGTATTGCCCGCTGGCGGCCTTCGGCTTCGACTCCAGTGCCGCGAAAGTCTGGTCGCCGCTCTTGGCCTTTTCCGCCTCGATATGGTCGGTGACGCAGTTCGCCAAGCTGAGCGATGGCCGTCTTCGTTCCGCTCAGTCGGAAGCTGACCTCTCCGGAATCGGTGACGATGTTGAGCATCTTGCCGTGCCGCATGGCGTCGACCACCGGGTCGGTATTCTCCAGCGAGATGAGCAGACCCTTGGAGTCGACGGCCTTGGCCGTCGACGGAATCGGCTGGCGCGAATCGACCGCGAGCGTGACCTGTTGCGTGCTGCCGACCTCCAAATTCCATTTGTCGTTGGTGAGCGCGAGGCCCCAATCGAAATCGCGCGTGATGATAAAGGCCAGCGTGATGCCGCTATTATATTCCGCGAGCATGGTGCAATCGCGAAACTTGCCGTCGTCGTCGTTATTGGCGTCGCCGTTCCAATTGCCGGATTTGAAGGCGTTTGCTTGCCCGCAAACCATCAAAACTGCGACCGCAAGTCCCGAAAACCAAAGACGTTTGTTGCGCAACATCACGCCCTCCCATCACCCCGGCCCCACTATCTAATCACAGAGCGTTGGTGCGGGCTACGGGGACGATTTTCCTGTGCGTGATTTTCCAATGACGATTTGGGTATCGCCATAGTCGCGCTGATCAATGAGTCTCGAAGGCGCCGGCAGCCGAATTTCGAGGCCAGCGCGCTCCTCCAGCACCGCGATTGCGTCCTCCGCGACCCATCCGCCTTCCACGGCGGATTGCAGCGCCAGCTCGCCTAAGCCTTTGCCGTAGGGTGGATCGCAAAAAATCAGATCGAATGGCTGAAGCGTGTGCGCCGGCCCAAGCGTGGTGGCGTCGCGCCGGAAAATCTTGCTGATACCGGTGAGTTTCAGCGCCTCGACATTGCGGCGGATCGCGGCGCGTGCGTCGGCGCTATCCTCGATGAACAGCGCGAACTTCGCCCCGCGCGACAAGGCCTCGATGCCGAGCGCGCCCGAGCCTGCGAACAGGTCGAGCACGCGCTTCCCCTCGAAATCGAACTGCGGTGCGCCGTGCTCCAGCACATTGAACAAGGCCTGCCGCACCCGGTCCGAGGTCGGCCGCGTGTCCAGACCTTTCGGCGCCTCGATGCTCGCGCTGCGGAATTTTCCGGCGACGATGCGCATCAGCGCCGTTTGTGCGGCTGCGGCTTGCGCAAGCCCATGTCCTCGGCGAGCTTCGCGCCAAGCTGATCGATGAGCACGCGCGGTTTCACTTCCTCGATGGCGCCGGACTTGAGCTCGCCGAGCGCAAACGGTCCGAACGAGATGCGGATCAGCCGATTGACCTTCAGCCCGAGATGTTCGAGCAGCCGCTTCACCTCGCGGTTCTTGCCTTCGCGTAAGCCGAGCAGCAGCCAGACATTGTCGCCTTGCTCGCGGTCGATCTTGGCCTCGACAGGACCGTAATGCACGCCCTCGATGGTAACGCCGTTTGCCAAGCGGTCGAGCTTCTCTTGGCCGATCCTGCCATAGGCACGGACCCGGTAGCGCCTGAGCCAGCCTGTCGACGGCAGCTCCAGATGCCGCGCCAACGCGCCGTCATTGGTGAGGAGCAGAAGCCCCTCCGTATTGAGGTCGAGCCGCCCCACCGAGACCACGCGGGGGAGCTCGGGCGGCAGGGCTTCAAACACGGTCGGGCGCCCTTGCGGGTCCTTGTGGCTCGTCACCAGGCCCTTGGGCTTGTGATAGCGCCACAGCCGCGGGGCCTCGGCCTCCGGCAATGCCTTGCCGTCGACCTTCACCCGGTCGCCCGGCGCCAGGACATGGGCCGGCGTCGCCAGCACCTTGCCGTTCACACTGACCCTGCCGGCCTCGATCCATCGCTCGGCATCCCGCCGCGAGCAGAGCCCGGCATGAGCGATGGCCTTGGCGACCCGCATCGGCTCAGGCACTCTTGGTTGACGGCGGCGTAGGGCTGACACGTCTCGCCCCTTGACCCTTGCTCGGCTTACGGCCCAATTTCGGTTCCATGAACGCGAAGCTTGCAGATCGGCCGCTTCGAGGCAAGCAGCCCTCGCCGATGGACCTTGCGCTCTCGGAGGCGGAAGCCGCGCGCGATCGCGGCGAGGTGCCGATCGGCGCGGTGATCGTGAGCGCGTCGGGAGAGATACTGGCCAGCGCCGGCAATCGCGTGGCTGAGCTTCACGATCCGACGGCGCATGCGGAGCTGCTCGCCATCCGTGAGGCTTGCGCCAAGATCGGCAGCGAGCGGCTGATCGATTGCGATCTCTACGTGACGCTGGAACCTTGCGCCATGTGCGCCGCCGCGATTTCCTTCGCGCGCATCCGCCGGCTTTATTTCGGCGCTCCCGATCCGAAAGGCGGCGGCGTTGAACACGGCCCGCGCTTCTTCGCGCAAAGCACCTGCCACCACGCGCCGGAAATCTACGGCGGCATCGGTGAGGCCGCATCCGCCGCGCTGCTGAAATCCTTCTTCGCCGCCCGCCGCTAACCGAGGCGGTGCATTCTCTCCGCCGTCATCGCCGGGCTTGGCCTGCAATTCAGGGGCCGCGTCCTCGGAAATGTTCATTGGGGATTCGTGGGGTCAAAGTCAGAAGCTCGGGGGAGCGGAGGCGCGCGACGGCGGAACCAGAACCTGCCAATCGCCGTTCGGATCGTCCTTGCCCGTGGTCAGCGCCTCGGCCAGATCCGCGACGATCCGATCCGCAATTGGCTCGCGGTAATGCAGCCGGTCCCAATAATTGTCGTCCTTCGAGGTGATCTCCGACTTGATGTTGAAATCGACGAAGGCCGCATCGTGGCGCTTTGCCATTTCAGCAATCCGCATCTTGCACTCCTCTGCGCGTGCTGCCTTCGTCGAGCCGGGCACGGGCTGGGCGGAGACATGCGCCGGCATGAAGGCGAGCACGACGCGCCCCGGAAATTTGGTCAGGATATCTTCGAGCCAGGGCAGCGCGGGAAATTGCCACGAGGCGCGCTCGGCCTCGGTGGGTGCGTAAGCAGGAGTGACCGCCTCGATCTGATGCGGCCCGTCTTTGCCCCAGAGCTTGGTTCGGACTTTGACCTTGTCGTAGGCGTTCTCCGGCGGCGTGAACACTTCATAGCCGTCGGGAAACCGCGCGGACTTAAATCCTGCCGCGACGGCTAATCGCCTGCCGCTGATCTCCACCGTCTGCGGGTTCAGCATGTAGCCGAGATCGTTCCAGGGATTGTCGTCATACATCCAGTCGGGAAAACCGCGAAACGTGACACGCTGTTCGGCCGCGTCCTCGTCGCACCACACATGGTCGAGCCCCATCAGCAACATGCGGGGATTGCCGGGTTGCCGCAGGTAGAGATTGACGAGTTGGTACTGCTCCCAGGCCAGACCCGCATTCATCGAGAGATTGGCGAAATGGCCGCCGAAAGCGTCGTCGAGGAATTCAGGCCGGAGCAGCCGCGCATCCGACGCGCCGACCACGATCGAATCGTAATCGGCCGGAGCGGATCAGCGAAGGATATTGGAAGCGCTGATTGATGTCGGTGATGGCGTGCTCGCTGAACAGGAGCTTCGGCAGATTGCCGTAAGGGTTCATCAGCACGATGAAAATCACGAGGCCCGCGATGATGGCGCCGAAACTCCCCACCGCTGCCAACACGAAACGCCGCCAGCTAAGCATCAACGCGCCCCAACCCTATTCCTTGAGCGGGCTAGCAGTCGCACGCGAAACGCGACCAGGCAAGTCTCTGTCAGGAAAGGGCTAAAACCCGGAGCGCGGCGTCCATGCGCGCATGCTCGGCGGATAGTTCGCCTCCGGATAGGCGCGCTGCAGGGCCTGGGTTTCGTAGTCGCCCTTCCGATAGGGCACGAAGCCGAAATAGAAGCTGTAGCCTCCCGGGCGCCCGGGAGAATAATAATAGGGATAGATCGGGGGACGTCCGCGCCTATAGATTTTTGCAGGCTGGACCGGCGAGGCGGAATGACTCAATCCCGGCATGAGGGGCGCGGCATGCGCCGGGCTCGAAGGCGAGCAACGCAGCGGCCGCGAGCAAGATGCAGGATAGTGACTTGATCATTCTTTCTCCTATCGCACCGAACCATGGCAGAAAAAGGCACGATGCCAATTCTGTAGAATACATATGAATCTCTCCCCTTTCGCAACCGACCTGATCCTCGCCGCAACCCTGACGCTGCTCGTCTCGTTTTTGGCGCTCGAAATCTATTTCGGCGCGAGACAGCGCCCCGTCGAACCGGTCATTCAAGCCAGCGCCAAGCGCTTACGCGACGGCTGGTATCAGGCGACCATCACCATGGCCAATCGCTCGCCGCACGTTCTCTCCGCGGTGTCGCTCCGCCGCGTCAAGCCGCGCTCGGCTCGGCTCATGGCGCCGATCAGTTCGGTCAGCACCAAGGAAGGCGACTTTCAGGTTTGGTCCGATCCATCGAACGACAAGCGATCGACTTCGATCCCGCTCGACATCGCCTTAGACTCGCGCCTGGGAAACGACGAGGCGAGGATCATCGTCTGGATTTTCCTGCCCGAGAAGGCAGAGGCCGCCGAGCTTGTCCTCGAACTGACCCTGAGCGACGCTGAGGAAAAATTGCGCCGCTATCGCTTGGTCGCCAGACGCGAGACTTAGAGCATGATCCCGAAAAGTTGCAGACTTTTCGGGCAAGATCATGCGTCAAACATTGCTGCCGATCGCGCGCCAGCCAATGTCGCGACGGCAAAAGCCGCCCGGCCAATCGATCTTGTCCACCGCCGCGTAAGCGCGTCGTTGCGCTTCCGCGATGGTCGCGCCCCGCGCCGTGACGCCGAGCACGCGTCCGCCATCGGCAAGGATGCGTTCCCCGTCACGCTTTGTGCCGGCGTGGAAGATTTCCACATTGGGATCGGCGCCCGCCGCTTCCAGTCCCTTTATTTCTGATCCCTTTTCATATTTCCCCGGATAGCCCTTCGCCGCCATCACCACGCAAAGCGCGGCGTCATCGTGCCATTCCGGTTTTTGATCCTTCAGCGTGCCGTCGCATGTCGCAAAGAGTAGTGGCACCAAGTCCGATTTGAGCCTGAGCATCAGCACCTGGCACTCGGGATCGCCGAACCGTGTATTGTACTCGATCAGCTTCGGCGCTCCGTTCTCGATCATCAGCCCGGCATAGAGTACGCCTTTGAACGGCGTTCCCATCTTGCGCATGGCCTTTACGGTCGGCTCGATAATCGCACTCATGATTCTGGCGGCGACCGCGTCCGTCACGATCGGTGCCGGCGAATAAGCACCCATGCCGCCAGTGTTTGGTCCCTGATCGCCGTCGAACGCGCGCTTGTGGTCTTGCGCCGTTGCGAGCGGCAGCGCGTTGGTCCCATCGACGAGCGCAAAAAAGCTCGCCTCTTCGCCTTGCAGGAATTCCTCGATCACGATCTCGGCGAAAGGCCCGGTCAGACACTCGTCGATCGCATGATGGGCCTGTTCGATGGTCTCGGCGATGGTGACGCCTTTGCCGGCCGCGAGCCCGTCTGCCTTGATCACGACCGGGAGCCGCTGGCCTTTGAGATAGGCCTTGGCGTCTTCGACGTCGTCAAAACGCTGATAGGAAGCGGTCGGTATTCCGTTTCGCGCGCACAAATCCTTGGTGAAACCCTTGGAGCCTTCGAGCCGCGAAGCCGCGCGACTCGGCCCGAACACTTTGATGCCTTGGGCCTCAAGATCGTCGGCGATGCCGGCGACCAGCGGCACCTCAGGCCCAACCACGACCAGGTCGATGCCGTTCGCCTTGCAGAACGCCGCCACGGCCGCATGGTTGGCGACATCGAGCTCGACGCATTCCGCTAGCTCAGCGATCCCGGCATTGCCGGGCGCGCAATAGAGCTTGTCGAGCAGGGGGCTTTGCCTGAGTTTCCAGGCGAGCGCATGCTCCCGCCCGCCCGAGCCTATCAACAGCAGCTTGACCAGAGATTTGGCTCCCACTTGTTGAGGCGGCCTCGTCGCGCTATCTCAATGCAGCATGTAGGCCTTGGCCCGCAAGTTTTGAGATAACATCCCCCAATGGCTGACCGTAGAGAAAACGAGGTGACCAACCTCGTCGAATATAGCGTTTCGGAGCTCGCCTTCGCCATCAAGCGGACGATGGAGGACTCCTATGGCCTTGTGCGTCTCAGGGGCGAAATTTCCGGCTTCAAGGGCCCGCACAGCTCCGGCCATTGCTATTTCACCCTGAAGGACGAGAAGGCCGCGATCGAGGCCGTCATCTGGCGGAGCACCTATCCGCGCCTCAAATTCAAGCCGGAACAGGGCCTCGAAGTCATCGCTACCGGGCGCATCACCACCTATCCGGACAAGTCAAAATATCAGATCGTCATCGACCGGATCGAGCCCGCTGGTGTCGGCGCGCTGATGGTGCTGCTCGAGCAGCGCAAGATGATGCTCGCCGCCGAAGGCTTGTTCGATACCGGCCGCAAGCTGCCGCTGCCTTATTTGCCGCGCATCATCGGGGTCGTCACCTCGCCGACCGGCGCCGTGATTCGCGACATTTTGCATCGGCTGGAGGATCGCTTTCCGTGTCATGTGCTGGTCTGGCCGGTGCGGGTGCAGGGCGAGACTTGCG
Organism: uncultured Alphaproteobacteria bacterium; assembly: GCA_963764005.1. GTDB lineage: Bacteria > Pseudomonadota > Alphaproteobacteria > Rhizobiales > Methyloligellaceae > Methyloceanibacter. Next base: position 63,838 of record CAVXQX010000016.1, on the reverse strand, counting down.
GCGCCGAAGTCGCCGCGGCTATCGCCGGCTTCAACGGCCTCGACGGCAACGGCCCAGTGCCGCGCCCGCATCTCATCATCGTCGCGCGTGGCGGCGGCAGCCTCGAGGATCTCTGGGGCTTCAACGAGGAGATCGTCGCCCGCGCCGTTGCCGCAAGCACCATCCCGCTGATCTCAGCCGTCGGTCACGAAACCGACTGGACCATCATCGACCTCGTCGCCGATTGGCGCGCGCCGACCCCGACCGCCGCCGCCGAGCGTGCCGTGCCGGTCCGCGCCGATCTGATCAGCGTCTTGCTCGCGCATGGCTTGCGCGTCGCGCATTGCTTGCGCCGCACGCTGGAATCGAAGGCGAGCCATTATCGCGCCGCCACGCGCGGCCTGTTGCGCCGGACCGATCTTCTTGGTTTGCCGCGCCAGCGCTTCGACCATGTGAGCGCGAGGCTCGGGCTCGCTCTGCAAGCCAATGCAAGGGTGCATCGGAACATGTTGGAACGGATGCGGCCGAGGCTTGCTCCGAACCTGATCTCCCGCCGCATGACCAATGCGCGTGAGCGCATCGTGGGCCTCGACCGCTCGCGCCGCCGGGCGATCGAAGCGAAGCTCGGCCGCGATCGCATTGCTCTCGACAATCAGGGCAAGCTGCTTGCCTCGCTCGGCTATCAGAACGTCCTTGCCCGCGGCTTCACCCTGGTCCGTGACGAAGAGGGGCGGATGCTCAGGCGCGCGGTCGATGTGACAACCGGCCAGGCTCTCGACATCGAATTTGCCGATGGCCATGTTGACGCGCGGCCGGCGAGCGCGAACGGAAAGACGCTGGCCCGTCAAAACCGCGTGTTAAGCCCAAGAACGGCAAGCAGGGCTCATTGCTATGAGCGGGCTGGCCTTGCGGCTTTTGCCCCGCTATTGTGGACGCGGATTTTCCGAAAGCGTGAGTCGCTAAATTGCTGAACCGTTTCGAACGCAATCTTGGTTTTAAGGGCGAGGCCAAACTTCGCTATCTCGATGGCGAGGTCCAGGTGGTCACGCCCGGCGCCTTCGTGCGCTGCGCCGTCACCGGCCGCGCCATTCCCTTGGATGAGCTTCGTTATTGGAGCGTCGAGCTGCAAGAGGCCTATATCGACGCTGACACCTCGCTGACAGCGCTACGCCGAGACCCATCCCAAGCCTGCCTAATTTTTTGCTTTGACCTTCGTGGCGAGCAGCGCTTCGACCGCGCTTTCATCCTCAAATTGTAGTGCGATAGGCAGCGGCCGTGAGCGGAATTTGAGTTCGCCGCGCGGGCTCTCGCGATCCTCGGGCAACCGCACCCAATCCTTCTCGGTGGTGACCAGCATGCATTTCCGCTCCTGCGCTTCTTTCAGCAGCGAAGCCGCCTCTTTCTCGCTGAAGCAATGATGGTCGGGGAAGGCGCGGCGGCCTTCGAGTCGCGCGCCATTGCTTTGCAGCGTCATGAAAAACTTTTCTGGCCTGGCGATCCCTGCGAACCCGATCACGGGTAACACGCCGAGCCAGCGGCAATCGCCTTGCGGCACGATGCGCGCACTGAACACAGGTTTGCCTGCCTTAGCGAAGTCCTCAGCCAAGGACGCGGCCTTGTCGCCCTCGCCAATGACGATCAGCGCGTCGGCGTGGTCCATTTGCTCGCCGAGCGGCGCGCGCAACGGTCCGGCGGGCAACATAAAGCCGTTGCCGATGCCGCGGCCGGAATCGACGGCGATCAGCGACAGATCCTTCGCAAGCTGTGGATTCTGAAACCCGTCATCCATCACGATGACATTGGCGTCGAGCCCCTCGATGAATTTAGCGCCGTCGGCGCGGTTCGCCGCGATCACCGTCGGCGCGACGGCCGCAAGCAGCAACGGCTCGTCGCCGACTTGCTCGGCGCTGTCTGTCTCGCTCACGAGATGCGGCCCCTCAATCTTGCCGCCGTAACCCCTTGTAAGGAAACAGGGACGCATTCCCTGTGCTTGCAGCATCTTCGCGACCGCAATTGCGGTCGGCGTCTTGCCGCCGCCGCCAGCGGTGAAATTGCCGATGCAGATGACGGGGAGCTTGGAGCGATACGGCGTGATGCGTGCGGCGCGCGACCGGGCGACCCGTGCATAGATCGCGCTGAGCGGGATCAGCGCCCGCGCCAGCATTCCCGGCTTGCCGTACCAGAACGAAGGGGCGCTAGGCATGCTCGACCGAGGTCTTTGGCGGCAGGAAGCGTTCGAGCGCGGCGAGCGTCTTCGGTAGCGCCCCGCTCATGCCGGCGAGTGCGCGTTCGGCCCGCGCCATCATATCGGATCGCGCCGCATTGTCGTCGAGGAGGGCGAGCGCCACCGCGCCGAGGCTTGTCGCATCGCCGACCTGCTTTCGCCCCGCCTGCCTTCAACAACTCCTCATAAGAGTTCGCGAAAATTCTGGAAATTCGGTCCGGTCAACACCGCCGTGCCGAGCTTGATCGGCTCGACCGGGTTCTGCCCGCCGCGCCTGACCAGCGATCCGCCGACAAAGGCGACCGGCGCCAGCGTATAAAACAGGCCCATCTCCCCGATCGTGTCGGCGATATAGATGTCCATTGCCGCATCGGGGAGCTTGCCCTCCGATCGCAGCGCCACATTCAGTCCGAGCGCGCTGAGCTGCTTCATGATCAGCGGTCCGCGCTCCGGATGACGCGGCACGATGATGGTGAGGAGATTGGGCTTCATGCGCTTCATCGCGATATGAGCCGACGCCACCATTTCGTCCTCGCCTTGATGCGTGCTCGCCGCGAGCCAGACCGGGCGCCCCGCGATCGCCGACCCGATCAGTTTCTGCGCGGCCCTATCGACCGGCGGCGCCGGCGCGTCCGCTTTCAGATTGCCGACCCCATGCGCCTCCGCCGCGCCGAGCTGGGCGAAGCGCTGCGCCAGCATTTCGTTCTGCGCCAGCGCCAGGTCGAAGCAGGAGAACAGCGGGCGGCTCAAGCCTGGCCGACGCCGCCAGCGTTTGAACGAGCGCGGCGAGATCCGTCCGTTGACCAACACCAGAGGAACATTGCGAGCCTTGGTCTCCAACAGCAGGTTCGGCCAGATCTCGGACTCGACCAACACCGCCAGATCAGGGCGCCAATGGTCGAGGAAACGCTGGATGTAACCCGGATTGTCCAGCGGCAAATATTGATGCATGGCGCGGGCCGGCAATCTCGCGCCCGCCAATTGCGCCGACGTGACGGTGCCCGTCGTCAGCAGCACGCTCATATTCGGATGGTCTTTCCCGATCGCCTCGATCACCGGGAGCACCGCATTGGTCTCGCCGACGCTTGCCGCGTGGAACCACGCGACAAATCCCGACGGACGATTGATGCTGGCGAGCCCGTAGCGCTCGGGGCGCCGCTCCAGCTCTTCTTTGCCGAAGCGCGTGCGCCAAGCGAGCATCACCGGCGCGAGCGGCGCGGCGACTTGCGTGAAGGCGCGATAGGCCGCGAGCGTCAGCCCGGGTTTCGTGCTTGCGATGTGTTGATCGGTGGACAAGGGATCTTTGGCTCCGGCGAGAGCATAGGCGCGCGCGGTCGCTTGCGCGAGCCCTTGTTCGATCTTGACTCGCGCCGCTTCGATCTCCGCCTCATCGGCATCCGGAGCCACGAGGATCGGCTCGCCGACCACGATGCCGAGCGTCGAGAAGGGGAGATTGATGCTGAACCGGCTCCAATTATTCAGTCTAACGAACCGGCTCGTCGCCATGGCGCAAGGCACCACCGGGCGCCCTGACAACTTGCCGAGCATGGCAATGCCCGTCCCTGCGCGCCGCGCCGGTCCCGGCGGCACATCTGCCGTCATCGCCACGGTGGCGCCTTCCTCGAGCGCCCGGAGTGCCTCCCGCATCGCGGTGGCGCCGCCGCGGTCACGCCTTCTCGCGCCCGCGCCCGCGCCTCTGATCAACCCCATGCCGAAGCGCTCAAGCGTTGCGCCAACGAGCGCGGCATCGCCGTGACGCGCCACCATGCAACGCACATCGGCAGGCCGCTTCTCGGGCTTGATCTTGGGCAGCATCCCGAATTGCCCATGCCACATGCCGAGGATCTGAGGATGCTGCGAAAATAACGTGTCGTCGGTGTCCTCGGAGGCTCGCGGACGATCTTGGAGGTGTTATAGACGAGGCGCACATAGCCCGCGGCAAGTGCGCTGCCGATGGCCAACAAGGCCGGAGATGAAAGCAGCCTGGGCGCCATGCCGACTCAAGACAACGTCATTATTTGCCGGCCATCGCCACGGCTTCGCTGCCGTGCTCGTGGGGCTCATGCGGTTGAATTCCGGCAATGCCGAATTGGGTGCGGTGGAGCCGCGTGTAGAGACCGCCTTTGGCGACAAGTTCGTCGTGGCGCCCGATCTCGACGATGTGGCCTTGATCGAGCACGCAGATCAGGTCTGCCTTCTTCACCGTCGACAATCGATGCGCGATCATCAACACGGTGCGCCCCTTCATCAATTCCTCGAGCGCGCGCTGCACCTTGGCTTCGGCTTCGGAATCGAGCGAGCTGGTCGGCTCGTCAAGCAACAGGATCGGTGCATCTTTGTAGAGCGCGCGCGCGATCGCGATGCGCTGGCGCTCGCCGCCGGAAAGCAGTCCGCCGGCTTCGCCCACACGCGTATCGTAGCCCTTAGGCAGCGAGACGATGAATTCGTGCGCGGCCGCGGCCTTGGCCGCCGCCACAACCTGCTCTTGGTCGATGGGTTTGGACCCGTAAGCGATATTGGCCCGGATCGTATCGTCGAACAGCACCGGGTCTTGGGTCACGAGCGCGATGGCCTCGCGCAAGCTCGCGATCGTGACATCGGAGATGTTCTGCCCGTCGATCAAAACGTTGCCCTTGTCCGGATCGAAGAAGCGAAGCGCAAGGTTGACCAGTGTGCTCTTCCCCGAACCTGACGGCCCGACCAGCGCCACGGTACGTCCCGGCGGCACGGTGAGGCTCACCCCGTCGAGCACGCTGTTCTCTGGATCGTAGGAAAACGAGATATCGCGGAACTCGATTTCGCCCTTGTCCAAGGCAAGCGGCTTGGCGTCGGCGACTTCCTTGAGGCTGAGCTCGAGATCGATGATGCCGAACACGCGGCTCGCCGCGGCGATGCCCTCTTGCAGCTGCGTCTGCAAGGTCGCGGCGCTCTTCAGTGGTGCGTAAAGCAACAGCGCCGCCGTCATGAATCCCATGAAATGACCGAGCGTAAGATCACCTCGGATTCCCTTGGTGCCGGCGAAATAGATCGCGAGCGCGAAGCCGAACCCGGTCAGGAGTTCGATCGAAGGGCTCGACAGCGCGCGGGCGCGGGTGCCGCGCATGGTGAATTCGAGCGCGCGATTGATGGTGGATGCCGCACGGCTCTCCTCGCGGTCTTCTTGCTGATAGGCGCGCACGATGCGCATGCCGCGAAGCGTCTGCGTGATCAGCGCCGAGAGGTCGCCGGTCTCCTGCAGCGACTTCGTCGTCGATTTCCGCATCTTGCGCCTCTGGCTTCCGAGCAGGAACCAGGCGAACGGCATGAACACCAGGATCAGCACGGCAAAGCGCGCATCCATGTAGAACATGGTCCCGACCAGGATGATCACTTTCAGATAATTTTCGCCGAGCGTCACCAGAGAGCGGCTCGCGGTCTGGCGGATCAGATTGGAGTCGTTGAGGAACCCGGAAAGCAGACGGCCCGAGTGCACGGTCTGGATCCAGCTCAGATCGGCGCGCGCGAGACGCGCGAACATGGCAATGCGAAGATCGGCGACGAATCGGTGCCCGAGATAGGCAACGGTGACGTCGGCCACATATTCGGAGATGGCCTTGACGATGGTCACCAGCACGATGCCGGCGACCACCACATAGATCATCTCCTGGTTCTTGGCGACGAACACGTCATCCGCGGTCCTCTGGATCAGGAAGGGGATGGCGCCGGTCGTTGCCGCGGTCATGATCATGGCGGCGCTGGCGATCAGCAAGAGGCCGAGCCTCGGGCGCAAATGCTCGTGCCAGATGCGCGTGATGATCTCCCAAGTCGTGTAATGGGCTTGGAGTTCGTCGGCGCCTCTGGTGATGGCGCTTGCATCGCTGAAAAGTTGATCTTTCAAGCGCTCCCCTCTGAAATCTTGCGCTTAACCGCCCTGGAGCGGGTGACTGGCCACCTTCTAGCACGCCGCATCGGGGGCTCTAAGGCGAAAAAACTCTTGAATCTAGGCCAGTTGTGCGGACCTCAAGCCGGAACATAGAGACCCAGGAGCGGCTGCCATCAAGCCCTTTGATCCCTTTTCCTCCGGATCGAGCAGCCGGTGCAGATGCACGATGAAGTAGCGCATATGCGCGTCGTCCACGGTCCGATGCGCGGCGTCCTTCCAGGCGTCGTAGGCTTCCGCATAATTGGGATAGATGCCGACCATATCGAGCTTCTTCAGATCGGCAAAATCGAGTCGGTCGAGCGATGTCAGCTCGCCGCCGAACACGAGATGCAACAGTTGTTTCGTCTTCCCGCTATCAGCCATCGGAGCCCCGCCCTAGATCTTGCATGGAATTTTGCCGGAAGCAGCCCTACCGGTCGATGCGGCTTGTGCGCTCGATCAGATGGGCATGGAGACCCGGGGGCGCGGCGACGAGGCTTGGGAAGCGCGGCACGGCGCGATTATAGACCATGCGCTCGCCGCGATGATCGGTGACGATGCCACCAGCTTCCTCGACGATGAGCACGCCGGCGGCGAGATCCCATTCCGCCTTCGCCGAGAGCGAGATCGTGGCATCGGCGCGGCCGCAAGCGACCAGCGCCAAGCGATACGCCACCGAGTTGACCCACGCCGTCTCCACCTCTGGCCATGGCTCGGTCCAGATCTTCTTCTTGAATAATCCGCCGCTGGCGATCAGATGCGCGCCCATCGAGGCTCTCTTGCCCGCTGACATGGATCGGTCGTGCCATTGAGGAAGGCGCCCTGACCTTTGATGGCGTGAAAGAACTCTTGCCGCGACGGATTGTAGACGACGCCGATCACGGGTGCCGAATCTCTCGACCAGAGCTGCCGAGACCGTCCATTCCGGGTTATGGCGCAAGAAGGCGTTGGTGCCGTCGATCGGATCGATCATCCACACGCGTGAGCGGGTGAGTCGCTTGGCGTTATCCTCGGACTCTTCCGACAACCAGCCATAATCAGGGCGAGCGCCCTCGAGTTCACGTTGCAGCAGCGCGTTGGCGGCGAGGTCAGCTTCGCTCACTTCCGAGCCGTCATGCTTCGTCTTCACGTCAATCTCTTGCCGGAAGTAAGTGAGCGCGAGCGCGCCTGCATCTCTTACCGCGGTCTTAAGAAGCGCATAGTCCGCGTCCAGCGATGGCGCGGATTCTTTATGTTTCAAGGCTGTCATCGTGCTTGGGAAGAATCTCTAAACCATGGTTGCAATTGTGCACTGCAAACCGCTTGTTAACAACGTCCATTAAGCGGTTTGGAAAACTTCCCTGGCAGATTGGACGCAATAAAGGCTGCCTCAAGGCAAGCCACAGGGGAAGCTAACAGCAAGGCGTTACCGGGCCTCGGAGCTAAGCTCCGGGGCCCGATGCTTTTTAAGACCCGATGGTCTTTAGCTCGGGCAAGCCTGCCTCAAAGCGTCGCAGCAAGAAACGTGTCGAGCAGGATCGCGGCGAACACGATCAGCCCGAACTCGCGATTCGAACGGAACCTTCTCAGGCAGTTCTCCGCATCGTCGATATTCAGCGTCACCACCTGCCAGACCAGCTGCGCGCCGGCGGCCACCATGCCGAGCAAGAACATCGTCTCCGCACCAGCCGCGACGCCCGCAAATGTAATCGCCGACCACGCCAGCGAATAAAACAGAACCAGCCAGCCGCGCGTCGTCCGACCGAATTTGAGCGCGGTCGATTTCATCCCGAGCAGCGCGTCGTCTTCGCGGTCTTGATGCGCGTAGATCGTGTCGTAGCCGATGGTCCAGGCGATGGCGCCGAGATAGAGGATGATGGCCGGCCAACCGAGTCGCCCTTGAACCGCGGCGAAGCCGAGCAGCGCGCCCCAATTGAAAGCGAGACCCAACACCGCTTGCGGCCAAAAGCTATATCGCTTGACGAAAGGATAGAGCGCAACGATCGGCAACACGCCGAGCCCAAGCAGAATGGTGAAGCTGTTGAAGCTCAACAGCACCGCAAGTCCGATCAGCGCAAGCACGCCCATGAAGATCGAAGCTTGCCGCAATGTAACGGCGCCGCTCGGTAGCGGCCGCGATCTCGTCCGCGCTACGCCGGCATCGATCTCGCGATCGACGATGTCGTTATAGCTGCAGCCCGCGCCGCGCATGACGATGGCGCCGAGCGCAAACAGCAGCAGCGTGGTCGGATCGGGGTAGGCGGCCCCGGTGCCGCGATAGGCAAGCGCCACCGCCCAGAAGCAGGGCAGCACCAGCAGCCAGATTCCGATCGGACGATCGATGCGCGCAAGTCTAAGATAGGGCAGCAGCGAAAACGGCGCGAAGCGGTCGGCGATATTTTGCGGTTCCGCGTCCGCGATGGTTTTCCCTTGTCGCGCGAGGCGCGACATGTCTTCTGCTTGCACCTTGCCGGTTGGAATATCCGATCCGAAGCCTTGCGCCATGTCGTCCAAGCTCACCAGACTGTTCGTTGCTGCGCCGCTCGTCGCCGGGGGAGAGATTGCCCTCGATCCCGCACAGGCGCACTACCTCATCAACGTTATGCGATGCAAGGCCGGCGACGAAGTCCTTGTATTTAACGGCCTCGACGGCGAATGGCGCGCAAGCCTTGCCGGTAGCGGCCGAAAATCGGTCAAACTCAATCTTGTCGAGCAAGAGAGGCCACAAACTGAAGGCCCGGATTTGCATTATGTGTTCGCGCCGCTGAAGCGAGCGCGCCTCGATTACATGGTGCAGAAAGCCACCGAGCTCGGGGTGAGCCGGTTGATTCCTGTGCTCACGCGCCGCACCATGGCCGAACGCATCAACGAGGCAAGGCTTCGCGCCAACGCCATCGAGGCCGCCGAGCAATGCGGCATTTTGTGCGTTCCCAATATCGAGTCTCCGGAAAAATTGCCGAAGCTGCTCGAGAATTGGGACCGGCATCGCCTGCTCATCTTTGCCGACGAGCAAGCGCCAACCGCTTCGCCGCTTGTGGCATTGACGGCGCAAAAGCCTCAGCCTCTGGCGGTTTTGATTGGCCCCGAGGGCGGTTTCGAAGCGGACGAGCGCGCGCTTCTCCTGAAACAGCCTTTCGTCGTGCCCATTTCGCTTGGCCCCCGCATCATGCGCGCCGATACGGCCGCAGTCGCGGCGCTGTCACTCGTCAATGCTGTGTTAGGTGATTGGCGCTAGGGCTCCAACGGGCTAGGGCTTGCCAGGCGCTTCAAGGGCGCGCCATAAAGACCGCGCTTCGCAGGCGTAAGATTGTGGCGGGATCGGCGAAGCGTTCCTTAGCTCCCGGCTTAGCAAATTATTCTCTGAAACCGGAGTTCGTCTCATGTCGACGCGGGTAGGGGACGCGGAAACCCCGATCATCGCTTCTCGCGACGAACTCGTCGCGGAGCTTGAGGCTGGCGCCAAGCCTGACAGCGATTGGCGCATCGGCACCGAGCACGAAAAATTCTGCTTCTACAAGAAAGACTATTCGCCGGTGCCGTACGAGGGCGAGCGGGGGATCGCGGCCTTGTTGACCGGCCTGCAACAGCGCTGCGGTGAACCGGTCTTGGAGCAGGGCAACATTATCGCGTTGCAGAGACAGGACTGTTCGAAAGGCGGCGTCATCAGTCTGGAGCCAGGCGGTCAGCTCGAGTTGTCGGGTCCGCCGCTTCAGAATGTGCATCAGACCTACGAAGAGACCCGTCGGCATCTCATTGAGGTGAAGGAGGTCGGCGGCGAGCTCGGCATCGGATTCTTGGGTCTCGGCTTCTCCCCGAAATGGACTCTCGCTGAGGTCCCGGTCATGCCCAAGGAACGCTACCGGATCATGGCGCGCTACATGCCGAAGGTTGGCAAGCTCGGGCTGAACATGATGTTCCGCACCGCGACCGTGCAGGTCAATCTCGATTTCGGCAGCGAAGCCGACATGGTCAAGAAGCTCCGCGTCGGTTTGGCGCTACAGCCGATCGCGACCGCGATCTTCGCCAACTCGCCTTTCACCGAGGGCAAGCCCAACGGCTTTCAATCCTATCGCGCCGAGATCTGGCGCGACACCGATCGACATCGCACCGGCTCGCTTCCCTTCGCCTTCGACAACGGCATGGGCTTTGAGCGTTATGTCGACTACGCGCTCGATGTGCCGATGTATTTCGTCTATCGCGATGGCCGTTACATCGATGTTGCCGGTGCGTCGTTCCGCGATTTTCTCGCCGGCAAACTGCCGGCGCTCTCAGGCGAGCGTCCGACGCTGGAGAATTGGCGCGATCACCTCACCACGCTGTTCCCCGATGTGAGGTTGAAGCGCTTCCTGGAAATGCGCGGCGCCGATGCGGGAACCTTGCCGGCGCTCTGGGCGCTGCCCGCGCTCTGGGTCGGGCTCCTCTACGATCACGACACGCTCGATGCGGCCTACGCGCTGATCAAGGATTGGACCGCCTCGGAGCGCGAAGCCTTGCGCGATTCCGTTCCGCGCCTCGGGCTTGCGACACCGTTCCGCAAGTCGAGCGTGCTCGACATCGCGCGCCAAGTCGTATTCCTCGCCGAGACGGGGCTGAAACGCCGCAATCGCCTCGACCTGAACGGCAACGACGAGAGCATTGCCCTTATGCCGCTGATTGAGTTGTTGGAGCAGGGCCGCTCGCCGGCCGACCTTTTGCTCGCCGACTACAAGAACGACTGGAAGGGCAATATCGACAAAGTGTTCGAGGCCCGGGCCTTTTGATGCTGTTAGGAACCTGAGCTCGGCTCGGCCCACGCTAAAGCTGGCCTTGAAAACCCTAACGCCAGTAACCATCTTTGGCGCAAGTAACCGTCTCGCTCGTCAACCCTGCACGCGCGGGACGCTAGTCCGTCCCCCGACGGATGTATCGGCGGCAGATGCTCCTTTTCTGCCGCCGATTTTTTTTGCCAAATTATTTGAGTGCGGCCAAGGCCTGATCGAAGCCTTGCAGCGAGATCGGGATGCCGATGCCGGCCTCCGGCGTATCGAAGATGATGAACATGGCGGTGCCGCCGCCTTTCATCTTCTTGATCACCTCATCTTGCAGCACAACCTCGGCGATGCAGCCGTTGCGGCTGCATTTGAGGAAGGGCGCATTGCCCACGTCTTGATTGTTGATCTTGAGCCCAAGCCCGGTCGGTAACAGCACGCCGAGCGGGACGACGACGCGCAATAGCTTCTTGTCCTCGGATGCGGCCTTATAGAACAACACGGTGAGGCCGACATTCGGCCTGTCCTCGGCGGTGACGCTCTGCACCAAAGCGCATTTCTCTTCCTTGGCACCTGCCGGGGTGCGGCAGCTGACCTGCCAAGCGCCATGTGTTGCGCGGACTACGCTTCCCGGGCCGGTATCGGCGGCTGCGGCTGCGTTAGTCGCTGTCGCCGCTGCATCGGGCGGGGCCCCTTGCGCCTTAACGGTGCCCGTGGCGCCCAGCGCCACCAACAGCCCGAGGCCCAACGCGATAAAGCAGCGTTTGTTCGCAAGCAGGGTGTTTCGCCGTTGGATCATCGGTTGGATTTCAAGCGCACCAAGCCAAGCACGAATCGCGCGTGCCAACACTAATCCGCGGGCAGACCGCTTGAAAGTGCCGATACACACCAGGAAACCCGCATCGCCGAGCATTGGGGCTAAAGTTCGACCCGAAGCTGAAATGCTCGGAAGTCCTTGGCTTTACTGCACCGCGAGCGTGCATATGCCGCAGCGCGGCTGCAAATCATGGCTGTTGCCAACTTTAAGCCTTTATGATTTGAACTGGGAAAAGGGCATCCAAACTCGCTTCGCGGCGGTTTGAATGCGAAAAATAAGAGCTGGGGGCGACGCCGGGACCGCGATCATCATTCGCGCCCCCTTTGCTTTGACCGGAACGATGGCGAGCCCGCGCTTGGGCTCGTACACGGGAACGCCAAGCCCACTGCCGCATCCAAATTGATGCTGTCTTGGGGTCGGGGAGCATGGAGTGGGAGCGACGCGATGGCTTTTTTTGACCGAACGCTGAAGATTTTTACAGGTGTGACCAGCCTCGTCTGGAGCACTTCAGCTTTCGCCGGCGATGGACAACCCTCGCCATGGCAAATGACTTTTCAGAAAGCCAATTCGCCGATCATGGAACAGATCACGAGGTTCCATGACTACCTCACCATCATCATTATTTTGATCACGCTCTTTGTTCTCGGCCTGCTGGTTTATGTGATGGTGCGTTTCAACGAGCGCCGCCATCCCGCAGCCCTCCAAGACCACGCACAATACGGCGCTCGAGATTGCTTGGACGATCATTCCGATTCTTATCCTGGTGGCGATCGCAATTCCGTCATTCCGGCTGCTGTTCGCTCAGTATGATTTTCCCAAGGCCGACCTCACCATCACCGCGACGGGACATCAGTGGTATTGGAGCTACGAATATCCCGACCAGGGCATTCATTTCGATGCGCTGATGGTGCAGGAGGCTGATCTGAAAGAGGGCCAGCCGCGGCTCCTCACCGCCGATCATGAAGTGGTCGTGCCGGTGAACAAGAATGTCATCGTGCAGATCAAGTCTACCGACGTGATCCACGACTGGGCCGTGCCGTCCTTCGGCGTCAAGCTCGATGCGGTTCCGGGGCGGTTGCAGAAGACTTGGTTCCGCGCCGAGCGCACCGGCATGTTCTACGGACAATGCTCCGAGCTTTGCGGCCGCAACCACGCCTTCATGCCGATCGCTGTTCGTGTTGTCACCGACGAGGAGTTTGCCGACTGGCTCGCCAAGACCAAGCCGGCGCCAGCTGCCTCATTGGATGCTACCGGCAAAGTTGCGGCGGCACAGAATTAGACCGCACCCGATCGCACAGCTCGGCAGGACCGAAACCATATAGAGATGAGAAGATAAGGAAGAACAGCTATGGCGAAAAGCGCTGCTCATGTCGAAGCCGCCCACCACGACGAACATTATCCGTCCTTTGTGCGGCGCTGGCTGTTTTCGACCAATCACAAAGACATCGGCACGCTCTATCTCATTCTTGCGATGATCGGCGGCATCATTGGGGGCTTGCTCTCGATGGGCATGCGCGCTGAGCTGATGCAGCCGGGCATGCAGATTTTCGGCAACCCCGAAATGTTCAACGTCTTCGTCACCGCCCATGGCCTGATCATGGTGTTCTTCATGGTCATGCCCGCCACCATGGGTGGCTTCGGCAATTGGATGGTGCCGCTGATGATCGGCGCTCCGGACATGGCGTTCCCGCGCCTGAACAACATTTCCTTCTGGTTCGTCGCCGCGGCATTCATCCTGCTCGTCACCTCCTTGTTCGTTCCTGGGCCTCCCGGCACCAATGGCGTTGCCGGCGGCTGGACCATGTACGCGCCGCTCTCGAGCAGCGGCACGCCTGGGCCTGCGGTGGACTTTGCCATCTTTGCGCTGCATCTCGCCGGCGCGTCCTCGATCCTCGGCGCCATCAACTTCATCACCACCATTTTCAACATGCGCGCGCCGGGCATGACGCTGCACAAGATGCCGCTGTTCGTTTGGGCGGTGCTGATCACGGCGTTCCTGCTGCTGCTGTCGTTGCCGGTGCTCGCTGGCGCCATCACCATGCTGCTCACCGACCGCAATTTCGGCACGGCGTTCTTCGATAGCGCTCATGGCGGCGATCCGCTGCTGTGGCAGCACCTGTTCTGGTTCTTCGGTCACCCGGAAGTGTACATCCTCATCGTTCCGGGCTTCGGCATGGTGAGCCAGATCGTCTCGACCTTCTCCAAGAAACCGATCTTCGGTTATCTCGGCATGGCCTACGCCATGGTCGCCATCGGCGTGATCGGCTTTGTGGTCTGGGCCCATCACATGTATGCGGCGGGCATAAGCGTGAATACGCAGGCCTATTTCGTGTTTGCTACCATGGTCATTGCCGTGCCGACCGGCGTGAAGATCTTTTCCTGGATCGCGACGATGTGGGGCGGTTCGCTGAGCTTCAAGACGCCGATGCTGTGGGCGCTCGGCTTCATCTTTCTGTTCACCATCGGCGGCGTCACCGGCGTGGTGCTTTCAAACGCCGGCGTAGATCGCTCCTTCCACGACACGTATTACGTGGTTGCCCACTTCCACTATGTGCTGTCGCTCGGCGCGGTGTTTTCGATCTTCGGCGCCTGGTACTATTGGTCGCCAAAAATGACCGGCTACATGTACTCCGAGCCGCTGGGCAAGCTTCATTTCTGGCTGATGTTCATCGGCGCCAACCTTGCCTTCTTCCCGCAGCACTTCTTGGGGCTTGCCGGGATGCCGCGTCGCTACGCCGACTATCCGGATGCTTTTGCCGGATGGAACATGGTCTCATCGATTGGTTCCTACATCGCGTTTGCGGGCTTCATCGTCTTTCTGATTGGCATCGTCGTTCAGTTTGCCAGGAAAGTGAAGGCTCCGGCCAATCCCTGGGGTGTTGGCGCTACGACCCTCGAATGGACGCTGCCGTCGCCGCCGCCCTTCCATACCTGGGAGACGCTGCCGCGCGTCAAGTAGGAGCGGGGCAGTTTGCGGAAACGGCATGATGAAAGAGTGAGTGAGGCATGGCCGAATTCGCAAATCCCATAGCGGCCGAAGTGGTCGAAGCCGAGACCGGCGGCGACGTCGCCGATTATTTCGAGCTGATGAAGCCGCGAGTGATGTTTCTCGTGATCTTCACGGCTCTGGTCGGTCTCGTCGCGGCGCCAGGAACCATGCATCCGGTTCTGGCCGTCGCGGCCCTGATGTGTATCGCGGTCGGCGCCGGCGCCGCCGGCGCTCTCAACATGTGGTACGACGCCGATATCGACGCCCGCATGGCGCGGACCGCGGCGCGGCCGATTCCGCGCGGTCGTGTGTCGGCGGACGAGGCAAAGTCGTTCGGCGCCGTGTTTGCTATTGGCTCGGTGATCTGCCTCGGCCTGATGATCAATTGGCTTGCGGGTGCGCTGCTTGCGCTGACCATCGCCTTTTACATTTTCATCTACACGATGTGGCTGAAGCGGACGACGCCGCAAAACATCGTCATCGGCGGGGCCGCGGGTGCCTTTCCGCCCATGATCGGTTGGGCCGCGGCGACCGGCACGATAAGCCTGGAGAGCGTCGTGCTCTTCCTCATCATTTTCATTTGGACACCTCCGCATTTCTGGGCTTTGGCGCTTACCCGCACGCGCGACTACGAACGCGCCGGCATTCCGATGCTCCCGGTGGTCAAGGGCCCCGACGCGACTCGAACCCAGATTCTCGTCTACAGCCTGATCCTGGCGCCGATCGGCGTGCTCCCGGCCCTGATGGGAACCGGCGGGTTGCTCTATGCGATTGCCGCGATCGTGCTTGGCGCCGTCTTCGTGGCCTTTGCCGTCGTCTGCTATCGCGAGCGTGAAGGCGATCGCGCCGATCGCGCCGCCAAGCAGCTGTTTGCCTATTCCGTGCTCTACCTCTTCCTGCTGTTTGCCGTGCTCCTGGTCGAGCAGGGTTTCGGCATTGGGAGCGCGTTCCCTGCCATGTTCTGGACCTCGTGATGGACGATGCGGACAAGGAACGAAAGCGCCGTCAACGTATGCGATCTCTGGCCATCGCCTGGATCCTCGCCGGCCTCGTGCTGCTCTTCTTTATCGTCACCATTGTCAGGCTCGGCGGCAATGTCGCGCTCAGGCAAATCTGATATGAGCGTCGCGCCATGACACCGTCCAACAAGAACCGGACTGTGGCGCTGCCGCTGATTTGCCTTGTCGCGGTCATGCTGGGCTTGGCCTTCGCGTCGGTGCCGCTCTACCGCTTGTTCTGCCAAGCGACGGGCTATGGCGGCATACCGCAACGGGCCGACCGCGGCCCCGATCAAGTGCTCGACCGCACCATCCGCATCCGTTTCGACGCCAATGTCGCGACTGGGCTCCCCTGGAGCTTCGAGCCGGTCCAACAGGTGATGGACGTCAAGATCGGCGAGCAGGTGCTGGCTTTCTACAAAGCCACCAATAAGGGCTCAACGCCGATCACAGGCACCGCAATCTTCAACGTGGCGCCGGAGCTTGCCGGACGCTACTTCACCAAGATCGAATGCTTCTGCTTCAAGCAGCAGACGTTGGCTGCTGGCACTACCGCCGAGATGCCGGTCATCTTCTTCGTCGATCCCAAGATCGTCGACGATGAGGACACCAAGAATATTTCCGAGATCACCTTGTCGTACACCTTCTATCGCAGCGACCCGCCGCCGGGCATCGCCGTGGTGCCGGATGGCGACAAGTCCGGGTCTCGGTCGTGAGCAACTGAGACGATTTACCAGGCGTCGTGCCTGGCAATGAGGATAAAGAACGGGAGCGACCTATGGCCGAAGCGCACGCCAACCAACACGACTACCATCTCGTCAATCCAAGTCCATGGCCGATCGTCGGCGCGGCCGGTGGTTTGACGCTCGCCATCGGCGCGGTCCTGTATTTCATTTCGAAGAAGGCCGGAACGCCGCATCCTTGGTATCTGATCCCGGGCTTCCTGCTCGTCATCTTCACCATGTTCGTCTGGTGGCGCGACGTCATCATTGAGGCGAAGCAGGGCTACGAAACCCCCGTCGTGCAGCTCCATCTGCGCTACGGCATGATCCTCTTCATCGCCTCCGAGGTGATGTTCTTCGTCGCTTGGTTCTGGGCCTATTTCGATGCGGCGCTCTATCCCGATGCGGCCGTCACCTATGCGCGCGACGCGGTCTTGGGCGGCCAATGGCCGCCGGTGCCGAGCGCGGACACCAACGTTCCGGGCATTGGCTGGTTTGCTCACACCTTCAACCCGTGGGGCCTGCCGCTGGTCAACACACTGATCCTGCTGACCTCGGGCACCACCGTGACCTGGGCGCACCACTCTCTACTCGAAGGCGACCGCAAGGGCCTGATCTGGGGCCTGGTCTGCACCGTGGTGCTCGGCATCTTGTTCACCACCTGCCAGGCCTATGAATATGCGCATGCCGGTTTCGGCTTCGCGCATCACATCTATGGCTCGACCTTCTTCATGGCGACGGGCTTCCACGGCTTCCACGTCACTCGTCGGCACCATCTTCCTGACCGTGTGCCTGGTCCGTGCCATCCGCGGCTCGTTCACGCTGAAGCATCATTTCGGCTTCGAGGCGGCGGCCTGGTACTGGCATTTCGTCGACGTGGTCTGGTTGTTCCTGTTCACCTGCATCTATGTGTGGGGCGCGGGTGCTAATCCCGGGCACTAGACCTCTGATTTGTGCGATTATCGGGGGGCGGCGACGAGCCGCCCCCTTTGTTTTTTGGAGCAGTCACCTGACCAGCCCTGAGACATCGCTCGGCTCGACAATCCGGCGAGGCATTGTCGGAAGCTGCCCGGCCTGTGGGCAGGGCAAGCTGTTTCGCGGCTATCTCACGCTCGCGGAGCGTTGTAACTCTTGTGGCCTCAATTACAGCTTCGCCGACGCCGGCGACGGCGCGATCATCTTCGTCATCCTCGTTGCGGGTTTCATTCTTGTTGGCGGCGCGCTCTTTGTCGAGGTGCGTTACGCGCCACCTTATTGGGTGCACGCAATTATCTGGGGTCCGCTCGCCATCCTCGTGACCTTAGGCTTGCTCCGGCCCTTCAAAGGCGTCCTCGTCGCGCTGCAATTCAAGCACAAGGCGCAAGAAGGCCGTCTCGCCTCGGAATGAGCGGTGAGCGCATGCCGTGCCAAACAGCTGATCGGCTTCACCATCGTCACGCTTGCTGCGCTCGCGCTGTCTGATTGGGCTCGGCGTGTGGCAATTGCAGCGCCTCGCAATGGAAGCAAGGCCTGATCGCCGAAATCGAAACGCGCACCAAGGCGCCGCCGATCAGTTTGGCGGAAGCGATCGCTCTGGCAAAGGACGGCGGCGATCCGAGCTATCTCCATGTCCGCGTCGCCGGCCGCTTCGACAATGACAAAGAGAGGCATCTCTATGCCATCGCCGATGGCGCGCCCGGGTGGCATCTCATCACGCCCCTTGTCGCCGACGATGGCACCACCGTTTTGGTCGACCGCGGCTTCGTGCCTGACGCAATGAAGGAACAGGCAACGCGGCCGCAAAGCCTGGTCGAGGGCGAGACCAGCGTGACCGGACTGGTTCGGCTTCCCGAAAGCCAGGGCACCTTCACCCCAAACACCGATCTCGAGCGCAACCGCTGGTACTTCCGCGATCTCGACGGCATGGCGCGATCCATGTTCGGCGACAAGCCGCCTGACCTCGCGCCGTTTTTCCTTGAGGCGGAGGAGAGCGGGCCGCCGGAAAGCTGGCCCCGTGGTGGGCAGACTAGGCTCGACCTTCCCAATAATCATCTGCAATACGCGCTGACCTGGTTCCTCCTCGGCGTCTGTCTCGTCGTTATCTACGCTGTCTATGTCCGCCAGGGATTACGGGGGCCGAAACCCTAAGGAGTTCGCGCGGTTGCGGGGGCAAGCGCGGAACGCTAGGGTCTGCCGGAAACCGGTCCTAGAGGTCTCCAGAATTGCGGTATGTGAGTACAAGGGGCGAGGCGAAGCCGCTTCTGTTTGAGGATGCGCTGCTGGCCGGCCTCGCGCGCGATGGCGGCCTCTATCTGCCCGAGGCTTGGCCCACGCTTTCGTCGTCGGCGATCGCCGATCTCGCGGGCCGCGACTATGCGGACGCAGCCTATCTCGTCATGCGCCCCTTCCTCGAAGACGATCCGAGTCTCGTCGATCTCAAACAGGTACTCGACGATTCCTATAGCGGCTTCGATGACCCTGCCGTCGCGCCGATGCATCAGATCGCGCCCAATATGTATCTGCTCGAACTATTTCACGGCCCGACTCTCGCTTTCAAAGACCTCGCCATGCAGGTCGTCGGCCGCATGATGAATAACGCGCTGGAGCGTCGCGGCGCCCGCGCTACGGTGATTGGCGCAACGTCCGGCGATACCGGTGCCGCAGCCATCGAAGCCTTCCGTGGGCTCGATGCCATCGACATTTTCATCCTGCATCCGAAAGGCCGCGTCAGCGATGTGCAGCGCCGCCAGATGACGACGGCGTCCGAGAGTAACGTCCACAACATCGCCATCGAAGGCACCTTCGACGATTGCCAGGCCATCGTGAAATCGCTGTTCAACGATGAAGCGCTGCGAGACCGCCTACAACTGACCGGGATCAACTCGATCAACTGGGCGCGCATCCTCGCCCAGACCGTCTATTACTTCACCGCCGCCGTGGCCCTTGGCGCACCTGAGAGAGATGTCGCCTTCACCGTGCCAACCGGAAATTTCGGTGATATTTTCGCAGGTTACGCCGCCCGAGCGATGGGTTTGCCGGTCAAACGCCTCGTTATTGCCACGAACCTCAACGACAGTTTGCCTCGGGTTTTGGCCACGGGGATTTATGAGCCGAAGGGCGTCATCGCCACGTCCAGCCCGAGCATGGATATCCAGCTTGCGAGCAATTTCGAGCGGCTCCTGTTCGAGCTCGCGGGTCGGCACGCTTCGAGAGTGAGATCGTTGATGGACGAGCTTCGTGAGACCGGCCGCTTCCGCTTGGCGGAGAGCGAGCTCAGCGCCCTCCGCGCTCTGTTCGCTGCGCATTCCGTGAGCGAGCAACAGACGGAAGCGACCATCCGCAAATTCTATGAAAGCACCGGCATGCTGGTCGACCCGCACACAGCGGTCGCCATTGCCGCCGCGGAAATCGAAGCGGCAAACTCCGACACGCCGATGGTCGTGCTGTCGACCGCGCATCCCGCGAAATTTCCCGAAGCCGTCTCCCGCGCCACCGGCATCGTGCCCGAGCAGCCGGAACGCTTGCGGGCGAAGCTCGGCCAGACCGAACGTTGCGAGATCATGCCCAACGACTTCGCCCGCGTCGCCGAGTTCATTTCAGCCACCGCGCGCGCCAGCCGCAGCGGAGTCGGCGCGTGAGCGTGACAGTTGCAAAACTCAAGAACGGCCTGACCGTGGTCAGCCACTCCATGCCCGAGGTGGAGACCGTCTCGATCGGTCTATGGGCAGGCACCGGCAGCCGCGGCGAGGCGCCCGCCGAGCACGGCGTTGCGCATTTCCTCGAGCACATGGCTTTCAAGGGCACGGCGCGGCGATCCGCGCGCGACATCGCCGAGGAGATCGAAGCGGTCGGCGGCGATCTGAACGCCGCGACCGGCGTCGATACCACCGCCTATTATGCGCGCGTGATGCGGAACGACATGCCGCTCGCGCTCGATATCTTGAGCGATATCATCCTCGAGCCTCGCTTCGATCCCGACGAGCTTGAGCGCGAGCGCGATGTCATCCTGCAAGAGATCGCCTCGGCGCTGGATTCGCCGGAGGACATCGTGTTCGATCTGGTGCAGGACGCCGCCTATCCCGATCAACCGGCAGGGCGTCCGATCCTCGGAACCGTCGAAAGCGTCAGCGCGCTCAGCCGTGATCAATTGGGAAATTTTCTCACCGGTCACTATCACGCGCCGAACATGGTGCTGGTTGCCGCGGGCGCTGTCGACCATGCGGCGCTGATTGAGGAAGCCGAGCGCCGCCTCGCCAAGCTCGACGCCGGTGCGAGCCCGGTGCCTTCGGCCTCGCGCTATCGTGGCGGCATCAGGCGCGGCGAGAAGTCCTTCGAGCAGACCCATCTCGTGCTCAGCTTCGAGGGACCGGAATATGGCCACCCCGATTATTACACGGCCCGAATCCTCGCTGGCGTGTTGGGCGGCGGCATGTCTTCGCGGCTCTTCCAAGAAGTGCGCGAACGTCGCGGGCTCTGCTACGCCATCAGTGCCTTCGCCACCAGCCTGTCCGATAGCGGCATGATCTCGATCTATGCCGCGACCGGGCCAGATCGAGCGCATGAGTTGATTTCAGTCCTACGCGAGGAACTCGTCCGCGCCGCCGATGAGGGCTTCAGCGAGGACGAGATTGCCCGGGTGAGGGCGCAAGCCAAGATGGGGCTGCTCGCGGCGCTGGAAAGCTCGTCTGCGCGTGCCGAGCAACTCGGCCGTCAGATCTTGATCTATGGCCGGCCGGTCCCGGCCCATGAACTGATCGAAAAAGTGGAATCCGTCTCCATCGCCGACCTGGAGTTGCTGGCGGGCCGGCTGCTCGCCTCTCCCGTTAGTCTCGCCACCGCCGGGCCAATTCTTAATGTTGCAAGATTCGACGCCGTGGCTGAGAAATTCGCGCTACCGTCCAGCAAGGCGGCCTAAGGAGCCTTTCGAAGCCATGGCGTTGTTGCGATCCGCGTCCTTGAGCGATCTCGGGCCCGTCATCCGCGCCGATCGGGTGGTGCTGCGCACGCCGCAAATGGCCGATTATCCGGCCTGGGCCGAGCTTAGGGCCGCCAGCCGCGATTTTCTGACCCCCTGGGAGCCGCTTTGGGCCTCGGACGAACTGTCCAGGGCCTCGTTCCGCCGCCGTGTCCGCCACTACCAGCGCGACCTCCGCGAGGATGTCGGCTATGCCTTATTCATCTTTGCCTTGAACTCAGGAGCGCTGGTAGGGGGCCTGACCCTCTGTAATGTTCGCCGCGGCGTCACCCAGGCCTGCACCCTGGGCTATTGGGTCGGGGGCACCCATGCGCACCAAGGCTATATGACGGCGGCTGTCCGCGCTGTTATTCCTTTTGTCTTCGATTCGCTCGAGCTGCACCGGCTGGAGGCGGCATGCCTTCCGACCAACGCGGCCTCCATTAAGCTTCTTGAGCGAACTGGGTTTACCCGCGAGGGGATGGCGCGCCGTTATCTGAGGATCAACGGCGTCTGGCAGGATCATCTGCTTTACGCGCTCCTCGACAGCGACCCGCGCTGAAGACGCTCGGGCAATGTTTAGGGAAAGCGATGGGAGGGTGGCTTTGATTGGCGCCTCGGCGAGAGGTGAGAGAAAGCAACGTCGCGCATATCGTGCGCGTCCGCTTTTGCTCGCGCTCCTGTCGCTGCTTGCGCTGATCGGCATCATGAGCTCTGCCGCCCGCGCCGTCGATGCCATCGTCGTCAAGCCTGACCAGGACAAATACGATGTCACCTCTCTGGGCGAGCTTTACGAGGGAAGAGGCGATCGTCTGCAACTCGAAACCGCGCCGGGGCCCGACGGCTATGTCGGGCGCATGGCGGTACAGGCCTCCGTCCCCGGCACCAATCCAGGCTGGCTCGTCTTCGCGCTGACCAATCCGACGGCCGAGCGTGTCGTCCGTTGGCTGGTGGCTCCCCGCTATACGCTGGCCAATTCGCGGGTGTTCTGGCCCGAGCTCGATGCCGGACGCATCGCCGCCGTCACGCCCTCGCTCGGATTTAGGCCCGAGCCCTTGAAGAGCGATCGCGCCGACATCTTCCGTTTGAATCTCGAGCCCGGCCAGACCATCACCTTCGCCGCAGAACTCGCCTCAGCCCAAGTGCCGCCACTCTTCCTCTGGGAACCGAATGCGTATCAGTCCAAGCAGCAAGACCGCATGCTGTTCAATGGTGTGCTGCTCGGCATTACCGGCCTGCTCGCGATTTTCCTGACTGCGATCTTCGCCGCTAATCACCGCGCGATTTTCCCAGCCACCGCTCTAGTTGCCTGGACCGTGCTGGCTTATTTCTGCGTCGATTTCGGTTTTTGGAACAAATTATTCCCGGTCGGGGCTGAGCGCATCGCGCTCTATCGCGCCGCCGCCGAAGCCTCGCTCGCCGCGAGCCTCGTGCTCTTCCTCTATGCCTTCCTACGCATCGGACTTTGGCATGGCTGGATCAGGACCGCGTTCTGGGGATGGATCGCGGTGCAATGGGCGCTTGTCGTTCTCGCTCTGATCGATCCGCAAATGGCTTCCGGTCTCGCCCGGGTCTCCACCGTCATCGTCGCCGGCGTCGGTACCGGCCTCATTGTTTATCTCGCCCTTCGCGGCCAGGATCGCGCGCTCGCGCTGATCCCGAGTTGGATGCTGCTGCTGGTCTGGCTGTTCGGCGCCACCATGATCGTGCTCGGCAAGCTCTCCGGCGAAGTCGTCGTCTCCGGCCTCGTTGCCGGCCTCGTTCTCATCTTGGTCTTGCTCGGCTTTACCGTGACGCAATTCGCCTTTCGCGGCGCCAGCACCACGATGCAGCTCGGACCGCCAAGCCAGGTGCAGATCAAGTCGCTGGCGGTGGACGGTTCCGGCGCGGCAGTCTGGCAATGGAATGCCGGCAGGGACCAGATCAGCGTCTCGAGCGAGATCGAGGAGACGCTCGGCCTCGATCCCGGTTCGCTCACCGCCACGGTGCAGCAATTCCTGCAGCATCTGCACAATTCCGACCGCGAGCGCTTCAAACTGATGCTTTGGTCGCTCCAGGAGAACCATGGCGGCGACCTGCAAGTCGATTTCCGGCTGCGCCGCCATGATGGCACCTATGTCTGGTACGAGCTCCGCGCTCGCGCCGCTCAAAGCGAAAATGCCCGGCTTTTGACTTGTGTCGGGCTGATGCGCGACGTGACCAATCTCAAGCGCTCGCATGAGCGGCTGATGCACGATGCCGTGCACGACAATCTGACCGGGCTCCCGAACCGCGAGCTCTTTGTCGATCGCGTCGGCGGCGCCATCACCCGCGCGCAAGAAGGTCAGGGCAATCGCCCTACCGTGATGTTCATCGACATCGACCGCTTCAAGAACGTCAATCAGAGCTTCGGGCTCGTCATCGGCGACAGCATGCTGCTCACGCTCGCCAGACGATTGAGCCGCCATTTGAGTCCGCAAGATACTTTGGCCCGGCTTGGCGGCGATCAATTTGCCATTCTGCTGATTTCGGAGACCGACCCACGCCAAGTGGCGATGCTGGCCGAGCGCGTTCGCCGCGCGCTCCGCACCCCGATGAAGATCAGCGGCAAGGAGATCGTGCTCACCGCCTCGATCGGCATCGTCGTGTTCGACGGCGCGCAGGCCACGGCGCAGGATCTGTTGCGCGAGGGCGAGATCGCCATGTTGCGGGCGAAGCGCGGCGGCGCCGACCGCATCGAGATTTTCAATCCCGCCACGCGAGGCGAGGAGGAGAACCGGCTACCGCTCGAAAGCGATCTTCGTCGCGCCATCGAGCGGCAACAGATCGCGGTCCTCTATCAGCCGATTACGCGGCTTGCCTCCAACCAGCTTGCCGGCTTCGAGGCGCTGCTGCGCTGGGATCACCCGACCCAGGGCCGGCTCGGCGCCGACGATTTCGTGCCGATGGCCGAGGAGACTGGGCTCATCACCGAGCTTGGCACTTATGTCTTGGGCCAGGCGCTGGAGCAGGCGGTTCGCTGGCACAAGGCGCTGCCACGCGAGCGCGATCCGCTCTTTGTCAGCGTCAATGTCTCGAGCCGGCAGCTTTTCCGTCAGGATCTCGTCCAAGAGATCAGACTCCTGCTGGCCCGGGAGGCCGTGCCCAAGGGCACGCTGAAGCTTGAGATCACCGAGTCGCTGGTGATGGAGAACCCCGAGCGCGCCGTCGAGATTCTGACTTGGCTCAAGACTTTCGGCGCCAGCCTCGCGCTCGACGATTTCGGTACCGGTTACAGCTCGTTGAGCTATCTGCACCGCTTCCCTTGCGACACCATCAAGATCGACCGCTCGCTCGTCCGTGACAGCGGGCTCAACGGGTCTTCTCCCATGATTCTGAAATCGATCATCGCGCTGGCGCATGAGCTCGGCAAGGAAGTGGTCGCCGAGGGCATCGAGACCGAACGCGACGCCGCGTATCTCCGCTCGATCGGCTGCGAGTTCGGCCAGGGCTATTATTACGGCGAGCCGATGTCGGCCAAGGATGTGGCGAGCCTGCTCGCCGCGCTCGCCAGTCAGCGCAAGAAGAAGTCGCGGTCCTCTGGTTCGGAAGAGGAGATGACGCCGCGCCACAGGACATCGCGCCCGCGCCGGCCGCGTTATCGCCGCCGGCGCGACGCGGCGCCCTCGCTAGAGCTGTCCGGAAAAGTGGCCACCGGTTTTCCGAAAAGATCACGCTCAGAAACGCTTAGAGCGCCAGCTGGCGCCTAAGCGTGACCTGAATCGTTGACGAGGCGGCGCGGGTCGATCCCGATCTTGTCGAGCGCGCGATGATATTTGCGATCGACCTCGGGATCGAAGATCAGCTCTGGATCTGCCGAACAATGCAGCCAGCCATTGGCGTGAATCTCGCTTTCGAGCTGACCTGGCGCCCAGCCGGCATAGCCAAGCGCCAATAGCGCCTTGTCGGGACCGGCGCCCTTGGCGATATCGCGCAAGATGTCGATCGTGGCGGTGAGGCACACGCTCTCGTCGATCGGTAAGGTGCTCTCTGCCTTGAAGTAGTCGGCGCTGTGCAGAACGAAACCGCGCCCCGTCTCGACCGGGCCGCCGAGATACACGGCCATCGCCGCGCTCATGCGCGGCAGCGTGATGCGCTCTTTATGCGGCGCGATGTTCAATTGATCGAGCAACTCGCCGAAACTGATATTCGGCGCGCGGTGATTGATGATGATGCCCATGGCGCCATCGGCGGAATGCGCGCACATATAGATGACGGCGCGGGCAAAGCGCGGGTCGCCCATCGAAGGCATCGCGATCAGCAACTGGCCGTCGAGATAACCCTCGCGGGGAATCCTGGTCTTGGCGTTTCGAGCAGACATGATAGTAACGACTATAAACCTGCGCCGCTTATTGTGAAGCGCAAAGCTTAAGGTGACATGACTTTGCTTTTGGCCCGGACGCTCACGAAAGAGTGAGACAATTGTGGCGGCTCGTTATCGCGATTTCGCTACCTTGCCGCTAAAGTCGCCCGGCCGCAGCAACAGTCCCCAGAGCCAATGACCAAATTCACATCTCTCTTATGCCGCTTTCGCCGCCATGCGCCTAATGCTTGTGCTGGCTTGCGTTGTCGCTGTGGGGCTGCCGGCGCGCACGGCCGAACAGCCCTGGGTCGGCGCCACCAATTCCAAACTCAGACTGTTCGGCGGCATGGCGAAGACGGCGGACGGTGAACAGCCGATGGCCGGCATTCAGCTTCGCATGGACGATGGCTGGAAGACCTATTGGCGGAACCCGGGCGATTCGGGCGTGCCGCCACAATTCAATTGGTCCGGCTCGACGAATTTGAAAGAGGCGAAAGTGCTGTACCCCGCGCCGCATCGCTTCGCCGACGCCAACAGCACGGCCATCGGCTATAGCGGCGAAGTCATCTTTCCGGTGAAGCTGATTGCGGAGCGTCCCGGCGAGCCGATCGAGCTGAAACTTGCTTTCGATTTCGGCCTCTGCAAATCGCTTTGCATTCCGAATGACGCGAAGCTCAGCCTGAAATTGGAGCCGGGTGCGACCCTCAACGAAGCCGACGCGAAATTGCTGAACGCGGCGCTCGATCTCGTGCCGCAACCTGTCGCTCCGGGTGCATTGCCGGCGATTGGAAAGATCGAGGCGAAGCTCGACGCCGATAAGCCCTCGATTGTGATCGAGGCGCTGTTTCCGCCTGGCGCGGCGCGGCACCGATCTCTTCGTCGACATTGCAGATGGCACTTACGTGCCCGTTCCCAAAGCGCTTGGTCCGCTCGCCGACGGCAAACAGAGCTTTGCGGTGAACTTCGCTTCAAAGGACGAGGCGAAGGACATCAAAGGCAAGACACTGGTCCTGACATTGGTTTCGGACCGAGGCTCGCGTGAGACTAGCCTGGAAGGCCGAGTAGACTTGGCGCTGGCCTCCTAAGCCACTATGGTGCGTCGACATTTTCTAGAGGAGACGCGACGATGAGTATCAAGGTTGGAGACAAGCTGCCCGACGCAACCTTCAGGGTCTTGGGCGCCGAAGGTCCGAAGCCGGTTGCCACGTCGGAGATGTTCTCCGGCAAGAAGGTCGCTTTGTTCGCCGTGCCCGGCGCCTTCACCCCGACCTGTAGTCAAAAGCACCTGCCGAGCTTCCTCGCCCATATCGACGAGTTCAAGAAGAAGGGCGTCGATGCCATCGTTTGCGTCGCGGTCAACGACCCCTTCGTGCTCGGCGCCTGGGAGGCCACAACCGGCGCCAAGGGCAAGGTGCTGTTCCTCTCCGACGGCAATGCCGAGTTCACCAAGAAGATCGGCATGGATTTCGACGGTAGCGGCTTCGGTCTCGGCACCCGCTCCAAGCGTTATTCGATGCTGGTTGAGAATGGCGTGGTCAAAGCCATGAATGTCGAGGATTCGCCCGCGGCCTGCAGCATCACTGGCGGCGAAGCCTTGCTCGACGCGCTTTAGAGCATAATCCCGAAAAGTTGCAGACTTTTCGGACAAGATTATGCGTCAAAGATCATCACTTTCTGAGGAACGGCGCCATGCCCTCGCGCGCGAGTTCGTCGGCGCGCTCATTATCGTTATGACCGGTATGGCCCTTGACCCAGTGCCAATGCACCTTGTGCCGCTCGGTGGCTAGCTCCAGCCGCTTCCACAGCTCCTCATTGGCGACCGGCTTTTTGTCCGACGTACGCCAGCCATTGACCTTCCATTTCTTGATCCATTGCGTGATGCCGCCGCGCAAATAATTGGAGTCGGTATAAAGCTCGATATGTGACGGCTGCTTCAGCGCTTCGAGCGCTTCGATCGCGGCCGTCAGCTCCATGCGATTATTGGTGGTCAGCGTCTCGCCACCCTTGATCTCTTTGCGGTGCGAGCCTGACTCGAGAATGGCGCCCCAGCCGCCGGGCCCAGGGTTCCCGGAGCAAGCGCCATCGGTGTGGATCACGACCTTGGGCGTCGAGGCCATCAATGATCTTTCAGCCCATAGTCGCGGTAGGATTTCACCCGGCGGTGGAATCTGAGTTTCCGCAGATATTCGTTCGGGTCCTTGAACTTCACCAGCGCATTTTCGTCGGTGTTGAGCCAGTCATAGCTCCGCGTCAGCAGGAAGCGGAGCGCGGCACCTCGCGCCAGAAGCGGCAACGCCTTGAGCTCGTCGGGCGTGAGCCGCCGCTCCGCCTCATAGGCTTGCAGCATCGCTCGCGCCTTGGTCACGTTGAAGCTGGCATCGGCCTCGAAGCACCAGGCATTGAGGCAGACCGCGATGTCATAGGCCAGGAGGTCGTTGCAGGCGAAATAGAAATCGATCAGGCCCGACAGCCGATCGCTCAGGAAGAACACATTGTCGGGGAACAAATCGGCGTGAATGACGCCGGAGGGCAGCCCGGTCGGCCAATGCGCCGATAGAAAGCCCAGCTCCTTTTCGATCTCCGCCGCCAATCCCGGAATGACTTCGTCGGCCTGCGGCTTGATCGCGGCGAACAGCGAGGTCCAGCCGGCGAGCGACAGCGTGTTCGGCCGCTGCATGGGAAAATCGGCCCCGGCCAGATGAAATTTGGCGAGCGCCTGTCCGAGGCCGGCGCAATGCTCGATGCCCGGCCGCCTGACCGAGACGCCGTCGAGAAACGTGATCAAAGCCGCAGGCCGCCCGGCAAGCTCGTTCAGCATGCGGCCCTTGCCGTCGCGCACCGGCAACGGGCAGGAGATGCCTCTGGCCGCGAGATGCTCCATCAGCCCCAAGAAATAGGGGAGATCCTCCGGCGCCACCCGCTTTTCGTAAAGCGTGAGGATGTAGCGCCCGGCCTCGGTGTGCACCAGATAGTTGGTGTTCTCCACGCCCTCGGCGATGCCCTTGAACGAGGTGAGGGGGCCAATCGCGTAAGGCTCGAGGAAGGCGGCCAGTTCGTCGTCGGAGACGTCGGTGTAGACGGCCATGCTTAAGCTGCCGGCGCCTGTCGGAGTGGCCGGGGCAGCTTGAAGGTGACCGTCTCATTCGCCGTGGTCACGGTCTCAATCCGCGCATCGAAGCGTTTGCGGAACGCGCCGACGATCTCATCCACCAGGACTTCCGGGGCGGAGGCGCCGGCGGTGATGCCGAGGCGCTCGATGCCGAGAAATTCGTTCCAGTCGATCTCTCCGGCGCTTTCGATCAACATGGCGCGCGGGCAACCTGCCTTCATCGCCACCTCGACCAGCCTGATCGAGTTCGAGCTATTGGGCGAGCCGACCACGATCATGCGCTCGCAAGATGCGGCAATGCTCTTCACCGCCTCCTGGCGGTTGGTCGTGGCATAGCAAATATCGTCCGTGCGTGGCCCGGTGATCTGCGGGAACCGCGCCCTCAACACGTTCACGATCTCGCTCATATCGTCGACCGAGAGCGTGGTCTGCGTCGTAAAGGCGAGGTTGGTCGCATCCGTCGGCGTGAAGCGCATCGCATCCTCGATCGACTCGATCAGATGCACGCTGCCTTCCGGCAATTGACCCATGGTGCCGATCACTTCGGGATGGCCCTGCATGGCCGATCAGGAGCACCTCGCGCCCGCGCGCATGGTGCCGCTCGGCCTCGATATGCACCTTGGAGACCAGCGGGCAGGTGGCATCGAGATAGAACAGCCGGCGCCGCTCGGCCTCTTCCGGCACGGCCTTCGGCACCCCATGGGCCGAGAACACCACCGGGCGCGTCGCTATCCGGGATCTCGTCCAGTTCCTCGACGAACACCGCGCCCTTCGCCTTCAGCATCTCCACCACGTAGCGGTTGTGGACGATTTCATGGCGCACATAGACCGGCGCGCCATATTTCTCGAGCGCGAGCTCGACAATCTGAATCGCACGCTCGACCCCGGCGCAAAACCCGCGCGGGGCAGCGAGAAGGATGGTGAGAGGAGGCAGGCCGTTAGGCGCCATGGGAGTGTCAGTTTGTCCTCAAAAGCGGGTCCAGATCGGCCTTGTCGCGCCCGCCCGCTACCGCTAGTTTTGCCGCCAACGGCACGACCGCCAAGACGCCAATTGTCAAAATTCTCCGGGGCTTGGCCCCGAAGGCATATCAGGCAGGACGGCCGGTATGTCAAGCTGAGGACGGGGTAGATTGAGACGCTCACACGCTCCTTGGTGGCTCGCTGTCGGCCGGCCCGCGTTGGCCCTTGTCGTGCCGGTGCTTGCTGTCGGCCTGTGCCGTCTCCAGTATTTCCAGCCCCTTCAAATCTGGCAGCGCCGACGACGCGGCGTCTTCGGTTAACGCCGATCGCTTGCTCGAGAACGCCAAGGCCGATAACGGCCAGGAGGCGGCTTCGGGTGCGGCAGCCCATTGTCCGCAAATCGTGGCTTGGCCGTATGACCGCCTGCTCACCGTCTATGAGCCCGGCCATAACGGCGACAACCTATCGATCGTCCATCGCGGCGAGATCACCAAACTGGCGCGCGAGTGCCAGCTTTATTCCGACCGCGTGGTGGTGAAATATGGTTTCGCCGGCCGTGTGCTGCTCGGGCCGAAAGGGCAGCCGGGCGTCGTCAACTTGCCCGTCAGCGTTCATGTCTCCGGCGCCGACAAGAAAGTTCTGGCGAAAGACGCCATGAAGCTGACAGCGACCATCCCGGCCGGAAACCCAGTGGGTTACTTCTCCATGGTGAGAGAGATTTCCTTCCCCGTCGTGGCCGGCTCGCGGCCCGAAGACTACAAGATCTTCGTCGCCTTCGATAAGCCCGGCGGCGGGCAGGGGTAGACGCGCAGCCTAATTCAGCTTTGGACTTCAGCGAGTCGATGCTCGTGCCGACGAGCTTGGCCGCGGCCTCGGGCGTCAGCTTCGCGGCGATGATGCTCTCGGCAGCCGCGACCGCGGCATCGACGGCGGCGTTGCGCACATCGGCCAAGGCTTGTGCCTCGGCGCGCGCGATCTTGTCCTCGGCGAGCTTGGCTCTCCGCTCGAAATGTTCTTTCATCGAGACCCGCGTCTCGGCTGCGAGCGACTCCGCCTCTTTGGCGGCGAGGCTCACGATCGCGGCGACCTCGGTCTCGACCGCGCTCTGCTTCTTGCGGTAATCCGCGAGCACGCTTTGCGCCTCTTCACGCAAGCGGCGCGCCTCGTCGAGTTCCTTGGCGATCGCCGCCGCGCGGGCATCGAGCGCGGTCGCGAGCTTCTTATGCACGCCGAGATAGACCGCGAGCCCGAGGAACAAGAAGAAGGAAACCGCGACCCAGAATTCCGGCTCGAAGATGAATTCCATGGCCTATTCCTTCCGCGCCGCGACGACGGCCTTCTCGGCCTCGGCGGAACTCGGCGTGAGCCCGATCAACTGCTTCACCAGATCGGTCGCGACGTCCGCCGCGACCACGTTCACGTCCTTCAGCGCCGAAACCCGCGCCTTCTCGATCCGCTTCTCGGCCTCTGCAGCCTTTGCCGCAAGCTCGCGCGTCGAGCTTGGCTTGCTCTTCCGCCATCTCGGCTTTCAGCTTGGCCCGGCCCTGATCGGCGATTGCATGGGCCTTTTGCTTGGCTTCGGCGAGGGCCTGCTCATAGGCCGCGATCGCCTCTTGCGTCTCGCGATGCAGCCGCTCGGCCTGCTCCAGATCGCCCGAGATGCGGGCCTGCCGCGCCGCGATCACGCCGCCAATTCTGGGCAGCGCGATGCGCTTCATCAGCACATAGAGAATGCCGAAGGTGATGACGAGCCATATCAGCTGTGGCCCCCAATCGAGCGGGTTAAGCTGCGGCATGAGCGAGCCTCCTTTAGTTCAGGCCTTAAGCCTAGAACACGAAGAGGATGATCAGCGCCACCACGAGGCCGAACAGGCCGGTGGCCTCCGCGAGTGCGAAGCCGAGCAGCAGATTGGCGAACTGGCCGGGAGCTGCCGACGGATTGCGCAACGCGCCTTGCAGATAATTGCCGAAGATGGTGCCGATGCCGACGCCGGCGCCGACGAGTGCGATCGAGGCAAGGCCTGCGCCGATCAATTTTGCTGCTGATGGATCCATGTTCTCTCTCCCTTACGAACGATGAAGTTGAAACCTAGTGATGCATGTGGAGTGCATCGTTGAGATAGATGCAGGTGAGGATCGCGAACACGTAAGCCTGCAGGAACGCGACCAGAATTTCCAAACCGGTGAAGCCCACCATGAAGGCGAGCGGCGCCCAGCCGCCGAGCAGTCCGAGCGCAACCACGAACGCGCCGAACACTTTGAGCATGGTGTGGCCCGCCATCATATTGGCGAACAGACGAACCGAAAGGCTCAAGGGCCGGGTGAGGTAGGAGATCACTTCGATCACCACCAGCAGCGGCAGCATCACCGCGGGCACGCCCGCCGGCACGAAGAATTTGAGAAAGCCGATGCCATGCTTCCAGAAGCCGATCGCCGTCACGGCGAGAAAGATGAAGGCGGCAAGGGCGAAGGTGACGATGATATGGCTCGTCACCGTGAAGGAATAGGGCATCATGCCGAGCATGTTCAGCGCCAGCACGAACATGAAGAGCGTGAAGATGAAGGGGAAATATTGCATCCCCGAGGTGCCGACA
The DNA here is from genome assembly GCA_963764005.1 of uncultured Alphaproteobacteria bacterium. GTDB lineage: Bacteria > Pseudomonadota > Alphaproteobacteria > Rhizobiales > Methyloligellaceae > Methyloceanibacter. The sequence goes on along the minus strand of CAVXQX010000016.1, from coordinate 31,564 downwards.
TTGTCGCGCACCATGTTGGCAATAAACTCGTAGGAGATCTCGGCGACCGATTGCAGCCGGGTCGGCACCAGTTTCCCGCCGCGCATCGCGTAGACCGTGAACACTGTGATCAGCGTTGCCGCGATCACCATGAATAGCGCAGAGTTAGTGAAGGACGCGTCGTACCCGAACAGTTCGAGCGGGATCAGCCGCTTGATCTCGAACTGATGCATCGGGTTCGGCAAGCCGTTGCTGGCGCCATGGCCCGCTTCTTGTGCCGCGTGCTCTTCCATCTCTATCCCAAACCCCTAGAGCATGATCCCGAAAAGTTGACCGACTTTTCGGACCGGATCATGCGTTAGAATCAATCGTCATCGTCAGGACCGAGGTCCTTGCCCGGTAACGGGCCCTTGGGTTGCATCGAAGCCGCCGTGCGCATCACGTTGAGGATGCCCGCGGCGCTGCCAAGGATCAGGAACACCACCAAGAGAAAGGGCGCCGTGCCAAGAGCACGATCGAGCCCCCATCCGATGACGCCCCCGACGCCGACACCCACGACCAGCTCGGTCGCCAGCCTCAGCGCCTGCCCCAGCGCTCGTCCCCTGCTTTCCGCATCGACCGGCTCACGCTCGGAGCTACTGCCCCGCGCTTTGCCGATCCGCTCCCCGAGCCTGTCCAGCCTCTGCCGAAAATGCTCATTGTCGCGGTCGCTCTGGTTGCGACCGTCTTTGGCTCCGGCCATTTCGCTGCTCAAATCCGGGGAAAACCTTGGGCTTTAGGGCCACAAAGTCTGGAATGCGCGGCACCTTAGGGTCCGGGATTTGGCCCGTCAAGCTCGGTCGGATGGCATGGAACAAGGCCCGAGGCCGCCAAAATTAGGGCTCTTTAGCTCGCGTCGCGCAAGCGCTCCGCCGCTTCCAGATTGACCGACACCAGCTGGCTGACGCCCCGCTCGGCCATGGTCACGCCGAACAGCCGGCTCATCCGCGCCATGGTGAGCGGATGGTGGGTGATGATGAGGAAGCGCGTATCGGTCTCCTTCGCCATCTCCTCCATCAGCACGCAGAAGCGCTCGACATTGGCGTCGTCGAGCGGTGCGTCCACCTCGTCGAGCACGCAAATCGGCGAGGGGTTGGTCAGGAACACGGCGAAGATCAGCGCCAAGCGCGGTGAGCGCCTTCTCGCCGCCTGACAGCAGCGTCAAGATTTGCGTACGCTTGCCCGGCGGGCAGGCGAAGATTTCGAGGCCGGACTCCAATGGATCGTCGGAATCGACCAGCTTCAACTCGGCATTGCCGCCGCCGAACAGGGTCTGGAACAGGCGCTGGAAATGTCCGTTCACCGTCTCGAAGGCTTCGAGCAGACGCTTGCGGCCCTCACGGTTCAGATTGGAGATACCCTGGCGAAGCTTGGTGATGGCCTGCTCGACGTCGCCGCGCTCGCGGATCAGCTCTTCGAGCTGCGCGGTGAGCGTGGCTTCTTCTTCTTCAGCCATGAGGTTCACGCCGCCGAGCCGCTCACGATCGCCTTTGAGCTTCAGAAGCTTTCCCTCGACCTCGGACAGCGGCGGAAGTTCCGCGCCCTCTTTCAGGCCGGCCAGCGCCAGGCAGGCTTCGGGCATGCAATCGAGCTGCTCGCGGATCGCACGCGCGCATTCGGTGCGGCGCTCACGCGCGCCTTCGAGCCGCGCTTCGCTCCGCGCCCGCGACTCCCGCGCTGCCGCCAACCGCTCCTGCACCTCGCGTAAACCCTTCTCGCATTCTTTGAGCGCCGACTCGGCGACCGCAAGGTCATCAGCTGCCTTGGCGCGTGCCCGCTCGGCATTTGACATGGTCTCAAGCAGCTTGCCGCGCCGGTCTTCGATCTCGGCGGGAAGATTGGCCAGAGCTGAAAGATCGGTGCTGGTCTCGGTCTCGCGGGCGCGCAACGTCTCGATCTGCTCGCGCGCATTGGCGATGCGCTTTTCCCACAGATCGTGCTCCGCCTTGATCGCCTCGAGCCGTTCCTGGCGAAGCTTGACCTCACGCTCGAAACCTTCGAGCGCGGCCTCGGCGCGAGCGTGCGTGGTGCGGCTTTCGGCAGCCTCGCTCTGCGCGGCTTCAAGCGCGGCTTCGAGCGCCGCCAATGAAGCAAGCGCCACGAACGCAGCCTCGATCGTTGCCGTTTGCGCCTGCGCCTCGCCGCGTGCGGTCGCGACGCGTTGCTTCGATTCCGAAAGCGCACCAAGCCGCTTGCTGTTCGCCAAGCTTTCATGCTCGGCCAGCGCAATCGCCTCGCGCATTCGATCGAGCTCGGCGTGGTCCTCCTTGACGATTTGCCGGATGGCTTTCAGCGCTTCGCCGCTGATCATGGTCTCTTTGCGCGCGTTGGCGAGCTCAGCTTCGGCCTTCGCGGCGCGCGTTTCCGCCAGGGTTGCTTCCTTCTTCAGGCTGGCGAGGCGTCCCCGCTCGACCAGCCGGGAGGCTGCCGCCGTCGCGGTACCGGCCTTCAGCGTGTAGCCGTCCCAGCGCCAGAGGTCGCCCTCCACCGATACGAGCCGCTGCCCGACTTTTAGCTTTCCTTGCAGCGATTTGCCCTGGGCGGCCTTCACCAGGCCGACCTGGCTGAGGCGGCGACCGAGCACCGCTGGGCCTTTCACGAATTTACTGAGCGGCTCGGCGCCGGAGGGCAAAGCGGGGTCGGACTCGTCGCCCTTGGTAAGGCGCCAATACGCCGGTGCGCTTTCGTCGCCAGCGGCGTCGAGGTCGTCGCCGAGAGCAGCAGCGATCGCGCTCTCATAACCGGCTTCGATGCGGACTTGGCCCACGATTGGAGACCAATCGCCCTCGTGTTCCGGCTCGAGCAACTTGATCAGCGTTGCCAGCTCCGTTTCGAACTCCTGGGCCTTCAGCTTGGCGTTGGCCGCAATTTCCCGCTTCTCAGCTTCGACCGCTCGGGCCTGTATTTCCTCGGCCTCGGCCGAGGCCAAGTCTGCCTCGGCTCGCGCCACTTTGGCGGCGAGTGCTGCGACCTTCTCATTCAGCTCCGGCAGCGCACCGAGCGAGGGCGACTCAGCTTCGAGCTTGGCCAGTTCCGCGGTGACCTCATGCGCTTGCGTATCCAACCGCACCAGCCGCTCTTTCAACTCGGCCTGCTCAGTCTCCAGCCTGCGGCGCTCGACGCGGGCTTGCGCCAACACACTCGTCGCTTCGCTTAAGACGAGCTCGCTATCGGCGAGCACTGCGGCGGCGAAAGTGGCAGCCTCACTGAGTTGCGGCTCCTCGTGATCGCGCGAATTCGCGGCCTCAAGCCTGCGGCCTTCCTCGGCCAAGCCGCGCAGCATGCCCTCGGCCTCGGCGATGTGCTCTTCTTCGCGGGCAAGGTCGCGCAAGGCTTGCGCCAGGCGCGTCTCGAGTTCGGACTGCCGCGCTTTGGCGCGGGCCTCCTCGCGTTCCAGCGCGTCGCGCTCGACGCTCAACCGGTGCAGCACCGCTGCGCGCGTTGCCTCTTCGTCGCGAAGCGGCTGCAATTTCTCCGCGGCTTCGGCCTGTTGGCGTAAGGCCTCGCCTTCCGCCTTGGTCTCGCGGCCCATGGCGCCGAGCGCCTCCTGGAAGGCGGCCTCGGCCTCATCCACATGAGCGCACGCACCCTCCCAATGGAGGTGATGCGCCAAGGCTTCCGCCTCTCTGATCTTGCCGGAAATTTCGCGATAGCGTTGCGCCTGCCGTGCCTGACGCTTCATCGCCTGCAATTGCGAATTGATCTGCCCGATCAGGTCTCCGAGCCGCGACAGATTGGCTTCGGTCGCCTTCAGCCTGAGCTCGGCTTCATGGCGCCGACTATGCAAGCCTGCGATGCCGGCCGCGTCTTCCAGCACGCGGCGGCGCTCTTGCGGCGGTGCGTTGACGATTTCGCCGATGCGGCCCTGGCGCACCAGAGCCGGCGAGCGTGCGCCCGTCGCCGCATCCTCGAATAACAGGCGAATGTCTCGCGCGCGGGCATCCTTGCCATTGACGCGATAGGCCGATCCCGCCTCGCGCTCGATCCTGCGCGTGACTTCCAGAATATCGGAATCGTTGAACTCCGCCGGCGCCTTCCGCGTGCTGTTGTCGATAAACAGCGTCACCTCTGCGGCATTGCGCGACGGGCGCACCTCGGATCCGCCGAAGATCACATCCTCCATCGCCGAGCCGCGCATGCTCTTATAAGATGTCTCGCCCATGGCCCAACGTAACGCTTCGAGCAGGTTCGACTTGCCGCAGCCATTCGGCCCCACGACGCCGGTCAGGCCGGGCTCGATCAGCAGCTCGGTCGGGTCGACGAAGGATTTGAATCCAAGTAGGCGAAGACGTGTGATCTTCACGGTGCGATGATCCTCAAGGTGTTTGAAACGCGGGACGCTGCGATTAACGCGAGGCCGCCGCTAAATCAAGACGACGACTGCGGCTCGATCAAGGCCTTGATTTCCTCGAAGGTGACCTCGCCTTGGGCCTTACGCCCGTTGGCGAAGAAGGTCGGCGTACCAATCACGCCAAACTTGCGCCCCCGCTGTTTCACCTCGTTCAAGCCATCGATAATGGTTTGATTCGCAAGGCACTTGTCAAACGTCTCGCGGCTCATACCACTGGATTGGGCGACTTTGAAGATTTCGTCGAGCCGCACCTCCTGGCTAACCCATTCGGATTGCCGGGCGAGATAGGCCTCGAACAGGGGATACCATTTGCCCTCGGCGGCGCAAAAGTTAACCAGGGCGGCGTTGCCCGAAGCGTGCCCGATGGGGAACTCCCGGATAATGTAGCGAACCTTGCCGGTATCGATCAGCTCGCGCTTCACCTTGGGGAAGACGTTCTGGTGGTAGTTCCGGCAATGCGGGCAGGTGAGCGAGGCATATTCGACGATGGTGACGGGCGCACTCGCCTTGCCCAGCACATGGTCTCCGAGCGGGCCCGGAGCGAGCAGCTCCGCCGGCGGCGGTCCGGTCAGCCCCTTGGTCTCCGGCGTCGCGTCGACCGTGCGTGCCGCGCCGCCGCAGCCCACGAGCCCGAGAGTTAGTGCGGCCAGAAGCGAAACTGTGACAAGCCGCGACGCCATGATCTGGTCCGGATCTACTGCCCTGCGGGCGCTGGAGCTGGAGCCGCGGGGGTTTCCGCGCTCTTATCCGGTTCGAGAATCGCATCGAAATCCTTGAGCTCATGCTCGGTGCCGAGCCGCTTGCCGTTGACGAAGAAGGAGGGCGTGGAATCCACACCGAATTCCTCATTGCCGCGCCGGCGGATCTCCACGATCTTATCGAACATCGCCTTGTCGGCGAGGCATTTGTCGAACTCCTCCTTCGACATGCCGGATTGGCGCGCGATCAGGAGCAGCTTGTCCTTGCCATCATTGCCCGTGACGGCCCAGGTCGGCTGCGTCTCGAACAGAGCATCGACCATCGGGAAATAACGGCCGTCGCCCGAGCAGCGCGCCACCATGAAGGCGGCGAGCGCAAGCCCGTCGAGCGGGAATTCGCGCAAGATATATTTCGCCTTGCCGGTGTCGATATATTTGGTCTTGATCTGCGGCAGCACCTCTTTCTGGAATAAGGCGCAGTGCGGGCAAGTCATCGACGCATATTCGACGATGGTGTTCGGCGCATCGGCGGAACCCATCACCATCTCTGGAAGTGGGCCGGGTTTCATCAGCTCGGCGACCGCGGGGTCGACCTTCGGGTCACCGGGAGCAGCGATTTCGCTCCGATTGAAGCCACCCCGATAGGCATAGATGGCGCCCGCCGCCAACACGGCGACCATCGCCGCCAAGATCAATGTCCTGGGCGTGCTCATGCCGCCGGAAGGTTTGCCGTCGGGTGCCTTGCTCGTTTTGGTTTTATCGTTCTTCGCCACGCTTCTTACTCCGCCGATTGAGATCCCGTCGCGAGCGGCTGGCCGCCCGATTTGTCCCCTTCCGTTAAGCCAAGAGAAGCCTCCGCGCCAGCCCTGTTCAGCGAGGCTTTTGGCCGCGAATGGCCGTGCCAAGCCGCGATAGCGCCCGTTTCAGGCCGTCTTTTTCGATCTTTGCCGTTTGCGGCAGGCTGGTCTCATCAATTTCGAGTGAGGCGATATGGCCGCGCGGCGACTGTCTCGTCACCGGCGCCTGCACGATGCGCAGCGCCGCCACGGCGCGATAGCCGAAATAGCTGTTCACCCGCTCCAGGATCTGGTCGGCGCGGTGCTGCACCTCGATGGCGCGAGGCCCGTCGACCCGCAGCACCAGCGTGGCGCCGGGCGTGCGTCTGGAGGTCATGGGCGCATCGCCCTCTTCTTGTCGCCGGGGCCAGGCCACCTTGTCGGGCGCGGTGAATTGCGCGAGATCCGCGCCCACGATCGAGGCCCATTCGCTGAGCAGCGTCGTCGTGGCAAAGCCGCGAGCCCGCGCCACCGGATCGAGCGTCCGCGCCACATAGGCGCCGACCGCCCTGGCGCTCACCCATTTCGACCCCTGGCTCATGAATCTTGATCTTCCCCGTGGACGGCGGACTTAGGTTTCTTGCCCCAGCCTTTCCTCAAGCTTACACCAGCAACATGGCGAAAAGCGCGGGCACGAGAGCTTTGCCAACAAGACGGCGGAAATCGCCAAAGCCCAAAGCAGCGGCGCCCTCCGTGGCGGGCGACCTTCTCGATTGGTACGACCGCAACCGCCGCGTCCTGCCCTGGCGCGCGCTGCCCGGCGTGAAGCCGGACCCTTATCGCGTCTGGCTCAGCGAGATCATGCTGCAACAGACCACGGTGAAGGCCGTCACCCCGCGTTTTGCCGATTTCTTGCGCCGCTGGCCCGACGTGACCTCGCTCGCACAAGCTGAGCTCGGTGAGGTGCTCGCTGCCTGGGCCGGCCTTGGCTATTACGCGCGGGCGCGGAACCTGCATGCCTGCGCCCGCGTCGTGGCCGAGCAGCATCACGGCAAATTCCCGGACTCGGAGTCTGAACTCCGCAAGCTCCCCGGCATCGGCGATTACACCGCCGCCGCGATTGCCGCCATCGCCTTCGATCGACGCGCCACACCCGTCGACGGCAATATCGAGCGCGTCGTGGCGCGGCTCTTCGCGGTGACCACGCCGCTCCCTGCCGCGAAGCCGGAACTGAGGGAACTTGCAAGCCGGCTGACGCCGGATCTCCGCGCCGGAGATTTCGCGCAAGGCATGATGGATCTTGGCGCCACCATCTGCACCCCGCGCCGCCCCGCTTGCGGCCTCTGTCCGCTCCGCCCTGATTGCGCAGCCTATGAGTCAGGTCTCGCCGAGGCTCTGCCCTATCGCGACGAGAAGAAGCAACGGCCAACTCGCCGCGGCACCGCCTTTGTCGTCATTCGCGACGACGGCGCCGTGTTGCTCCGAGAAAGGCCTTTACGCGGGCTGTTGGGCGGCATGCTCGAAGTGCCGTCATCGCCTTGGGTCGAGGGCAAGTCGAATGAGAAAAGCTCGGAAAAACATGCACCGCTTAAGGCGAAGTGGCGCGAACTGCCGGGTCTCGTCGAGCACAGTTTCACGCATTTTCATCTGGAGCTTCGCGTGCTTCGCGCCGAGCTGGGCGCCAAGCCGATCGCTGTCACGGGGCGCTTCGCCCGAGCGTTGCCTCTGGCTCAAGCCCCGCGATTTTCACGCAGCCGCGCTGCCGAGTGTCATGAAGAAGATTCTGGCCCATGCCTCGGCGCTTGCCGCGCCGAGCAAGCTCAGGAATTCGGCGTCGCCAATTCCCGCCGCGCCAGCTCGCGCAAAGCGTCGATCGGCTTGAGCTCGCCTTCGCGCTCGAAATGCCAGAAGGTCCAGCCATTGCAGGCGGTGGCGCCTTGCACATGCGCGCCGATCTTGTGGATCGAGCCTTGGGCGCCGGCGCAAGAGATGCTGCCGTCCGCCACCACGCGCGCTTCATGCCGGGCCGCCGGATCGTACAGCACGGTGCCGGGCGAGATCAGGCCAAGCTCGACCAGCGCGCCGAACGGAATGCGGGCTTCCGCGCGCTTGCTCTTGGAAATTTCCAGCGACGACCCCTCGAGTGCGGCGAGCGAGGCGATGCGCATCTCCGCAGCATCAGCGTAAGCCTGCTCACGCTCGATGCCGATGAAATTCCGCCCGAGCTTCTTGGCGATGGCAGCGGTGGTGCCGGAGCCGAGGAAGGGATCGAGCACCACATCGCCCTTGTTGGTCGAGGCGAGCAGGATGCGATGCAGCAGCGCTTCGGGCTTTTGCGTCGGATGTACTTTCCGCCCGCCATCTTGCTTCAACCGCTCAGGGCCCGAGCAGATCGGGAACAGCCAGTCCGAGCGCATCTGCAAATCTTCGTTCAGCGCCTTCATCGCATCGTAGTTGAAGGTGTAGCGCGCGCTCTGACCCAACGACGCCCAGATCAGCGTTTCATGCGCATTGGTGAAGCGGCGGCCTCTGAAATTCGGCATCGGATTGGTCTTGCGCCAGATCACATCGTTGAGGATCCAGAAGCCGAGATCCTGCAGGATGGTGCCGACACGGAAAATGTTGTGGTAGGAGCCGATCACCCAGAGCGAGCCGTCGGGCTTCAGCGCGCGGCGGCACTCGCGAAGCCATTGGGTGGTGAAATCGTCGTAAGCCGCGAAGCTGCCGAACTTGTCCCAATCGTCGTCGACGCCGTCGACCCGGCTATTGTTCGGGCGCAACAGCTCGGCGGAGAGCTGGAGATTATAGGGCGGATCGGCGAAGACGAGATCGACGCTTTGCGCCGGCAGCTTGGCCAGCTCTTCAATGCAGTCGCCGACGACAATTCGATTGAGCGGGAGCTCGGCTCCCCCCTTACGCCCCATACCCATGACACCACTCAAAATTTACGCGAGACCTGGAGTCATGCTGCGCGACTAGGGTAAAGAGGGCCTTAATTGAGGAGCTGTCATGAAGCGAATCCTGCCTCGCCGCGCCTTCCTGGAAGCCGTTTTCGGGCTTGCCGTGCTAGCAATCGGCGGGGGCAGGGCATTCGCGGACAATCGAAAGGGATCGTCGCCGGACATGGCCAAGGACATCGTGATGGTGCACGGCGCCAATGAGGGCGGCTGGTGCTTCGACAAGTTCAAAGGGGTTTTCGAGAGGCTGGGCTTCACCTGCCATGCGCCGGACCTGATCGGCCATGGCAGCGATGCGACGGATGCCAAGACAAGGCTGGTCGGCGTCGGCATGGGCGACTATCTGGCCCAACTCCGGACCCTGCTCAAAGCCTTCTCCAGCCCGCCGATCCTGATCGGCCATTCCATGGGCGGCATTCTGGTCCAGCAGCTCGCGGCCGAAGGCTTGGCAAAAGCGCTCATCCTCATCGCGCCCGCGCCGCGCTCCGGCATCTTGCCGGCGACCGACAGCGAGAAGCAGCTCGACCGAGACATGATGTCGCTCGGCGCCTTCTGGAAGACGGTCATCAATCCGGATTTCGATCTCGCCAAGGTGCCTCACCCTGAACTGCGTGCCGGAAGCCGAGCAGCGCATCTGTTCGACAAATTCGGGCCCGAGTCCGGACTGGCCTTCTTTCAGATGTTCTTCTGGATGTTCGACAAGACCAATGCGACGGCCGTCGACACCAAGACGGTTCGCTGTCCTGTGCTCTGTCTCATCGGCAAGGACGACAAGATGGTTTCTCCGGCGAGCGCGCGCATTACCGCCTCAGCCTATGCCGGTTCGACATTCTGGCAGCTCGATGGCCACGGCCACATGCTCGATCTTGGAGCCCGGCGCCGAGGACATCGCGCGCCGCATCGCCGGCTGGATTCCGAGCTAGATCTATTCCGGCTGTTCGTCGCTGAACGGATCGAGGCGCGCGTTCAGCAACCGAAGCGCTTCCTCGATCGGGCTGAACGAGCGGCGGTGATGCACGCACACGCCGTGCTTCTTGATGGCGAGCGCATGCTCCTTGGTGCCGTAGCCTTTGTTCGAACTCCCAGCCATAGCGCCGGTAGCGCTTCGCGAGCTTCACCATCATCCGGTCGCGCGTCACCTTGGCCACGATCGAAGCGGCTGCCACTGAGAGCGAAAGCGAATCCCCGCCGATGATCGCGTGCGCCGGGCAGGGAAAACGCTTCGGCACGATATTGCCGTCGATCAGCGCCGCCGCCGCCGCCACGCCAAGTCCGCGATAGGCCACGCGCATACCCCACAGGCTCGCCTGCAAAATATTGTCGCGGTCGATTCGCTTGACCGGGCCAATGGCGATCGACACGGCCGCGGTCGCCACGATCTCGACATAGCGGTCTTCACGCGCGTCCGGCGTGAGCAGTTTGGAATCGTTCAGGCCTTCGGGGATGCGATCCGGATTGAGAATGACAGCCGCGACCACGACCGGGCCGGCCCAAGGCCCGCGCCCGGCCTCGTCGATGCCGACGACCGGGCCCTCATAACGGTCCATCAGCGTCTCTTCGAGGTCGAAGCAAGGCGCGTATTTCGGCGCTGATTTTTGCGCAGGCAGTCCCATGGGAAGGGACTGTCGCGCAAACTGCGTGGGCTTGGCAACTCACGACCCGGCGCCGGTCTCAATTTTGTGGAAAACAAGCGCGGCTTTCACCACAAGGCCAAACCGCTGGCAGACGCTCACCGCTAAGCGCGTTGCGGGTGATTGCCTGCTCTTTGAGGCAGGAGGAGGATGGCGCCAATCATGATGGCCATGATAACGGCCGAGGCAATTGGACGGCTCAAGGCGAGCCCGCCATGATCTAAGGGTTTGTCGAGAAAATCGCCCAACGTGGCCCCCAACGGTCGCGTTAGAATGAATGCCGCCCAGAACAGCATCACGCGCGACACGTCCGTCCAGTAATAGAGTGCAGCAGTGACCGCTAGTCCGGCGGCAAACACGAGCGCGCCGCCTTCATATCCAAGTCCGCCCGTATCTGCGATCCAATCGCCGAGCGCGGTTCCCAACGTTTGAGAAAATGTAATGGCCGCCCAATAAAAGGCTTCGACTTTGGGCGTGCTGACGGTCTCCACCGAAATTGAACCCTGCGACCAATACCACAGCCCGAGCACAGCCATGAGAGAGGCGAACAGGATCAATGATCCCCCTGTGTAGCCGACACCCAAAGAGCGCGTGGCAAAGTCGGCCATGGCCGTGCCGGCGGTGGTTGAGGCGACGATCACAGTCCAATAAAGGAATGGGTGAAATTTCTTCGCGGCGATTTGTATGCCGACGAGCACGATTAGGGCTGCAAGAAAAATCACACTTCCGACGAGGTAGCCTTCGTTGACCATCACGTCGGCCTTGAGCCAGGTCATGGTGACCGTGTCGCCCGCCGTTTCGCCCAATGTCGTTGCGAGAATCTTGATGATCCAGAATCCGAGAGTGACCTCTGGAACCTTGGTCGCGTGAAGGTCAGTAACGGGTGCCATTCCTGCTCTCGATCGCTCGGCGCCTACCAATCGCGGCGGGGCATCCTTGCGCAACTCTCGATGAGTGCACAAGCGCCAAGGTGAAGCAGTGGAATAGCAAACCGGTCTTTTGTCTAGAGCAGCTTCAGCTGCTGACCGGCTATGGCAGGCGGCGTGAACAGATCGGTGCGAAGCTCGACCGAACGCTGGTTCAATCCGAGTCGCGCCGCTGCGAGCTCGAATCTCCGCCCGATCATCCAGGCAAACGGTCCGTCGCCGCGCATACGCTCGCCCCATTTCGCATCGTAGAGTTTGCCGCCTCGCGTCGAGCGCATCAAGGAAAGCACCCGCTTGGCTCGGTCCGGGCAGTTCGCCGTCAGCCATTCGGTGAAGAGATCGGAGATCTCCAGCGGCAGCCGAAGCAGCACATAGCCGGCCTGCGTCACGCCGGCGGCTGATGCGCGCTCCAAGATCTTCTCGATCTCCATGTCGGTCAGCCCCGGAATGACGGGCGCGACCATGACCGAAGTCGGCACGCCTGCGGCAGTCAGCTTCTGTAACGTATCGAGTCGAAGTGACGGCGTGCTTGCTCTTGGCTCCATGGCGCGGGCGAGCTTGGCATCGAGCGTCGTCACCGAAAGCGCGACCTTCACCAGACCGCGCTCCGCCATCGAAGCGAGAATGTCGAGGTCGCGCAGCACCAGCGCCGATTTGGTGACGATGCCGACCGGATGATTGGCCGCGCTTAAGACTTCGAGAATGCGCCGCATGATGCGGTAGCGCTTCTCGATCGGCTGGTAAGGATCGGTATTGGTGCCGATGGCGATGGTCTCGACCTTGTAGGCGGGATCGGCCAGTTCGCGGGTCAGCGCCTCGGCCGCATTGGTCTTGGCGAACAGCTTCGTCTCGAAATCGAGACCGGGCGAGAGCCCGAGAAAGGCATGGGTCGGCCGGGCGAAGCAATAGATGCAGCCATGCTCGCAGCCACGATACGGATTGATGGAACGGTCGAAGCCGATATCGGGCGATTCGTTCCTGGTGATGATCTTCCGCGCCGGCACTTCTTGCACTTGGGTCGACAGCGCCTCGAGATCGCCCAGCGACTCCCAACCGTCGTCTACCGGCTCATAGGCGATCGGCTCGAACCGGCCGGACCGGTTGGTCGTGGCGCCGCGACCATGCCTTCGGTCGGCGGCGACCCCGCCGGTCTCGGCAGGAAAGCTCTCGGCTCCAATCTGCTTGCGTAGGGCGACACTCATGGCCTTGATATAGGCTCCCGATGTGAACAAATCAAGAACATCCAGCCAAGCTTGCCTACGTTCAATTGCCGAAAAACGACCAAACGCTATAGTTCGCCCATGATTTCCGTAGTTATCCCCACCTTTAATGCGGAAGCGACCCTGGGTCCGGTGCTGTCCTCGCTCGTGCCCGCCGTGGTCCACGACGTGGTGCGGGAGGCCATCATCGTCGACGGCGGCTCGACCGACGAGACCTGTCTCATCGCGGAAGCTGCCGGAACGACTTTGATCAGAGCGCCGAAGGGCAGGGGCAACCAGCTCTCAGCCGGCGCGGCGATTGCCAAGAGCGACTGGCTGCTCTTCCTGCATGCCGACACGGTGCTCGAGCATGGCTGGGAAGACGAGGCCAAGAGCTTCATGGAGCGGGTGCAGGCCGGCAAGCGTAGCGAGGCCGCTGCTGCATTTCGCTTCGCGCTCGACGATGAAGGCTTCATGCCTCGGCTGATCGAAGGGCTGGTCGGCGTCCGCTGCGCTCTGTTCGCGCTGCCTTATGGCGACCAGGGGCTGCTCATCTCGCGTCATCTCTACAACAGGCTCGGCGGCTTCAAGCCGCTCCCCCTTATGGAAGACGTGGACCTGGTGCGCCGGCTGAAACGCCGCGAGCTGGTCATGCTGAAATCCACCGCCACGACGAGCGGCGAGCGCTATCGAGAGCACGGCTATCTGTTGCGCAGTCTGCGTAACCTGTTTTGTCTCGCGCTGTATTATTTACGCGTGCCGCCTCGATTCCTCGCTCGGCTTTATGGCTAGCAAGTTCGCGCGGCCGGGGCGCTATCTTGTCATCATGGCCAAGAGCCCGCGTCTCGGTCTCGCCAAGCGACGGCTCGGCGCCGAGATCGGCGATGTCGCCGCGCTTCGCTTCTATCGCAACTGTCTGAACCGGACCTGCTTGCGTTTGGGCTCGGATCCACGCTGGCAGACTTTGCTCGCGGTCACGCCCGACCGCGAGCTTCGCGAGCGACACTGGCCGCGAAATATTCCGCTCATGGCGCAAGGCTCAGGCGATCTCGGTCAACGCATGCATCGCATCTTCGCTGAGCTTCCGGCCGGCGATGTCATCGTGATCGGCAGCGACATCCCTGCGATCGCGCCCAATCATATCGCGCGTGCATTTTATCTGCTTGGCCGCGCCGACGCGGTGTTCGGCCCCGCCAGAGATGGCGGCTATTGGCTCGTTGGGCTGAAACGAATGCCGACCGCGCCAAATGCCTTCGTTAAGGTGCGCTGGTCTGGCCCGCATGCGCTAGCGGACACGCTCGCCAATCTCGATGGCAAGAAGATCGCGCTGGCCGCGACCTTGTGCGATGTCGACGAGGCGAAGACCTATCGAGCTTTCCGGGACACCGCCGACAGGCTTGTCGCTAGGTGATCTTCTTTACACCGTGAAATCGTAGCTGCCACCATTCGCCGTGTGGTGCATATCGATGTGGAAATTGGCGAGGTACGATTGCTGGTCCATGCCATGCATGCCTCCAACAAACTCGTTGAAAGCCAAAGTCTCCGCGCCGAGCCCAAGATGCAGATCGAAATCCGCTGCGCCGTGCCTGCCAAGCTCGACTTGATGCTTGAATTGGAAACTATCCGTAGCCCGATCGGAGCTCGAAGCGTGTTCCGGGGCCGCGAGGGCGTCCGCTTTTGCGCCGGCCGGCCTGGCGATGATCTTCGTGCCGCCATGCCCGTCATCCACGGCCTTGAATTGCAAGACTGCCGGAATTCAGCGTCAGCGTGTCGGTGACCTTGCCGCTATGCACCGTCAGGACTTTGCTCCCGCCATCGTAGGTCGCCTTGGCGTGTTTGACGAATTTAAGCCCGGCAAGGTCGATCGCATCGCCGCGTCGAAGGCCGTGACGACATTGCCGAACGCATGATTTGCCAGCGCCGCGTTCTCGATCTTGAGCGTTTGCCTGCCGGCATCGAAGTTGATCTGACCCGAGTCCCGCGGCGCCCAGGGCCGCGACGTCGAGGGTACCCTGCGTGGATCGTCGTGCCGCCGGGAATAGGTGTTGCCTGCGTGGCTCGAGCTTGAGCGCGCCGGGGCCAAATTTGACGAGCGAGCCGCCGCCGCTACCGCCCACCCCGTCAATAGCGCCGCTCACATTGGTCGAGCGATGGTTGAATCCGACGTGAAGGTGGTTTGCGCCGAGATTGTAATGTCCCGCACCCTCGATCGAACCCGACGTGAGGACATGATCACCGACCGGTCCGCTGCCCAGCGAGAAATCGACCACACCGCCGGCTTTGGTGATGAACCTGGCGCTTGTGGCGGTCGCTGTTATCGTGAAATTCCGTGCGCGCGCCGTTCACCGTCGTGATGACGGCGGAACCGGCATTCGAGCGCGCCGAAGAAAGTCAGCTTGGTGCGCGGCGATGTGAGCGAGGGCGCGCCGTCGCGCCGTCGAAGAAGTCCACGCTCGTGGCCGGCGATCCTGGCGCTGGCCGCCTTGCTGCTATCAAAAAAGATTGACATCGCCGATATCAAGGTTGTTGATCGTGGCGCTGCCCGCGGTGCTGCTGTTGTGGAAATCAATGTCGCCGTTGTTCGTGATGCTGGCGGCGCCGGCGGTGCTGCCGTTTTTGAAATGAAGGATGCCGATGTTGGCGATGCTGGCGGCGCCAGCCGTGCTCGAGTCGTTGAAGTCCAGAACGTATGTTGTTGATGATAACGGATTTGCCAGCCTTGCTCTCGTTGTAGAATTCGATATGGCCACCGTCGTTGTTGGTGAAATGAGCCTGGCCAGCCGTGCTTGATTCGAAGAATTGCACGATAGCTGTCGTTCGTGAACTTAGCGCCGCCCGCCGTGCTCGAGTCGAAGAACGACACGTTACACGATGGTTGGCGATATGGGCTGTGCCGGCTGTGCTGGCGTTGAGAAATTTTAGATTATCGTGATTGGTGATGCTGGCCCTGCCGCCCTTGACGACGATGCCGGCGCCGACAAAGTCCAGACCGTCAAAGGCCAGATCCGGACGTCGTGGGAATGTCGAAGCTGTAATGCGATGCGTTCGACTTGAAGGTCCAGCCGCCGATCGTGGTGGTTAGCCGAGAACGTCAGGTCCTGTGACGTTGGAAACTTGCCGAAAAAGGCGGTGCCGTTGGGCACCGTGGCCGGGCTCCAGTTACTCGCCACGTCGAAATCGTTCGAGCCGGGATTTTTCCGCCAGGTCGCTTTGGTCATCGGCGTCCTTCCTTTTTGCGCCGCAATCGCTGCGACAGCCACGTTCGGGCGGGGACGCGAGACCGGTTGCCGAGTTGCTTCTTGCTCAGCAGCTCCGGAAGGATCACATCTCGGGCTTCGCCGGATGCGATGAGCCTAGCGGGAATTGAACGGGCTAGCGACGGTCATTTTCCGCGTGTGACAGCCCGCGCTTGCTCCGATTTCATGCCCGGCGCCGCGGCGCTCCACTAAAGCCGTGCGCTCAGTCTTTGGCTTTTTTCTGCGCGCCCTTGTGTTCCTTGAGCCGCGGCATCACCTCGATGAAGCTGCAAGGCCGGTGGCGATTGTCGAATTGATGCACCAGGATGCCCTTCCACGCATCCTCGCAAGCGCCCGGCGATCCAGGCAGGCAGAAGATAAAGGTGCCGCCGGCCAAGCCGCCGCAGGCGCGTGACTGCACCGTCGAGGTGCCGACCGTCTGATAGCTCAGCATGTGAAAGATGGTGGAGAAGCCTTCGATCTCTTTCTCGAATAGCGGCCTGACCGCTTCCGGCGTCACGTCGCGCCCGGTGAAGCCGGTGCCGCCGGTGGTGATCACCGCGTCGATTTCTTTGTCCTTGATCCACTTTTTCACCTGTTTCCGGATCGCTTTCTCGTCGTCCTCCACCACTTGGCGCGATCTGCGAGCACATGTCCGGCATCTTGGATGAATTGTGCGAGCAATGGACCCGACTTGTCGGTCTTTTGTGTGCGTGTGTCGGACACCGTCAGCACGGCGATACGGAGCGGAATAAAGGGACGTGTTTCGTCGATGCGGTTCATGAACAACTCCTCAAGCGTCGAGCGCCGCTTTGATCATCAAGAGATCGCGCCAGGCCAGTCGCTTGGCGGATGGGTTTCGCAACAAGTACGCCGGATGCAGCGTGGCGAGCGTGGAGATGGTTCCGCTCCGTGCCCCATAGTTCAACCACTTGCCCCTGAGCCGCATGATGCCTTCGCTGGTGCCGAGCATGCTCTTTGCCGCAGCGCCACCGAGCAGCACCAAAACCTTCGGCGCCACGAGCTCGATCTGCCGCGCCAAGAACGGCGCGCAAGCCTCGACCTCCTCCGGCGTCGGTGTGCGGTTTCCCGGCGGCCGCCAATACACGACATTGGTGATGTAGACGCTGGCTCTCGTCCAATCCGATCGAGGCCAGCATGCGGTCGAGCAATTGCCCGGCGCGGCCGACGAACGGCTTGCCGGCGATGTCCTCGTCGCGGCCAGGCGCCTCGCCGATCAGCATCAGCGGCGCCGCGTCGTTGCCTCTGGAGAAGCAGAGGTTCTTCGCGGTCCGCTTTAACGTGCAGCCGTCAAATTGCTCGACCAGAATTTTGAGCTCGGCGAGGTTCGCGGCGCCATCAACCAGTTTCTGCCGGACCGGGCTGGCCGCATCAGGCACGCGCGACGAAACCGGTGGCCTTGGAGGGAGCGCGCTCTTTCGCTCCAAAACAGGTGCTGCCGCAGGCCGCGCAAAGGCGGCGAAGGCATCGACCGGCTCATGGCCGACCGCCTCGTCCACGCCCATCGCCTCGTACCAGGCGAGAAGCCTTATTGCCGCATCATCTTGAGGATTTGCCATTGGCTCTTCGCAACTCTGCTCAAATGTGGCATTGCCCGGCTTGAGCCCGCAAGAGGCCCTTTAGCCCTATAAGCCATAGCGACTTGGAGCGTAAACTTTGAGTGAGGCTATCGAACGCGAAACCATGGAGTTCGACGTCGTCATCGTCGGCGGCGGCCCTGCCGGGCTCGCGGCCGCGATCAGGCTGAAGCAACTCGCCACCGAGCAGGGTAAGGAGATTTCGGTCGTCGTCCTGGAAAAGGGCGCCGAGATCGGCAGCCACATCCTCTCCGGCGCCGTGATCGATCCTATCGGGCTCGACAAGCTGCTCCCGGATTGGCGGAACCAGGGCTCGCCTCTCACCACTGCAAGTCTCCGAGGATCGCTTCTATTATCTCTGGAAGTCCGGCGGCATCCGCATCCCCAATATCTTCATGCCGCCGCTGATGAACAATCACGGCTGCTACACCGGCAGCCTCGGCGCGCTCTGCCGCTGGCTCGGCGAGCAGGCCGAAGCCTTGGGCGTGGAAATCTATCCCGGTATCTCCGTCACCGAAGCCATCGTCGGCGAGAACGGCGCCATCGAGGGTGTCATCACCGGCGACATGGGCGTGGCCAAGGACGGCTCGCACAAGGACAGCTACACGCCGGGCATCGCGCTTCGCGGCAAATACACGCTCCTTGCCGAAGGCGCGCGCGGCTCCCTCACCAAGCAGCTGATCCGGAAGTTTGGCTTGGACGCGAAGAGCGGCCCGCAGAAATATGGCATCGGCCTGAAAGAGCTTTGGGAGATTCCTGCCGCCAAGCACAAGCCCGGCTTCGTCCAGCACACGATGGGTTGGCCGCTCGAGGACAGAACCGGCGGCGGTTCCTTCCTCTATCATTTCGGCGAGAACCTGGTCTCGGTCGGCTTCGTCGTGCATCTCGACTACGCCAATCCCTATCTCAACCCGTTCAAGGAATTTCAGCGCGCGAAGACGCATCCGGTGATTGCCGCTCAACTCGAAGGCGGCAAGCGCATCTCTTATGGCGCGCGTGCCTTGACCGAAGGCGGCTGGCAGGCAATCCCGGAATTAGCGTTCCCGGGCGGAGCGCTGATCGGCTGCGCCGCCGGCTTTATGAATGTGCCGCGCATCAAGGGCTCGCATAACGCGATGTTGAGCGGGATGTTTGCCGCGGAAGCCGCCTTCGATGCCGTCATGGCCGGGCGCTCCGGCGACGTACTGGAAGCCTATCCGCGACACGCTGAAGACCAGCTCTGTGGCCAAGGACTTGCAGCGCGTTCGCAACGTCAAGCCGCTCTGGTCGCGGCTCGGCACGCGGCTCGGCGTCATGTTCGGCGGCATCGACATGTGGCTGAACACCATCTTCCCGTTCCTCGGCTACACGCTGAAACACAACAAGGCCGACTATGCGACTTTGCAAATGGCGGCAGCGTCAAAGCCGATCGATTACCCGAAGCCCGACGGCGTGTTGAGCTTCGACATTCTTTCGTCAGTGTTCCTGTCCGGCACCAATCACGACGAGAACGAGCCCGTGCATCTGGTGCTGACCGACCCGGCAATTCCGATCGACCGGAACTTGCCGCTGTTTGCCGAGCCCGCGCAGCGTTATTGCCCGGCGCAAGTCTATGAGGTGGTGCAGGAGGGCGGCACGGTGCGTTTCCAGATCAACGCGCAGAACTGCGTCCACTGCAAGACCTGCGACATCAAGGACCCGGCCCAGAATATTAACTGGGTGCCCCCGGAAGGCGGCGAAGGCCCGAGCTACATGAATATGTAAGTAGCTGGTTCGGCCACAAAGGAGCCGCCTTTTCCCGTCAAGCAAAGCTTTGGGGTTGCAGAGCCTGCTAAAAGGCTTCACCCTTTAGCGGGTCTCTCGTAAACTTGGTGTTGGGGCGGCGCAAAGCCGTAGAAACATGCCGAAATTTGATAAAGCCACGGTTCGCCGGTGGACGCAGAAAGCTTTGATCGTCGCGGCCCTACTTGCCGCGCCTGCCGCCTATTCCGAAGTCGAGCTTGCGTCCATTGACAGTCAAGATCCCGGCACGCTGCTCGGCAATTATCTGTCCGGCCGCATCGCGCGCGGCGATCACGACACCGCCGCGGCAGCCGATTTCTACACCAAGGCGCTCGCCGAAGATCCGACCAACGAGGTGATCCTCGAGCAGGCCTTCTTGCTCGAAACCGCGTCCGCCCATTGGGACCGCGCGCTCAAGTTTGCACATGATCTGGTCAAGATCGAACCCGCCCACCGCATCGCGCAATTCCTGCTCGGCTGCGAGGCCTTCAAGCAGGGCAAGTACGATGAGGCCGATCAGCATTTCGCCGAGGCTCGCCAGGGCCCGATCGCCGATCTCACCTCGACGCTGGCGCGCGCCTGGGTGAAGGAAGCCGCCGGCAAACCGGACGAAGCTTTTGCCATTCTCGATTCCTTGAGCGATGCCGATTGGGCGCAGTTCTATCAGCGCTACCATCGCGGCCTGATCGCCGACGTCGCTGGCAAGAGTGACATCGCCGGCGAGGCGCTCGCCGGTGCCTTCAAGAAAAATCCAGGTACGCTCCGGGTGACCGAGGCCTATGCCCGCCACGCCGTGAATGCGAATAATCGCAAGCTCGCGGTGCAGACGCTGAAGACCCATCTCAGCAAGACGGCCGGCCATCCCTTAAGCCGCGCTTTGCTCGAAGACATCAACGCGGGTCAAGTCCCGCCGCTGCTCGTGGTTTCGCCCACCGACGGTCTTGCCGAAGTCTTCTACGGCATCGGCGATGCGCTTGCAGGCGAGGGCGGCCTCGACATGGGCATCATCTTCTTGCAGTTCTCGCAGTACCTGAAGCCCGACTTCCCGCTGGCGCATGTCGCGCTGGCCGAGGCCTACGATAACGCCAAGCGTTACGACCTCGAATTGCAGGCCTTCGATCGCATCCCCGAAGCGTCGCCGCTTTGGTTGAGCGTGCAGATCCAAAAGGCCTTCGCGCTGAACTCGCTGGAGCGCGTCGATGAGTCGAAGACGCTGCTCGACAGCCTGATCGCGAAGAACCCTAAGGACATTCGCCCGCTCGATGCGCTCGGCAACATCATGCGCTCGCATGAGCGCTATGCCGAAGCGCGCGATGCTTATACGCGGGCCATTGCTCTGCTCTCGAAGCCGACCAAGGACAATTGGGCGCTGTATTATTCGCGCGGCGTCTCCAACGAGCGCCTCAAGGACTGGCCCGGCGCCGAAGCCGATCTCAAGAAGGCGCTGGCGCTGTCGCCGGATGAGTCCGTCGTGCTCAACTATCTCGGCTATTCCTGGGTCGATCAGGGCATGCACCTGAAGACGGCGATGGATTACATCCGTAAAGCGGTGAAGCTGAAGCCGGAGGACGGCTACTATGTCGACAGCCTCGGCTGGGCCTATTTCCGGCTCGGCAATCTTCCCGCCGCCGTCGAGCAGCTCGAGCGCGCCGTGGAACTCAGGCCTGACGATCCCATCATCAACGACCATTTGGGCGACGCCTATTGGCGCATTGGCCGCAAGCTGGAGGCGAAATATCAGTGGCAGCAATCCTTGTCGCTGAAACCCGAGAGCGAGCAGGTCGTGGAACTTGAGAAGAAGATCAAGACCGGCCTCCCCGATACGCCTGAGACCAAGGCCGCGGATCGCACCGGCGACGCTTCCCAGAAGCTGCAGCGTTAGGCTAATCCAGGCGGTCTCTTGAGATGGCCGCGATGCTGCACGAGACCGCACCAGCCAAACTCAATCTCACCCTTGAGGTGAAGGGCCGCCGCCCCGACCGCTATCACGAGCTTGAGAGCCTCGTCGCATTCACCGATTTCGGCGATCGTGTTGAGCTCGAGCCTGGACCTGAGCTCGGCCTCGAGATCGATGGTCCGTTTGCCCCGGCGCTCGGCATCGAAGGCAATCTCGTCCTTGCCGCGGCGGAAGCTGCAAAAGCGAGCTGTCCAGAACTCACCCTCGGCCGCTTTCGGCTGATCAAGGAACTCCCCATCGCTTCCGGTGTTGGCGGCGGTTCCGCCGACGGTGCCGCCGCACTCCGTCTCCTCGCTCGCGCCAATCAGGGCAGGCTTCGGTCAAAACTGCTTGTGGACATCGCGGGCAGTCTCGGCTCCGATGTCACGGCCTGTCTTGCGAGCAAACCTGCTGTGATGACCGGCCGCGGCGAAATGGTGCGTGAAATATCAGGGTTCCCAGTATGTGGCGTGCTGCTGGCGAATCCCGGCGTCGAACTCGCGACCGCCGAAGTCTATGCCGCGCTTGATGCCAAGCCGTGCCGCGACGATGATGACAAACCTGCCGTGGCGCTTCCACAATTCGACGGCAGCTTTGCAAAGCTGATCGACTATGCGCGGGCGCGAGCCAACGACCTCGAAGCGCCTGCGCTGAAGCTCGCGCCGATCATCGGCGAAGTCCTGGCGTTGCTCGCGGATTTCGGCCCGAGCCTGACGCGGCTATCGGGCAGCGGTGCCACGTGTTTTGCGCTGTTTGACTCGGCTCAGGAAGCCGCGAGTGCTGGCCTTGCACTTTCGAGGCGGCAATCCAATTGGTGGGTGAAGGCAGGCAGTCTCGGCTAAAGCATAATCCCGAAAAGTTGCAGACTTTTCGGACAAGATTACGCGTCAAACTAGAACGGCCGATCGACGCTGAACTCGATGGCCCCGAGCAGTGCCGATTTGGCCTCGGAATCCGGGAAGATCGCCATGGCATCGCGGGCGATGGCGCCGTAATGACGCGCGCGCTCCATCGTATCGCTCAAGGCGTTGTGCTCGAGCATATAGGCCATGGCCTGATCGAGATCGCCATCCTCGATCTTGCCGTCTTGCATGGTCCGCCGCCAGAAGGTGCGCTCGCCTTCGTTGCCGCGGCGATAACACAGCACGACGGGCAGTGTCAGCTTGCCTTCGCGGAAATCGTCGCCGACGCTTTTGCCGAGCGTCGCCTGCTCTCCGGAATAATCGAGCGCGTCATCCACCAGCTGGAAGGCGATGCCGAGATTGCGGCCGTAAGACCGCAAACCGGCGGCTTCGGATTTCGGCCTGCCTGCGATCACCGCGCCGACCTCGGCGGCCGCCGCGAACAAGGCTGCCGTCTTGGCGTCGATCACGGCGAGATAGTCGTCCTCGGTCGTCTCGGTGTTCTTGGCGGTGATGAGCTGCATCACCTCGCCTTCGGCGATCACGGCCGCGGCGTCGGAGAGAATGCGCAAGGCCCCAAGCGAGCCGACATCGACCATGATCTTGAAGGCCTGGCCCAGCAGGAAATCGCCGACCAGCACGCTTGCCTCGTTGCCCCATAACAGCCGCGCCGCTGTCTTGCCCCGCCGCACGTCGCTCTCATCGACCACGTCGTCGTGCAGCAGCGTTGCCGTGTGCATGAACTCGACGGATGCCGCGAGTCGCACATGCCCATCGCCCGCATAGCCGCACAGTTTCGCCGTGGCCAGCGTCAGCATTGGGCGCAACCGTTTTCCGCCTGGAATTGATCAAATGCCGCGCAAGCTCGGGGATCAGCTCGACATTGGAGCGGGCGCGGTCGAGGATGATGCGGTTGACATGGCCCATGTCCTCCTCGACAAGCGCTAGCAACGGCGCGAGGCTCGCGCGCGGATCGGGCGACCCGGAAAGCTTTACGACAACGCCCAAGGGACTGCTCCTGAAGGTCGAATGGCTTTTGTTGGGGACTATAGTCGGTCGTATGGCCGGGTGGTCAAGAAGCTCATAGGTCGCAATCGAGGGTAGCGCTAAATGAAGGAATTGCTCCGCTCCAACGATCCCGTGTTGATTTCCTTCGTCAGCGCACTTCTGGAGGAGGCAGGCGTGGGCTTCACTGTCGCAGACATGAATATGAGCGTGCTGGAAGGCTCCATTGGCGCTTTGCCGCGGCGCGTTTTGGTGGAGCAAGATCAGTCTTCCCGCGCCCGCCGCATCCTCACCGAGGCCGGAATTGGCCATGCCCTCGCCGAAGACGAACAAGCCTGAACCGGCCGGCGCTTCTGCGGCCAACACTGCCGACGACTTCCTCGGCGGCCGCATCACCGTGCTTCAGCCGCGAAAAGGTCACCGCTCAGGCAGCGATGCCGTGTGGCTGCAAGCCGCCGTGCCCGCGAAGAAAGGCGACCAGGTGCTCGATGCCGGGGCAGGCGTCGGTGTCGCCGGGCTTTGCCTTCTGGCGAGAGTGCCCGGAACCCGCGTCACCGGCGTCGAAATCGACGCTGAACTTTGTGACCTCGCGCAATCGAATGCGGCGAGGAATGATCTCGCCGCACGCTTCAAGGCCATCGAGGCCGATCTGAGCGCCCAAGCCAAATCTCTCGACGCCAAAGGCCTCGTCGCCGAAAGCTACCATCACGTCATGGCCAACCCGCCATATCACGCCGAAGGCAGCGTGCGCACCGCGCCGGAGCGCGCTGCCGCTCATGTCATGAAGCAAGACGGCTTGGACGCTTGGCTGCGCTTTCTCGTGCGCATGACGGCCGCAAAAGGCACGCTCACTCTCATCCATCTGCCCGAGCGGCTTCCGCATCTGCTCTCGATGCTCGAGGGAAGCTGCGGCGGCATTTCGGTCTTCCCGCTGTTCCCGGCCGAGGGCGCAGCCGCATCGCGGATCATCGTCCAGGCGAAGAAAGGCAGCCGCGCTCCTTTGCGCCTCCTGCCCGGTCTCGTGCTTCACGGCCCCGACGGCGCCTATACGCGCCAGGCCGAAGCAGTCTTGCGGGAAGGCGAGGCCTTGAACTTGGGCCGGTAGATAAAAAAGCCGCCGCCCGGGGGGAGGGCGGCGGCTCTTAAACGGCCCGAGTGTGAGGCGGGGGCTCGGGCGCGGGCAAAACCGACTAGTAGCAGGACTTAACGCTGCGATAGACGGTCTTGTAGGTGTATTCGCAGTAATAGTCGTTCCACACCCGGATGGTGACCGGGATCGACTTGTAATAGCAGGTGGGCTGATAGGAGTCGTAGGAGTAGGAGTAAGCAGTACGATAGTTGTGGCTATAACCATAATTGTAGCCATAGTTGTTGTAATGGGCATTGGCCGCAGAGGCGCCAAACATCAGGGCGGAAAGGGCGGCGGCAGTCATGAGGATCTTCTTGAACATTGGGTCAACCTCCAGCTTGCGACGCGGGGATTCGCGTCTTTGATTGGTCTGAGCTGAGGAAGCGCCCTCGCTCATGATGCAAGTTTTAGCTGGAGCGCTCTGAACCGAGCCTGAGACCGCTATTCATTTGACGTTCACCGGGAAAGCCAAGCAAAAGGGCCATTCCCGGCCTCGGGAATGGCCCTTTGCAAGTCTTGTGGGCGCTTGGTCTAGCGCCGGTCAGCTAGTACCAGCCGTAATTCCGGCGATAAAAATGCCGTCCGCGCCAATAGGGGTAATAGGCGTAAGGCCGGCCATAGCCATAGCCGTAATAGCCGTAGCGCGGGCCGACATAGACGTTGACGCCGGGGCCGCCCCAACCGCCATAATAACCCCCCCAGCGCCGCCATCCGGCGGACGCGCTGTCAGGGGTGAAGGCGACGAAGAGGGCAGCGAGCGCCCCCAAGGCCACCAAACTCGTCACGAGCTTCTGCTTCATTTCAGACCTCCAGCCGCACAACCGATCAAGCGGCAAACCTAGCCGCCAGATATGAAGCGGGCCTAAAAAACCAGAGCCAAGTTCTAGTAGTTGTAGCCGTAATAGCGGTTCTGGCAGGGATACCAGCCATAGACCGGCGAATAGCAACGGCGATAACCGTAACCGGTTCCGGCATAGATTCCGGGCCAATAGCCATAGCCATACCAGCCGGAGTAGTGACGGTAATGTCCGTAATGGCCGTGGTAGTTGTTGTAGGCCCAGTTATGGCCGTGCCAGTTGTTGCCGTGCCAATTGTTGCCATGCCAATTGTGGCTGGCATAGCCACGACCCACGCCACCGCGATAAGCATAGCCTCCGCCGCCGCCGATTTGGCCGCCGCCGAAATGGCCGCCACCCATGTGGCCACCACCGCCACCCATATGACCGCCGCCGCCATGTCCACCACCGCCGCCATGTCCGGCGAATGCCGTGCTCAAGCGGGAGCGCGATCAACACCGCGATGAACGCGGCGATCAAAGTCGTCACTGTCTTTTTCATTCCGATTCTCCTTCAGGGTGCGGCGCTGCAGGAGAGGGCGCCGCGACGAGTCTTCCGTCCGTCAGCTAAACTCTTAGCGAGCGAACGAGACCGACTTATGGCCGATCAACATTTCGTGTTGAGGGCGGCGAGCTGGCCCGGTCGTCGACGCAGCGACGGACGAAATCGCTTCGGCTCGCGGCGTCGTGCCCAGCTCGAGCTGGCGCCCGTCGATCAGACCACGTCGTGAAATCGCCGGGGCCGCCCGACAGCAGGAAGTGGCCCTTCAGCGCGATGCTGAAATCGGCGTGGCCGTCGCCGTTCACGTCGCCTGAGACGATGGTGTTGCCGCTGCTGAACGACTCGCGCAGCTCGCCCTTCACACCGGCTGAAGTTGCTAACGCCGATAAAGGTGAAGTCCTGATCGCCGGCGACCCCTGTCTTGGCGTCGATCGCGCCCACGTCGATGACATCCTCGACGCCGGTGCGCCTTGCGTGAAATCGGTGATCAGGTCGCGCGCCGATGCCTTAACGCCGCTGTCAGAGAGCGCCACGAAACGAAAGGTGTCGTCGTCGTCGCCCCCGGTCAGGATGATCACGACCACCGAGGCCGGTAAGCAGGTCTGTGCTGGTGCCGCCGGTCAGGCTATTGGCGACGTTCGAGCCTGTCAACAGTCGCCAGATTCCATTGCCGCCGATCACGTTCTCCGAACCTGTGTCGCGCAAGGCGTCGCGTCACCGAAGGCGTTGTGAGATTGACGTTGACGGACACCGCCACATCGGCGCATCGTAGGTGTCGATGCCCTTGCCGCCGTCTGAACAACTCGTCGCAGTTGGCCCTTCACACCGCTGAAATTACTGACGCCGATGAACGTGAAGTCTTCGACCGCCGGCGATGCCGACCAGTCTTGGCGTCGATCGAGCCCAGGTCGATAATGTCACTCACGCCGGGCGCGCCTTGCGTGAAATCAGTTATAAGGTCCCGCGTGGCGCTCGTCGTGCCGCTGTCCGAGAGTGCCAGGAAGCGGAAGATATCTCCGTCGGCTCCACCTGTTAGGACGTCGCGGCCGCCGAGGCCAGCGAGATTATCATTATCCGTCCCGCCGATCAGGCTGTTGGCCGCGCTCGAGCCCGTCAGCGAGCAACCACCATTGCCGCCGATCACATTCTCGAAGTTGGTGACCGTATCGGTTCCGACGTCGCCGGCTGTGGTGTGACGTGTTCAAATTGACGGTGAGGAATCCCACCGCGCCGCTCGCATCGTAAGTGTCGATACCTTTACCGCCATTGACGATGTCGCTGCCGGTCGCGCTGCCCGTATTGACGGCGATATAAGTGTCATTGCCGTTGCCCAATTTGTAGGTGTCGCCTCCAGCAGCCGTCGCGCACGGTTTCGGCTCTTGGCGCCACCTTTGAAAGTATCCGCGCCGCCACCGAGATCAATCACGCCATCGACGGTGCCGTTCTTGATGACGTGGTGGACCTTCTTGAAGTTGGTGAAGGTGTCGGCGTTGACCGCCCGTGATAACGTCGCCGACGAATAAGCCAGCGTTGGTAATATTCGCGAGGCCCACTACGGTGATCGATCCGGTGTCACCGGCGATCGTGCCGAAATTGACGATGGTGGCCGCGCCGTCGAACTCGATGGCAACCCGGCCCGTGTCGACGCCGCTGAACACCGTCCCGGTCTTGCCGATCGTTAGTGTGGCGGACTGGTGGAAGGACGAATATCCCGCTTAATCCGCCGCCAAAAGCCCCGACCTCGCCATTGATGGTGACGGTCCACGGTCCCGCCCAAGAAGCGGGCTCCGTTCCCGCCTGAATCGGAAATGAGAAAGGCATTGGCATCGATGAGAAAAGCAAAGTCCGGACCGCTATCGACAAACGCGTTGCCTGCGGCTTCTTCGTTACTGTCGCTGCTGTGATGTGATGCACCATGACGCACCTCCGCTCAGGGGCACAAATGTGCTGTCCGGGGAGCCTACGCCTGCAACCGCCCGGAATAAAGCCTGTGGTTTTGGTAAGCGCTACAGCAACCAAACCCGCGCTCTAGCCCCCATTCCAAGCCTTGATTTAGCCTTGCCCCGCTGTACCTTAGCCCCATGGAAAATCGCAACGACATTAACCAGCCGAGCTGGCTCGACACCGTGAAGAGCTATCTCCCGGCCTCTTGGGTGGCTTCCGGGCCGCTCATTCCCGTGCTCCGCTTCTCCGGCACGATCGGCATGGTGACGCCGCTCCGGCCCGGACTCTCCCTGTCCACCACGTCATCCGCCATTGAGAAGGCATTCTCGATGCGGAATGCTGCCGCGGTCGCCATTCAGATCAACTCGCCCGGCGGTTCGCCGGTGCAGTCGGCGCTGATCTATAAGCGCATCCGCAGCCTCGCCGAGGAGAAGGGGCTGAAGGTCTATGTGTTCGCCGAGGATGTCGCAGCCTCCGGCGGCTATCTGCTCGCGCTCGCCGGTGATGCGATCTACGCCGATGCAAGTTCCATCGTCGGCTCGATCGGCGTGATCAGCGCGAGCTTTGGCCTCGACGAGTTCATCAATAAACTCGGCATCCAACGCCGGGTCATCACCGCCGGCGCCAACAAAGGTATTCTCGATCCCTTCCTGCCCGAGAAGCCGGAAGACGTCGAACGCGTGAAATCGATTCAAGCCGACGTGCACGCCGAGTTCATCTCCCTGGTCAAGTCGCGTCGCGGCAAGAAGATCGAAGCCGCCGGAGACAGCCTCTTCACCGGCGAGTTCTGGTCGGGCAAGAAAGCCGTCGAGCTTGGCCTGATCGATGGCCTCGCGGATTTGCGCGGCAAGATGCGCGAGCTCTACGGCGAGGACGTGCGCTTCAAGCTGGTGACGCCTGAGCGGAGCTGGTTCCGCCGCAAGCATGGCATTGCCGCGAGTGAGCGGTCGTTCGGATTTGGCCTTGCAACTTCCGGCCTCGCCGACGATCTTATTTCGGCTGTAGAGACCCGCGCGCTCTGGTCGCGCTTTGGATTATAGAGCCATGCCGCAAGTCTTGTTCCTTGCTGCTGTCGCCGCCGGCCTCATGGTCGCCCGCCGCTGGTACACGCGGGAGCGCATGCGTATCGCCGGCGAGCTGAAACGCGCCAAAGAGGCCATGGAGCGCCGCGACGCCGACAGCATCGTGCCATTTGGAACGCGACCCCTTGAGCGGCATCTACCGGCCAAAACAAGGCTAGGGCTATCAGGCGGCAGAGTGCTCCCCTCTCCCCATTGCCGAGAGTCCGCGTGTGGAGTGAGCCCTGATTTCCCCTCACCCGCGCCAATAGCGCGCGACCTCTCCCCGGCGGGGAGAGGTGAACCGAGCCTTACGGTCGCCCTTACCCCCTCTGGCGCTTGACCCTTCGGCATTGAGGCTAATAGCGTGCGGGCCAATCGAGCCCCTTAGCCGCCCGCAATTCGCCCCTAATGGCCAAATGACCAAATCTTCCAAGCCGGAAACGCAGAAGCTGTCCTTCCAGGATTTGATCCTGAAGCTTGAGCGCTATTGGGCCGACCAGGGCTGCGTCATCCTCCAGCCTTACGACATGGAGATGGGGGCAGGGACCTTTCATCCCGCAACCATCCTCAGGGCGCTCGGACCCAAGCCCTGGCGTGCCGCCTTCGTCCAGCCCTCGCGCCGGCCCAAAGACGGCCGCTACGGCGAGAACCCGAACCGGCTCCAGCATTATTACCAGTTCCAGGTGATGCTGAAGCCGTCGCCCGCCAACATCCAGGATCTCTACCTTGAGAGCCTCTACGCCATCGGCATCGACCCCAACAACCACGACATCCGCTTCGTCGAGGACGATTGGGAGAGCCCGACGCTCGGCGCCTGGGGTCTCGGCTGGGAAGTCTGGTGCGACGGCATGGAGGTATCGCAATTCACCTACTTCCAGCAGGTCGGCGGCTTCGATTGCGATCCGGTCGCGGGCGAGCTCACTTACGGGCTCGAGCGTCTCGCCATGTATGTGCAAGGCGTCGACAATGTCTTCGATCTCAATTTCAACGGAGGCGAAGGCAAGGACAAGGTGACCTATGGCGACGTGTTCCTGCAAAGCGAGCAGGAATATTCGCGCTACAATTTCGAATACGCCGGCACCAAGCTCCTGCTCGATCATTTCCGCGACGCCGAGGCCGAGTGCAAATCGCTGCTGGCCAAGGGTGACAAAGGCGACAAGCATCTGATGGTGCTGCCGGCCTACGACCAATGCATCAAGGCCTCGCATATTTTCAATCTGCTCGATGCGCGCGGCGTGATCTCGGTGACCGAGCGGCAGGCTTATATCTTGCGCGTGCGCGATCTCGCCAAGGCCTGCTGCGCTGCTTGGCTCAAGACCGAAGCTGGCGGCGCCCATGCTTGAAGTCTATCGCGATGAGCACAACGCGCCGCCGCAGCATCGCACCCCTGCGCTGAAACCCAAGCTCCGATCCTGGACCGGCCGCGTTTGGCGCGCGACGCCGCAAAGTTTCCAACTC
Source organism: uncultured Alphaproteobacteria bacterium (assembly GCA_963764005.1). Classification (GTDB taxonomy): domain Bacteria; phylum Pseudomonadota; class Alphaproteobacteria; order Rhizobiales; family Methyloligellaceae; genus Methyloceanibacter. The sequence continues at coordinate 1,641 of CAVXQX010000016.1, read as the reverse complement.
ATGCTGAAGCTCGATGCGAGCTTGTCGGTCTCCGAGATCGACAACGCCGATCTACGCGCGGCGCTGACGCCATTCGCGGGAGAGCTGTCGAGTTTCGCGCTTTATCTCGACTATACCGACGAGGGCAAGTTGCCGATCTCCTGGGCGGTCGGCGCGTTCAATGTCGAGCATGGCAAGGGCGCCTTCATGCGCTTCTATGATTTTCTCGACACGATACCCGCGCATGTGTTGGTGCCACTGCTACCCGCCGCAGGCGCCCAATCCGATCTCATCTTAAGCGTGATTCCTTATCGGCTTGAGCGGGACCTGCTGGTCTTCGCCATTACCGATTACGATCTCGGCTTCCATAACCGCATCGGCTAGACCATGGCTGAACTCCTACTCGAACTATTCTCCGAAGAAATCCCGGCGCGCATGCAAGCCCGCGCCGCCGACGAACTCGCGCGATTTCTCGGCGACGCCTTGAAGGATGCGGGACTTGCGTTCGAGACCGTCCGTTCTTTCGTCACGCCGCGCCGGCTGACCGTGGTCATCGACGGTCTGCCGAAGCGTTCGCCGGATACATCGGAAGAGAAGAAGGGACCGCGCGTCGGCGCGCCCGACGCTGCCATCCAGGGCTTCCTCAAATCGGCTGGATTGAAATCGATCAAGGACGCCGAGCTGCAACAGGACAAGAAGGGCGATTTCTACGTCGCCCGCATTGAGCGCCCGGGCCGCGCCGCCGAGGAAGTCGTGGCTGCGATCGTGCCCGCGATCGTCGCGAGCTTCCCTTGGCCGAAATCGATGCGCTGGGGCAACGGCAGCTCGCGCTGGGTCCGCCCGCTGCACTCCATCCTCTGCCTCCTCGACGGCAAGATCGTGCCTTTCGAAATCGATGGCATCGCCACCGGCAACGAGACGCGCGGCCATCGCTTCATGGCGCCGAAGTCCTTTGCCGTGAAGAACTTCGCCGATTATGCCGAGAAACTGCGCAAGGCTTTCGTCATCCTCGACGCCTCCGACCGGGCCAAGCTGATCGCCAATGCCGCACGCGCGCTGGCGAAGAAGGAAAAGCTCGACCTCGTCGAGGACGAGGCGCTGCTCGCCGAGAATGCTGGACTGACCGAATGGCCGGTGCCGCTGATGGGAGCCTTCGACGAAAGCTTTTTGGAAGTGCCGCCAGAGGTGCTGTCCACTTCGATGAAGGCGCATCAGAAATGTTTCTCGCTGAAGCGCGGAGCAAGCCTCGCTAACCAATTCATATTAGTCGCCAATCTTCAGGCCGAGGATGGCGGCAAATCCATCGTCGAGGGCAATGAGCGCGTGATTGCCGCGCGCCTGTCCGATGCCAAATTCTTCTACGATCAGGACCGCGACATCGGGCTCGAAATCTGGGTGCCGAAGCTGAAAGATGTCGTGTTCCACGAGAAGCTCGGCACGCAATACGATCGCATTCAGCGGGTGCGGATGTTGGCCCGCGAGCTCGCCCCTCTGGTCGGCGCCGATCCCGATCTTGCCGAGCGTGCCGCCATCATGGCCAAGGCCGACCTTGTCTCCGGCATGGTCGGCGAGTTCCCGGAGCTGCAAGGCGTGATGGGCCGCTATTACGCGCTCGATCAGCAAGAGGACCCGTTAGTCGCCGAAGCCATCGCCGCGCATTAC
>CAVXQX010000015.1:0-143938 GCA_963764005.1 uncultured Alphaproteobacteria bacterium | reverse complement strand
CGATCGCCGTCGCCAATGAGGTCGGGCTCGGCGTCGTCCCGGAGACGCCGCTCGGCCGTGCCTTCCGCGACCAGGCCGGCACACTCAACCAGCATCTCGCCGCGATGGCGGGAAAGGTCATCTTGATGGTGGCGGGACTCCCTCTCACGATAAAGCCGGGGCAATGATGTCAGACGCAGACGAGAATGCCGAACAAGAACGCCATCGCGCCAAGATGGCGAAGCGGAAAGCGGCACAAGATGCCGAAGTCGCGGGCAAGGCCATCGCGCAGAAGGGCCTGCTCATCGTTCATACCGGCACGGGCAAGGGCAAGTCGACGGCGGCCTTCGGGCTGGTGTTGCGCATGCTCGGCTACGGGAAGAAATGCGCGGTGGTGCAATTCATCAAAGGCGCCTGGGATACCGGCGAGCGGAAGGTGCTGGAGGGCTTCGGCCCGCTGATGGAGTGGCATACGCTCGGCGAAGGCTTCACCTGGGAAACGCAAGACAAAGCGCGCGACATGGCGGCGGCGGCCAAAGCCTGGGAGACGGCGAAGACGCTGATGCAGGACCCCGCGCTGAAGCTGCTCGTGCTCGATGAACTGAATATCGCGCTTCGCTACGACTATCTGCCGCTCGATGAGGTGGTCGAAACGCTGAAAGCGCGCCGCCCCGATCTCAACATCGTGGTGACGGGACGGAACGCCAAGCCGGCGATGATCGAGGCGGCAGACCTCGTCACCGAGATGACGTTGGTGAAGCACCATTTCGCGCAAGGGGTGAAGGCGCAAGAGGGCATCGAGTTCTGATGGCGGCACGCGCCATCATGCTGCAAGGCACTGGCTCCAGCGTCGGTAAATCTCTGCTTGTCGCGGGGCTGGCGCGGGCGCTGGTGAAACGCGGCATCGCGGTACGTCCATTCAAGCCGCAGAACATGTCGAATAATGCCGCCGTCACCAAGGAAGGCGGCGAGATCGGACGCGCGCAGGCGCTGCAAGCCCGCGCGGCCGGAGTCGAGCCGTCGGTGCATATGAACCCGGTGCTATTGAAGCCGCAAAGCGAAATCGGCGCGCAGATCGTGGTGCAGGGCAAAGTCTTACGGCAAAGCGACCGCACGGGAGATGCAGGAGCTGAAACCGAAGCTCCTCCCCTTTGTGCTGGAGAGCTTCGGCAAGTTGAAGGACGAGGCCGAGATCGTTCTGGTCGAGGGCGCCGGCAGCGCATCGGAGATCAATCTCCGCAAGAACGACATTGCCAATATGGGCTTTGCCCGCGCCGCCGATGTTCCGGTGGTGATCGTCGGCGACATCGACCGTGGCGGGGTGATCGCGAGCCTGGTCGGCACCAAGGCGGTGCTCGATCCCGACGATGCGAAACTGGTCGAAGGCTTCATTGTGAACCGCATGCGCGGCGACATCTCGCTGTTCGCCGACGGCATGAAAGAAATCGCGTCGCGCACAGGCTGGGCGCCGCTCGGGCTGGTGCCGTTCTTCGACGGCGCGCGACGCCTACCGGCCGAGGATGCCTACGATCTCACCGCGATTGGCCGCCCTCGCGGCACTGGCGGCATCAAGGTCGTGGTGCCCCTGCTCCCTCACATCGCCAATTTCGACGATCTCGATCCGCTCGCGTCCGACGCGGCGGTCGATCTGATCATGGTCGAGCGCGGACGCCCGCTTCCACACTTGCGATCTCGTGGTGTTGCCGGGATCGAAAGCGACCATCGCGGATCTCGCGACGATGCGCGAGCGAAGGTTGGGACATCGATCTCGCCGCGCATGTGCGGCATGGCGGGCGCGTGCTCGGGCTGTGCGGCGGATATCAGATGCTCGGCACGACCATCGCCGACCCGGACGGCATCGAGGGCAAGCCTGGCGCGGTGGCCGGGCTTGGCCTGCTCGATGTCGAGACGACGATCTCCGGAGAGAAGACGCTGGAAGACGTCGAGGGCTTCACTGTTCAGGGATGGCGTTCCGGTGCGCGGCTATGAAATGCATATGGGGCGGACGACCGGACCGGGCACAGATCGCCCTTGATCCGCTTCAACGACGGCAGGAGCGATGGCGCAATCTCCGCTGACGGCCGCGTCGCAGGCACCTATCTCCATGGATTTTTCAACGATGATCGGCAACGCTCCGCATGGATCGAGCGACTCGGGGGCTCAGCTTCAGAACTCAGCCACGATGCTCAGGTGGAGGCCGCGCTCGATGCGCTGGCCGAGCATCTCGAAGCCCATGTCGAGATCGATCGGCTGCTCAAGCTAGCACGATGAGCGCGCAGAAGCGCGTAGAAGGCGATCTGCAGCGCGCAGGAGGTGCGATAGAGCGACAGCGCGCGGCGAATGTCGCTCGCGGTGAGATCAGCCCTCCCCTCGCCGAGCCAAGGTTCTTCGGTCATCGCGCCCTCATAAGAGCGGGGGCCCGAAAGCTTGAAGCCGAGCGCGCCGGCAAACGCCGCTTCAGGCCAGCCGGCATTCGGCGAGCGATGATGGCTCGCGTCCCGCCACGCGATCCTCAGCGCCCCTCGCGCGCTCGCGCCGCGATGCAACAGAGCGGCAAGCGCGATCCACAGCACGGAGAGCCGCGAGGCCGGAAGATTGAGCCAGTCGTCGAGCTTGGCGGACGCCCAGCCGAAGGCGGCGAAACGCTCCGTCTTGTGCCCGATCATGCTGTCCGCGGTATTGACCGCCTTGTAGCCAACGATGCCGGGAAATCCGAGCAGCGCGCACCACAAGCTTGGCGCGACAACGCCGTCGGAAAAATTCTCGGCGAGACTTTCGATCGCAGCACGCGCAACGCCGGCCTCATCGAGGCTGATGGTATCGCGCCCAACAATCTCGGCGAGCGTCTCGCGCGCGGCATCGAGCCCCTGCCCTTCGAGCGCGTCGGCCACGTCGCGCACATGGTCATAGAGACTGACTTGCGCGATGAAGGCGCTGGCGGCGATGGCGAGAAAGATCACGGCGTCGGCCTTCGGTAAAATATGCAGAAGGCCGAACTGAATTGCGGCGGCCGGCAACAGCGTTGCCAGCAATAAGACGACAAGCGCCAATGCTCCGTTGAGGCGGCGCTTGGCTTCAGGCATGCTTGGGCGGTTGAGGCGCGAATCAAGCCAATCGATCAGCGCTCCCATCCAGACCACGGGATGGCGGATGATGCGGTAGACGAAGTCCGGGTAACCGACCACCGCTTCGAACAGCAGCGCCGCGGTAATGAGAGCGAGATTGAAGCCGAGGCCCATGGATCACATTCCCATCGCAAGCCGGTCGGATCCGGCCGAGCACGGCGGCAGTCTCGACGCAGCGCGACGCCTGTTTCCAGAGGCGCCAGAACCCTTCATCGATCTTTCGACCGGCATCAACCCGTTCGCCTATCCAATTCCACCGCTCGGCGAAGATTCCTGGACGCGACTTCCCGAACCAAGCGCCATCACTGCTCTGGAAGCAGCGGCGGCGCAAGCCTATGGGGTAAGCGATGGGTCCATGGTGGTGGCGGCACCTGGAAGCCAGAGCCTGATTTCGGCGCTGCCCCTTGTCTTTCGTCCCGCCACTGTCGCGATCCTCGGGCCGACGTTCGGAGGCTATGCGTCCGCCTTCGCCGCGGCGGGATCGCGCGTGACGATGGTCGCAAGTCTCGCGGAGGCACGCGGCGCCGACGCGCTGGTGATTTGCAATCCCGAACAATCCCGACGGGCGCTGCTTGAAGCCGAAACACATCCTCGCGCATCTTCGCAAAGAAGAAGGTCATCCGCTGGTGATTGTCGATGAAGCCTTCGCCGATTTCGAAGATCCGTCTTTGAGCCTGGCGCCGTCGCTGCCCGAGGTCGGGCTGGTGATCCTGCGCTCCTTCTCCAAGACCTACGGGCTCGGCGGCTTGAGGCTCGGCTTTGCGCTGGCGCGGTCCGGAATCGCCGAGACGATCCGCGAGGCGCTCGGTCCCTGGCAAGTCTCCGGACCCGCGATCGAGATCGGCAGAAACGCCTTTGCTCATACCGCTTGGAAGGAGACGATTCGGGATCGGCTCGCCGCCGATGCCGGCAGGCTGGACACGCTGCTTCGCGGCGCGGGCGCTAAAGCTTGTCGGGGGCACGTTGCTGTTTCGCCTGGTGGCGAGCGAGCGCGCCGGCGAAATTTTCGAGGCGCTGGGACGGGCCGGAATTTTCGTTCGCCGCTTCAGCGAACATGCGGACGTGGCTCCGCTTCGGCATCCCTCGCGACGAGGAAGAATGGGCGCGGCTGACACGCGCGCTGAAGGCAGACTGAGCTGATAGACGGAGGTGCGGTTAGCTGCGGGCGATGCGGACGCGCACGTAATTCCAGACATTGCGCTTGAAGAGTTCGTAGGCGGGCCGGCCCATCAGGGCGACGGCCATGACCTTGGTCAGGAAGGGCGTGGCGCCGAGCAGACCGGTGAGGACGGATTTGGCGGCCGGCTCTAGATCGGCCTCGAAGGCGGCGGGGATGAACGGCCAGGCCGCATAGCCGCCGACGATGAGAAGAACGCCGAGGGCGAAACGCCAGCCATGCCCGCGAAGGCTTGAACCGGGCTCGTCGCCGTCTTGAGTGTCGGACTGTCTCATCATTGGCCCCGTTTGTTGCCGAACATTGCGACCACAAAGTGGTCGCCGTGGGTAGTCCGTTTGACGCAGGAATTTAGCTATTCGAACCGGGAAGTAATAGTCCTGCGTCCTCTAAGTCTTTGCTGCAAAACACTAAATTTTTTCAAACCAACAGGCCAGCGACTCAACTCCTTTGAAGGTTAATCCCAACTTCCTAGGGGCAGGTTAAGACACCCGCAGCGGAAGGGCCCAATCGGGCCAATTTCGGTGACGCCAGCCACTCCCATTAACCAGCAACCGGCGTGCCAAACAAAGGGCCCAGCGAAACGGCCGATTTGGCCCGTCGAGCGGTTACGACACCCGACGAAAAGCACAGCAAATGATCAGGTGCTGCCGCCTAGACGCGCAACGCCCTATGTACCAAAACTCTCGGAGGAAAATGGTGCCGCAAGAGGGATTCGAACCCCCGACCTACGCATTACGAATGCGCCGCTCTACCGACTGAGCTATTGCGGCCTTGGCTGACTATGGCGACCCGCCGGTAAAGATTCGCTACCCGCCATCGACGCGGCAATTGGCTTAGCGGCAAGGAAGGTGGGATGCAAGTAGGGCAAGTCCAACCAGCCTCAGCGGATATGCGCGGTGCGGAAGCGCTCGAGCGAGCTCGGGCTCTCGTCGGCTTCGGTTTGCGAGATGCCGGGATCGTCCGGCACCGGCGGCGGCGCGTAGATTTCGGGCCTCGGCTGCGGGCTTGACCGTGGCGGAGGCGGCGTGTCTCCCCGCGGCGCGGTTTCGGTCAGGTCGATTACGGCGGCAGCACGGTCGATGCGCGGTTGGCTGCCGCTCGGAAGCGGCTCGAAGCGCTCTTCGATCACGAGGCTCTCATCGCCGCGCCCGATGGCATCGACCGGCGCCTTCCATTCGAAGGCATCGACCGCACCGGTGACGGGCGACACGGGCAGCCAGCGATCCGACACATAGCCGTTGGCGATCCAGGCGCGGTCGCGCGGTGCCCGCAATCCCCGCGCCAGCCATTCGCGCTCACGGCCCCTGTCGCCGTCCGATGCTTCGATAGACGCCATCAGGGCGCAGATTCGTGAAGGGGGCCGGTCTTCCAGATAAGGCGCCAAAGCCAGCCGCGCCTCCTGCCAATCATGAGCCTCGATGGCAGCGATGGCGATGGCGATCTGGCCTTCGATGTCTCCGGGGGCGAGGCTTGCCAGATATTTCACCCGCTTCAGCCGTTCGCGCGGTGCATCGCCAGCTTTGGCGTAAGCGTAGACGAGCGCGAGGTCCGGGTGCGGCGCGAGCTTCCAGGTCCGCGCGACGAGGCGCGATGCAAGCCTGCTCTCGCCTTTGGTCGCAAGCACGCGGCCGGCGATCTCGGCCGCCGGAATGAGCGATGGCGCAAGTTTCAAGGCCTCGGTCGCGAGAGCCAGCGCCTTCTCTGGTGACGAAGTCTCCGCGTCGCGCGCTTCCGCCGTCAGGAGTACGGCGCGGCGGCGTTGTGCCGTGGCAATATCGACATGGCCGTGCTGGCGGGCGATGGAAAGGGTGTCGAGGGCGCCAGCCCAATCTCCAGCGCGGGCCTGCATGTCGAACAAAGCGTTGACGCTCCAGCCAAGCTGCGGGTCGCGACGTACCGCCTGCTCGACGAAGGCGCGCGCCGCTTCACCGTCGCCCCGGCGGCCGGCTTCGAGAAACAGGCCACGCAAGCCCAACAGCTCCGTCTCGGGCCGATCGAGCATCGCCTCGAAGGCGCGGCGCGAGGCGTTTGCATCGCCCTTGAGCTGGGCGGCCTGCGCCCTGAGCAGCGCCGTCAGAGGCTCATTCGGCAGGGTACGGCGCGCAATCCCGGCATATTTCTGCGCGAGCAAGCGATCGCCGACGCCGATGGCGACGAGGCCGCGGCTCAAGGCTTCGAAGCCCTGCTTGCGGCGGCGCTCCTTCAGAAAGGCGGTAAGGGCCGCAGGCCGCGTCGCGAGAAAGCGGAACAGCGACCAGAGCAAAAGCAACAGGCCCACGATCGAGAGGATGGCAATGGTGGCGACGAAGGCGCTGGTCTCGATCTGATAGCCGAGCCATTCGATGTTGACCGTGCCGGGCCGATCCGCAAACCAGGCAAGGCCGATTGCGGCAGCCACGACACAAACGACGAAAACGAAGATCTGAATCATGGGCTTTCAGTCTGCGCGGGCGTGGCGGTTGCCGCCTGTTGGCGGAGGTCGGTTTCAAGACGGCTTAGCGTGTCGCTCGGCGGAGGCGCGGGCCCGAGCTTCATCGATCCACGACGCCAGCGCCTGTCGCGGCGGGCCTTGCAGCCCCTCGGCCGCTTGGATCGCGCCGACGAGGTCGCCCTGCTTGAGCTTGGCGCCAGCGCGCGCCAGCACGGCGTCCGCGTCGTCGCCAGTGGCATCGCCATCGATGCGTCGCACCTTGACCATGGACTTCGCGCTTTGCAGCACACTGCCGAAGAAGGACTCATCTTGCGAGGCTGGCGCCGGCACCGCGCCGATCGCGGTATCGCTCGCGGTCTTGAACGATGTGGTCAGCTCAGCGAGCGTCGGGATGCCTTGCTCGGCGAAAGCTGTAAGCGCGCCGAAATTGCCGATGCTCGGCGCGAGCGAGCGGAGCGACGCAAGCTCCGTTGTATAGGGGCGCCCGGAGTCGATGGCGGCGCGCAAATTCGCGAGCGCCAGAACCGATGCCGCGGATTGCGCGTTTGACGCCTCCTGGTCCGCGCCGCGCTCGGCCACTGAGAGCGCGCCGATCTTGGCATTGAGATCGGCGATCTCGCTTTTCATCTCGTCGAGCGCATTGACTGGTCCGAGGTCTCGTCTTCGGCGAGCTTAGCGTCGACCCGCGCTTGCAATCTTTGTTCGAGCTCGCCGAGCTTCGCATCGAGAGCGGCGGCATCGGCAACAGAACCACCCGCGCTCGCCGTTTCGCCCAGCGTCTTCAGTGACGCTTCCAAACGCGCGACGCGGCCATTCAGCTCCGAGAGATCGGGCGCCGGAGCCGGTTCCGGCGCTTTGGTCTCGAGCGCCTGAACACGCTGATCGAGGGCGCTCAAGTCCACGGCGCCCTTCGGTGCGGATTCGAGGGCGCCGATCCTCTGCTCGATCTTGCTGAGATCAGGCTGGGCGGCCGTCTCGTTCCGCGCCGGGAGTTTGTTCCCAAAGAAGGAAAGCGCCAGCACGGCGATCAAGCCGCCGAGCAGTCCCGCCGCGAGGTGCGTGACGAAGCTTTTGAGCTCGGGCATGCTGGTTCTTGGCGGCGCCTTCGCCTTTGGGCGTGGCTGCTCCGGCTCCCCTGCCGATTCCGTGGAGGCAACGTCTGGCGCAGCATCGGCAGCCGAGGCCTCGTCCTTTGGCTCCACGATTTCGGTCGCTTTGCCCTCAATGGTGGGCGCCGGCCGTTTGCTATCGCCAAAACCTGTCATTTCGCTTCGCCACGCTGCTCTTTTTCGACGCCGATTCAACCTCGAAGATGCCGCCTAGCCCGCGATCAAGGCAAGGAGTTCTTCCTCACGCGGATGGGCTGCCACCGCGACCGTGGCGCCAAGGGATCCCAGCGCTTCGGCGACCGATTGCGACAGACAATAACAGCGCAACTGCGAAGCTTGCGTTACCGCTCCCTCAGCCGCCATCAGACCGGCAAAAATGGCCGCAGTTCGCGGCGACATGAAGATTGCCCCGTCGAGCCGGCCCTCTCGCAATAGCTTCAAGGCCTCCGGCGGCAACGCTTCCGCGGGAACGGCCTGGTAGAGCACCGGCTGGCGAATTGTGAAGCCCTTGGCTTCGAGCGCAGATTTCATGTCGAAGGCCAGCATCCCACCTGCCAGATGCACCAACGCCCCTTTGCGGGGTCGAGTTCGCGGGCGATCAAGTCGGCCAATTCCTCCCCGGTTCCGGGCCCGGCGACGATTTGGCGAAAGCCAAGCTCGGCGGCCGCTCGGGCCGTAGCGTCGCCAACGGCGTAGAGCGGAAGGTCCCGAGCCTCGATCAGTTCTGGACGCGCGGCGACGGCGCGCAGCACATTGCGGCTGGTGACAATTACGGCTTGCGCCCCGTCCAGACGGAGCGCCACTCCGGGCAACATCTCGATCGTCAACAGCGGCGCGAGCACCGGCTCGTGTCCCATGGCGCGGAGCTGCTCGGCCTGGCGGCTCGCGTCCGGTTCCGGTCTGGTGACGAGCAGGCGCATCGGATCAGCCCGCGCGGAAGTCGGTTAGAAAATCCGGCCCGGCGCTCGCGAGCAGATCTTTACCCGCATCGATGCCGATGCTGACCGCATCGGCTACCGGCCCAGACATATCCACTTCATGCCAGGTCTTGCCGTCCGGCGTGAGGATGAGGCCGCGAAACCGAAGCAGATCATCTTCGATCTCGGCGAGGCCCGCGATCGGCGTGCGGCAGGAGCCATCGAGCACTTTGAGAAAGCTCCGCTCGCAAGCGACGGCTGTCGCTGTCGTGATGTCGTTGAGCTGCGCGAGCAGCGCGGCGACCGTTGCATCCATCTCGCGCATCGCAACGCCGATGGCACCTTGCGCTACCGCAGGAAGCATCAGGTCCGTGGAAAGAATCTCGGTGACGTGATTGCTCAGACCGAGACGATCGAGGCCGGCGAGCGCGAGCACGGTGGCTTCGGCTTTACCCTCATCGAGCTTCCGCAGTCTTGTGTCGACGTTGCCGCGAAAGTCGACGATCTCGAGATCCGGGCGGAGCCGGCGGATCTGTGCCTGCCGGCGCAGCGAGGACGTGCCAAGCACCGCGCCTGGACGGAAGCTGCTTGAGGCTTTGCCCATCTCGCGTGATCAGGGCGTCACGAACGTCGCCTCGGCGGAGTGTGGCGCCGATCGCAATTCCGCTCGGCAGTTCGGTCGGCAAATCCTTCATGGAATGGACGGCGAGGTCGATACGACCGCCAAGCAACGCCTCGTCGATCTCCTTGGTGAACAAGCCCTTGCCGCCGAATTCGCGCAACGCCACGTCTTGGATGGTATCGCCCGAGGTCTTGATCACGGCGAAATCGATCTCGCTCTGGGGCAGCCCATTGGCAATCAAGAGGCCGCGCACATGGTTCGCCTGCCAAAGGGCGAGCGGGCTGCCGCGGGTGCCGATCAGAAGTGGACGTGTTCGCAATGACTTGCTCTCGGTTGTCATGCCCGCGAAAGCGGGCATCCAGTAACCAATTGGGTCTGTTATCATATTACTAATGGTGAGGATTACTGGATTCCCGCTTTCGCGGGAATGACACAAGCGTTGGGGTTTTGGTGAAAGCGAACAACAGAGCACTTGTGACGCTCGGCATCGAAACGAGCTGTGACGAGACGGCGGCGGCCATCGTCCGTCGCGACGCAAGCGGCCGCGGCACGATCCTGTCGAATGTGGTCCGCTCGCAGCTTGAGCTTCATGCGGGCTATGGCGGCGTGGTGCCCGAGATCGCCGCGCGCGCCCATATCGAGCTGTTGGATACCGCCATCGCGAAAGCGCTCGCGGACGCCGAGATGGGTTGGGACGATATTGACGCGGTCGCGGCGACGGCGGGGCCCGGGCTGATCGGCGGATTGATCGTGGGCGTGGTCACCGGCAAGGCCATCGCGCTCGCACGCCACCTCCCCTTTATCGCGGTCAATCATCTCGAAGCCCATGCGCTGACGCCGCGCCTGACCCATGGGCTAGACTTTCCCTATCTGTTGCTTCTCGTCTCGGGCGGCCACACGCAACTTCTCATTGTCGAGGGCGTCGGACGCTATACACGGCTCGGCACCACATTGGACGACGCTCTGGGTGAGGCCTTCGACAAGGCGGCGAAACTTCTCGGTCTCGGCTATCCAGGTGGGCCCGCCGTCGAAGCGTGCGCGGCGAAAGGAAAGCCCAACGTCAAACTGCCGCGCCCGATGCTGGGACGGCCAGAGCCGCATTTCTCGCTTGCCGGCCTCAAGACGGCACTCCGGCACGCGGCCAAGGATCGTGAGCCGTTGAGCGATCAAGACGTGGCCGATCTCTGCGCGAGTTTCCAGGCGGCGGTCGCCGAGATCGTCGCCGACCGGACCCGAGTCGGAATGGCGCTCTACCGCAACCGGCTCGGAGATGACGCGCAAGCGGCCCTCGTCGTCGCCGGCGGCGTTGCGGCCAATCAAGCTTTGAGGGAGGCGCTGGAGAAACTCTGCTCGGCGGAGAAGTTTCAGCTTTACGTTCCGCCGATCGAGCTCTGCACCGACAATGCCGCGATGGTGGCCTGGGCCGGGGCGGAGCGTCTCGCGCTCGGGCTCGTGGATGGAATGGACGCAGCCACCAAAGCGCGCTGGCCGCTCGACCCCGATGCGCCTCCGGCGCTTGGCGCAGGGGTAAAGGCCTAATATGAGGGTCGCTTCCAGCAGGGCATCGCTTTCCTGTATGACAGGCGCTGGCAAAGGATAGCGAGCGGCCCATGGCCTTGCAGACTGTTGGCATTATCGGTGGCGGCGCCTGGGGAACCGCGCTCGCCATGACCGCGCGGCGCGCGGGCCGCGATGCCTTGATCTGGGCGTACGAAGCCTCGACCGTCGAGGACATCAACAAGCTTCACGTCAATCGCACATTTCTGCCGGGCGTTCCGCTCGACCCCGCGATCGAAGCAACGTCGCACCTCAACGAGGTCGCGAGCTGCGATCTATTGCTGCTGGTCGCGCCGTCGCAAGCCGTGCGCGGTATCGCAGCCGAGCTCGCGCAATTTTCCCGAGGCGATCAACCGCTGGTGATCTGCTCGAAGGGCTTCGAGCAATCGACCGGAAAGCTGCTCTCGGAAGTCGTGGCGGAGGAATTGCCCGACGCTTCGCTTGCCGTGTTGTCAGGCCCAAGCTTCGCCTCAGAGATCGCGCGGGGACTGCCCGCGGCGGTGACGTTGGGCGCGCCGGACGAGGAGCAAGGTGCTGCTTTATCGCGCGCGCTCAGTCATGCGCCGTTCCGCTGCTATTGGAGCGAGGACATGGCGGGCGTGCAGGTCGGCGGCGCGGTGAAGAACGTCTATGCCATTGCCGCCGGCATCGTGACGGGCAAGCAACTCGGCGCGAGCGCGCATGCGGCCCTCGTGGCGCGCAGCTTCGCCGAGATGGTGCGGTTCGGGGCGGCGTTCGGCGCGAAGCGCGAGACTTTGGCCGGACTTTCCGGGCTCGGCGATCTGGTGCTCACCTGCGGCAGCCCGCAATCGCGCAACATGTCGCTCGGGCTGGCGCTTGGCCAGGGACGCAGTCTGGCCGAGGCGCTGAAAGGACGGCAGAGCGTGACGGAAGGACTCTATACGGCCCGGGCGCTGGCCGAACTGGCTAAGTCGCGGGGTATCGAGATGCCCATTGCGTCCGCCGTTGATGCCGTCGTCACCAAGCGGGCGACCGTCGATGAAGCCATCGAAGCGCTGCTTTCGAGGCCGCTCCGGGCCGAGAGCTAGCCTCGCAACCATGGACAGCACCGTTCCCGCGCAATAGCTTGGATTGGGGGGAAACCATGCTGTATGCGCTGATCTGCACCGACAAACCCGGCGCCTGGCCGGTCCGCAAGGCTAACCGGCCGTTGCACCTCGAGTATCTCAAGAGCCTCGGAGACATTGTGGTGCTGGCCGGGCCGTTCACCGAGGAGGACGGCGTCGCCATGAACGGCAGCCTGATCGTGGTGGAGGCCGCATCGCTTGAAGCCGCACGCGCCATCGCAGAGGGCGATCCATTCGCCAAGGCCGGGGTTTTCGCCGCGGTCGAGGTGAGGCCGTGGCTCTGGACGATCAACGCGCCGGACGAGGAGGAGTGAGGGGGCGAAATGGCCTATTGGCTGCTCAAATCCGAACCCGATTGCTGGTCGTGGGATCAGCAAAAGCGCGAAGGCAAGAAGGGCGCCGAATGGGACGGCGTACGGAACTTTCAGGCGCGGAACCATATGCGCGCGATGAAGAAGGGCGATCTCGGTTTCTTCTATGAGACCGGCGACGCCAAGCAGGCTGTCGGTATCGTCAAGGTGTCGAAAGAAGCCCACCCAGATTCGACCGACGAAGCCTGGGAGTGCGTCGACGTGGTGGCCGTTACCGATTTGCCGCGACCCGTCACGCTCGCCGAGATCAAGGCGACGCCAGCGCTAAAAGACATGGTGCTGGTCAGAAATTCGCGGCTGTCGGTGCAGCCGGTTTCGGCGCGAGAATGGGGTATCGTTTGCAGGATGGGCGGCCTCGCCAAGCCACCCAATTCATCCGACTGACATTTGGCATAACTACAGGGGGGGAAGATGCAGATCACAATGAATTACATGGCCGTCGCCATCGCCGCGATCGCCGGGTTCCTGGTGGGCTGGGGATGGTACACGGTGTTCGGCAAGGTCTGGATGGAGGCTCTCGGCAAGAAGAAGCAGAAAGACTGCAAGCCGACGCCGATGCCATTCATCATCGCCGGGGTGTCCTGCCTGATCATGGCCTGGATGCTCGCCGGTCTAATGGGACATTTGAGCGATATCACAGTCAGGGGCGGCATTATCAGCGCACTGTTCGTCTGGCTCGGTTTCGTGGTCACGACCACCGGCACCAACCAGGCGTTCCACGGCGACAAGCCGGTGGTGACCGCGATCGACATCGGGCACTGGCTTGCGGTCCTCGTGGTGATGGGGGCTATTATCGGAGCGTTTGGAGCCTAGGTTTGAGCTGAACAAGACCATCGGGGCGCGAGGATCGCTTCATCCCACGCGCCTTAGATGGCGACAGCCGCTGCGTAGCGTAGGGAGGAACGGTCGCATGACCGAGCATGACACTCACAAGGCGTACAAGGCCCACAAGGTGCCGAAGCGCTGGAAGGACAAGGCCTATATCGACAAGGACGAGTACGAGAAACTTTACGCCAAGAGCGTGAAGAATCCCGACAAGTTCTGGGCGAAGCAGGCCAAGCGTATCGACTGGATCAAGCCGTTCAGCATCGTCAAGAATTGCTCGTTCGCGTATCCGGACGTTTCGATCAAATGGTACGAGGACGGCACGCTCAACGTCTCGGCCAATTGCATCGACCGCCACCTGAAGAAGCGCGGCAAGAAGACCGCGATCATTTGGGAGCCTGACGATCCCAACGCGGAAGCCAAGCACATCTCCTATCGCGAGCTGCACGAGAATGTGTGCCGCCTCGCCAATGTGCTGAAGGCGCACGGCGTCAAGCGCGGCGACCGCGTCACCATCTATCTGCCGATGATCCCGGAAGCGGCGTACGCCATGCTCGCTTGCGCGCGGATCGGCGCGATCCATTCCGTGGTGTTCGGCGGCTTTTCGCCGGACTCGCTCGCCGGCCGTATCCAGGACTGCAAGTCGAGCTTTTTGATTACGGCCGATGAAGGCTTGCGCGGCGGCCGCAAGGTTCCGCTGAAGGCGAATGCCGACGAGGCGTTGAAGAAAGTCTCGGGCGTGGAGAACGGTGCTGGTGGTTCGCAGGACCGGCGGCAACGTGGCCTGGACGCCAGGCCGCGATCTGTGGCTCGACGAAGAGCTGACCAAAGTCGACGCGGACTGTCCTGCCGAAGAGATGGGCGCGGAAGACCCGCTGTTTATCCTCTACACCTCCGGCTCGACCGGGACAGCCCAAGGGCGTGTTGCACACCACAGGCGGCTATCTCGTGTACGCCTCGCTCACGCATGAACTGGTGTTCGACTATCACCAAGGCGACATCTTTTGGTGCACCGCCGACGTCGGCTGGGTCACGGGCCATTCCTACATCGTCTACGGTCCGCTCGCGAACGGGGCGACAACGCTGATGTTCGAGGGCGTGCCGAACTATCCCGACGCGTCACGCTTGTGGCAGGTGGTCGACAAGCACAAGGTCGAGATCTTTTACACGGCGCCAACGGCGATCAGGGCGCTGATGGGCATGGGCGAAGACTACGTCACCCAGACCAAGCGGAGATCGCTCAAGCTGCTTGGAAGCGTCGGCGAACCGATCAATCCGGAAGCCTGGGAATGGTATTATCACGTGGTTGGCGAGGAACGCTGCCCGATCGTCGACACGTGGTGGCAGACCGAGACCGGCGGCATTCTCATCACGCCGCTGCCGGGCGCGACCAAGCTGAAGCCGGGATCGGCGACCTTGCCGTTTTTCGGCGTGCAGCCCGCGATCGTCGATGGCGAAGGTGAGGTGCTAGAGGGCGAGACGTCCGGCAATCTCGTCATTCTCGAAGCCTGGCCAGGGCTGGCGCGGACCGTCTATGGCGATCACAAGCGCTACGTCGAGACCTATTTCTCGACCTATAAAGGCAAGTATTTCACCGGCGACGGCTGCCGCCGCGACGATGACGGCTATTATTGGATCACGGGCCGCGTCGACGACGTGATCAACGTCGCCGGCCACCGCATGGGCACGGCCGAAATCGAATCCGCGCTGGTCGCGTATCCCAAAGTCTCCGAAGCCGCGGTCGTCGGCTTTCCGCACCACATCAAGGGACAGGGCATCTATTGCTATGTCACGTTGATGTCGGGCGAGGCGCCGTCGGACGCGCTCAAGACCGAGCTTCGCGATTGGGTGCGGAAAGAGATCGGGCCGATCGCGGCTCCCGATTACATCCAGTTCGCGCCGGGACTGCCCAAGACGCGCTCTGGCAAGATCATGCGCCGCATCTTGCGCAAGATCGCGGAGGACGAATTCTCAAATCTCGGCGACATCTCGACGCTCGCGGATCCGGCCGTGGTCGACGATCTGGTCAAGAACCGGCAGAACCGAAGCTGACAAGGATCGTCAAGCAGCCATGGTGCGGGCGGTCTGCGAGAGAAGCGCCATCCAGGCTTCGCGCGCGGCGGCCGTGAAGCGCTGCTCGAGCGATTGCTCCAAGGTCCAGATCCACGCCATGACGAAGGTCACGTAATCGCCGCTGCGCACGCCATAGTGCCGGTGCCGCGCGCCGAGCAGTTTGAGCACGGGCGTCAGCTCCTCGGTATGATCGAGCGAAATGATGGCGAGCTTCAACGCGCCCATCAGCTCACGGCGTTGCGCCTTGCGGCGACCCTTGAACAGGGCCTGGAGCGACGGATCCAGCTCATAGAGCCTGAGATAGAACAGGGTCGCGACCAGGTCGGAGGCCGGCTCGACGCGCTTGAAGCTTTCGCGAATCAGCCGCTTCTGGGTCTTGGTCAGCCGGCTGGTTTTGGCTGATTTCGGAAGGTGCCAGGTTTTCCGGGAAACACGAGAATTGGTCGTGGCAAGGACGGCTGTGGCCATGGACTTCTACTCCGCTACGCGAGACTGCTTCAGAGTTTGCACCCGAGCCATTGACGGAGCGTTAAGGTAAGCGGGGCGGAAACCAATCGGTTCATCCCGGGACGGCTGGCGGCAAAAACGAAGGGGCCGGCGATGACCGGCCCCTTGCTTCCCCTACCCCAATCGTCCGCGCGCTCGAACTCGCTCCAGTTTCTGCAAAGCCGAGGCCACTCCTTGTCGTCCGCCTTAGGCCCACCACATATTCACGCTCGTAAGGTTGACGGGGCGCGTGGCCCCGCAAACGAGGAGTTCGGTTCCATGAGCTATTTCCGCACTGCCATTCTGCTCGCGGCGATGACCGCGCTGTTCATGGGCATCGGCTTTCTGGTCGGCGGCCAAGGCGGCATGATCGTGGCGCTGCTGGTGGCAATGGCGATGAATCTGTTCGCCTATTGGAACTCCGACAAGATGGTGCTGTCGATGTACGGCGCGCGCCCGGCCGACGAGCGGTCGGCGCCGGAGCTTTACGCCATGGTGCGTCGCCTCGCCGGCAATGCCGGCTTGCCGATGCCGCGCGTCTTCATCATGGAGAACCAGCAGCCGAACGCCTTCGCCACTGGGCGCAATCCCGACCATGCCGCCGTCGCGGTCACCACCGGCCTGTTGCAAACGCTGAACGCAGACGAGCTCGAAGGCGTGCTGGCGCACGAGCTCAGCCACATCAAGCATCGCGACACGTTGCTGATGACGATCACGGCGACGATCGCCGGCGCGATCTCGATGCTCGCCAATTTCGGTTTTTATTTCGGCGGCGAGCGCAACAACGACAACAATATCGGTCCGATCGCCACGCTGCTGCTGGTGATCCTCGGGCCGCTTGCCGCCGGGCTGGTGCAGATGGCGGTCAGCCGCGGGCGCGAATACGAGGCGGATCGGGGAGGTGCTGAGATCAGCAAGCAACCGCTGGCGCTGGCGGCGGCGCTGCGCAAGATTGCCGGCGCGGCCGAGCACATCCCCAACCCGGCTGCCGAGCGGAATCCGGCATCGGCGCATCTCTTTATTGTGAACCCGCTCTCCGGCGCGCGCATGGACAATCTGTTTTCGACGCATCCGAATGTCGAGAATCGCATTGCTCAGTTGAACGAGATCGCGCAGACCATGGATCAGACGCGGGTGCCGCAACGGGCCAGCGGGACAAGCGCAGCCGGTCCTTGGGGCTAAACGAAAGTACACGATGAAATCTTCACCGAAGGACGCGGGCGCCAAAAAGAGCGCGCGAATGGCTCAGGCCGGGCTGCCGGCGCGCCGCGCCGCCGTCGAGCTGCTGACGGCGGTCCTGGAGAAGAAGCAATCGCTCGATGAAGTCCTGGGGCGCTCGCTCGCGACGGGCTGGCTGCTCAACCTGCCGCAGCGCGACCGCGCCTTGATGCGGGCGATCGTGGCGACCTCGTTACGCCGGCGCGGGCAGATCGATCATGTGCTCGCGACATTTCTCGAGCGCGGGCTGCCGGAGAATTCAGGCACGCTCTACGCGATTTTGCTGTCCGCCGCCGCGCAGCTGATGTTTCTCAAGATCCCCGCGCATGCCGTGATCGATCTTGCGGTGACGCTGGCGCAATACGATGCGCGCGCCAGGCGCTACGACAAGCTCGCCAACGCCGTGTTGCGGCGTGTCGCCAAGGAAGGCGATGCCATCGCCGACCGGCTCGATGCGCCGCGGGTCAACACGCCGGATTGGCTGTGGCAGCGCTGGGTGACGAATTGGGGCGAGGAGCGTGCGCGAGCGATCGCCAGTCTGAACATGGTCGAGCCGTCGCTCGATCTCACCGTGAAGAGCGATCCGGCGCTTTGGGCTGAGCGCCTCGGCGGCCGGGTGCTGCCGACGGAAAGCGTGAGGCTGCTGCCGAAGGGACGAATTGACCAACTCGATGGCTATGACGACGGCGCATGGTGGGTGCAGGACGCCGCCGCGTCACTGCCGGCACGATTGCTCGGCGACATTGCGGGCATGCAGGTCGCCGATCTTTGCGCGGCGCCTGGCGGCAAGACGGCGCAACTGGTGCAAGCCGGCGCGTCCGTCATTGCGGTCGATCAATCGCAAGCGCGGTTGAGGACCGTGCGCGCCAATCTGAAGAGGCTTGGTCTGGAGGCGACGGTGCTCGCCGCCGACGCCACCACCTGGAAGCCGGAAGAGCGCTACGACGCCGTCCTGCTCGATGCGCCCTGCAGCGGCACCGGCACCATCCGCCGGCATCCTGACATTCCCTATCTGAAGTCCGCAGCGGATCTCGTCGCCCTGGCCGGCCTCCAGACGCGGCTGCTCGACAACGCCGCCACGCTGCTGAAGCCCGGCGGCAGGCTGGTCTACGCCACCTGCTCGCTCGAGCCCGAGGAGGGCGAGGCCCAAATTGCCGGTTTCTTGGTCCGGCACCCCGAATTTGCCCTCGATCCGGTCCGCCCCGAGGAAGTGTTCGGCCATGTGGATTGGGTGGAAAACTCGGTTTCGCTCCGTACTTTTCCCTATGCGCTTCCGCTCGAAAGCCCGGAATGGAGCGGAATGGATGGGTTTTTCGCGGCAAGACTGGTCCGTCGCAATTAAGTCGGAGCCGGCGTTTACCAAAGCCGATTAGCCAAGCGATTCGCTGCCACTTGATTGTGCACGTCGCAAAGTCGACAATGCGCCCCAAGTGGTGTGGGGACCCCGCTAGTTGTGCAGCGTCGCGGCGGGCGTTAACGAGTTCAATTCGTCATGGCGGCTGAATATCAGGCCATAGAGCGGCACACGCAGCCGATGGTGTCACGCGGCCCAAGTCCTTGGCGGCGCTTCGTACGCGCGAGGATGGCACGGCTGAGCTATCCCGGCAGCCAGGCGGAGCAGCTTCTGCTCGCGCCGCAGGAATTGCGCACCGCCGATCCGAGCTTTGCCACGGAATTCTACAATGGCCATTTCGGCCTGGCGGGGCGGCTGGCCGAAGTCGGCGCGCAGTCGCCGTTCGAGATCGCACCGCCTTCCGAAGCATGGGCCAAGGAGCTGCACGGCTTCTCCTGGCTCCGGCATTTGCGCGCGGCGGGAAGCGAATTGTCGCGCGAGCAAGCCAAGGCTCTCGTCTCGGACTGGGTCAAGCTCAATCGAAATTCACGCGGCATTGGCTGGCAGCCGGAGATCGTGGCGCGCAGGATCATCTCCTGGCTTTCGAACTCGGTCGTCATTCTCGATGCGAACGATCCGCGGTCCTATGAACTGTTCTTGAAGGCGTTGACCGAGCAACTCCGCTATCTCTCGGCGAGCTATCGCGACGCGCCGGACGGCGTGCCGCGTCTCGTCTCGTTGATGGCGCTGATCTATGGCGGGCTCTGCGTCGCCGAGCAGCAGGCCGTAGTCGAGCGTTATTCCGCGCCATTCAACAAAGAGCTGGAACGGCAAATCCTGCCCGATGGCGGTCACATCTCGCGGAACCCCGCGGCGCTGATCGATCTCCTGCTCGATCTCCTGCCGCTCAGGCAATGCTTCGTCGCGCGCGACCGGCTGCCGCCGAAACAACTGACCGACGCGATCGACCGCGCCATGCCGATGCTGCGCTTCTTCCGTCTCGGCGGCGGAAGCTTCGCGCGCTTCAATGGCTGCGGGGCGACGCCCACCGACGCGCTCGCCACCGTGCTCGCCTATGACGATATCGAGGGCACGCCGCTGCGCGCGGCGCCGAACTCAGGCTATGCGCGGATCGAGCGCGGCGGCACCAAGCTGATCGCCGATATCGGTCCGGCGCCGATCGCCGCAGTCAGCACCGCCGCGCATGCGGGGTGCCTGTCTTTCGAGTTGAGCTCCGGACATTTTCCCATCGTCGTCAATTGCGGCGCGCCAGGTGTCGACCAAGACGACTGGCGAAGCTTCTCGCGCTCGACCCAAGCACATTCGACGCTCTGCTTCGAGGAGACCTCCTCCGCGGAATTCGCCGGCTTCACGCAAGGCGGCTTCGGCGATGCGGCCTTGCTTGGACCGCAGAACGTGCAAGGCGCGCTGAGTGAAGACGGCACCATCGTCGAGGGCTCGCATGGCGGCTATGCGGCGCGCTTCGGCATCGGTCATGCGCGCAGA
Organism: uncultured Alphaproteobacteria bacterium; assembly: GCA_963764005.1. GTDB lineage: Bacteria > Pseudomonadota > Alphaproteobacteria > Rhizobiales > Methyloligellaceae > Methyloceanibacter. The sequence goes on along the minus strand of CAVXQX010000015.1, from coordinate 124,121 downwards.
ATTGAAGTCTCGCCGGACGGTCTCACCATCAGCGGCGAGGACACGCTCGGCGCGTCACGAGGATCAAAGGCCGGCGAGGGCGGGGCGTTCGCCATTCGCTTCCATCTGCATCCGTCGGTCGGCGCGCAAATCTCGGCGGATGGCGCCAGCATCGACCTCATCCTGCCCAATCGCGAAACCTGGCGGCTCAGCAGCAACGCGCCTGCCATCGAGCTTCACGAAAGCGTCTTCCTTGCCGACGAACGAGGCCCGCGGGAAACGGCGCAGATCGTGCTCAGCGGTCAACTCGGGGCGGCTCGGGACCTGCATGTGGCCTGGATTCTCGAGCAAACCGCGGAGGCCGGCGGCGGCAGCCTGATCGACCCGAACCCGGATGATGCGTAGAGTGCGGCGTTTCGTGGTACCCGGCGGCGAGACCTGAACGATAGAGTCCCCATCATGGAGAAACGAAAGATTGCCCGCGCGCTGCTCTCGGTCAGCGACAAGTCGGGGCTTGTCGAGTTCGCCCGGGCTCTGAGCGAACAGGGCGTGGAGCTGGTCTCGACCGGCGGCACCGCCAAGCTGTTGCGCGATGCCGGTCTCAAAGTCATCGACGTCGCCGAGGTGACGGGATCGCCCGAGATGATGGATGGGCGGGTAAAGACGCTGCATCCGAAAATTCACGGCGGGTCTGCTCGCGGTGCGCGGCAACGAAGCCCATGAGAAGGCGCTCGGCGAATTCGGCATCCCGGCGATCGATCTGCTGGTGGTCAATCTCTATCCGTTCGAGATGACGGTCAGGACCGGCGCGGACTACGACAGCTGCATCGAGAATATCGACATTGGCGGCCCTGCGCTGATCCGCGCGGGCGCGAAGAACCACGCCTCGGTCGCGGTGGTGGTCGAGCCGACGGATTATTCGAAAGTTCTCGCCGAGATGGAGGCGAATGACGGCGCTACGACGCTCGAACTCCGTAAGGCGCTCGCCGCCAAGGCCTATGCGCGGACCAGCCAATACGATGCCGCCATCGCCAATTGGTTCGCCGATGCTCTGCAAGAGCGCGCGCCGGAAATCCGCACCTTTGCCGGAACGCTGGCGCAGATTCTTCGCTATGGCGAGAACCCGCATCAATGGGCGGCGTTCTATCGCTCGACCGAGCGAAGGTTCGGCATCGCGACCGCCGTGCAGCTGCAAGGCAAGGAGCTGTCCTACAACAATCTCAACGATACCGACGCGGCCTACGAGCTCGTGGCCGAGTTCGACCCGGCGCAAGCCGCGGCTGTCGCGATCATCAAGCACGCCAATCCGTGCGGCGTGGCCATGGCGCCGTCGCTGAAGGATGCTTATCTGAACGCGTTTCGCTGCGATCCGGTCAGCGCATTCGGCGGCATCGTCGCGCTCAATCGCAAGCTCGACAAGGACACCGCGGTCGAGATCGCCAAGATCTTCACCGAAGTGATCATCGCGCCCGATGCGGATGACGATGCCAAGGCCGTGATTGCCGAGAAGAAGAATTTGCGGCTGCTGCTTGCGGGTGGACTGCCGGATCAGCGCGCCGGCGGCGTGTCGTTCCGGTCGGTCGCGGGCGGGTTCCTGGTGCAGTCCCGCGACAGCGGCGTGGTCGGCGATCTCGATTTCAAGGTCGTGACCAAGCGGAAGCCGAGCAATCGAGGAATTTGCCGATCTGATTTTCGCCTTTGCGGTCGCCAAGCACGTCAAGTCGAACGCGATCGTCTATGTGAAGGACGGGGCGACGGTCGGGATCGGCGCCGGGCAGATGAGCCGCGTCGATGCGGCGAGGCTTGCGGCATGGAAGGCCGGCGACGCGGCAAAGGCGCTAGGTGTGCCGACGTCGCTGACGGAAGGCGCGGTCGCCGCGTCCGACGCGTTCTTTCCTTTCGCGGACGGACTGAATGTGATCGCCGAAGCCGGGATCAAGGCGGTGATCCAGCCTGGAGGATCGGTGCGCGACGACGAAGTGATCGCGGCCGCGGACGCAGCGGGCCTCGCCATGGTGTTCACCGGCATGCGGCATTTCCGGCATTAATCCCGCAAACGCACCGGCGGCTTGACGCGCAGCAGCAACAACAGACCTCCTAGCCAAGAACAACAAGCACGTGGCGATGCCGATGCGCTGACTTTCGCTCGCCGCGGTCACGGCGCCGATCGTCAGCGGCGCGGCGAAGGCGGTGATCTTGCCGGAGAAGGAGAAGAAGCCGAAATACTCCGTGGTCTTTTCCGGGGGCGAGAGTCTGGCGAGTAAGTGTGCGGCTCGCCGATTGGATCGGTCCGGCGGTGAGGCCGATCAGAATGGCGAAGCCGAGATAGACGAGCTCGCCGGTCGAGCTGAACGCGGCACTGCCGGGAATCTTGGGCACGACGCTGATCACGAACAGCACCTGATCTTGATCCACCGACAACACGCCGAGCGAGGCTGCGATCAACACCACGAGCATGGTCGCGATCAGGGATTTGGATCCGACGCGGTCGTCGAGAATGCCGCCGAGTGCGGCGCCGAGCGTGCCGCTGATGGTGAGGATGATGCCGAACAGTCCGAGTTCGGTCGCGCCCCAGCCAAACACCGTCGCGGCGTAGATGCCACCGAAGGCGAAGATGGCGCCGAGCCCGTCGGCATAGAGCATGCGCGCCAGAAGGAAGAGGGCGACTTGGGCGTGATCGCGAATGAGGTGCCGCACTCGCTCGACCGAGATGAAACAGCCCTGCCCTCACCTTCTCGGGCTGAAATTTCGTGCGCGGCGTGTCCGGCGTGAACAGAAAGAGCGGCAGCACGAAGACGAGATACCACAGCGCGCAGAACGGCCCGATCAGACGATCGCCTTCGCGCGTGGCTTCGTCGAGTGGCACGACAGGCGCGAGACCGAGCAAGGTCTTGCCCGGTGCCGGGATCGGCCACGATCAGGCCTGCGACAATGGCGAGGCTGACCAGACCGCCGACATAGCCGATGGCCCAGCCGGCGCCGGATAGGGTCCCGAGCCGCCGGTTCGAAACCAGCGACGTCATCATGGCGTTGTTGAAAACGGTCGCGAGCTCGGCGCCGATGGTCGCCAGGCCGAACGACAGCAGCACGAGCGGGATCAGATCGGCGCGACCTGGCACCGCGAACCACAGCCCGCAAAGACCAAGCACAAGCAGGACGGAGAAACCGGCGATCCAAGGTTTGCGTGGACGGCCTGCGTCGGCGATGGCGCCAAGCACCGGCGCCACGACGGCCGCGAGCAGTTCGGCGCCACCCGTGGCGTAAGCCCAGAGTGCCGCGCCCCAATCGGCGTCACCGACGAAGCCGTTGACGAAATACGGCGCGAAAAGAAAAGTGACGACCAGCGTATAGAAAGGCTGCGTCGCCCAATCGAACAGCGCCCAGCTTGCGATCGCGAGCGGTCCGGCCGGGGATCGCGTTTTGTCTCGGTTTTGCCTCTGACGCATGATCCTATCCGAAAAGTCTGCAACTTTTCGGGATCATGCCTCTAGTATCCCCGATAGCCATCGAGCACGATGAGGTGATTGGGCAGCTCGTCCTTGTCGCCGTGGTCCGGCGGGAAATGTTGGGAGAGGACCTTGCCGCAGGTTGCGATCGCCTCGATCAGGCCCTTGGTTCTTTCGTGGCGCGCAAGATGATGGGTGAGTTTGGCGACGACGCCTTCCCAAGTCTGGTGCGGGACTTTTTTATAGATGCCGTTATCGGCGATCACCTCGACATAGCGCTCGGCGAACGACACGTAGATCAGCACGCCGGTGCGGCCTTCGGTGGTGTGCAGGTTCTGCGCCAGAAACTGCTCGACGGCGCGTTGATGCGCGCGAGCGCGCTTCACCGCGGCGGGAACGATGGCGAAACGGAAACTCTCCCATTGCGTCAGCACGGCGCCAATCAGAAACACGCCAAGCTGAATGAGATAGATATATTCGATCGGCATTTGCGTGGTGTGGATCAGCGGCAGCGGCACGGCGAGGGATGCGAGCGCGGCCCACATCAATGCCGTGGCGTAATAACCGCCGCTGGCGCTCGCGGCGACGACGACGATCTCGCCGCTCGTGGTCGCTTCCGCCGCGGTGATCGCGTCGGCGATCTCGCTTCGCTCTTTGGCGCTGAACGGCCGCATTACCAGCTCCCCGAGGAGCCGCCGCCCCCGAAATCGCCGCCGCCGCCGGAGAAACCGCCACCCCCTCCTCCGCCGCCGCTCCAGCCGCTACCACCAGAGCCGCCATCCCAGCCCGGACCCGGCATGATGACCGGTCCGCCACGCGAACGTCCGACGGCGCCGGGCTGCGAGGCGCGATACATGCTGTAAACGATCCACAGAATGATGATGGTCCAGAAGAACACCATCAGCCAATCCACTTCGGGCCGATCCGCATCCGGTCGCCCCTTAGCGCGTTGCTCGAGCTCCGCCGCATCGCCGGTGAGCGCGAGCACGATGTCGTGCACGCCACCCTTGATGCCTTCGGGGAAATTGCCGGAGCGGAACTGCGGCAGGATTGAAGTATTGATGATGATGTTGGCAATGGCGTCGGTGACGATCGGCTCGAGCCCGCGGCCGACCTCGATGCGCACTTTGCGCTCGTTCGGCGCGACGAGGAGGAGGACGCCGTTATTCAGCGGCTTGGTGCCGATGCCCCAATGCCGCCCCAGCTGATAGCCGTAGTCCTCGATCGTATAGCCTTGCAGCGAAGGCACGGTTACGACGACGACCTGATCCGAGCTCTTGTCTTCGAGCGCCTTGAGGTCGTTGGTGAGTTCTGCCTTGTCGCTCGCGCTCAACAGATCGGCATCGTCGACGACGCGGCCGGTCAACACTGGAAATGTCGGCTCCGCGAATGCCGAGCCGGCCCAGAGCAGAAGCGCGATGGAGGCGGCGCGAGCAACGAAGCGCCACGGCATGGAGGCCATCTGGCCCTCGCTTAGCTCCGGCTAGAATTTGACCTGCGGCGCCTTAGTGGTCTCTTCGGCGACGGTGAAGTTCTGCATCTCCTGCGCGTCGGGATAGAGTAGCGCGCGCCACCAGCGGCCGGGGATGGTCTTGATCTCGGTATTAAAATCCTTCACCGCGTTGATGTAATCGTGCCGCGCAATCGAGATGCGGTTCTCGGTGCCTTCGAGCTGCGATTGCAACGTCAAGAAGTTCTGGTTCGATTTGAGGTCGGGATAGGCCTCGCTGATCGCGAGCAGACGACCGAGCGCGCCGGTGAGCTGGCCTTGCGCTTCCTGAAATTTCTGGAAGGCCTCCGGATTGGTGAGGATGTCGGCCGGAAGCTGGACCTGGGTCGCCTTGGCGCGCGCTTCGGTCACCTCGGTCAGGACTTTCTCTTCTTGCGTGGCGTAGCCCTTGACCGTCTCCACGAGATTGGGAATGAGGTCGGCGCGGCGCTGATATTGGTTGAGCACGTCACTCCATGAGGCCTTGGCCTTTTCCTGCAAGGTCGGGATGGTGTTGATGCCACAACCGGCGAGCATCATGCCGGCAATCAGAACACCAAGCATGCGAAACGCGCTGCCGAAGCGCGGGTGTGACAGTGCCAACATGGCATCCTCCCTTTAGAAGTGGGCCTAAAATCGCTCGTCGCACGGGATGTATTGACGGCTCCGAGCGGAAGCAAGGGGAATTGCTCATCCGCGATCTTCCCTGAACGCGGTAAAGCCCGATTCTCGCCTTGGTCTTATCGCGAAGCTGTGTTGCCTTATTCCCCCAAACGAATGTCAGCCTTTTCAGTCATGCGTACAGGTGTTGCCGGAATGGAACAGGCGCGTGTTAATCGCCACCATGGGGCCAAACGCCTCCATCCGCCTACTCCCGGAACAGCTCAACAAGTCTTAGATTTGCGAGCAATTCTATTGGCCTGGCGATTCGTGCGGCGGGCGCAAAATATCGTGCGCCATTAGGTATTCAGAAGGCATCTACTGGCCAAATTAACCACCCTCGCCTAGTCTGATTCGCGGGGATTTAGGGGACTAACGGGGATGATTGCTGAGGGATCGGCCACTGCCGGGTATGTAATGCGTAAATCAAAATTCGGGGCGGCAATGGTCGCCGGGAGGCTGGTTCGCGGATTTGCGGCGCTCGCCGCCGTCACAGCAATTGGCTTTGCGCTACCCGCCGAAGCCAAGAAGGACAAGAGCGACGCCAAACCCGCAGAGTCCGGCATTGCGGACATCCATAACGGCGAGCCAATGACGCTGATCGTGTCGTTGGGCGCGCAAAAGGTCGACATTTATCGTGGCACGACGCTTGTCACGACCTCGCAAGTCTCGACGGGAATGCCTGGCCACGCCACCAAGACCGGTGTTTTCAGCATCCTCGAGAAGCAGCTGTATCACCACTCGAATATCTATAGCGGCGCGCCGATGCCGTGGATGAACCGCATCACCTGGTCAGGCACCGCGCTTCATGCCGGCGTTGTCCCGGGTTATCCAGCTTCGCATGGCTGCATCAGGCTGCCTTTCTCGTTCGCTCCTAAGCTCTTCAAGATCACGACGGTCGGCGAGCACGTCGTCGTGGCCAAGGGGCGGCCGACACCAGAGATTATCGAGCACCCAGCCTTGTTCCAGCCGTTGCCGCTGCCTTCGGCGCCATCGGTTGCCAAGGAGCCCGAGCCAGAGCGGCACACTGGCCTGATTTCGGGTGCAAAGCTGGCAGAGGCCGTAACCGCGCCGATCGTTCTCGCCAAGGCCGAGATGCCGAACAGAGCCACGGACGGCCCCGATGAAGCCGTAAGCGATGCGCCGGGCCTCGATGAGCATGCGGCGACCGAAGATGATGAAGAGAATCCGGATCGGATTCACGCCATCACGCCGGCGCCGGTGTCGGCACCCCAGCATGCCGTCGGCGAGGCGAAGCCTGCCGAGCCAGAGTCGCATGCGGCACCGACACCAAGCGCCGCGGTCACCACCGACATCCCGGCGATTGTGTCGCCAGCCGAACCACCCGTCGTGTCACCGCCGATTGCCGAAGCGCCCGTTGCCGCGACCATCGAGCCGTCGCCACAAGCGGCGCTCCCACAGCCACAGCCCGCAATTGCCGAAGCGCCTGCCCCCGAAATCAAGGTCGAGCTGGCGCCCGCGCCGCAAGCGGTGCTTCCAGAGCCTCAGCCCGTTGCCGCGGTTGTCGAGGTCAAGGCCGAGCCGGAAGCAAAGCCAGAAGCAGCGCTCCCAGAGGCTCCGGCGGTTTCTTCGGCGCCAGAGGTCAAGGCCGAGCCCGTGCCGGCGCAGCAAGCCACATTGAGCCCAGAGCCCCCGATGAGACCGGCCTCGCTCAAACCGCTGACCGCGGCTGAGTTGACCATCGACCACGGCACCAAGGCCGCCGCGGTCCAAGCCGCGGAGCCCCGGTCCGAAGCGCCGTTGCGCGTATTGATCACGCGGCGGACCGAACGCGACCGCACCGTCGGTGTGCAGGAGATCCTGGCGTCGATGGGCTATCTTGAGCCGCAGGATTTCGATGGCACGGTTGGCAGACCAACAGTCACCGCGATCAAAGCTTTTCAGAAGGCGAACGGCTTGCCGGAGACCGGCATGTTCAACGCCGAGCTGGTGAAGAAAGTCTATGAAGTTGCCGGCAAGGGCGAGCCGCCGGTCGGGCATCTTTGGGTCCGGCAAGAATTCGGCCGCGTGTTCGACGCGCCAGTGTCCTTCAAGAACCCCGATGAGCCGCTCGGCACTTACGTCTATACCGCGCTGAAATTCGCGCCCGGCGAGACCTCGACCAAGTGGATGGCGATCGCGGTGCAAGAGGCTCCGACCAATCCGCTGGATCGCATCGAAATTCCGGAGGACGTGCGGCAGAAGATCTCGGAGCGCTTGACCCCCGGATCTTCTCTGATCATCGCCGATACCGCCATCAATACCGCCGGCCTGACCAAGGGCGCGGACTTTTTGGTTTGGGCCAAGGATCTGCCGAGCGCGAATGTAACGACGGCTTCCTACACCACGGAAGAGGACAAGCCGCGGGCGAAGAAGCGCTACCGCACGACGGCGCGGCGCTATGATCGCAGGCCCCCTTGCAGCGGCAGCAATTCTGGTTCGGCCGCGGACCCTGGTAAGCGGCGCGAGACAGAGACTTAATGCAAGGCCCCCTTTCGGGGGCCTTCGCATATCGAACGTGTCGTTTGGAAGAGAACTGGAGCGGGCGATGGGATTCGAACCCACGACCCTAACCTTGGCAAGGTTATGCTCTACCCCTGAGCTACACCCGCATCCGGCCAACCTCCAGCGGCAAAAGAGAAATTTCCTTCGCGCGATGGAGGCGGAAATCGGTTTGTAGTTGATCGCCAAACCGATGTCTATAGCCGCACCAACCCTAGAGCGCTATGAATTTGAGGTGAATCACAATAGCGCTCAGGTCTTTGCTTGAGCATGATCTTTCGGAAAACCGGTTCCCACTTTTCCGGATCATGCTCTAGAACGCTCTCATGCCCTACCCGCCAGCATCTTCTGGCCCGACTCGAGGAGCTCGGCATCGAAGCGGTCACGGTCGAGCATGAGCCGATGTTCACCGTCGAGCAGTCCACGGCGCTCCGCGAGACGCTGCCGGGAGCGCACACGAAGAATTCTGTTCCTCGACGACAGAAGCGGAAATCTCGTGCTGGTTTCGGCGAAGGACGACACCAGGGTCGATCTCAAGGCGCTGTCAAAGCAGCTCGGCGCGGGCCGCTTCAGCTTCGGCAAGGCGGAGCTGCTCGCCGAGGTGCTTGGCGTCACGCCGGGCTCGGTGACGCCGTTCGCGCTGATCAACGATCGGGCGCGCCGTGTCACAATCGTGGTCGATGCCGAGCTGCTCAAATTTGACGAGGTTAATTTTCACCCGCTCGAGAACAACGCGACCACCAGGGTGGCGACGCGCGATTTGATCCGTTTCATCGAGGCTTGCGGCCACCAACCCCACATTCTCCGGCTGGATTGAGCGGACCGAATGCCCAGTTGCCAAAAAGGCCGCCTGAGACCATCTTTGCCTGCAAATGGCGAGTGAGATGACCCTCGATACCCCTATTATCGGCGGCGCCGGCAGCGGCGGCGATCTCATCAAGGACACGACCACCAAGGATTTCGTCGTTGATGTGATCGAGGCGTCGCGACAGGTGCCGGTGCTGGTGGATTTCTGGGCGCCTTGGTGCGGGCCCTGCCGGCAACTGACTCCGGTGCTGGAGAAGGTCGTGCGCGCCGCCAAGGGCGCGGTGAAGCTGGTCAAGCTCAATATCGACGAGCATCCGCAAATCCCAGGTCAGATGGGCGTGCAGTCGATCCCAGCGGTGTTTGCCTTCCAGGACGGCAAACCGGTCGACGGATTCATGGGCGCGCTCCCGGAAAGCAGAGTTTCCGATTTCATCGCGCGGCTGATCGGCCAGGAGACCGATGACGGAAAATCGGAGCTTGAGGCCGCGGAGACCGCTCTCGCCGCTGGCGACGTCAATACCGCCGCGCAGATTTTCGGCGAGGTGCTGCAGAAGGATGCGGAGAGCGCGGAGGCCGCGGCGGGACTCGCGCGATGCTACATCAAACTGGGCGACCTTGCCCGCGCCGAGCAGACGCTTGCGCTCATCCCGGCGGCAAAGGCGGAGAGTCCGGCTGCGGCAAGCGCGCGTGCCGCGCTCGATCTTGCCAAGAAGGGCGCCGATGCCGGTGACGTCGCGGCACTCAGCGCCGCGCTCGATGCGGATCCGAATGACCATCAGGCGCGTTTCGATCTCGCGCTTGCGCTGAACGCCAAAGGCGACCGCGAGGGCGCGCTCAATGCATTGCTTACCATCGTCGGCAAGAATTGCGGCTGGAACGACGAGGCCGCGCGGAAGCAATTGTTGCAATTGTTCGAGGCTTGGGGCGGAGCCGACCCAGTCACGGTCACAGGGCGCCAACGTCTCTCCTCGCTGCTTTTTGCGTGACAGTATCGGGGTGCGGTTTTGGGCGTGACTGATCGCTATCGCAGTGCCGCGGACTTGCCTAAGGCGCTTCCGCTGTTTCCGCTTCGGGGAGCGATTCTGCTGCCGCGAACCTCGGTGACGTTCAATGTGTTCGAGCCGCGCTATCTCGCTCTGATCGATAAGGTGCTCGCGGGCGACCGGCTGTTGGGCATTGTGCAACCGGCGCCGGAAGCCGGCGGCGTGGAATCGCCCGAAGGAAAGAATTTTCCGCTGCGTCGCATCGGCTGTGTCGGTCGCCTTTCCGCTTTCACCGAGGGCGACGATGGGCGCTATCTCATCTCGCTGGTCGGGATCGCCCGCTTCGAGCTCATGAGCGAGATAGCGTCCGAAGAGCCGTTCCGCATCTTCCGCATCAGCTTTGGCGAATTCGGTTCCGACTTCATCTCAGGCTATGGCGAGGACGAGGTGGACAGACCGCGGCTCTTGGAAACGCTGAAGAGCTATTTGCAGGCGAACAGTCTCACCGCGGATTGGGACCGCATCAATGGGGCCGGCAACGAACGGCTGGTCAACACGCTGTCGATCTTGAGCCCATATGGCGCGGAGGAGAAGCAGGCGCTGCTCGAAGCGCCGGATTTGAGAACGCGCGCCGAAGCGCTGGTGGCGCTTGCCGAGATGGAGCTCGCGACCAGGGACGACGGATCGGGCACCACGCTGCAGTGAATTGGCGCGAAGTTAGGAGACAGAGCGATGGCTACAGAGCAAGACAAAGCCCCGCGGCTCGATCCGAAGCTGCTGGAGATTCTGGTCTGTCCGCTGACCAAGACTGCGCTGAGCTACGATGCAGAGAAGCAAGAGCTGATCAGCCGCGCCGCCGGCCTCGCCTACCCCATTCGCGACGGCATCCCGATCATGCTGCCGGACGAGGCGCGGAAGCTCGATTAGGCTACGGCAGCTCGCCCCTGAGCAGTCGCGGCACGTCGCCGGTCAGACCGGCAGCTTCGCGGACAAAGAATCGCTTCAGCGGCGGCGTGCGATCGACGAGCCCTAGCCCGAGATCGCGGAGCACGCGCAGCGGCGCGCTGTCATTGGAGAACAGCCGGTTGAGGCCATCCATCGCTGTCGCCGACAGCGCGCTGTCGAAGCGGCGCCAGCGCTCGTAGCGTTCGAGCAAGACCGGACTGCCAAGATCGAGACCGAGGCGGGCGCCTTCGACGACGATCTCGGCCAGCGCCGCAACGTCGCGCATGCCGATATTGAGCCCCTGCCCTGCCAGCGGATGCACGGCGTGCGCGGCATCGCCGATCAGCACGAAACGGTTCCCGACAAAGCTTCGCGCAATCTGGAGATCGAGCGGAAACGACTGGCGCGGACCTGCGAGCTCGATGCTGCCGAGATGATCGCCGAAGCGCCGCGCCAGCTCAGCGAGAAAACTCGCTTCGTCGCCGGCCATGATCTCCGCCGCGCGGGCTTTCTCTTCGGACCAGACGATCGATGAGCGATTGCCCTTCAGCGGCAGAATGGCGAACGGGCCCGACGGCAGAAAATGTTGCACGGCTTTGCCGTGATGCGGCTTCGAATGGGCCACGGTGGTGACGATGCCGCTTTGCGGATAGGACCAGCTCACGCATTTGATGCCGGCTTGCTCGCGGAGACGCGACCGCTTGCCGTCGGCGGCGACGAGAAGGCGCGCCTCGATTTCACCGCCGCCGGCGAGCGTCGCGGTCACGTCGAGTGGCGTGGCGGCGAAGCTCGTAACGCTATCGGGCGCGACGATCTTAATCGTGGACTCGGCGAGAACAGCTTCGGCGAGGGCGCGCCGCAGATCGGCGTTCTCGACCATGAAGGCGCCGGGCTCGCCCGATTGAAGCTCGGCATCGAAGCCGACGAGGTGCGGGCGGAGGTTCGCATTGAGCGGCGTGTCGGTGATCTCGATGGAGATGAAAGGTTGCGCCTTGGCCTCGAGTGCCGGCCATACGCCGAGCGCTTGCAAGAGATGCATCGTTCCCGCCGAGAGCGCCGAGGCGCGGGCATCGTCCTGGCCGAGGCTTGCCGGATCGAGCCGCATCGCATCCACAAGCACAATGCGGAAGTCCGGTCCCATCAGCTTGGCGAGCGCGAGCGACAGCGCGAGCCCGACGAAGCCGCCGCCGGCGATGAGGACATCGCAGTTCCGCCGTGTTGCTGTTTTGCTTGTGTCGCTCATTCGGCGCACTCTGCCACGCGTTTCCTTGCGCGCAAGAAACTGCTAGACGGCAAGGCGACCAAGGCTAAGAGACCGCAATCATGAGCCAGGCTCTCGACCAACTCCTCGCCATCCTCAACCTCGAAACGTTGGAACAGAATCTGTTCCGAGGCTTGAGCCCGCAAGTCGGCTGGCAACGCGTGTTCGGCGGGCAGGTGATCGGCCAGGCTCTGGTCGCCGCCTATCGCACCATCGAAGATCGCGCGGCGCATTCGCTGCATGCCTATTTCCTCCGCGCCGGCGATCCCAAGGTTCCGATCATCTACGAGGTCGACCGCATCCGCGACGGCAATAGCTTCTCGACGACGGCGCGTGGTGGCAATCCAGCACGGGCAGGCGATCTTTTCCATGGCGGCGTCTTTTCATAAGCATGAAGAGGGGCTCGCTCACCAGGCAATGATGCCTGACGTTCCGCAGCCCGAGGCGCTGCCGAGCGAGGCCGAGCTCAAAGAGCATTTGATCGGGCGCATGCCCGAGCCGCTCAAGGCCTATTGGCAGCGCGAGCGGCCGATCGAGATCCGGCCGGTGGACCTGTCGCGTTACACCTCTCCGGGCAAGCGCACGGCGAGCCAGCAAGTCTGGATCAAGGCCAACGGCGAACTCGGCGACAATCTCGCGTGCAACCAATGTGTGTTGGCCTATGCCTCGGATTTCACCCTGCTCGATACGGCGCTGATTGCCCATGGGCGCTTCGTGTTCGATCCTAGTTTGATGCTGGCGAGCCTCGATCACGCGATCTGGTTTCACCGGCCGTTCCGCATCGACGACTGGCTGCTGTACTCCCAAGACAGCCCCAGTTCGGCGGGCGCGCGTGCGTTTTGCCGCGGCACGCTATTCACCCGGTCGGGCGAGCTTGTGGCCTCGACGGCGCAAGAAGGGCTCGTCCGCGAGCGCCAAGACTGATCCTGTGATCAAATAATAGGCAAATGATAAAACTTGCCTAGTGCTTGGGCGTCGATTTCCTCGACTGCCCGCGGGGTGGGCATGGTCCTGGGCTGGAATCTCTTTAGATTCAATTAATTACTGTCCCGCCTCGGAGTTGGCACGAGGCTTGACTCTCCTTTCGGGTTCGAGCGGCTGAACACCCAGGAAAATGAGCCGCAACATGGAGGGGTAGAGAGATGAAGCTGGTGATGGCGATCATCAAGCCATTCAAGCTCGATGAGGTGCGCCAAGCCCTCACCGAGCTCGGCCTGCAAGGCATGACCGTGACCGAAGTGAAGGGTTACGGCCGCCAGAAGGGCCACACGGAAATTTATCGGGGCGCCGAATACGCCGTGAATTTCCTGCCAAAGATCAAGATCGAGGTGGTGATACCTGCGAAGTCGGTCGACAAGGCCGTTGACGCTATCGTCGCCGCGGCCAAGACCGGGCAGATCGGCGACGGCAAGATCTTCGTCGTTCCCGTCGAGCAGACGGTGCGCATCCGCACCGGCGAAACCGACGAATCAGCGCTTTAAGGGGGGAGGTAGAAGATGACCCTTGCCAAATATCTATTCGGCCTGGTCGCAGCACTTGCTGTGCTGTTGCTCTGGCATTTTGACCCGGCACTGGCTCAAGAAGCGGCGGAAGCCGCTGCTGAGGCAGCGCCGGCCGCACCACCGGCGCCCGTGCTCAGCGCGGGCGATACCGCGTGGATGCTCACATCTACGGCCCTTGTGCTGTTGATGACCATCCCGGGGTTGGCCTTGTTCTACGGCGGCATGGTCCGCAAAAAGAACGTGCTGGCCACGGTAATGCAGAGCTTTGCCACCACTTGCATCGTGACCATCGTTTGGATGGTGATCTCCTATTCACTCGCGTTTAGGGATGGTGGGTCGCTCAACGCCTATATCGGCGGCATGGACCGGTTCTTGCTGAAAGGCATGGCCGTCGGAGAGTTGAAGGGCACGATACCGGAATCGGTATTCATGTGCTTCCAGCTCACCTTCGCCATCATCACGCCAGCTCTTATTTGCGGCGCGTTCGCCGACCGCATGAAGTTCTCGGCGCTGGTGCTGTTCATGATCCTGTGGTCGATCTTCGTCTATGCGCCAATCGCGCATTGGGTGTGGGGCGGCGGCTTCCTCGGCGGCTTGGGCGTGCTCGACTTCGCCGGTGGTACGGTCGTGCATATCAACGCCGGTGTGGCGGGCCTCGTATGCGCCATCTTCCTCGGCAAACGCCTCGGCTACGGCTCCGAGAACATGGCACCGCATAACCTGGTGCTGAGCATGATCGGCGCCTCGCTACTGTGGGTCGGCTGGTTTGGCTTCAACGCGGGCTCGGAACTCGCCGCAGACGGTCGCGCCGGCATGGCCATGACCGTCACCCAGATCGCTACCGCGATGGCAGCTCTGGCGTGGATGTTCACCGAGTGGCTTGTCCATGGGAAACCGAGCGTGCTCGGCATCATCTCCGGCGCGGTCGCCGGACTTGTCGCCATCACGCCCGCATCGGGTTATGTCGATCCGGTCGGTTCGTTGTGGATCGGTGCCGCCGCCGGCGTTGGCTGCTACTTTGCCGCCACCACGGTCAAGCGGGCGTTCGGCTACGACGATTCGCTTGACGCCTTCGGCGTACACGCGGTCGGCGGCATCATCGGCGCTATCCTGACCGGTGTATTCGCCAGACAGGCCGTCGGCGGCGACGCCGCGGTCGGCCTGCTCGACGGCAATTCCGGACAGGTGCTGACTCAGGTTGAGGGCGTCCTCGCCACCATCATCTGGTCGGGCTGCGCTACCTTGGTCATCCTCATCATCGTCAACATTCTTGTCGGTGTCAGGGTGAGCCAGTCGGCAGAGGTCGAGGGTCTCGATATCAACTTGCACGGGGAGGTCGTGCAGTAGATTCGCGCAGAACCTTAGAGGGAAACTTGCAGACCGGAGCTTCGGCCTTCCTCCCTGGCCGAAGCTCCAACACTAAAAGCCCCGGCATTTCGCCGGGGCTTTTTTGTTTTCAGAGAAAGCGAACCGAGCTTCCTGGAAAACCGGCTCCCACTTTTCCGGATCATGCGCTAACACCCAGGCATGCCGATCGACGGAACCACCACGGCGCTCGACGCCATCGTTGCCTCGCCGTTCGCGCGCCTCGCCGAACTTTTGGCTGGGGTCGAGCCCGGAGCGAAGCCGATCGACCTTTCGCTCGGCGAGCCCGGGCGATGATCCCAGCCTTTCTCGGGCCGATCTTGCAGGAGCGGCTCGGCGAATTTGGCCGTTACCCGCCGATCAGGGGCATCCCGGCGCTTCGCGAAGCCATCGCCGGCTGGCTCGGACGCCGCTATCCGAGCTTGAAGCGCCAAATCGACCCCGAGCGCCACGTGCTGCCGCTCACGGGGTCTCGCGAGGGACTGTTCTCGGCAATCTTTCCGGCGCTGGCGCGAAAAACCTTTGCGGGAAAGCCGGCCGTCCTGATCCCCAACCCCTTCTACCAGGCTTATGCCGCGGCAGCGGCAGCCTCAGGCGCGGAAGCCGTCTATCTCGCGGCCAGGAGCGAGACGGGGTTTCTGCCCGATCTGGAGGCGCTCGGCGAAGATCTGCTGCGGCGGACGGCGGCG
This sequence comes from uncultured Alphaproteobacteria bacterium, assembly GCA_963764005.1. Classification (GTDB taxonomy): domain Bacteria; phylum Pseudomonadota; class Alphaproteobacteria; order Rhizobiales; family Methyloligellaceae; genus Methyloceanibacter. The sequence continues at coordinate 108,493 of CAVXQX010000015.1, read as the reverse complement.
CTCTATCTCTGCTCGCCGTCAAATCCGCAAGGTGCCGTCGCTGGGCCGGAATATCTCGGAAAAGCCGTCGAATTGGCGCGGCGCTTCGATTTCCTGCTGTTCGCGGATGAGTGCTATTCGGAAATCTATTCCGACTCGCCGCCGCCCGGCGCTCTAGAAGCCGCCCAAGCGAGCCAGGGCAGCTTCGCCAACGTGCTGGCGTTTCAGTCCCTCTCCAAGCGATCCGGGCTTCCTGGCTTGAGGTCTGGGTTTATCGCCGGGGATCCTGAATTTATCGCGGCTTTCGGCCGTTTTCGGAATGTCGCCTGCCCGCAAATGCCGCTGCCGATCCAGCATGTCTCGGTCGCCGCATGGGGAGACGAGGCCCATGTGGAGCAGGGAAGGGCGCGTTACCGCGAGAATTTCGACATTGCCGATGAAATTCTCGGCACGCGCTACGGCTATCGGCGCCCCGGGGGAGCCTTCTTCCTCTGGCTCGATATGAGCCGGTTCGGGGGCGGGGAGGCCGCCGCGAAAACCCTTTGGCAAGATAGTGGTGTCAAAGTGCTGCCGGGAACTTACCTCGCCCGTGTCGAGCCAGACGGCAGCAATCCCGGCAAAGACCATGTCAGGATCGCCCTTGTCAGTGACGGTGAGACGACGCGCGAGGCATTGACGCGGATTGTCGTCAGGTTGGGGTAGGGATGGCTGTCAGACGCAGAGTGAAAGAGAAGCGGCGGCTCTTGCCGGGCGCGGTGCACACGGGCTTGCGCCGAATCGTGCTTGGGACCTACGGGCTCGTCGTCGTCGCGGCGGCTTGCGCCGCCTGGGCGAGCCTCGTCACCTGGTCGGTGCACGATCCAAGCCTCAACAACGCCACCAGGATCGCGCCGAAGAATCTGCTCGGCAGCTGGGGCGCCGTGGTCGCGGACCTCTCCTTCCAATCGATCGGCCTCGCCTCGATCATTCTGTTTTTGCCGTTGGGGGCTTGGGGCTGGCATCTCCTGTTCGGCGAGGCGCCCGATCGCCGCAAGATGCGGCTTTTGGCCTGGCCCGCCTCGGTGCTGGTGTTGGCGGCAGCCCTTGCAGCCTTGCCGCAACCGAAGAGCTGGCCGCTGCCGAATGGGCTTGGCGGCATCCTCGGCGATTTCATCATGGCGGCGGCGCATGTCATCGGACCGTTCCTGCCGGCGGCCGCGGTCGCCTTCGTCGCCGGACTGGCCTTCCTGGTGCTCGGTACCATGCTGCTGCTGTTTGCTTGCGGCACGAGCGCTTCCGCGCTTGTCGCGCTATGGGCGCCAAGAACCAAGATCAGCGGAGAATGGGCCAACGCGTCGCTCGGTGCTGCGATGCATCTCGCCATGCACACCCATGCGCGGTTCAAACGGAGCTTCGGCCGCTCGAGAGACGCCGACGATGGGACGCGACGACGCGACTGAGGATTGGGCCGAGCCAGATGCCAATGGCCGTATCGAACCTTCCTTCGGCGCCGGACAGCTCGACGACGATGAGGATTTCGACGAAGACGAGGATGGAGGATGAGGACGGCGACATCACCGAGCCGAATTTTCGCATCACCCGAGACAAGGTCAAGGACAAGAAGCGGCATCGCAGCGTGAAGCGTGCCGAGCCCGACGTGCCTTACGAAGCGCCGTCACTCAGATTGCTGCAGCCTGCGCCGTCACGCAAAGGCCGTGGCGTCAGCGACGAGGTGTTGCAGGAGAATGCCCGCGAACTTGAAGGCGTGCTGCAAGATTTCGGCGTCAAGGGCGAGATCACCAATGTGCGCCCCGGCCCCGTGGTCACGCTTTACGAGCTTGAGCCTGCGCCAGGAACGAAATCCTCGCGCGTGATCGGGCTTGCCGACGACATCGCCCGCTCGATGAGCGCGGTTTCCACCCGCGTCGCCGTCGTGCCCGGCCGCAATGCCATCGGCATCGAGCTGCCGAACGATCGGCGCGAAATCGTCATGCTGCGCGAGCTGTTCGAATCCGACGATTACAACGACACCGATGCAAAGCTCGCGCTCGCACTCGGCAAGAATATCGGCGGCGAATCCATGATCGCGGATCTGTCGCGCATGCCGCATCTTCTGATCGCCGGCACCACCGGCTCCGGCAAATCGGTCGGCATCAACACCATGATTTTGTCGTTGCTGTATCGACTGTCGCCCGAGCAATGCAAGTTCATCATGATCGATCCGAAGATGCTCGAGCTGTCGGTCTATGACGGCATTCCGCATCTGCTGGCGCCGGTCGTCACCGATCCGAAGAAGGCGGTGGTTGCGCTGAAATGGACCGTGAAAGAGATGGAGGAGCGCTACAAGCGCATGTCGAAGCTCGGGGTGCGCGACATCAAGGGCTATAATTCGCGCGTGCTTCAGGCCGAGGAGAAGGGCGAAGTGCTGACGCGAACGGTGCAAACCGGATTCGACCGCGCAACGGGACGCGCCATCTACGAGCAAGAGGAAATGGACTATGACACGATGCCATTTATCGTCGTCATCGTCGACGAGATGGCGGACCTGATGATGGTCGCGGGCAAGGACATCGAGGCAGCGGTGCAGCGGCTGGCGCAGATGGCGCGCGCCGCCGGCATTCACCTCATCACCGCGACGCAACGTCCGAGCGTCGACGTCATCACCGGCACGATCAAGGCCAACTTCCCGACCCGGGTCAGCTTTCAGGTCACCTCGAAGATCGACAGCCGCACCATTCTCGGCGAGCAGGGCGCGGAGCAACTGCTCGGCCAGGGCGACATGCTCTATATGGCGGGTGGCGGACGCATCACGCGCGTGCATGGGCCGTTCGTCTCCGACGAAGAGGTGGAGAAAGTCGTGCGGCATTTGAAGAAGCAGGGCGTGCCGGACTATCTCGACGCGGTCACCGACGATAGCGACGAGGAAGAGGGCGAGGGCACCCAGGACGCCGAATATGGCGAGAGCGGCGACGAGCTTTACGACCAGGCCGTTGCCGTTGTGCTCAGGGACCGCAAGGTTTCGACCAGCTATGTGCAGAGGCGACTCGGCATTGGCTATAACAGGGCCGCAACCTTGATCGAGCGCATGGAAAATGAGGGCCTGATCGGGGCCGCCAACCATGCCGGGAAGCGGGAAATTCTGGTCGGCGGGGACGAGGCGACCACGCCTTACTAGGCTTTGGCCTTGCGGATTCTTGTCGCGTACCGAGATTTTCCGGTTTACGCCCAGAAGTTGACCAGATTCAGCGGAATCATCTATCGAGTATCGCTTGGGCAGCGCCGTGGGCTGGCTGCAAGGGGGGATGATTGATGCGCCGACCCAACTGGCTCTTATCAAGCCTGATCTTCGCTTGCTTTGCCGCGGCGCCGGTGGCGGCGCAAGATAGCTCCAGCAGCGTGCCGAAGGCGCCGTCGGCAACGGGCGTGGTCACGCCGCAGCCGGCAGGTGCCGAGCCCGACCCGATCGAGCTGCCGGCCGAAACCCCGATTGCCCCGAAGGACCAACTTCGTCCGGCGCAGGACCTTCAGGACGAACCGAACGCACCTCCAGCTTCAGCCATAACCGCGCCGCAGGCAGCGCCGGGCAATACGGCAGCCGAACCGGCGGAGCTCAACCAAGAGGGCCGTGACGAGGGTGCAGGCTGGGAGGCCGCGGTTGAGGCCGCGCCCGGGCCAACGCCCTTGATCGGCGAGCAGCAGGACGAAGCCGTCAAGCGGATCAACGCCTATTTCAACGGCATCACCAATCTGCAGGGCAATTTCGACCAGATCGATTCCACCAACAAGCACACGACGGGGCGCTTCTACGTGCAGCGCCCGGGCAAGCTCCGCTTCGACTATGCGCCGCCGAGCGCGCTCAAGATCGTGGCCGACGGGCATTTCCTCGCCATCGAGGACAGCTCGCTGAAGACGGTCGAGAAATATCCTCTGGAGTCCACGCCATTCCGCCTGTTGCTGACCGACGCCGTGGATCTCGGCCGCGATGCCCGCATCGTTGGCGTCGAGGGCCAGGAGGGGTCGCTTGCGATCGCGCTCGAGGATAAAGGCGGACAGGCCGCCGGGCAGATCAAGCTGTTCTTCGATAGCAATCCGGAGCTGACCTTGAAGCAGTGGGTGATCACGGACGCGCAAGGGCTGGCGACCAAGGTGACGATCAACGACATTGTCCCGGGGCGGAAGGTCGGCCCCGATTTCTTCAGTTCCAACGAGCAGCAATTTCAGCCTTTTCGCTGATTTTCGCTCGGAAACCGGGCCGCGATCACAGCCTGTTTACCTTCTTAAAAGCGATTTAAATTCAACCACTTAATGGCGAAGACGCGGCATCTTTACGCCCCGTTAAATTTTCCGGCGAGCTTTGGTTGAAAACGGCTCCAGAGCTACATATTTCTAGCGCAGAAGCGAGCCACATCGCTTTCATCGGTAGTGCCCCCCGTCTAGCCGAAGATGTGGTTCGTTCGTGCCGGCTTCCCTCCCGGCACGCGCGCGAGCAAACGCGCTTCTGGCGCCCGACCACGCGCAGCGGTCGGGCGCCTTCTTTTTTTGCCCCAGGGCTCATTGGCGGGGGCCGATCCTCTTAAGCAGTCGTGACGAAATGCCCCGGTTCCTGGGACAAAGCGCGCATCCTTCCTTATCGCCGTAGGTATATGCCGGTGAGGTGATGGGCTTCCCTCCCCATCACCGGTTCCCCCCAAAAAGGAACCCGAAGAAGCCCCGCGTGTCCCCCCGTCGGGGCTTCTTCATTTTTGGCCGAGCTTGGCCGCGAGAGCATTTTCCCTGTGGTCCTTCTTTTTGCGCGGGGCCCTCGATTCGAGCTAGTGTCGCCGCGATTTCGCCAACAGGAGAGAATGCATGGCCGACCAAGCCCCCAAGTTCAAAATCGTCGACAACGCGGCGATCACCGAGACCTACGCCAACAAGCTGATCGCCGCCTCGTTCGACGGGGGCGCGGTGGTGCTGACGCTCGGCTCGACGCGCTTCGTGCCGGAGAGTGGTGCTGAGACGCCCAAGGAAGGCGTGATGCCGCCGGTCTATGTCACGCAGCGACTGGCGCTGTCGCCCGGCGGCGCGATGGAAGTCGCCAACGCGCTGAACAACATGCTGAAGACCATCGGCGAGATGCAGCAACAGCAGCAGCAAAAGGCCGCGGGCAAAAACCTGTCTTGATCGGATCGGTGTTGCGTTCTCGCGTCCATTGGTCTTATCGAGCCTATGCGCTTTCGGCTTGCGACTTGGAACATCAATTCGGTCCGCTTGCGGCTCGATCTGGTCGAGCGCTTGGTCAAGGCAGAGCAGCCGGACATTCTGTGTCTGCAAGAGATCAAATGCGTCGACGAAACATTTCCTGAGCTGCCACTACGCGCGCTCGGCTACTCGCATGTCGCGGTGTCAGGGCAGAAGGGCTATCACGGCGTCGCCGTGCTTTCGCGTCTGCCGTTCGACAGGGTGGAGCGCCGCGACATTTGCGGGCGCGGGCACGCGCGACATCTCTCGGTGAGCCTCGCCAATAGCGGCAGTCCCATCACGCTGCACAATGTCTATGTGCCGGCGGGCGGCGATATTCCAGACCCGGTGGTCAACGAGAAATTCCGGCACAAACTCGATTTCCTCGAGGCGATGGAAGCCTGGTATGGCGGCATGCGGGACAAGCGCAAGAACCGCGTGATCCTGGTCGGGGATCTGAATGTGGCGCCGCTGCCGACCGATGTCTGGTCGCATAAACAGCTGCTGAAGGTGGTGAGCCACACGCCGGAGGAGGTGGACGCGGTTCGCACGCGTGCAGGCCTCGCTCGATTTCGTCGACGTGATGCGGCGGCATGTTCCGGCTGAGGAAAAACTCTTCACCTGGTGGAGCTATCGCAATCGCGATTGGCGGAAGTCAAATCGCGGGCGAAGGCTCGATCATATCTGGACCACGCCGGCGCTCGGCGACAGTGCCGTCTCGATGAAAGTTCTCGACGAGACGCGGGATTGGACCCGCACGTCGGATCATGTGCCGGTGATCGCGGATTTTGTGATTGATGAGTGAGCGCCCACTCGTCATTGCCGGGTGACCCGGCAATCCATTCCACTTGCCCTTCCACGGCGAGACGAACGGCATGATGCCCGGATCAGCGGGCATGAAAGCGTGGCTAGGAACCAGCTTGTAGCCGCCGGTCTCGGTGAGCAAGAGCTCGGCCTGCGAGGGGTCTTTCTCGATCTTCTGCCGCAAGCGATAGATATGCGTCTCGAGCGTGTGCGTGGTGACGCCGGCATTGTAGCCCCAGACTTCGTGCAGCAGGATTTCGCGCGTCACCACGCGCTCGCCGGCGCGATAGAGATATTTCAGGATCGAGGTCTCTTTTTCCGTGAGGCGGATCTTGCCGCCATTGCCGTCGAGCAGAAGCTTGGCCGCGGGCTTGAAGGTGTAAGGCCCGATGGTGAAGACGGCGTCCTCGCTCTGCTCGTGCTGCCTGAGCTGGGCGCGGATGCGCGCGAGCAGAACGCCGAGCTTGAAGGGCTTGGTGATATAATCGTTGGCGCCGGATTCCAGGCCGAGAATGGTATCGGAGTCGGTGGCCTGCCCGGTCAGCATCACGATCGGCCCCTTGAAGCCGCCGCGCCTGAGCAGCTTGCAAGCCTCGCGGCCATCGACATCGGGGAGCCCGACATCGAGCAGGATCAGATCGACATGGCCGTTGCGGGCAAGCTTCAGACCTTCGGTGGCGGTGGGCGCCAGCGCGGTCTCGAACTCCTCGTGCAGGGTCAGCTGCTCGCTCAACGACTCGCGCAAATCGTCGTCATCGTCGATGATCAGGATCTTGCGCGCGTTGCTCATCGGGCCCCCGGGCTTGCCTTCGCTTGGCGGAGTTGTAAGCGTGGCGTGGCAGTAGGACAAGCGGAACGACATGGCCGGACCGGACAAAAAATCTTTACCAAGAAGCGGGGTTCGGCGCTCGCGGCCCATTATGGTCAAGCCCGCGCCGGGACGGCCGCAAGAGGGGCTACTGCTGCTTGGGCAGCGCGCCTGCCGCGCATCGCTTGGCCGGTCAGGGCTCGCGGTGTTGAAGCACGAAGGCGACGGTGCAACGCCGATCGGGCGCTTTGCCATGCGGCAGGTGCTGTATCGCGCGGATCGAGGTGCTCGCCCGCGTACTGCGCTACCGTTGCGTGCGATCCGCAGCTTCGATGGCTGGTGCGAGGATCCGAGCGATCCCAACTATAACCGGCTGGTCAAATTGTCGCCGCGCTATGAGGGCGACCGTCTCATGCGCGAGGATCGGCTCTACGATCTCATCATCGTGCTCGGCTACAACGATCGCCCGCGCGTGCGTGGCCGCGGCAGCGCCATCTTCGTGCATCTCGCGCGCGAAGGCTACACGCCGACGGCCGGATGCATCGGACTCTCGCGGCATGATCTGTTGATGCTGCTCGCATACGCCAAGCGCGGGTCGCGGATCGTGATTACGCGCTAGTGCGTTCGCCGAAGATCGCGGTGCCGACGCGCACATAAGTTGCGCCAAACAAAATCGCCTTGGCGAAATCACCGCTCATGCCCATGCTCAGCTCTTTCAGTCCGAGCCGGCTCGCGATTTTTGCCAGCAGCGCGAAATGCGGTGAGGGTTCCTCGTCAAAGGGCGGGATACACATCAGCCCGTCAATGCTGAGTCCGAACTCATCGCGGCATTGCGCGACGAAGCGGTCAGTGTCTTGCGGCGCAATGCCTGCCTTCTGCGCTTCCTCGCCGGTATTCACTTGCACGAGCAGGCGAGGGCGCTTGCCCTGGCGCGCAATCTCCTCGGCAAGGGCGCGCGCAATCTTCGGCCGATCCACGGTCTCGATGACGTCGAACAGAGCGACGGCTTCCTCGGCCTTGTTCGATTGCAACGGGCCGATCAGATGCAGCTCGAGATCGGGGTGGCGAGCTTTCAGCGACGGCCATTTGCTGTTGGCCTCTTGCACGCGATTCTCGCCGAAACGGCGCTGGCCGGCGGCGATAGCCTGCTCGATGGTCAGAACCGGCACCGTCTTGGTGACGGCAACGAGTTTGACGCTCCCCGGATCGCGCTTGGCCTTCTCGGCGGCGGCGGCAATCTCGGCCCGCAGCTCGGCGAGGCGCCCGGCAATGCTGTCGTAATCTGATCGCGGTCGAGACTCATGCGGCGACTTCAGCACAACTTGACCGTTCCCGCCATTTAGGTTCGATTGCGCCGCAACGACAGGATCTGATCATGGCAGCGGATCGCTACGACGCCAGCACACGCGAGAAGCATTGGCAGCAAGCCTGGGGGGCTCGCGCCATTTTCGCCGCGAATGAGAACGACCCGCGGCCCAAATATTACGTTCTTGAGATGTTCCCGTATCCGTCCGGGCGCATCCATATGGGGCATGTGCGGAACTACACGATGGGCGACGTGGTCGCCCGCTATATGCGCGCCAAGGGCCATAACGTGCTGCATCCGATGGGCTGGGATGCGTTCGGCCTACCGGCGGAGAACGCGGCCATCGAGCGCGGCGTGCATCCCGCCAAATGGACCTACGACAACATCGCGACGATGCGGGGCCAGCTCAAATCGCTGGGGTTGTCGATCGACTGGGCGCGCGAGTTCGCCACTTGCGACGTCGAATATTACGCGCAGCAGCAGAAGCTATTCCTCGCCTTCCTCAAGGCAGGTCTCGTCGACCGCAAGACGCGGAAGGTGAATTGGGACCCGGTCGACCAAACCGTGCTCGCCAATGAGCAAGTGATCGACGGACGCGGCTGGCGTTCGGGCGCGCTGGTGGAGCAACGCGAGCAGCCGGAATGGGTGTTGCGAATCACGGACTACGCCGAGGAGCTGCTGGAGGCGTTGCAACGAGCTCGACAGCTGGCCGGACAAGGTCAGGCTGATGCAGGCGAACTGGATCGGACGCTCCGAAGGCGCGCTGGTGAAATTCGAAATCGACGGCGACGCGCCGAAGGGGCACGATCTCGTCGAGGTCTACACCACGCGGCCCGACACTCTGTTCGGCGCGAGCTTCATCGGCATCGCGCCGGACCATCCGCTCGCCAAGGCGGTCGCCGAGAAAGATGCGAAGGCGAAGACTTTCATCGCCGAGTGTCAGCGCATGGGCACGACCTTGGCCGAGCTCGAGACGCAAGAGAAGAAGGGCTTCGACACCGGCCTTCGCGTCAAGCATCCGGTGATCGAGGGCGCGGTGCTTCCCGTCTACATCGCGAATTTCATTCTGATGGAATACGGCACCGGCGCCATTTTCGGCTGCCCTGCGCATGACCAGAGAGACCTCGAATTTGCCCGAAAATACGGGCTTCCGGTGATTCCGGTGGTGCTGCCGAAGGACGCTGACGCCAAGGACTTCGTCATCGGGGACGAGGCCTATACGGGCGACGGCACCATGATCAATTCCGGCTTTCTCGACGGGCTCGATGTCGTGGCCGCGAAGGAAAAGATCACGGAGCGACTCGAGCGGCAAAAGGTAAGGGGTGAGACGCAAGGCAAACGCAAAACGGAATTTCGTCTGCGCGATTGGGGCATCTCACGTCAGCGTTATTGGGGCTGTCCGATCCCGATGATCCATTGCGAGACCTGCGGGATCGTTCCAGTGCCGGAGAAGGATCTGCCGGTGAAGCTGCCGGACGACGTGACGTTCGACGTGCCGGGAAACCCGCTCGACCGACATCCGACGTGGAAGAAGGTGAAATGTCCGGAATGCGGAGGGCCGGCGACGCGCGAGACCGACACGATGGATACGTTCGTGGATTCGTCGTGGTACTTCGCGCGCTTTTGTAGTCCGCGCGCGTCGGTGCCGGTCGATTCGAATGCGGTCGGATATTGGCTGCCGGTCGATCAATATATTGGCGGCGTCGAGCACGCGATTCTGCATCTGCTCTATGCGCGGTTCTTCACGCGCGCGATGCACAGAGCCGGCTTCGTGAAACTCGACGAGCCGTTCAAGGGTCTCTTCACCCAAGGCATGGTGACGCACGAGACCTACAAGGATGCGTCCGGCAAATGGGTGTTGCCGCAAGAGGTGAAGCTCGGCGACGGCAAAGCCGTGCATGCCAAGACCGGCGAGACGATCGTGGTCGGCGCCGTGGAATCGATGTCGAAGTCGAAGAAGAACGTGGTCGATCCCGACGACATCATCGCGGCCTATGGCGCCGACACGGCGCGCTGGTTCATGCTGTCCGACACGCCGCCCGAGCGCGATATCGAGTGGACATCGTCGGGCGTGGAGGGGGCCCACCGCGCCTTGCAACGCATGTGGCGGCTGGTGCATGAGGCGGCCGCCAAGGGAGCGCCGCTTGGAACCCGCGCGCCGGCCGAATTCGGCCCGGAAGCCCTGGCGCTGCGACGTGCGGCCCATAAAGCCGCCGCCGCGGTCACGATCGCCATTGAGAAGCTGCGCTTCAACAGCGCCGTGGCCCAAATCTACGAGCTGACCAACGCGTTGTCGGCCGGTCTCAAGGTCGTCCGGAGCTAAGCCATTGAATGACATGGCTTTTTCTCTTCGAGAGGCGTCGGAGATCCTTTCCCGAATCGCCGCACCGATGGTCCCGCATTTGGCTGAAGAATGCTGGGCGGCGCTCGGCCACACCACGCTTTTGGCCGAGGAACCTTGGCCTAAGCCAGATCCGACCTTGGTGGTGGACGACACTGTCACAATTGCGGTCCAGGTGAATGGTAAGAGGCGGGACGAATTGACGATTGCACGGGACGCCGCAAAAGAAGATATTGAAGAAGCGGCGCTAAAGCTCGAAAATGTCGTGCGCGCCATCGGGGGACGTAAGATCAAGAAGGTTGTGGTCGTGCCACACAGGGTCGTCAATGTGGTGGCGTAGCTCCATCCCTGGCGCTGCGCTGTTCAGCCTTGCGCTCTCGCTTGCGGGCTGCGGCTTCCAGCCGCTTTATGGCCCTACGGCGAGCGGATCGAGCATGCCTGCGGTCATGGCCTCGGTCGAGGTCGAGCCAATTCCCGGCCGCGTCGGACAGAAGATTCGCAACGAGCTGATCTTTTCCAACACCGGCGGTGGCGAAGCCGCGCCTTCGAAATACAAGCTCGATATCACCATCCGAGAAAGCGTGACCCAGGAGCTGGTCAAGATTACCGGCGAGGCGACCGGCCAAGTCTACCAGGTCGATGCCACGTTCAAGCTCAAGAGCGTCGCCGACGGCAAGGTCGTGCTTGAGGGTCAGGCCCTGTCCCGCGCCGCCTACGATCGCTATGAGCAAATCTTCTCGAATGTCCGCGCGCAATATGACGCGCAGAACCGCGTCGCCCGCACCATTGCCGAGAGCATCAAAACGCGGCTCGCCGCCTATCTACAGAACTCGGCGTAAGACCCGCTCGCCCGGGCATCTCGCTCATGGTTGCCTACAAAGCCGGAACCGTTCAGCGCTTTCTAAACGCGCCCGATCCTGCCTGCCGCGCCGTGCTGCTGTACGGGCCCGATGCTGGACTGGTGACAATGCGCGCGGCCGCGCTCGCCAAGCAATTTGCGGGCAAGGACGCTGAGATCGTGCAGCTCGACGATCGCGATCTGGCGGAGGATCGCGCCAGGCTCGAGATCGAGCTTCGCACCGTGCCGATGTTCGCGAGCGGCAAGGTGGTGCGGCTGGTCGCGGGCGCGCGGCTCGACGTGCCTTCGCTGAAGTCGCTGCTCGAAACGCCGCTCGATGCGGTGCTGATCGTCGAGGCCGGAAATTTGCGGCCCGATTCGGGTTTGCGGAAATTGTTCGAGGCCAACGCCAAAGCCGCGGCGCTTCCCTGTTATGCCGATGAGCGCAGCCTCGCGGCGCTGATCGAAGCGGAATTTTCGGCGGCGCGAATCAGCATCGATGCCAATGCCAAAGCCTATCTGATGAGCCGGCTCGGTGCCGACCAGGCGCTGTCGCTGTCCGAGATCGTGAAGCTCGCGCTTTATGCCGGGCCTGGGGGCAGGGTGACCGAGGACGACATCGACGTGGTGATCGGCGACAGCTCCGAGATCGCGATCGAGTTGTTCGCCTATGCCGTGAGTGGCGGTGAGACCAGCGAGGCGCTTCGCCAGCTCGGGCGGCTTGGCGACGTCAGGCACCGAGGCGTCGAGCGCGCTGAGTGGTCTGGCGCGGCACTTTCTTCAACTGCACAGCCTTGCGGCGGCGCTCGGCAAGGGCGCCAGTCCCGAGCAGGCCGTGAAGTCGCTTCGGCCGCGTCCGCATTTCAAGCGCGAGCCGGTCTTCATCACCCATAGCCGGAAGTGGGGCACCGAGACGGCTGCTCAACGCGCTGCCGCTGATTCAGGAGGCGGTGAAGCGCTCGCGGCTGTTTCCCGACCTCGAGCAAGATTTCGCCGAGCGGCTCGTCTTGACGCTGCATCACAAGGCAGGGTGACTCAGCGATTATACTCTAGCGCCGGCGGATCAGCCGGTGGCGCACGTCTTCGAGTTGATCGAGGGTCGCGTAGCGAATGCGAAGCTCGCCGGCTTCGCCACGACCGGAATGGATGTTGACGTCGAGACCGAGCGCCTCGCTGAGTTCCGACTCGGCGGCGCGCGTGTCGGCGTCTTTCGCCTTGGCCTTTTTCGGTTTCGATTTCGGCGCGCTGCGATCTTGCGCCAGCGCTTCGACTTGGCGCACCGTTAACCCTTCTTTAACGATTCGGGCAGCGAGCGCGGCAGCGTCGGGATGGCCGACGAGCGCGCGCGCATGACCTGCGCTCAGCGCTCCGGACCGCACGAGCTTCAGAACGCTTTCAGGCAGTTTCAACAGGCGCAGCGTGTTGGCGAGATGGCTACGGCTCTTGCCGATGACCTTGGCGAGGTCTTCCTGCGTGTAGCCGTGATTGTCCATGAGGACGTGATAGCCTTCCGCTTCCTCGATGGCGTTGAGGTCCTCGCGCTGGACGTTCTCGATGATGGCGATCTCGATCGCTTCCTGATCGCTCAGAGAACGAACGACGACCGGCACCTCTTTCAGCCGCGCGACTTGCGCGGCGCGCCAACGCCGCTCGCCGGCGACGATCTCGAAGGACTTGCCGCTTGAGCCCACAGGGCGAACCACGAGCGGCTGCACCAGCCCACGCTCGCGGATCGAGGCGGCGAGTTCGGCAATCTGCGCCTCGGGGAAATTCCGCCGCGGATTGAATCGCCCAGGTTTCAGCGACTCGAGCGCGACCATCATCTGGCCTTCGGTCTCGCCGCTATCGGCGGTGTCGAAGCCGTCGATAAAGGTCGCTAAGCCCCGAACGAGCCGCTTCCGTTGCGCCTGTGCCATGATGTGTCTCTCCCCGCCGCTTCGTTCGTTTCGTTACGCCACGCGCATGCGCCGCTCGCGCTCGATCACTTCGGAGGCAAGCTGGATGTAGGCCTGGCTGCCGGAGCATCGATAGTCGTAGAGCAGCACCGGCTTCCCCGCCGAAGGCGATTCCGCCACGCGCACATTTCTCGGAATGATGGTGGCGTAGACCTTGTCGCCAAGGACACGGCGAACATCGTCCACCACCTGATCGGAAAGCGCGGTGCGCTGGTCGTACATGGTGAGCACGATGCCGTGGATGGTGAGCTTGGGATTGAGCTTGGAGCGGATCTCCTCGATGGTCCGCATCAACTGCGCCAGGCCTTCGAGCGCGAAGAACTCGCATTGCAGCGGCACGAGCACGGCGTCCGCGGCCACCAGCGCATTGACGGTCAGCAAATTCAGCGACGGCGGACAATCGATCAGGACATAGGTGGCATCGTCCTCGCTCGCCGCGACCGCGGCCAAAACATCGCGAAGGCGATAGTGGCGGCTGCCGACGCCGATGTTTCCTGCTCGAACGCGATCAGATCGATGGTCGCCGGCACGATGGAAAGCCGCGGCACGTTGGTCGCGATCCTCGCCTCGGCGAGCGTGGCCTTGCCGCTCAGCACGTCGTAGGTGGAAACTTTGCGGCTGCGCTCATCGATGCCGAGGCCGGTGCTGGCATTGCCTTGCGGATCGAGGTCGAGGATCAGAACGCGTTCGCCGACAGCGGCGAGCGCGGTGCCGAGATTGATCGCGGTCGTGGTCTTGCCGACGCCGCCCTTCTGATTGGCGAGCGCGAGGACGCGCATGGGCTTGTCCAGAGCGCCGATCATCGAGGCTTCCCCTTTGTCGCTTTGCTAAGCTCGGTCACTTCGACGATGGACGAGTCGTTCGAGGTCAGACTCGGATGCAAGCGGCAGGTGAAATGCCAGTGCGCCCTCGCCGCCTCGATTTCGCGCTCCGCATCGCGGCCCTTCAAGAACAGCCCCCTGGTCCCCGACCGAAAGAACGGCGCGGCGAGCTCAAGCAATCTTGGCAGCGGCGCCAACGCTCGAGCTGAAACGACATCCGGCGTTAGCTTTGACTCGCTCGCGCGCCAGCTCTTCAATGCGATTGCAATGGATGTCCACAGCCGTGTCGGTCATTTGCGCCACATGTGCGAGAAACGCGCACTTCTTTGCCGTGCTTTCGACCAAGTGCATGCGAAGTGTGTCCTGATTCGCCGCCAGTATAGCAACTACCAGCCCAGGAAATCCGGCCCCTGTTCCGAGGTCGAGCCAGGTCTTGGCGCCGGGGGCCAAAGCCAGCAATTGGGCGGAATCGGCGAAATGGCGCTGCCAGAGCTCGGGGATGGTCTTCGAGGAGACGAGGTTATGGCGCGTCTGCCATTCGGTCAGCAGGGCGGCGTAGACGCTCGAGCCTGTGGATTGTTTCACGTGGAACTTTAAAGGCTTCGGCGAAATCGTCGGGGCCTGAAATCGCGACAGGAGGACGGGGGCTTGGCATGGGCCGGTCCTCAAGCACGCTTTTGCCGCGCGTCCTTCTTCAGATGGGCGAGGAGCAGGAGCAGCGCCGCGGGCGTCATGCCGTCGAGCCGCGAGGCCTGACCGAGACTTCCGGGCCGCTGACATTTCGAGCTTCTGGCGGAGCTCGGTGGAGAGACCGGCGATGCTCGCATAGGCGAAGCTTGGCGGAATGACGATGCTCTCCTCCTTGCGGAAGGAGGCGATGTCGTTCTCCTGGCGAGACAGATAGACGGCGTAGCGCGCATCGACGCTGAGCTGTTCGGCGATCGCAGGCGCGAGATTGCCGATCTCGGGCCAGATCGATCGAAGCCGCGCAGGATCGATGCCCGGATAAGACAGCAACTCATAGGCGGTTCGCTTCCGCCCATCGCGATTGACGGTGAGGCCAGCTCTCGCCAGCCTCGCTCGGCGTGAGCGTGAGCGACTTGAGCAGCTCTTCGCCCTCAGCAAGCGCGCGCGATTTCTTGTCGAAGGCAGATGCTCGCTCGGCGCCGACGCAGCCGATGGCGATTCCGAGTTCGCGTCAGACGCTGATCGGCATTGTCGGCGCGAAGCGTGAGACGATACTCGGCGCGCGACGGTGAACATGCGATAGGGCTCGGTGACACCGCGGGTGACGAGATCGTCGATCATCACGCCGAGATAGGCATCGGCGCGCGTCACGACGAAGGGCTCGCTTCTGCCTCCGACGCTGAGCGCCGCATTGAGGCCGGCGATCAAGCCTTGGCCGGCCGCCTCTTCGTAGCCCGTGGTGCCGTTGATCTGGCCCGCGAGGAAGAGGCCTGCAATCGCCTTGGTCTGGAGTCCGGCGGTCAGCTCGCGCGGATCGACATAGTCGTATTCGATGGCATAGCCAGGACGGATGACCGCCGCGCGTTCAAGGCCGGGGATGGTCTTGAGGAAGGCGTGCTGCACGTCCTCCGGCAGAGAGGTCGAGATGCCGTTCGGATAGACGGTGTCGTCGTCGAGGCCTTCCGGCTCCAGGAAGATCTGGTGGCTCTGCCGCTCCTTGAAGCGGACGATCTTGTCCTCGATCGAGGGACAATAGCGCGGGCCCACGCTTTGGATGTCGCCGGAATACATCGGCGAGCGGGCGAGATTGGTTTCGATGATCCGATGCGTCGCTTCCGTCGTGTGGGTGATGTGGCAGACGGTCTGCGGCGTCGTGATCGCTGGCGTCAGGAACGAGAACGGCACCGGCGGAGTGTCGCCGTGCTGAACTTGCAGCGCGCCGAAATCGATGGTGCGGCCGTCGAGGCGGGGAGGGGTTCCGGTCTTCAGCCGCCCCATGCGAAGCCCCAGGCCGTAGAGCCGCTCGCCAAGCCCGACCGAAGGCGCCTCGCCGATGCGGCCTGCCGGAATTTTCTTCTCGCCGATATGGATCAGGCCGCGCAGGAAGGTGCCGGTGGTGAGCACGACGGCACCGGCGCCAATGCGCTCTCCGCTCGAAGTGACGATGCCGGCCACGACGCCATCTTCGACGATCAGGTCCTCGACGGCGGCTTCGATCACTTCCAGATTGGCCGTCGCGAGAATCGCGGCTTGCATGGCCTGGCGATAGAGCTTGCGGTCGGCCTGGGCGCGGGGACCTTGCACGGCCGGGCCTTTGCTCCGGTTCAAGCACGCGGAACTGGATGCCGGCCGCGATCGGCGACGCGGCCCATCAGCCCATCCAGCGCGTCGATCTCGCGCACGAGGTGACCCTTGCCGAGACCGCCGATTGCGGGATTGCAGGACATCTCGCCGATGGTCGCGAATTTATGCGTCACAAGCGCCGTCGAGGCACCCAGGCGCGCAGAGGCAGCGGCGGCCTCGCAGCCGGCATGGCCTCCACCGATGACGATGACATCGAAGCGCCTGTTCATGGCCCGTAACTAGGGGTTTTGAGGTCGAGCGTCAAAAGGCGGATTGTTTCACGTGAATCAAGTTCGGGGCCTGGGCCCTATTTGCCGATGCAGAACTCCGAGAAGATCGCCCCCAAGACCTCCTCGACATCGACACGGCCGGTGAGCCGCCCCAGATGAACGCGAGGCAATGCGGAGCTCCTCGGCCTTGAGATCCTCGGGCAGGTCCGGCTCGCAGGACCGGCGCAACGCTACAAGAGCCGCCTCAAGCTCGGCACGGTGGCGGGCCCGGGTAACGACAGCGACCGCCAGCCCCACCAACCAGCGATTCCTCGGCACGCGTGGCAAGAGCGCAGCGACCAGCCCGTCAACACCAGCCCCAGTGCGGGCCGAAATGGCAGGCGCGTTCATAATGGTTAACGAAGGGTTAACATCGGACTTGTTGAGCAGCTTCAATACGGGCGCCGCGCCGCTCGCCAGGGCACCGGGCGGCTCCGCAATGGGATCAGTGGCGTCGATCAGCCAAAGCACGAGATCGGCAGACTTCGGCGCGGGCAAGCGCACGCCTGATACCTTCAGCCTCGATCGCGCCCACCGCCTCGCGCAAGCCCGCGGTGTCGATGAGAATCACCGGCAGTCCATCGAGATCGAGATGCACTTCGATGATGTCTCTCGTCGTGCCCGCCTCCTCCGACACGATGGCGGCGTCGCGACGCGCAAGCGCATTCAGGAGGCTCGACTTGCCGGCATTGGGCGCGCCGGCGATGACAACGCGAAAGCCGTCCCGCAATCGCTCGCCGCTTCTGTCGGCGAGATGGCGCCCGATCTCGGCAACGAGGTTCGACACGATGGCGTCGGAGCCACTGGCCACGTCGGCGGCGACATCGGCCTCGTCGGTGAAATCGAGACCGGCTTCGGTCAGCGCCTGAGCCCGCACCAATCGCTCTCGCCAAGCTTCGTACAGCGTCCGCAACGACCCCTCAGCTTGCGCCAGAGCCTGCCGGCGTTGCGCCTCGGTCTCGGCATTGATGAGATCGGCGAGGCCTTCGACTTCGGTGAGATCGAGCTTGCCATTCTCGAAGGCGCGTGAGGCGAACTCGCCAGGCTCGGCGAGCCGCGAGCCCGGCACTGACAGAATGGCGTCGATGACGCTGGCGATGACGGCGCGGCCGCCATGGACGTGGAGCTCCGCCATGTCCTCGCCGGTGAAGCTCGCCGGCGCGGGGAACGAGATGGCGATGCCACGATCGAGCTGCGTGCCCGTCCTCGGGTCGCGCAGCGTGCGGAGATGCGCCTGCCGAGGGACCAATCCCACGCCGCAAAGCGCCCGCAAGATCTGGCCGGTCGCGGGCCCCGAGATACGGATCACGGCGATGGCCGCTCGTCCGGCCCCACTCGCCAGCGCGCAAATGGTATCTTTCTTGGTCATCGCATCATCCTAGGATCAAGCGGAACGAGATCGGAAGGACAATGTCCGAACAGCCTGAAAACCGACTTGCGCGGGAAACCAGTCCCTATCTGCTCCAGCACAAGGACAACCCCGTGCATTGGTGGGCGTGGGGCGAGGAGGCGCTCGCTGAGGCCAAGCGGACGGAAAAGCCCATCCTGCTCTCGGTCGGCTATGCCGCCTGCCATTGGTGCCACGTGATGGCGCATGAGAGCTTCGAGGACGAAGCCACCGCGCGGGTGATGAATGAGCTGTTCGTCAACATCAAAGTCGACCGCGAGGAGCGCCCGGACGTCGACGCGATCTACATGGCGGCGCTGCATGAGCTCGGCGAGCAGGGCGGCTGGCCGCTCACCATGTTCCTCACCTCACAGGCTGAGCCGTTCTGGGGCGGAACCTATTTCCCCAAAGAGGCGCGTTACGGACGCCCGGCATTCACGCAGCTGCTTCGCGAGATCGCGCGCATCTATCGCGAGGAGCCCGACAAGGTCCGACAGAACGCCGACGCGCTCAAAGGGCGACTCCAGCCCTCGAAGCAGCGCGCCGCTGAGACCTTGCCGAACGACGCGGCGCTTGCCGAACTCGCCGAGCGCTTTGTGCAAGCGGTCGATCCTGTTCATGGCGGCATCCGCGGCGCGCCGAAATTTCCGCAAAGTCAGTTCTTCAACTTCCTGTGGCGCGCAGGACTTCGCTACGGACTCGTCAATCCGCTCAAGGCCGCGGACATCACGCTCACCAACATCGCCCAAGGCGGCATCTACGATCATCTCGGCGGCGGCTTCTCGCGCTATTCGACCGACGAGCGCTGGCTCGTGCCGCATTTCGAGAAGATGCTCTACGACAACGCCCAGATCGTCGAGCAGATGACCGAGCTCTGGCGCGAAAACAAATCGCCGCTCTATCGCGCAACGGATCGAGGAGAGCATCGACTGGCTGTTGCGCGAGATGGTGACGGAAGGCGGCGGCTTCGCCGCATCGCTCGACGCCGACAGCGAAGGCGTCGAGGGTAAGTTCTACGTCTGGAGCGCGGAGGAAATCGCCGAGGTGCTTGGCGCCGACGACGCCAGCTCTGTTCGGCGAGATCTACGACGTGACGCCTTCCGGAAATTGGGAGGACCACACCATCCTCAATCGCCTCGAGGCCATGGAGCTTCGCGACGCCGAAACCGAGGCGCGGCTGGCGTCGATGCGCGGGAAGCTGCTGGCGCGTCGCGCCTCACGCATTCGTCCCGGATTCGACGACAAGGTGCTCGCCGATTGGAACGGACTGATGATCGCCTCGCTCGCCAATGCGGCCGACGCGTTCCAGCGCGCAGACTGGCTCGAGGCGGCGAAGACCGCCTTCGCTTTCATCCGTATACGGATGGAAAAACAAGGCCGCCTGTTTCACGCTTATCGCGCCGGTGCCACGAGCGCCCCCGGCACCGCGTCCGACTACGCCAACATGATCCGTGCCGCGCTTGCGCTTGCGAACGTCACCGGCGATCCCGGCTACGTTGCCAAGGCGCAAGACTGGGCCCGCGTGCTCGACCAGCATTATTGGTCGGAAGAATTCAGCGGCTATTATCTCGCCGCCGACGACACAGTGGACCTCATCGTTCGGCCGCTCAACGCGCAAGACGAAGCAACGCCGAATGCCAACGGCGTGATGATTTCAAATCTCGTGGCGCTGTATCTTTGGACCGGCGAAGAGAAATTTCCTCACGCGCGCCGAACGGATCGCCAAGACCTTCTCGGGCGCGGCGATCCAAAACATCTTTGCCCATAGCTCGTTGCTCGGCGGCGTGCTCGACCTGCTGGCGCCGGCGCATATCGTGATCGTGGTGCCGCAAGGCGCCGACGCCACTCCACTCCGGCGGGCGCTCAGCCAAGTCTCGCTGCCCGGCGCGGTGGTGCAAGAAATTCACGAGGCCAATGAGATGCCGGCGAGTTCACCGGCTCACGGCAAGACGGCGATCGGAGGCAAGGCGACGGCCTATGTCTGTATCGGCCCGCAATGCTCGGCGCCGGTCACCGAGCCATTTGCGCTGATCGAGACCGTGAAGTCGGCGCGCCGCGTTTCGCTTTAGGTTCCGGCTCCGTTACGTATTCATCGAATCGAAGAACTCGCCATTGCCCTTGGTCTGCTTCAGCTTGTCGATGAGGAACTCGATGGCGTCCTGGGTGCCCATCGGATTCAAGATGCGGCGGAGCACGTACATCTTCTTCAGCTGATCGCCAGCGACCAGCAGTTCCTCTTTGCGGGTGCCGGAGCGGGCGATGTCGATGGCGGGGAAGATGCGCTTGTCGGCGACTTTGCGGTCGAGCACGATTTCCGAGTTACCGGTACCCTTGAACTCTTCGAAGATCACCTCGTCCATGCGGCTGCCGGTGTCGATCAAGGCCGTGGCGATGATGGTGAGCGAGCCGCCTTCCTCGATGTTGCGCGCGGCACCGAAAAACCGCTTCGGGCGTTGCAGCGCGTTGGCGTCCACGCCGCCGGTCAGCACCTTGCCGGACGACGGCACCACGGTGTTGTAGGCGCGGCCGAGGCGGGTAATCGAGTCGAGCAAGATCACCACGTCGCGTTTGTGCTCGACGAGGCGCTTCGCCTTCTCGATCACCATCTCGGCGACCTGGACGTGGCGCGACGCGGGCTCGTCGAAGGTGGACGAGATCACCTCGCCCTTCACCGAGCGCTGCATGTCGGTGACCTCTTCAGGGCGCTCATCGATCAGCAGCACGATCAGAAAACATTCGGGATGATTGGCGGTGATCGAATGGGCGATGTTCTGCAAGATGACGGTCTTGCCGGTGCGAGGCTGGGCCACGATCAGGCCCCGCTGGCCCTTGCCGAGCGGCGCCACGATGTCGATGACGCGACCGGTCATGTCCTTCGTCGTCGGCTTCTCGAGCTCCATCTGCATCCACTCGTCGGGATAGAGCGGCGTCAAATTGTCGAAATGGATCTTGTGGCGCTGCTTTTCCGGGTCCTCGAAATTGATGGTGTTGACTTTCAGCAGCGCGAAATAGCGTTCGCCATCCTTGGGGCTTCGGATTTGCCCCTCGATGGTGTCGCCGGTGCGAAGGCCGAAGCGCCGGATCTGACTTGGGCTGATGTAGATATCGTCAGGCCCCGCCAGATAGTTCGCGTCGGGCGAGCGCAAGAAGCCGAAGCCGTCTTGCAGCACCTCGACGACGCCGGTCCCGGTGATTTCGATCTCGCGGGCGGCGAGTTGTTTCAGGATCGCGAACATGAGCTCTTGCTTGCGCATGGCGCTCGCGTTCTCGACTTCGACCTCCTCGGCGAAGCTCAATAGCTCCGTCGGCGATTTCATCTTGAGGTCTTGCAGTTTCATTTCCTGCATAAGCGGTAACTCCAAACGGGGAGAGGATAATTGGGATTGAAATTGAGGTTGCGCCGGTGCGCAGCCTTGGAGCGGTGGGAAGGATAGAGCCTCGGCGGCGACACAGGGGATATTCGCCTGCTCCGCTTCGGCAAACCGATCTTTGAGGAATGGCCGGGATACGACAGCGTCCCGGATCGGATGCGAGTCGACTTATAGCAGACCCTGACCGCGCGACAAATAGGATTCCGAGGGCTTGATCAGAAGGGCCGCACCACGGCCAAAATGACGATTCCGATCATCAGAAGCGTCGGAATCTCGTTAGCCACACGGTAGAAACGCGCGGAATGGGTGTTTTTGTCCTCGGCAAACTGCTTGGTCCATTTGGCCAGGGCGCCGTGATAGGCCGAGAGCAAAAGCACGAGAACGAGCTTCAGGTGGAACCAGCCATCGGCGCCCCAATCGACGACCGAGACGGCCAGATAAAGCCCGAGCGCCCAGCTCACCACCATCGCCGGCGTGGTGATGTATTTCAAAAGCCGCCGCTCCATGATCTTGAAGGTCTCGGATTGCTGCGAGCCCTTGGCGCTTTCGGCGTGATAGACGAACAGCCGCGGCAGATAGAGCAGCCCCGCCATCCATGAGATGACGGCGATGATGTGGAAGGCTTTGATGTAGGCGAGCAGCATCGCTCTAGCCGCCTCGCACCAAGCTCAAGAGCCGCTCGACATGCGCGATCGGGGTCTCGGGCAAGATGCCGTGGCCGAGATTGAACACGAAGGGTCGCGGCGACAACGCCGCCAAGATCTCGCCGACCCGCTCATCGAGACGCCGGCCACCGGCAACCAGCAACACGGGATCGAGATTGCCCTGGACCGTGACGAGGTCCTGCAGGTTGGTCTTGATCCAGTCGAGCGGCATGCCTTGGTCGCAGCCGATGGCATCGATACCGGTCTCCTCCGCATAGCGGCGGCTGAGCGGCCCGCAGCCACGCGGGAAGCCGATGATCGGGACATCCGGCGCCTCGGCCCTGACGCGGTCCACCAGTGCCTTGGTGGGAGCAATGCACCAGCGCGCGAACTCGTCCTCAGGCAAACTGCCTGCCCAACTGTCGAAGATCTGGAGCGCACTGGCACCTGCTCTGACCTGACCCAGCAGATAGCGCGCCGAGGTTTCGACCAGGAGGTCGATCAGCCGGCCAAACTCCGCAGGCTCTCGATAGGCCCAAAGCCTTGTTTCAGCTTGATCTTTGCTGCCACGCCCACCAACCATATAGGTGGCAACCGTAAAGGGTGCCCCGCAAAAACCGATCAAGGGGACTTTGCCATTGAGCGCCGATACGACCCGGTCGATCGTCTCGTAGACCGGACCAAGCCTGGCTTCGGCCGGGCGAGCATCCAACCGGTTCAGAGCCTCGGCACTATCGATAGGGTCCAGTCTTGGACCCTCGCCTTCGACAAATTCGACTTTTTGCCCAAGAGCGTAGGGGATGATCAGAATGTCGGAAAAAACGATAGCCGCATCGAATCCGAACCGTCTGATCGGTTGGAGCGTTACTTCCGCTGCGAGCTCTGGATTTAGGCAAAGATCGAGGAATGACCCGACCTTGGTTCTGATCTCTCGATATTCCGGCAGATACCGGCCAGCCTGGCGCATCAGCCAGACAGGAGGAGGCAAAGCCACCTTGCCGTTGAGGGCTGAGAGAAAACAATCCACTGATGCGAGGGGTCGAAGCATTGCTCCCTTAAAATATTAAAAGAGAAATTCTTAAAGAGGTTTCTTCTTCTGTTATTAGCCCGTGAGTTACGGATATTCATTACTGTCACCAGCCTATCGACAGAGAACGAGGCCCTGAATGTGACGGGGCCAAGACATTTCAAGGCGGCTCGGACCTAGGAGGTTAGAGGACCGGTAAAAAGGCCTATCTTCCTGGGCTTGAGGCCGGGGCCGCTATGTCGAAAGCTGGCCTCCGATCTGTGTATAACAGGCAGGATAAGATGTGGATGCATACACCTATTGCTGGCCCCTGCCAAACACGCGTCAATTTATCGACACATGCGAATCTGTGAAGAAAACTGCCTGAAGCCACGTGGCACCGGGGATGGTTTCCGGCCGCCTCCCGGTTGCCCGCACAATCATTCACAGTTATCCAAGGGATAGACATGGATACACCGCGATCTTTCCACCTGCATACGGTGTCCGACGCGACCGGCGAAACGCTGGCCGCGATCGCCAAGGCGGCGCGGGTGCAATACGGACAAGTGAGGGCGATCGAGCATCACCACCCTTTGGTGCGAAGTCAGCGGGAGCTGGTTCGGGTGCTCAAAGATATCGAAGCCTCGCCCGGCATCGTGCTCTATACCATCTTCAACAAGGAGCTTGCCGAGGAGCTCGAGCAATCCTGCAAGGCGCTGAAGATCCCTTGCGTGCCGGCGTTGCAGAAGATCTTGCAAGTGTTCGAATCCTATCTCGGCACCCCGTCAACGCCGACCGTCGGCGGTCAGCATGTGCTCGATGCCGACTATTTCGCGCGCATCGAGGCGCTCAATTTCACCATGGTGCATGACGACGGGCATCTGCCCGAGAATCTCGACGATGCCGATATCATCCTGGTCGGGATCAGTCGCACCTCGAAGACGCCGACATCGATCTATCTCGCCAATCGTGGCTTCAAGACCGCGAACGTGCCGCTGGTTCCGGGCGTGCCGCTGCCGGCGAAGCTCGAACATCAGACCAAGGCGTTCGTCGTCGGGTTGGTGGCGAGCGCGGAGAGAATCGCCCAAGTGCGCCATAACCGGGTGATCGAGCACGCCCATACCCATCTCGACGACTATGTGGATCGCGAGGCGATTGCGGCCGAGGTGGCCGAGACCCGCCAACTTTGCGCGCGTCGCGGCTGGCCGATCATCGACGTGACTCGCCGCTCGATCGAGGAGACCGCGGCTGCGATCTTGCGTCTCTATCAAGACCGCACGGCTCCGGCGCTCTAGCCATGAAGGGCTACCTCCAAGCCGGCAAGCCACCTTTGATCCTCGCCTCAGGCAGCAAGATCCGCGCGAAATTGCTCGAGGCCGCGGGTCTCGCCTTTATTGTCGAACCGCCCGGCCTCGATGAAAGCGCCATGCGTCAGGCCGTCAGCGGCGAGGATGCGCTTCAGCCGCAAGATGTCGCCGAGGTGCTTGCCCGCGCCAAGGCCGAAGCCGTGAGCGAAATTGCGCACGGAGCCTTTGTGATTGGCGCCGACCAGGTGCTGGTTTTGGATGACGAAATCTACGCCAAGCCGGAGGGGATGGAGGGCGCGAGGGAACAATTGCTTGCGCTTAGCGGCAAGACGCACAAGCTTCACAGCTCCGTGGCGCTCGCCCGCGACGGTGAGATTCGTTTCGCTCAAACCGAAGAGGCGTCGCTGACGATGCGCAAACTCTCGCCGGAATTCATCGGCCGCTATCTCGCGGCAGCCGGCGAGGAGGTGTTGAACTCGGTCGGTGCCTATCAACTCGAAGGACTTGGCATCGAGCTGTTCGAGAAAATCGACGGCGATTATTTCACCATCCTGGGGCTTCCCTTGCTGCCGCTGCTCGACGCCTTGCGGCGCGAGGGCGCGATCGAGAGCTGAGCCATGCGCCGCGCTTGCGTCATTGGTTGGCCGATCGAGCACTCCCGCTCGCCTTCGATCCACACTATTGGCTGAAGCACTACAAGATCGATGGCGAGCTATAGCGCGGAGGCCGTGCGGCCGGAGGATCTCGCCGCGTTTCTCAGCTCGCTCGCCGCGAATGGCTTATGCGGGAGCCAATGTCACGCTGCCACATAAAGAAGAAGCGCTGAGGCTCGCGGACAGTGTCGATCGGGCGGCGCGAGCGATCGGTGCGGCCAATACGCTTTGGCTGGACGAGGCCGGCAAGTTGCACGCGAGCAATACGGACGCCTATGGCTTCATGACCAATCTCGAGCAGCAGGCGCCGGGATGGAACGATAACAAGCGTCCCGTCATCGTGCTCGGCGCGCGGTGGCGCTGCGCGCGCGATCCTGTATGGGCTGATCGAGGCCGGTGTCGGCAAGATTCTGCTTCTCAACCGCTCGCGTGACCGCGCCGAGGCGCTCGCGAAAAATTTTCGGCGGGAACATTGAGGTGCGGGACTGGAGCCAGAGGAACGAGGCGCTCGCTGGCGTCGGTCTGCTCGTCAACACGACCAGCCTTGGCATGATCGGAAAGCCCCCGCTCGACCTCGACCTTGCCGCTTTGCCGAAAGACGCGGTCGTTGCCGATATCGTCTACAATCCCCTCGAAACTCAACTCCTCGCAGCGGCAAGGGCGCGGGGCAATCGCGTTGTCGATGGACTTGGCATGTTGCTCTATCAGGCCGTTCCGGGATTCGAGCGCTGGTTCGGCGTTCGTCCCGAGGTGACGCCTGAACTCAGAAAGCTAGTCGAAGCAACGCTTGGGCGGCAATGATGCTCGTCATCGGTCTTACCGGCTCGATCGGCATGGGGAAATCGACCGCGGCCAAGCATTTCGCCAAGCGCGGAATTGCGGTGTTCGACGCCGACGCCGAAGTGCACCGGCTTTACGAGCGCGAAGCCGTGCCGGCGATCGCGGCGACTTTTCCGAGCGCGGTGGTGGCCGGAAAAGTGGATCGCAATTTGCTTGCGCGCGAGCTGGCAGGATCGCCTGGCAAACTCAAACAGCTCGAAGCCATCGTCCACCCCATGGTGGTCAAGGCGGAATTTGATTTCTTGCGCCAGCAGGAGGCGGACGGCGCCAAGTTTGCCGTACTCGAAATTCCGCTCCTATTCGAGACCGGCGCCGAGAAACGCGTCGATGTCAGCATCGTGTTGAGCGCGCCGGAGGAGGTACAGCGCGCGCGCGTCCTGGCGCGGCCCGGCATGACGGCGGAAAAGCTCGATCAATTGCTTAAGCGCCAACTTCCCGATGGCGAGAAGCGCAGCCGGGCCGACTACGTTGTGGACAGTGGCAAGAGCATCGCCGACATGGAGGCTGAGATCGATAGACTCATCGAGTCGCTCGGTGGCAGGCAAGGTCATGTCATGGAGCGGCTTCGTCGGGGAGACTTCAACTAAAGGCCGCGCTTTTTGCGCGAGATCATCGTCGATACCGAAACCACGGGACTCGATCCGGCGGATGGGCACCGCGTCGTCGAGATTGCTTGTCTTGAGCTCGTCAATTGCATCCCGAGCGGGCGGGTGTGGCATTGCTATCTCGACCCCGAGCGCGACATGCCGCAGCAGGCTTTCGACGTGCACGGGCTGTCGGTCGAATTTCTCTCCGGCAAGCCACGCTTCGAAGAGCGTGCCGAGGAGCTGATGGCGTTTCTCGAAGGCGCCATGCTGATCATGCACAACGCGTCCTTCGACGTGAGCTTCCTCAACGCCGAGCTTGAGCGCGTTGCCAAGCCGCGCATCAGATTCGAGCGTGTGGTCGACACGCTGGCGATGGCGCGGCGGAAACATCCGGGCTCGCCGTGCAGCCTCGATGCCTTGTGCAAGCGATACAGCATCGATCTCACCGCACGCGAAAAGCATAGCGCACTGCTCGACTGCAAGCTGCTTGCGGCCGTCTATGCCGAGCTGGTCGGCGGCCACCAAACTCGTCTCGAATTTTCCGTGAATGGAAATGGCGGCGTGAGCCTGGAAGCGATCGCGGTCGGCACCCGCATCAGGCCGGCACCGCTGCCGTCACGATTGTCGGATGACGAACGCAGCGCGCATCGCGATTTCGTGGCGAGCCTCGGCGCCGAAGCGCTGTGGCTGACGCTGCTGGCCGAAGCCAGCTAGTTCTTGGTTTCGGCTGCCGCTTGGCGGGCGAGGTTCTCGGTGTAGAGCCGGCCGAAATCGATCGGGTCGAGCATCAGAGGCGGGAAGCCCCCATCGCGCGTGACATCGCTCAACACCCGGCGCATGAAGGGGAAGAGAAGCGCAGGGCAGTCAACCAGAAGCACCGGCTGCAGCATGTTCTGCGGAATGTTGCGCAAGCGGAAAACACCGCAATAGACCAGCTCGACATTGTAGATCGGGCCGGAGTCGTTCTTGGCGTGGACCTCGATGACGAGCGCCACCTCGAATTCGTCGTCCGGCAATGGCTTGGCATTTACATTGACGCTGACCTGGAGCTGGGGATTCTGCCCGGGCGATTTCAGCACCCCTGGCGCGCCAGGATTCTCGAAGGAAAGATCCTTGATATATTGCCCCAGCACGTTGAGCTGAGGCGATGCGTCGGCGCCTTGGTCTTGGCCAGGCTTCTGGCCGTCCTGGTGCGGGTGCGTTCTCCGGCTGGTCGGTCTTTTTTGCCATGGGCTTGGTGACTCGTTTGGGTGGGAGCAGTGCCGCCTGCCTAACACGGACGCTCAATGTCAGCAATTGCGGCAGGAAATCCGCCGAAAACGTCTGTGACGATGAATTAAGCCAGACTGGGCGTTTAGGCTTGGCGCTGCCCCTCCGAATGCCTTAAGTTTAGCCGTGATCCGGGTTGGTCCTGTGACGCGATGCGTTTGGATCCGCCGCTGGTAATTGTTGCGATGCGATCCAATATGCATCCTAAGGCCTCCGCCATGAGCGGAACCAAATCGGCAATATGCATTAACGGCGAGTGATGACCGAAGCTTTCGACATTTATACGCTGCTGTTCCTGGTGCTCGCGGTCGTGATCTTCGTCCGTTTGCGCAACGTCTTGGGACGGCGCACCGGCAACGAACGGCCGCCCTACGATCCATACTCAGCGCGCGACGCTGGCGGTCCGGGCGCGCCCAAGCGCAACGAGCCGGTGGTGGCGCTGCCGCAAGGTCGCTCGGCGCCGGTGCATGAGACTTCGGTGCCTTCGGTCGAGGATATCGAGGCGAAGCTCGGCAGCCATGCGCCGAAGGATAGCCCTTTGCGCCAATCGTTGACGCAGCTGTTGCGCGTCGATCCCGGCTTTACGCCCGAGCAATTCCTCGACGGCGCCAAGGCTGCTTACGAGATGATCGTCACGGCCTTTGCCGATGGCGACCGGCAGATGCTGCGGCAGCTTCTCGGCGACGATGTCTATGACGGCTTCGAAACCGCCATCGATGAGCGCGAGAAGAAGGGCGAGAAGGTCGAGTCCACGTTAATCGGGATCAATCGCGCCGATATCATCGAGGCGGAGATCAAAGCCCGCATGGCCTATGTCACGGTGAAATTCGTGAGCGAGCTGATTTCGGTGACGCGGGACGCCGAAGGCGAGGTGGTCGAAGGCGATGCCAAAAAGCAGCGCGAAGTGACCGATATTTGGACTTTCGCGCGCGATACCTCCACCTCCAATCCCAATTGGAAGCTGGTCGCGACCGAAGCCGCAAACTAGCGGCAATTCATCCGCAATTACGCAAACTAGCCCGTTATTGATCCCATTTGCCCGAAAGGTGCATAACTGCCACCATGCCATTCTCGCGGG
This sequence comes from uncultured Alphaproteobacteria bacterium, assembly GCA_963764005.1. Classification (GTDB taxonomy): domain Bacteria; phylum Pseudomonadota; class Alphaproteobacteria; order Rhizobiales; family Methyloligellaceae; genus Methyloceanibacter. The sequence goes on along the minus strand of CAVXQX010000015.1, from coordinate 79,721 downwards.
CTGGGGGCGGGCGTGGATATCGAGCCGATCAATTTCAGGGCGGTCGAATTCGCCGAGATTGCCGGATGGGCGAGCGACGCCCACGAGCTTGCCCTTGCCGCGCTGCTGAAATCCTGCCGCAAGAGCGGGGCCGCGACGCCGGCCTGCAAGGCGGCGCTCGCGCTTGGCGACAATGCCAGCCGGGAGGCGGCGCGGGCGTTTTTCGAGGCGCATTATTCGCCCCATGCCATCGAGGGCTATAGCTCCTCTGGGTTTGTCACCGGATATTACGAACCGGAAGTTCGCGGCTCGCGGGAACGAACCGGCGCGTTTCAGATCCCGGTCTATCGCCGGCCCGACGATCTCGTGACCCTGGTGCCCGACACATACCGCGCGCGCTTCAACGAGCAGCTGACCGCCATGCGGCGGGACGGCAATGAGTTCGTGCCCTATTACACGCGCGAAGAGATCGAAGCCGGCGTCTTGGAGGGGCAGGACCTCGAACTACTCTATCTCGACGATGCCGTGGAGCTGTTCTTCATGCAGGTTCAGGGATCGGGGTTGGTCCGCTTCAGCGACGGCTCGACGACGCGGCTCTCTTACGCCGGCAAGAACGGTTACCCCTATAGTTCGATCGGTAAATTGCTGGTGGAGCGGGGCGAGATCGCCCGCGAGGCAGCTTCCATGGAGGCTCTTAAAGCTTGGCTCCGGGCCGATCCCGAACGGGCCAGGCGGCTCATGCAGGAGAACCGCTCTTACATCTTCTTTCGCGAGCTCTGGGCGCATGAGATGGAGGCGGGGCCGATCGGGGCGGAAGGCGTGGCGCTGACGCCTGGGAGGAGCCTTGCCGTCGATGCCTCCTATCATGTCTTGGGCACGCCGATCTTCGTCGCGGCGCCGCAGCTTAGCGATGAACAGGGCCGGCCGTTCCAGCGGCTGATGATCGCGCAAGACGTCGGCTCCGCGATCAGGGGACCGGAGCGAGGCGACATTTTCTTCGGCTCGGGCGAGGCGGCCGGGGCGTTGGCCGGGTCGGCTCGCCAAGATGCAAGGTTTTTTATCCTTGTTCCGCGAGAATGAGACGGCAGATCGGGACGTAGCCATGAGCAAGAGGGGCAAGAGCGACGACGAGGACCACGCGCTGTGGGCGCGTATCGCCGAGACGGCAACGCCGTTGCGCAAGCGAAAGCCCGCAAGCGTAAAGCCAATGCCTCTCCAGACTGAGCCTTTGCATCACCCGCCGAAGCCGGAGCTGGCGCGGCCTCCGGCGAAGCCCAAGCCGAAAGCGTCTCCTCTCCCGCACCGCGCCGAGCTCGATCGGCAAACAACGAGACGGCTAGAGAAGGGACGGCTCGAGGTCGAGGCGAAGCTCGATCTTCACGGTATGCGGCAGCGCGACGCGCATGCGGCGCTGCGGAGATTTTTGAAATCGGCGCAAGGCAAGGACTACCGCCATGTGCTGGTGATCACCGGCAAGGGGGCGACCCAAGAGGCGGCCAAGAGCTTCTATGAAGAGGAGGCGCGCGGCGTGCTGCGCCAAGCCGTGCCGCAATGGCTGAGCGATCCGGAATTCGCTTCGATCGTGGTCAGCTTCTCGCAAGCGCCGCGCCGTCTCGGCGGCGAAGGCGCGCTCTATGTGCGGTTGCGGCAAATGTAAGCTGAGCGACGAAGCTACAAAATAAACTTCGACAAATCGGCGTTCTTGGCGAGTTCGCCGACATGGTCGCGGACATGGGCGCCGTCGATCACGAATTTCTCGCCGGACTTGTCGGCGGCGTCGAACGAAATCTCGTCGAGAATGCGCTCCATCACCGTGCACAGACGGCGCGCGCCGATATTCTCGACATTGGTGTTCACCTCGACCGCGATATCGGCGATGGCCTCGATGGCGTCGTCGGTGAATTCGAGATCGACGCCTTCGGTCTTCATCAGCGCGATATATTGCCTGATCAGGCACGCCTTCGGCTCGGTGAGGATGCGGCGGAAATCGTCGCGGGTGAGCGCCTTAAGCTCCACGCGGATGGGAAGCCGCCCTTGCAGTTCCGGCAAGAGATCAGAGGGCTTGGCGAGATGAAACGCGCCCGAGGCGATGAAGAGGATGTGGTCGGTCTTCACCGGCCCATATTTGGTGCCGACGGTGGTGCCTTCGATCAGCGGCAGCAGATCGCGCTGCACGCCTTCGCGGCTGACATCGGCGCCGACGCGCTCCGAGCGCGCGCAAATCTTGTCGATCTCGTCGAGAAACACGATGCCGTTATTCTCGACGTTCCTAATCGCGTCCTGGATGATGGTGTCGTTGTCGATCAGCTTGTCGGATTCCTCCGCCAGCAGAATTTCGAAGCTGTCTCGCACATTGATGCGGCGCGGCTTGGTGCGGTTGCCGAGCGCCTTGCCCAGGACCTCGCTCAGATTGATCATGCCGACCTGGCTTCCTGGCATTCCCGGAATCTCGAAAGAGGGCATGCCGCCGCCGGTATCCGCAACCTGGATCTCGATCTCCTTGTCGTCGAGCTCGCCGGAACGAAGACGCTTGCGGAAGGCATCGCGCGTCGTCAGAGCCGCATTGGCGCCGACCAGCGCATCGATGACGCGCTCCTCGGCATTGATCTGTGCCTTGGCCTCGACCTCTTTGCGTTTGGCAGTCGCGCACCAGGCCGATGCCGGCTTCGAGGAGATCGCGGATGATCTGATCGACATCGCGGCCGACATAGCCGACTTCGGTGAACTTGGTGGCTTCGACCTTGATGAAGGGCGCGCCGGCAAGCTTGGCCAGGCGGCGGGAGATCTCGGTCTTGCCGACGCCGGTCGGACCGATCATCAGAATGTTTTTCGGCAGAACCTCTTCGCGCATCTCCTCGTCAAGCTGCTGCCGGCGCCAGCGATTGCGCAAGGCAATGGCGACGGCGCGCTTGGCGTCACGCTGGCCGATGATGTGCCGGTCGAGCTCGGACACGATCTCACGGGGGGAAAATGAGCTCATTTCTTGGAATCGAGGCTCTCAATGACAACGCTGTCATTGGTGTACACGCAGATTTGGGCAGCAATGGCCATGGCCCTGCGTGCAATCGTCTCGGCGTCGAGATCGGTGGGAAGCAGCGCACGGGCCGCGGCCAGGGCATAGGCGCCGCCAGAGCCGATGCCCATGACATTGTCGTCGGGCTCGAGCACGTCGCCGGTACCGGTCAGAACCAGGCTCTCATCGGTGTCGGCCACCAGCATCATGGCCTCCAGCCGGCGCAAATAGCGGTCGGTGCGCCAGTCCTTGGCCAGCTCGACGCAAGCCCGCTTGAGCTGATCGGGAAAGCGCTCGAGCTTCGATTCCAGCCGCTCGAACAGGGTGAAGGCGTCGGCGGTCGATCCGGCGAAGCCGGCGATGACATTGCCGCTGCCGACGCGGCGGACTTTCCGGGCGCCGGCCTTGATGATGGTCTGGCCGAGGCTGACCTGGCCGTCACCCGCAATCACCACCTTGCCGCCCTTGCGGACGGTGAGGATGGTCGTGCCGTGCCAAGTGTCTGGGGAGGGGGAATTACTCATTGGAAAGGGCGATATCGGCACGAAAGGCTTGAGATTCAAGGCTTAGACAAGCGTCCGGCATGGCGCCGGCCAGCCTCAAGGCGTATAAGCCCGCCAGAAGCGAATTGCTAACGGGCTTGAGTTAAGCTTACCCCATGCAGAAACCGAATAACCCAGCGTCGAAGCGCAGCGCCACGGTCGATCGGCGCACCAAGGAAACCGCGATAGCCGCGACCGTCGATCTCGACGGGACCGGTGCCTACGACATCGCGACCGGGGTAGGCTTTCTCGACCATATGATCGAGCAACTGGCCCGGCACTCTTTGATCGACATTACGCTCAAGGCCGAGGGCGATCTCCATATCGACCAGCACCACACCACCGAGGATTCCGGCATCGTGCTCGGTCAGGCTATTGCGAAAGCGCTCGGCGATAAGCTCGGCATCGCGCGCTATGGCTCGGCCTATCTGCCGATGGACGAGACCCTGACCAGGGTGGCGCTCGACGTTTCGGGACGGCCTTATCTCGTCTGGAAGGTCGAGTTCACCCGTTCGAAGATCGGGGAGATGGATACCGAACTGTTCCGGGAGTGGTTCCAGGCCTTCGCCCAAAACGCCGGAATCACGCTCCATGTCGAGACGCTTTACGGCGAGAATAGCCACCATATCGCCGAGACCTGCTATAAGGCGCTGGCGCGTGCGCTCCGCCAGGCGGTCGCCATCGACCGGAGGCAGGAGGGCCGCGTGCCCTCGACCAAAGGCCAGCTTTGAGGTCCTTTGCGTCCTCGGCAACTCAAGTAAAAGCGTGAGGCCCCGTGACTGCCTATTACGTTTATGAACCAGCTTCGGAAGCGCCAAATGTCTCGGCGCGGGCAGAGCAGCTCGACTTCGTCAAGGACGGCATCTCCTGGCCGGCGCTGATCGTGCCGGCCTTCTGGCTGATCTATCACCGCATGTGGATCGAGCTGCTGGTCTATCTCGTCGCCTATGGGGTGCTCGGCTGGGCCATGACCTATAGCGAGAACGGCTCGGATTTTTTGGCCTGGATCGGCATCGCGCTTTCCCTACTGTTCGCCTTCGAGGCAAACGACCTCAGGCGTTATGCGCTCGAGCGCAAAGGCTATCGGCAGCTCGGCGTCGCCATCGGAAGTAGCCGGGAGGCGGCTGAGCTTTCCTTCTTCCGCGCTTGGCTCCCGGAGCAGTCAGCGTCGACGCGACCGCCCGAGCGCCCCGCCAGGAAGGAAGCCAAAGTTAGGGCCGCACCGAACGAGGCAGAGGAGGTCATCGGGCTGTTCCCGAGGCCGTAAACCAGTGCACGTCGCCATCATCGATTACGGCTCCGGCAATCTCCACTCCGCCGCCAAGGCTTTCGAGCGGGCGGCGCGCGAAGCCGGCACCGGCCAGAGCATCAAAGTGACCGCGGACCCAAGCGAGGTGCTGTCGGCCGAGAGGATCGTGCTGCCAGGCGTCGGTGCTTTTGCCGACTGCAAACAGGGGCTCGCACAGATCCCCGGCATGATCGATGCGCTGGAGCAATCCGTGAGACGCGACGGCAAGCCGTTTCTCGGGATTTGCGTCGGCCTGCAATTGATGGCCGAGCGCGGACTGGAGCACGGTGACACGCCTGGGCTTGGCTGGATCGGCGGCGAGGTGCGGCAGATCGAGCCGAAAGATGCCTCGCTCAAGATCCCGCATATGGGTTGGAACACGCTTCGCGTGGCGAAGCCGCACATGCACTACTCGACGGAATTCCGACCGGCGAAAATGGGCTTCACGCTTATTTCGTGCACTCCTATCATTTCGTGCCGTCCGACGGCGGAGACGCTCATCGCCACGACCGACTATGCCGGGCCGGTGACGGCGTTCGTCGCCAAGGACAATATGGCAGGCAGTCAGTTTCACCCGGAGAAGAGCCAGAAGCTCGGCCTGGCGCTGATCGCCAATTTCCTGCGGTGGAAACCATGATCCTGTTCCCCGCCATCGATTTGAAAGACGGCGCTTGCGTGCGTCTGCGTCAGGGCGAGATGGACAGCGCAACGGTTTTCAATGCGGATCCCGTGGCGCAAGCGCTTGCCTTCGAAGCCCAAGGCTTCGAATGGCTGCACATCGTCGATCTGAACGGCGCCTTCGAGGGCAAGCCGGTGAACGAGAAGGCCGTGGATGAGATCCTGCACTCCGTCCATGTTCCGATCCAGCTCGGCGGCGGCATTCGCGATCTCGATACGATTGTGATGTGGCTGGAGAAGGGAATCGACCGCGTCATCCTCGGCACTGTGGCGGTGCGCGATCCCGCTCTGGTGCGCGAAGCCGCTCACGATTTTCCCGGCTGCATCGCGGTCGGCATCGATGCGCGGGACGGCAAGGTCGCGGTCGAGGGCTGGGCCGAGACCAGCGAAATGACGGCAATCGAGCTGGCGCGAAAATTCGAGGATGCCGGCGTCGCGGCCATCATCTATACCGACATCGCGAGAGACGGCGAGCTGGCGGGGCTTAATCTCGAGGCGACGGCCACGCTCGCCCGCGCCATTTCGATCCCGGTGATCGCGAGCGGAGGCTTGGCTTCCATCGAGGACGTGCTCAATTTGCTGAAGCCCCAATACAAAATGCTGGAAGGCGCGATCGCAGGCCGGGCGCTTTATGACGGCAGACTCGATCCCGCCGAAGCGCTGGCGCTATTGGCGCCGAGGCGGGTAGATCGAGGACAGGAAAGGGTCTGAACGCATGCGCGCACGAATTATCTTTATCATCCTTCTCGTCCTGATCCTGATCTTTACGCTGTGGCCCACCGTGATCAGCATGGGCGCGGAATGGTACGGGCGGTGGCACGGCTGCGAGGTTGAGTTCACCCGCGCGATTCCTTGCATCGTCAACGGCGAGGATCAGGGCAAATGGATCTACGAGACGCAGCAATGGGCCTATCTGTCGCTGTTCACGATTCCTTGGGGGATGGGACTTCTCGCCATTTGGGCTGCCGCGCTTCTGGTCTACCTCATCGTTCGCTACATTCGCCGCGGGCGAAAGCCGCAGAGCAGCTAGCAGCGATGCTCACAATCCGCGTTATTCCCTGTCTCGACGTCAAGGACGGCCGTGTGGTCAAGGGCGTCAATTTCGTCGATCTGCGCGATGCCGGCGATCCGGTCGAGGCGGCGACTGCTTACGACGAAGCGGGCGCCGACGAGCTTTGCTTTCTCGACATCACCGCGAGCCACGAGAAGCGAGGCACCATTCTCGATGTGGTCCGGCGCACCGCCGAGCGCTGCTTCATGCCGCTCACTGTCGGGGGTGGCGTCCGCGACGTGGACGATGTGCGAAAGCTGCTCGAAGCCGGCGCCGACAAGGTTTCGATCAATACGGCGGTGGTCAAGGATCGCGACCTGGTGCGGCGGGCTTCGGAGAAATTCGGCGCGCAATGCATCGTGGTTGCCATCGATGCGAAGCGTGTCAGCGGCGAGGGCGATGAGCCTCGCTTCGAGATCTTCACCCATGGCGGTCGCGAGCCGACCGGCATCGAGGCGATCGCCTATGCGGAGGAGGTGGTTGCGCTCGGCGCGGGCGAAATTCTGCTGACCTCCATGGATCGAGATGGCACGCGCGCGGGCTTCGATATTGCTCTCACATCCGCCATTGCCGATGCTGTCACAGTGCCGGTGATCGCAAGCGGCGGCGTGGGATCGCTGCAGCACCTCGTCGATGGCGTGCGCGAAGGTCATGCTTCGGCCGTGCTCGCAGCCTCGATCTTCCACTATGGCGAGCATACGATCGGCGAGGCCAAGCGCTTCATGGCCGAGGCGGGCGTGCCCGTGCGGCTCGACGGCTAGATTATTTTACCATCAATCGCCCCGATTCCTGCCTGCCGAACGAGCAAGTAAGCATTACCCCCAATTTGTGGGCATCGCCCTATTCCAACGCGGGCGCTCAGGGTGTATGAGCCAAGATATGAGCAATGCAGATGTGCTGGATCGCTTGGCCGCGACCATCAAGGCGAGACGCAAGTCGAAGCCGGAAGAATCCTACACGCGCCGGCTGATCGACAGCGCGCCGATCAAGCCTGCCAAGAAGCTCGGCGAAGAAGCGGTCGAGATGGCAATTGCCGCGATTGCGCAAGACGACGATGCGTTGATCGGCGAGGCCGCCGACCTGCTTTACCATATGCTCGTCGTGCTGGAGTGCCGCGGGGTGGGCATCGATGAGGTGTTGCGCGAACTCGAGCGCCGCATGGGCGAGTCCGGCATCGAGGAAAAGAAGCGCCGCGCCTCGCGCTAAGCTTCAGGCCAACGGTCTCCCATGACCTCCGTCGCGTTCTCTCCCTATATCGTCTATGGCCGCGAGGAATGGTCGCGACTTCGCGCCGACACACCGATGCCGCTCGACGAAAGCGAGCTCGAGAATTTGAGCGGCTTGACCGAGCGGGTTTCGACCTCGGAAGTGGTCGAGATCTATTTGCCGCTGTCGAGGCTGCTCAATCTTTATGTCGAGGCGTCGCAAGGCCTGCACGGCCTGACGACCCGCTTCCTGCGCAAGGGCGACGGCAAAATGCCGTTCATCGTCGGACTTGCCGGCAGCGTGGCGGCGGGCAAGAGCACGACGGCGCGCGTGCTACAGGCGCTGCTGGCGCGTTGGCCGAGCCATCCGAGGGTCGATCTGGTGCCGACCGACGGCTTCCTCTACAGCAACGCCATCCTCGAAGAGCGCGGGCTGATGAGCCGGAAAGGCTTTCCCGAGAGCTACGATCTGCCGAAGCTGCTGAACTTCCTTGCCGAGCTAAAATCGGGCAAGACCCCGATCGAGGCGCCGGTCTATTCGCATCTGATCTACGATACTCTGCCCGATCAGGGCATCGTGCTCGACCGGCCGGACATCGTGATCGTCGAGGGACTGAACGTGCTGCAGCCGGCGAAGCTGCCAAAGGACGGCCAGGCCATCCCGTTCGTGTCGGACTTCTTCGACTTCTCGATCTATATCGACGCCGCGGAGGAGATGGTCGAGAGCTGGTATGTCGAGCGGTTCTTGCGCTTGCGCCAAACCGCGTTCCGCGATCCGGCGTCGTACTTCCACCGCTACGCGACGCTGTCCGAGGACGAGGCGAAGGTGACCGGCCTGTCGATCTGGCGGACGATCAATCTCGTCAATCTGCAAGAGAACATCCTGCCGACGCGGCAGCGCGCGGACCTGATCCTGCACAAAGGCGCGGACCACGAAGTCGAGACGGTGGCGATCAGGAAGCTCTGAAGATTATTTGATCGGCTCTTGATAGAGCTGCGAAGACCCAAGCCCGATATTCAGCCGGAGCTGGGTGCGAATCGCCAAGGCATCCTCGTCGCCGATATGGGTCTGATTGACCTTGCCGATGAAGGGCGGATCGGCATCGAGATATTTCATCTGCGGCGCGTAAGAGAAATACTCGTAGTCGGTCAAGAGTGAGAGGCTGGTTCGCTCGCCAAATTGCTTGCGCGTCTCGAAACTCAAGCTGCCGATGAAGGCGACTTCGTCATTGGAAAGACCGAGCTTTGTCGCTGCGACTCCGGTCGGGGCGAACTTGCCGTCATAGTCGGTATCGGCGTTGTAGACACCGCCCTTCAAAGTGATGAAAGAGCGCAACCCCCAACTGTTGCCCGGTATGAAGTAACCCAGCACGTTGTACTCGCCGCCGATCGAAAGGAAGCCGCCGGAGTAGGTGGTGTCGAGCGTCTCGTTATATTTAAGCGCCGTCCCGACGCCCGCGCTGGAAAGTCTCAGCCTGTTGTTCTGATCAATGCCGCGGAAATCGGCACCGATGCCGATATAGCCGAAGCGGAACAGATAGCCGCCAGCGTCAGGCAGAGGCGCGGGCGCCTTGCCGAAACGCAATTCGCCGTTCCCGCCCCAGTAGTCGACGTCGCGCTCGGTCTTGGTCTTGAAGGCCGGGAAGGTCGCGCTGTCGTTCCCGGGGGTGTTGACGATGTCCTCAACCGTGCAGCCCAGATTCGCACCGCTGGTGCAATGCCTGACATCCTCGTCGGTCACATTGGCGAAGAAGCCGCCGATCACACCAGTGACCGGCGTCGAGCCCCAATAACCGAAGGGCGTCTCGATCTGACCGCTGACGACGCCGCCGGTGGCGTCGAAGCTGTCATTGGTTTGCTTGCGGACAGTATTTCCCTGACGGTTGGTCAGAAAGGTAAAATCCATGTCGGGGAGTTGCAGCGCCTGAAAGCCACCGCCGATAGTGACGATGGTGCCGCCCGGAGTCGTCATGGTGGCATCTTGTGCCAAGGCTTCATGAGCCAAACCCGCCATCGACCCCGCCAGGGCAATGGCAGCGCAAACCCGCATCGATTTCTTCAAGGCACACCCCCAGCAAATCGTTCACCTGCAAGGATATCAGGTGCGGGTGTGAATGTATTGATGGCCAAGGCGATTTCGCCATTCGCGTTGCAGAAAAGCAACAAGCGAGTTGTGGTCTAATCGACCAGCCCGCGTGACTTGGCGAGATCGCGCAGCGAGGTCTCGGGGCGCGCGCCGATATGGCCGATGATCTCGGCTGCCGCGAGGCTGCCAAGGGTCCCGCAAACGGGAAGAGGGAGCCCTTGCGTGTAGCCATAGAGGAAGCCAGCCGCATAGAGGTCGCCGGCGCCGGTAACATCAACCACCGCCTTTACTTTTTCCGGCTCGATGCGAATCGTCTCGCCGCCGGCGACGATGAACGAACCGGCCGCCGAGCGGGTCAGGACCGCGATCTCGCAATCGGCAAGCGCCCGGTCGGCGGCCTCCTCGAAGCTGTTGACCTCGTAGAGTGCCGTGATCTCGGTCTCGTTGGCGAAGACGATGTCGGCCTCGTCGCGGATAAAGGCCTGGAAATCGGCCCGGTGGCGGTCGACGCAGAAGGCGTCAGAGAGGCTCAAGGCGACCTTGGCGCCGGCCGACTTGGCGAGCTGCGAGGCCTCGCGGAAGGCCGCCTTGGCCGGTCCCCGGTCGAACAGATAGCCCTCCAGATAGACGATCTTGGCGTTCTGGATCAGCCCGGGATCGAGATCGGCCGGGGTGAAATCGACGCTGGCGCCGAGGAAGGTATTCATGGTGCGCTCGCCGTCGGGGGTCACCAGAATGAGGCAACGCGCGGTCGGCGCCCCGTCCACGGCCGGAGGCGTGTCGAAGGCGACGCCGAGCGAGCGGATGTCGTGGTGGAAGATGCCGCCAAACTGATCGAGCGCCACGCGGCCGATGAAGCCGCAATGGGCGCCGAATGACGCAAGCCCCGCAATGGTATTGGCGGCCGATCCGCCGGAGCGCTCGACGGCGGGACCCATGACGGCATAGAGCCGGGTCGCCTCATCCGCATCGATCAGACGCATGAAGCCCTTGGCGAGATCGTGCTTGGAGAGGAAGCCGTCGTCGGCGCGGGCGATGATATCGACAATGGCGTTGCCGATCCCCACCACGTCGTAGCGTCGTTCCGCCATTGCTCCCCTCGCATCCATCACTATATTCGCGGCCTGTCGATCAGGGGACCACGTCATGCTCGCAGCCGCAGGTCAAGCCTTCCGGGAGATTTTCACCCCGGCCTTCCGCACCATCCTGTTCAAGTGCCTGGGCTTCACCATCGCGCTGCTGGTCCTGCTGATCATCGCGGCGGAATGGAGCTTCGCGCATTTCGTCACGCTGCCCAATTGGGCCGAGAAGACCATCGAATGGCTCGGCGGATTAGCGCTCGTCGTCGGCTCGGTGTTCTTGATCCCGCCGGTCACATCGCTGATCGCGGGCCTCTATCTCGACGACATCGCGGGCCAGGTGGAGCGCATCTACTATCCGGCCGATCCTCCGGGGCATGAGCTCGGCACGGCGACGGCGGTCGGGATTTCGCTGCGGTTCTTTTTCGTGATCTTGGCCGTCAACCTGTTGGCGCTGTTTCTGCTGCTCATTCCAGGCGTCAACCTGATCGCGTTCTATGTCGGCAACGGCTATCTGCTGGGCCGAGAATATTTCGAGATGGTGGCGATGCGGCACATGACGCCGGAGGCGGCAAGCGCGCTCCGGAAGGCGAACCGCGTGACGGTGCTGCTATGCGGCTTCGTCATCGCCGGGCTCGCCTCGGTGCCGATCTTGAACCTCACCACGCCGCTGTTCGCCACGGCCTTCATGGTGCACATGTTCAAGCGGGTGAGGCGAGGCGGGGCTTAGAGGAGAAGTCTCCGGCGGCGAGCGCCTCGTCGCTATGCACCTCGATCTGGAAGTCGGCCTTGCCGTGCCAGTGGTGAATCCGTTTACTGTCGGACCGCTGGCATCAGCTGTGTCGACGCCGCTCGTGCCGGTGAATGTGGTCATGGGTTCCTCCTGCTGGCTCCGGTTTGGACCCTAGCCTGAAACCGGGCCGTATCAGAGTGCCATTTGGTACCAAAGAGTGGCGTCACTCAGATTGAGCTTAATTTCAGCAAGGGGCGGGCGTTTTCGGCTCGTACAAGCAAATATCCGCGATCAGGCAGCGCCAGCATTCGGGTTTGCGCGCCTTGCAGACATAGCGGCCCATGCAGGATCAGCCAATGGTGGCAATTGTGTTTGTAGCGATCGGGGACCACGCGCTCCAATTCGAGCTCGACCGCTAGCGGCGTCTTGCCGGGCGCGAGGCCGGTGCGGTTCGAGACGCGAAAGATGTGGGTGTCGACCGCGATCACCGGCTGGCCGAACGCGACGTTGAGCACGACATTCGCGGTCTTGCGGCCGACGCCCGGGAAGCGCCTCCAACGCCTCGCGGTTCGTTGGCACCTTGCCGCCATGCTCGGCGACAAGTTTCGTGGCGAGCGCGATCAGGTTCTTCGCCTTGTTGCGATAGAGCCCGATGGTCTTGATCTTCTCGGTGAGCGCCGCTTGGCCGAGCTTGACCAGCTTGTTCGGACGTGTCCGCCACGCGAAACAGTTCCGGCGTTGCTTTGTTCACCGAGGCGTCGGTCGCTTGCGCCGACAACACGACGGCAACCAGTAAGGTGAACGGGTCTTTATAGTGAAGCTCGGTCTTTGGATGCGGATTGGCCGCATGGAATCGGCGGAAAATCTCGGCGATCTCGGCCTCGGTGAGGCGCGAGCCCGGGCGCTTTCTTGCGCTTGGCGCTCTTCCGTTGGACCGCCACTGGTCTTGATACCGATCGTGCAATGTCCGATGTTACAGCTATGACAGGTCAGATACCCGGATCACAAGACTCATCGGTCGAGAGTTTGGCGCACAGCTCTTCGCGAGTTTCGCGCGCTGCTCACGCCGCACCGCTCGCTGTCGCCGACCGGATTCATGGTCCTGATGAGCGCGGTGTGCCTGGTGAGCTTCGGCACCGGGCTGTTGTTCTATCTGATCGGGGCTTGGCCCGTGATCGGCTTCATGGGCCTCGACGTTCTTCTCATCTATGTCGCCTTCAAGCTCAACTATCGCGCGGGCCGGCTGTACGAGACGGTCGATCTGAAAGAAGACGCGCTGACCGTCACGCGGGTGCAGCCTTCGGGCAAAGAGGAGAGCTGGCGCTTCAATCCTTATTGGGTGCGGCTCAGGCTCGAACCGCGTGTTGGCCGCTCGAGCGAACTGTCGCTCATCTCGCATGGCACACGACTGAGCTTCGCGAGTTTCTTGAGCGATCACGAGCGCGAAGATTTCGCCGAAGCGCTGGGCGACCGCGTTGTCCGCGGCAAAGACGCCAGCCTCGCAGGCTTAAGCCGCGAGGTCGCTCTTCTCGGCGACGCTGCCATCGGTGTTGAAGCGATAGATCAGCGGCATGCCGGTCGCGAGCTCGACCTCCATCACCTGTTCCGGCGAAAGGCGATCGAGCCGCATGATCAAGGTGCGCAGCGAATTGCCGTGAGCGACGACGATCACGCTCTTGCCGGCGTGAAGCTCAGGCGAAATGCGCTTTTCGTAAAAAGGGAACACGCGCGCCTCGGTGTCCTTCAGGCTCTCGCCGCCGGGTGGAGCGATCTCGTATGAGCGCTGCCACAAATGGACCTGCTGATCGCCCCAGCGCTTGCGGGCGTCTTCTTTGTTGATGCCCATCAGGTCGCCGTAATCGCGCTCGTTGAGCGCGGCGTCCCGCACCGTCGGCAAGTCGGTTTGCTGGAGTTCGCCGGCGATGATCTTGAGCGAGTTCATGGCGCGTTTCAGCGTGCTGGAGAACGCCATGTCGAAATGGTAGCCGGCATCTTTCAGCATGGTGCCGGCGCGATGCGCCTCGGCCATGCCCTCCTCGGTGAGGTCCACGTCCTGGTGGCCGGTAAAGCGGTTCAGCTTGTTCCACTCGCTCTCGCCGTGGCGCACGAGCACGAGCACGTTTTCCATGGGTCTGAGAGGTGGTCTGCCCGGCTTCATGGTGTCCCTAACCGCTCGCTCCAAGCCTAGGTTTTGGGCCCATTTCGGCCGGTTTGAGGGGAGAAAAGGCGGGCATTTGAATGGTCTCGGTTTTGGGCCATTTTCCGGCTGCGAGGCCATCGATTTAGACGGAGTCAGCAGCTTTTTCCAGGGGATAGGTCAAGGGTTAAAGTCCAAGCACATCGGCCATGGAATAAAGCCCCGGATCCCGCCCGCGGCCCCAAAGTGCGGCCCTGACCGCGCCCCGGGCAAAAATGCCCCGGTCCGTGGCGATATGGGCAAGCTCGATGCGCTCGCCGGGCCCGGCAAAGATCACCTTGTGCTCGCCCACGACGTCGCCGCCGCGGAGCGCCGCAAAGCCGATATCGCCGTCGTGCCTTGGGCCAACATCGCCTTGGCGTGTCCAGACACCCTTGTCGGCAAGGGAAATGCCTCGGCCTTCAGCTGCGGCATTGCCGAGAAGCAGCGAGGTGCCCGACGGCGCGTCCCGCTTATGGCGGTGGTGCATCTCCAAAATCTCGATGTCGAATTCCGGTCCGAGCGCCTTCGCCACCTGCCTGGTGAGGCTCGCCAGCAAATTCACGCCGAGGCTCATATTGCCGGCCTTGATGATGGTGGCGTGACGCGCGGCGGCGGCGATCTTCGCCTCGTCGTCCGGGGTGAAGCCGGTGGTGCCGATGACATGGACGATGCGGGCCTGAGCGGCGAGGCCGGCAAAAATCGCCGTGGCTTTGGGACTGGTGAAATCGAGCACCGCATCGACATTCGCGAAGAGCGGCATGGCATCGTCGGTGATGGTCACGCCGACCGGCTCGAGGCCCGCGAACTCGCCGATGTCGCGGCCAATGCAAGGCGAGCCCTTGGTGTCGACGCCGCCGGCGATGACGCAGCCCTCGGTCTCGCTCAGCACGCGCGTGAGCGTCTGGCCCATGCGGCCTCCGGCGCCGAGTACAGCGATCTTCATTGCAGTCATGACCAACGATCCATCATCGAGTCGATGCGACGGGGCTTGCTCCGTGGTATGAAGCCCGACGCGAAACAAGCCTTCTATTCCGCGATAGGGCTGCTCACAAGTCCATGCCTCAAGCGCCCAGCCTTGCTCCAAGTCTTGCGGTCGCGGTCCTGGCGATGCTGATGCCGGCGCAAGCCCAAGAATTGTCGAGTATCTATACCCCCCTCGACCTAAAGAAATGCAAAGACGTGACCCCCGCCGACGCCAAGGATTACGGCACGATCTGGCGGTGCGAGGGCTATGAAGGGCTTTCGGTTCGCGTCGCCGAGGGCGATTTGCGGATCTTCGTCTCCTACGGGCCAAAGGCCGAGACCCAGACGGCGGCGAACGAAACCCTGCCGCAATTCAACAATATCGGCGACAAATTGGAGTGGCGCGTGGCGAAGGAGGGCGAGCGGTTCCGTCCGTTTGCGACTATCCTTCGCTACAAATGGGACTCAGACAATGGCGAGGGATCGACGCTCGTCATCACCAAGCTGGGCCGCGATGATGCCTGCCATGTCGCCTATGTCGATGCGACCGGCAATCCCAAGGCGAACGAGCAGGCGAGAGCCATCGCCGACCGAGACGCGGTGAAATTTGTCTGCAAGCAGGACATGGCAAAGCACTATTTGGCCGACGGGAGCATAGCTCAAATCCCCTAGCGTCTGGCATCGCGAGCGGTTTTGTGGCGAAATCGGGCCGCTCTCCACACAAAGAATTGAGTAACTGCGCTGTTACACCCAGTTGGTGTACCGAGCGATCGACGCCCATACTTCTCGCAAGCCGATGTAGAGGTCCGACTATGCTCAAGACCGCAAGCCGCTCGGTCAGCGCGCGACAGAAACGCACTTCCGCTGATGTCGAGATCGCCGGGCTTGCGCTCGCGGTTCCGACTTATCGCGTGACTCAAGCAGAGGTCACGGCGCGGGCGAAGCAACTTTTTCCCAAGCTCGGTCGTCACGACGGCCTGTTCGCCAATACGGGAATCGAAAGCCGTTACACCTGCCAGCCGCCCGAGTGGTATCACGAGAACCGCGGTTGGGAGGAGCGCACGGAAGTCTTTCAACGCCACGCGCTCGCCTTGCTCGAGACGGTCGCGGTCGACGCCATTGCCGATGCAAGTCTTACTCTCGATGACATCGACGCCATCGTCGTCAACACCATCACCGGCCTGGCGATCCCCAGTCTCGACGCGATGCTGATGAACCGGCTGCAATTGAAGCCGACGGTCGAGCGGCTCCCGATCTTCGGGCTTGGTTGCGGCGGTGGCGTTGCCGGGCTGTCTCGCGCGGCGCGAATGGCCCAGGCGCTGCCGGGACGCAACGTGCTGTTTCTCACCGTCGATCTGTGCAGTCTCTGCCTTCGTGCGACCGATGACAGCATGGCGATGTTCGTTGCCACCGCCTTGTTCGGAGACGGTGCCGCCGCCGCGGTCTTGCGCAGCGCGCCCGGAGAGAGCGCAAGCGCGGGCAGCGCCCGGATCATGGCGATGGGCGAGCATTTCTGGCGCGGCACCGAACACATTATGGGATGGGATATCAAAGAAGACGGGTTCGGCGTGGTGTTGAGTCCGGAGCTTCCCGCTCTGATCGAGACCAAGCTTGTGCCTGCCTTGCAGGACTTTCTCGATGCGAACGCAATGAGTCTCGGCGAGCTCAGCGGCTTCGTGTTGCATCCCGGGGGCGGCAAGGTGCTGCAGACAATCGAGAAGGTGTTGGGACTGAGCCGCGCGGAGCTCGTCCATTCCTGGGAGGTGTTGCGCAGATTCGGCAACATGTCATCACCGACCGCTCTGTTCGCGCTCGACCGCGCCATCAAGAGCGGCGCCGAGGGTTCACATCTGCTGGCGGCATTTGGACCCGGGTTCTCGGCTTACTTCGTCATCGTCGACCTCTAGTCAACTTCGAGAAGCAAGCGCTCCGTCCTCGAGCCGGATCTTGTATTGGATCACCGTCCACCACAGCGCGGTCATGATGACCGCAAGGGCAAGAGCGCCGAAGGCAAGCGGCAGGACGAAGGTCTCTACAATCGTCAAAGCGTAATTGGGATGGCGCAAGTAGCGGTAAGGCCCGCGGCCGACCAGAGGCGCATGCGGCACAGCGATGATGCGATGCGTCCAGTAGCGGCCGAGACTTCCGATCACCCAATAGCGGACGATTTGCAGCACAACGTAATAGGCGATGAGCGGCCAAAGCACGATGGCATCGGGGGGCACCAGAAAAAACAAAGCAGCGATCCAGGCGAGATGCGTCGCCGCGACGACGGGGTAGAAGTCCGCGCCGACCTCATGGGCGCCTTGCGCCAGCAGCCGTTTGGTGTTTCGGGCGGAATGGAGCTCCTCGAGGCCCCTTTGGGCGAGCACGAGCAGGGCCGCGATCTGAGGCGCGCCGATGATGGCGGACAGGTCCAAGCTTGGAGACTTTCCTCGGAGATATCGTGCAAAGCCTAGGGGCGCGATCTCGCTACGGCAAGGCGCTTCTTTGTTCAGGCGACCTGCGCGCGGCCGCGGAGGGCTTCTTCGGATTCCGGCACTTCGGGCTCAGGCCTACCGTAGTAGAAGCCCTGCACCTGATCGCAGCCCCATTGTTTCAGCATCTCCGCCTGATCTTCGGTCTCGACGCCTTCGGCGGTGATGATGACGTGCAGCGATTGACCGAGCCCCACGATCGAGGAGACGATGGCGCTGGTCTGCGGGCTGACACCGAGCGTGTCGATAAAGGAGCGATCGATCTTGATCTTCTTCACTGGGAAGCGCGTCAGATAGGACAGGCTTGAATAGCCGGTGCCGAAATCGTCCATGGCGATGGAGACACCCATCTGACCGAGCCGCGTTAGCGTCTCCATCACGGCGTCGGTATTCTGCAGAAGCGTGGCTTCGGTGATTTCCAGCTCAAGGCGGTTCGGCGCAAGCCCGGTCTCGGCGAGCACCTTCTTGACCAGCGCCTCGATATCCTGAGTCTTGAACTGCGCCGGCGAGAGATTGACGGCCAAGGTCAGGCCGTGCTCCCACGTTACGGCATAGCCGCAAGCGGTCCGCAAGATCCATTCGCCGAGCGGCGCAATCAATCCCGTCTCTTCTGCAATTGGGAGAAAAGTTGAAGGCGGCATGTCGCCGTCGGTCGGATGCCACCAGCGCACCAGCGCCTCATAGCCGGTGAGCCTGCCGCTCTCCAGGTCGAATTGCGGTTGGTAGTCGAGATAGAGCTCGTTCTTGCGCAGCGCCTTGCGGAGATCATTCTCGAGCTGGCGACGCTTCTGCAAAGCAGCGTCCATCGCCGGCTCGAAGAAGCGGAACGTATTCCGGCCGTCTTGCTTGGCGCGATAGAGCGCCAGGTCGGCTTCCTTCATCAGTGTCTCACCGGATGTGCCGTCCACCGGGCCAAGTGCGATGCCAATGCTGGCGGAGGTCGACACTTCGTGACCATTGACCTGATAGAGCTCGCTGAGCGCAGTGCAAAGCCGGCGTGCGAGCCGCACGGCGCCGTCTGCCGCGTCCAGATCTTCGGCAACAACCGCGAACTCATCGCCACCAAGGCGGCCGACCAAGTCGATTTCGCGCACGCTCGCCTTCAGCCGTGCCGCGACCTCCTCGAGCAACGCATCGCCGGTTGGATGTCCGAGCGTGTCGTTGACATCCTTGAAGCGATCGAGATCGAGGTAGAGAACCGCCATCAATTGATTGTGCCGGCGGGACCTGGCGATGGCGCGATCGAGATGCTGGCGGAGCTGCAAACGATTGGGCAGTCCGGTGAGCGAATCGTGCAGCGCCAGATAGCGGATCTGATCCTCGGCGAGCCAACGCTCGCGAATGCGCCGCGCGGCAATTGCGGCTGGGACCGTGAAACCCATCACGATCAGCATGCTCGTCGTCAGCGTAACGACTGTGAGCAAGACCTTGGTCATGAAAGAGGCGGCGGACTGATTGAGATCGAAGGCGTAGACGCGCTCGACCTTGTCGCCTTGAAGCATGGGCACGAAAGCCACACGATTGGCGCGGCCATTGCCGAGATCCGAAGAGACAGTCGCGGTGTGCTGTGTCACGGCGGCATTGAACGCCGCCTCGATGTCTTTACGGGCGAGCAGGTCTTGCAGCCGCGTTGGTGTCATACTGCCCGAGATTGCGAGCGGCGTCCGGTCGAGGCCGACAACGGCGAAGCCATCGAGCTTGCTGACATAGTCGTCGCGCGTGGGATCGGCTCGCTTGGTGGCCCAGCTCACAATGATCTGGTCGAGGCCGCCGAGCAGACCCAAGCCGTCGTCCTCTTGGGTGATCGGGGGCTTGACCTGCTGCGTGTCTTGTCCACGAAACTTGGCCGGATCGAGCACCTCCACGTTTCTGTCGAGCGCGCTGCTCGCTACCGCTCCGGGCGCGGTCAGCTTGGTGTCGATCTTGCCGGCCCAACTCGCGGCCGCGTCATGGGCGTCCTTGGCGAGAACATAGTTCGTCGCGGAGCGGCCGGAGAGCACGCCTGCCACGAGGGTGAACAGGCCCAGCACAACGAGCCCCGCCATCACCCAGCGATCGCGTTTACCAAGCTCCGCTGAAAGCATTTCTCGTGCGCTCCCGCCAAAACTGCGAAGTTGGTTTTAGCCGAGCGGGTGTTAAGGCAAGCCGAAATTTCGCGGTTAAGGAGCCGCTAAGTCTTTGCGGCGAATTCGACTCAGATCGAATCCACGGCGAGGCCGATTTACGACCAGGCAAAAGCAATCTTGCGCAAGCAGACTTGATCGAAGCGCTCGGCGGTCTCGGCGATGGGCTTGCCGCCGAGCCCGAGATAGAAATTACAAGCACTGTCATTGTCGGCGAGAGCCCACACGACAAGGTCCTTATAGCGACGATCGAGCAGGCGCTTGCGCGTCTCGTCGAACAAGCGCCTGCCGAGTCCCAGTCCCTGATAAATCGGATGCAGGTAGAGCTCGAAAATCTCTCCTTGCGCCGGGTTGCGGCGCAACCGGCTTCGTCCATAGGTCGCGTATCCCGCCGTCTCGCCGCGGAAATCGAGAAGCAGCAGCGGATAGCGCTCGTCGAGCGCGCTGCTCCCACCAGGCTTGCCCGCGCCGCGCGATCATACGCTCAAGCGAGAGATGGGGGATGATGCCGCGATAAGCGCAGCGCCAGGCTTCGGCGTGCACTTCTGCCAGAGTGCGAGAATCCTCGCGCCGGGGCGCCCTGATTTGGACAACCGCAGTTTCCATGCGCGCAGTCTAGCGTAGTCAGGGAGAGTTGGGCAGAGGCAGGAACGGCTTCAGAAATCACGCAACGTTGGTCGCTTCGCGCGTCCGCTCCGCCTTTTTCCGTTCGTTGGGATCGAGATAGCGCTTGCGCAACCGGATCGATTTCGGCGTCACCTCGACCAGCTCGTCGTCCTGGATGTAGGCGAGCGCGCGCTCAAGCACCATGCGGATCGGCGGGGTCAAGCGCACCGCCTCGTCCTTCGATGTGGTGCGGATGTTGGTGAGCTTCTTGCCCTTGAGCACGTTGACCTCGAGGTCGTTGTCCCTGGTGTGCTGGCCGACGATCATGCCACGATAGACCTTCGCGCCAGGCTCAATCATCATCGGCCCGCGATCTTCGAGGTTCCAAAGCGCATAGGCCACGGCGTCGCCGGCGTCGGTCGAGATCAGGACGCCTTCGCGCCTGCCCTGGATCGTGCCCTTGAAGGGCGCGTAGGCATGAAACAGTCGATTCATAATACCGGTGCCGCGCGTATCGGTCAGAAGCTCGCCCTGATAGCCGATCAGACCGCGCGTCGGGGCATAGAACACCAGGCGCTGGCGCCCACCGCCGGATGGTCGCATCTCGACCAGTTCGGCTTTGCGCTCGGAAAGCTTCTGCACGACGATGCCGGAATGCTCCTCATCGAGATCGATGACGACTTCCTCGATGGGCTCTTGCAGCGCCCCCTTCTCGTCATGGCGGAACAGAACCTTGGGGCGCGACACGCTGAGCTCGAAGCCCTCGCGCCGCATGGTCTCGATCAAGATGCCGAGTTGCAACTCGCCGCGACCGGCGACCTCCATGGAGTCGCGCTCATCGGATTCCGTCACGCGCAATGCGACGTTGCCTTCGCCTTCGCGCAACAGCCGGTCGCGGATCATGCGGCTTGTCACCTTGTCGCCTTCAGTGCCGGCAAGTGGGGAGTCGTTGACGCGGAAGGTCATCGACAAAGTGGGCGGATCGATCGGCTGCGCCGGGAGCGGCTCGTTCACTTCGGGTGCGCAGATGGTATGCGCGACGGTGGCGTCCGGAAGTCCGGCAATGGAAACGATGTCGCCGGCCTCGGCCAAATCGAGAGCGACCCGCTCGAGGCCGCGAAAGGCAAGCACTTTGGAAACGCGGCCCTGCTCGATGAGCTTCCCATCGTGATCAAGCACCTTGACGGGTTGGTTCGGCGCAACCGAGCCTGAGGTGATGCGGCCGGTGACGATCCGCCCGAGATAAGGATTGGCTTCGAGGATGGTGCCGAGCAGCCGGAATGGTCCTTCCTCGACTTGGGGCGCCGCCACATGGCTCAAGACGAGATCGAATAGCGGCTGCATGCCCTTGTCCTTCGGGCCTTCGGGGCTTTCCGCCATCCAGCCTTCTTTGGCGGAACCGTAAAGGATCGGAAAGTCGAGCTGCTCGTCGGTGGCATCGAGGCCTGCGAACAGGTCGAACACCTCGTTGACGACTTCGGCTGGTCTCGCGTCGGGCCGGTCAACCTTGTTGATGACGACGATGGGCTTCAGGCCCATCTTCAGTGCCTTCGACACCACGAACTTGGTCTGGGGCAGCGGACCTTCCGCGGCATCGACCAGCACGAGCGCGCCGTCGACCATATGCAGGATGCGCTCAACCTCGCCGCCGAAATCGGCGTGGCCAGGCGTGTCGACGATGTTGATGCGCGTGTCCTGCCAGGAGATCGAGGTCACCTTGGCGAGAATGGTAATGCCGCGCTCACGCTCAAGATCGTTGGAATCCATGGCGCGTTCCGCCACCCGCTGATTCTGGCGGAAGGAGCCGGATTGCTGCAATAGGCGATCCACGAGCGTGGTCTTGCCGTGGTCGACATGCGCGATGATGGCAATATTTCGAAGTTTCATTGGACCTTGAATGTGCAAACGCGGGCCCGAAAGGCCCGCGGTGATTTGTGCACTGCATATAACCCTCATATGACAGTGGCGCAATGGCGCGCGACAACGTCGCAGCGCCTGATTCTCGCACAAAACCTGCGTTAATTGGCGCGGAAGCGCTTGAGTCCGGCCTTTAAAGCACCCTAGAAAAGACTAGCGAATCCGCGTTAGTCGCTCTTGGGGGCGCGTCTGGCTCCGGCTCGCTCGGTCAAAGACGCGGCAATCCGAACGAACGGTGTGCGTCGAAGCACATTGGTTCTGCCCAGTCGCGGCAAGAGCAATTTGCGCCACGGCAAGGAAGTGAGAACGCATGTGCGGCTTGGCTGGCATCGTCGACCTCAAGGGCCAGGCACGAGCCGGACCGTTCCAACAGTTCGGCGCATGATGGCGGCGTTAACGCATCGCGGTCCCGACGATGAGGGCGTCTTGTTTGCGCCTGGGATTGGTGCAGGTCACCGGCGTCTCAGCATCCTCGGACTCACGGATGGGCGGCAGCCGATCTTCAACGAGGATCGTACGGTTGCGGTTCTGGTCAATGGCGAATTGTTCGACTATCCGGAGCTGAAGCAAGAGCTAGAAGCGCGCGGCCATGTCTTCCGCACCCATAGCGACAGCGAGCTCATCGTGCACCTTTACGAGGAGCACGGCGAAGACTTGCTGTCCCATCTCAGGGGACAATTCGCTTTTGCGTTGTTCGATTTCGCGCGGCAAATCGTGCTGCTCGCTCGCGATCGGGTTGGCATATGCCCGTTATTCTGGTCGCGACAGGGAGACAATTTATTTTTCGGCTCAGAGATCAAAGCCCTGCTCGCGTCTGGCGGCGTGCCGGCGGCAGCCGATCCACGAGGACTCGATCATCTGTTTACATTCTTCGCTCTGCCATCGCGACGCACGGCTTTTGCCGGCGTTCAGGCGATCCCGCCCGGACACTATCTAAAGATCGAATTTCAGCGCGATGGCCGCGCGGCGGCGCCGGTCGAGCGAAAATACTGGGACCTGGATTTCCCCGATTGGGGAGAGGAGGACAATCCCCCGGAGGAAGCGGCGATCGATGGGTTCGAGGCCGCCTTCGCCCGCGCCGTCGAGATTCGTTTGCGGGCCGATGTGCCAGTCGTCGGCTACCTCTCGGGCGGCGTGGACTCGGCCTATGTGCTGGCGACGGCAGCCAAGGTGAATGGCACGCCGCTGCCGTCCTTCACCATCCACGTTCCGGATCCCGCGCTTGACGAGAAGGACAATGCGCTGGAGGCCGCGCGGGCCATCGGCGGAAAGCCGACGGTCGTGGAAGCCGGCGCCAATCTTATCTCCGACAACTACGCCGCGTTGGTCGCGGCCGCCGAAGTGTCCCGTGCTCGATACCTCCTGCGCGGCGCTGCTGGCGCTGTCTCGCGAGGTGCGCTCGCAAGGATATAAAGTCGTGCTCACCGGCGAAGGCGCCGACGAGGCTTTGGCCGGCTATTTCTGGTTCAAGATCAGAGAGGCCGCGCGGAGCTTCGATATCGGTGACGCGTTCCGGCCGAGCACGGCGATCAGCCGCATCGCGCGCAAATGGGCTAGGCCCGAGATTTCCTTTGGCGAGTTCGCGCGGATCGATCACATGATCGGCGGACCGCATGCGCAGTCCATCCTGTACAATCTGGTCGCCACGGCGCGGCAGCGCTATTACAGCGCGGGGATGAAGGAGGGGCTCGGCGACCATGTCGCCTATGAGGACCTCGACCTCGATTTGGCGCGCATGCGCCGCTGGCATCCGCTCAATCGCTCGCTCTATCTCGGCTACAAGGTGCAGCTTGGCGGGCTGTTGCTCAGCCAAAAGGGCGACCGCGTCGCCATGGCGAATTCGGTCGAGACCCGCTACCCGTTCCTCGACGAGGACGTGATCGCGTACACCGCGCGTATCCATCCGAAATGGAAGCTGCGCGGGCTGCTGAAGGACAAATATCTATTGCGGCGCGCGGCCGAGCGGCTATTGCCGGCGGACATCGCCTGGCGGCCGAAGGCGATGTTCCGTGCGCCATTCGCCGAAACTTTCCTGGCGCAGCCACCGTCCTTCGTGCGCGATCTGCTGAGCCCGGAAAGTTTGGCGCGCACCGGCTATTTCGATACGGAGGCGGTCGCACGCGATTGCGCGGCCCTTGCGAGCGGAGCGGGCGAGAAGCTCGGAACCTTCGCCAGCCTCGGCCTCGGCGGTGTGGTCGCCACCCAGCTTTGGCATCATCTCTATCTTGGCGGAGGCTTGTGCGAGCTGCCGGCAATCGACTTCCCGGGCGAGGAGGCGAAGCCGGGCAAGGTGCTCGTCGCCTAGGGCTCGCGGTGGCCTGCCGGTTGTCTTAAATCAGCTCTTTGGCGAACCATCGGGTCAGCTCGGCGGCGCCCATCGGCGGCGGCAAGTTTGCCGCCTGACCGGACCAAAGTGGCGAGAAATCCGTGGAACCCTTGGCTTCCGCGGCGGCGCGAAGGGGAGCAATGGCGGCCTGGCACGCTGAAAGTTTGGCGCGGCCTGGTCCATTGGACCTTGCTCGCGCATGAAGCGGTTAACAATGCCGCGCGCAGGCCGGCCGGTCATGACGTTGGTGATGGCCGTCTCGCGATTTGGATCGGCGAGAGCGCTGCGATGTAATTCCGAGATCGTGGATTCGGGGCAGGTGAGATAGGCGGTGCCGATCTGCACGGCGGACGCTCCCAAGGCGAGGGCGGCCGCGATGGCCTTGCCATCGGCAATGCCACCAGCGGCGATTACCGGGACGTTCACGGCAGAAGAGATGGCGCGCACGAGCGCGAAGGTGCCGACCTGCGTGGCGATTTCGGTCTCGAGAAACATGCCGCGATGGCCACCGGCCTCGGAACCTTGCGCGATGATGGCGTCGACGCCGCGCTCGGCGAGATAGTGGGCCTCACGCAGTGTCGTCGCCGAGCTGATGACCTTGCACCCCGTCGCTCTTACGCGCTTGAGCAGGGGAGCCGCCGGCAGCCCGAAATGAAAGCTCACGATCTCGGGACGAAGCTCCTCGATCACCGCACAATCTGCTTCGCCGAATGGCGCGTGGCCGGCGGGGAGCGGGAGGGCCGGCGGTTCGACGCCGAACTCGGCGTAATAGGGCGCGATCCGATCGAGCCAGGCCCGATCTTTCACGAGGTCGTCACCCGCCAGAGTGTGGCAGAAGAAATTGAGATTGAGCGGCTTGTTGCTGTGCGATCTGAACTCGGCCACGCCGGCGCGGATGTTGTCGGGGCTTAGCGTCGCACACGGCAACGATCCGAGCCCGCCGGCCTCCGCGACGGCGATTGCCATCTCCACACCGGCGAAGTTCGCCATCGGCGCCAGCGATGATCGGCAGCTCGACGCCGAACAGATCAAGCAGCCGCGTATCTGACCATTTCATCTCAGTCTTTGTCTTGGCGACGTTTGCCGAGCAGCCGCAAGCGGAGCGCGTTCAGCTTGATGAAGCCATGCTGCGTCCTTCTGGTCATAGGCGCCGGCGTCGTCCTCGAAGGTGACGATCTTGTCGGAATAGAGCGATTTCGGCGACGACCTGCCGATCACCATGACATTGCCCTTGTAAAGCTTGAGGCGCACCTCGCCCTCGACATGCTCCTGGCTCTTGTCGATCAGGGCTTGCAGCATCTCGCGCTCCGGCGCGAACCAGAAGCCGTAATAGATCAGCTCCGCATAACGCGGCATCAGCGAGTCCTTCGAGATGCATCGCCTCGCGGTCGAGCGTGAGCGATTCCATGGCGCGATGCGCGGCGAGCAGGATGGTGCCGCCTGGCGTCTCGTAAACGCCGCGGCTCTTCATGCCGACAAATCTGTTCTCGACGAGATCGACCCTGCCGATACCATTGTCGTGGCCGAGCTCGTTGAGCTTGGTCAGCAACGAAGCAGGCGACAGCTTCTTGCCGTCGATCGAGATCGGATCGCCCTTCTTGAAGCCGATGGTGACGATGGTCGCCTTGTCGGGCGCATCCTCGGGCGCGATGGTGCGCTGATAGACGTAAGGCGGCGGCTCTTTCGCGGGATCCTCGAGCACCTTGCCCTCGGAAGAGGAGTGCAAGAGATTCGCATCGACAGAGAAGGGCGCCTCGCCGCGCTTGTCCTTGGCGACGGGGATCTGATGCTTCTCGGCGAACTCGATCAGATCGGTGCGCGACTTGAAGTCCCATTCCCGCCAGGGCGCGATCACTTTGATGTCCGGGTTGAGCGCATAATAAGTCAGCTCGAAGCGGACCTGGTCGTTGCCCTTGCCGGTCGCGCCATGACACACCGCATCGGCGCCGGTCAGCTTGGCGATCTCGATTTGCCTCTTGGCGATCAAGGGCCGCGCGATCGAGGTGCCGAGCAGATACACGCCTTCATAGAGCGCATTGGCCCGGAACATGGGGAAGACGAAGTCGCGCACGAACTCCTCGCGGAGATCCTCGACGAAGATCTCCTTGATGCCGAGCAGCTCGGCCTTCTTCCGGGCAGGGGCAAGCTCCTCGCCCTGGCCGAGATCGGCGGTGAAGGTCACGACCTCGCAGCCGTAAGTCTCCTGCAGCCATTTCAGGATGATCGAGGTATCGAGCCCGCCGGAATAGGCGAGCACCACCTTCTTGATGTCCTTTAGCCATGAAAAACTCGCTCGCGCGCTGCCGTCCTGCTGAATCGGCGCGACTATAGAGCCGCGACGCGGTTGTGCAAGTGGCGGCCGCGCTGCCAGCCACATGGAACCTAAGCCACCCTCATCTTGTTTACTTGGTCGGAGCGAAACAATGCCGAGGCGGACGTAATGACTGAGCAAGGTGCTTAACAGAGAGCTGTTGACGAAGCGCATACGGCGCTGCGGTCGCTCAAAGAAAAACCGGGTTCGCTCGAACGGCGCCGCGCCTCCGATGTGGGCGCCAGTAAGTTGGCGCTCTACGCTAACGCTCTTCAAGCCCGGAGCCTTGGGTGACGGTCGCTGCCCGGCTCGGACTTGAGGCCGTGGCTGGGCGATGCAAGTCAGCCCGTTCACTGAGCAGATGGCCGCGGCGCCCGCAAGCAGCCAATAGAGGAAGCCGCCGACGAAACCCGCGGCCGCGAAGATCGGCATGTAGGGACTGGCGGGAGCGACTGCAATGTCCTCGGCGCGCGAGCGAGCTCGCAGTAGCGGAGCGCGAAGAGTGAGGGCGGTCACGGCCAGCAAACAATACGACGCCGAAGATGCGTCAGCGCCGTGACGGAGATCGTCATGGCGCGCGACCCTGGTTCAGCGACCCTGGCGCCGGGCGACGACGGCAGCGCGGCGCCGATCGCGAGCATGCGATGGACCCGTCATGCGGAAAGTGTTGGATCGCGCTCGGCACAGCGCGAAGCTCTTCGCGAACACAGGTGACACGCGAAAGCATGCGAGATGCGGGCAGCCGCTGATGAGGCGATGCCATCCAGTTCATGCGGAAGAATGCGTGGCAACGCATTGGCATCGCTCAGAACCTGTAAGCATCCGCCATGGCTGATAAGGGTGGCGTCTCAGTCCAAACAGCCGCCAACGCCGAACTCGGCGGCAAGATCGCAACGCAGCCTCGCAACCGCGTGGCGATCGCGCAGCGTTGGGCAGTTTCGCCGGGCACTCCGTCGCGGATAAATAGTGACCGTTCCGACCGGCGCGATCGATCACGGCGTCAAGCGAGGACAGCCGGGCAGTATGATCGCGGCCATCATGGGCCGCAAATCTGTCGGGAGTTCGTCCAAGCGGTTCAAACCGCACTCGCCAAGCGCTCGCTGGCGCGCTGCTTGAGGCTCGCGCTTTTCAGTTGGCCGCAGGCCGCCATGATGTCGCGGCCGCGTGGGTTACGGACCGGGCTCGCGTAGCCGGCGCGGTTCACCACCTCGGCGAATTTCTCGATTTGCTCCCAGTCGGAACATTCGAACGGCGCGCCGGGCCAGGGATTGAACGGGATGAGGTTGATCTTGGCCGGGATCTTGGCCAGCAACCGCACCAGCTCTTTCGCGTCGGCGACAGAATCGTTCACGCCCTTCAGCATCACATATTCGAAGGTGATGCGCTTGGCGTTGGAGAGGCCGGGATAGTTGCGGCAGGCGTTGAGCAAATCCTTGATCGGCCATTTCTTGTTGATCGGCACCAGCTGGTCGCGAAGCTGGTCGCGCACGGCATGCAGCGAGATCGCCAGCATGGTGCCGGCCTCTTCGCCCCAGCGCGGGATCTCCGGAGCGATGCCCGAGGTCGACATGGTGATGCGGCGTTTGGACACCGACAATCCGTCGCCATCGGCAACGATCGCCATGGCATCGCGCACATTGTCGAAATTGTAGAGCGGCTCGCCCATGCCCATGAGCACGACATTGGTGATCTTCCGCTCGGAGTCTGGAAGCCCGCGCGCATCGTCAGGCACGGCACCCGGCCAATCGCCGATGCGGTCGCGCGCCAGCATGATCTGGCCGACGATCTCGCCGGCGGTCAAATTGCGCACGAGCTTCTGCGTACCGGTATGGCAGAAGCTGCAAGTCAGCGTGCAGCCGACCTGGCTCGAGATGCACAGCGTGCCGCGATCGGACTCTGGAATATAGACGGTCTCGATCTCCTTGCCGTCTTCGAGGCGGAGCAGCCATTTCCGCGTGCCGTCTTCTGAGATCTGCTCGGTGACGATTTCGGGCCGCGCGAGGTTGAAAGCTCTGCGCAAGCTCGGTGCGGAGTTCCTTGGCGATGTCGGTCATCAGGGCGAAGTCGGCCTGACGCCACGCACATAGGTCCAGCCCCAAAGCTGGCGAGACGCGCATGCGCGCCTGACGCTCGGGCACGCCAAGCGATTTGCAGCTTGGCGGCCAAGTCGGCGCGGGACACCCCGATCAGCGGCTCGGCAGGAGGCTTATTCGGTGCGGTAATTTCTTGGGCGTGGTCCAGCATTGCGGCACTGATCTAGCACAAATTGGCTGCGGGATTGCAGCCATAGCGCAGATATCATGCCGCCGTGCTCCGATGCCAAGAGGCATTGAGAGCCGCCAAAAGAAGGGCTTACTGGTCCTATTCGCCGTCCATGACCTCGTCGGCGGCGGAGATGATGTCGTCGTCGGGATGGGCTTCGCAATAGACGAGCAGCTTGGTCATGTCGCCGGCCATCTTGCCGAAGTCGATGACAGCGTCGTCGTCATCGCCGGTGTAATAGCCCTCGAGCCACATCATAATGGTGCCGGCGTTGTCCTTGTCGTAGGCAGAGAATTGCTTGCAGGTGAGCTTGGTCATATCGACCGTCGCCTCATCGGCGGCGAGGGCCGAGCCTGCGGTGAAAAGCCCGGCAATGAGAGCCGCGGCAGTCAGGATTTTCATGTTGGTTCGCTCCATGCATGGTGGATGCCGCAGCTCGCGGTTGGGGCAGGCCTATACGAATATTTGCAAGAAAACGTGAATCTGCTGAGTGGCAGTGAAGGCGCGGCTAGCCGGCGCATTCCTTGGCCATGCGCTCGAGCGCTTCGGCGGCGCCATCCAGCGAATATTCGTCGGATGTCTTGGTGCCGCGCATCGAAGTGCCCTCGATCTTCATCTTGCCGCCCTTCTTCAAGGCCTCGACAAGTTTCGCCTCCTGCTCGGGCTTCTCGATGAAGGCGCCTTCTTCCTTGGTGAAGAGTTCGAATTTCTCGCTGCCGGCGGTGAGGGTAACCTTGGCGCCCTCCTTGAAGGGGTAACCCATCTTGACGCTGATCTCGCCCTCGACGTGGTCGGCGGGCCAGCGCGAAATATAAAAGAAGATCGGGCCGCGTTTGATCTTGGGCGGATTGGAGACTTTCGGCTGCACGACGGCGAAGCAGACTTTGGGCGTAGCATTGGTGTAGGCCGACCAGTCCTTGAATTTCTCAAGGAGTGTGGCCGTCTGTGCAAATGCTGGCGAAATCCCAATCGCCGCGATCAGGCAAGAAGCTCGAACGGCTGCGCGCATCTCTCCGTCCCCGCCACGAAGTGGTGCGAGCATATCGCGTCGTCCACGGCTTGACCAGACGCACTTAAAGGCCACGGCCTAGCCCTGCCGCCGGCGTTTGCGCGGGGCGCCTTGACGGTGCGGAGGAAGCGGCGGGGCGTCGCCGCCCTCGGCCACAGGCCTTGAAGCGAAGCGGCCGAGCGAGCGCAAGCGGTCATACATGACGATGGCGCCGGCCGTGGCGAGATTGAGCGAAAAGGCCGTGGGAATCCGCACCGTGTGGTGGCATTTTGCCAGCAGCGCCGGCGAGAGCGCCCCGCGTTCCGGCCCCAGCACATAGGCGGCTTGGGTTGGGTGGGCGAAGCTTGGCAGCTCGGACGCCTCGTCGATGAATTCCAGCCCGACGAGGCGGCAGGATTTGGGCAAGGTCATCTCGGCAACGCTCCGCCAATGATAGACCGGAATGTGGGAGGCGGCTTTGGAGGTGTCGGCCCTGGTCTCCATGGCGCGCGGATCGGCGCCGATGGTGAAGACGAAGCTCGCGCCGAAGGCATGGGCCGAGCGTAAGAGATTGCCGAGATTGACCGATTTGGAGACGCCCTCGACCCCGATGGCGAAATAGCCGCGTGAGCCGGGCAGCAAGGATTTCACAGCCATTCCATGTCATAAGCCGCGGCGCAAGGTCCGGACAATCCCCCGGATTTACGCGGCCGGTTTCCGCGATTTGTGGGTATTTACAGGACGAAGGGGTTTCGTGCCATGCGCGTCGCGCAATTCAAGGAATTTGGGGGCTTGAGCGCTCTGCGCGTCGAGGATGTGCCGGAGCCGAACGCAGGCCCTGGTGAAGCCGTCATTCGGGTCGAAGCCGTTGGGCTCAACTTCTTCGACACGCTGGTGCTGCGCAATGAATACCAGATCACCCCGCCGCTCCCCTTTTCACCGGGGGCCGAGATTGCCGGTGTGGTCGAGAACGTGGGCTCCGGCGTCGTCGAGTTTCGACCCGGCCAGCGCGTGGTCGCCTTTATCGGCGGCAATGGCTGCCGCGAGAAGATCGCGACCAAGGCCCGTAATCTCATTCCAATTCCCGACGGCGTCAGCGACGAGGTCGCGGCGGGGATACCCGTCACCTATGGCACCGCATTCCATGCCTTGCACGACCGCGCCCAGCTGAAGCCGCAGGAGAGCATCGCCGTGCTCGGCGCTGCGGGTGGCGCCGGGCTCGCCGCGGTCGAACTCGCGAAGCTGATGGGAGCGCGGGTCATCGCCGTTGCCTCCTCGTCCGACAAGCTCGCGCTCGCCGCGGCCAATGGCGCCGATGAGGGCATCAATTACACCGATACCGACCTCAAGGCGGCGCTGAAATCGTGCAGCGGGGGAAAGGGCGTCGATGTGGTCTATGATTGCGTCGGCGGCTCGCACGCAGAGCCCGCGCTTCGTGCCACGGCCTGGGAGGGACGCTACCTCGTGCTCGGCTTTGCCTCCGGCACGATCCCCCGCATTCCGCTGAACCTCGTCCTGCTCAAGGGTTGCTCGATCATCGGCGTGTTCTGGACCTCGTTCGTGGAGCGAAATCCGGAGAAGCACCGGGCGAACACGATCGAGCTGCTCAAATGGTGTGAGGAAGGGCGCATCACGCCCCACATCCACGGCACCTTCCCGCTTGCGGAAACCGGGAGCGCACTCTCGCTGATCGAGACGCGCAAAGTCACCGGCAAGGTCATCGTCAAGCCGCAGACTTAAGTCCGGTCGCTCTGCCGGCAATTCCTTGTCGAGCGCGCGGGCAGCCGCGGCGCGATGGGTGGGCGTGATATGCGCCGAAACGAGCCCGACCACGGCGGTGAGAAGCGCCGCGTCATCGGCGAAGCCGAGGCCCGCGATCAGATCCGGCACGATGTCCAGCGGCAGGATGAAATAGGCAAGTGCTGCGAGCAGCATGCCGCGGACCCGCATCGGGGTCGCCGGATCGAGCGCGCAATAATAGGCGGCGACAAGATCCTCGACGAAGGGCACGCGCCCGGCGAAACGCTTCAGCTTCGCCCAAAAATCGCGGCGAACCTGGTGCTCACGCTCCATGAAGACGTGGAGCGAGAGTTCCTTGCCAAGCGCTGCGCTCCGCAAATCGACGGCATCATTTGCGACCATGGTGACCACCTCGTGACCCAATTCCTCCAATGAGATAGGGCCGCTCCGGGGCCGTTGCAACCTCGGGTTTCGAAGGATGTGGCAGGAGCCAAAAGCCGCCAATTTTCGCGGCTCAATTAGCCGATTGTTTCATCCTTCTGTGCATGATCCGGCTCCGCCTCGGCAGCAAGAGCGCCGCGGGCTTTCAAGCGAGTGTGTCCGTGCGTATCGCCTTCTCCCGTTCGATCTCGATCCTGACCATTTTCGTGGCGCTGGCGGCGTTGTCCTGCACGTCCCTCACCTCGGCCAATGCTCAATCGACGCAAGACGACGGCGCTTCGGCGAACCCCCAAGATGAGAGAGCCGCGAGCCGCGCCAGTCAGCTTGAGATTCTGAAGCAGAATATCCATCGCTGGGGCTGCGACAGACCCCAATACACGACCAGCGTCGTCGGCTGCCGTCAGCTTAACGCGCAAGCCGCATCGCTCGCGGCATCGATCGACGGACTTGAAGGAAGATGGAGACCAGGCGGCCGCTGAGCCGGTCCCCGCAGCGACCCCGGCAGTTGCCGCAAAGCAGCCGCCGCGCCTCAAAATGCTGACCTATCGCTCGAAGACAAATCCTTCTGGGTATTATCGGACGTTCTGCGTGAAGCTCTGCGACGGGTCGCCAATCCCGATGAGCTATTCGACGCGTCCCGCCAACTTCCTGTCTGACGACGACAGGTGCCAGTCGAGCTGTCCGTCCTGCGAGTCGAAGCTGTTCTATGCGCCGACCGACCAGGGCGTCGAGCAATCCGTCGCACTCGACGGCCAGCGCTATTCCAATCTTCCGAATGCGCTGCGCTATCGGATCGAGTTCGTGAAGGACTGCCGCTGCAAGCCGGAGCCGTGGAGCAAAGAGGCCAAGACCGAATATCAGCGGCGCGAAATCGTCGCGACGCAATCCTCCGGCGAGAGCATCGTCGCGGCGGGCATCACCGAGACTGCGAAGATCGCTGCGGGTGGTGACGTCGAAATCGCGGAGGAGGCTGAGACGCGGCCGAGCGCGTCTCGCGCAAAGGATTGGACGCGGTATCGCTATTCCAACGTGGATTACGGCTCAACGGATGGCTATGGGGCGGGTGCCAATCGCTATGGAACGCCTTCCGCGCAGCGCCTATCAAGCAGCGGGCCCCTCGTCGCGAAATGGTGATGACGCGCGCGGCGCTTACGATCCCCGCAGCGCCACCGCTCAGCCCCAACCGCAACGGCGCAGAGGCTTTTTCCTGTTCGGGTCGCGCTAACGGCGTTGCTTGCGCCGCACGGAACCCCATGTCATGGGAACACCATGACGCGTCACCGCATCCTCTTCGTTTGCCTCGGCAATATTTGCCGCTCACCGATGGCTGAGGGCGTGTTCCGGCGCCTGGTCGCCGAACGTGACTTGAGCGATTGTTTCGAGATCGACTCGGCGGGCCTTGGCAATTGGCATGAGGGGCAGGCGCCGGACAGCCGCGCGCAACAAGCCGCGATGCGGCGTGGCGTCGACATCTCGATGCAGAGCGCGCGGCAATTGCGGCCGGATGATTTCTCGCGCTTCGACCTGATCCTGGCGATGGACGCTTCCAACCATGGAGATCTGCGACAGCTGTCGCCGAAACACGTGCATGGAAAGATCCGTCAGTTTCTCGACTTCGCGCCGCATACCGGCACGCGCGATGTGCCGGACCCGTTCTTCGGCGAAGCCGAGGGGTTCGATCATGCGCTCGATCTGATCGAGGCGGCTGCGGCGGGTCTGCTCGAAGCTCTCGTGCCGAAAGACGGCGCCGTCGCGAAGCCGGACGCTCAGCGATCCAGCGGATAGGCGGCCTCGACGACATAAGGTCCGCCGCCCACCGAATCTCGGGACGAAAACAAGACAAATTCAATCACCGGAAACGGACTGCTCAGGAATGCGCCTTGTCGCTCGAGATAGCGGGCGACCTGATCGGGCCGCGCGCCCCTGAGCCGTGCCAGCGTGACGTGAGGCTTGAAGTTGCGCGGCTCCGGCGGCAGGCCCGCTTCGCGCGCCGCCCGCTCGGTCGCGCGTTGCAAAATCTCAAGCGCCGGGGACGTAGCGAAGCTGGCGAAGATTGCCCTTGGCTTATTGCCGCCGAAGCTGCCGAGACCATCGAGCTTGAGCTCGAAAGGCGCCGCTTCGATCTGGCCCAGGCTCTGGATGAAGTCGCGCGCGGTGGCGCCGTCGACGTCGCCGATGAAGCGCAGGGTGAGGTGATAGTTTTCCGGATCGATCCAACGCGCGCCAGGGATGGCGGCCTTGGCGAAGCTCAGCCTGTCGGCGACGGGCGTTGGAATTTCGATGCCGGCAAACAGCCTCGGCATAGCGGGCCTCTTACACTTGAAGCGTGGGCGGAAAGGTTAACGCATGTGAACCGGGACCGTGAATGACTGGCTTTGTTAAGGAGTGCGGAGATAAGAACAATTGAGTGGATTTAACAGGCGGAATGGCGCGGGCCAATCACGGAATGTCCAGTATCGAGCACGGAGTGCTGGAGATCCCAAAGCAGATGCGCGAAAGTGCTGCGGCAAATCCTCGCTTCCGCGAGAGTTTCATGCAGCGGCTGCGGCGCTATGTGCTCGGCATGGCCTATGCGCTGATGCCGGAAAGAATTGCGCTGCTACCGAGGCTGACGCTGCTCACCATCGCCTATCTGCTGGCGCCCGAGTCCGAGCGCGACAAACTGCCGGAGCAACCAGTCTATTATAGCCGGCGCGGACTGGTCGGAATCAGCAATGATCTCTCGGTCAAGGCGCTCATCGCCAATTACAGCCGCGGATTTTTCCCGGTCTGTCATATCGGGCCAATGAAATGGTGGAGCCCCGACGAACGGGCCGTGATCGACCCAGCAGACACACATGTCGGCAAGAATTTGCGCAGGCTGCTGAAGCAGAAGAAGTTCACCGTTACCTTCGATCGCGCCTTCCCGCAAGTGATCGAAGCCTGCGCGCAACCGCGCGAGGGCAAGGTGCCGCTGACCTGGATCA
Organism: uncultured Alphaproteobacteria bacterium; assembly: GCA_963764005.1. GTDB lineage: Bacteria > Pseudomonadota > Alphaproteobacteria > Rhizobiales > Methyloligellaceae > Methyloceanibacter. Next base: position 44,768 of record CAVXQX010000015.1, on the reverse strand, counting down.
CGCCCAAGGTGATGAACGCCTATATCGATGCGCATAAGGCCGGCTACGCGCATTCGGTCGAGGTGTGGGACCAGAACGGAAATTTGGTCGGCGGTCTTTACGGGCTCGCGATCGGCAAGGTGTTCTTCGGGGAATCGCAATTCTCAAGCGCAGAGCACAGTTCGAAGGTGGCGCTGGTGGCGCTGCACCGGCATTTGCGCGAATGGGGCTATCGGGTGCGCGACGGCAAATGGATGACGCCGCATCTGGCGAGCTTCGGGTTTAAGACCATGAAGCGCAAGGATTTTCAGGCGCTGCTGGCGCAGCAAGTGAGCGAGCCCGGACGGGTCGGCCCCTGGCATTTCGAGCCCCAGACTCGCAGCTTTGACAAAACTGGTGCGAAAACGCAGCGCAACGGCGTGAAAAGCCGCCCCAAAGCACGCGCATTTGACGAAACATGTCGCCGAATTTGTCGCAAACTCGCCACCCGCGTGCTGTCGACCTCGTCGCTGCTGGCACTCGCCAGGGTCGCCGGCGCGGGCGCGGGCTTCGTCACCCAAATCGTCCTGGCACGGACACTCGCGGCGAGCGCGCTCGGCCTGTTCTACTCGGTGACGAGTTTAGCGGCGGTGGTCGGTCTGATCGCGGCGCACGGCTATCCGGCGATCGCGCCACGCTTCCTCGCCCGCTACAAGGAGCAGCGCAAGCGCGGCCTGATCGCCGCCTTCATCGCGCGGGCGCGGCGCGACGCAACATTCTACGTCGCGATCACAACCTCGCTGGTTCTCGCCGGCGCGTGGGCGTGGCCAACGCTGCAGCTGGAGGAGCGGCTGGCGCTGAGCGCGGCCGCGCTGTCGATCCCGGCCAATGCCTCGCTCCGAGTGAACGGCGCGCTTGCCGCGGCGAACCGGCGCTTCGGACTGGCTTACCTGCCGGACACCTGCATCCGGCCGTTCCTGCTGCTCGGCGCCATCGTCGGGATGATCGCAGCGGGCATCGCGCTCAGCGCGAGCAGCGCCACTCTCGCTCTGACAATGGTGTTCACCTTGCTCGCGCTGACGCAATACAAGCTGCTCGCCAAGGACATGCCGAAGGGGCCCGCGCGGGAAGCGCCGCAGCGGCTGGTCAGCCTGTGGCGGCGCGAGGCCAAGCCGCTGATCGTGGTGGCGCTGTTCACCTATTTCTTCGCCGATGTCGACATTCTGATGGTGACGCCGCTGCTCACAAGCGCGCAGACGGCCGCGGTCGGACTCTGCTTGAAACTCGCGCTGCTGGTCGGGTTCGCGGTGCAGGTGGCGCATCAAGTGGTGATGCCGGATCTGGCCGATGCGCACGCGCGGAAAGATCATGGACCGATCCGGGCCACGCTCACGCGCGCGCTGTGGTTTCCGCTTCTCGTCACCATCGCGGCGACGGCGTTTGTCGCGCTGTGGGGCGAGCACCTGCTCGCGATCTTCGGCCCTCAGTTCGTCAGCGCCAAGCTGCCGCTGCTCATCATGATGGCCGGCCAGATGGCGCGCGCGATGTTCGGGCCAAGCGTGTCGCTGCTCATCGTGATCGGGGCGCAACGGCAGAATGCCGGCCTCGCGCTCGCTGCCATGATCGTGCTGGGCTTAAGCAATTTGGTGCTGGCGCCGCTTTACGGGGTGCTCGGCGCGGCAATCGCGGTCGCCATCGCCACGGCATTCTGGCTGGCGGCCTCGGCCATCGTGCTGATGCGCATCAGCGGCTTGCGGACCGACGCGCTGTTTTTGCTGTGGCCGCAGTGAGCTCGTCATACCGGCTCAAGCCGGAGTGACGGCATCGGGGGTAGAGCCGCGCTCTATTTGCCGTCGGGCTGAGTGGCGCCGGCTTGAGGCGCCGCACGCTCGGCTTCGGATTCGCCCTGCCACAGCGAGCCGACCACCAGCCACAGCAGAAACGCGCCGACGGTGAGAAGCGCGAGAAGCGAGAAGATCTTGGTGTAATGCAGCGGCATGGGCGTCTCCTTGATGGGGCCCGCTAACACGCATCTCGCGCGCGAGGCTGTCAAGACGTGGGCCTCTCACGGGTTCGATTAGCGAAGGATGTCGTGGAGCGTGAGCTCGTCGCCGACAATCTTGATCTGGAAATCGGCTTTGCCGTCGCCATTGGTGTCGCCTTCCAGAAGGAAGAAGCCGACATTGTTCACCCCGTGAAGTTCGCCGGCCTTGTGATGGAACGGCTGGCTGCTTGATGAAGGTGAAGTTCTGATTGCCCGGGCCGAGCGAGCGTATTGGCGTCGATGTCCCTCAAGTCGATCTTGTCGACGCCGCTGCTCGAAGTCACCGAATCGTGTCGCGTTGCGTGGCGCCGACACCGGATTCCTTGATCTTGTTGAAGTCGAAAATGTCGGCACCAGCGTCTCCGAACATCACATCCGCGCCTTTGCCGCCGATGATGATGTCGTCGCCGTCGCCCGCGTGGATGGTGTCGTTGCCACCTTGACCGAAGATCTTCTCTCCATTGACGGTGCCGTTCAGAGCGGGGTTGGATGCGTTGTGAAGCGGATCAACAATGTCGGAGCCGCTGGTGGTGACGGTGATATCGAGCGCATGGGTGGTCGAGGCCACGCTGGCGTTACCCGCAACGTCGGTCTGAATGGCGCGGATATTGTGCGTCCCGGCCACGAGCGATACGTCGAGGCTGAAGGCGCCAGCCGCAACTGTCGTCGTGCCAAGGCTCTCGCCGCCATCGACCACGCCGTTGTTGTTGGCGTCGTCAAACAAAGTGACGGTGGCGCCGGTTTCGGCGGAGCCGCTGATCGTCAGCAGCGACGTGTTCTTGGTGATGTTGTCGGTCGAGCTTGAGCCACTGTCGTCGGCCACGGCAAGGTCAAGCCCGGTCGGCGCCGCAGGAGCCGTGGTGTCGACAGTGATATCGAGGGCATGCGAGGTCGAGGCCACCCCAGCGTTACCCGCAACGTCGGTCTGAATGGCGCGGATATTGTGCGTCCCGGCCACGAGCGATACGTCGAGGCTGAAGGCGCCAGCCGCAACTGTCGTCGTGCCAAGGCTCTCGCCGCCATCGACCACGCCGTTGTTGTTGGCGTCGTCAAACAAAGTGACGGTGGCGCCGGTTTCGGCGGAGCCGCTGATCGTCAGCAGCGACGTGTTCTTGGTGATGTTGTCGGTCGAGCTTGAGCCACTGTCGTCGGCCACGGCAAGGTCAAGCCCGGTCGGCGCCGCAGGAGCCGTGGTGTCGACAGTGATATCGAGGGCATGCGAGGTCGAGGCCACCCCAGCGTTACCCGCAACGTCGGTCTGAATGGCGCGGATATTGTGCGTCCCGGCCACGAGCGATACGTCGAGGCTGAAGGCGCCAGCCGCAACTGTCGTCGTGCCAAGGCTCTCGCCGCCATCGACCACGCCGTTGTTGTTGGCGTCGTCAAACAAAGTGACGGTGGCGCCGGTTTCGGCGGAGCCGCTGATCGTCAGCAGCGACGTGTTCTTGGTGATGTTGTCGGTCGAGCTTGAGCCACTGTCGTCGGCCACGGCAAGGTCAAGCCCGGTCGGCGCCGCAGGAGCCGTGGTGTCGACCTTGGCCGTGGCGTTGTCGCTGACCAATGACGAAGTGATGCTCGCATCAGTGCCGGCGATGTCCCTGATGCCTGGCGCCGAGGTCGAGCGTCAGAGCATTGGCGTTGAAGCTGATGCCGTTGGTGTCGGTATCCCCCGGTTAAATCGTGTAGTTGAAGGTGAGAGCAGACGTGCCACTGCCGCCGGCGAAGCTCGCGGTCTTGATCAACCCGCCGACGTTGAGCGCGAGCTGAAGATCGCCAGCAACCACGACCGCCTCGGAGAAGGTGACGGTGGCGGTAACGATGTCGCCGGCCTTGTAGGAATTGTCGGCGCCGCCTGAGGCGACGGCGATGCTAGAAATGGTGGGCGCCACGGTATCGACGGTAATATTGAGCGCCGCCGAGTTACCACTGGTATTGCCGGCGACATCGGTTTGTATCGCCTTGACCCGGTGGAGGCCTTGAGCAAACAGCGAGACGTCAACGCCGAACGATCCGCCGCCGAAAACGGTGGTGGTAGCCAGCGTCTCGCCGCCATCGATGATGTCGTTACTGTTCACGTCATCGTAGAGGGTCACGGTAGCGCCAGCCTCACCGGATCCAGTGATGGTCAGGCCAGTCTGGTTGAAGGTAATATTATCGGTATTGGTCGCGGAATCGTCGGCTGCGGCAAGATCAAGCCCGGTGGGAGCCGCCGCCGTAGTGTCAACGGTGACATCGAGCGTATGCGTGGTTGAGGCCGGGCTGGCATTGCCGGCAACGTCGGTCTGAATGGCGCGGATATTGTGCGTCCCCGCCGCCAGCGACACATCTACGGTGAAGCTGCCGGAGGCAACCGTGCCGGTGCCAAGGCTCTCGCCGCCATCTACCACGCCATCATTATCGATATCGTCGAACACCGTGACCGTGGCGCCGTCCTCGCCAGAGCCGGTGATGGTCAGGAGCGAAGTGTGATTGGTGATATTGTCGGTCGAGCTTGAGCCACTGTCGTCAGCTGCGGCAAGGTCAAGCCCGCTCGGCGCCGCAGGCGCGGTGGTGTCGACCTTGAAGCTGGCGTTGTCGGCAACCAAGGCAGCGGTCAGCGTCGCGGCGTTGCCGGCCGCATCGGTGATGGTGCCGCCGTTCAGGCTCAACGCGTTGGCATTGAGGCTGATGCCGTTGGCGTCGGTCTGGCCCGCCAGGATGGTGTAGGTGAACACCAGCGCCGAGGTGCCGCTGCCCGAAGCATAGTTGGCTTGGACCATGGTGCCGCCGATGTTGAGCTGCAGTTGCGGCGTGCCGGTCACGGTCACCGCCTCGCTCATGGTCACGGTCACGCTGACCACGTCGCCGGCATTCAGCGTGCTGTTCTGGATGCCGGTGGCGCTGGTGATGGCTTCGGTGCTCACCGTCGGCGCGGTGGTGTCGACCTTGAAGCTGGCGTTGTCGGCGACCAAGGCAGCCGTCAGCGTCGCGGCGTTGCCGGCCGCATCGGTGATGGTGCCGCCGTTCAGGCTCAGCGCGTTGGCATTGATGCTGATGCCGTTGGCGTCGGTCTGGCCCGCCAGGATGGTGTAGGTGAACACCAGCGCCGAGGTGCCGCTGCCCGAGGCGTAGTTGGCTTGGACCATGGTGCCGCCGATGTTGAGCTCCAGCTGCGGCGTGCCGGTCACCGTCACCGCCTCGCTCATCGTCACGGTCACGCTGACCACGTCGCCCGCGTTCAGCGTGCTGTTCTGGATGCCGGTCGCGCTGGTGATGGCCTCGCTGCTCACCGTCGGCGCGGTGGTGTCGACCTTGAAGCTGGCATTGTCGGCGACCGAGGCAGCCGTCAGCGTCGCGGCGTTGCCGGCCGGATCGGTGATCGTGCCGCCGTTCAGGCTCAGCGCGTTGGCATTGAGGCTGATGCCGTTGGCGTCGGTCTGGCCCGCCAGAATGGTGTAGGTGAACACCAGCGCCGAGGTGCCGCTGCCCGAAGCATAGTTGGCTTGGACCATGGTGCCGCCGATGTTGAGCTGCAGCTGCGGCGTGCCGGTCACGGTCACCGCCTCGCTCATCGTCACGGTGACGCTCACCACGTCGCCCGCGTTCAGCGTGCTGTTCTGGATGCCGGTCGCGCTGGTGATCGCCTCGGTGCTCACCGTCGGCGCCGTGGTGTCGACCTTGAAGCTGGCGTTGTCGGCGACCAAGGCAGCCGTCAGCGTCGCGGCGTTGCCGGCCGGATCGGTGATCGTGCCGCCGTTCAGGCTCAGCGCGTTGGCATTGATGCTGATGCCGTTGGCGTCGGTCTGGCCCGCCAGAACGGTGTAGGTGAACACCAGCGCCGAGGTGCCGCTGCCCGAGGCATAGTTGGCCTGGACCAGGGTGCCGCCGATGTTGAGCTGCAGCTGCGGCGTGCCGGTCACGGTGACCGCCTCGCTCATCGTCACGGTGACGCTCACCACGTCGCCCGCGTTCAGCGTGCTGTTCTGGATGCCGGTCGCGCTGGTGATCGCCTCGCTGCTCACCGTCGGCGCCGTGGTGTCGATGGTGAGCGCGTGCGTGCTGAGATCAGTGTCGCTGGCGGTGCCGCTGGTGCTCAGGTGGACCGTGAACGTCCCGCTGGCTAGGTTAGCCGCATTGGGAACCCCCGACGTTGCGAGATCGAAGGACCAAATGGTTTGACCGTCGCTGATAGAGACTGATCCGACAAACTGGCCGTCAGATTGCGCCGGTGAAGCCACTGCCTTCGAGATAGATGAAAAGGGTGACGGGTAAACCAGTACCCGACGTCGTGACGCTACCGCCGAGAATAAGCGTCGTGTCGGAGGTTATAAAATCGGTATTGATCCCCGTATCCGTTGTGACTGACGTTAGCGTTGCGGCTGTGATCGAAGTAGGCATTGCATCCACTCCCTGACTGAACGCACGCCGAACGCCACCCGCTCCAACGCGCTACCGCCTCTGAATTTGATCTGGCGTTTTCCCCCAGACCCGATATTGGGGCCCGTTTCCCCGGTCGTCTGACACAACCTACAACCTTCGGTTACCTCGACACAATCCTTAACCTTTGCTTAAGTTTAATGTGGGCGCGGGTTGAGGCGGCGCGGCATCAGTTGCGGGGAGGGGTCCGCGCTCAGTAATACGTCGCGGCTTGGGGCGCGGGCTTGGTGCCGCCGGGCGCTGGCGGGCGCTTCGGAAACATTGGGTTCGGCCGGGGGTTTCGGCTTGGGGCGCGCCATTGGTATTTGCGGGGCGGCGTCATGCGTGGTCTCGCCGAGCCTTGGCGGGACCTTCTTCCAATTGATAGCCGGCTTTCGCCTTGCTGAAGCCGAGATCGAACAAGGCGGTCATGTATTTCGGATCGAAGGCGGAGGTGCTGGTGTCGGGGAAGTCGCCCGGGGATGACGGCGAGATTGTAATCGGCGCCGTTCCGCTCGCCCAATTCGTAGAGCTCGTAGAGATCGCCGATGCCCTGGTTCTTGATCAGGGTGGAGACGGCGCGGCCGGCGATCGACAGCGTGCGCGGCTTGACCTCCTTCCATTCCGGCGCGACGCGCCCATTGCGAATGATGAAGATGCGGCGGACTGGGCTGACGCCGGTCAACGCGTCGGCGGATCTTGGCGGTGAATTGCGTCGGCAGCAGGAACACTTCGCGGGTGGCGCCGCCATCGACATGCATCTCGTCGTAGATCGAGCCGTCGGCGTCGACCTTGATGAAGCCCGGCGGGAACACGGCGGGGATCGCGGCCGAGGAGAGCAGCACTTTACGGAACAGATCGAGCGCCTCCGGCGTGCCGATGGTCGCGATCTGGCCCATGTCCCAGATCACCGGACGCTGCGCATCGAGATTGGTGGTGCCGATCAGCAGGCGGCGGCCTTTGCGCTGCTCCGCGGCAACCTCCTTCATAAAGTCCATGGTCACGTAGGAGGCGATGACGCCGGCAAGCGGCGCGTTGCTGGAGAGCGCATCGCCGCCGATCAATCCTCTGCACCGGCTGCGCGATGGCAATGTCGGAGGTGGTCGAGGTGGTGAAGACCGCTTTCAGCGCGGGGTCGTAGCGCGGGCCCAGGAAGGCAAAGGGCGCGGTCAGCGCGCCGGTGCTGACGCCGGTGACGACTTCGAATTCGGGCCGCTTGCCGCTCGCGGTCCAGCCGTTCAGCACGCCAGCGCCAAAAGCGCCGTCGGAGCCGCCGCCGGAGATCGCCAGAAGATTGACGACCGGTCTCGAGCCCTTGGCGAGCAGCTGCGGCCTTGTGGCGCGAACTTGCGCCCATTTCTCCTTGACCATGGCGTCGGCGTTGGGCGGGAGCGTGATCGCCCCAATAGCGGATTGGTGCCGAACCCATGCCGACGACGGTCGCCTGGCTCTCCAAGGCAAGGGGAACGGGATTGCGCGGCGCGCCAGCGCAAGCGGCGAGGCAGAACGCCGTCGCCGAGGCCAATATTAGGCCCATCGCCCAACCCATACGCACAGCGACAACCCTCCCCCGTAGGCCCATCGTTAGCGACTTAGTTGAGCCAAAACAAGGCATTGATGTTGAAACCCCGTGGGCGTCAAAGGCGATGGCAACGCTACCAGTTGAATTTCGCGCCGAGCACCGGCCCGTGCTGGAGATAGTCGATGCCGTTCTTGCCGTGCGCTCCGGTCTCGCTGTAGTCGACCGCGAGCGCGCGATAGCCGACGACGCTGTGCATCGTCGAGCCGAGCACATTGACGTCGAAGCCGTAGGTGCCGACGACCTGCCAAGAGAATTCACTACCGGCGCCAAAGCCGCCAACGTCGCCTTCGAGCGTCACGTTTTTGTTCTCGCCGAAGTCGTGCCGAATGCGGCCGCCAACAAAAGGATCGACCCATTCGAGATCCCCGGTCGCGGCTCCGGCAAACGATCGAGAGAGCTGAACCTGAATCGTGCGCCTCACGACTTCAGACTGGGCGCCAAGGCGTCGCTCGATCACGCGCTGCACCACTTTGCCACGCAAAGAATTCGCGCTAAGGCCGCGCCGCTCCAGAACCAGCCGAACGATGTCAGACGTGTTAATTGCCGCCTGACCGGTGATGTCGGCGGTCAAGTCGCCCGACACGTTGAGCGAAAGATTGGTCTCCTCGTTCCAGTAGCGCGCGCCCGCCAACACATCGAAGGCCGTGGTTGAGCCGTTGCCCGACCATTTGGCGACTTCATAGCCAGCACCCGACTGAATGATCGTCGCCTGGTAGTCCATGCTCGCGCGAGCGTTGACGTCGAGATTGGCTTGCACCGCGACATTCACGTTGGGAAATTTTTCGAACGGTCTGCCCGCGGCGCGTTTGCCGATATCTGATAGTGTGGTGCGCATCGAAGCTGAGGTCTTGCCAAACAGCGTCAGTGAAAAGCGCAAACTTGCCATTGCGCGCCTCGACAAAGCCCATCAGCGCGAGGATCGAGTCGCTCTTCTCGACCAGGTCGATGAAGCTCTCGTCGAAATCGACGGAATGGCCGCGCGCCGTCGCGCTGCCGTTGACGCCGGTCAGCCAGCCATAGCCGGTGAAACTCAATTCCCAGCCGCTTGCCGGCGGCGGCGGTTCGACCAATGGCGCGCTCTGTCCCAGGTCCGCCGCGGACGCGATTCCGACCTGACAGAACAGGGACGCTGCCACTGCAAACGACAGCCAGAATTTCCCGACAGGCCTGCACCATGTCCCCACCATTTCAACGGCCTCCCTGGGAGGCAGCTTGCATAAGTTCATTCTAGCAGTGGGACAACCGGTAAGCGGTGTATTTGGGCAACAGTATCCGCCTATAATCCCGGCAACGAAACCAAGGGTAGGGAGACGCAGATGAAGACCTCCGGCTCCATAAAAGCCGGTGGCATCGGCCACCAATTCAAGCGTCAGCTAGGGTCGGCCGAGCTGCTCCAATGCGGCCCGGAGTGGAGCGCTTGAGATTTGGATGGGGCCGCTATAGGGCTGATCCATTTCGAGAATCAGATAGATCGAACCTGCCACCGACAGCGCGGCGATGACAAGCGCAACAGCAACGCTGCTGTTGTGTGGTGCGAATAAGCCGAAGCTTGCAAAAATTACGGCGAGCCACAACACAACGGCCGTCAACAGTGGCCACTTCACTCTGCTGTCGATCTGCTCGAACAAGGACCAACGCGCCGTCGCAATATCGCTGGTGGTCTGAAGCGCCGCCGACTGAAGCCAACGTTGAGCATCGTTCTGCGGGGAAAGCTCGAGGAGCTTTACTTGAACAGCGTCCACACCGGCATCTCGACCGATAGACTGCTCGGCCGCGGCGATTTCGGTATTTTCCTCCAGCCAGATTTCGTTAATTCTCGCGCGCAATATCGTCTTAAGCAGTTGACGCGCTTCTTGGGTTTCCGGCCCGTATTTCGCCAACGTACGATCGAGGAGGAGGACCTGCGCGGCCGTACTTCTCATTTCAGTTTCTTTGGACTCGAGTGAATCGCTGGCCGATGCGGTCATCAACCCGAGAACTAGCGCGGCCAACGTGGCGATCATGGCCATTGCCACCTTGATGGCGTCCTTGGCGTCGGTGCTCAAGTGATCTTCGGGCAAAATCCTGCCGAGAAACATCCCAAACAATGCGCCACCAACGACGCACAGAAACGCGGTCAAGCCGATGGTGAAGGGGCTCATCGACCGTTGCCAGAATCGACAAAGGTTCGACGTGTGCTTGATCTGCTCATGGGGCTCTGTCCACCTCGCTAACGCGATTGAGCAAAATCAGGGCCGACATAATCGCACTCGCGCTGACGCATTTCGCGTCGTTGGAATTTTGCCGCGAAACCGCCGGCACTAGATGGGCTTTACATTGACGGCGACAGCGCGCGTGACCTCAAGCACGACCACATCGCCGACCTCGACCTGATCGAAGCCTTGCACGGCGGGTGAGATCTTGATGGTGCGCGTTTTGCCGCCGGTACCAGCAAAGGTGATGGTTCGCTTGCCGCGGTCAATTGCTGCAATCGTGTCCGAGATCTCTATAGTCGAGAAATCGGTGACTCCGCTTGGCGTCGACTCCACCCAGTCCTGCTCGGCTGCGCTCGGCGCATTCATGGTCATGCCACTCGTCTCTTCATTTTCGATGTTACCATCGAGATCGTCATTACTCACCTTGCGTAGGGCTACGGCCACCTCGTCGGCATAGCTGATCGTGATCTTTTCCTTGAGCTTGATCACTTTGATATGCTCAGGGCCCACCTTGACCTCGACCCACTTATTGTTGGGTCCGACAAGCGTTACGACCTGTCGCGTCTCGTCGATAGCCTCTACGGTGCCGACCATGGTGACGGTGCCCGCATCACTCTCGACGTCGACTGGTTGTTGGGCCTTTGCAGACTCAGTGAGAACGAGACAAACAGCGATTGCCAAAATGACTCTGAATGACGCCACAAGAACTTGCATGGAGTTACCCCGTTTAGACTTGAAATTGAGCGGTACCGGTTGCCTCTGCATCTTTGCGTGGTTTTCTAGCGGCAGCGCGACAGGAATTTCCGAGCGATCAAGGCCTGGCGATGAGGCACAACAGACCGCAGCTCTGACAAGCCAGAGTTTCAACTGAGCTCGCAAAATTCCCTCTTCCCCGGAAGTCTGACCTAGACCCTGGACTAAGTTCACTTTACCAGCGGGACAACTGGTAAGCAGTGTATTTGGGCCACAGTATCTGCCTATAATCCCGGCAACGAAAACAAGGGGTAGGGAGGAGATCGTCATGAAGACCTCCGGCTGCATGGTGTCGTCTGCGCTGACGCTGGCTCTGATGACGAGCGCATCGTTCGCTCAAGAGATCACTGGGACTCCCGGATCGCCCAGTGCCACCACGACGATCGACGGACGGCAGATTCCACCACCCCCTGGAAATTTCGGCGGCACGATCAATCTCGATGCCCTGAACTCAACGCCCTACTGGCAGCCTACGGTGGTGCCGCCGAAAGGCGCTCCAAACATTCTCCTGATCATAACCGACGATGTGGGCTTCGCCGCGCCGAGCACGTTCGGCGGAGTCATTCCAACGCCGGCGCTCGATCGCATCGCCAGCATGGGACTGCGCTACACGCAGTTTCACACCACCTCGCTGTGTTCGCCGACGCGTGCGGCCCTCATCACCGGGCGCAATCACCACTCGGTCGGCTTCGGCGTGATCGGTGAGGCGGCGACCGGCTATCCCGGCTACGACAGCGTCATTACCAAGGACAAGGCGACGATTGGTCAGATCCTCAAGGCGAATGGCTATGCGACGTCCTGGTACGGCAAGAACCACAACACGCCATCCTTTGTGACGAGTCAGGCGGGCCCCTTCGACCAATGGCCCGCGGGCATGGGCTTCGACTATTTCTACGGCTTCAACGGCGGCGAGACCAATCAGTGGCAACCTGATCTCTACCGTAACACCACGCGAATCTATCCGTATGTCGGCAACCCAAATTACAATCTCACCACCGACATGGCGGACGAAGCCGTCTCCTATCTCAATCAGTTGAACGAACTCGATCCGAAAAAACCATTCCTGCTCTATTACGCGCCGGGCGGCACCCACGCGCCGCATCACCCCACGCCGGAATGGATCGACAAATTCAAAGGCAAGTTCAGCATGGGCTGGAATGCTCTGCGCGACCAAATCTTCGCCAACCAAAAGAAGCTCGGTGTCATACCGCAAGACGCCGAACTCACGCCGTGGCCCTCGGACATCCTCAAGAAATGGGACGACCTCACCGCCGACGAGAAGAAGCTCTTCGAGCGGCAGATGGAAGTCTATGCGGCCTACCTAGCCTACACCGACCACGAAATTGGCCGCGTGGTGCAGGCCGTCGAAGACATGGGCAAGCTCGACAATACGCTGATCATCTACATCAGCGGCGACAACGGCCCCAGCGCCGAAGGCTCGCCCGTTGGCACTCCCAACGAGATGACGTTTTTCAACGGCGTGGAGGTTCCAGTCGCCGATCAGATGAAATTCTACGACGCTTGGGGTTCGCAGTTCACCTATCCGCACATGGCTGTCGGTTGGACCTGGGCGATGAGCACGCCCTATAAATGGACCAAGCAGGTTCCGTCCTATTTTGGCGGCATCCGCAACGGCATGGCGATCGCCTGGCCGGGTCATATCGGGGATCCGGGCGGCATCCGGAATCAATTCCATCATGTGATCGATATCGTCCCGACCATCCTCGAAGCGACGGGCATCCGCGCGCCGCAGGCGGTCGACGGCATTACCCAAACACCGATCGAGGGGGTGAGCCTCGCCTACACCTTTGACAAGGCCAACGCCAATGCGCCCTCGGCGCACAAGACCCAGTATTTCGAGATGTTTGGCAATCGAGCGCTCTATCACGACGGCTGGATCGCTTCGACGGTGCCTTACCGGGAGCCTTGGAACGGAACCGCGCCAGTGCCGAAGGATGTGGTGAACGGCATTAAGTGGGAACTTTTCGATCTCACGAAGGATTGGACGCAGAACCATGACGTTTCGGCCGAGAATCCGGAGAAGCTCAAGGAACTGCAAGATCTGTTCTGGGTCGAGGCCGCGAAGTATCAAGTGTTGCCGCTCGATGCCTCGGCGCTCACCCGCTTCATCCTGCCTCGCCCAAGTATCGTGGCTGGCCGCGAGGAGTTCACTTACACCAAGCCGATCGTTGGAGTGCCGCTGGGCACCGCGCCGAGCGTCCTCAACAAATCCTTCGCAATCGCCGCCGATGTCGAAGTGACCGAAGATGGCGGCAACGGCATGCTCGCCACCCAAGGAGGTCGCTTTGGCGGCTGGGGGTTCTACTTGCTGAAGGGGAAACCGGTCTTTGTCTATGACCTGCTCGATCTCGCGCGGCCAAAAGTCGAGGGCAGTGCGGCGCTGACGCCCGGCAGGCACAAAGTTGAGTTCGATTTCAAATACGATGGTCCTGGCCTCGGCAAGGGAGGAACCGGCACCATCACGGTCGATGGCGTCGAGGCGGGGCGGGGGACATTTCCCCACACCGTGCCCTTCGCACTTGAGGCTAGCGAAACGTTCGATGTGGGCTCAGATACAGGAACCGGCGTGAACGACGCGGACTACCAGACACCATTCGCATTCGACGGCAAGCTCAACAGTCTGACGCTCAAACTGCTGCCGGCCAGCTGAGTACGATGCGAACAACGCAGTTGAGCCGAACCGTGCTCGGCGTGGCCGCCGCTATCGAGGCGGTCACCGGCCTTGCCATAATCCTCTTTCCGCATTTGCTGATCAGGCTGTTGTTCGATGCTGACGCGTCGGGGGTAGCGATCGTCATCGGCCGCGTCGCCGGCATTGCGTTGATCTCGCTTGGTCTTGGTTGCTGGATGGGTCGGCAAGAAGCGGCCGGCGGCTGGGCACTCGCGGCCATGCTCATCTATAACGCCCTGATCACGTTTTATTTCACGCTTGTCGGGTTCGGCGCCGAGTTCGTCGGGGTGCTGCTGTGGCCGCGGCGGCGCTCCATGCCGCGCTTACGGTGCTGCTCGCCCACCCGCTAATCAGCCCGCGTGCCTTAGGCCACTGTGCCCCCGAGGCACCACTGGGGCCAAAAAGGGTTTCGAAGCCTTGAACAAGCTCAAGAACTTAGCTCCAATGAGGGCAGGGGGATTTAGTCATGCGTCATGTCTCATTTTCGAGCTGGGCGCGTTGGCGCCATCTCGGCCTAGGCGCGATTGCTCTCTGCGCCAGCGCCTTCCCGCCGCAATCCACGCAAGCCGCCGAATACGGCACCGGGCCTTGGATCAAGGGCTATAGCGATGTCTTTGCCGGCGTGCTGCCGTCGGTGCCGGGCGTCTATGTGCGCAACGACGCCTATCACTATGAAGGCGACGCGCAGAAGCTGATCTTCGACGGCCTGATCGAGGCTGGCGTCCAAGAAAATACATGGCCGACATTCTCGCGATCAGCGTCGTGACTCCGGCCAAGTTTCTCGGCGGCACCTATGCAATTGCCTTCGTGCCGAGCTTTATCAGCATGAACGTCGATGTCGGCATTGGCATCGACCCGTTCAGGCTCGGCCGCGACATTGGGCCCTTCAGCAACGGCGATCTCGTCGGTCCGTTCAACTTCGAGTTCGGCGACAGCAAAATGTCGCAAGGGGATTCCGTCATCGCGCCGGTCATTCTCGGTTGGGACGAGGGGAATTTCCATTGGAACTTCGCCACCTTCGTGTTCGCGCCGACCGGCGACTACGACAAGCGCGACCTGGCCAATACCAGCCTCAATCATTGGGCGGTGATGCCCCATGTCGCGGGCACCTATTTCAATCCGAAGACCGGCTGGCAGGCATCGGGTGCCGCGACCTACACGTTCAATTGGGAAAATCCCGCCACCGACTATGAGACGGGCGAGATCCTCAATCTGGAAGGCACCGTCACCAAGAATTTCGGCGCGCTTGGCGTCGGCGTGGCGAGCTACGCCATGATCCAGACGACCGGCGACAGCGGCGCCGGCGCGAGACTGGGCTCATTCGAGTCGCGCGTTTACGGCGTCGGTCCGATCGTGAGCTACACGCTCGGCGCCGGCACCGCGACACCGCTGACGTTGCTCGCGAAGTGGTATCGCGAGTTCGACGCCGAAAACACGTTCGAGGGCGACGTCATCGACGCGGCGGCGAGCTTCAAGTTCTGATTTGGCCAGCTGAATCCTGGCGCCTCGCGGCAAGTCGCGCGGACGTCCTTGGGGTTTCAAAGCGGTCCCCGGTCCAATCAGGTGATCGAGCCGATGACGCCGTCGATCAGATAATTGGTCTGCTGCAGTTCGTCGGCATAGGGACCGTAGGATTGTTCCGGCCGGCACCACCTGCTTGCCGGTATTGTCCTTGATCGGACCGACGAAAATCGCATCTCCGTTTTTCATCGCTTGCATGGCGGGCTTGGCGGCGTTGATCGCCGCGTGCGTCGCTCCGGCACCGAACGGGCTCGAGCGGACATAATCCTTGTCGTATCCGCCGGTGACGAAGTTCGGCAGGGTGCCGCCCTTCTGCAGCGTTGCGATGAATGTCTCGAACATGTCGGTCCAGTTATAGTCGGCGCCGGTGATGTAGCCCTTGGGCGCGAGCGGCGCCTGGTCGAAGGCGTGACCGCAGGTCTTGACGCCTCGCGCTTCTCGCCGTCTCGATGACAACCTTCGGAGCGTCCAGGTGACATCCAATCACATCGCAGCCCGCGTCCACCAGCGCATTCGTCGCCGCGGCATCGTGAGCCTCATCCTCCCAACCGCCGGTGAAGATAACCCGCACGGTCGCATCAGGATTGGTGTGGCGGCTGCCGAGAAGAAACGAGTTCACATTGAGGAGCACGGGCCCGAAGGGCAAGCCGGCAACAAAGCCGAGTTTGTTCGTGGTCGTGCTGAGACCGGCGGCGACGCCGTTCACGTAGTGGCCCTGATTGATCAATGCGTTTTGGCTGCCGACATTCGGCGGGTAGGTGTCGCTTGCGAGCGCGCTAGCCTGGCGGAATACGATTTTCGGATATTTCTTCGCCATCGCCAGCAGGAACGGATCGTTGTCGAACGACGTCGAAAAAATCAGTGAGGCGCCGTCTGCGATCAAGCCCTCCATCGCCTTGGTGTAGGCTCTGGTCTCCGCATCGTCTTTGCCGCTGCCGTAGTTGGTGCTCTCCGGAAGGTAACCGGCCTGAACGACGCTCACGTTCGGAACCCCCTTCAGCGCCGTCGGCAGCAGCCGCAAACGATTGGTTCCAGCCCCAATCTTCGCGCGGGCCGATATAGACGAAGCCGGCGGTGAGATCGGCCGCGCGCGCGGAGCGAATGGGCAGGATGCCCGTGACCAGGCCGGCGGCGCCGAGCAGGGCGATGACCTTTGAGCGTCTCGCGCCGATTGGGATCGAATCCGGACATACTGCCTCTCCGGTCATGGGACGTCGCAGCGCCGCGTTCGCGCCCCCTGACTGCGTGACCTCTAGTCGGACTTCAATGGCCGGCAATTGACCGCGATCGTCTGCATGGTTTTGCCGGCTTTTCCATCGCAACCCAAACGCGTCTTGTTGGCAAACGGCGGATCCAGAAAATATTCGTAATCATCCGGATCGTCATTCTCGATGAGCCTATATAATTTGTACGGGCCGCCGTCGCAGATCAGTTGCTCGCTATCGACGAAGAGCGATGCCGGCAGCACGAAGATATGCTCGACGTTCGGATTTGCCGCGCACCATTTTGCTTTGAGCTCGGCGCTATCTTTCGCCTGGATGATCAGCGCGTCGGGGCCTTCGGCGACCGAAGCCGATCCGGAAAATGCGGGCCCCGCGCCGGCCAGCATCGCCACGATCGTCAATAAAACGACAAATCGATTCATCTTCCGCATCCCTGCTTGTGAACGACGAGCCATCACGGCAAGGTTATACAAGTAATGATGAAATATAGAATGAACATGGTAGCGGGCGATGTCATCGCCGCGGCAGCGAGCTTCGAATTCTAAACTCGCGCCACGCCAAATTCAATTTACTGCACTGCGATTGGTGGAGCTCCGGCTTTGATCACCGCCGGCGGATTCCATTTGCCGGTGAGCGCGTCGCTCTTCGGCGCATAGAGCCGCATGGTCAGGCGTGTAGGGTCCTTTCGGCGCGGGGAGCCAATTTGCCTCCTTATCGGCGCCCGGGCTTTCGTTCTGGAAATATAGATCCAGCGAGCCATCGGAATTCGACTTGAACGGCATCCAGCTTGAAACGGCAAATCGGTTGAGCGTGTTGGCGACCTGGAAGCCGTCATTGTCGTAGAGCGTGATCGACCAAAAGGCATGGACCGGCGGCGTCTGTCCCTTGTCGAAATGGATGGTGTAGTTATTGGTGCCATCGAGCGGCTTGCCGGTCTCGTCACCGATGTTGAGCGGATAGATCGCGTCTTCGGGTAGGTTCGCGCCAAGGCCGAGCTGCGTAACTATGGCGCGCTTCAGATAGTAATTGCCGTAGACGCCCATGGTGTCGGTGTTCATCGACCAGTAATTGGCCACGCGCGCCAAGCTCGGCACCTTCCATTGCATCAATTTTTGTGCGTCCTCGGGCGCGGTCGCGAGCGCCGTCTTGACGGTGGGATCGGCCTTGTCGAGGTCAAAGCTCTTGCCGACTTCGAAGCCGAGCGTTCTTCAGCTGCGCGATGATCGGCTGGTCGGTGATGTGCGGCGGGTGCAGCTTCAGCAGCTCTGCCGCGTAGGCGAAGAACTCGCCAGCCGGCATCTTGTCGACGGCGAGCTTCGGCGGCGTCTTCATGTCGACGGACGGATCGACCTTGAAGGTGGGCGGGACCGGCTCCTTACCCCATTGCGACAAAGGCGTGATCTTATAGCCGTCCTGGATCTTGTGCACCGCATCGTAGTCGGCGGGACCATCGGTCTTGGTGCGGCCGATGATCCAGACATAAGGCGTCGGCGCCTTGATTTGGGTGAAGTCGGCGGGAACCGTTCCGCTCCAGCCCGGCGGCGTCACCAGAAAATTTCCGGCCTGCGTTCCGGTCGTGCGCCAACCCGGCGAGGCGAACACGTCGGTCCACATGTCGAGCATGGGCAGCAGATAATAGCGCCCGCCAGTATCCGGCGCCGAGACGATTACGGGCTCCTTGGTCAGATCGAGCCAGCCGCTGGAATAGAGCGTGTCGAAGTTCGGCCGGACCACGACGCGCATGTCGGCGGTGGGGAATGCGTCAATGTTGGCGAAGCGATTCATCGGGCCGCCGAGCGAGCCAGGCCCAGGCTCCATGTTGGTGAGCTGCTTTCGCGTCAGGTCCATGGTGACGAGCGAATAGAAATAGAGATAGGCGTTGACGCCGATGGCGTGGGCTTCGTCGGCGCTGACGGCCTGCGCTTTCGCCGCTGGCGCGAAGCTGAGCGCAACAGCAAGGGCCAAGCCGAGTGTCTTCGGAAATCGGTGCATGCGTCGCTCCTCCCTAAGTGACTGATGCTTACCCACGCCCCGCTCGCAGGCCGTTAAGAGCCTAATTCGATTTGTATGGTTCGCCTATCGCTCGGGGCGGTTGTGCCGCCTCGGGGCACAACGCTCCAGATCAAGGCCGTCACGGCTTAAACCCGGCGCGGCTTGGCGGGCGCGATCAATGCGCTTTTTTATGGTGCGAGGGCTTTCGCGTCGAACTCGTATGTTTGGCGCCACTCTTGCGCCGGGCATTGGCTTGAGCTCGCGTCATTTCGCCGGCATCGACGAGCGCAGTCGACACACGCATTTGACAGCTTCCGGATCGATCGGGTCATGCATTTGCGAAGCTCTTCGCTGCCGACCGGATAGATTTTGCAGTAGCGCTGATAGTCGGCGCGGCAATCCTGCCGCTCGCGCTCGGTCACGCCGCCGGCGGCGACCGGACCTGGAGCAGTCAAAGCCCATAAAACGATAAGGCAGAACATCGCCGCGTAGCCGGCGGCCCAAATTTTGATATTCATGATTGTTGTCGCGAAGGGGCGGTGGTCCCGCGTCCTCTCCCTGATGAGTTGTCTGATTTAGCTGTCCGTGCGGCTTCGAATGTAAGTGATAAGCGCATTGATGTCGCCATGATTGGCTTTCAAAACTTCGGCGTAAGTTTGGCGCTCCTCGAGCATTGCGCTTTTTCCGTCGATCAGAACATCGACGATTTTCCAGCTATCTGCCATTGGGCCGCAATTTCCAAATCCAGGTCTGCTCGTCTTTGCCGGGGATCGAGACCTTGTTGGCGGCGAGGAGATCGCCATGATCTGGAGCGCGCATGCCGACGAACTCTATTCTCGCGCCGTCCTTCATGCGGCGAAGATACTCGGAGACGGCCTGACTTTCGAAAGTTCTGAGATAGGCTTTACGGTCTTCTTCGCTGGTGGAGCCCCACGCCTTTCCGAGCGCAAACTCCGCCATCGCCGGCACGTCGAAGGAGGAGGCTAGAAGGGAACGGGTGCGATCGCGCGCGTCGTCCTCGGAGCCGAACTCAAAAAACGACATCGAGGTGTTGTTGACCTGCTCCACAAATTGGCGGACGGCGTCGCTAGGCTCCGCAGGCGCAGAATGGAGAGGGCTGGCGCCGAGCGCAGCCAGAACAAAGGCAAAGGCCATAAGGTAAACCCGCATATCCACTCCTTTACGCAATAGTGTGTCGCGCCGTTTCGTCATCGGTTTGGCCAACAGGTGACAAAATCTCATTTTCCCTCGCTATGGGCAAATCCGAGGAGGCGGCATATCCGCAGCCTATTCGCAGGCACCCGCGCGCTTACACCATTTCCTCGCGACTTTCCATGCCCGAGGGTTGTGCCGTCTTGGAGCAGAATGCTCCGGTCGGTAAAGCTTGTCGGCCGGTTCGGCTGGTTTTCTGCGGAAATTGGTGGTGATGGTTGCGCTTCCTCAGTCTTCAAGGAGGCATGACCATGTCCCGTATCGCAGGCTCAAGTTTCGGCGTGGCTTTGATTGCGGTTCTCGGCCTTGTCTGCGGCAGCGCGCTTGCCACTGGCGGCGCCAGCAAAGACGAAGCGGTGGCGATGGTGAAGAAGGCGGTCGCCTATATCAAATCGGAGGGGGCGAACACCGCCTATCCGGCCATCGACAATCAGTCAGGCCAGTTCGTCGACCGCGATCTCTATATCGTGGTCTACGGCATGGACGGGACCGTGCTCGCGCATGGCGCCAACAAAGCCCGGATCGGCACCAATCAGCTCGGTGACAAGGACCCTGACGGGAAGCCATTCGTCAAGGAACGCGTGACCCTCGCCGAGACGCAGCCGAGTTTCTGGCAGTCCTATAAATTCATGAATCCGGCGACCAAAGCGGTCGAGCCGAAGGACATGTATTGCGAGCGGCTGGAGCAAACTGTTGTTTGCGGCGGCGTGTATCAGTTCTAAGCTGCCAATCCGCTATAATGGCGAGTCTCTGCGGAGGAAGGCTCATGCAGCACAAGCCATCGCTCGGACTCGCGGCATCGGCGCTGCTGCTGGCTGCGTTATCGGCTTACCCCGCTTTCGCCGAGGAGCCGATGTCGAAGGAGATCATCGCGGCGAAGGTTCGCAAGCAGGGCTATGTCTGCGAGGCGCCGAAAAGCGTCAGCCGCGATCCGGAAAATACTGTGCCCGGCGAAATCGGGTGGATGCTTGGAGTGTCAAAACGCAAGCTACAAGGTGATGCTGAATCCGCATGCAGCCGCGAGGATCGAGCGTGTCGATGAAGGGGGCCGTTAGACGGATGCAACGCAACGCGATCGTCGAGCTCATAGGAATGACAGCGCTGCTTTTCGGCGCAAGCGCCGCGTTGGCGCTCGAGGGCGACGACCCGACAGACATCATCGCGGCGCAAATTCGCGCACAAGGCTATACCTGCGACAATCCGAAAGGCGCCACGAGAGATCCGGATTTGTCGCAAGGCGAAGATACGGGATGGATTCTCGATTGCGGCGACGCGACCTATAAGGTGAAGCTCGTCCCCGACATGGCGGCCACGGTCAAAAAGATCGACCAGCACGACAAGAAGCCAGATCAGCAGAACTGAGCGTCCGGGTCAGGTCGCAAGTTCTCGCAGCAGGGAATTTGCTTCCTTGAGATCGGGAAAATCGAAGCCTTCGCTATAGCCGCCATAGGCTTCCGACAGGACCGAAACGGCTTCGCTTGACCGTCCGGTTGAGCGATAGAGGCGAGCCAGACTGATGCTGGTGCGAAGCTGCCATGCCTTGCTCTGTTGGCGCTTTGCCGTCGCCAGCGACTGGAAAAAATGCTCTTCCGCCTTTTTGAGATCGCTGCCGCCAACGCGGCAATTTCGCCTCTTATGCCGATGCAGCTCGGCTTCCTGACAGCGTTCGTCGGTCTTGTTCGCGATCGACAGTCCCTCGCTCAATATTTTGTCAGCCTCTTCGTATTTCAACTCGGCGGCGCAAGCCTCGCCGATGAGTGAAAGATAAAACGGCAGAGCAAGTCCGGACCCGATGGCGCGATACCTGTCGAGACCATCGATCAGCAAAGGCAGCGGCACGGCCGCAGTGCCCTGGAGCAGTGAAGCGGCGCCCAGATAAATCGAGGCCGTGGCTTGGAACAGCGGAAAGCCGTGCTCGGTCGAGAGGCGGAGCGTGTCGTCGTTGATCGCGAGCATTTCGTTTGGCAGCTTCAAACAATGATACAGCCAGCTGGTGTGGTGACCGGCATAAGCCAAAGTGTAGGGATGGCCGATCTCACGCGCGAGCTCGCGCATTTCGGCGTTCACTTTTAGCGCCTGCTCGGGATAACCGAGATGCCACAAAGTCAGCGCCAGATAGCACCGATGCGTGACGCTGGCATCTTCGCCAACCCGCGCAGCCCAGAGCCGCGTCCGCTCTCGATCTTCAAACCTGGAGAGAGCGGTCTGATATTGGGTCAAGGCTCCGGCGAAGTCGCCTCGATAGAACAGAGTGACGCCCAGAAGAAAGAGCGCCTCCATCCAGATGCCGGGATCGTTGGACCGTTCGGCAATTCCCATCGCTTCGCGCGCCAGCGTCATGGAGAGGTCCATTTCGCCCCTGACGACGCGCCAGGCGAAGTTACCAAACAACACGGAGAAATGCTGCTGCGGCTCGCCGATCTGCTCGCACAGTTCGCGCGCGCGATGAAACACCGGTCCGACTTCAGGTGCCGCATAGCCGCGAGCGGCGATGTAGGCGGTTCCCAGCGGGCCCAACAATTGCAATTCAAGTCGATCACGATCCGCGCTCGGCGCAAAGGTCTTGACCAGGGCAAGCGCGACCTCGAAGTCGCGGATGGTTTGCGACAGCGCCCCCCGCGACAGGGCCTGCGATGCCGAGAGCGTCAGATATTCGACGGCTTTTTCCGGGTTGCCGCTACGAGAATAATGATGGGCCAGCTCCGCCACGTGATCGTCAAGTGACGTCGAGTAGAGGCTTTCGATCGCCCGAGCGACATCTTCGTGCAATTGCTTGCGGCGTTCGACGAGAACCGAGTTGTAGGCGACCTCCTGGGTCAGGGCGTGCTTGAAGGTATATTCCACATCGGCAATGGCCGGCTGCTCGTAGACAAAATCGCCGGTCTGCAAATTCGTGATCAGTCGATCAAGTTCGTACTCAGATTTTCCCGCGACGGCGCGCGCCAGGCTGAGCACGAACTCGCGGCCAAGCACCGAGAAGGTCTGCAGCAGATTTTTCTCGTCGTTTTGCAGACGATCAATGCGTGCCGCGAGGATGGCCTGCACGGTCGCAGGAATTCTCAGAGCGGCGAGCGGCCTAACAAGCTTCAGTCCCCCGTCGGTCTGTTGCAGCGCTCCCTCGTCAATCAGGGCCTGAATCGTCTCTTCCATGAAGAACGGAGTCGCGCTCGTGGTCTCGATGATGAGGCGCTTCAGGGGCGCGAGGTGCTGGTCATCGCCGAGGATTGCGGACAGCATTTCTTCCGCGTTGCGAGCGCCAAGCGGCTCAAGCCGGAGCTGTTGGCACCAGGACAGGCCGCTCCATCGCATTTGGTATTCGGGCCGATAGGTGACCAACAACAGCAGACGAGTTGAGGGCAACGCCTCGACCAGGAGGTCGAAAACGGCTTGGCTTTCGTCATCGAGCCAGTGCAGATCCTCCACGATCAATATCAAGGGATAGCGGGCGGCTTCGGCAGCGATCAGGCTGACAATGGCATCCAGGGTTCGGGTTCGCTTCAGCTGCGAGTCCATGCCCTTGAACCGCTCCTTGTCCTCGAGGATCTCCAAGAGAGCGAGCAGATAAGGAAGTTCGTTATCGAGAGCGCCGCCAAAACTTTGGAGCTTGGTGCAGACCTTGCCGCGGCGCGAAGCGGCGTCATCATCGCTACCGAACTCGAAATAGTTATGCAGGAACTCGATGACCGGCAGATACGCCGAGCCCTTGCCATGTGAGACCGAGTAGGCCTCGAACACATTCCAGCCGGCGCGACACTCCGACTTGAACTCAAAGACGAGGCGCGATTTTCCGACCCCAGGATCCGCGACAATCGCCACGATCTGACCTGACCCTGACTTGGCGAGAGTGGCGGCGTGCCGGAAGGTCTCCTTTTCCTTGATCCGGCCCACGAATTTGGACAGTCCGCGGCCGACGGATTTTTCCAACCTGGTGCGCAGCGGTCCGAGACCGGTAACCTCGTAAAGCTTGATGGGATCGCTGATGCCGCGAAGCTGCGTGGCACCGAGAGGGCGGAGCGAAAAATAGCCTTCGACGAGCTTTCGCGTCGTGTCGCTGATGACGGTCGATCCGGCATTGGCCAATGTCTGCAAGCGCGAGGCGAGATTTATGGTGTGGCCGATCGGCGTGTACTCGATTTGCGTCGCGCCGGTGCGGATCGGCCGGACCACGACCTCTCCGGTATTGATGCCGCAACGAATCTGAATGGGCGTCTGTCCCGCCGCACGGAGTTCGTCGCTGAAACGACGTAGCTCTTCCTGCATTCTGAGCGCGGTGTAGAGTGAGCGCTGAGCATGGTCTTCGCGCGCGACAGGCGCGCCAAACAAGGCGAAGATTCCATCCCCCGTCGATTGCACGACGTAGCCTTCGTAGCGACGGACCGCCTCGATCATCAGATTGAGCGCGGGGTCAATGATGGCGCGGGCTTCTTCCGGGTCGAGATCTTGGGCAAGTCCTGTCGAGCCGATGATGTCGACAAAGAGCGCGGTCACTAATTTTCGTTCGCCTTCCGGAACGTATTGAGCGTCGACGGCGGTGCCGAGGGCAATGGCCGCAGCGGGAATGCCGCTGGTGTCCGCTGGAACATCAAGACCGCTGCCGCATTGATTGCAGAAGCGAGCGGCCGACGTTCGCCGGAGCGCCGCATTTGGGGCATGAACGGGATAGGGCTTTGCCGCAGGAGCCGCAGAACTTTGCCCCGTCGGGATTTTCCGCATGGCAGCTTGTGCAGCGCATCGCGGCGATCCGGTTTACGATCTACGACCAGGCGTCAATGTAAGCAATGAATGCAGTGGTGCCAACGGCAACACATGCCCGCAAGGGTAGCAGAGGCCGCGCTCAACCCCCGATTTTCTCGATCTCGCTCGGCTTCCATGCCTTGGTGAAGAAGGGCTCGAGCGGGCTATAGAGCCGCAAGATCACGAACCAGCCTTTGCCCGGCAGGGTCTCAATCCAATTTCCAGCCTTGATGCCGTCGGGCTGCTTCGGACCGAAATAGATCGTGGTCGAGCCGTCGGCGTTGGCTTCCGCCGCGGGGCTGGGGAAGCTTTGGCTGCCGGCGCGCGGGAATCGTTGCGCGGTCTGCAGCATCGAGCGGGTCTGGTTGTCATAGACCGTGAACGACCAGAACTTCGCCGCGGGGATGTTCGGCGGCAACGTCACTTTGTAGGTCTTGGCGCCGTCGAACGGCTCGCCGCTGGAATCGTCGATGCCGAACAGATATTGCGAGCCGATTTCGGGGAGACGCATGATCATCGCCGGCGTCACGCCGGTCGCCACGTAGAAGAACGCCGCGCGCGCGTCGAGCGTGCGGGCGCCGGTATAGGGATAGGGCTTGATGCCCTCTTTGGTGATTTCCGGCGGCGGCCGCAGGAAATTATAGCCGCTGACGAAGAGCGGGTTCAGCCATTTCGACGTCGGACTGTAATAGCCGAAGCCCTCAGACTCGCGCGGCGTGAAGGCGACGGTGCGGCCGGCGGCATTGCCGATGGCGACGGCGTCGGTGAGAATTTTCTTCATGCGCGCGTCGGGCTCGAACTTCTTGCCCTTGACGATGCCGATCGCGGCGAACTCGCCGCCGATCTCAGGCTGCAGCGCCTCGGCCGGTTGCTCCTGCACCAGCGCGTCGAGCATCTCGTAATAAGAGAAGTCGTTGGGCGGGATCGTGTTCATCGAAAGCCCGGTGCCCTCGACGACGGTGAGCGGCGGGGGCGGCGCGTCGAGCTTGGCCAGCGGATCCTTGCCTCTGACGAAGCTGGCGATGCTCGTTCCATACGAGCCGGGGACGTAGGGATAAATTCTGAGCGTTCGCTTGATCGATCTCCACGGCCGGCTTCGGGTCATTGTTGACGAGGAAGGCGCGGCCCAGAAGCGCGACCGAATTCGTGGTGGGGCGCCCGATGAAATATCCGCCTTCCGGGAGCGGCCCCTGATAGCCCGGCGGAAGCAGGAGATATTTGCCGCCAAGCCCGCGATCGGGGCCGGGCGCGCCGAAATCGATCACCCAGCGAAACCACAAATCGTCGAACAGGCCGAGCGTGTCCGGCGGCGTCTCGACGACCATCGGGCCTTTGGAGAGATCGATATTGCTGAGAAAATAGACGGTGTCGGCGTTGGCGGTGAGGAACAGCGATTTCGAATCCATCAGCCCGGAAAAAATCAGGACGCCCTCATTGTCCTTGACGCCGGCATCCCTGATGCCCTGGCGCGCGGCGTAGATCGAGACGCCCCTGCAGCCCATTGAGAAAAGCCTCGACGCCGCGCTGCAAGTCGAGTTGGTCGTAGACCTTGCCGGCGGTCGCGGCGTCGGGAATGCCGTCGCGGAATTTCAGCGTGCCGATGCTGGTCTCGACCTGATCCGGCGTGGTGAGGGAAGGGGGAATGGGCGTGCCGGATTCGGCCTGTGCCGGAACGTCCACGACGCGGCCGCAAGCAAGAGCAAGCCCGCAAGCGCAACTCTCGATGCAAGGATCATTGCTCGTCTGGGCCTTTCTCGCTTGATGCAGCGGAAGCTGACATGGCTTGTCGAGGTGTCGATCGGCTCGGCGTGACGCGCGGCCGGCCGATAGCGGCGGCAATAATTCGGGGCGCAAAGATGCGAGCCGCCCTTGATCACTTTGCGAGGGATTTTGATCTTGGGTTGGCAGGGATCGTAGCTTTGGTCTTCGGCTCCGCCGCGCGGGTTCTCGCGGAATGCAACAGGCCTTCGGCGCATCTCCGGTGTGCTTCGTGGTGTACCAATCAATGGTCCATTCCCAGACATTGCCGATCATGTCGTGAACGCCGTAACCGTTCGGCGGGTAGGTGTTTACCGGTGAGGTTCGCTCATAGCCGTCGAGTTTCAGATTTTCGTGCGGGAAATTGCCCTGCCAGGTGTTGGCCATGTATTTGCCGCCGGGGATCAGCTCATCGCCCCAGGCGAATTCGGCGCCGTCGAGACCGCCGCGCGCGGCAAATTCCCATTCGGCTTCGGTCGGCAATTCCTTGCCCGCCCATTTGGCGTAGGCTTCGGCATCGGTGAAGGCGACATGCACCACGGGGTGGTCGTCGAGGCCCTTGATCGAGCTGCCGGGCCCATAGGGTCTTCGCCAATTGGCGCCGAACTTGAACGTCCACCATTGGCTCCAATTGCGTAGATCGACGGGACCCTCCGGCGGAGCGAAGACGAGCGAGCCCGCCTTCAGCATATGCGGCAGCGCGCCGGGATAATCTTTCGCGATCGGGCGCAATCTCGGCGAAGGTGACATGACCGGTCGCCTCGACGAATTTGCGAAACTGCGCGTTGGTGACCGGCGTCGGGTCGATGAAGAAGCCGCTCACCGTGACGTTATGGGCTGGCGCCTCTTCCGGATAATGCTTGTCCGAGCCCATGCGGAAGGTGCCGCCTTGGACGAAGACCATGGCGTCGGCGTCGCCCGGTCCCTCGTTCGACTTTGCGCTCGCCGTCTGGTCGCTACGCCCATGGCAGTTGCTCCAATCCGTTTCAGCGGGCGGTGGCGCCGGGAAGATGGTCTTCCAGTCGTTCTTCATGTCGACCACGGTCCAGCCTTTGGCGATTGCCTCATCCAGCGCCTTGTCCAGTTTGCCGACCGACGAGTCGCGGTCATAAGCATATTCGCGCTCGGCATCGGTGTGATGCACGAGACCCATGAAGCATGCGCCTTTACAGTAAGCGGTCCATTCCAACATCTCCTTGTCGCCGTCGGAATTGCCGAAGGCGAAAATCGGCTGACGGCCGATAAAATGATTGATGCCCTCGGGCTTGCCGGGACCATCGTCGACGAACAGCACCTTGGGCAATTTGACCAAGACCGGAGCTTCGTCGAAGGTCTGATATTGGGTGACGCCCGACGAGCCGATCACCTGCTCGGGCGGAACGCCATAGGTCTTGTCGGCAAACACCCGCATGAACTCCACGCCACCGCCCGAAACGATGAAGGTCTTAAAGTCGTTGGCGCGGAGATAGGCGAGCAGCTCCAGCATCGGCTGATACACCAAGTCGGTATAAAGCACCTTGAAGCGCGGATGCTTCGCAGTCTCCAGCCAGCCAGCGACCGTCTTGTTGAAATCGACCGTGGTCATGCCGGAATGGGTCGCGGCGACGATCTCGAGCATGCCCTTCTCGCCCATCGCGGCGACGGCTTTCATATCGCCGGCGATAACCGACTTGAACGGCTCCTTGGTGCTCCAGTCGGGATGCTTGCTCGCTTGCGCCTTGACCTCGTCCATGGCGAAGGCGAACTGGTTGTAGATAGGCTGCTCGATCCACAGCGTCCCGTCATTGTCGAAGGTGGCGATGCGCTCGGCGGGCTTCACATAATCGGGGCCGCCCTCCTTGGTGACCCGGGCGACGAAGTCGATGATGGAATTTTTGGTCGGCCCGTCGTTCCAGGAGGGCAGGGGGTCGGCGGCCTGCGCCGAGGCTTGAGGCGACGCCCAAGCCAAGACGATCGCGCGTTAATAAAGGTCAGCGCTAAACGTCGGCTAACGATGCTTGTCACCGAGGTCTCCAGGTGAAGCGGGCGCCCGCAACGGCGCCCAGCTTGTTCGCATCCTATTTGCCGTGCTGCGCCTGGATGGCCTTCATGATCTGTTCCTTCACGGCCTCCAAGTTGAACGAAGCACCGGGCTGCATCGGCGGGAACTGAACGAAGGTCTCTCCAAACTTCGCGACTTCCTGCTGGACGAAGACGAAGCGCCAGAACTCGTACATGTACCAGTCAATGAACTCTAACGATCCCGCCATGCCGGTGCGCTCGAATGGATCGAGACGGAGGTTGACGAGAATCGGCCAGTCGACCTTCTCCGTGGCGCCGAGCCAGCCCTGCGGCTGATCGATGAACCGGTATTTGTAGTCGTTGATGCGCACTGCGCCGAGCGTGGATTCGGCGAAGTACCAGATTTCGTTGCGAGCGGACGGTCCCTTTCCGGTGATGAGACCGAGCTGATTGTAGCCATCGAGATGGACTTTGAAATTGGTGCCACCCAGGTCTTTGCCGGCCTTCAGCTCCTCGGCGATGTTGGGGTTGCCGGCGGCAGCGACGAAGGTCGGGAACCAGTCGAGCCCTGAGATGATCCCATTTTCAACCTTGCCGGCCGGTACCTTCCCAGGCCAACGGACAATGGCGGGTGCGCGGAAGCCGCCTTCCATGACGGTGCCTTTGCCGCCGGCAAACGGCGTCTGGCCGCCGTCGGGCCAAGTGAAGTTCTCGGTGCCGTTGTCGGTCGAGAAGGCGACGATGGTGTTGTCGTCGACGCCCATTTCTTTGAGGTGCTGCATCACGCCACCGACCACATCGTCGAGCTGCGCCATGCCTGCTTCCTCGATCGACCAGCCGTTCTCCGAGTTGCGCATGCTCTCGTATTTTTCGGAGAGGATGCGTGACCACGTGCATGCGGGTCGGGTTGAGCCAGACGAAGAACGGCTTGCCGTCGGCTTTGGCTTTGTCGATGAACTTTAGAGTGAGGTCGAGGATTTCGCTGTCGACTGTCTCTCATGCGCTCTGGATAAAGCGTGCCGGCATCCTCAATCTTCTGCTTGCCGACTTTGCCCCAGCGTGGATCGACGGTCGGATCGTCCGTCTGCGTCGCCCAGGTGTGCAGCATGTTGCGCGGGCCGACTTTGTCCAAGAGGTCCTGCGGATAGTTTCGATGCGCCGGATCCTCCATCGCATCGAGATGGTACAGGTAGCCGAAGAACTCATCGAATCCATGCACAGTCGGCAGAAACTCATTGCGATCGCCGAGATGGTTCTTGCCGAACTGTCCGGTGGCGTAGCCCATGGATTTGAGCGCTGTCGCGATTGTCGGCGCTTGGGCCGGCATGCCGATGGTAGCGCCTGCTTGGCCGACCGTGGTCAGTCCGGTGCGGATCGGCAGCTCGCCTGTGATGAAATTGGCGCGGCCCGCGGTGCAGCTCGCCTCGGCGTAGTAGTCGGTGAACATCATACCTTCAGCGGCGAGCTTATCGAGGTTAGGAGTTTTTCCCGCCATGATGCCGCGATGATAGGCGCCGATATTGAACCAGCCGATATCGTCGCCCATGATGAAAATGATATTGGGCTGCGCGGACGAGCCGCTTGCCTTAGGCGCCGCAGCCGGCTGAGCTTGCGCCTCAGCCTTGTCACTTCCCACCATCGAGAGAGCTAGCAGCGAAACGCCGCTGAGCAGCATCGATGCGCCGATCGAGCCCGTGCTCCAGCTCTTGATTGGTAGCTTCTGGGTCTTTGTCGTGATCCAAGGCTAAACCTCCCTATTGCGACTTTTGTAATTCTGAATACCAAGGCTAGGACGCTCCAAGCCCATAAGGCAAGGCGTCCGGGGCGATTTAATATAGGGCCTATGTGGCGCTATCTTGATTGTTGGCACTTCGGGGCCGTTGCCGGTTAGTATAACGCCAATGTCAGCCTGCTGGGATGGGGAGCCGATCCGATGAGGTGCCAGGTTGTAATCGCGGGCGTCGCTACGTGCCTCGCTTTCATTCCGTTGTCCGCCACCGGCGGCCAATACGAAGTTGCGCCGAGTTTTTCCGCGAGCCAAGTGCTGCCAGCGGATGTGTTGCGCAGCGCGGACTATCGCATCGGCGACCGCGTTGGACTGGAGAACTTCCAATACGTATTCAACGTGGACTCGAATTGGGGTCCATTCGTCGTCAAGGGCAGCGATCTGATGCGGGTGCGCGCCCGCGAGATGGCGGCCACCGCCAAACTCCAGTCGATCAGCGGTGGGGACACTACGGTCAATTCCGCGGCGCGCACGGCAATGAAGCCGGTCGAGACCGCCAAGGACTTCGTGGTTGCCCCGGGCAAGACCGTCGGCGACACGTTCAAAGGTGTGGGCCGCATGTTCGGTAGCGCGAATGCGTCCATGAACGCGACGGATCCCAATAAAGAGACCATCTTGGCATCTGTGACCGGCGGAGCTACAGCCCGACGTAAACTCGCCTTCGAGCTCGGCGTCGATCCGAACACGAGCTTTCCACCACTCAGCGCCGAGCTGAAGCGACTTGCCACGGCAAGTGCGGTCGGCGAGACCGGCGTCAACGTGGGCTTGAGCTTCGTCGCAGGACCGGCGGGCATCGCCATCAGCGCCGGCGGCACCAGCAACACGCTGCGGGAAATGCTCCGCGACAAGACAGCGGCGGAGCTGGAGAGGGATGGGCGCGTGATGCTCGCCGGGATGGGCGTTCCGCCCGGAACCGTGGAAGCGTTCTACGCCAACCCGATGCTGTCGCCGACCGACAAGGCGATCATCGTCGAGGCGTTGCAGAGTTTGGGTGGCGCGGGCGGACGTGAGGTGTTTATTGCCGGCGCCGCCAATGCAGCCTCGATCGAGATGGGCTTCTTCTATCGGAGGCAAGCCGAGCTGATCGCGTCTTTCAACAGAAAGGTGGCGCCGGTGCATGGCTTCGTCCAAGTCGGCGGCGGGCCGATGTTGGAGACCGGCAAGGGCACGGTCAGCATCCTTCCCGTCGATTATCTGATCTGGACCCCGCCGCTCGAAGGTGTTGTCGCCGGCGCGGGAGGCGCGCGCGGTCAAATCTGGATCACCGGACGCGCGAGCCCGATGGCAACGGCGAAACTCGCCGAGCGGGGCTGGACGCTGGTGCCGAAAGCCAAGCTCTGAGCTCGCGCAGCTCCGGCGAATAGGGGGATCGATGCTCTATTGGATTTACGATGTGCCCGCGCTCGTGGTGCTCATCCTGTTCGGCACGCTGTTCGTCGGCACGTGCTGGCTCGGCATCATCTTCCTATGTCCCTAGACTCAAGCCGCTGCTGCACAAGGATTCCGGACTGAATGAGATTCTCGGCGACTTCCTGCAATATTTTGGCGTGATCTATGGGCTTCTGCTCGGACTGCTCGCGGTGTCGACCTATCAGAATCACGCGGACGCGGAGAGGGCCGTCGTCAATGAGGCGTCGTCGCTTGCCGCGCTGTATAGGGATATCAGCGTCTATCCAGAGCCCTACGCCACCGAGTTCAAGGGGATGCTCAAGGACTATACGCGGAGTGTGATCGACGAGGCTTGGCCGCTGCAGCGCAAAGGCATCGTGCCAAGTGGCAACGTGTCCTATGTCGCGGCGTTTCACGCCAAGCTGATCGGTTTTGAGCCGCAGACCAAAGGCCAAGAAGCGATGCACGACGCATCGCTCCGCCAGTTCAACACCTTCTTCGAGTATCGGCGGAGCAGGCTCTATAGTGTCAATGCGGGCATCCCGCCGATCATGTGGATGACGGTTGCGGCCGGCGCCATCATCAACATCTTGCTGCTTTGGCTGTTCGATCTCCGCCGCGGCACGCATCTACTGTTGGGCGGCCTGATATCCTTTTTTACCGCCACCATGATCTGCGTGATCGCGTTGCTGGATAATCCCTATCGGGGCGAAGTCGGCATTTCGCCTGAGGCTTTCGAGCTGATCTACAATCAGCTGATGGCGAAGTGAGCTTGGCCCGCCGGTCAAAATTGGCCGGTATGGCCTTGTTTCCGTCGAAATGCGCTGGGTAACCTAGGGTTGCCTCTTATAGTATCGCGTTCGGAGGTCCGCCATTTACCAGGCGCGGGGGCACAAATGCGACAGGACGTCGGAGCTCTCGAGGGATCGAGGGACCAATTGGCTGTTTTGGTCCTGCGGCTTATCGCGGAGCATTCGCCTTGTGCCGAAACCTACCTGCTTGCCCGTGTCGCCGGAGGGGACTCTGACGAGGGAGCCAACGCCTCCGCGTCGCACGCTCAAGGCCTGATCTGCGACGCGCTGCGAAAGCTAAAATCCCTCGGCTGCATCGAGTTCATCCAAGAGCAAATCGCGATCACGGATGAGGGGAAGCGAGTCCTGGATGGATCGCTCGGCGAAAGCACGAAGACGCAGTCAGGATCATCGTCGAGGTTGGTGCTGCCGGCTTGGCTCGCTCAAGCTGTGCCGCGCGTGCAAAGCGTCTACGCGAATGCCTAGCGGCGCGCGCAAGGTCGCGTGCCGACTTGGCAATTTGGCGCACGAACCGGGAAGCGTCTGCGCAAACGTGGCGCAAGGTTGCGCCAAAGCTTGGTCCGGGCGCGGCGAAGCTGGCTGGTTTGCTCGGGAGGATCGCGGCAACCTCAAGCGAGATTGCAAAGCGCGGAATTGTAGTCCTCGGAACTTGGCTGCGCCTGCTCGCATCTCCGCTAGCCAAAATTGTGCAAGCTGTCGGG
The DNA here is from genome assembly GCA_963764005.1 of uncultured Alphaproteobacteria bacterium. Taxonomy (GTDB): domain Bacteria; phylum Pseudomonadota; class Alphaproteobacteria; order Rhizobiales; family Methyloligellaceae; genus Methyloceanibacter. The sequence continues at coordinate 12,020 of CAVXQX010000015.1, read as the reverse complement.
CTGCCGACGAGCAAGTGGCCGGGGCACAAATATCAGTTCTCGCTCGGCGGAGTGCTGCTGCTTGGAATTTTTGCCGCCGGTGTTGGCGGTGTGCTTTGGAACCATCGAGCCGAGCAAGGCGCGCCCGCCACACAGATTGCCTCGACGGAAGCGGCCGTCGCCACGCCGATCGAGAAACCACAAGATCCTGTCCAGACTGGGTCGATCACGCCGAGCGCTATCGAGCAACCGCCACTCACCGGCGATGACGTCTCTCCGTCCGAGGTCGTTCCGCCGGTTGCGGAGGAACCGAGTCCGGCCGATCCGGTTGTTGCCGCCATTCGATCGAAACTGAACGACGCATCGATCCGCTCCCGCGCTCATGCTGACGACCTCGCCGCGCTTGAGAGCCTCTACGCCAAGCAAGACGGCTCGCCGGTTTGGGTCACGGATACAGGCTTCTCCGCGAAGGCAAAGGCCGTCATCGGCGAAATTAACAACGCGGCGGATTGGGGCCTGCCGCAGGAGGGCTTCGATCTTCCCTCAGCGGCCGACGCGCCGGCAACGAGCGAGGCCAAGGCCGCGGACGAGGTGAAGCTCGACCTTGCCATTCTCAAATATGCGCGGTTTGCCCGGGGGGGACGCGTCAGTCCAGCACGCGTCAGCGTGATTTTCGACCAGAAGCCCCATCTGCGCGATCCCAAACTTGTGCTGGCCGAGATTCAAGTTTCGTCGGAGCCCGATGCTTATTTGAGGTCGATGCATCCGAAGCAGGAACAGTTCGAGCAGTTGCGCCAGGCGTTGGTCAAGGCGCGCGCCGCGAGTAAGGCGAAAGGCCGAAAGCCCGAGAGCGAGCCCGCGGTTCAGCGGCTTGTCGTCAATATGGAGCGCTGGCGCTGGATGCCGCCGGAACTCGGGTCGTATTATGTTTGGGACAACATCCCGGCATTCACCGTGCGCGTGATGAAAGGCGGCAAGTCGATCTACGTGGAGAAGGCCGTCGTCGGGCAATTGAAATATGCGACGCCGGTGTTCTCGGCCGATATGCGGTCGATCGCGTTCAATCCGGATTGGACGGTGCCCGACACCATCATCCGTGAAGACCTTGGACCGCGTTTGCGTCAGGGCGGATTGTTCGGCCCCGACACCTCGGTGCTGAGCGAGCATGGGCTCAAGGTCAGCTATCAGGGGCGTCCCATCGATCCCGATACGGTCGATTGGGGACGCGCGAATATTTTTCAATATACCTTCACCCAGGCGCCAGGTCCGGACAACGTGTTGGGCAAGTTGAAGTTCAATTTTCCCAACAAGCACGCGATCTACATGCACGACACAACGCAGCCGGAGTTCTTCAACGAGACGGTGCGGAGCCTGAGTCATGGCTGTATTCGCGTCAAAGACCCCGACCGCCTCGCGCAGCTCCTGCTCGCCGAGGACAAAGGCTGGTCAGGCGACCAGGTGAAATCGCTGCTCGCCAAGGGCAATAACAGCATCGTGCCGCTGAGCCGGCCGGTGCCGGTGCATCTCACCTATTTCACCGCGGTGGTGGACGAGCAGGGCAAGATGCAGACTCTTCGGCGATCTTTACGGGCTGGACAGCCGGATGGCCGCGGTGCTGTTCGGCAAGGGCGTCAAGTTTGACGTGCCCACGGTCGAGGCCAAGGCAAACGGGGAGACGCCGGCGCGGCGGCGGAGCTTACGCGACTCCGGCGGAGGCCTTGCCCAATCGATATCGGGCCTATTCGGCAATTAGGAACTCGACACGAGGTTTTGAGCCAAAAACCCGGACCGGATGGCGAGAATTGGCAGTGGCGCGAAGCCGCGATCTCGCGCTAATTTCGAGCGGAGACGAGGGGTAGGGGATGCGCAGACAGATTTTAGTCGCGGCCCTTTTTGTGATGGCTCAGCTCTTGGCCGTCAGCGTTTCCCCGTGGGCCCAAGCCCAAGACGCGAACACCGCGACACCGGCGCAAGACGCCGCCCTGGAACCGCCGGACACGGCGTCATCGCCGCCGGACCCCAATTCGGGATCGATCGCCGAACAGCCCGCCACGCCTTCGGAAGCGCCGGCCGCGCGTGAGCCGGCTGCCGTTCCCGCGGTCGTGCCGGCGCCTACCGCCGATGCCGTGCCCGCAGATCCCGTCGTCGCTGCCATTCGCGCAAAACTGTCCGATACCGAACTCACCAAGGACGCCAATGCCAACGACGTCGCCGCGCTCGTTTCGTTTTATGGCGCGCGCACCGGAGCGCCGTTGTGGGTCACCGACATGGGCTTCACGGCGAGAGCGCAATCGGCATTGTTCGAGATCGAAAAGGCGGAGGATTGGGGACTTACGCTATCGGCGTTCAGTTTGCCGCCGGCGGGCGCGCTGCCGCGAAGCGCAGACGAGCAGGCCAAGGCCGAGATCGATCTCGATCTCGCAATTCTGAAATATGCGCGGCATGCGCGCGGCGGCCGTTTCAATCCGCTCGAAGTCAGCAAGCTCTATGACGTAGCGCCGACGATCCGCGACCCTGGAGCGGTTCTCGCCGAGATCTCAACCTCCAGCACGCCGGATGCTTATCTCCGCTCGCTGCATCCCAAGCATGAGCAGTTCCAGCGCTTGCACCAGGCGCTGTTGAAGGCCCGCGGCAAGGGCGACGACGAGGAGGGCGCCAAGCCAGCCGCCAGCGACAAGGACATCAAGCGTCTCATCATCAATATGGAGCGGTGGCGCTGGATGCCGGAGGACCTCGGTCAGGTTTACGTCTGGAATAACTCGCCGGAGTTCATGCTCTACGTGGTGAAAGACGGAAAGAGAATCTATGCCGACAAGACTCTCGTCGGCACATCCGCCTACGCGACGCCCATGTTCACCGCCGATCTGAAGACGATCGTGTTCAATCCGGATTGGGTCGCGCCGCCGACGGTGGTCACCGAGAACCTGCTACCCCCGCTAGCCTCTGGGATCATATTCGATCCTCAGAGTGCACGGACTCTCGGTAAGCTTGAATGGAAGACCCGTCGATCCGTCCAACGTCAGTTGGAGCCGCTCCAACATTCTCGGTTACACGTTCAGCCAAAGAGGCGGCCCCGAGAACGTGCTCGGCAAGGCGAAGTTCCTGTTTCCCAACCGGCACACGGTCTACATGCACGACACGCTTCCGGTGCGTAAGAAATACTTCTCGAAAGCGCAACGCATGATCGGGCACGAATGCGTGCGCATGGAGAAGCCGGATAAATTCGCGGGCGTGTTACTCGCCGCGGACAAAGGTTGGGGGGCCGACAAGGTCAAGTCGCTATGGGACGGCGGCATCAACAGTTCCGTTTCGATCGAGCGCAAGATCCCCGTGCATATGGTCTATTTCACCGCCGTGGTGGACGACGACGGCAAGGTTGCGGCCTTTGGCGATGTCTATGGGCTCGACCGGAGGCTTGCCGCCGTGATGTTCGGCAATTCCAGCGGTTTCACCGAGCCTCCGCCCGACACGACGGTGCCGGATGGCGAGGAGACAACGGCGTCTACTCCGTCAGGGCCGTCGAAGCGGGCCACGGCCAGCAACAACGATATTGCGGGCTCGCTCGGCGGCTTCGCGGGGGATTAGCACTTGGATAGAGCGTGGATTTGGCCACGTCTCATTTGATCACTGAAAGCTTGGCGCCTTGCTTCGTTCGAAGGTCAGAGTCGTTGTGCTTGGCGTGGGCCTCCTCCTCTATTGTCAGTCCTCAGCTTTCGCCGCCGATTGTCAGGTGATCGCCGCGACCCATGGCGGTCATTGGAAGGGCGAAGCGCTGACCACGTCTCGGGCGTTGGCGGCGCGATATGCGGATGAGCTCAAGCAAAAGATGGGTTGGCGCTCCGTCACCGTGACCGCGGCCCAGGTGAAGCCCGATCCGTTCTGGAAGATCGTGCGGCCGACAGGCGTTCCGGACGGCGTCGTCGTCGGATCGTTCGTCACCTCCCGCACCTACAGCACCTGCTTCACCGGGGTGGTCGTGCCTTATGTCTGTACCTCCGGCTCCAAGATTTGCGGAAAATAGTGCATCGGTTCGCGCGATCATGCCCTAGGCGTAGCGCCAGTCGGTCCGCCATTCTGGGGGAGGGGGACTGTGAAGTGGCCGGGGATCATGGTCGGTGTCACGCTCGCTCTCTGCGGGTGCGCGTCGGCGCGCATCGCGGAGCGAAACGCGCCGGACCTATCCTTTCAGGGTCCGCTCCGTTCCGTCAGCCTGTCGTCGGCGCAGATCAAACTCGATCCAGCAGGGCATCGCCTCCAGCCTGAAAGATTCGTCCGCCAGTTTCGGCGGCAGCTATCGAGCGGGCTTAAGCGCCAACAGCGAGACCGTGGTCTGCGGCTACGTCAACGGCAAGAAGTTCGTCGGGATGTTCGCCAAACCGGCGGAAGGCCCGACCGAGTTTCTGCCCATCGGGGTGAGCATCAACCAGGAGGAAGAGGACGCGGTCAAAACCTATTGCCGAACCGACGGCATTTACCTGCCGCGGTGATTTTGAATTCGAACGGACATTTTGAAGCAAATCGCCGCTTAAACTGACGTCCGACGCGCCAATGTGGCGATCGAACTAAGCCTATCGCGGCTAGATTTTGCGTCACAACTTCTAGTCGCCATCGACAGTCCTCATGCTTTGGCGTCTCATTGTCTCGCGGACGAGGAGGAGCGAGTCATGGCCAAGTTTCGAGGTACTCACGGTAACGACAGACTGAAAGGCACGCCGCACAATGACAGTTTCAGGCTGAGCAATGGCGGCAACGATACGGCCCAGGGACGCGGCGGCGACGACAGCTTCAATTTCGGCGGCGCTTTCACCAAGGCGGATCGCGTCAATGGCAGCGGCGGTAATGACGTCCTGAAGCTGAGCGGCAACTACGCGCACGGCGTCACCTTTACCAAGACCACCCTGGTCAATGTGGAGACGATCGCTCTCTCCGCGGGCCACAACTACAAACTCACCACGCATGATGCGACGCGTGGCTTCGGGGCGGACGCTTACCGTCGATGGCAGCCTCCTCGGCAGCGCAGACACGCTGACCTTCAACGGCAGCCACGAGACCAACGGGCATTTCTCTATTCTTGGCGGCGCCGGGAACGACCTGCTGACCGGCGGGGCGCAAAGCGACAGTTTCGATCTGACCCACGCTGGAAACGACTTTGCCATCGGCGGCGGCGGTGACGACAGCTTCGTTTTCGGCGCGGAACTCACCACGGCCGACCATATCGACGGCGGCAATGGCGACGATACGGTTTCGTTAGACGGCGACTACGCCATCGCGCTCAGCGGCAGCGTTCTCAGCAATGTCGAACATATCGTGCTCGCGGCAGGGCATAGCTACAGCTTCTCCTTCGGCGACGATTTGGTGGTTGCGAGCGGGCAAAGCCTGGCGTTTGACGGATCCGCGCTCGGCGCCAGCAATACGCTCGCGGTGAACGCCGTGAATGAAACCGATGGCGCTATCGTCTTCAAGGGCGGCGCGGGTGACGACTCGATCGTCATTGGAAGTGCGGCCGTGCTCGCCGCGAGCTCGATCGACGGCGGCGCCGATGTCACGGTTTTTCGCGACAGGGTGACTCTGGATGGAGATTTTTCGGCGGGCGTCACGTTGTCTGCCGCCAACCTCACCAACATAGAGACGCTAAAATTTGTCGCCGGCCATGATTACACTTTGACCGCTGCCGATGGCTTGGTGCCAACCGGCATCCAGCTCGACGTGCGTGGAGACGTCGGTGCAGACGTCGGTCTCGGTTTTGACGTCGGTCTCGGTGTGGGCGACAGCCTGTCGTTTGACGGCAGCGCCGAAACTCATGGCAGCTTTTATCTACATGGTGGCAAGGGCGACGACACACTGATCGGCAGCTCGCAAAATGATGCATTCGAAATCGGCCAGGGCGGGTCCGATATCGCAACCGGCGGAAACGGTAATGAGGTGTTTTATGCCGGCGCAGCCGGTTGGGACGCGACCGACCAACTCAATGGCGGCGCCGGTTTCGATTACATTTACTCGGAGACCAGCGCCAATGTGAATATCACCTTCGGCGCGAATTCGCTTCTAGGCATCGAGGAGATCCAAGTCTCACAGCATTTCAACCTTGGCAGTTTTACCTTCGTCATGAACGACGCCAATGTGGCCGCTGGCCAGAGCATGATCATCGATGGACATATTCTTGGCGATGGGACCGTTGGCGCTCCTAACCCTCTATCCGTGAACGCTAGCGCCGAGACCGACGGCCATTACACGATCAGTGGCGGGCGCCGCCAATGACACGCTGATCGGCGGCGCGCTCAGCGATACGCTGACCGGCGGGGGCGGCGCCGACTTGTCACTGACCGGCGGAGGCGGGGCGCGATAGCTTCGTGTTTGCGAGCGCGACCCAATCGACCAGCACGACCTGTGACACCATCACCGACCTCAATGCGAGCGTCGACAAAATCGATCTGTCATTCACGGTTTCCGGCTTCGACGGCATGGCGAATGGCAGCGTCAGCACCGCAAGCTTCGACGCCAACGTGGCTGCAGCCGTGAACAGCGTCATCGGACCGAACGTCAAGCCTGCCTGCTTCATGCGAATGCCGGCGACGCTGTCCAGCCATGACTTCCTCATCATCGACGGCAATGCCAACGGCAGCTACGACGCCGGCTTGGATTACGTGATCGACATCACGAACTTCAGCGGCACGATTGCGGTCGGGCCTGTTCAATTAGGCAGGCTTCGCCTTGATGGCGCGCTTCGATGGACGGCGATTCGTCACCGTAGCGACTGCCTGCCGCCCGCGGCCGTGCCTGGATAGCCGCTAAGCTCGGTGTGCGTCGCCTAGGCACAGTGATAGTCTCGGGGCATGGCAGTCTTAATCGCGCTCCATGTGCTCGCCGTCGTGGTGTGGGTCGGCGGCATGTTCTTCGCATATATGGTGTTGCGCCAGTCGGCTGGGCCGCTTCAGTCCGAGGCGCGGCTTACGCTATGGCATCGCGTCTTCCGCCGCTTCTTCCCTTGGGTGTGGGCGAGCATCGTGGTCCTGCTCGCCAGCGGCTACGCTATGATATTTATCTATTTCGGAGGCTTCGCCGGGGCCGGGCTTTACATCCATGTCATGCAGGTCATCGGCCTTGTGATGATGGCGCTGTTCCTGCATTTGTTTTTTGTGCCCTGGCGCGGTTTTAGCGATGCCGTGGAAGGCAAGCATTTCCCCGAAGCGGCTGAGCGTCTCGGTCAAATTCGCCGCATCGTCGCCGTCAACCTCGCGCTCGGCCTGCTGACCATCGTCGTGGGCGCGAGCGGCCGGTTTTGGTAGGGCCTGTGTGAGCTAGGGTGTCGAGATGCGATGGATGCCTGCAACCAATGTCGGACTCGCGGTCGTCGTGGCGGCCGTCGCAGCTGGCTCGCCGCAGTTAGTCCCGGGCGAGCCGCGCCAAATGAAGACTTCGCCGGGTTGGTCGATATTGGCGGCGGCCGCAAGATGTATCTGGAGTGTCGCGGCACAGGGTCGCCGACCGTGGTGTTGGTCTCCGGACTGAAAGCTGCCGCCGACGATTGGAGCATCGCCGGGAAAGCCGGGCTCGCGGTATTTCCCGAACTCGCCAAGTTCACCCGGGTCTGCGCTTACGACCGTCCCGGAACGCCGGTCGGTGAGAAACCGAGCCGCAGTGACCCGGTGAAGCAGCCGACCACCGCAGGCGATGCGGTCGCCGATTTGCATGCGCTGCTGAATGCCGCCGGCGAGACTGGGCCCTACGTGCTTGTCGGGCATTCTTATGGCGGCCTGATCGCCAGACTCTATGCGAGCACCTATCCCGAAACTGTGTCGGGCCTTGTCCTCGTCGACGCCCTGACCGACGGGCTTCGCGATGCCGAGACGCCCGAACAATGGGCGATTCAGAAAACCCTGATAGAGGGCAACATCAGCGAAAGTCTGGTGTTGTACCCAGACATTGAGAGGATCGACCCTGACCGCAGCTTCGATCAGGTCCGCGCCGCGCCGCTGCATCCACTCCCTCTGACTGTTCTGTCCGCCGACCGGCCTTGGGGGCCGCAAGTTCCGTCGATGATTGCTTCGGGCATCCTGCCGGCCGAATGTTCCGCCGGACTTCGGCTACGTTACCGACGCCGCGCAGAAGAAGGCGCAGGAGAAGCTCGCTGAGCTGGTGCCGAACGCGAAGCACATCACCAACACCAATAGCGGCCACGAGATCCACAAGGAACAACCTCAACTCGTGATCGACTCGATTCGCGAAATCGTCGACGCCGTCCGCAGCGCAAGCGGGCAGCACTGAGATCGAACAGGCGTCACCGCTCCCCCGGATGCCGCTCGTCGCTAAGCGTGGCTCTGGTTTGCCTTTTCTAAGTCGGCGATCCTGACCTGTGCTGCCCGATAACGTCGTGTGCTATGTGGTTGGTTTGCAATTTGGTTTGCAAACTCTTTTCACCGCCTTTGACCCTAAACGGACCAGGCGTAGCCACAATTTCGCTACGGTCGTTGGGGCTCCGCCAAGATCGTGTTGTTTCCGCCGAACGCTCGGATGCAGCTCGCGGGGCCTCCGGTCTCCCTGGGGGAGCAATAATCTTGATGACTCGATTTTCAGTCATGGCGGCTGCATCCCAGCGGTACAAGAGCGATTCCGGGAAATAGCCCAGCCCTTTTAAATTGGACCAGGAGTTTCTTTTCCAGGGGTTCGAATAGGGCTTGCCGACGAGCACAAGGTCCAAGTCCGGTCCGAACACTTTGCTCCAGGTTGACAATGCTGACGGCGTCTTGACCAGGGCTTGGCAGCGCGAGAGAAGCAGACAATCGGCAAGAGCGTGAAACCCTTTTCGATAATTGTCTCCCTGATCGATCGTGTGGGGTTTAGGAGGTGCCGGCATGAAGGTGACAATCCTCTTGTCGGGCATGTGCGAGCGCACAAGGTCTAAAAATCTCTTTTCATCTGTCGCAATGAAAATGGACTGATATTCGGGAAAGTGCTCGGTCGCGGCATCGATCATCAGCCGTTGATCGACAAACTCATACTCGCGGTAGTGGTCCGTGCCGCGATAGTGTATTCCGAGCTGGCCACAGCGATCGAAATTCCGCTCGACAAACTCCCCGACGGAATCCAACATGTGCGGCTTGACGTGAAAATATTTGCCAAACAACCTCGTTGCCTCGGAGAACTTTGAAAAGTCGTTGGAGATCTCGCGCGTCGCCAGTCCCCTTGCGAATTCGTTGATCTGATTTCGGTCTCGGATAGACAAGGATCCGGCTCTCCTTTCTCAAGGCCGCAATATCATGCTCGGTGAGCTCGATCCTGTTGTGACCGAAGAAGTAACCGAACCAGTCGTTGCCGCGGGCGGGCGACAAGTAGAAGGGACTGGAGGCGACGATATAAGGCTCTATCCCCTTTTCCTCACAGGCTTTGGCCAGAAGAGCGCAATAGCTCAGCGTGGCAAACATTCCGATGGGTTGGACAATATCGAAGACCTGCACTTCGGATTTCATGTCTGCTTTTCCTGCTCTCGGTCGTTAGTCTATCAGTTGGGACATTGCCAACAAGCTGGATGGGCTGTTGCGGATGCACGCTGTCACGAATTTGGACCGTAGTGCGCGTGTTGTTGTTGCGGGCGCGGGGGGATTCATAGGCGGTGCTCTGGTAGGCCACCTGATCGAGCACGGGTTTACCGACGTGCGGGCGGTCGATATCAAGCCGCCTGCTCTCTGGTATCGCACATTTCCGGAGGCCCGAACACATTCAAGCCGACCTCTCCAAGGAAGCGGATTGCCTGACCGCGCTCCGGGGCTCCCGCTACGTCTTCAATCTTGCCGCCGACATGGGCGGCATCGAATTCCTCACGACAAGCAAAGCCGCGTGCATGCTTTCGGTGCTGATCAACACGCATATGCTGCTTGCCGCGCGCCGACATGGGATCGACCGGTTCTTCTACTCCTCATCCGCTTGCGTTTACAACGTGGCGAAACAGCAACACCCGCACTCGCCTGCCCTAAAGGAATCGGATGCGTATCCCGCAGATGCCGAAGACGGCTATGGTTGGGAGAAGCTGTTCAGCGAGCGCATGTGCCGTCACTTCTCGGAGGATTATGGCTCTGCCGACCAGGGTCGCCCGTTATCACAATGTCTATGGCCCATACGGCACTTACGACGGCGGACGCGAGAAAGCGCCTGCAGCGATTTGCCGGAAGGTTGCCGAAGCGATTCTGTCGGGACGCGAGGAAATCGAGATTTGGGGCGACGGGGAGCAGACGCGCAGCTTCATGTATATCGACGACTGCATCGAAGGAACGATGCGGATCATGCAAAGCGACGATTTCCGCGAACCTCTCAATCTCGGCAGCGATCATCTTGTCACGATCAACCAGCTCGTGAGCATCGTCGAGCAGATCGCGGGAGTTACCCTGAAGCGACGATACTTGCTGGATGCACCTTTGGGCGTGCGGGGTCGCAACAGCGACAACACGCTGCTTGCGCGCACCATAGGATGGGTGCCGAGCATCACGCTGGAACGTGGTCTCGAGCAGACCTATCGCGTGGATCTTTGACGAAGTCGCGAAGGGGCCCGCCCGAGCCTTCCGGCGTATCCTTAGCGCTAGGCAGCCTAAACGCATGACCCGTGCCGAACCCATATCCGTCATCGGGCTCGGAAAGCTCGGACTGGGCTTCGCCGCGTGTCTGGCAAGAGCCGGCTTCGATGTTCTTGGCGTAGACCTGGACTCCAGACGTGGTCGATCGCATCAATGACGGAGTTTCGGCCTTTGACGAGCCGGGTATTGCCGCCGCCATTGCGACGACACGGGCGGGAAGCTTCGCGCCGTGACGGAGATCTCGGCGGCAGTCGCACACGGCGATACTGCCTTCGTATTATTGCCGACGCCCAGCCGTCCCGATGGCAGCTTCGATGCGAGCGCGCTTGCTCAAGCTCTCACAAACCTTTGCGGCTCGATCCGCGCGCAGAACAAGCAGCGATTTTTGATCGTCATCGGAAGCACGGTTTCTCCCGGCACGATTGCCGGAACGGTTGTTCCAATCGTAGAGAGAATCTTGGAGCAACCGATCGGGGAGACCGTGTCGGTCTGCTACAATCCCGAATTTGTCGCGCTCGGGCTCAGTCGTTGCGGACTTCGAGCGGCCGGACCTTATCCTGATTGGAGAGTCGCACCCTGCCGCAGGAGCGGAGGTGGAGAGGATTCTTCGGCGCGTTGTGCGCAACAATCCGCCCGTCCATCGCATGTCGTTCGTCAGCGCCGAGATCGCAAAATTGGCCCTGAACAATTTTCTGACGGTCAAGATCAGCTTTGCGAATTTCCTTTCCCAGATCTGCTCGCGGATCGACGGCGCGGATATCGATGCCATTACAAGCGCGCTCGCCGACGATAGTCGCATTGGCGGCAAATATCTGCGGGCGGGTCCGCCCTTTGGAGGGCCATGCCTCCCCCGAGATGTCAAGGCACTTGCGGCCTTGGCGCAGCAAAGTGGCCAGCCGACGGGTTTTCTCGAAGAAATCAGCGAAATCAACGGCGCGCAACAGCAGCTATCTCGCCGAGACGGTCTGCCGGCAGTTGGAGCTTTTGGGTGTTCGATCCGTCGGGATACTTGGACTGTCATACAATGACATCTGCGCCATACGTGATCGAATCCCCGTCACTCGCCTTGATCGAGACGCTTCACGCGAAGGGTGTGCGCGTCATCGCCCATGACGCGCGTGCAATTAAGGCTGCGCTCCGGGAAGCAGGCGACTTCTTCACAGCCTGCTGCCACGGCAGACGACTGCGTTCAGGCATCTCCCGTCGTGGTCCTGCTCAATCGCGATCCGGCATACATCGATGCCATCGTTGGCTATCGGGGAGATAATGCGAAGGTTGTCGTGGATTGCTGGCGTGCGCTCGACCCGCAAGCGGTTGCCCCCAATGTCAGGGTCGTAAAGTTCGGCTTTTGGGAGCACTGCGAGTCTCGTCGTGGATGATCGAATGATCGAATCCACTTCCGGCAAACGCCGGCGGTACAAAACGCCCGCTCTTGACACGGCCGGTACTGCGGCTTGCCCAGTACGCTGTCGGCTT
>CAVXQX010000014.1:0-186739 GCA_963764005.1 uncultured Alphaproteobacteria bacterium | reverse complement strand
GCTCCAAGAAGATGCAAGAGATCGCCGCCGCCATCCAAGAAGGCGCGCAAGCCTATCTCGCCCGCCAGTACACCACGGTCGCGGCAGTCGGCGCCGTGATCTTCGTCATTGGCGTGTTCCTACTCGGACTTCCGCAGCGATCGGCTTTGCCATCGGCGCGATCCTCTCGGCGCTGCCGGCTATATCGGCATGAATGTCTCGGTCCGGGCCAATGTGCGTACCGCGCAAGCCTCGACCAAGAGCCTCGCCGCAGGCCTGAGCCTCGCCTTCCGCGCCGGTGCCATCACCGGCCTCCTCGTTGCCGGTCTCGCGCTGCTCGGCGTCTCCGTCTATTTCTTCGTCCTCACCCATGTCTTGGGCCTCGATCCGTCATCGCGTGAAGTCATCGACGCGCTTGTGTCGCTCGGCTTCGGCGCATCGCTGATTTCCATCTTCGCCCGTCTCGGCGGCGGCATCTTCACCAAGGGTGCCGATGTCGGCGGCGATCTCGTCGGCAAGGTCGAGGCCGGTATCCCCGAGGACGACCCGCGCAACCCCGCCACCATCGCCGACAATGTCGGCGACAATGTCGGCGACTGCGCCGGCATGGCGGCCGATCTGTTCGAGACCTATGCCGTGACCATCGTCGCCACCATGGTGCTCGCCTCGATCTATTTCGCCGGCAGCGACAAAGTCCTGGCGATGATGCTCTACCCGCTCGCCATCGGCGCCATGTGCGTCATCACCTCGATCATCGGCACGTTCTTCGTGCGGCTCGGCGCCAACAAGTCGATCATGGGCGCCCTCTACAAAGGCGTGATCGCCACCGGCATTCTATCGCTTGATCGGGCTGTGGCCGCTGACCTCCTGGCTCGTCGGCATGGACAACGTCATGACCGTGGGCTCTGTGAGCTTCACCGGTAAAGCTTTGTTCCTCTGCGGCGTCGTTGGCCTCGCCATTACCGCGCTGATCGTCGTCATCACGGAGTACTATACCGGCACCAATTACCGTCCGGTGCATTCGATCGCGAAGGCTTCCGTCACCGGACACGGCACCAACGTGATTCAGGGCCTTGCTGTCTCGCTCGAATCCACGGCGCTTCCTGCGCTCGTGATCATTGCGGGCATTCTCGTGACCTATGGGCTTGCCGGCCTGTTCGGCATCGCCATCGCGGTGACCACGATGCTTGCACTCGCAGGTCTGATCGTGGCGCTCGATGCCTTCGGACCGGTCACCGACAACGCCGGCGGCATCGCCGAAATGGCGGGCATGCCCAAGAGCGTCCGCAAGACCACCGACGCGCTCGATGCTGTGGGCAACACCACCAAGGCGGTGACCAAGGGCTATGCCATCGGCTCCGCCGGCTTGGGCGCGCTCGTACTGTTCGCCGCCTATACCGAAGACCTGAAATATTTCGCCGCCAATGCCGACAAGTTTCCTTATTTCAAGGATGTCGCTCCGAGCTTCAGCCTTTCCGATCCATACGTTGTGGTCGGCCTCTTCCTTGGCGGATTGTTGCCATATCTCTTCGGCGGCATCGCCATGACGGCCGTGGGGCGTGCGGCAAGCTCGATCGTTGAAGAGGTGCGCCGCCAATTCAAGGAGAAGCCCGGCATCATGAAGGGCACGGCACGGCCTGACTATGGTCGCGCCGTCGATATCCTGACCCGCGCGGCGATCAAGGAGATGATCGTCCCGTCGCTGCTGCCGGTGCTGAGCCCGATCGTGCTCTACTTCGTCGTCTATGCCATCGCCGGCAAGAGCGCGGCCTTCTCCGCGCTTGGCGCCATGCTGCTCGGCGTGATCGTCACCGGCCTCTTCGTCGCCATCTCGATGACCGCGGGCGGCGGCGCTTGGGACAACGCCAAGAAGTACATCGAGGACGGACATTACGGCGGCAAAGGCTCCGACGCGCATAAGGCCGCCGTGACCGGCGACACCGTCGGTGATCCCTATAAGGACACCGCCGGCCCTGCCGTGAATCCGATGATCAAGATCACCAATATCGTGGCGCTGCTATTGCTGGCGGTTCTCGCGCACTAGGCATAATCCCGAAAAGTTGCAGACTTTTCGGGAAAGATTATGCGTCAAAAAAGGGCGCAAGCAGCTGACGTCAGAGACCAGGCCCGGGCACACCACCGCTTTGGGTCTGGTCTTTGAACAGCTTACGCTGGGAGACGTTGCCCATGATCTGCTCGACCAACCCCATGTCCTTGCCGCGTGCAGGAGTCTCGTCCTTGGCGTAATTCACTACGATGCCGTCCTTCATGCCGTAATGGGCAACTTGCTGCACGGAGGCCTTCTGATCGAAATAGACCGCGACCACCTGCCGGTCGATCTCCCAAGGCTTGAAGAACGCGTAGGTCTTCTGCGTGGTCGAAATGTAGTAGAAGGCGTCGCCGCCGATCGTGCTCGTCGTATCCGGTGAGCCGAACGCCTGCTGCACCTGCTCCTTCGTCATGCCGGCATGGACCTGCTGCATATCGACATCCATGAAGACGTGGCCGTGATGATCGATCTGCGCGCCACAGCCGCCGAGCGGCGCAAGCAGAATGAGGCCCGCGAGGCCAATCAGCCTCGACGCGCTCAACCGCCAATCGCTCTGGCGTTCTTCCCGTCAACTGGCATGCCCCCGCTGGAACCTAACGCGCAACCGGCCAAAGGGTAGAGCAAATAGGCTCCCCGTTGAACCCTCGACCCGGGCCTAATTCCCCCGATTTGGGTGGCCCGAAACCTGCCAATTTCTATGGCGCGATTATGGCCTTGGCACGGCTTTGGGCCTTTGTGGCACGGTCTCGCATCCTATCTAAGGGCGATGAAAACCAAGGACATGGAAGTCATTCCCGGGATCTCTCCCCATACGCTCCGGATCGACGAGATCCGGGAGGGCGACGAGGGGGTCTATCGAGGCCACTCCACCGGAGCGCGCGGCAGTTGCCGAGCTCCTCGATCTGAGTGACCTGAGCAGGCTTGCCTTGACCTATAGCCTGCATCGTCTCGGCCAGGGCCGCCTCGGTTTGAAGGGACGCCTTACCGCGAAGCTCACTCAGACTTGCGTGGTTTCGCTCGAACCGCTGCCCCAAGAGCTTGATGTCCCCGTAGAGGTCGCGTTTTGGCCGCCCTCTCAAATCCGCGACATGGAGAAGGCCGCCGCCGAAGACCCGGCCAGCCAAGGCATCCTCGATTGGCCGGAGCGATTATCGACGGCAAGATCGATCTCGGGCCGGTGCTTTACGAGGGTCTGGCGACCGCGCTGGACCCTTATCCTCGCGCGAAAGGCGTCGAGTTCGCCTGGATCGATCCGGCAGGCGCCGGCGAGGAAGCTCCCGCCGATCGGACCATTTGCCGCGCTGAAGCAGCTAAAGCAGCCCTAGAGCTTTTGGACTTGAGCCAAAATTGCCAAGGGAGCTTGGCCTTGCGCCAGAATGCGGTTGTCTTGGACGCCAATTTCCGTCTATTCGGAGGGGCCCTTGTGAGGGCTCAAGCGGCGTTGCCGCCGGGTTAAACTCTTCCGGAATGGTTTGGGGGAACATGGGTGCGCCAGTCACCTTAGCGCTCGACGCCATGGGCGGCGACCACGGCCCGAGTGTCGTGGTGCCGGGAGCCGCGATCACGCTCGAGCGGCATCCCGATGCGCGCTTCCTGTTCGTCGGTCGACCGCGCCCAGATCGAGCCGGAACTGAACAAATACCCGGCGCTCGCAGCCAAATCGACCATCGTTCACACCGAAGTCGCCATCGCCATGGATGCCAAGCCGAGTCAAGCGTTACGCAAAGGCCGCTACCATTCGAGCATGTGGCTCAGCCTCGAGGCCGTGCGCGACGGCCATGCCGGCGCTGCCGTCTCCGCCGGCAATACCGGCGCGCTGATGGTCATGGCGAAATTCTGCCTGAAGACGATGGCCGGCGTCGACCGTCCCGCCATCGCCGCCATTTGGCCGACCGTGGAAAGCGAATGCATCGTGCTCGATGTTGGCGCCAATGTCGGGGCGGACTCGCGCCAGCTCGTCGAATTCGCGCTGATGGGCGCCGCACTGGCGCGTGCCCTGTTCGGTTTCGAACGCCCTTCGGTCGGTCTCCTGAATATCGGGGTTGAGGAGGTCAAGGGCCTCGATAACATCAAGCAGGCCGCCTCGATCTTGAGGGAAGCGCAGCTGCCGATCAACTTTCGCGGCTTCGTCGAGGGCGACGATATCGGCCATGGCGCCGCCGACGTCATTGTGACCGACGGCTACACCGGCAACATCGCCTTGAAGACGGCGGAGGGGACCGCCAAGCAAATTGGCGAGTATCTGCGTGCCGCCATGAAGCGATCGCTTCTCGCGCGCGCAGGCGCCATATTGGCGCAAGGCGCCTTCCGCGCTCTGAAAGAGAAGATGGATCCGCGTTCGTTGAACGGCGGCATTTTTCTCGGCTTGAATGGAATTGTCGTGAAGAGCCATGGCGGCACGGACGCCACCGGCTTCGCCAGCGCCCTCGATCTCGCCTACGACCTGGCGTCGAGCGGCGTCGTCACCCGTCTTGCCGACGACATCACGCGCTTCCATGACGCGCTCGAGGAAGGCTGAGCGGCCTGGCCTTGGGAGTTTGACGGCGTGACCATGCTGCGGAGCGTCGTCAGAGGCTGCGGCGGGTATCTGCCCAAGCGGATTCTGTCCAACCGGGACCTGGCGCAGGTCGTCGACACCTCCGACGATTGGATCAAGACGCGCACCGGTATTACGCAGCGCCATATCGCCGCCGACGGCGAGCTGACCTCGACCATGGGAACCATAGCGGCGAGGCGAGCGCTCGATCACGCTGGCCTGAAGCCCGATGACATCGACCTGATCATCCTGGCGACATCGACGCCGGACCAGACCTTCCCTGCGACCGCCGTCACCATCCAAGCCGATCTCGGCATCCACCACGGCGCTGCCTTCGACGTCCAGGCGGTCTGTTCCGGGTTCGTCTTCGCCCTGGCGACCGCCGACAATTATCTCAAAGGCGGACAGTTCAAGCGCGCGCTCGTGATCGGGGCGGAAGCCTTTTCCCGCATCCTCGACTGGGACGACCGCTCGACTTGCGTGTTGTTCGGCGACGGTGCCGGTGCCGTTGTCGTCGAGGCGCAGCAATTGAATGGCGCTGCCACCGACCGGGGCATTATCGCCAGTTGCCTGCGCTCCGATGGCCGCTACCGCGACAAGCTTTATGTCGATGGCGGACCGTCATCGACCGGCACGGTCGGTCATGTCCGCATGGACGGTCCTGAAGTGTTTCGCCATGCGGTGACGAATATCAGCGCGATTATCGACGACACTTTGAAAGCGGCTGGATACAAGGCCTCCGATGTCGATTGGTTCGTGCCCCATCAGGCCAATAAGCGAATCTTGGACGGAGCGGCGCGGAAACTCGGCCTGGCGCCGGAACGCATCATTGTGACAGTCGACAAGCATGCCAATACGTCGGCCGCTTCAATTCCGTTAGCGTTAAGCACGGGTTGCGAGGATGGCCGCATCAAACCGGGAGATTTGGTGTTGATTGAAGCGATGGGCGGAGGCTTTACCTGGGGTGCGCTTTTGCTCCGCTGGTGATTTCGCAGGTAGTGCCGCGCGAATGTCACACTTTTCTGGAAAATGATGCAATATCAGGAATTTGATCGAAGCGGTGATTGACCGCCGCGTCACGCCTCGATTAGCATCCTATCAGTCCCGCGACTGGGGGAGTTTCGGTGATATGAGCGGGAAGACGCTGACACGCGCGGACCTCGCGGAAGCGGTGTTTCAAAAGGTGGGTTTGCCGCGGAACGAATCCGCGGAACTCGTCGAGCTTGTGCTGCGCGAAATCGTCGCCAGCCTTGAGCGCGGGGAGACAGTGAAGCTGTCTTCCTTCGGCTCGTTTGGAATCCGCGACAAGGGACAACGCATCGGCAGGAACCCAAAGACGGGTCAAGAAGTTCCGATCACGCCGAGGCGAGTGCTCGTCTTCCGCGCGAGCAATATTATGAAACAGCGCATCAACGAAGCGCTGGCCCGGCGACGGGCTGCAGAATAGGGCCGCCGGATGTTCCGGCAAGGTTCAGAGCTGGGGAGGAGCGGCTTGGATAAGGCGCCGGAGGCCTTTCGCACGATCAGCGAAGTTGCGGACGAACTGGATGTGCCAAAGCACGTCTTGCGCTTCTGGGAAGCGAAATTTGCGCAATTGAAGCCGATGAAGCGCGGCGGCGGCCGACGCTACTATCGCCCCGAGGATGTGGCGCTTCTTCGCGGCATCCGTGTTCTGCTCTATAATGACGGCTATACCATCCGCGGCGTGCAGAAGCTTTTACGCGAGCAGGGCCCTCGCTTTGTGATGGACTATCGCCACCGCCTCGAAGAGACCGAGCGAGGGCGCGGAACCTCACGCCATTCCCGATATTGCCGCCGAGGCCGCGCAGAGCCGCGTGTCGGGACGGTCGCATGAACTAGGCGTCAATGCGGCGAAGCCCGATTCCGACGCGCTCGGCCAGGTGCTTGACGAGATCGAGGCCTGCCGCGCGATTCTTACCGCCGCCAAGCAATAACCAAAGCCGGGCTTGCCACGCCTTGTCTCGCCCGCCCGAGCGTGTATATCCAACTGGCCGCAAGGCATCAGTCGGAGCGTAGCGCAGCTCGGTTAGCGCACCGGTCTGGGGGACCGGGGGTCGAGAGTTCAAATCTCTCCGCTCCGACCATTTTTTCATATTTTCAATGTTGTTGCGTGCGAGAGCTTTGCAAACGGCGCTAGACCGAGCGGCAACGCACCTGTTTAAATCAAGCTGCCATGACACTGCGGAAGCGCGTTTTAAGGGTGCTTGGCTTGAAAAAGCCAAGGCCTCCCCTGCCGCCGGAGGTTCGCCAATGGTATATCGGCAAGGAGCTAACAACCGACTGGCTCACGCCGTGGCTTCGGTTTTGGTTCCCGGCCCTGCAATATCTCCGCGACACAGAGGCGAGGGTTTTGGAAATCGGCTCCTTTGAGGGACGCTCCGCTATCGCTTTTCTCGAAATGCTGCCGAAATGCCATGTCACCACGGTGGACATCTTCGATAAGCCAGCGGTCGAGGAGCGATGCCGCAAGAACCTCGCTTCCTATGGTGATCGCGTTGAGATCATTAAGATGAGCGCTGCTGGCGCGCTGGAGAGTCTTTCGGATCGCCGTTTCGATGTGATCTATCTCGACGCTGCAAAAACAGAGCACGGCGCATTCGCCCATTCTGCCCTGTCATGGCCGCTATTATCGGCTTGGGGGCACAATTATTTGGGATGACTTGAAGTGGGACGAAGGCCCAAACGAGTGGGACACCGTACTGCCGGGTCAGCGACCGGGACCAGGAATTTTGCTGTTTTGCTCCGCCTTCAAACCATGCATGTCAGTCGTACACCAAGGATGGCAGCTCATCGCACGCAAGACGAAGGATTGGCCCTAGGCGTTAGCGCTCGTTGACCGAGCGCTCTCGCGTCTGCGCGGCAAGAGCGATGCCCCACATCACCGCCATCAGCAGAAAGAAATGACGCCAGTGATCGGTGTCGATCACGCTGCCCTCAAACGCCATGGCAATGAACGAGGCCGCCACCACGGCGCTGACGCCGTCGCCGCCGCGATCCGCCACCACCGATCGCAAGCCAAGTCCCATCGTCAGCAGCACCAGCACGAAATAGGCCACGCCGCCGATCCAGCCGGCATTGAGGAACATGCTGAGATAAACCTCGTGCACGTCCTCATGGTGATAATGCTCGTGGAATTCGAGAGCGCCGAGCCCAAGCGGGTGGGAGAGAATGAGTCCGATCGCCTTGAGCTGACCGCCGAACCGTCCTTCTGGTCCGACATCGTAGGATTGCTCGAACGAGCTGCGCTCGCCCATCAGGTCCGCCACTTGCGGAATGCTGTTGGCGGCCGCGAACACGCCGAGGCCGAGACAGGCGGCGAGTACGATCGCGATCATGAGCTTGAGCCGCTGCCGGTTGGTGCCCGCGGTGCCGAAGGTGAAGAAAGCATAGAGCCCGAGCGCCACGACGAGATTGATCCAGGCGCCGCGAGAGAACGTCAGCAGCGTTCCAAACAGCAGAAGCGGCATGGCGAGGAGCGCCGGCCAGGCGCGTAAGGTGCCTCGGGTCATCACCGAATTGAAGGCATAGACCAGACGCCGGAACGAGAAACGCGCCAAGCACGTTCGCGTCTTTGAAGGTGCCGCGCGCCCGGCCATATTCCGTGAACAGATCGAAGGCGCCCGGCGTCAGGCTGAAATAGCCGATCAGCGCGGCGATCGCTGCAATCGTGGCCGAGAATAGATAGGCCGACATGATGAGCCGCGTATTCTCCTCCGGCCGATCGGCAACGAAGGCCGCGATCACCACCGAGGAGAGCGCGAGATAGAGCGTGATGCTCATGTGGCTCAACGGATTGCCGATCACCACGGCCTGGGTCGAGGCGACAAAGCCGAAGGCAATGACGATGGTCCATAATAGGAGATAGAGCGCGAGCCCTCGCGGAAACACCACGAGTCCGGCGACGGGAAGCACAAAGATCGCGCCGAGGATCAGCGCGTCGTAAGGCGCCGGGTCCGAGACCACGATGGCGATCGAAGCGATCGTGATCCAGAGATAGACGAGCGCGAGCCGCTTGACGCCAACGCTGATCTGGCGCGGCCGCGCTCCGTATCTTCCTTGGGCGATGGCGCCTGACGCTGACATGGGACGACCAGAACGCTCCGTCTAATAAGCGTTCTCGCCCTTGAGCAGGGCGAAGGGGGTCATCAGCACGATGTAGAGGTCGAGCATCACCGACCAATTGTCGATGTAGTAAAGGTCATGCTCGACGCGCCGCTGGATCTTATCCTCGGTATCGGTTTCGCCGCGCCAGCCATGAATTTGGGCCCAACCGGTGACGCCCGGCTTCACCCGGTGGCGCGCGAAATAACCGTCGACCACCTCCGAATAGAGCCGCTCCTCCGCCTTGGCCTTCATCGCATGCGGGCGCGGACCGACCAGAGACAGATCACCCTTCAGCACGTTGAAGAATTGCGGTAGCTCGTCGAGGCTCGTCTTGCGGATGAGGCGCCCGACGCGGGTTACCCGCGGATCGCCCTTGGTAACGAGCTTCGAGGCGTCGGCATCGGCCTGATCGACATACATCGAGCGGAATTTCAGCACCTCGATCAGCTCGTTGTTGAAGCCTTGGCGCTTCTGCCGGAACAGCACCGGTCCCTTGGAGTCGAGCTTGATGGCGATCGCGATCAGCCGCCATCACTGGGGCGAGCAGGATCACGGCAAGCGCCACCATGACCTTGTCGAAGATCCATTTGGCGACATGATCCCATTCGGCGATTGGCTTGTCGGCAAGGTCGATGAAGGGGACGTTGCCGATATAGGAATAGGTATGCGGCCTGAACCGCAGTTTATTGTTGTGCGCCGAAAGCTTGATATCGACCGGCAAACCCAAAGCTTCTTCAAAAGCTCGAGCACTCTCTTCTCCGCCGTTGACGGCAGCGAGACGATGAGCAGATCGATGCGCGAGTTCCGCGCGAACTCGACCAATTGATCGATATTGCCGAGCTTCGGGTAGCCCGCGATCACCGGCGACACGCGGTCCGCGCCGCGATCATCGAAAATTCCCGCGATGCGAATGTCGGTATTGTGCGAGGCCTCGAGTGCCTTGATCAACTCCACGGCCTCGGCGCCACCGCCGACGATGACCGCGCGGCGATTGAGCCGGCCCTCGCGCATCCAACGCCGCACCAGCAAAGAGAGTCCAAGCCTCTCGATGAACAAAGCGGCGAGGGTGGCGGCATACCAGCTCGCGATCCAAAACCGCGAGAAATCGGCGCCGACCTTCACGAAGAAGGCGAGCGACATCATGCCGGCGATGACCAAAGACCAAATCACCGCGATCCTGGCGCCGCTCGAGATGAACGCCTTGAAGGCGGGGATATTGTACAGCTTGACGGCTTGCAGCAACGCCGTGTTGGTGGCCGCGGTGATCAGCACGGCGCAGAGATAGATGAAATGCGCGTTCGCACCCTCACGCTCGACATAAGCGAGATAGATGGCGAAGCCCAATCCGGCGACAATGAGAAACTCGGCGAGACGCGCAGCGCCAATCATCATGCTGGGCGGGAGCAGATTGAGCTCGGCGCCGCGCCGGATCTCGGCAAGCTTCGGCCGTTGCGCTTTTCTGCGCTCTCTGAACGGCGCCTTGCCGTGCCGGAGTGCGGCCGCTCCCGGCGCGATGGCTTCGTGGTCTTCGCTGCGTGAAACGTCGCGTTCCATGATCATCCGATTTCAGCATGCGGGGACAGGCGCTTTGAGCGCTGCCTACGCTGGCACAAATTGGCTTTGGGATGGGTGAAAGGAAGCCCGAAGCGACGCTCAGGCTTGCGCTATGGTTAAGCTGCCGTTGCGGGAAGCTGGAAACGCTTGGCGCGCGCGGCCTCGATCTCGGTAAGGTAAAAATCGACGATCGATTCTGTCATGTTCTGAACCGTGAAGCGCTGCGCGACATGGGCTTGTAACTCCGCCGCTCGGTTGAGGAACGGCCCAGGGTCTGCAAGGAAGGCGCGCATCTGTGCCGCAATCGCCTCCGCATCTCCGGGTGGCACCAGCGGCGTGGCGCTGCCGGCGACAATCTCCGGGATGCCCCCGACATTGGTCGCGATCAGCGGCATGCGTGCGGCGGCCGCCTCGAGCACGATATAGGGGAAGGACTCGGCGCGTGACGGCACGACCACGCAGCGCGCCCGCGAGAAGGCATTTCGCGCCGGCAGCGGCCCCACGAACTGAACCTTGCCGCCAAGGCCAAGGCTGCGTGCTTGCCGCTTGAATTTCTCTTCGTCGGGACCGCTGCCGACGATGATCGCGCGGGCAGGGTAAGTCGTCGCCTGAGCCGCGAGCGCGCTGAGCAGGAGATCGACTCCTTTCAGCTCTCGCAGTTCGCCCACATAGACGAAATCGACCGCATCGTCCGCGACCACCGGCTCGTAGAATTCATGCGGATAGAGTCCGTTCGGCACCACACGGACCGGACAGGTGGGATGACCAATCAGCTCGTTGTAACGGCGGGCGGCGAACACGCTCTCGAAGGTCAAGCCATCGGTCAGCGGCGCGAGGCGGCGTTCCGCGTGGACATAGATGCGTCCCATCAGCGTCGACGGCGAATAATGCAGACTGCCGCCATGCGGCGTGTAGAAGGCGTAGGTCTCTTTCCGTTTGCGCTTCAAGCTTCGCGCCGCGAGCCTGGCATAGGCGCCGCCTTTGGCACCGTGTCCGTGGAGCACGTTGACTCCAAGCTCGGTGGCAAGCTTGGTCACGGCGCGATAGTTTTGCCAGTCGCTGAAGCCGACATTGCGGCCCATCTTGAGCCGGGTCACGCCAAGTGCGCAGGAATCAGCGAGCCGGCTGAGCGCGGCCTTGGCCTGTTCGCCGCCGGTCGCCGCATCGCACACGATGCCGACCTCGAGACCGAGCTCAGCCTGGCCCCGCGCGAGGTCATGCACGTGGCGAAACAGGCCTCCGATCGGCGCTCTCAGACAATGGAGGATGCGTATCGCTCAAACTCCCCGGGCACGGGGCCGTGACTGGCCTCGAACAGAGCTTGACGATGTTTAGAAGAAGCGTTCGAGCACGTAAATAGTATCGCCGGGCTGCACCGGATAATCGCTCGGCACCATCACGGTCGAAAGCACCCCGCCGAAGCGTCTGGTCAGCCGCACTTTCCGTTCATTGGCTCGCTCGGTATAGCCTTCGGCGATGGCGACCGCCGTCTCCACCGTCATGGCGTTGACATAGGGGAATTGGCCCGGCCGTTTCACCTCGCCGAGGATAAAGAACGGGCGATAGGCCTCAACCTCGATCGTCACTTTCGGGTCTTTGACGTATTTCTGCCGGAGCAGGTCTGCGATGTGGCGGGCAAGCTCCACGGTTGTGCAGTTCCGCGCCGCCACCGGTCCGATCAGAGGCAGCGAAACATAGCCGCTCGTGTCGACGCTATAGACCCTGGAAAGATTGTCCTGCCCGAACACGATGACCCGGACCTTGTCGCCGCTATCGAGCAGATATTGCGGGTAGGTGACCACAGGCGCGCCCGGGATGGCCGCGCCGCGGGTGCTGACCGGGGTGATGACCATGGGCGGGGGAAGGGGTGCCGGCGTATTCAGGGCCATCCGGGGCGTATTCAGGCCTGGGATGGCACTTGCAGTGCATCCCCCAAGCGCGGCCGCGGCCAGGCCCATGAGCATGAAGGCCCAGCCCAGCAAGCCGACTCTGATACGAACCCGTCCCATACCTCCGATTTAGGCGTGGTTTGGTTAACGAAAGCTCACCGGCCGTGCCGGAGCGAGGCGGAGCTTAAGAATTTGGTTACGGCAAAAGGCTCTAATGACTGCCACGAGTCGCGGAGTTCAGTCTGTCAATGCAGCCGACGTCACGAGACGCCAAGCCTGAGGATATCGACGTGGCCGCGCTTGGCCGCGCGCTTTGGCGCGCCAAAACCTGGATCGTAAGCCTTTCGATCCTGGCCGGTCTCGTCACCTTCGTTGGCCTGTCGATGATGCGGCCGCTTTATACCTCCGAAGCGCGCGTCCTCATCGAGAACGACACCTCGCCCTTTACCCGCACCGCGACGGATCAGGGCCGCGACCAATTGCAAGTTCTCGATGAGCAGGCGGTGCAGAGCCAGGTCCAGGTTATCACTTCGCGCGACCTCGTCCTCGAAGTGGTCCGCTCCCTCGATCTCACCAACAATCCAGAATTCGCCAAGGACGCGGGCGTCAGCTACCTGCAGCGTCTCCTCAACCGGTTCGGCCTTGGCCGTGGCTCGCCCAAATCCGAACAGGAGAAGGCGGCCGACGCTTTCCTCGAACATCTTTCCGTCTATGCGCTGAACAAATCGAGTGTGATCGCGATCGACTACACATCCGGTGACAGCGATCTGGCGGCGAAGGCCGCCAACAGGCTCGCCGATGTCTATATCGAATGGCAGCGCACCGCCAAAGTCGATCAGACCAAGGACGCGACGCTCTGGCTCAACAATCAGATCGAAGATTTGCGGAAGAAGACCGCAGAGTCGGAGACCGCGGTCGAGCAGTTCCGGACCTCGCAAGGTCTGTATCAGGGCTCCAACAATGTCACGCTCGGCGCCCAGCAGCTCTCCGAGCTGAATACTCAGCTCATCCTTGCCAAGGCGCAGCAATCCGAAGCGGAAGCACGCGCGCGGCTGATCAAGCAGATGCTGGAGGCCAAGGGCGATATCGACGCGACGCCCGAAGTGCTGAAATCGGAATTGATCGGCCGGCTTATCGAACAGCGTGTCCAGGTGCAGCGCCAGATCGCCGAATTGTCCGCGACCTTGTTGCCGTCCCATCCGCGCATGAAGCAGCTCAATGCCGAACTTGCCGACGTGCGCACGCAGATCCGCGCCGAAGTCAGCAAGATCGTCAAGGGGCTCGAGAACGAAGCCGAAGTGGCTGGCGCGAGGGAGAAATCTTTGCGCAACAGCCTCAACGAAGCCAAGTCTCAGAGCGCAGGGCAGGGCGATGCCGAGATCAAGCTCCGCGCGCTAGAGCGCGAAGCCAAGGCCAATCGCGATCTGCTGGAATCCTACCTTGCTCGCTACCAAGACGCCAGCGCCCGCCATGAGATGGGCGCGGTCCCCGCCAATGCCACCATCGTTTCTCAGGCGCACGCTTCCACCACGCCTTCATTCCCGAAACGAATCCAGATGACGCTGTTGGTAATGGCGGCGATGGCCTTATTGGCTTTGGCTTACGTGCTTGCTCGGGAACTGATCGGCGGCACGAGCTCAAGGCCGATGCAAGCCAAGCCGTCCTACCAGCCATCCGGCGAGATCCCTGAACCGGATCCGATCACGATTCGCCCGACCCAGCCGATGCCTGCGCGCGAGGTTCCCGCCGCCACCTATCGGCGCCGCCGTCGCGCAGTCGATCCGGCACCAGCCGCGGCGCCCGATATCATGACCGACGAAGGGCCCATCAAGCCTCCGGAGCAGCGCCGCGCTAGCGACAAACCAATCCGAACCCAGACCTGAGGAATCCCCCATGCGCGATATTCGTCAAATCGCCCGATCCCTGACCGCGACCACTCCTGAGTTGCCGCAGGACAATTTCATCGAGAGGCTTCGCCGCATCCAGCTCTCGACGCCGAATACGCCGCCCTTAGCCGGCAAGCCGGCAGAGACCAAGCCCGCCGAAATGCCCCCGTCGCCGCCTCAGCCTTCGCAGGCGCCGCGGGAAGAGACCGCCGTCGCCGGTCAGCCGAACGATCTTCGCCGTTACTTGCAGCAGCGGGCGTCCAGACCGAAACCAGACGTCAAAGATTTGCCGCCGCGTTCCTTCGAATCGACAGAGCCCGCGCGGGGCGGTCGCGTGGCGCCCGTGGTGAAATCGCTCGACGCACTGGTGAACCAGATCTTCGCCGAGCATGACTGCAATAAGCAACGCCTGGTCTTGATCGCCGCCGCCTCGCCCAAGACCAACGCCGCGCCGACTGCCATTGCGCTCGCGCGACTGTTGGCGGCGGATGCCGAGCGTGCCGTGCTTGTCGACCTGACCCGCGGATCGACGGCGATCTCAGGTCCGCTCGGCCTGCCGCGTGCGCCGGGCTTTGCCGATCTTCTCGCCGGCAGCGCAGGCTTTGAGGATGTGGTTTGCCTTGACGGCAAGTCGTCCTTGCAGGTCATCGTTGCCGGAAACGCTTCGTCCAACTCTGAGGACAAGAACACAGAGCGGATGGTCCGGATTTTCTCCGCCCTCGCGCAGGCCTACGACCTTGTCGTCCTCTACGGCGACATAGAGAGCGCCGCGAAATTCCAGACATCGCTGCAGGGGCGGCTCGCCATGGTCATAGCCGTGCTGGCGGGAGCAGGCGACCCGACCGTCGCGATGGCAGCGATCTCTGAGCTAACCAGCTTTGCCGCGCCGGTATTTCCCTACGACAAATCGGCAGCCGATGATCGGCCCGGGATTTTCGGCCGCACCGCTGCGCTCTGAGTCGTTATTGCTTGGGTTTCCGCCCGAACAGCATTTGCCGAACGCGGAGCGCGATGGGCCAGAGGCGGGGGTTCGCTTTGATCGCGCCTTTGAGGCGCGTGAATGCCGCCGTGGGCAGCGTCACCAAATAGCCTTGCGGCTTGAAGGCGAGAAAGCTGTCGAACAGAGGCTGCTCAACATCGGACCACTCATCCTTGTGTCGCGCCGCTCCGGCCCCGATGTCGTAGAAGGCAAGGCCGTTGCCGCACGCCTCTTTGATCTGATGCTTCAGAAGCAGCGCGCCGGGCGACTGCTTTTGCATCGGCCCCTCTGCCATCGAAGAAAAGCAGACGCTCAATCGATTGTGGAGAATTGAACCGCAAAACATCGCCGCCACATCGTCGCCGGCCTTTAAATAACCGAGACGGAGGCGGCTCGGACTGTCGTCGGGAAGCAGCGCAAGCTCGCGATAGAACGCACGGCCCTTTTCGTCGAAAATGTCGCCGACGCCCAATTCGGCATATTGGCGCGAGCGCTGCGCAAAGAGAGTCCCGATGAGCGCAAGCCGTTCGGCCTCCGTTTCCGCCCAGCCATAATCGAGTGGACCGATCTCGGCGAGCTTCCGCTCTTTTCGATCGAAATTCCGGCGTGATTGCTTGCCGAAGCGCTCATGCCACATTTTATCGAAGTCGCTGAGCGTGACGGCGAAGCCGTTACTGGCCGACTTCTGATGCGGAAGTTTGGCAACAGGATTGGCGACGCCCTCCCACGAATAGGGCTGGGAGTACAGGATGGCGGCGTCCGCGCCTGAAGCTGAAGCGCTCGCTGACAATAGCGCGTGAACATCCTCGGCGCGTGAGGTGTGCAGCCACTTCAGGCTCGAACAGGCCCATGTTGTAGTTGGCGTGCGCTTGCCCCAGCCAACTGAGAATGGTCACGCCGAATTTGAGGCTCTTGTCGAACGGCAAGAGAAATAGCACGCGTCCGTTGGCATCGTGGCCGGTGACAATAACGGCTTGCCACCCTCGGGCCGAACCATGTGCCGAACCCAGGCGCGGGCCCAGGCATAGGTCTGGGGCGGCGTGCAAGCCGCGCGAAGCTGGAGATCCTCCCAGACCGAGGCAAGGCTCGACATATCGTCCGTGAGCTGAAGTTTGATCTTGCCGAGACTGGTCGCGACCTGGATCGGACCTCTTCGTTCCAGATCGCGCCGCTCGCTTCCAACCGCTGCGCGCGCCAATGCTGTCGAACTCATCCGCATTAACCCATTCTTATGACTACAACTCGTCTTGCAACCTGAGCGGTCCCACCACAACTCTCGGCAAGTATTTCGCAAGGTTCGCAGGCGACAATGGGCCGACGATGGCAGAGGCCGGTTAACGGTTGATGCTCGAGAAAGGCAACAAATGTCGGGTGTGAAAACCACTGTGATGAAGGCCGTGATGTCGGGGCTTTACCATTCCGGCGCGCATCGCTTGATCGCGCCCTATACCCAAGGCGCCGGCATGATCTTCACCTTGCACAGCGTGAAGCCCTATCGCGACAAACCATTCGCTCCCAATCGCATCCTCGAAGTCTCGCCCGATTTTCTCAATGCCGTGCTGGATCAAGTCGAGGAGGCCGGTCTCGACGTTGTCTCGATGGACGAGGCGGTGCGAAGACTGCGCGAAGACGACGACAGGCGCTTCGTCTCTTTTACCTTCGACGACGGTTATCGTGACAATCGCAATTTCGCTTATCCGTTGTTCAAGGCGCGAAACTTCCCGATGACGATCTATATCCCGACGGATTATCCCGACGGGAGGGGCGAGCTCTGGTGGCTTGCGCTCGAGGAGATCGTCGACCGCGCAAACCAGATCGAGCTTTGCCGCAACGGCGAGCTCTGGCGGCTGCCGGCCGAAACGCCGCAAGACAAGACCAGGAGCTTCGAGCAGATCTATTGGTGGCTCCGCGGCATCGACGAGGCGACACAGCGCCAAGTGGTGCGCGTTCTTGCCGAGCGCTACGAGGTCGACATGGAGCAGATGTGCCGCGATCTGATCATGAATTGGGACGAGATCAGGAGATTGGCGGCCGATCCGCTCGTCACCATCGGCGCGCACACTAAGTCTCACTACGCCATCGCCAAGATCTCGCCGGCGCGTGCCGTCGACGAGATGGTCGGGAGCGCCGACCGCATCGAGCAAGAGCTCGGCATCCGCCCAGCTCACTTCGCATTTCCTTATGGCGACCCCGCCAGCGCGGGTCCTGCGGATTTTGCCCTGGCTCGCGAGCTCGGGTTTACGACAGCGGTAACGACGAGAAAGGGAATGGTGTTTCCCAAGCACAACGACCATCTCACCGCGCTGCCGCGCGTCTCGCTCAATGGCGATTATCAGTCGCTGACCTATACGGCGCTGTATCTCTCCGGCGCGCCGTTCGCGCTCTATAACGGCTTTCGCGAAGTCGACGCCGCCTGATCCGGACGCAGCATCCACCGTATCAATAGTCCCGCAGGCAACACCCAGGCGAGACCTGCAATCAGAAAATAGAGAAATTGTGCCGGAGCTGACGCATCCATAATGCGTCCCGCGCTAAACGCCATGATCAATAAGGCATAGACGGCAAGAAATGACAGCAGGACCACAGTCCCGACCAGTTTGCGTTGGCGCTGTTGCATTGGCGCATCTCCTCCGTCTCGCGACATCCATACAAGGGTGCCTTCGCTGCGGCAATCTTGCCTTCGAGCGCCATTGAGTTCAGGCCGGCTGCCCGCTATCAGACCTGATGTCCTCGGCCACGACCTCTCAAGTCACAACATTGGCAGCCTTTAGCGAGGGCCGGCGCGCGCGCGCGCTCAGAATTTGGCTTGGCACCATCGCTCTTCTCATCGTCGCCATGATCCTGGTCGGCGGCGCCACGCGGCTCACGGATTCCGGCCTCTCCATTACCGAATGGAAGCCGATCATGGGCGCCATCCCGCCGCTCTCCGAAGCCGACTGGCAGCACGCCTTCGACGCTTACCGGCAAATTCCGGAATATGCGCAAGTCAATCCGACCATGGACCTTGCGGCCTTCAAGACCATCTATTGGTGGGAATGGACCCATCGGTTCCTTGGCCGGCTGATCGGCGCCGTCTTTCTCGTGCCGTTCCTATTCTTCTGGTGGTCCGGTTATATTTCGCGTGCCCTGTGGCCCAAACTCGCCGGCCTCTTCGTGCTTGGCGGTCTGCAAGGTGCGGTCGGCTGGTACATGGTGAAGAGCGGTCTTGTCGACCGGATCGATGTCAGCCAATACCGCCTCGCGGTGCATTTCGGCATCGCCGTCCTGATCCTGGGCGCCACGCTCTGGCTCTGGCTCGGACTTGGTGCGCAGCCGAAGCACGAGGTTCGGCGCCCACGCTATGCGCTTGGCGTCGCAGCTTTCGTGCTCGTCCTTGTCTATTTGCAGATGCTTGCCGGCGCGCTCGTCGCCGGTCTCGACGCCGGCTTCGGCTTCAACACCTGGCCGCTGATCAACGGTGCTTTCGTGCCCGACGGCCTCATCGCTGCCACGCCTTGGTACCTGAACCTGTTCGAAAATCCGCTCACCGTTCAATTCGACCATCGCATGTTGGGCTACATCGTGCTCGCCGCTACCTTGGCGCAAGCAGCTTGGCTCGCACTCAAGCGCAATTCGCCGACGCTCACCATGAGCGCCGTGGCGGTGGCGTGTATCGCTCTATTGCAGGCGACGCTCGGGGTTTGGACGCTGCTCCTCGCCGTGCCGATCGAGCTCGGGCTCGCCCATCAAGCCGGAGCCATCGCACTCTTCGTCGGGACTCTGCACCACCTGTGGCTCGTCAGCGAGATCTCGCTTAAGCCTCAGACCGCAGCGAGCGCCTGATCGAGATCGGCAATCAGATCGGCCACGTCTTCGAGCCCGATTGAGAGCCTGACGACATCGGGCCCTGCGCCAGCTCGAACGCGCGCATCGTCGCCGAGCTGGCGGTGCGTGGTCGAGGCGGGATGAATGATCAGGCTGCGCGTGTCGCCGATATTGGCAAGATGGCTGAACAGCTTCACGTTGCTGACGAGCTTGACGCCGGCGTCGTAGCCGCCCTTCAGCCCAAACGTGAACACGGCACCTGCGCCCTTCGGGCAATAACGCTTGGCAAGCGCGTGATATTTGTTGTCCGGCAGCCCGGCATAATTCACCCAATCCACTTTGTCCTGGCGCGATGAGCCACTCCGCCACTTTGAGCGCGTTGTCGCAATGCCGCTGCATGCGAAGCGGCAGGGTCTCGATGCCGGTCAGGATCAGAAAGGCGTTGAAGGGCGAGATGGCCGGCCCGAGATCGCGCAACGCCAACACGCGGGCGGCAATCGCGAAGGCGAAATTGCCGAACGTCTCGGCGAGCGTGATGCCGTGATAGCTGGGGCAGGGGGCGGACAGCGTCGGATAGCGCCCTGACTTGAGCCAGTCGAACGTGCCGCAATCGACGATGGCGCCGCCAAGCGAATTGCCATGCCCGCCGAGAAACTTGGTCAGCGAATGCACGATGATGTCGGCGCCATGCTCGATCGGCCGCATCAGATAGGGGGTCGCGAGCGTGTTGTCGACGATCAGCGGCACGCCGGCTTCCTTGGCGATCGCGGAGATCGCGGCGATGTCCGTAATAATGCCGCCGGGATTGGCGATCGACTCGACGAAGATCGCCTTGACCTTCGGCGTCAGCGCCGCGCGAAACGACTCCGCATCGGTCGTGTCGGCGAAGCGCACGGTCCAACCGCATTTCTTGAACGAGTGAGTGAACTGGTTGATCGATCCGCCATAGAGCTGCCGCGCCGCGATGAACTCGTCACCCGGCTCGAGCAGCGTGTGGAACACCAGCATCTGCGCGGCGTGACCGGACGCCACGGCGAGCGCCGCCGTCCCGCCCTCAAGCGCCGCGACCCGCTCCTCGAGCACGGCCTGAGTGGGATTCGTGATGCGGGTATAGATGTTGCCGAAGGTCTCGAGGTTGAACAACGCCGCCGCGTGATCGACATCGTCGAACACGAAGGCAGTGGTCTGATAGATCGGCGTCACCCGTGCGCCGGTGGCGGGGTCGGGCTGCGCGCCGGCATGGATCGCAAGCGTGTTGAAGCCAGGTTTCCGCTCGGTTGACATTTGAAGCCCCTCTTTCTGCTCGTGAGCAACTATAGCAAAGGAACGCCGGCGGAGTTTAGTCGCTGTTGTTGATGGTGATGATCTCGAACTTGGAGCCGTCGCCTTCGCCGAAATCGTCGAACCAGATGTTGCGGCTGCCTTCGCCCACCATGACGCCTTGGTAATTCTGGAAATATTTCTGAGGATCCTGCGCCAGGATCGACGCCTTCAGCTCCGGTCCGATGATCGTCGGGTAATGATCGAGGAACCAGGCCTTCGATTTGATGAGCATGCTCTGCTTGCCGAAATAGCGCACCGGATAGTGGAGATGCGCCACGAACCAAGCCTTGTCGTCGGCGCGCACCGCCGCTTGCAATTCGGTGACGAGGTTGACCTTCGGATCGATGTCGGCTTCGGCGTTCGCGTGGCGCACCTGCGATTGGAGCAAAGCGAGCGCCGCGACCATCACGAAAGCAGGCGCATCATTCGCCGGTTGCCTTCAACACGCGATGCTGCACGCCCTTCGCTTCCAGCACCGGCCCGCTTGCTGGAAAGCATCCGAGAGTTCACCCCGGCCCAGCTGAGCTCGCCGGACAGCCGCCCATATTCGATCTTCGGGCAGCGATTCATCACCACCTTAAGTCCGGCGTGCTTCCGCGAGCTTGGCAGCCTCGTCGTTGCGAACGCCGAGCTGCATCCACACCACTTTCGCGCCGATCGCAATCGCATCGCGTGTGATCGGGAGCGCCGCTTCCGAATTGCGAAAGATGTCGACGATATCGACCGGGCCCGGGATGTCGGTCGAGCGTCGCGTAAACAGTCTGGCCAAGAATTTCCTTGCCTGCCTGGCCGGGGTTCACGGGAATGACCTGGAAGCCTTTCGCCATCAGATATTTCATCGCGAAATAGCTTGGACGCGAGACATTGGGGCTGGCGCCCACCATGGCGATGGTGCGGCAGCTCGAAAGAATGTCCGCGATATAGGCGTCGGTATAGCTGTCGTGGTTCATCCCGCTGGCGCGATTAGCCAATAATTCTGTGTCGCGCAATGAACGCGGGGGCCAATTGGCGAAATGATGCCGCGCCGGTTGGCGTTCCGGCGCGGCATCGAAGCGTTACTTCTGCTCGCCTGGAACTTCGGGTTCGGCCTGCGGAGCGCTCTCGGTCGGAGAGGCCGGTGCGGCGCCCTCGGCTGGAGCAGCAGGAGCGGCACCCTCGGCAGGTGCAGTCGCGCCCTCTGCGGGGGCGGCACCATCAGCCGGGGCTGCGGCTCCGTCCTTGGCCTTCTTGCCCTTACCTTCGCCCTTGCCGTCTTATCGAACAGCGCCTTACAGGCGTCGCTCAATTCGTCCTTGTGCTGCAACAGGCAGTCGCGCGGCTTTCCGCCAGTCGTCTTAATGTCTTTACAGAATTTCTTCCGGTCTTCCTTGCAGACGGCGCCAGGTTTCGCAGGGTCCGCGGCGGCGGCCAAGGTCGGCACGCCCATAACGGCAATCATGGTCAACAGGACGAGGTGCTTCATCATAGTTGTGAACTCCAGGGCTCCAAGAATAGGTGGTGCATAGTCAAACCCGCGATTGGGCAACAAGCGCCAAAAATGAACAAAAGCAGGCTGCCAGGCGCGCGGACTCTATAGAGGATAGGAGGAGGAGAAACTAGGCCAATTCAGGGCAAAACTGCCGAACGTCAATCTGGCCAATTCGGACGTCTCTTATCCAGAAAGGCGCCAATGCCCTCCTTGGCCTCCTCATCGAGCATGTTCTCGACCATGACCCCGGCGGCATAACGATAGGCCTCCTCCAGCGGCATCTCGAGCTGCCGGTAGAAGGCCTCCTTGCCGATCTTGAGCGTGCGCTTCGGTTTCTCCGCGATCCTGCGGCCAAGCTCGACGGCCTCATTCACGACCTGGGTGGGCTCGACCACGAAATTCACCAGGCCGAGTTCCTTGGCTTCGATCGACGCTGACAAGCTCGCCGAGCAGCAACATTTCCATTGCCGCCTTCCGCGACAGATTGCGGCTGAGCGCCACCATGGGTGTCGAACAGAACAGTCCGATATTCACCCCGGGCGTTGCAAAGCGCGCGTCCTGACTTGCCACAGCGAGATCGCAACTGGCGACAAGCTGGCAGCCCGCCGCCGTGGCGATGCCGTTGACCGCGGCGATGACGGGCTTCGGCGAGCGCACGATCGCAAGCATGAGGTCCGAGCAGGCGTTCATGGTCCTGGCAAAGAACTCGCGCCCGCGATCGGAATCGTTCCGATGCGAGGTAAGTTCTTTCAGATCGTGTCCCGATGAGAACGCTGTCCCGGCGCCAGTGATGACGACGGCGCGAATGGCATCGTCGCTGCCAAGCTCGGTGATGGCTCGATGCAGCGTCTCGATCAGCTCCAGCGATAGAGGGTTCCGGGCAGCGGGCCTGTTGAGCGTGAGCACGGAGATGGGCCCCCGATCGTCCCTCAGGACAAGGGCCGTGGCCGCCACATTCGGTGCTTCCATTGCTGCCATTTGATTTCGCCACCGGTTGAATCACTGATCGCTATTGGACTACGCGAAATTGTTAAATTGCGCGACCTTGTCCTTGTACCTGGAGGAAAGGGTGTGGTAACAAAATACCACATAACTAACAGTCAGATATTCACACGAGTTTTTCCTATGCGCTTGACGCAACGTCGAACCGCGGCTAGAAGCGCCGATCTTTTCAACGGATCAGAGCCATGAAGACCTATTCCGCCAAAGCCAGCGAGATCGAGAAGTCCTGGGTGTTGATCGACGCCGCAGGCCTCGTCGTCGGCAGACTTGCTTCTTTGATCGCCATGCGGCTCCGCGGCAAGCATAAGCCGAGCTACACACCGCATATGGATTGCGGTGACCATATCGTCGTCATCAACGCGGCCAAGGTCGTGTTCACCGGCAATAAGCGCGCCGACAAGGTCTATCACTGGCATACCGGCTATCCGGGCGGCATCAAGGAGCGCAGCGCCGAGAAGATTCTCGACGGCAAGCACCCTGAGCGCGTCTTACAGAAAGCGGTTGAGCGCATGGTTCCGCGCGGACCGCTTGGCCGTCAGCAGATGCGCAATCTTCGCGTCTATGCCGGACCGGAACATCCCCACGAGGCGCAGGAGCCGACGATGCTCGATGTCGCCGCGCTGAACACCAAGAACGCGAGGAGCGCCTAATGTCGAATACCGAGATCAGGTCGCTCGAGGATCTTGGCGCAGCGAGCGGCGAAAGCGTGAGCGCCGCTCAGCCGATCCGCGTTTACGAGAAGAAGGTCGACGCCCAAGGCCGCTCCTACGCCACCGGCAAGCGCAAAGACGCTGTCGCCCGCGTTTGGGTGAAGCAGGGCCCAGGCAAGATCACGGTCAATGGCAAGGACCACGTCGCCTATTTCGCGCGTCCGGTTCTGCAGATGATCGTGAAGCAGCCGCTCGTGAGCTCGAAGCGCGAGGGCCAGTTCGACGTGATTTGCACGGTGAGCGGCGGCGGCCTTTCGGGGCAGGCCGGCGCGGTGCGTCATGGTATTGCTCTGGCGCTGACCCGCTTCGAGCCGGAGCTTCGCCCCGTCTTGAAGAAGGGCGGCTTCCTGACCCGCGACGCGCGAACCGTCGAGCGCAAGAAGTACGGCCGCGCCAAGGCCCGAAAGAGCTTCCAGTTCTCCAAGCGCTAGTCTGTCGTCATTCCGGCAGAACAGTCGCACATTGACGGCGTCATTCCGCGAAGCGGAATCCGTAATCACTACGGATCATTGTTGAGCGCTTTAGTTCCTCATTCCTGGATACCGGCTTTCGCCGGTATGACGGCGTGTGGCAGTGAAGACCATGACGAAACAGATCATCAGAACGGCAATTCTCGGCGCCTCGGGCTATACCGGCGCCGATGTGATCAGGCTCGCCGCCAGGCATCCCAATATCAAGATCACCGCGCTGATTGCCAAAGGCCATGCGGGGCAGGCGCTCGGCCAAGTGTTCCCGCATCTTGCGAGCCTCAATCTGCCGAAGCTCGTCACCTCGGACGAGGTGGATTGGAGGGCGATCGACCTTGTTTTTTGCGGGCTGCCTCATGGCACCGCTCATCAAGAGATCGCCAAACTGCCTGAGCGGATCAAGGTCATCGACATGTCGGCGGATTTCCGTCTGAACGACCTCGATGTCTATGCCGAATGGTATGGCGGCAAGCACGGGGCGCCAGAGCTCGCCAAGGAAGCCGTCTATGGGCTGACGGAGCATTATGGAGACCGAGCTCAAGGGAGCGCGGCTTGTGGCCTGCCCAGGCTGTTATCCGACTGGTGTCCTGCTCGCGCTTCTGCCGCTGGTGACGCAAAAGCTGATCTCCACCGACGACATCATCATCGATGCCAAGTCCGGCGTGTCTGGAGCGGGACGCACGCTGAAGCAGAATATTCTCTTCTCGGAAGCGGGCGAGGGGGTCTCGCCCTACGGCATCGGCAGTCACCGCCATGTGCCGGAGATCGAGCAGGAACTTTCCTCCGCTGCGAAGGCGCCCGTCACCATCAACTTCACCCCGCATCTCGTGCCGATGTCGCGTGGCGAGCTCTGCACCTGTTATGTGAGGCTCGCCGGCAAGGCGACCTCGAACGATCTTCGGGCGGCGCTTGCCAAGGCTTACGCCAAGAGCCCATTCGTGCATGTTGTCGAGGACGGTGTCGTCCCCGCAACCCAACATGTGCGCGGTTCGAACCAATGCCATATCGGCGTCTTCGCCGACCGCATTCCTGGCCGCGCCATCGTCATTTCGGCGATCGACAATCTGGTCAAAGGCTCAGCCGGCCAAGCCTTGCAGAACTTCAATCTGATGTATGGCTTTGAGGAGACGCTCGGCCTCGAGCAATTGCCGCTGTTTCCTTAGGCGATTTCGGCCCGCAACCACCAGCGCCTGAGCGCGACCGCAGCCCAGATCGCCTCGACCACCCCGAACGGCCACGCACCCTGCATGAACCCGTAAATCGATCCAAGCGCGCAGGCTCCGGCAAAAGCGAGAATGAACCACGGGCTTCTGGCTTCGAAGGCGTAGCAGACCAGCATCGCGCTGACCGCGAACAGCCCGAACAGCGTCAGCCCATCGAGCGCCATCGGAACCTGCTAGTCGTGACTCCGGACGAAGGATCCCGGCGCGTCCTCGATTGGCGGCAATGGCCCCGTGGATGGATCGCGGGGAGAGACTTTGGAACCGGATAGCGTCGCGAGCCACGCTGCCCAATCCGGCCACCAGGACCCGGCTTCCTCTTTCGCGCCTGCCATCCAGGCCTCGAGCGAAGCGGCCTGTGGCCCCGACCAGAACTGATATTTCTTCCTTGCCGGCGGATTGACCACGCCGGCGATATGACCGGAGCCGGCCATGACGAAGCGAACCGGCCCTCCAAACATCTTCGACCCCAAGAACACCGACTCCGCGGGCGCGATATGGTCTTCCTTGGTCGCGAGCTCGTAGATCGGGACGGTGACCTTGGAGAGGTCGAGCTTGATCCCGCCAAGCGTCATCTCGCCCTTGGCAAGGCGGTTCAGCTGATAGAATTCGCGCAAATAAAACACGTGATTGGCCGCCGGCAGCCGCGTCGAATCCGAATTCCAGAACAGAAGATCGAACGGGAACGGCTTCTTGCCGAGCAGATAATTGTTCACGACATAGGGCCAGATCAAATCGCGCGGGCGAAGCATGTTGAACACCGCCGCCATGCGCGAGCCGTCGAGATAGCCATGCTCGGCCATCATTTCCTCGAGCGACTTCAACTGCGCGTCGTCAATAAAGACGAGCAGGTCTCCGGCCTTGCTGAAGTCGACCTGTGCCGTAAGAAAGCTCGCCGACGCGATCCTGTGATCGTTGGTTGCCGCCATATAAGCGAGCGTTGAGGCGAGCAGCGTCCCGCCGACGCAATAGCCGAGCGCGTTGATCCAGGGTTGCCCCGTCTGTTTGATCACGGCATCGGTCGCGGCAAGAATGCCTTCGCGCATATAGTCTTCGAATGTCTTCTGCGAGAGCCGCGTATCGGGGTTGACCCACGACACCATGAACACGGTGAAGCCTTGGTCGACCGCGGCCTTCACGAAGGATTTCTCCGGCACGAGATCGAGGATGTAATATTTATTGATCCACGGCGGCACGATCAGGAGCGGCCGCTCATAGACTTCCGCCGTTGTCGGCGAATATTGAATGAGCTGGATGATGTCGTTCTGGAACACGACCTTGCCCGGCGTCACCGCGAGATTGCGTCCCACCTCGAAGGCCGAGAGATCGGTCTGGCTGATGCGGAGCAGATCCTTCGACTGTTCCAGATCCTGAACCAGATGCGCCATGCCCTGAACCAGGTTCTCGGCGTTGGTCGCGATCGTGGCGCGCATCACTTCGGGATTGGTCAACGCGAAATTGGACGGTGAGAGCGCGGCGAGCAGCTGCTCGAGATAGAACATGGCGCGGGCGCGGGTCTTGTCGTCCACCCCCTCGGTCGAGCGAGTGACGTCTTCCGCCCAGCGCGAGGTGAGGAGATAGGCTTGTTTGCAGAAGTCGAAATATTGCGTGTTCGACCAGTCCGGATCTTTGAAGCGGTTGTCGCCCGGTTCCGGCTTGATGACGGGCTCCACCTCTTCGCCGAGAAAGCGCCGCACCGAGCGGCCCCAAAGCTCCGCATAGCCTTTGAAGAGTTCGCCTTGCGCGCCAGCCAGCTTCCCGGGGTCGCTGACCCAATGGCGGGCAATTTCACCTAACGACTTTGCGGCCTCGCCGGCCTCGGCCGCCATGCTGTAGGGACCAGAGCCGTTTTGGCTGCGTTCCGCGAGCGCCCCGAAGGCCTTGGCGCCTTCGTCGAAGAGCCGGACCATGTTCCGCGCCAGGACATCGAACTGCCGAGGCTCCTCGCTCTTCGCATTATCCCCGCTTTCATCATTCAACTTCTGCATGGCTATTTCGCCTTATTTTACCCCCAGTTAACCTCGACCATCGATGCTAGTTCGAAGATCGGGCCAACAACCCAATCTATCTTTGGGCATTTCATTGTGCTATGCAATATAGCACTCGGGGAGCGATGCCAATCGCCTGTGGGAAAACGAAAATTGGCGTTCGGCTCGATTTTGCACATGCTTCTAAGACTAACCGCGTTGACCTTAACGGTCCTTTCCGTCCTGCCGCTTTCAGGCTGCGCGGAAAGCGTCGCCACGGGGGACGCTAATCGGCCCTTCACCGAACTGATGAAGCCTTACGACAAGACCCTGACCAAGGAACAGCAGAAGGCCACGATTTCCGAGCTGCAAAGCGCCCAGGCCAAACGGGATGAGACCGGCTCGGCCCAGGGCGACAGCAAACGGAACGGCCTCAAGCACAAACTGAGCATGCGGCTCGCCGCTGCTTGCCCCAGGGACGGATTCCATGGTTCAACTCGGCGTCTTTCGCGAGGAGAGCCTGGCATTAGGGCGTTATCGGCGTGACTGAATTCCACAGGATCAAACGGCTTCCGCCTTACGTCTTCGAGCAAGTCAACAAGCTCAAGGCGCAAGCGCGTGCGCGCGGCGACGACATCATCGATTTCGGCATGGGCAATCCGGACATGCCGACGCCCGAGCACATCACGCAGAAACTGATCGAGACCTTGCGCGATCCGCGCACCAACCGGTATTCGGCGTCACGCGGCATTCAAGGTTTGCGCAAAGCCCAAGCCGCCTATTACG
This sequence comes from uncultured Alphaproteobacteria bacterium, assembly GCA_963764005.1. Taxonomy (GTDB): domain Bacteria; phylum Pseudomonadota; class Alphaproteobacteria; order Rhizobiales; family Methyloligellaceae; genus Methyloceanibacter. The sequence continues at coordinate 158,994 of CAVXQX010000014.1, read as the reverse complement.
CTCGCCGCTTCAACGTGAAGCTCAATCCCGATACCCAAGTCGTCGCCACGCTCGGCTCCAAGGAAGGCTTCGCCAACATGGCGCAAGCCATTACCGCGCCCGGCGACGTCATCCTGGTACCGAACCCGACCTATCCGATCCACGAATTCGGTTTCATCATGTCGGGCGGCGTCATCCGGCATCTTCCGGCACGCACCGATTCTGCCTTCATGACCTCGCTCGACAAGGCGGTGAAGCATTCGGTGCCGAAGCCGTCCGCGCTCGTGCTGAATTACCCCGCCAACCCGACGGCTGTCGTTGCCGATCTCGATTTCTACCGCGAGGTCGTGGCGTTTGCTCGGAAACACGAGCTGATCATTCTGTCAGATCTGGCTTATGCCGAGATCTATTTCGAGGGACCGCCGCCGCCGTCGATCCTCGAAGTTCCCGGCGCCATGGACATCGCCGTCGAGTTCACCACGCTCTCCAAAACCTATGCCATGCCGGGCTGGCGCATGGGCTTTGCCGTCGGCAATGAGCGGCTGATTGGCGCTCTGATCCGGGTGAAATCTTATCTCGATTATGGCGCCTTCACGCCCATCCAGGTCGCCTGCGCCGCGGCGCTCAACGGCCCGCAACACTGCGTCGACGAAATTAGGGAGATCTATCGCCGCAGGCGCGACTGCGTCGTGGATTCGCTCACCCGGGCCGGCTGGCCGATCCCCTCGCCACCCGCCACGATGTTCGCCTGGGCGCCGATCCCGGAGGTCTACTCGCATCTGGGGTCCCTCGAGTTCTCCAAGCTGTTGCTGGAGCGCGCCGGCGTTGCCGTGTCGCCCGGCGTCGGTTTTGGCGAGTACGGCGAAGGCTTTGTGCGCATCGCGCTGGTCGAGAATGAGCAGCGCATCCGCCAGGCCGCGCGCAATATCCGCAAATTCCTCTCCGAAGCGGAGAGGGACCTGCATAACGTCATCCCCCTTGCGTCCAAGGCGAATAGGACGCTCTGATCCCCCGCCATGACGGATTCTTTGAAACTCGGGCTAGCCGGGCTTGGGACGGTCGGGGGCGGGACTCTGCGCCTCCTGGCCGCGCGCGGGGACGAGCTTGCCGCGCGCGCCGGGCGAAACCTCAAAGTGGTCGCGGTCTCGGCGCGCGACTATAAGAAGCGCCGCGACGCCGATATTTCGGGTCTGCGTTTTGTCGCCGATCCTGTGGCCCTGGCAAAAGACCCGGAGATCGACGTCTTCGTCGAGCTGATCGGCGGCGAAGAGGGCGTCGCCAGGCAGGCCGTCGAAGCGGCGTTAAAAGCCGGCAAGCATGTCGTCACCGCCAATAAGGCGCTGCTGGCTCTTCACGGCCCGCGCCTTGCAGCGCTCGCCGAAAAACATGGCGTGGCGCTGAACTTCGAGGCCGCGGTCGCCGGCGGCATCCCCGTGGTCAAGGTGATGCGCGAGAGCCTGCAAGGCAACGACATCTCCCGCGTCTACGGCATCCTCAACGGCACCTGCAACTACATCCTGACCAAGATGCTGCAAGAAGGCCGCAGCTTCGACGACGTGCTGAAGGAAGCGCAAAGCCCAAGGTTATGCCGAGGCCGATCCGACCTTCGATATTGGCGGCTTCGACACCGCGCACAAGCTGGCGTTGTTGACGAGTCTCGCCTTCGGCACCGAGCCGAGCTTCGAGTTCGATCTATATCGAAGGCATCGAGACCATCACGCCTGCCGACATCGAGGCGGCCGACGATCTCGGCTACCGCATCAAGTTGTTGGGCGTCGGCGTCCGCACCGAAAGCGGCATCGAGCAGCGCGTGCACCCGACCATGGTGCCGAAACATACCGCGATCGCCGAAGTCGACGGCGTCTCCAATTGCGTGGCGATCGACGGCGACTTTGTCGGCGACGTGATGCTGATCGGCCCCGGCGCCGGCGCAGGTCCGACCGCGTCCTCCGTCGTGTCCGACCTGATCGATATCGCGCGCGGTCACATCATTCCGCCCTTCGCCGTCAAGGCCAAGGACTTGAAGCCTTACAAGAAGGCGCAAATCGCGGCCCACGAAGGCGGCTACTACATCCGGCTCTCGGTCCATGACCGCACCGGTGCGTTCGCGGCAATCGCCACCCGCATGGCCGAGCACGGCATCTCGCTCGAGAGCATCGTGCAGCGGCGCCCCGGATCAGGCCTGCCCGGGCTGAAGCGCCAGGATTCCAGTACGCCCGCCGCCGTGGTGATGATCACCCATCGCACCACGGAAGCGGCCATCCGCAAGGCTTTGGCGGCCATCGAGCGTGACGGCCATGTCGATGCCACCCCGCAGATGATCCGCATCGAAAAACTGTGATAAGCAAGAGCTAAACTGGCGCGCGTAGTCGGAGGAGGGGGCATGTCCAAGGCTTCGGCGAAAGCCGCGCTCGAACTCATTCCCGCATTCGATATTGTCAGGGTCACGGAAGCGGCGGCTGTCGCCGCGGCCAAGCTCCGCGGACGTGGCGACGAGGCGGCTGCGGATGCGGCGGCAGCCCTTGCCATGTATCGAGAGCTGCTCCAACTCCCCTTTGCCGGCACCGTCGTGGTCGGCGAGGGCGAGGAGGGCGAGATCCCGCATCTCTATATTGGCGAGACCATCGGCACCCGCGGCACAGGCGCCCCGGTCGAGCTTGCCGTCGATCCGATCGAAGGCTCGACGCTCTGCGCCAAGGCATTGCCGAACGCGCTCGCCGTGATCGCCATTGCCGAACCCGGCAGCTTCTTGAAAGTGCCGGACATCTATATGGACAAGATCGCGATCGGTCCCGGCTTCGAGGAGGGCCTCGTCGATCTCGATGCGAGCCCCAAGGAAAATCTGGAACGCCTTGCCAAGGCGAAAGGCGTGAAGCTGAGCGAGATTACTGTCTGCATTCTCGACCGGCCGCGCCACGGCAGGCTGATCGAAACGGTGCGGAGTGCCGGCGCCGCCATCCGCCTGATCGGCGACGGCGATATTGCCGGCGTCATCCACACCACGGAACCGCAAGATACCGGCATCGACATCTATATGGGTGTCGGCGGCGCGCCGGAAGGCGTGCTCGCGGCCGCCGCGCTCTGCTGCATTGGCGGCCAGATGCAAGGACGCTTGATGGCCGCCAACGAGGAGCAACGCGAGCGGGCCAAGGCCGCCGGGATCGAGAATTTCGAGCGCAAATACACCCTCGCCGACATGGTCTCCGGCGACGTGAAATTTGCCGCGACCGGCATCACCGACGGCTCGCTGCTGGAAGGTGTTCGCTTCACCAACGACATGATTTCGACCCATACCGTGACGATGCGAAGCCAGCCCCGGACCACGCGCTGGATCCACACCGAGCATCGCGACATGAGCAAATTCGCTTGACGGGATAGCGGGGACAGCCGCCGCGAGAGCCTTCCGAATCAGCTTACAATGGGCCTCCAGGTTGGCGTGGAGGTATTGAGCGTGACAGCTTCGCTACGAATGGTCTCGGCGGAGGACGAAATTCCGTCCTTTCTCGGCGTCGAACGCTCGGCGCGCGGCTTCCGCTGGACGGAGCGTCTCGATCCGTCCCGCGCCATGATCGCGACCGCGATCGCGCAAAGCCACGGCCTTCCCGAACTGCTCGGCCGCGTGCTCGCATCGCGTGGCGCCGACACCACCACGATCACCCAATTCCTCGATCCCTCGCTCCGCAATCTGCTGCCGGACCCGAACGCTCTGCAAGACATGGGCAAGGCTGCGGAGCGTTTCGCCGAAGCGATCGTGAGCGGCGAGAAGATCGCGGTGTTCGGCGACTACGATGTCGACGGCGCCTCATCCGTCGCTCTGGTCCAACGTTATCTGCGGGCCCATGGGCGCGAAGCCGCGAGCTATATTCCGGATCGCATCACCGAAGGCTATGGCCCGTCGCCATCGGCGCTGACTCAGCTCGTGAGCGACGGAGCGACCCTCATTCTCACGGTGGACTGCGGCACGACCGGCGAGGCGGCCATCCAGGCCGCCAATGACGCAGGCGCGGAAGTCATCGTCATCGACCATCATCAGGCCGATGAGGCGTTGCCGCCCGCCTTCGCGGTAATCAATCCGAACCGTCAGGACGACCTCTCAGGCCAGGGTCATCTCGCGGCCGCGGGCGTCGTCTTCTTGTTCTTGATCGCGGTGACGAGAGTACTCCGCCGTCAAGGCTTCTACGCCAATCGAACCGAGCCCGATCTGCTCGGCCTGCTCGATCTCGTGGCGCTCGCCACCGTCTGCGATGTGGTGCCGTTGAAAGGGCTGAATCGCGCTCTGGTCGCGCAAGGGCTGAAAGTGTTGCGCTTCCGCCAGAACGCCGGTTTGCGCGCACTGACCGATGCCGCCCGGTTCGACGAGGCGCCGTCGCGCTATTCGCTCGGCTTTATTCTCGGCCCCCGCATCAATGCCGGCGGCCGAGTCGGTGCGTCCGATCTTGGCGCGAGGCTCCTTGCCTGCGACGACGACATCGAGGCGCGCATCATCGCGGGCAAGCTCGAGCAGCTGAACGCCGAGCGGAAGGCGATCGAAGCGCACATGCTGGAAGAAGCCTTTGCCTTCGCTGACAACGCTCTCGATCAATTGCCCACGAATCCCTTCCTCTGTCTCGGCGCCGAGGATTGGCACAAAGGTCTGATCGGCCTGGTCGCCGGCCGCGTCACCGAGCGCTACCGCGCTGCCGTCTTTCGCCATCGCCTGGGATGCGGACGGCACCGGCACGGGTTCCGCGCGCTCGATCGCCGGTGTCGATCTCGGCGAAACCATCCGCCACGCCGTTCGTGGCGACCTTCTGCTGAAAGGCGGCGGCCATGCCATGGCCGCAGGTTTCCGGATCGAACGAAGCAAGCTCGATGCGTTCCTCGCCTTCCTCGCGATGCGCCTCGAGGCTCCGGTCGCCGCCGCCAATTCGAGGCAAGTGTTGAAGCTCGACGGTGCGCTGTCGAGTGGCGGCGCCACGCTCGATCTCCTGGCGCTGCTCGACCGCGCAGGCCCGTACGGACCAGGCCATCCCGAGCCGCGCTTTGCCTTCCCGGCGCACCGCCTGTCTCGCGTCAAGACGATCAAACAGGCTCACATACGCTGCACCTTGCAGGCTCAGGATGGCTCGCGGCTGGAGGCTTGCGCCTTCCGCGCCGCGGATACCCCGCTCGGCGAGCTGCTCTTGGGGGCCGAGGGGCGGACCCTCCATATTGCCGGGCATTTGCGCCGCAATAGCTGGCAGGGCCGCGACAGCGTCGAGCTTCAAATCGAGGATGCGGCCCTTCCGCAGCTTCGCATAACCGCCTTCTTGCGAGCCGGCGCAAAGCTTTCTATATCAGCTGCTCTGACTGAAGCCCCCTTCGTCTAATGGTTAGGACGTCAGGTTTTCAACCTGAAAACAGGAGTTCAATTCTCCTAGGGGGTACCAATTAACCCGCCGACGCTGGCGCTATTTTCAGGCCCATGAGCTACGCTTGCATCACACAAACAATCAGGGCGGCATGAAACACACCAATTGGACCCTGCTGGTTGCCTTCATCCTATCGGTTAGCCTCGCTCATCCGTCGGCAGCCTTCACCAGCGAAGATGCCGACGCCGCGTACAAGGCCGGCAACTACGAACTGGCTCTGAAAATTTGGCGTCCGCTTGCTGAACAAGGCGATGGGGTCGCTCAACTCCGGCTATCGGTCATGTACGCCGAGGGCGAAGGTGTCCCGAAGGACGATGCTGAGTCCCTCAAATGGGGCCGGCTCGCCGCCGAAAACGGCATCGTTACGGCCGAGCTCATCATGGGAGCTCGATACAATGAGGGTCGCGGCGTACCCAAGGATCCTGGGGCGGCCCTGAATTGGTTCAAGAAGGCCGCGAATAAGGGTGCAGCTTATGGCCAGTTTAGTTTGGGCCTCATATACGCCGGTGGCTTAGGCATCCCGCAGGACAAGGTGCAGTCGTTCAAGTGGTTTACCCTGGCGGCGGCGGTGTTTCCCCCAGCATCGAAGCAAAGCGACGAAGCCATCAATAACGCCAACCTGATCGCCGCGAAAATGACACCGGCAGAGATAGCCGAGGCTCAGCGATTGGCTAAGGAATGGAAGCCAGAATAATCGCGCGGCGTGGAGTTCAATTGCCCTGCGAAGGACGATCGCCGAGCCCTTCAATCCTTCGGCCGCGTGCCGGTGATGTCGAAATCGGCCTCTTGCAGATGATATTTCTGCATGATGCTCGATGTGGCCGACAGCGCGCGCTGGCACGCTTCATGGGCCAAACGCTTATCCTCGTCGCTCACCTCTCTGCCGTCATCGATCCGGCCCGCCACGACGAGACACAGATCGGCGTCTTGCGCGAACGCTGGTGACGTCAGCAGAGCCGACAGAGAGCGCGATCACTCCAAACAGGATGCGGACCGGCATGGCGGTATCGCTACCACTTGCCTGTATTCGGCATCGACGCCCAAGGTTCCTGCTTCGGCAGCGGCTTGCCCTTTTGCAGGAACTCGATCGAGATATTGTCGGGCGACCGTATAAAGGCCATGTAGCCGTCGCGCGGCGGGCGGTTGATGGTCACGCCGCCCTTCATCAGTTTCTCGCAAGTCGCGTAGATGTCGTCGACTTGAAAGGCAAGGTGGCCAAAATTCCGGCCCTCGCCATAGACTTCCGGGTCCCAATTATGCGTTAGCTCGACTTCCGCATGATCGTCCTCGCGGCGCGGCGAGATAGACCAGCGTGAAGCGGCCTTGCGAATTGTCCATGCGCCGGACCTCTTTCAACCCGAGCTTGTTCACATAGAAGTCGAGCGACTTGTCGAGGTCGCTCACGCGCACCATGGTGTGCAGATATTTCATCGTTCACCTCAACTGAAACTCTCGCGAACCGCTCCGCTTCTGCTGTAGCGCGAGGCGCCGGCGCATGGCAAGGCGGTCGGAAGCGGCGCTTGCGATGCAGATTGATGCGCCATTGTTGCACATCGCCCACAGTGCTGCATCGTCAAAGCCACAACATCTCGTGAAGCGAGATTTTGCTCGACGGCAGAGACGCTTGCACGGTTCTTGGGCAGCGACTCGATGCCAAATGCGATGCGGGCGGATTCTTCTGTCTCACGCGCAAGATTTGCTTTCCGATCAGCCCGTTGCACAAACGGACGCGTAAAAATGACGAACACGCATGCGCCTTGTGGAGAATGAGGAAACGCAAGGAAATTTCCGCTAGCCTCGTAAAGCTCCGATGCTATGTTCGCAGCGAGTGTACTTCGGCTGATTTGTGAGGCGTCGCGTCGGCTTGAGTGCTTTTAAGTTAAGCGGGGGGACTGCGGCATGGGGGCGAAAGAACCGCCACATCTAGACGAGGGCCTTACCCAGCGCGACGATGAAGCCACAGTTGATGTCTTTGAGGTCTCAGGATCGATCAAGTGGTTCGACGCGTCCAAGGGTTATGGGTTTATCGTACCGGACGAAGACAATCTTACCGATATTCTGCTGCATGTGACCTGTCTCAGGCGGGACGGCTATCAAACCGCTTACGAGGGCGCGCGTGTCGTGTGCGAAGTCTTGCGCCGGCCGAAGGGCTTGCAAGCCTTCCGCATCCGTTCGATGGACGATTCCACCGCGGTGCATCCCTCGGAGCTGCCGCAGCGCACCCACGTCTTGGTCATTCCCGAGAGCGATTGGGAACGCGCGATGGTGAAATGGTTCAATCGCCTTCGCGGGTTCGGGTTCCTTACCCGCGGCGACCAGACGCTCGACATCTTCGTGCATATGGAGACGCTCCGGCGCTTCGGTTTCGCCGAGCTCCGGCCCGGCCAAACCCTCTACGTGCGCTATGGCAGAGGATCCAAAGGCCTAATGGCTGCGGAGCTGAAGCCGGACGGCTCGCCGGGTCCGTCTTCGCACTGAGCCGAGCGAGCAAATCTTTCGAGCATAGGTGGCAGGCGACGTGTTTCGCGGCGCTTGCCTGCCTTGCGCTGCTTTGGCTCACGCCCGCTCTTGCCGAGGCGGTCACCAAAGCAAAGCTCACGCTCGAAACCGCATCCGGCCCACACCCATTCAACATCGAAGTCGCCACCACGCCGCAGGAGCGCGAGCTCGGACTGATGTTCCGCACCTCGCTGCCCGAAGATGGCGGCATGCTGTTCCTCTACGAGACCCCGCAACCGATCGCCATGTGGATGAAGAACACCATCATCCCGCTCGATATGATTTTCATCGATTCATGGGGGAAGGTGCACCGGATCGAGACCAATACCGAGCCGTTTTCCTTGGACCCGATCCCCTCCGACGGCGATGTCGTCGGCATTCTCGAAGTTAATGCCGGCGTGGCCGAGAAGATTAAGCTGAAAGTGGGCGACAAGGTCGTCTATCCGGGCCTTGGCGAACATCGCTAGGCCTCTGGCTTGTCCTGTTCACACAAACTATGTATCTGCTGGTCTATTCAGCCCGAGCGGCCGATCGGGGCATAGCGCAGTCTGGTAGCGCACCTGCTTTGGGAGCAGGGGGTCGCAAGTTCGAATCTTGCTGCCCCGACCACCGCCGCTTCGTGAAACGGAACATGCCATGAGCGCGCGCATCTATAAGCCTGCCAAATCCGCCATGCAGTCCGGCCAGGCGCCGCGCGAATGGGTGCTGGATTTTGCGCCGGCGCGGCCCCGCGAAATCGAGCCCTTGATGGGTTGGGTAAGCGGCAGCGATACGCGCGCCCAAGTTCGGATCAGCTTCGATACGCTGGAAGAGGCCATCGCCTACGCCACGCGGAACGGGATTCCCTTCCGCATCGAAGACCCGAGAGAGACCGAGCTGAAACCCAAATCCTACGCCGATAACTTCAAATTTGGCCGCCCCGACCGCTGGACGCATTGAGACGAAATCTATTTACCGGCGTGGTAGTATTCAGGTCTGGTCCCAAAATGGTCCCGTAGCTCAAGGGATAGAGCATCTGCCTTCTAAGCAGAGGGTTGAAGGTTCGAATCCTTCCGGGACCGCCAACGTTGGGCGTCACTTGCCTCAGACCGCGACCGCCGGACCGACGTCTTAGCGTGATGCCGTCTTCTTACCGTGATGCCCATGTTGCGGAGGCGCCGCGGGTGCCATGACACAGTAAAGCGCGTCGACACTGCCTGGCTCGGCAATGCAGTGGCTATGATGCATGACCTGCGGATTGTAAATTCCCGTGGCAGCCAAGAACGGCACGACTAAGAATAACGACATCCGACCCTCCCTCGTTAACGGGGATGCGCCCCGCCTCAGACTACAACTCACGCCGGGCTTGGCCTATGGATTTCACTTGGCGAGCGTCCCGTTGTGCACAGGACTTGAGGAGTCCGCCGTCTGGCATGACAGTCCGGTTTGGTGTCCTTCGCCCCTTCGCGCTTGTGCTTCATAATTCATCAGTTCTTGTGTGACCATCATCTGGCTTCCGATCAGACCAGAGGTAGTCCGGGAAAAGTTGATTTAACTTGGAGGAAGCGAACCATGCGCACCGATTTCTTAGCCAAAATCACGGCAGCCTTTGCTGCAATCGTGGTTGCCATCGCCTTGACCAGCTCTATGGGTTTCGCCGCGAGCGGATTCGTCGGCAAATGGAAGACCACCGACACCGAGGGCAAAGCTTTCACCATCTGGCTTTCCGATGACGGCGTGGCCAAAGGCGACCGCGCCAACGAGGGCCTTGCCGGCATGTGGAAAGAAGACGGCAGCGCCGCGGTCATCACATGGGACTCGGGCTGGGTCACCAAGATCACCAAAGACGGCGACAGCTACAAAAAGGCCGCGGAGAAGGATGGCAAGCCTGTAGGCAGCCCCTCGAATATTGAAAAGGTCGAGTAGCGCCTTAGTCAGCGCAGAACCAACAGCCAGCCGTGCCTCGTCGAGGCACGGCTGAGATGCCGTCTGTCGTCAAACGGCCTTAGCGCGTCACCATCGACCGCCGCGGCTGAACAGCCTGAGGATCAGGAGCAGCAGCACCGCGCCGATCGTGGCGGCAACGATGGACGAGACCAGCCCGCTGCCGATATGAACGCCGAGTTGCGGGAACAGCCAGCTCCCGATCAGCGCGCCGACGATGCCGATGCAGATATCGGCGATCAGGCCGAAGCCCGTGCCTTGCACGATCAGCCCGGCGAGCCATCCCGCAACGAGTCCGACCAAGAGAATAATAAGAAGACCGTCAGCCGACATGTGTAACCCCCCGTTTCGGTTGTCCAATGCTGGAATTTCCGGGTTTGCCCGGTACGCAACCGCCAGTCCTTGAGCCGCAAATTCGGCGGCGACTCGGTGGGCGAATTTAGCACCTCAGCCCGGCGGCTTCCGGCTCAATCTCAAAGTCCTGAACAGGAATTCCGAGGCGGTTTTCGGCTAGGTAACGGCCCTGACCACGCCGCCATCGACCCGGAGCGCCGCCCCAGTCGTGGCGCTCGCCGGCTCGCCGCACAGATAGACCACGAGATTGGCCACCTCTTCGGAACGTCGCCATGCGCTTCAGCAGCGAGGAGGGGCGCAACGTCTTCAACACTTCGGCCTCGATCTTCTTCACGTCCATGCCTGCGCTCCCGCGCGATCTGCTCCAGGAAAAGTCAACGCGCCTTCCGAGCGCGTCGGTCCCGGCAGCACCGCGTTCACGGTCACGCCCGAGCCGGGGACCGTCTCGGCAATGCCGCGGCTGATCGCGAGCTGCGCCGTCTTGGTCATGCCGTAATGCACCATCTCTGGCGGGGTCTGGATGCCGGACTCGCTTGAGATGAAGACGATGCGGCCCCATTTCTGCTTCAGCATATGCGGCAGCAGGGCGCGCGACAGCCGCACCCCGCTCATCACGTTCACTTCGAAATAGCGGAACCACTCCGCGTCATCGATCTCCAGGAACGGCTTCGGCTCGTAGATGCCGGCATTGTTGACGAGAATATCGACGGCGCCGAGCTCGCTCGAGCAGCTTGGCCACGCCTTTTTCTGTGCCGACATCGGCGGCAATTCCGCTGACGGAAGCCTTCGTCGATGCCGCGATCCGTTCGATTGCAGCTTCGACCTTGGCGTTGGTGCGCCCGTTCACCACGACGTCGGCGCCTTCACGCGCGAGACCCTCGGCGATGGCAAAGCCAATGCCGAGCGTGGAGCCCGTGATCAGCGCGCGCTTGCCTCCGATCTTGAGATCCATGGTCTACCCCAACTACTTGTGAGCGTTGAGCCTGGCGAAGCCCGCTTCGAGATCAGCCTTCAGATCTGCGACGTCTTCGAGCCCAACATGGATCCTGAGCGCAGGCCCTGCCGCTTTCCATTCCGTCGCCGTGCGATACTCGCTCGGATCGAAGGGAATGATCAGACTTTCGAAGCCGCCCCAACTATAGCCCATGCCGAACAATTTGAGGTCATCGAGCATGGCGGCCAATGCTTTGTGGGGCACAGGCTTCAATACGAAGGCGAATAGGCCGGAAGCCCCGGTGAAGTCGCGGCTCCAGATCGCATGGCCCGGATCGCCAGGGAGCGCCGGGTGTATCACGCGCTCGACCTCAGGGCGTGCTTTCAGCCAGTTCGCAAGGTCGACGCCGGAACGCTGGTGCCGCTCCAATCGGACACTCAGCGTGCGTAAGCCGCGCAAGGCGAGATAGACATCCTCAGGCCCGGTGCAGAGTCCGAGATCCTCATGCGCGCGGCGGACCAACGGCCACGCAGCCTCGCTCGCGGTGATGGCACCGAGCATCACATCGGCGTGGCCCCCAATATATTTCGTGGCGGCCTGGATCGAGACATCCGCGCCATGAACAAACGGCTTGAAGAACAGCGGTGTCGCCCAAGTGTTGTCCAGCACCAGCACCGCGCCTTTGTCATGGGCGGCCTTGGCGATGGCGGGAATGTCCTGCACCTCGAAACGTCTGCGAGCCCGGCGATTCCGCAAAGATGACGCGCGTATTCTTCTGTATCAGCTTCGCGATACCGGCGCCGACCAGCGGATCGTAATAGGTCGTGGTCACGCCGAGCCGCTTCAGCATGCCATCGCAAAACCGCCGCGTCGGCCGGTAAACCGCGTCGGTGACCAGCAGATGGTCGCCCGCGGAGAGAAACGCGAGCAGCGTCGTGGCGACCGCCGAAAGCCCAGATGGGGTGAGCAGCGTTCCGTGCCCGCCATCGAGCTCGGCGATGGCCTCCTCAAGTGCACGCACGGTCGGCGTGCCGAGCCTGCCATAGGTGAAGGCCTGGTCGTTGGCCTCGAGTGCCGCGACGGTCGGGAACAGGATCGTCGAGCCGCGATAGATCGGTGTATTGACGAAGCCGTGAAAACGCGACGGCTCCCGGCCGGCATGCACGAGCTTGGTGTCGTCCTTTTCGCCGCGCGAATTTTTACGCATTTTGAGTGTCGCGCATCATCGATGTCCTAGCCTGTCTCGACCGGAAGGCTTGGGTCGGAGCCCCACTCGGCCCAGGAACCGTCATAGACCGACGTCTTGAGATGGCCTGACGAAGCGAGCGCAAGCGCGAGCACGGATGCGCTGACGCCCGACCCGCAAGAGGCAACGATCGGTCGCGACAGGTCGACTCCTGCCGCCTTGAAGACTTTTTCGATCTCGTCTGGCGATTTCAGCGTCCCGTCTTTGTTGAGCACGCTGCCGTAGGGCACGTTTTGAGCGCCCGGAATATGTCCGGGGCGCAGACCCGGCCGTGGCTCCGGCGCCTTGCCCGCGAACCGCTCCGCCGAGCGGGCATCGACAATCGTCGCGGAATGATCGTGCACGATCGCTTTCATATCGGAGAGGTCGCGGATCAAATCGGCATGCCGCCGCGAGGTGAAATGCCGTGGCGTACGGTTGATCGGCACACCACTTTCCAGTGGTCGCCCCTCGCTTTTCCATCTCGGCAAGCCGCCATCGAGCACGCTCACGTCCTCAACGCCCATGACGCGGAACATCCACCACACTCGCGCCGCGCTGAAAATGCCTTGGCTGTCGTAGACCACGATGCGCGAGCCGTCGCCGATGCCCATGCTGCGCATGCGGGAGGAGAATTTCTCCGGCGGCGGCAGCATATGCGGGTAGGGGCTCTTGGTGTCGGCGATCTCGTCGATATCGAAGAAGATCGCGCCCGGAATGTGCTCGGCGAGATAGTCGTCGCGGCCCTTTCGGTCCTCGGTCGGCAGATGCCAGGAGGCATCGATGATGATGAGGTCCGGCGCTGCGAGCTCGCGCTCAAGCTCGTCCGTTTGCGTGAGCCATGTCTTGGATAAATCGGTCATTCCCAATCCTAGTTTAGACGAACACTTTTGCTGGTGAAGCTGCGCGGGTCTCGAGCCATTGCGGCACCGGAAGGCCCTTTTCACGCAAGAAAATCGGGTTGAACAGGCGGCTCTGATAGCGGGTTCCGTAATCGCAAAGCACAGTCACGATGGTATGGCCGGGACCCATGTCGCGAGCAAGGCGGATGGCGCCCGCGACATTGATGCCGCTCGACCCGCCAAGGCATAGGCCTTCTTCGCTCAACAGGTTGAACACGACCGGCAGCGCTTCGGCATCCGGGATTTGATAGGCCTGGTCGATCACAGCACCTTCGAGATTGGCGGTGATGCGTCCCTGGCCGATGCCTTCGGTGATCGAGCTGCCCTCGGATTTCAATTCGCCGTGCTTGTAATAGTTGAACAGCGCCGCTCCCATCGGGTCGGCGATGCCGATGGTGATGTCCTTGTTCTTGGCCTTCAGCCCCATCGAGACGCCTGCCAGCGTGCCGCCGGTGCCGACCGCGCAGATGAAGCCGTCGACCTTGCCTTGCGTGTCGGCCCAGATCTCTTGCGACGTCGTCTCGATATGACCTTGCCGGTTGGCGACATTGTCGAATTGATTGGCCCAGATCGCGCCATGCGGCTCGGTCTTCGCCAGCGCCTCGGCGAGACGGCCGGAATATTTCACGTAGTTGTTGGGATCCTTGTAGGGGACGGCGGGCACCTCGATCAGCTCCGCGCCGGCGAGCCGCAACATCTGCTTCTTCTCTTCGGACTGCGTTTCGGGAATGACGATGACGGTCTTCAAGCCGAGCGCATTGCCGACCAGCGCCAAGCCAATGCCGGTATTGCCCGCGGTGCCTTCGACCACGGTGCCTCCGGGCTGAAGCTTTCCCGAGGCAAGTGCATCGCGGATGATGAAGAGCGCGGCGCGGTCCTTGACCGACTGTCCCGGGTTCATGAACTCGGCCTTGCCGAGGATCGTGCAGCCGGTCTCCTCGGACGCGCGTTTGAGCTTGATCAGCGGCGTATTGCCGATCGCCTCGGTGATGCCGTTGCTGATGCGCAAAAGGAAGGGCCTTCCGGGAGGGATTCGAACCGGCAAACTACAGGAGGCGCGCGCTTGACTGCAAGCCGGGAGCCTAGACCCCCAGGGAACGCTATCCTAACCTTTTCAAAAAAAGGAGAAATTACGGCCCACCGAGCGCTTGCGCTTGCGCCCGGATCAGCTCGCATTGCTCTGCCAATTGCTTGATCTCGAGACCCCTGACATAGCGTGCGATGAAGCTCGCCTGGAGCCGATCCACGCGCCCGCAATCCGCCACGGCGCGCTTCAGCTTTTCTGCGTTCTCTTCCGGCGTGCCTTTGCTCAAATCATCCACCGAAGGCAGGCTTGCGCCAAGCTCGGTCACATCGGTGCGAACCGCGTGATAGGTCCAATCGAACCACGCGCCGAGCGCGACGATGATGAGCGCGATGATCAGACCAACCCGTTTCATTCTTGTTCTCCACTGTCGTTAATCGTCATCGTGCTCTCGCTCTAATGCAGCGCGACGGACTCGATTGCACGCGCGATTTTTTCCGCGCCCCACGCTTTCGGCTCGCCCGGTGCATCGAGCGGCGAGGGGATGTCGGTGCCTTGCCCCGGCGTGAGTGTCACGCTGCCGGCCTGGTTGGAAACGATGACCTCCCCGGTGAGCAGCAAGATCCCGTATTTCGCATCGATCGGACCGCCCCAGAACTCGGTACCGCGAATGCCGATATCGGCGAACGGCGTCGAGACTGCGATCTTCTTCTGTTTCAGCTCTTTCAGCCGTCCGGTGACAAAGCGGAACGCGCCTCGCGTCGCCTGCAGCACCGCCTCGCCGGTGCTCTTGTCCGGATCGTAGACGTAGGTGTTGACCACGACGCTCGCATTCTCGCCGAGCGTGAGCACGGTATTGTCGCGGAAGGTCACCTGGAGCCGCGCATTGGGCCCGGTGCGAAGCTCGTCTTTCATGTTCACGGCGGTGCCGATCACGGCCTTGACCGTGCCGGTGGCCGACACGATGTCTGCGTCATTCTCGACAGCGTTGACAAAGCCGGCGCGCGACAGATCTTGCGCATCGGCGCAAGCGGCAAGCGGCGGCGTCAGGACGATGACCGCCAAAACCATGCGCAAGAGACGTGGTAAAGCCAGCATTCCAGCCCTTCCTGCCGCTCCCGGCCCCAGCGGTGCATAGCACAGCTTTAAGCCAGCCAAGACCTCGAACTGGGGAGATAATGTGGCCGGCTGGGCTAGCAGGCTTGGATTCTGCTGTGATATAGACCCCCAACGTTTACGGGCGGACGACGCGCGAAGACTCGATGCGGGCGTGGTGGAACTGGTAGACACGCCAGATTTAGGTTCTGGTGGCTTCGGCCGTGGGGGTTCAAGTCCCTCCGCCCGCACCAATATGCGAGCCAAGCTCGGCAAAGCATATTGGACCGAATGCGTTGGACGAATTTCCTGGAAGGGTCACGGCCGCTCGATGATTGAGCCGCCTCAGCACGGATTGATTGAGCATGGATGTCACGGTTACCAACGCGGAGGGTTTGCGCCGCGAGTTGAAAGTCGTCATTGGCGCCGATGAGCTCGAGCGGCGCCTCGAAGCGCGTCTCGATGAATTGAAGAACAGCGCCAGGCTGAAAGGCTTCCGGCCAGGTCATGTGCCGAAGCAGCATTTGCGCAAAGTCTATGGCCGTTCGGTCATGGCCGAAGTGGTGCAAGAGGCCGTCAATGAGACGAGCCGCGAAGCGCTCACCCAGCGCGAGGAGCAGCCCGCCTTTCAGCCCAAGATCGCGCTCCCCGAGGACGAAGCCGAGATCAACAAGATCTTCGACGGCTCGAGCGACCTCGCCTACACCATGTCGTTCGAGGTGCTGCCGAAATTCCAGCTGATGGATCTGAAGACGCTGAAGCTCGAGCGTCCGGTCTCCGATGTCGCCGATGACGACATCACGAAATCTCTAGAGCGTCTGGCGTCCACCAATCTTCGCTACACCACCAAAGACGGCGTGGCGGAATCCGGCGACCGCGTCACCATCGACTTCGTCGGCAAGATCGACGACGAGCCCTTCGAGGGCGGCACGACCGAAGGGGCGCAAGTCGTGCTCGGCTCGAGCCGCTTCATTCCCGGCTTCGAGGAAGGCCTGACCGGCCTGAAGGCGGGCGATGAGCGCGCCATCGATGCGAATTTTCCAGACGATTATCCGGAGGCGCGGCTTGCCGGCAAGAAGGCGCGCTTCGAGGTGAAGGTGATGGAAGTCGCCTCACCGGAAACGCCTTCGATCGACGACGAGTTCGCCAAAGCTATCGGCATCGAGTCGCTCGAGCAATTGCGTACCGCCGTGAAGACACGTCTGGAGCAGGACCGCGCGGTCGCATCGCGGACGAAGCTGAAACGCGGATTGCTCGACGCGCTGAACCAGGGCCACGATTTCGAATTGCCGCCCACGCTGGTCGAGAACGAGTTCAACGCGATTTGGGGCCAGTTCACCCACGATCTCGAGCATCACAAGCGAAGCTTCGAGGACGAGGGCACCACGGAAGAAAAAGCTCGCGCCGAATATCGCGACATTGCCTCGCGGCGCGTGAGGCTCGGTCTTGTTCTCTCCGAGATCGGCCAGACTCAGAAGATCGAGGTCACCGACGACGAGGTGAACCGCGCGCTGATGGAGCGCATCCGTCAATTCCCGGGCCAGGAGCGCAAGGTCTACGATTTCTATCGCAACAATCCGCGCATGCTGGCCGAGCTCAGGGCACCAATCTACGAAGACAAGGTGGTCGACTACATCGCCGAGCTCGCCAAGGTCACCGACAAGAAGGTGAGCGCCGAGGAGCTCTACGCCGATCCTGACGGCGACCATCATCACCATCATGGACACGACCATGATCACGATCACCACCACGATCATGACCATGACCACCATCATCATGACCACGATCACGATCATAAGCACGGGTGATCTCGGCGGCCGATTTCATCCTTACCTAAGCCGGCTTAAGGATGCGACCCCCTTCCGCTTGACCCCTTGATCACTTATGTAAGGGTCTAAGCCAGACAACCGAATCGAGGGGGAGGGCCTGGTGCTTCGCGCCTACCCCAGCCCATAAGGACAGCATGAAGAACCCGGTCGATATCTCTATGAATACCCTCATTCCCATGGTGGTCGAGCAGACCAACCGCGGCGAGCGGGCCTACGACATCTATTCGCGTCTGTTGAAGGAGCGGATCGTCTTCGTGACCGGGCCGATCGAGGACTATATGGCCTCGGTCATCACCGCCCAGCTGCTGTTTCTCGAAGCCGAGAACCCGAAGAAAGAGATCTCCATGTATATCAACTCGCCGGGCGGCGTCGTCACCTCCGGCATGGCGATCTACGACACCATGCAGTTCATCCGGCCCCCGGTGGCCACGCTCTGCATCGGGCAGGCGGCCTCGATGGGCTCGCTTCTGCTCTGCGCCGGCGAGAAGGGAATGCGCTATTCGCTCCCCAATGCCCGCATCATGCTGCACCAGCCTTCGGGCGGTTTCCAAGGCCAGGCCAGCGATATCGAGCGCCACGCCGAGGACATCATCAAGATGAAGCGGCGGCTCAACGAGATTTACGAGCGCAACACCGGGCAGGATTACGCGACGATTGAAAAGACCCTCGACCGTGATTACTTCATGACTGCCGAAGATGCCCGTAAGTTCGGGATTATCGATGAGGTGATTAGCAAGCGGCAGACGGTTGAAGAGAAGACTGAAAAGCTGACGCCGGTCAGCTAAGGCCCGTGCCAAGGCACTGAACTCTCGACCATTAGTCCTAACTCGCGAATTGCGAGCCGCCTCGATGCCGCTCTGGCAAGACGGCATGACGCCTGCAACGCAACTGCGGCGTCACTGCTCAAGGGCCGGATTAATCAATCCTTGATAGTGGCACCATAGCATGCTGAGATTGGCCTTTCGGTAGCCAAAGATTGAGAATGGGGCTCAACTGGAAGAACCAAAAAAAGCCACGCCCGTGGGCAACTTATCGTCATAGGGTGACAAAAAAGAGCTGGATGAACGAATGAGCAAAGTTAGCGGGACTGATTCGAAAAACACGCTCTACTGCTCTTTCTGCGGGAAGAGTCAGCATGAGGTACGCAAGCTCATCGCCGGTCCGACCGTGTTCATCTGCGATGAATGCGTCGAACTCTGCATGGACATCATCCGCGAGGAGAACAAATCGAGCCTGGTGAAGTCGCGCGACGGCGTGCCGACTCCCATGGAGATTTGCGCTGTCCTCGACGACTACGTGATTGGCCAGGACTACGCCAAACGCGTGCTCTCCGTCGCTGTCCACAACCATTACAAGCGGCTCAATCATTCGGGCAAGAACTCCGATGTCGAGCTCGCCAAATCGAACATCCTGCTGATCGGCCCGACCGGTTGCGGCAAGACGCTGCTCGCGCAGACGCTGGCCCGCATCCTCGACGTGCCCTTCACCATGGCGGACGCGACCACGCTCACGGAAGCTGGCTATGTCGGCGAGGACGTCGAGAACATCATCCTGAAGCTGCTCCAGGCTGCCGACTATAATGTCGAGCGGGCGCAGCGCGGCATCGTCTATATCGACGAGGTCGACAAGATCAGCCGGAAATCCGACAACCCCTCGATCACCCGCGACGTGTCGGGCGAGGGCGTGCAGCAGGCCCTGCTCAAGAT
This sequence comes from uncultured Alphaproteobacteria bacterium, assembly GCA_963764005.1. Taxonomy (GTDB): domain Bacteria; phylum Pseudomonadota; class Alphaproteobacteria; order Rhizobiales; family Methyloligellaceae; genus Methyloceanibacter. The sequence continues at coordinate 140,134 of CAVXQX010000014.1, read as the reverse complement.
CATGGAAGGCACGGTTGCCTCCGTGCCCCCGCAAGGCGGCCGCAAGCACCCGCAGCAGGAATTCCTGCAGGTCGACACCACCAATATCCTGTTCATCTGCGGCGGCGCCTTTGCCGGCCTGGAGAAGATCATCAACGCGCGCGGCCGTTCGACCTCGATCGGCTTCGGCGCCAAGGTCGAATCCGCCGACGAGCGGCGCACTGGCGACGTGTTGAAGGGCGTCGAGCCCGAGGATCTGTTGAGATTCGGACTGATCCCCGAGTTCATCGGCCGTGTCCCGGTCATCGCCACGCTCGACGACCTCGACGAGGAAGCCTTGATGCGCATTCTGACTGAGCCGAAAAACGCGCTCGTCAGGCAGTATCAGCGGCTGTTCGAGATGGAGGATGTCCAGCTCAGCTTCGCCGACGAGGCCATGCGCACGATTTCCAAGAAGGCGATCGAGCGCAAGACGGGTGCCCGCGGGCTTCGGTCCATCATGGAGAGCATCCTTCTCGACACCATGTTCGAGCTCCCAAGCTTGCGCGGCGTCGAGGAGATTGTGATCAGTTCCGAGGTGGTCGAGGGCAAGGCTAGGCCCTTGCGCATCTATTCCGAGCGGCATGAAGAACTGGGCACAAGCGCATAACTCCTGCTTGACGACCTTTCCCGCTTGCTGCCTCGCACGAATCCCGGTCAAAATGGCTGGGAAATAAGGCAAAGGCGAAAGCCGGATGCCATCTTGACGTCGACGGCCGCGGTAGCCACTTACCCAAGCCGGGCCGGCAATATGCCTCAGGGCAAAACCCGGCCTTTGCCTGGATAATCTTCCGGCCAAAAAAGTAGCTTCTGGGGAGGGGCGTACTAAGACCGTAGTGGCGCGTGCAAGCGCGCCGCGCACTCGAACAGCGACGGACCATCAATGACCGAATCCAAGCCGCAAAGCGTCAAAGTCCCAGGCCCGGAGCTATATCCGGTGCTGCCGCTCAGGGACATTGTCGTGTTCCCCTACATGATCGTGCCGCTCTTCGTCGGCCGCGAGAAGTCGATTGCGGCGCTCGAGGAAGTCATGCGCACCGACAAGCAGATCCTGCTTGTCGCGCAGAAGAACGCCAGCGACGACGAGCCTCTGACCGACGGCATCTACACCATGGGCACGCTCGCCTCCGTGCTGCAGCTGCTCAAATTGCCCGATGGCACGGTCAAAGTGCTGGTCGAAGGCACTGTGCGCGCCGTGGTGAAGCGCTATACCGACAATGAGAATTATTTCGAGGCTGAGATCGACCGCGTGCCCGAGACGGTCGGCTCCGAGGACGAGATCGAGGCGCTGTCGCGCTCGGTCGTGACTCAGTTCGAGAGCTACGTGAAGCTCAACAAGAAAATCTCGCCCGAGGTGCTCGGCACCACGGCGCAGATCGACGATTACTCGAAGCTCGCCGACACCATCGCCTCGCATATCGCCATCAAGATCGCCGAGAAGCAGCAAATCCTCGAGATCACCACGATCTCCGAGCGGCTCGAGCGCGTGTTCACGCTGATGGAGAGCGAAATCTCCGTGCTCCAGGTCGAGAAGAAGATCCGGAGCCGCGTCAAGCGTCAGATGGAGAAGACGCAGCGCGAGTACTATCTGAACGAGCAGATGAAGGCGATCCAGAAGGAACTCGGCGACGGCGAAGAGGGCCGCGACGATCTGGCTGAGATCGAGCAGAAGATCGAGAAGACCAAGCTGTCGAAAGAGGCTCGGGAAAAGGCCCTCGGCGAGCTGAAGAAGCTCCGCCAGATGAGCCCGATGTCTGCCGAGGCGACTGTTGTCCGCAACTATCTCGACTGGCTGCTGACGATCCCGTGGGGGATCAAGGGCAAGGTCAAGCGCGATCTGGACGAGGCGCAAGTGATCCTCGACGAGGACCATTACGGGCTGGAAAAGGTCAAGGACCGGATCGTTGAATATCTCGCGGTGCAGAACCGCACCAATCAACTGAAGGGCCCGATCCTTTGCCTGGTCGGTCCTCCCGGTGTCGGCAAAACCTCGCTCGGCAAGTCGATCGCGCGCGCCACGGGCCGCGAGTTCGTCCGCATGAGCTTGGGCGGCGTCCGCGACGAGGCCGAGATCAGGGGTCACCGCCGCACCTATATCGGCTCGATGCCCGGCAAAGTCATCCAGTCGATGCGGAAGGCAAAGAAGACCAACCCGCTCTTTCTGTTGGACGAGATCGACAAGATGGGCGCGGACTTCCGCGGCGACCCGGCGTCGGCGCTGCTGGAAGTGCTCGACCCTGAGCAGAACCACACCTTCAACGACCATTACCTGGAAGTCGATTACGACCTCTCCAACGTGATGTTCGTCACCACCGCGAATACGCTGAACATCCCGCCGGCCCTGATGGACCGCATGGAGATCATTCGTATCGCGGGTTACACCGAATTGGAGAAGATCGAGATCGCAAGGCGGCATCTCATTCCCTCGCAGACCAAGGCGCATGGTCTGGAGCCGGAGGAGTGGATGCTCGATGACGATGCGCTGAAGGAGATCATCCGGCGCTACACCCGTGAAGCGGGTGTGCGGAGCCTTGAGCGCGAGCTCGCCAAGCTTGCCCGGAAATCGGTCAAAGAGCTTCTCACCACCAAGAAGAAGAGCATCTCGATCACGCTGAAAAACCTCGAAGACTATCTCGGCGTGCCGAAATATCGCTATGGCGAGGCCGAGCTTGAGGATCAGGTCGGCGTCGTGACGGGCCTTGCTTGGACCGAAGTCGGCGGCGAGATCCTGACCGTCGAAGGCGTGATGATGCCCGGCAAAGGCAAGATGACCGTCACCGGCAATTTGCGCGACGTGATGAAGGAATCGATCCAGGCCGCCAACGCCTATGTGCGCTCCCGGTCGGTCGAATTCGGCATTGAGCCGCCGCTCTTCGAGAAGCGGGACATTCACGTTCACGTGCCTGAGGGCGCCACCCCGAAGGATGGACCCTCGGCCGGCGTCGCCATGGTTACCGCCATCATTTCCTTAATGACCGGTGTTCCGGTCAGGCGCGAGGTTGCCATGACCGGCGAAATCACCCTCCGTGGGCGGGTTCTGCCGATCGGCGGCCTCAAGGAGAAGCTCCTGGCGGCACTTCGGGCCGGCATCAAGACCGTGATCATTCCGGACGAAAATGCCAAGGATCTCACGGAGATACCGGACGAGCTTAAGAATGCGCTCGATATCCGGACGGTCTCCCGCATGGACGAGGTGGTGAAAATCGCCTTCACCCGGCCGACCTCAGCCAATCGTTTGGGAAGACGAGAGTAAGTCCCGCGAGATCGCGGCGCCCAAGGACGAAACGCCGGCTGGCATTACCGCTCATTGACCGGATAGGGCCAATTGCCCCTGTTTAGCCTTAATTGAATGGCCCGGCTCTCCACGGAGAGTTCGGGCCATTTTTGTTGATTTTCCTAGCTTCTTGGGTCAGTCATATACCAGTTGTTTGCGATTTCGAGCCGTACCTACTCCAACGCGGCCCCGCGATACGGACTGAACAGTCAGGGCCCGAGCGAAAGGATGAGACCCGTGAACAAAGCCGAGCTGGTCGCCCAAGTGGCGAAAGACTCCGACCTGTCGAAAGATTCGGCCGAGAAGGCCGTCGACGCAATTTTTAGCAACATTGAAAAAGCGCTTCGTGGCGGTGACGTCGTGCGCATCGTGGGCTTTGGCAATTTCCAGGTCGCACAGCGCAAAGCCTCCGAGGGCCGCAATCCGCGCACCGGCGAGAAGGTCCATATTCCGGCATCGAAAGTGCCGAAATTCCGCGCTGGCAAGGCTCTCAAAGAGGCCTGCAACAGCTAGTCGCTGAAAACGCGAAACAGATTTTTCAGGCGAAGCCTCGCGCGCCGTGGGGCTTCGCCTTATTGTTTCTGACAACGTTTCCGGACATGGTGCGAGCGACGGGCGGTTAGCTCAGCTGGTAGAGCGCCACGTTTACACCGTGGATGTCGGGAGTTCGAGCCTCTCACCGCCCACCACGCTTCGCGCTCCGCAGTTTACGCCGCCGCAACACCTCTCAATCAGAGTGTGACGTGAAGGCGTCGCAAAAACCGCACGGCGCCTTACCTTGACTTGGCGAATCCCAGGCCGTACATGCCAACTAGGATCGCCTCTGGCCGCCGAACAGGCCCGTTAGGGGGTGTAGCTCAGTTGGTTAGAGCGTCGGCCTGTCACGCCGAAGGTCGCGGGTTCGAGTCCCGTCACTCCCGCCATTTTGATCCTTCTCCAAATTGCCCTTGCGAGGCGGCAAAATCATGAGCCCGTTGCTTCAAACTTATCTTCCTCTCGTCATCTTCGTCGCAATCGCGTTCTTCATTGGCGCCGTGCTTCTCGCCGCGCCCTTCTTCATCGCGCCGAACAAGCCGGATCCCGAGAAGGTCTCGACCTATGAATGCGGCTTTGAAGCCTTTGATGACGCCCGCATGAAATTCGACGTGCGCTTCTATCTCGTGTCGCTTTTGTTCATTATCTTCGACCTTGAGGTCGCCTTCCTGTTCCCTTGGGCCGTGGCCTTCGAGAAGGTGGGCGCTTTTGGCTTCTGGTCGATGATGGTTTTCCTCGCCATTCTGACCATTGGATTCGTCTATGAATGGCGGAAGGGCGCGCTTGAATGGGATTGATCCCAAACCCCGTCTTTGAGCAACCGAAGGAAGGTGCAGGCTCCGGCCTGATCGCCGCGCGTTCCGGCTTCGGCGAATTTTCCGATCAACTCGCCGATAAGGGCTTCCTGCTCACCACCGCCGACGACCTCATCAACTGGGCGCGGACCGGCTCGTTGATGTGGATGACCTTCGGGCTTGCCTGCTGTGCCGTCGAGATGATGCAAGCCTCGATGCCGCGCTACGATCTCGAGCGTTTCGGCTTCGCCCCGCGCGCATCCCCACGACAATCCGACGTGATGATCGTCGCCGGGACGCTGTGCAACAAGATGGCGCCGGCCTTGCGCAAGGTCTACGACCAGATGCCCGAGCCCCGCTACGTGATCTCGATGGGCTCGTGCGCCAATGGCGGCGGCTACTACCATTATTCCTATTCCGTGGTTCGCGGCTGCGACCGCATCGTGCCCGTCGACATCTATGTCCCGGGTTGCCCGCCGACGGCCGAGGCCTTGGTCTATGGTGTGCTCCTTTTGCAGAAGAAGATCCGGCGGACCGGCACGATCGAACGCTGATCGGTCCAATTCAGTCTGGACGTTTTATGGATGAGGCTTTGAACGGACTGGGTGCGTACCTGGCGGAGCAGCTGGGACCGAAGCTGTTTGGCTTCGACGTCGCCCATGGTGAGCTCGCCATCGGGGTCGAGCGTGAGGCTATCGTCGAGATCCTCACCTTTCTACGCGACGATCCGAAATGCCGCTTCGGCTGCCTGATCGACATTTGCGGCGTCGATTACCCGGAACGCGAGGAGCGCTTCGACGTCGTCTATCATCTGCTCAGCCCTTGGCTGAACCACCGCATCCGGGTGCGGATCCGGACCAATGCCGGAGAACCCGGTCGACAGCGTCGTCGGCGTGTTCCCCGCCGCCAATTGGTTCGAGCGTGAGGCTTACGACCTTTACGGCATTCTGTTTGAAGGCCATCCGGATCTCCGCCGGCTGCTCACCGATTACGGCTTCGAAGGTCACCCGTTGCGCAAAGACTTCCCGCTCACCGGCTTCGTCGAGCTTCGCTACGACGATCAACTGAAGCGCGTGGTCTACGAGCCGGTGAAGCTGATGCAGGATTATCGGAGCTTCGACTTTTTGAGTCCTTGGGAAGGCATGGGCGCCGCTATTCCCGGCGACGAGAAGGCCGGCGAAGCCAAGCCGCGGGACGAGAAGCCATGAAGCCTTCTCTGCAACCCGGACTGACGCACCGCTTCTCCTACACCGTGCCGGTGACCAAGACCGTGCCGCATCTCTATGACGAGGCACCGGAACTGCAAGTGATGCCGGAAGTCTTCGCCACCGGCTTCATGGTCGGGCTGCTGGAATGGACCTGCGTGCAATTGCTGGCGCCACATCTCGATGAGGGCGAGGGCAGTCTCGGCATCCATATCGACGTGAACCACAAATCCGCGACGCCTCCCGGTCTCGTCGTCACCGTCGAAGCCGAATGCATCGAGGTGAGGGGACCCCGAGCCAAGTTCAAGCTTCGCGCCCATGACGGGTTCGACGAGATCAGCACCGGCACGCATGAGCGCTTCATCGTGTCGTGGGACCGTTTCCGCCGCGGCGTCGCCGCCAAATTCGAAAAGGCGGCAGAACTGGCGGCCACGCCATGACGGACATGGAGAAACCTCAGGCCGCGCCCGAAGACCGCAAGTTCACCATCAATTTCGGGCCGCAACATCCCGGCGGCGCACGGCGTGCTTCGTCTCGTGCTCGAGCTCGACGGCGAAGTCGTCGACCGTATCGATCCGCATATCGGTCTCTTGCATCGCGGCACCGAGAAGCTGATCGAGCACAAGACCTATCTCCAGGCGGTGCCCTATTTCGACCGGCTCGATTACGTGGCGCCGATGAATCAGGAGCACGCCTTCGCGCTCGCGGTCGAGAAGCTGCTCGACGTGACAGTACCGATCCGCGGCCAATTGATCCGCGTGCTCTATTCCGAGATCGGCCGTCTCCTCTCGCACCTCCTCAATGTCACCACCCAAGCCATGGATGTCGGCGCGCTGACCCCGCCGCTCTGGGGCTTCGAGGAACGCGAGAAGCTGATGGTGTTCTACGAGCGCGCCAGCGGCAGCCGGATGCATGCGGCCTATATTCGTCCGGGCGGCGTGCATCAGGACCTGCCGCCGAAACTGGTCGCCGACATCTACGCCTTCTGCGATCCGTTCCTCAAAGTCTGCGACGACATCGAGTCGCTCCTCACCGACAACCGCATCTTCAAGCAGCGCAATGTCGATATCGGTGTCGTAACGCTGGACGACGCCTGGGCGCTCGGCTTTTCCGGCGTCATGGTGCGTGCTTCGGGTGCGGCCTGGGATTTGCGCAAATCGCAACCTTACGAATGCTATTCCGAGCTCGATTTCGATATCCCGATCGCCAAGCACGGCGATTGCTACGACCGCTATCTCGTCCGCATGGAGGAGATGCGCCAGTCGGTCCGCATCATGAAGCAATGTTGCGAGCGGCTCACCACCGAGCTCGGGCCCATCAATGTCGAGAACCACAAAATGGTGCCGCCGAAGCGCGCCGAGATGAAAAGCTCGATGGAAGCCCTGATCCATCATTTCAAGCTCTACACCGAGGGCTATCACGTGCCGAAAGGCGAGGTTTACGCCGCCGTCGAGGCGCCCAAGGGCGAGTTCGGCGTCTATCTCGTCTCCGACGGCACCAACAAGCCCTATCGCTGCAAGATCAGGGCCCCGAGTTTCGTGCATCTCGCGGCCATGGATTTCTTGTGCCGCGGCCATATGCTTGCTGACGTGTCTGCCGTGCTAGGCTCGATCGACATCGTGTTTGGCGAGATCGATCGATGACAAGCCGTCCAAGATCAGGAGGGAAGTGATGAGAGTTTCGATTGCTGCGATCTTAAGCGCCTTCGCGCTGCTGTGCCTGGCCCCGCTCGCCTTCGCCGCCGATGACGACAAGGATAAGGCGAAGCCCGCAGCCGAGCAGTCGGACAAAGATAAGGCCAGCCGATGAGGAGAAATTGCCGGAGGGCGCCACCGAGAGCAAGGACGGCGAGGAAAAGCTCCCGGAGGGAGCGGCGGAAGTCAAAGAGGGGGCGCCGGAAGGCCCACCGCCACGACAGGGTTTCGGCAAGCCCCTGAAGAAGAAGTCTGCGGAAGCGCCGCCAGAGGAGGCCGCGCAAGGTACTGCCACGGGCGAATCCAAATCGGGTTCAAGTCTCAAGGATCTGGTCAATGACGGTTTCGTCGTCAGGACCACGGTTTTCATCCCGGCCGAAGCCGTGACGCGGCAATTGGGCAAGGTCTCCGGCGACGCCGTTGTGGTAACCCTGCAGAAGCAGTTCTCGACCGCGATTTGCTATTACAGCTTCAGGGCCTATGTGGGCGCGGGGCTGACTAAGATCGCCTCCTGCACCGTGCATCAATAACGGGCCACACGGTCGGATCGAGCCGAAACAGAGAGTAGATAGAACGACTATGAGCGTCCGCCGTCTCGCCGCCGAGCAGCCAGAAGCCTTTGCCTTCAGCCCTGAAAATCTGCAATGGGCCAAGGGGCAAATCGCGAAGTTCCCCGAAGGGAAACAAGCGTCCGCCGTGCTGGCGCTGCTGTGGCGCGCGCAAGAGCAATGCGGCGGCTGGTTGCCGGAGCCGGCGCTGCGTTACATCGCCGACATGTTGGCCATGGCCTATATCCGCGTCTACGAGATCGCGACCTTCTACACCATGTTCAATCTGGCCCCGGTCGGCAAATTCTACGTGCAGCTTTGCGGCACGACGCCGTGCTGGCTCCGAGATGCCGACGCGCTGAAATCCGTCTGCCGGCGGATGATCGGCGCACCCGGTCACGTCACCGAGGACGGCATGTTCTCCTGGAGCGAGGTCGAATGCTTGGGCGCTTGCGTCAACGCCCCCGTCGTCCAGATCAACAAGGATTATTACGAGGACCTGACGCCGGAGAGCCTCGAGCGCGTGCTCAACGATCTGCGCGAAGGCAAGAAGGTCAAGCCAGGCCCGCAAGACGGCCGCCATTCCTCCGAGCCGTTCAAAGGGCCGAAGACGCTGCTCAATGTGAGGCACAGCGATGCTTGACGATAAGGATCGCATCTTCACCAATCTCTACGGCTTCCACGACTGGAGGCTGAAAGCCGCGCGCGCGCGCGGCGCCTGGGACGGCACCAAGGCAATTCTCGAACGCGGTCACGAGGGCATCATCGAAGAAGTGAAGGCCTCGGGTCTGCGCGGCCGGGGCGGCGCCGGTTTCCCGACCGGCTTGAAATGGTCGTTCATGCCGAAGCAATCCGACGGACGTCCGAACTACGTCGTGATCAATGCCGATGAATCCGAGCCCGGCACCTGCAAAGACCGCGACATCATGCGGCACGACCCGCACCTCCTGATCGAGGGCGCGCTGATCGCATCCTTCGCCATGCGGGCGCATGCCTGTTACATCTATATTCGCGGCGAGTTCATTCGTGAGCGCGAAGTGCTGCAGGGCGCGATCGACGAGGCCTATGACGCCAAGCTGATCGGCAACAACAATCTCAATGGCTGGGATTTCGATCTCTATCTCTGCCACGGCGCAGGGGCCTATATTTGCGGTGAGGAAACCGCGCTGCTCGAAAGCCTCGAAGGCAAGAAGGGCATGCCGCGCCTCAAACCCCCGTTTCCGGCCAATGTCGGTCTCTACGGCGCGCCGACCACCGTCAACAATGTCGAGTCGATCGCGGTCGTCCCCGACATCATGCGCCGCGGCGCGGCCTGGTTCGCCTCGCTCGGCAAGCCGAACAATACCGGCACCAAGTTGTTCTGCATCTCCGGCCACGTCAACGAGCCCTGCAATGTCGAAGAGGAAATGGGCATTCCATTGCGCGAGCTGATCGACAAGCATGCCGGCGGCGTCCGCGGCGGCTGGGACAATCTGCTCGCCGTGATTCCAGGCGGCTCCTCGGTGCCGTGCATTCCCGCGAGCGAGTGCACCGACCTGTCCATGGATTTCGACAGCCTGAAAACCCTGAAGACGGGACTTGGCACCGCCGCCGTGATCGTGATGGATAAGTCCACTGACATCATCCGCGCCATCGCCCGCCTGTCTTATTTCTACAAACACGAATCCTGCGGCCAGTGCACGCCTTGCCGCGAGGGCACAGGCTGGATGTGGCGCGTGCTCGAGCGCATGGCGAAGGGCGAGGCGGAGAAGGCCGAGATCGATATGCTGCTTTCCGTGAGCTATCAGATCGAGGGCCACACCATTTGCGCGCTCGGCGACGCCGCGGCTTGGCCCGTGCAAGGGCTGATCCGGCATTTCCGCCATGTCATCGAGGCCCGCATCGATGCGCGCGCTGCGAAGCCGTTTGCGCCCTCCGTTCCCGTGGCTGCGGAATAGTAGGAACCGGCATGAATTGGCTTTGGGACAATGCGGAAAAGATCGGAACGCTGCTCACCGCGGCTTCCGCCGTTGCCGCACTGGTCTACGCGCATCTCGCCATCACGGAATCCCGCAGAGCCGAGCGCCACGCCAATGCCCATGAGCTCTGGCGGGATTATCTCCGTTTGGCGTTCGATCATCCGAAACTCGCCGACCCGAGCCTGCATTTGGCGGAATTCGACTATCACAAGCTCACCATCGACGGCAGCTGCCGAGCTGTTCCAGAGATATGAATGGTTCATGGGCACGCTGCTCGACGCTTGCGTCGAGATCTTGGATTTCATGCCGACCAAGGAGTGGCGGGCGACGCTGCGCAGCCAGCTTCAGCTGCACCGCGACTATTTGCGGTCACCGCATTTCCTGAATTCGGAATTTCCGCTGCAATACAATCCCCGCTTTCAGAAATTCATCGCCTCGGCCGTGGCCGAACCATCCAAGGCCTCTGTCAGTATCGTCCGGCGCATGAAGACGACGACCAAACGCAAAGCTAGAGCCGATGCCTAAACTGATCATCGACGGCAAAGACATCGAGGTGCCCGCAGGCATCACGCTGATTCAGGCGTGCGAGCAGGCCGGCGTCGAGGTCCCGCGCTTCTGCTATCACGAGCGGCTGTCGATCGCCGGCAATTGCCGCATGTGCCTGGTCGAAGTGGCCGGCATGCCGAAGCCGATCGCGTCCTGCGCCATGAGCGTCAACGATCTCAGGCCGGCGCGCGACGGCACGCCGCCCACCATCATCACCACATCCGAGACGGTGAAAAAGGCGCGCGAAGGCGTGCTCGAATTTCTGCTGATCAATCACCCGCTCGATTGCCCGATCTGCGACCAGGGCGGCGAGTGCGACCTGCAAGATCAGACCATGGCCTACGGCTTCGACGCCGGACGCTTTCAGGACAATAAGCGCGCGGTCGAGGAGAAATATCTCGGTCCTCTGATCGGCACCTATATGACGCGCTGCATCCACTGCACGCGCTGCATTCGCTTCATGACCGAAGTCGCCGGCGTCGAGGAGCTGGGCGCCATCGGCCGCGGCGAGGACATGGAAATCACCACCTATCTCGAGCACGGCATGATGTCGGAGCTGTCGGGGAACGTGGTCGATCTTTGCCCGGTCGGCGCGCTGACCTCGAAGCCTTACGCCTTTGTCGCGCGGCCCTGGGAGCTGTCCAAGACGCCGTCGATCGATGTCACCGATGCATTGGGCTCCAATATCCGCGTCGACGCGCGCGGCAAAGAGGTGTTGCGCATCCTGCCCCGCATCAACGAGGCCATCAACGAAGAGTGGATCTCCGACAAGACGCGCCATGTCTGGGATGGCTTGCGGACGCAGCGGCTCGATCGTCCTTACATCCGAAAGCAGGGAAGGCTCGAACCGGCGACCTGGGACGAGGCCTTCCATGCCATTGCCGCGAAGCTCAAGGGCCTCGACGGCATGCGCTTTGCCGCAATTGCCGGCGATCTCGCCGGTGCCGAGGAAATGTTCGCGCTCAAGCTGCTGGCCGAAGGTCTCGGCTCGCCCAACATCGATTGCCGCCAGGATGGCGCCAAGCTCGATCCGGCCCTCGGCCGCGCCACCTATCTCTTCAATTCCACTATCGAAGGCATCGAGCAGGCTGATGCCATCCTCCTGATCGGCACCAACCCACGCATCGAGGCGGCGGTGCTCAATGCCCGCATCCTGAAGCGCTACCGTCAGGGGCAGGGACGCATTCCGATTGGCCTGATCGGGGAAGAAGTCGATCTGACCTATCCTTACGACTATCTCGGCGCCGGCCCCGAAACCCTCGCCAAGATCGCCGACGGCTCTCACGACTTTGCCAAAAAGCTCAGCAGCGCCGAACGGCCACTTCTGATCCTCGGCCAAGCCGCGCTTGCGCGGCCCGACGGCGACGGCGTGCTTATCCTTGCCGCTCAGGCCGCAAAGACATTGGGCGCACTCAAGCCCGATCTCGGTTGGAACGGTTTCAACGTGCTCCACAATGCCGCGGGCCGCGTCGGCGGTCTCGATCTCGGCTTCGTGCCGGGGAAGGGCGGTCGCGATGTGGAGTCCATTCTCGATGGCGCCGAGAAGGGCGACATCGATATGGTTTACCTGCTCGGCGCCGACGAAATCGAGATGGAGCGTCTAGGCTCGGCCTTCGTCATCTATCAGGGCAGTCACGGCGATCGCGGCGCGCATCGCGCCGATGTCGTGCTTCCGGGCGCCGCCTATACCGAGAAGAACGCCATCTACGTCAACACCGAGGGGCGCCCGCAAATGACAAGCCGCGCGGTGTTCCCGCCGGGCGACGCCCGCGAAGATTGGACGATCTTGCGCGCTCTGTCGGCCGTGCTGAAACAGAAGCTGCCCTTCGATACTCTGAACGAACTTCGCTCCAAGCTGTTCGAGTCCTGCCCGCATTTAGCAAATCTCGATGCGATCGCGCCGTCCGACCCAAGCGCCATCGAGAAACTCGCCAAGAGCAAGGCCAAGACGAACAAAGCACGGTTCGAGTCGAGGTTCAGTGACTTCTATCTCACCAATCCGATCGCCCGCGCCTCCGGGCTGATGGCAAACTTGAGCGCGCTCCATGCCAACGGCGCCAAGAAAGCGACCGGCACCGATGGCTGAGCTCTGGTCGAGTTATGGCTGGCCGCTCACACTGATCGTGGCGCAGAGCCTCGCGATCATGGTCACGTTGCTGATCATCGTGGCGTTCTTGCTTTATGCCGACCGTAAGGTCTGGGCGGCGGTGCAGATGCGCCGTGGACCCAATGTCGTCGGACCCTTCGGCCTGTTTCAGTCCTTCGCCGATCTCCTGAAATTCGTCTTCAAGGAGGTCATCATTCCAGCTGGCTCCAATAAGGGTCTGTTCCTCCTAGCGCCTCTGATCACCGCGGGGCTTGCGCTATCCGCCTGGGCAGTCATACCGGTGGCCAAAGGCTGGGCCGTCGCCGATCTCAATGTCGGCGTGCTCTACATCTTCGCCATTTCGAGCCTGATGGTCTACGGCGTGATCATGGCCGGCTGGGCCTCGAACTCGAAATATGCCTTCCTCGCCGCGCTCCGCTCCGCAGCACAGATGGTCTCCTACGAGGTTTCGATCGGTTTCGTCATCGTCACCGTGCTGCTCTGCGCCGGGTCGCTGAACTTGAGCGAGATCGTCGCCGCGCAAGACGGCCGCTTCGGGCTGTTCAATTGGTATTGGCTGCCGCTGTTCCCGATGTTCGTGGTGTTCTTCATCTCGACGCTTGCGGAGACCAACCGGCCGCCCTTCGATCTGCTCGAAGCCGAGTCCGAGCTCGTCGCCGGCTTCATGGTCGAATATTCGTCCACGCCCTATATGCTGTTCATGCTCGGCGAATATGTCGCCATCGTTCTGATGTGCGGGCTAGGCACCATCTTGTTCTTGGGCGGCTGGTTGCCGCTGTTCCCGGTCCGGCCCTTCACCTGGATTCCAGGGGTATTTTGGTTTGTCGGCAAGGTTTGCTTCCTGTTTTTCCTCATCGCCATGGTCAAGGCCTTCGTGCCGCGCTATCGCTACGACCAGCTGATGCGGCTCGGCTGGAAGGTGTTCCTGCCGCTGTCGCTCGCCATGGTCGTGATCGTGGCGGCCGTGCTCAAGCTCTGGCAGCAAGTGTGAGGAGAGGATACGCGTGAAACGTTTCAGCGACACCGCCAAATCCCTGCTGCTGACCGAGTTCGTCTCGGCCTTTTGGCTCGCCATGAAATATTTCGTCGCACCCAAGGCCACCATCAACTACCCCTATGAGCGCGGGCCGCTATCGCCACGCTTCAGGGGCGAGCATGCACTCCGGCGTTACCCGAATGGCGAAGAGCGCTGCATCGCCTGCAAGCTGTGCGAGGCGATCTGCCCGGCGCAAGCCATCACCATCGAAGCCGGACCGAGCCGCAATGACGGCACCCGCCGCACCACCCGCTATGACATCGACATGGTGAAGTGCATCTATTGCGGCTTCTGTCAGGAAGCCTGTCCGGTGGATGCCATTGTCGAGGGACCGAATTTCGAGTTCGCCACCGAGACGCGCGAGGAGCTCTACTACGACAAGGACAAGCTGCTCGCGAACGGCGATCGCTGGGAGCGCGAGATTGCCACGAACCTCGCGCTCGACGCGCCGTACCGGTAAGGGGAGAGTGATGGTTCTCTCCGCCGCCTTCTTTTATCTGTTCGCGATTGTCTGCGTCGGCGCGGCCTTCATGGTGATCTCCGCCAAGAACCCGGTGCATGCCGTGCTGTTTCTGATCCTCGCCTTCTTCAACGCCTCGGGTCTGTTCATCCTGCTTGGTGCCGAGTTCCTGGCGATGATCCTGGTCGTCGTCTATGTCGGCGCGGTGATGGTGCTGTTCCTGTTCGTGGTGATGATGCTCGATGTCGATTTCGCCGAGCTTCGCGCCGGCTTCAGCAAATATCTCCCCATCGGTGCCACGGTCGGTCTCTTGCTCCTCGTTGAATTGATTTTTGTGTTCGGTGCCTGGGCGGTATCGCCGGCATCGTCGCCGCAAGCGCCCACGGCGCAGAACATCAGCAACACCGCCGCGCTCGGCGAAATCCTCTACACCAAATATGTCTATCTGTTCGAGGCTGCGGGCCTGATCCTGCTCGTCGCCATGATCGGCGCCATCGTGCTGACGCTGCACCATAAAGAAGGCGTGCGCCGTCAATCCATCACCGCGCAAGTCAGACGCAAGAGTTCGGTCGAGCTGGTCAAGGTGCAATCGGGGAGGGGCCTCCTATGATCATTGGTCTCTCGCATTACCTCACTGTCGCCGCGATGTCTGTTCACGCTCGGCATGTTCGGCATCTTTCTCAACCGCAAGAACGTCATCGTCATCCTCATGTCGATCGAGCTGATGCTGCTCGCGGTGAACTTGAACCTCGTGGCGTTTTCCAGCTTTCACGCCGATCTCGTCGGTCAGGTCTTCGCGCTGATCGTGCTCACGGTCGCAGCCGCAGAAGCTGCCATCGGCTTGGCAATCGTCGTCGCCTATTTCCGCAACCGGCGCACCATCGACGTCGCCGAAATTGATCTGTTGAAGGGCTAGGGCGCGAGGGCATGTATCAGGCCATTCTCTTCCTGCCCTTGATCGGGGCCATCTTCGGAGGCCTGTTCGGACGGCTGGCCGGCACGCGCGCCTGCGAGACCATCACCACGACGCTCGTGCTGGTGTCGTGCCTGCTCTCCTGGTTCGCGTTTTATCAGGTGGCGCTTCAAGGCCACGACGTCCGCATCGAGCTCCTGAATTGGATCGTCTCCGGCGATCTGAAATCGAGTCTGGTCGCTTCGCATCGACACCTTGACCGCGGTGATGCTGGTTGTCGTCACCACCGTGTCCGGCCTCGTCCACCTCTATTCCGTCGGCTACATGGAGGAGGACCCGCACCGTCCGCGCTTCTTCGCCTATCTCTCGCTGTTCACCTTCGCCATGCTGGCGTTGGTCACGGCCAACGACTTTCTGCAGCTGTTTTTCGGCTGGGAAGGCGTGGGCCTCGCCTCCTATCTTCTGATCGGGTTTTGGTATCACAAGCCTTCCGCCAACGCGGCCGCCATCAAAGCCTTCGTCGTCAACCGCGTCGGCGATTTCGGCTTTGCGCTCGGCATCTTCGCCATCTTCAGCGTGTTCGACACCATTCAGTATGACGCCGTATTTGCCTCTGCCCCGGGCGTCGCCGGCAAGACCATGCCGTTTCTGGGCATGCAGGTCGATACGCTGACGCTGATCTGCCTGCTGCTTTTCATGGGCGCCATGGGCAAGTCCGCGCAGTTCCTGCTGCACACCTGGCTGCCCGACGCCATGGAAGGCCCGACACCCGTCTCGGCCCTGATCCATGCCGCGACCATGGTGACGGCCGGTGTCTTCATGGTGGCGCGGCTGTCGCCGCTGTTCGAGTTGGCACCGATCGCTCTCAATGTTGTCGCCGTGGTCGGCGCTATCACGGCCTTCTTTGCCGCGACCGTCGGCCTCGTGCAGACAGATATTAAGCGCGTCGTCGCCTACTCGACCTGCTCGCAGCTCGGTTACATGTTCGTGGCGGAGGGGCTCGGCGCTTACGGCACCGGCATCTTCCACCTCTTCACCCACGCCTTCTTCAAGGCGCTGCTGTTCTTAGGCGCAGGCGCGGTGATCCATGCGCTGCATCACGAGCAGGACATGCGCCGCATGGGGGCGTTGCGTCAGGCGCTGCCTTTCACTTGGGCCGTAATGCTGATCGGAACTCTGTCGCTGACCGGGTTTCCCTTCACCTCGGGCTTTGTCTCCAAGGACGCCATCATCGAGACGGCTTACGCGTCACATTCGCCGGTCGCGCTGTTTGCCTTCGTCGCAACGCTGGTCGCGGCGCTGCTGACCTCATTCTATTCCTGGCGGCTGATGTTCCTGGTCTTCGAGGGCAAGCCCCGCGAGCCGAAGGGAATGCTCGAGCACGCCCACGAGCCGCCCTGGACCATGGGCCTGCCGCTCATCGTTCTTTCCGTCGGCTCGCTCTTGGCTGGCGCGGCCTTCGCCAATCTCTTCATCGGCAGCGAGCAGACCGAATTCTGGCGCGGCTCGCTGGTGACCCATGAAGGGGCCGAGCATCACGTCCCAATCCTTGTCATGCTGGCGCCAACTCTCGCCATGGCGGCCGGCTTTGCCGTCGCCTGGTACTTCTATATCCGCAATCCGCTGGTGCCCTTCGGCCTCTCCAAGCGCTTCCGCGGCGCCCATCAATTCCTGCTCAATGCCTGGTATTTCGACGCGCTTTATGACGCGATCTTTGTGCGGCCGGCGAAACGGCTCGGGCACTTCCTCTGGAAGACCGGCGATGGCGCCATCATCGACGGCATCGGTCCCGACGGAGTCGCCGCGCGCGTCATCGACGTGACCAATCGCGTGGTCAGGCTCCAGACCGGCTATATCTATCACTATGCCTTTGTCATGCTGATCGGCGTGGCCCTGATCGTCACCTATTTCCTGTTCTGGAACGGAGGGCTGCCGCGATGAGCTGGCCGATCCTCTCCACCATCACCTTCCTGCCTCTGCTCGGCGCGCTGCTGATCGTCCTCCTGCGCGGCAACGACGACAGCGTCAACCGAAACGCGCGCTACATCGCGCTTTGGACCACGCTTGTAACCTTCGGTCTGTCGCTGCTGCTGTGGCGGGCCTTCGATCCGACCACGGCGCAGTTTCAATTCCTCGAGGAACGCGCCTGGCTCGGCGCCATCAAATACCGCTTGGGCGTCGATGGCATCTCCATGCTCTTCGTCGTACTCACGGCCTTCCTGATGCCGCTCTGCATCCTGGCGAGCTGGCAATCCATCACGACGCGGGTGAAGGAATATATGATCGCCTTCCTGGTGCTCGAGACGCTGATGCTCGGCGTGTTCACCAGCCTCGATCTTGTTCTCTTCTACCTTTTCTTCGAGGGCGGATTGATCCCGATGTTTCTCATTATCGGCATCTGGGGCGGTCGACGCCGCGTCTACGCGAGCTTCAAATTCTTCCTCTATACGCTGGCCGGCTCGCTTCTGATGCTGCTCGCCATCATGGCGATCTATTGGGAGGCCGGCACCACCGACATCCCGACGCTGCTCGCCCACACCTTCCCGCCTGAAATGCAGACATGGCTGTGGTTCGCCTTCCTGGCGTCCTTCGCCGTGAAGCTGCCGATGTGGCCGGTGCATACCTGGCTGCCCGACGCCCATGTCGAGGCGCCGACCGCAGGCTCGGTGATCCTCGCCGGCATTCTCTTGAAGATGGGCGGCTACGGCTTCTTGCGCTTCTCGATCCCGATGTTTCCGCTCGCTTCGGCCGAGTTCGCACCGCTGATCTTCGCGCTCTCCGTCATCGCCATCATCTACACTTCGCTAGTGGCGCTCGCCCAAGAAGACATGAAGAAGCTGATCGCCTATTCCTCCGTGGCCCATATGGGCTTCGTCACCATCGGCATCTTCACCCTCACCATGCAGGGGCTCCAGGG
Source organism: uncultured Alphaproteobacteria bacterium (assembly GCA_963764005.1). Taxonomy (GTDB): domain Bacteria; phylum Pseudomonadota; class Alphaproteobacteria; order Rhizobiales; family Methyloligellaceae; genus Methyloceanibacter. Next base: position 122,130 of record CAVXQX010000014.1, on the reverse strand, counting down.
CGGCATCTTCCAGATGCTGTCCCACGGCATCGTCTCCGGCGCGCTCTTCCTCTCGGTCGGCATCATCTATGACCGCATGCACACCCGCGAGATCGCGGCCTATGGCGGGCTCGCCGACCGCATGCCGCTTTACGCCTTCTGCTTCATGGTGTTCACCCTCGCCAATGTCGGGCTACCCGGCACATCCGGCTTCGTTGGTGAGTTTTTGAGCCTGACCGGCGCCTTCCGCGTCAATACATGGGTTGCCGCGCTGGCCACCACTGGCATCATCCTGTCGGCAGCCTACGCGCTTTGGCTCTATCGCCGTCTCATCTTCGGCAAGTTGGAAAAGCCGAGTCTGAAATTCATCCAGGATCTCACCTGGCGCGAGATCGCCGTGATGACGCCGCTCATCCTGCTCACGATCTTCTTCGGCTTCTATCCTGCGCCCATCCTCGATGCGAGCGCGGTCTCAGTCGATGCCTTGATCAAGAACTATCATACGGCGCTTGCCGCTGCTGAACAGGCGCGGCTCGCGCTCGCGCCATAGGAAGCCTGCTCGTGGATTTCAGTCTCACCACCATCCTGCCCGAACTCGTCTTGGCCTGCGGCGCCATGGCGCTTCTTATGCTCGGCGTCTTTCTGCGAAAAGATCGGGGCGAACTCGTGCTCGGCCTCGCTATTCTCGTTATCATCGTAGCCGGCGTGTTCGTCGCGCAAGGACAAGGCACCGAAACCGCCTTCCAGGGCAGCTTCATCGTCGATTCTTTTGCGCGCGTGATGAAGCTCCTGACACTGACCGGGGCCGCCGCGGCGCTTCTCATGTCGCTCGATTATTGGCGAGGGGAAGGGCGGCTCAAATTCGAGTTTCCGGTTCTGGTGCTGCTCGCCACCACCGGCATGATGATGATGATCTCGGCCAACGATCTCATCTCGCTCTATGTCGGCCTCGAGCTCCAAAGTCTCGCACTCTACGTGCTTGCGGCGTTCGACCGTGACAGCGCCAAATCGAGTGAGGCGGGACTAAAATATTTCGTGCTCGGCGCGCTCTCCTCCGGGATGCTGCTCTACGGCGCCTCGCTGATCTACGGCTTCACCGGCTCGACCGCGTTCGCCACCATCGCCGAAGCCGTGCAGCCTTCCGGCGCCAATCTCGGTCTGATCTTCGGCCTCGTGTTTTTGATGGCGGGCTTCGCCTTCAAGATTTCCGCGGTGCCCTTCCATATGTGGACGCCGGACGTCTACGAGGGCGCGCCGACCCCCGTCACTGCCTTCTTTGCCGCCGCGCCCAAGCTCGCCGCTTTTGCGCTCACCGTGCGCGCGCTGGTCGCGGGCTTCCCGTCCGTCACCGTCGAATGGCAACAGATCGTGACCTTCCTCGCCATCGCCTCGATGGGTCTCGGCGCCTTTGCCGCGATCGGCCAGACCAATATCAAGCGGCTGATGGCCTATAGCTCGATCGGCCATATGGGCTTCGCGCTTGTAGGCCTCGCCGCAGGCACCTCGGAGGGCGTGGAAGGCGTGATCGTCTATCTCGCCATCTATCTCGCCATGACGCTCGGCACCTTCGCCTGCATCCTCGCCATGCGCCGGAATGGCCGCATGGTCGAAGATATCGACGCGCTGTCCGGGCTTTCGCGCACCAATCCGCTGATGGCCTTCACGCTCGCCATGCTGCTGTTCTCGCTCGCGGGCATCCCGCCTCTGGCGGGCTTCTTCGCCAAGTTCTACGTGTTCCTGGCCGCGATTCACGCCGGTCTCTACCCGCTCGCGGTTATCGGCGTCTTGTTGAGCGCGGTGGGCGCCTATTATTATCTCCGCATCGTCAAGCTCATGTATTTCGACGCGCCCGCGGAGCGCTTCGATCCGATGCCGACAGCCCTGGCGGGCGTGCTGACCGTAACCGGGCTATTCACGCTGCTGTTTTTCGTTTATCCATCGCCGCTTGTTTCCATCGCCGAGGCCGCCTCTAAGTCATTGTTCTGATGTCCCTATCATCACCGAAACTTCCGGCCGGCTATCGTCTGGTCAAACTCGAAACCACCGACTCAACCAATGCCGAAGCCATGCGGCGCGCCAATGCCGGCGAGCCGGGCCCGCTTTGGGTGTGGTCGGCGCGGCAATCCTCGGGCCGTGGGCGGCAGGGCCGCGAATGGCATTCGCAAGCCGGTAATTTGTTCGCGAGCCTCTTGATCGGCGTCGCCTGTCCCTTGCGCACCGCCTCTCAGCTCGCGCTCCTCGCAGGCGTGGTCGCTTACGACACCATCGACAAATTGATGGGCGAGACGAGCCATCCTGAAATCCTTCTTAAATGGCCGAACGACGTCATGCTGGAGGAAGCCAAGGTCGCCGGCATGTTGCTTGAAAGCGCGGAGAGGAAAGTATCAAACCGCACGATTGTCATCATTGGCACGGGCATCAATATCGGCCGCCATCCAGAGGGCCTGGCCGTGCCGGCGACGAGCCTCGCCGCCCATGGCATCAACGTTACGCCCGCTGAAGCCCTCGAAGCGCTGGCCGAGCTTACGGATTATTGGCTTGGGCGCTGGGACAATGGCGCCATGTTCGGCGTGATCCGGCGCGCTTGGCTCGATCGCGCCGGCCCCACGGGAAGACCGTTACGCGTTCGCATCAAGGACGAGCCGGAGACCGAGGGCGTATTTGCCGGGCTCGACTCCGAAGGCGCGCTTCGCCTCCTCATGAGCGATGGCGCCGAGCGTCGCGTTGCCGCCGGCGACGTGTTCTTCGGCACGCGCTGAATGTCGCGACGCTCCGAAGCGCGGAAGCCCGAATTCGTCTTCGTCCCCCTTGGCGGCGTGGGCGAGATCGGCATGAATCTCTACGTCTATGGCTATGGGCCGGAGGCCGAGCGCGACTGGCTCATCGTCGATATGGGCATCGCCTTCGGCGGCGAATTCGAGCCCGGCATCGACGTGATCCTGCCCGACATCACCTTTCTTGAAACCGAGCGCCCGAACCTGCTGGGCCTCGTCCTCACGCACGCCCATGAGGACCATTTCGGCGCCGTTGCCGAGCTTTGGCCCCGGCTCGGAAACATCCCCGTCTACGCCACGCCCTTTACCGCGGCGATGCTGAAAGCCAAACTCGCCGATAACGGCTTCGGCCAGGACTTTCCGTTGCGCATTATTCCGCTTGGCGATCGCCGCAAGATCGGTCCCTTCGATATCGAGCTCGTCAACATGTCGCATTCGATCCCCGAGCCTTCGGCGATCGTGCTCCGGACCGAGCTTGGCACCGTGATCCATTCCGGCGACTGGAAGCTCGACGAAACGCCGCTGACCAGTGCGCCCACGGATAAAGAGCGTCTAATCGCGATCGGCAAAGAGGGTGTCGATGCGCTGATCTGCGATTCCACCAACGCCATGCGCCAGGGCGTCTCGGCCTCCGAGGCCGATGTCGCCGTCACGCTGGAACGGTTGATCCGCGAGGCACCACGCCGCGTCGCCGTGACCACCTTCGCCTCCAACGTCGCCCGCATCCGCTCTGTCGCCGCCGCCACACGCGCCGCAGGCCGGAGACTCGTCGTCGTCGGCCGCGCCATGAACCGCGTCATCGAGGCCGCGCAAGAGACGGGGTATCTCGATCGCGATCTCGATTACGCGCAAGAGACCGAGTTCGAGAACATCGCGGCGGGTAAAGTCGTGGCGCTCTGCACCGGCAGCCAGGGCGAGGCCCGCGCCGCCATGGCCCGCATCGCCCAAGACGAACATCCCAATGTCAGTCTCGACCCCGGCGATCGCGTGATCTTTTCCTCGCGCACCATCCCAGGCAATGAGAAGGCCGTGTCGCGCGTGCAGAATGGGCTTGCCGACATGGGCGCCGAAATCATCACCGATAACGACGCGCAAGTGCACGTCTCCGGCCATCCCCGCCGTGGCGAGCTGGAGCAGCTTTATGCCTGGACCAAGCCCAAGATCGCCGTTCCCATGCACGGGGAGGGCATGCATTTGGAGGCGCATGCGCGGCTCGCGGAATCTCTCGGCGTCGAAGAGGTGGTACGGGTGAGAAACGGAGACATGCTGCGCCTGCTGCCGCTTCCGCCCAAAATCGTGGACGAGGTACCGGTCGGGCGGCTCTATCGCGACGGCGCCATCGTCACCCGCGCCGATGACGGCCAGGTGCGCGAACGGCGCAAGCTGAGTTTCGCCGGGTCGGTCGCTGTCTCCCTCGTCATGTCGGATAAGGGCGTCCTCCTCGCCGATCCCGAGATCGCGCTGCAAGGCATACCCGGCACCGACCGCGAGGGAACGCCTTTTGAAGATATCGTGCGCGACGCCGTTCGCGGCACCCTGCAAAGCATTCCGAAGCCACGCCGCAAAGATCACGCCATGGTCGCCGAGGCCGTCAAACGCGCGGTCCGCTCGGCCATCAATCAAGCCTGGGGCAAGAAGCCCGTGTGCTCGGTATTGCTAACGGTGCTATAGCGCTCAAGTAGGCGCGCAGCGGATTAAATAGGCAGCTTACAAAGTGCAAGAATTCTAAGGAAATGTCGGAATGATCGGACGCTTGAACCACGTTGCCATCGTCGTGCCGGACTTGAAGGCCGCGTCGGACGTCTATCGCAACATGCTTGGCGCCAAAGTCTCGGAGATGGTCGATCAGCCCGAGCATGGCGTGACCACGGTCTTCATCGAACTGCCCAATACCAAGATCGAGCTGCTCGGTCTGCTCGGCGACAAATCTCCCGTGGCCGGCTTTCTCGCCAAGAACCCCTCCGGCGGCATTCATCATCTCTGTTACGAGGTCGACGATATCGTCAAGGCGCGCGACAAGCTGATCGCGGAAGGCGCGCGCGTGCTCGGCGATGGCGAGCTCAAGATCGGCGCCCACGGCAAGCCCGTGCTATTCCTGCATCCGAAGGATTTCTGCGGCACCCTGGTCGAGCTCGAGCAGGCCTAGAGCATGACGATCGCCTTCGCCCTCTCCATGTATCTCGTGATCTGGTGGATCGTGCTGTTCGCCATTCTGCCGATCGGCGTCCGCACCCAGTCGGATGACGGCAATATCACCCCTGGGACCGCCGAGAGTGCGCCGCATAACCCGCATCTCTTGCCGAAGCTGCTTGGCACCACCGTCGTCGCCAGCATCGTGTTCGCCGCGCTCTACGTGATCATCGTGCATCACGTGATCACGCTCGACGACATTCCATTCCTGCCCCGCTACGACACCGTGCGATAGGCGGCGCGCTTCCGTCAAGGAACTGAAGGCAAAAAAAAGCAAGGTCGAGACGACCTTGCTTCAGTATCGGTGCTCCTTGTCTCCTAAAGACGTGGCAAATCCCGCAGTCAGTCGACAATCGAGTTTGCTGGCTATTAAGAGCGGCGCCATCCGTACTGGGACGCGCCTGGAGCTACTTCCTCCCAAGACTTGGACCTGGTCCAATCTCAACGCCCGAACTTCGAGATCGATTACCGGCCCCGAACTCTCATCACGTTGTAAAGACGAGCCTAGCAAGGCCGCGCCAAATTGTCACCATGATTGTGACGAAGCGGAGCATCTTTTCCGCTTGACTCGAACTTTTGGATAATATCCGTCCGCCCCCAGGTGAAACCGGGCCCGCGGATTCGCTTGCTTTGGCCCTATGCTTCCCCTCAACTCAAATTGAGCGGCCTTGCCGATCGCCTGCATTGCTTACTCTCGCCAAACTACGCTATTAGCGCGAGACATTCCGCCCGCTGGACCCTCCGGCGAGCGACGCAAACCAAGGCGGCTGGCTTCGCCTCCGCCCAATAATCGACATGGGCCCCAATGCGCCTCAGCCGCTATTTCCTGCCGCTCTTGCGCGACGATCCGAAGGAAGCCGAGATCGTCTCGCACCGGCTGATGCTCCGGGCAGGCATGATCCGGCAATCCAGCGCCGGCATCTATAGCTGGCTGCCGCTGGGGTTTCGCGTGCTCCGCAAGATCGAGCAGATCGTCCGCGAAGAGCAGGACCGGGCCGGCGCCATCGAGCTGCTGATGCCCACCATTCAGCCCGCGGAAATCTGGCGCGAAAGCGGACGCTACGACGTTTACGGCAAGGAGATGCTCCGCATCGCCGACCGCCATGAGCGCGACATGCTCTACGGTCCGACCAACGAGGAGATGATCACCGCCATCTTCCGCGACGGAGTGAAGTCCTACAAGGAATTGCCGCGCATCCTCTACCACATCCAATGGAAGTTCCGCGACGAGATCAGGCCGCGCTTCGGGGTGATGCGGGGCCGCGAATTTCTGATGAAGGACTCCTATTCCTTCGACCTCACCGTCGACGACGCCAGGAAATCCTATAACCGGATGTTCGTCTCTTATTTGCGCACCTTCGGGCGCATGGGTCTGAAATCGATTCCCATGGCGGCGGAGACCGGCCCGATCGGCGGCGATCTCAGCCACGAATTCATCATCCTCGCCGAGACCGGCGAGAGCGAGGTCTATTGTCACCAGGACCTCGTCGAGATGAGCCCGCCCGGTCCCGATCTCGACTATGACGCCGATCTCACCCCGCTGATCCGCGCCTGGACCGGCAAATATGCCGCCACCTCCGAAAAGCACGATGCGGCACGCTTCGAAACCGAAGTGCCCGAGGCGAAGCGGGTGAAGGCGCGCGGCATCGAGATTGGACATATCTTCTTTTTCGGCACCAAATATTCCGCGCCGATGAACTGCAAGGTGCAAGGCCCCGACGGTACTGTGGTGCCAGTGGAGATGGGCTCTTACGGCATCGGCGTGTCGCGCCTGCCTGCCGCGATCATCGAAGCCTCGCATGACGATGCCGGCATCATCTGGCCGAAATCGGTGGCGCCCTTCGATGTCGGCCTCATCAATGTCAAAGTGGGCGACGCTGCGACCGACAAAGTTTGCGAGGATCTCTATGCCAAGCTTGAGAAAGCCGGGCTTGACGTTCTCTATGACGACCGCGACGAGCGGGCAGGGGCCAAATTCGCGGCCTTCGATCTGATCGGCCTGCCCTGGCAGCTCATCGTCGGACCGAAAGGTCTGCAATCCGGCGACGTGGAATTGAAAGAGCGCGCGACGGGCGCGCGCGAGACGTTGCCGATCGATGCCGCGCTAAACCGTCTTGTCAGTGCTTCGAATGAAGCGAGGAAGGTGGCCGCATGAAAAACGCCTCCGGCACCGGACCCTTTTCGCCTTTCGAATGGCTCGTCGCGTTCCGCTATCTGAGAGCACGCCGCAAAGAGGGCCTCATCTCGGTCTTCGCCGGCTTTTCCTTCCTCGGCATCGCGCTCGGCGTCGCCACCTTGATCATCGTCATGGCGGTGATGAACGGCTTCCGTCAGGAGCTGTTCGACAAGATGCTCGGCCTCAACGGCCACATCATCGTGCACAGCATGGAAGGCCGCTTCACCGATTACGACCCCGTGGCGTCTCGCATTCAGGGCGTACAAGGCGTCAAATACGCGCTTCCCTTGATCGAAGGCCAAGTGTTGCTGTCTGCGCCGCCAAACTCGACAGGCGCGCTGGTGCGGGGCTTGCGGGAAGCCGATCTCAAAAAGCTGAAAGCGATCGCGGACAATATCAAGTTTGGCACGCTGGATGGTTGGGACACGATACCTGGCGTCGCCATCGGCTCGCGGCTTGCCAACGAGATGAATTTGAAGCTCGGCGATGAGGTGACGATGCTGTCGCCGAATGGCGCAAGAACCGCGCTCGGCACCGTGCCGCGCGTGAAGCGCTATCCGATCGTCGCCATCTTCGAGATCGGCATGGCGGAGTACGATTCCAGCATCCTGTTCATGCCGCTGAAGGAAGCTCAGGCTTATTTCAATCAGCCTGACGCGGTCACCGTGCTCGAAGTGGCGCTGGATTCCCCGGACCGTGTCAACGAGCTTGCCCCCAAGGTCATCGAGGCCGGCGGTCCCACCATCTATATCAGCGACTGGCGGCAGCGGAACGCGACCTTCTTCACCGCGCTCGAGGTCGAACGCAATGTCATGTTCCTGATCCTGACCCTGATCGTGCTGGTTGCCTCGCTGAACATCATCTCCGGCATGCGCATGCTGGTGAAGGACAAAGTCCGCGACATCGCGATTCTCCGAACCATGGGCGCCACGCGGCATGCCGTCATGCGCATCTTCTGCATCACCGGCGCCACCATCGGCATTTCCGGCACGCTTGCAGGCCTCGCGCTCGGCGTTCTGGTCTGCTGGAACATCGAGACCTTGCGCGAGTTCATCGCCTGGATCACCGACACCGAGCTGTTCTCGCCCGAACTTTATTATCTCACGCAGATGCCTGCCGAGATGGACAGCGGCGAAACCGTCACCGTCGTCATCATGGCGCTGACGCTGTCGATCATCGCAACGCTCTACCCATCTTGGAGCGCGTCTCGCCTCGATCCCGTCGAAGCTTTACGCAACGAGTAGGGACGCGTGGTGGATACTCTGCAAACTGCCCCAGTGCTTCGCCTCGAAAACCTGGTCCACGCCTTTGCCCAAGGCGACAAGAAGATCGAGATCTTGCGCGGCGCATCCGCTTCGTTGCGTGCCGGCGAGGCGGTGGGACTGCTGGGTCCCTCCGGCGCCGGCAAATCGACCCTGCTGCACATTGCGGGATTACTGGAACGGCCCAATGGCGGCGCGGTCTTCATCGATGGGGTCGATTGCGTGAAGCTGAGCGATGCCGAGCGCACCACGAAACGTCGCTCCGATATCGGCTTCGTATTTCAGTTCCATCATCTGTTGCGAGATTTCAGTGCGCTCGAGAATGTCGTGCTGCCGCAAACCATCCTCGGCCTGTCGCACGCGGAAGCCGAGGAGCGGGGAAGACAGCTTCTGCAATCTCTCGGGCTCGGCGACCGCGCCGAGCACAGGCCGGGCGAACTCTCAGGCGGCGAGCAGCAGCGCGTGGCCATTGCGCGAGCCGTCGCCAATGGCCCGCACGTCCTTCTCGCCGATGAGCCCACCGGCAATCTCGATCCATCGACCGCCGAACGTGTCTTCGACCAGCTCTTGAGCCTGGTGCGCCAGTCCGGCGTCGCCGCCCTGATCGCCACCCACAATCTGGACCTTGCGGCGCGCATGGACCGCGTGCTCCGCCTGGCGGACGGTCACCTGATCGAGGAAGAGGTGGTCGTGGCGGAGATACGAAACGACTAACGGCTCTCTTGCGTTGAGAACAAAGAGCGAACATAATCCTTGAAGACCGGGGATATGTGCCTCTCTGAGGTGGTTTGGGACGGCCGAATCCCGAGGTAATGGCGCATGAATGAAATCACACGGACTGAGCCTGGCGTGGTGACCGCAACCACCAGACCCTTCGTGCATCTCAAGGTGCATTCCGCCTATTCGTTGCTTGAGGGCGCGCTCACCATTCCCAAGCTGGTAGCGCTGGCGCGCGCCGACCGCATGCCGGCGCTCGCGCTCACCGACACCAACAATCTGTTCGGCGCGCTCGAATTCTCCGCCGGGCTCGCGGAAGCCGGCATCCAGCCGATCATCGGCTGCACGCTCTCGCTCAGTTTTGGCCAAGCCGAACTCAACCTCGCTCGGCGAGACGAGGGGCCCGCGCGGCGAAGGCCGTATCGCGCTGCTGGCTAAAGATGCGGAAGGTTACGCCAATCTGATGCGCCTTTCGACCGAGGCCTATCTCACAGCGTCAGTGACGGGCGAGGCGATCGTGAGCCTCGGCTCGCTCGAAGCCCATGCCGCAGGTCTCATCGCGCTAACGGGAGGCCCCGACGGCGTCATCGACCAAGCGCTCGCCGCCGGCAATCCCGATCTCGCCCGCGCACGGCTCGCCGCACTCCACACGCTGTTCGGCGATCGTCTCTATGTCGAATTGCAGCGTCATGGATTGCCGCAGGAGAGGGCGGTCGAGCCTGTTCTGCTCGATCTCGCTTACGCCGCGTCATTGCCGGTGGTCGCCACCAACGAAGCGTATTTTGCATCCGCCGACGATTTCGAAGCGCATGACGCGCTGATCTGCATCGCCGAAGGAAGCTACGTTACGGTCGATCAGCGCCGCCGCCTGAGCCCGGAGCACTCGTTCAAGACGCAAAGAGAGATGGTGCAGGCCTTCGCCGATCTGCCTGAGGCGATCGAAAACACGCTCGAAATCGCGCAGCGCTGCGCCTATCGCCCGGTCGAGCGCGCGCCGATCCTGCCGCAATTCGTGGCTGGCGGCAGCTGTCTCAAGCGCGCAAGGCGCAGCAGAGGCGGATGAACTCAGACGCCAATCCGAGGCCGGGCTCGCCGAACGGCTCGCGATAGCCGGAGTGGCACCGGGCTTTGAAGCCAAGGATTACACCGAGCGGCTCGCCTATGAGCTCGATGTCATCACGCGCATGAACTACCAGGGCTACTTCCTCATCGTCGCCGACTTCATCAAATGGGCGAAGTCCGAGAACATTCCCGTCGGCCCCGGCCGCGGCTCGGGCGCAGGCTCGCTCGTCGCCTACGCGCTCACCATCACCGACCTCGATCCAATCCGCTTCGGGCTGCTGTTCGAGCGCTTCCTCAATCCGGAACGCGTCTCGATGCCCGACTTCGACATCGATTTCTGCCAAGACCGCCGCGACGAGGTGATCGCCTATGTGCGCGAGCGCTATGGCGCCGACCGCGTCGCCCATATCATCACCTTCGGTAAGCTTCAGGCCCGCGCCGTGCTCCGCGACGTCGGCCGCGTGCTGCAAATGCCCTATGGGCAGGTCGACCGGCTCTGCAAGCTCGTGCCGTATAATCCCGCCAACCCGGTCACGTTGCCCCAAGCCATCGCCGCCGAGCCCCGCCTGCAAGAGGCCCGCGACAACGAGCCGATCGTCGCCAAATTGCTCGATATCGGGCAACGGCTCGAAGGGCTCTACCGCCATGCCTCGACCCATGCCGCCGGCGTCGTCATCGCCGACCGACCCCTGATCGAGCTTGTTCCGCTCTATCGCGACGCGCGCGCGCAGCTTCCCGCCACGCAATTCAACATGAAATGGGCGGAAGCCGCAGGGCTGGTGAAATTCGACTTTCTCGGCCTGAAGACGCTGACCGTGATCGAGACGGCGCGGTCTCTGCTTCGCCGCCGCGACATCGAGCTCGATCTGGCGACACTCACTCTCGAGGACCCCGCAACCTATCAACTGCTCCAGCATGGCGAGACGTTCGGCGTGTTCCAACTCGAAGGTCAGGGCATGCGCGATGCCTTGCGCAAGCTGAAGCCCGACCGCTTCGAGGACATCATCGCCATCGTCGCGCTCTATCGGCCGGGTCCGATGGACAATATCGACTCTTACGTCAACCGGAAGCACGGCCGCGAGCAGCCGGACTATCTGCATCCCTTGATCGAGCCGATCCTGAAGGAGACCTACGGCGTCATCATCTACCAGGAGCAGGTGATGCAGATCGCGCAAGTCTTGTCCGGCTTCTCGCTCGGCGAGGCGGATCTGCTCCGTCGCGCCATGGGCAAGAAGATCAAGAAGGAGATGGACAAGCAGCGCGCGCGTTTCGTCGAAGGTGCGGTCGCCAACAATGTGGACCGCGCTCGCGCCGAATATATTTTCGAGCTGGTCGCCAAGTTCGCCGGCTACGGCTTCAACAAATCGCACGCCGCGGCCTATGCGCTGATCGCCTACCAGACCGCCTATCTTCAAGGCCAACCATCCCGATCGAGTTCATGGCGGCCTCGATGACGCTCGACATGGGCAATACCGACAAGCTGAACGGCTATGCGCAGGAGGCGCGGCGCATGGGCATTGCGCTCGAGCCGCCTTCGGTCAATCGCTCCGAGACGGGATTTCTTCCTTCGAACGGAGCGGTTCGTTATTCGCTCGCGGCGCTCAAGAATGTCGGACAGCAAGCGGTCGAGCATCTCTGCGCCGAGCGGGAGGCCAATGGCCCCTTCCGCGACGTTTCCGATTTCGCGCGCCGCATCAATCCGCGAATCGTCAACAAGCGCGCGCTGGAGACGCTAGCCGCCGCCGGCGCGCTCGATGAGCTCGGCGTCGATCGCGCCACCGCCTTCGCCAATGTCGACCGCATCATGGAAGCCGGCGCACGTTCGCTTGAGGCGAGCAGCGAAGGTCAGAACGATCTCTTCTCCGGCGGCACGAATAGCCCACCGCCGATTGCACTGAAATCTGCGTCACCTTGGGTGCCCACCGATCGCTTGAGCAAGGAGTTCGAGGCCGTAGGCTTCTTTCTCACCGGCCATCCACTCGACGACTATCAGGATATTCTCTCCGATCTCGGCGCGGAGACTTGGGTCGCCTTTGTCGCGAAGGCGCGCACCCGCCGCGTTGTCGGCACGCTCGCCGCGACCGTGCTCGATGCGCGCGAGCGCAAGGGCAAGACCGGAAATGCTTTCGCCTTCGCCGCCTTCTCCGATCCAACCGGCCAGTTCGAGGCCGTGTTGTTCTCTGAGGCGCTTGCCGCCTCACGGCCGCTGCTCGAACCTGGCACGGCCGTGCTGCTGGAGGTTGAGGCCGAGCTCGATGGCGAGACCATCAAGACCCGCGTGCATCGCCTGACCTCGCTCGACGCCGCCGCGGCAAAGCGTCAGGCCGGCATGAGAATCCACCTTACCGATACCCGCGCGCTGAAACCGCTCGCCGAGCAGGTAGGGCAGGGATCCGGCCAGGGCCAGTTCCGCATCGTGCTCCGCCTCGACGATATCGGCCGCGAAGTCGAGTTCGTGCTGCCCCGGGGCATCGACTCGACTCCAAAACAGAGAAGTGCCTTGAAGCTGGTAGGCGGCGTAACCGCCGTAAACGCCCTTTAGGGCTCGGTTTTTCAGGGCTAGAGCGGGCTTGGCACCCTTGCCAAAGCCTGCCCCAATCCCTATAAACCGCCTCATCTCACACGCGGGATTCAAAGCGTCGCAAGGCCTTTAGCCTCACCTTCGCTCCGGTGACCGGGCTAGACCGGTCTCTATCATCCCGCGGCGGCAGAACCGGAAAAAGGAGAAGCAGGCCAATGGCACTGCCTAATGTTTCTATGCGCCAGCTCTTGGAAGCGGGCGTGCATTTTGGTCACCAGACCCACCGCTGGAACCCGAAAATGGGCTCGTATATTTACGGGTCTCGCAACAACATTCACATCATCGATCTCACTCAGACCGTGCCGCTCCTGCATCAGGCGCTGGTCACGGTGGCCGATGTCGTCGCCAAGGGTGGCCGTGTGCTCTTCGTCGGCACCAAGCGGCAAGCCTCGGAAACGGTCGCTGCCGCAGCCAAATCCTGCGCGCAGTACTATGTGAACCATCGCTGGCTCGGTGGCACGCTGACCAATTGGCGGACCATCTCCAACTCGATCAAGCGGCTGAAGTCGCTCGAGGAGCTGCTCTCAGGCGACACTCACGGTCTCACTAAGAAGGAGCTTCTCAATCTCACGCGCGAAAAGGACAAGCTCGAACGCGCGCTGGGCGGCATCAAGGACATGGGCGCGCTGCCCGATCTGATGTTCGTGATCGACACCAACAAGGAAGCGATCGCCATCGCCGAGGCGCGCAAGCTCCATATGCCGGTCGTGGCCATCGTCGATTCCAATAGCGATCCGGACGGCATCAGCCATCCGATCCCTGGCAATGACGACGCCGGCCGCGCCATCACGCTCTATTGCGATCTCATCGCGCGCGCCGCGATCGACGGCATCGAGCGCGCTCAAAGCGGCGCCGGTGTCGACCTTGGCGCTACCGACGCGCCTCGCGGCGAAGCCGGACTCGACGAAGGCGAAGAGGGTGCCGGTGAGCGCAGGAACCGCAGGCGTCCGCCGCGAAGCGATACCAAGGACGCAGGTAGTGGCCGGCCGCGCGGCGATGCTCGGCGCGGACCCAGGAAGCCGCGTCCAGGTGGTGGCGGCGGCGGGCGATGGCAAGCCCGCGACAACCGAGACCAACGGCTAGCGCCGTCACGAATGACCGGCCGCTAGAGGCCACGACGTTAGAGGCGAGACATGGCGATTACCGCGAACATGGTGAAGGATCTGCGCGAGAAGACCGGCGCAGGCATGATGGACTGCAAGGCCGCGCTCAACGAGAACGCCGGTGACATGGAAGCTGCCGTCGATTGGCTGCGCGCCAAAGGCCTGGCTAAGGCCGCCAAGAAGGCCGGCCGCGTCGCCGCCGAGGGTCTGATCGGGCTCGGCGCCGAAGCCAAGGAAGCCGCGCTGGTCGAGGTCAATTCGGAGACCGACTTCGTCGCCCGCAATCAGGCCTTCCAGGACATGGCCCGCGCCATCTCGGAAGCCGCCCTCAAAGCCAAAGGCAATCTCGATGCCCTGAGCGCCGCCAAATATCCGGGCGGCACCGGCACCGTCGCCGATACCATCAAGGCGATGATCGGCTCGATCGGCGAGAACATGTCGCTTCGCCGCACGGCGTATCTGTCCGTCAAGGACGGCGCGGTGGCGAACTACATGCACAACACCATCGCCTCCGGTCTCGGCAAGATCGGCGTGATCGTTGCGCTCGAATCGAAAGGCGACGTCGAGAAGGTGAAGGCCTTCGGCAAACAAGTCGCGATGCACATCGCCGCCGCCAACCCGCAAGCCATCGATGCCAACAGCCTCGATAAGGCGCTGATCGAGCGCGAGCGCGCCGTGTTGACCGAGCAGGCGAAGGAGTCCGGCAAGCCGGCCCCCGTCATCGAGAAGATGGTCGAGGGACGTTTGCGGAAGTTTTTCGAGGAAGTCGTGCTGCTGTCTCAGGCCTTCGTGCACGATCCGGAGACCACCGTCTCCAAGGCGCTTGCCGCAGCTGAAAAAGACGGCTGGCGCGCCTATCAAGATCACGGGTTTCCATCGCTTCGCGCTCGGCGAGGGGATCGAGCGGCCTGACAGCGATTTCGCCGCGGAAGTTGCGGCGGCGGCGTCAGGCTCGTAGGGTCATTGCGTCACGAGGTGCTGTCAGCGCCTCGACATTTCGCCTTCGCCCGCGTCGGATCAACCCACGCGGGCATTTTCGGGATGTAGGGTCATGGCTCAATCGCGCAAGCTGCTCTACAGCCGCCCCCTGGTGAAGCTGTCAGGCGAGGCCCTGATGGGCAATGCCGGCTACGGCATCGATAATTCTGTGCTCGCCCGCATTGCCGGCGACCTCGCCGCGGCGCTCGACCTCGGAGCAAAAATCTCCGTCGTGGTGGGTGGCGGCAACATCTATCGCGGTCTCGCCGGCGCCGCCCATGGCATGGACCGGGTCAGCGGCGACTATATGGGCATGCTGGCCACGGTGATGAACGGGCTTGCCCTCGGTGCCGCCCTCGAAGCGCTGGGACGCCCCGCCCGCGTCATGTCGGCAATTCCGATGCCGACCATCTGCGAGCCTCTGATCCGTCCCCGCGCGCTCGATCATCTTGCCAAGGGGAGGGTGGTGATCCTGACCGGGGGCACCGGCAACCCGTTCTTCACCACCGATACGGCCGCCGCCCTTCGGGCTGCCGAGATGGACTGCGATAGCCTGCTCAAGGCAACCCAGGTCGATGGCGTCTATAGCGCCGACCCGGAAACCACGCCGAATGCGACCCGTTACGACCAACTGACCTATGACGACGTGCTGCGCCAGGATTTGCGGATCATGGACGGCGCCGCGATCGCCCTTGCGAGAGACAATCGGATTCCGATAATTGTGTTCTCGATCAAGGCGAAAGGCGGCTTGGCCGAGGTCTTGCAGGGGCGGGGTGCCTCGACCAAGGTCGCGGCAAAGGCTTGAGTACCGGCAGCCTGACGAGGCCGAAGCGAGTGCTTAGCCCAAGGGGCGCGGGCCAAACCCACGCCGAAAGGGAGGCGAGATGACGGACTTCGACCTGAAAGAGACCGAGCGGCGCATGCGCGGCGCGCTCACCATCTTGAAGCAGGAATTCGGCGGCTTGCGCACCGGCCGCGCCAGCGCCGCTCTGCTCGATCCCATCATGGTGAACGCGTACGGTGGCGCCCCGATGCCGCTGAACCAGCTTGCCACCATCAATGTTCCCGAGCCCCGGATGATCACGGTCCAGGTCTGGGATCGCAGCCAGGTCGGCGCGGTCGAGCGTGCCATCCGCGAATCCGATCTCGGTCTCAATCCGGTGGGTGAAGGCCAATTGCTCCGCCTGCCGATCCCTGAGCTTAACCAAGAGCGCCGTCAGGAGCTTGCCAAGGTCGCGCATAAATATACCGAGCAAGCTCGCATCGCCGTCCGCAATGTGCGTCGCGACGCCATGGAGCATCTGAAGAAGATGGAGAAGGATGGCGACATCGGTAAGGACGACCACCATTCGCTATCGACCAAGGTGCAAGAATTGACCGACAAGGTGATCCGGGAAATCGACGAGGCGCTTGCCGCCAAAGAAGCCGAGATCATGCATGTCTAGCCGGCAGAACAGCATTGTTGGGTTGGCTCGAAGGGAGCGCGCGATTTGACGCTCACCGCCGATAAGCTCGCCTGGGACTCCGAGGGGCCGGCGCCGCGCCATATCGCCATCATCATGGATGGCAATGGACGCTGGGCCGCCGAGCGTGGCCTTCCCCGAACCGAAGGTCACCGCCAAGGTGTGGAGAGTGTGCGCCGCACCGTCCGGGCCGCGATCGATCTCGGCATCACCCATCTGACCTTGTTCAGCTTCTCGTCGGAGAATTGGACGCGGCCCGCGCAAGAGATCCACTATCTGTTCGGTCTGCTGCGCCGCTTCGTCCGCCGCGATCTCGCCGACCTTCACAAGAACGGCGTCAAGATCAACATCATCGGCGCGCGCGAAGGTCTCGACAAAGACGTGCTCAAACTGATCGACGATGCCGTCGAACTCACCAAGGACAACACCACGCTCGAACTTACCATCGCCTTCAATTACGGCGCCCGTGACGAGATCGCGCGCGCGTGCCGCCGCATTGCCGAAGATGTGAGCGGCGGCAAGCTCGAAGCGAGTGAAATCACAACCGAACGCTTTGCCGCCTATCTCGATACCGCGGGCACGCCGGATCCTGATCTGCTGATCCGCACCAGCGGCGAGCTTCGCTTGAGCAATTTCCTGCTGTGGCAACTTGCTTATAGCGAGTTCGTCTTCGTCGACACCTATTGGCCGGATTTCTCCAAAGAGACGCTCGAAGCCGCGATCGCCGAGTATCAACGGCGCAGCCGCCGCTTCGGCGGCCTTGCCGCTAGGTCGACCGCGTGAGAGCGCTTCCCGCTTCGCAGCGCAAATCCATGCCGGCAACCGCTCCCCAACACGAGATCGCCAAGCGTATCGCGTCTGCGGTGGTGCTCGCGATTGTCGCGCTCGGCGCGGTCATTGCGAGTCCCTGGAGCTTCGCGGTCCTTGTCATCGTCGCAGGGAGCATCGTCGCCTGGGAATGGGGCAAGCTCGTTCGTGGCACCGGCTCCGACCCCATCGCGTTGATCGGGGTCGTCGCGGTCGCTGCCATTGCCGTGCTGGTCACGCTCGGCAGAATTGACGCGGCCCTCATCTCCATCCCCGTTGCCCTCGCTGCGGCCTGTGCCCTAAGCCTCGGTTCACAAAATGCGGCTTGGTCCGTGCTGGGCGTTGCTTATGCCGCGCTCCCAGCCTTCGCGCTGGTGTGGCTGCGCAGCGATGCGACACTCGGGCTCGCAGCGATGCTCTTCCTGCTCGCCGTGTCGTGGACGACCGATACGGCGTCTTATGCGGCCGGCCGGCTCATCGGCGGACCTAAGCTCGCGCCCGTCCATCTCGCCAAAGAAAACCTGGTCAGGGCTCATTGTCGGCACAATTGCACCCGCAATCGTAGGTTATGCTACCTCCTTGTTGTTAAAGGACACTTCTGGCTTTCGGCTCGCCCTTGTCAGCATCGCAATTGCCGCGTTCTGCCAGCTCGGCGATCTGAGCGAGAGCGCGGTGAAGCGAAAGTTCGGAACCAAAGATATGAGCCAGCTGATTCCAGGCCATGGCGGCCTGCTCGACCGGATCGATGGGCTCTTGTTTGCGAGCCTCGCGGCTGCTCTGATTGCCTTGCGCGATCCATCGAGCCCGGGCCGCGGTCTGTTGATGTGGTGACGTCATGAGCGTGTTGACATATCCAAAGCCGCGCGAAGCGGTTCCGAGGCCGAAGGCGCCGAAGCGCGTCACGATCTTGGGCGCAACCGGCTCGATCGGCGAGAACACGCTCGATCTCATCGGCCGCAATCAAGCCGACTATGAGGTCGTGGCACTCACCGGCGGCAAGAACGTTTCAGCGTCTCGCAGCACTCGCCCGCACCCATCGCGCCAAGCGCGCCGTCATCGCCGATCAATCCTGTTACGCCGAGCTTCGCGACGCACTCTCCGGCAGTGGCATTGAAACCGCCGCCGGCTCCGACGCGGTGGCCGAGGCAGCGTCGCTCCCGGCCGATTGGGTGATGGGCGCCATCGTCGGCGTGGCTGGTTTGAAGCCCACTCTCGAAGCCGTGCGCCAGGGTACCTGCACGGCGATCGCCAACAAGGAATGTCTCGTTGCCGCCGGCGAGCTCTTCATGTCGGAGGTGGCGCGCCATCGCACCCGGCTGCTGCCGGTGGATTCGGAGCACTCGGCCGTATACCAGGTGCTCGCCAACTCCGACGTCGCGAGCATCGACAAGATTTACCTGACCGCCTCGGGCGGACCGTTCCGCTCGATGAGTCGGGACGACATGGCGCGCGTGACGCCGGAACAGGCTCTCATTCATCCCAATTGGTCGATGGGGCCGAAGGTCACCATCAATTCCGCGACCCTGATGAACAAAGGCCTCGAGCTGATCGAGGCCTATCATTTGTTCGGGCTACGCACCGAACAACTCGATGTCCTGATCCATCCGCAATCTGTCGTGCATTGCCTGCTCTATCATCGCGACGGCTCGGTTCTCGCGCAAATGAGCCAGCCCGATATGCGCACCCCCATCGCCTATAGCCTCGCCTGGCCGGAGCGGATGCATGCGCCCGTGGCGCGCCTCGATCTTGCCAAGCTCGGCGCGCTCTATTTCGAAGCGCCGGACATGATGCGATTCCCTGCGCTTCGCGTTGCTCGCGACGCGCTAGCGGCAGGAGGAAGTGCCACGACCGTGCTCAACGCTGCCAATGAGGTCGCGGTCCAAGCCTTCCTCGCCAAACGGATTGGCTTCCTCGCCATTGCAAGCCTTGTGGAGGCGACTTTGGAGGCCGCCGCGAGCCTTACCACGACGGCGCCGGCAAGTGTCGAAGAGGTCCTCGGCATCGATCAAGAGGCTAGGGGATATGCGGAGACACTTCTGCAACGATTTGCATGACACGGCCCTGCGGGCTACAAAGGTTCAACAGCCGGGATAAACATTTCGATGGAAACGATTACTCAGACTTTTGGCTCCAGCGCCGCATGGCTTCTTACTCCGCTCGGCTTTATCTTCGTTTTGACCATCGTGGTCTTCTTCCACGAGCTTGGTCATTTCGTCATGGCGCGCTGGTGCGGCGTGACGGTCAAAGCCTTTTCCATTGGCTTCGGTCCCGAAATCTTCGGCTTCACTGACAAAAAGGGCACGCGCTGGCGCGTGTGCTGGATCCCGCTCGGCGGCTACGTCAAGTTTATCGACGATGACAATGTGGCCAGCACCAGCGGCAAGACCCTGACGCGCCTCACCCCCGAAGAGCGCAAAGGCAGCTTCCGGGAGAAGTCGGTCGGCGCGCGTGCCGCTGTGGTGGCCGCCGGCCCGATCGCCAATTTTCTCCTCGCCATTGCAATTTTCACCTTCATCTTCAGCGTGTTCGGCCAGCAAATTACCGCGGCCAAGGTCAATTCGATCATCCCCGGCAGCGCTGCTGAACGAGCCGGATTTAAGAATGGCGATCTCGTCCTCAGCATTGATGGCGAGCCGATCGAGACCTTCAGCGACATGCAGCTCATCGTGAGCGCCAGTCCCAACCAGCCGCTCAACTTTGTGGTCAAGCGTGACGGTCAGACCATCAATCTCGTGGCCACGCCGGAATTCAAGGAATCCAAGGATAATTTTGGAAACACGATGCGTCACGGACTACTGGGTATCGGAGCAAGTAAGTCATCCGAAGATTGGACTATTAAGAGCTTCAATCTTCCCGAGGCTTTCGTCGCCGGCGTCAAGGAGTGCTATTTCATCGTCTCCCGCTCGTTTGGCTATCTCTACGGCATTGCCTCCGGGCGCGAATCCGCCGACCAGCTCGGCGGGCCGATCCGAATCGCGCAGCTTTCGGGACAGGTCGCCTCGGTTGGATTCGTCCCGCTGCTCAACTTTGCCGCTATCATTTCCGTAAGTATTGGCCTGTTAAATCTGTTCCCGATCCCAATGTTGGATGGCGGTCATCTTCTGTTCTACGGTATTGAGGCGATTAGGGGTAAACCCTTGAGCGAATACACGCAGGAGATCGGTTTCCGCATTGGCCTCGCTTTCGTTCTTATGCTAATGATCTTCGCCACTGGGAATGACATCTGGAACTTGATTCATAAGATGTTTTCGTGATTTTGGGGGTCTGTAGCAACGCCGCCATCAGGGGCATAAAAGGCGCGCTGCAGCCAGCGGTGGGAACCAAAAATAGCCACAAAACGGTGGCCAGTTTCGATCCTTAGTATTGCGTCCTGAGGGGGATCGGCGTGAGGGGACAACACCAGTAATGGTGCGGCAAGTCTTGGCCCGGGGGCTGTTCGCAGCCCTCCTTGTGTTATCTGCTGTCCCGCTTTCGCTGATTGCCAGCGCGAGTCTGGGCGGGCTGCCTGCCTATGCTCAAGACTCCGGCGCCATTAAGAGCATTCGCGTCGAAGGCAATAAGCGCGTCGAGCCGGAGACGGTTCGCTCCTATCTGACCTTCTCCTCGGGCGACCCCTACGATCCGGCCAAAGTCGACGATTCGTTGAAGGCCCTGTTTGCCACCGGCCTGTTCCAGGACGTCCGCATGCGCAAAGAGGGGTCTACCCTCGTTGTGACCTTGGTCGAAAACCCGATCGTCAATCGCGTGGCCTTCGAAGGCAACAAAGAGATCGAGGACGACACCATGTCTTCGGAGGTCCAGCTCAAGCCCCGCGCGGTCTATACCCGAGCCCGGGTGCAGGCCGACGTGCAGCGCATCCTCAACCTGTACCGGCGCCAGGGCCTTTATGCCGCGCAGGTGGAGCCCAAGATCATCAATCTCGACAATAACCGCATCGACGTGGTGTTCGAGATCAACGAGGGCCCAACCACCAAGGTTCGGGCCATTAATTTCATCGGCAACTCGGCCTTCAGCGACTCGCAGCTCCGTTTCATCATCACCACCACGCAGACCAATCTGCTGAGTTTCCTCAAGAGCACCAACATCTACGATCCCGACCGGCTCAATCTGGATCGTGAGTTGTTGCGGCAGTTCTACATGAAGAACGGCTATGCTGACGCGCGCATCATTTCGGCCACCGCCGATCTCGATCGCGACGGTCGCGGTTTCTTCATTACCTTTACGATCGAGGAGGGGGAGCGCTACCGCTTCGGCACCATCGACATCGAATCCAACCTGTCCTCTCTCAATGTCGATGCCATCCGCGGCAATACCCTCACTCGCACCGGCAGGGTCTATAACGCCGACAAGGTCGAGAAGACCGTCGAGGCCCTGACCATCGCCGTGTCGCAACAGGGTTACGCCTTCGGCCAGGTCAAGCCGCGCTTCGACCGCGACGAAGTGAACCACGTCATGAACATCACCTATGTGATCGACGAGGGCCCCCGCATCTACATCGAGCGCATCAATATCGTCGGCAACTTCCGCACGCATGATGACGTCATTCGACGCGAGTTCCGCGTGGCGGAGGGCGACGCCTTCAATCGCCTGCTGGTCGAGGCGGCGCGGAAGCGATTGCGCGCACTCGGCTTCTTCAAGAGTGTCGATATCGACACCGAGCCCGGCAGCTCCCCCGACCGCGTGGTGCTCGTCGTGAGACTGGTCGAGCAGCCGACCGGCGAACTCTCCTTCGGGGCCGGCTATTCAACCAGCGAAGGCGTGATCGGCGACATCAGCCTCACCGAGCGCAATCTGATGGGCAAAGGTCAATATGTCCGGCTCGGATTCTCGGGCAGTCTTGAGCGCGCCCAGGTCGATTTCAGCTTCACTGAGCCGCATTTCCTCGACCGCAATCTCGCGGCCGGCTTCGATCTCTTTTACAAAGAGGTCGATTTCACCAGCGTGGCCTCCTTCAAGGAGCGCGACGCCGGTGGTGACATAAGGTTCGGATTCCCCATCGCCGACGACACCCAGCTTGGTCTGCGTTACAAGTTCGAGCGCGAAACCATCTACGACGTCACGGACGATGCATCGCTTGCCGTGCAAACGGCGGCAGGCACCTCGAACGTTTCCAGCATCGGCTACACGGTCGCATATGACACGCGCAACATTCCCAATTCGCCGACCAGCGGCGCCTTCGTCTCGTTGTCGCAAGATTTGGCCGGCGTCGGCGGCGACGTGCGCTATCTCCGCTCAGTCGCCGACGCTCGCGCCTATTATCCGGTCACCAACAAGATCACCCTGGTCGGTCGGGCACAAGGTGGCGACGTCACGGGATGGGGCGGCGATGATGTCCGCATGACCGATCTGTTCTTCAAGGGCGGCGAGACGGTACGCGGTTTCCAGCGCGCCGGCTTTGGTCCTCGTGACGCTTGCGAAGATCCGGTGACCCACCAACAGGTCGGCCATTGTACGAAGGACGCTCTCGGCGGTGAGATCTATTGGGCGACAACCGCCGAACTCCGCTTTCCCTTCCCCTTCATTCCCGACAGTCTCGGCATGCAAGGCGCGTTCTTCGTCGATGCCGGGTCCTTGTTCGACCCCAGCCAGATCGCGTTGCAAGCGGTCGAAGCCGGCAATCTCGACGATTGCAATAAGAAAGCCAAAAATTGCGTGAGACCAAGTTTCATCAACGACAGCAGCGCGCCGCGCGTGTCGGCCGGTTTCAGCGTCATTTGGCAATCGCCGTTGGGGCCGTTGCGCGCCGATATCGCCGAGGCGCTGCTCAAAGCTGAATTCGATCGGACGGAACTCTTCCGGTTCGGTGCCTCGACGAATTTCTAGAGCATGATCCCGAAAAGTTGCGGACTTTTCGCACGAGATCATGCGTCAAAGACCACGACCGGGAGCGAATCCAATCCCACTGGATTTCGCTCCAGGGGCTTGCGCTAACCCCCGTTTGACGTCATTGCCTCTGTCAAACGTCATTGGTGAACTCGGATGGAACATCCCGGCTTTTTTGAGCGTGCTGGCCCATTTCCCTTGCGTGTCTTGAGCGAGGTGGCGGGGGCCAGTCTCGCCAATGGTGCCAATCCTGACGCCGCGATCCGCGACGTGAGACCGCTTGATGTCGCCAGGCAAGGGGACATCTCCTTCCTCGACAATCCGAAATATCTCGCGCTGTTCACCACCACTGAGGCGACCGCCTGTTTGGTGGCGCCAAAGTTCGCGGCTCAGGCACCTTCCGATGTGGCCTGTTTGGTCATGGCCGAGCCTTATCACGGCTTCGCCAAGGTGCTTGCGCTGTTCTACCCGGACGCCATGAAGCCTATGGCGGCGGTTAGGGTCGGGGTCACCATCGATCAGCCTATCCAACCAAGCGCGGTGCTGGAGGAGGGCGTGATCGTCGAGCCAGGGGCAGTGATCGGTCCGGAGGCTTCGATCGGCGCAGGCACCATTATCGCGGCCGGTACCGTCATCGGCTACCGCGTGCACGTGGGCCGAGATTGCTATATCGGGCCGAATGCCACAATAACCAACGCACTCCTCGGCAATCGCGTGACTGTCCATGCCGGGGTCTCAATCGGACAAGATGGGTTCGGCTTCGCCATGGGGCGTGGAGGGCATCTCAAAGTGCCGCAAATCGGTCGCGTGGTTATTCAGGACGACGTCGAGATTGGCGCCAATACCAGCATCGACCGTGGCGCCTTGCGCGACACCATCGTCGGCGAGGGCACGAAAATTGATAATCTCGTGCAAATCGGGCACAACGTTGTAATTGGAAGGCATTGCGTTATCGTGGCTCAAACCGGTATTTCAGGGAGTTCTGAACTCGGCGATTTCGTTATCCTTGGCGGTCAGGCAGCCGTGGTCGGCCACGTCAAGATTGGCGCCGGAGCGCAGATTGCTGCGACCAGCAAGGTGAATAGCGACGTGCCCGCAGGAGCGCGTTGGGGCGGAACCCCCGCCAAGCCCATCCGGCTGTGGTTCAGGGAGATGACGCTGTTGCGCCGCCTCGCCGAACGAAAACGTGGCGAAGCTGATGCGGGCGAAGGCGAGACGGATTAGGTTTTGGAGCAAAAGTGAATGAATGATCGCGGAGCAAAATCGAAGCTGAAGTCGGTCGACATCGCGACCATCCTCAAGCTCGTGCCGCATCGCTACCCGTTCCTCCTTGTCGATCGCATCATCGACATGGACGGCGACCGCTCGGCTATCGGCGTCAAGAACGTGACCATGAACGAGCCGTACTTCCAGGGGCATTTTCCCGGCAACCCGGTGATGCCCGGCGTGCTGCTGATCGAAGGCATGGCGCAAACTGCCGGCGCGCTCTGCATGGCCCATCGCGAGGATCTCGAGAAGCCGCCGCTGGTTTATTTCATGGCCATCGATAAAGCCCGCTTCCGCCGCCCGGTGATCCCCGGCGACACGGTGCACTACCATGTGCACAAGATGCGCAATCGCGGGCGTGTTTGGCGGTTCCGCGCCCAGGCTCTCGTTGACGGCACCTGCGTCGCCGAGGCAGAGGTCAGCGCCATCATCGTCGAGACCTAGGCGCGACCGGTATGGCCAATATCCATGCGACCGCCCTGGTCGATAAGGGCGCGAAGTTCTGCCGCCGACGTCAGCGTCGGTCCGTTTTGCGTGATCGGTCCCGAGGTCAAGATCGGCGCCGGCACCGTGCTGCACTCCCATATCGTGGTGACCGGGAAGTCGACGATCGGCAGTTCCTGTCAGATCTTTCCCTTCGCCTCGATCGGTCACATTCCGCAGGATTTGAAATATCACGGTGAAGATACCCGCCTCGAAATCGGCGATCACACCGTCATTCGCGAATACGTCACCATCAATCCAGGCACCGAAGGCGGTGGTGGCGTGACCCGCGTCGGCTCCAACTGTCTATTGATGGTCGGCGCGCATATCGCCCATGACTGCCAGCTCGCCGACCATGTCATCCTTGTCAACAATGCGACGCTCGCTGGACATGTCACCGTGGGCGAGCATGCGATTCTCGGCGGCCTTTGCGCCGTGCATCAATTCGTTCGCATCGGCGCTCATTCTTTTGTCGGCGGCATGTCGGGGGTCGAGAACGATCTTATTCCCTACGGCATGGCGCTCGGCAATCGTGCCACCTTGGCGGGACTCAACATCGTGGGACTTAAGCGTCACGGTTTCCCGCGCGAGCAGATCCACGAGCTCCGGCAGGCCTATCGCATGCTGTTCGCGAGCGAAGGCACCTTGATGGAGCGTCTGGAGGACGTCGACAAGATGTTCCCATCCAATGTCCTTGTGCAAAGTATCGTGAGCTTCGTCCGCGCTCAATCAGACCGCTCCCTATGCGTCCCCCGCAATGGCACAGCGCCAGCATAAGCGGCGCTCGCGCGCTCCATCTCGCACCGCACCCGATCCCGCGCGGCAACGGCCGCTGGCGATCCTTGCCGGCGGCGGCTCGATGCCGATTCACGTGGCCGAGGCTGCCGTGGCGCAAGGGCGTCCCGTCCATATCGTGGCCTTGAAGGGCTCGGCCTCGGAGGCGGTGAAGGACGTTTCCTCACACCTGGGTCAATATCGGCCAAGTCGGCAGAATCTTAAGCGCGTTCAAGCAAAGCGGCTGCAAGGAACTCGTCATCATCGGCTCGGTGCGGCGTCCCAATTTCGGCGAGCTGCGGGTCGACTGGGGCACCGTCGTCAATCTCAATGGCTTGCTCAAGCTACGAACCGCCGGCGGCGACAGTTCGCTTCTAGGTCGCATCACCACCTTCTTCGAGGCCAAGGGGATGCATGTCAGCGGCGCGCATGAGATCGCCCCCGATCTTCTTGCGGCGCGCGGGCCTCTCGGCCGCCTGAAACCCAATCAGCCGACCGAAGCGGATATCGAACTTGGACTGAAGGCCGTTGCCGCGCTCGGTCCGCTCGACGTCGGCCAGGCCGTGGTGGTGGCAAGAGGCCACATCATCGCCGTCGAGGCCGCGGAGGGCACCGACGCCGTGGTCGAACGCTGCAAGGACCTTAAGAAATGGAGCTTGGGTCGCGGCAGCCCGCGTGTCGGCGTCTTGGTAAAATGTGCCAAGCCCGGGCAGGATCGCCGCATCGATCTTCCCTCGATTGGGCCTGAAACTGTGCGCCGCGTGGCGGAGGCAAGACTGACCGGCATTGCTGTTGCGGCCGGCGATGTCCTGATCGCGGAGCGCGAGGAGGTGATCCGCCTCGCCAACCGGCTCGGCATCTTCATCGTCGGCGTGGCGCCTCCCGCTTCTGGCGCGAAGGGACGCGCCTCCAAAAGGCAGGCGGTCGTGAACGCGGGCCCGACCAAGATCTTCCTGATCGCCGGCGAGCATTCCGGCGATGCTCTGGGCGGCAAGCTGATCGAGGCGCTGCGCACGCAGTCCAAGCGCCCGCTCGAATTGAAGGGCGTCGGCGGCGAGTTCATGGAGGCGCAAGGTCTCCATTCGATGTTTCCCTTGACCGAGCTCGCGGTGATGAGTCCGCTCGATATCCTGCCGCGGCTCCGGCATATTTTAAGGCGCATCAGGGAATGCGCCGCCGCCGTGATCGATTTCGATCCCGACGTGCTCGTCATCCTCGACAGCCCCGAATTCACCCATCGAGTCGCCAAGCGCGTGCGTCGCAAGGCGCCCCAGATCCCGATTGTCGACTATGTCTCGCCGAGCGTCTGGGCTTGGCGCCCGTGGCGCGCCAAGAGCATGCGCCGCTACGTGGACCACATCCTCGGCATTTTGCCGTTTGAGCCCGAAGCGCATCTGAGGCTGGGCGGTCCCCCTTGCAGCTATGTCGGCCATCCTCTGACCGAGAAGCTCGATTGGTTGGCCGCGCGAGATCCGGACGCTTTGCGTAAGCGGCTTGGCATTGCCGACGGCGCCCCGGTCCTTGTGGTCTTGCCGGGAAGCCGGTCGAGCGAGGTGAAGCGACTGATGGCGCCCTATGGCGAGGCGATGCGTTGCTTGCAGGCCCACATTCCAACCCTCGAAGTCATCCTGCCGGTGGTGAAAAGCGTGCAGGGACTGGTCGAGGAGGGGCTAAAGACCTGGCCGTTCAGGCCGCATCTCGTCACCGGCGAGGACGACAAATTCGCAAGCTTCAAGCTCGCCCGCGCGGCGCTTGCGGCCTCGGGCACGGTGACCCTCGAACTCGCCCTTTCCGGCACCCCGATGGTCGTCGCCTATATCGCCGACGCGCTTGCCGTCAGGATCAGGTTCATGCTGATCGCGCACTCCGTGGTGCTGCCCAACCTCGTGCTCGGAGAGAATGTCTTCCCCGAAGTGCTGCAAGAGGATTGCGTCGGCGAGAAACTGAGCGCGGCGCTTCTGCCGCTGATCGAGGGTGGTCCAGAGCGCGACCGTCAGCTTGCGGGGCTAGCGCGCGTGAACGAACGCATGCGCGAAACCGACGAAGCGCCGAGCGAGAAAGCCGCGAAGATCGTGCTCTATCATTTACGCCGGCGCGATTAGCGCGCGGTGATCGGGATGTAGGCGCGCTCCACAGGGCCCGTATAGAGCTGACGCGGCCTGCCGATACGCTGTGACGGGTCGACGATCATCTCTTTCCACTGTGCAATCCAGCCCACGGTGCGAGCAATCGCGAACAGCACGGTGAACATGTCGGTCGGGAACCCAAGCGCCTTCAGCGTGATGCCCGAATAGAAGTCGATATTGGGGTAGAGCTTCTTCGAGACGAAATAATCGTCATTGAGCGCGATCCGCTCCAGCTCCATCGCGACCTGCAGAATCGGATCGTCTTTATGTCCGACCGCCTCCAGCACCTCGTGGCAGGTCTTCTGCATGATCTTCGCGCGCGGATCGTAGTTCTTGTAAACTCGATGGCCGAATCCCATCAGCCTGAACGGATCGTTCTTGTCTTTCGCCCGCTTGATAAATTCGGGAATGCGGTCGACCGTGCCGATCTCCTGCAACATCTCCAGTGCCGCCTCGTTGGCGCCGCCATGCGCCGGACCCCATAGGCACGCGATGCCCGCCGAGATGCAGGCAAACGGATTGGCGCCGGAGGAGCCGGCGAGCCTCACCGTGGACGTTGACGCGTTCTGCTCGTGATCGGCATGCAGGATGAAGATGCGGCGCATGGCTCGCGCCAGGACCGGATTGACCTTGTACTCCTCGCAAGGCACCGCGAAGCACATGTGCAAGAAGTTGGAGGAGTAATCGAGCTCGTTCTTCGGATAGATGAACGGCTGACCGATCGAATATTTGTACGCCATTGCGGCGATGGTCGGCATCTTCGCGATCATGCGCACGCTCGCCATCTCGCGCTGCGCCTGATCCTTGATGTCGATCGAAGTCGTGATAGAAGGCCGAGAGCGCGCCGACCACGCCCACCATGACCGCCATCGGATGCGCGTCACGGCGGAAGCCGGTGTAGAACCGCGTCATCTGCTCATGCACCATGGTGTGGCGCGTGATCCGTTTGCAGAATTCGTCGTACTGCGTCGGTGTCGGCAACTCGCCGTAGAGCAGGAGATAACAGGTCTCCATGAAGGTGCCGTGCTCGGCGAGCTGATCGATCGGATAGCCGCGATAGAGCAGCACACCCTTGTCGCCGTCGATATAGGTGATCTTGGATTCGCAAGACGCTGTGGAGGTGAAACCGGGATCGTAGGTGAAGCAGCCGGTCTCGGCGTAAAGCGTACTGATATCGATGACGTCCGGGCCGAGCGTCCCTTTCAGCACGGGAAATTCGCGCTGAACGCCGTCGACGCTGATCGAGGCGTCGGTCGGCTCTGGCTTGCTGGCGAAGCTTTCTGCAACGCTCATTGGGAGGCTCCTATGACAACCGTGGAGGAATTGAGGACTGCATTGTGATCCCGATCCCACCCACGAGAATTAGTTTTTGCAGTGCCGCATATTCGCGCCAAATCTACCGCAGCGCAACATCGATGCATGCCGAAATATTAAGCAGATTCGTTAAGCAATCTGATCGCGGATTCGCGCAATTGATTCATCCCGGCCCAGCACCTCCAAGACGTCAAAAATCCCCGGCGAGGTGGTTTTGCCCGTGAGGGCGGCTCGCAACGGCTGTGCCACTTTGCCGAGCTTTCTCCCTGTCTCCTCGGCGAAGGCCCGGACGCAGCCCTCAACTCTTTCAGCCATCCAAGGTTCCACGGCTTCCAGAGAGGGCAGCAAATCGGCAAGCGTGGCTCGCCCCGGGGCATCGAGCAATTTTGCCGCTTGATCGTCGATCGGCAGCGGCCGCGCCACAAACAGATAGGCGGCGCCATCGAGCAGCTCGACCAGAAGTCTTGGCACGCTCCTTCAAACCAGGCATCGCGCGCTCAATTTTCGTCCAGCCATCGGGCCCGAATGTCCTTGCCAGCTCCGCGCCATTCGGCAGCTCCGGGACGAGGGCCTTCAGGCGCTCGACAATCTCTGAGTCCGGAGTTTCGCGGAGATAATGACCGTTCAGATTTTCGAGCTTGGCAAAATCGAACCGCGCCGCGGAGCGCCCGATCGCGTTGAGGTCGAACCATTCGACCATCTGTGCGGTCGACATGATCTCGTCGTCACCATGACTCCAACCGAGCCTGACGAGATAGTTTCTTAAGGCCGCCGGCAGATAGCCCATGGCACGATAGGCATCGACCCCGAGCGCGCCATGACGCTTCGACAGCTTGGCGCCGTCCGGCCCGTGGATCAGCGGCACATGCGAGAAGATCGGCGTGCTCCAACCCATCGCCTTGTAAATTTGCGTCTGCCGCGCGGCGTTGGTCAGGTGATCGTCGCCGCGAATGACATGAGTGATGCCCATGTCGTGATCGTCGACCACGACGGAGAGATTATAGGTCGGCGTCCCATCGCTTCTGAGGATGACGAGGTCGTCGAGATCCTTGTTGGCGAAGGTCACGCGGCCTTGCACTTGGTCGTCGATGACAGTCTCGCCGTCGCGCGGCGCCTTGAAGCGGATCGCGGGCTGCACCCCGGGAGGCGCGTCCTTGTGGTCGCGATCTCGCCACGCGCCGTCATAGCCGGGAGAGCGTCCTTCGGCGCGCGCCGTCTCGCGCATCGCCGCGAGCTCTTCCGCACTTGCATAGCAGCGATAGGCATTGCCCTTGGCGAGAAGATCGAGGGCGACCTCTCGGTGCCGCTCGGCGCGCGCGAGCTGATACACCGGCTCGCCATCCCAATCGAGCTCGAGCCAGCGCAAACCGTCGAGGATGGCGAGGATCGCGCCCTCGGTCGATCGCGCCTGGTCCGTGTCCTCGATGCGAAGCAGCATCTTCCCGCCCTTGGCCCGCGCATAGAGCCAATTGAACAGCGCTGTCCGCGCGCCACCGATATGGAGGTAGCCGGTGGGCGAGGGCGCGAAACGGGTGATGACGGTTTGGGTCATGAGGCCGGAATCGATAGTGAAGGCAAGCCCGGTCATGTAGCATAGGGGTCTTACGGGGGTAAGGGCAGGGAGGAGCGCTTCCGCTCTGCCGGTCGGTCGGTATCGAGCATGCCGCGTCGGGGCAAGCATGCGTGGCAGGACGGCGAAAACTCTTCGAGTTCGCCGCACGGGTGGTTTGCGCGGCTGATTGCGGCTTCCTCCAGGGCCCTGACGACCGAATCCGACCGCTGGTTCCTCTGGCTGCCAGTCCTGTTCGCCGGTGGCATCCTGCTTTATTTCGCGCAAGGCTCGGAGCCCGATGCCACGCTCGCCGTCGCACTGCTGATCGGGTCGATTGGCTTTGTGTTGGCGCTGAAACAGAACCCGCTCGGTTTCGCCGCCGCTGCCGCCTTGCTGACGGTGGCGTCCGGGTTTGCCACCGCCAAGCTTCACACCGAACTCGCGCGTGCCCCGGTCCTTGCCAGAGAGTTGCGCTATGTCGAGGTCAAGGCGTGGCTCGAATCCGTCGATGGCCAGGACAACGGCAGGACACGAGCGACGTTGCGCGTGATCTCGATTGACCGGCTGAGCCCAGAAGCGACGCCCTATCGTGTTCGCGTCACCGGCAGCGCCGAGATGGGTCAGAGTGTTAGGACGGGCGACGGAGTCCGCGTCAAAGCCGTGCTGATGCCGCCTCCCGAACCCGTGGAGCCCGGCGCCTTCGATTTCGGTCGCACCGCCTGGTTCTCTCGCCTCGGCGCCGTGGGCTACGCGACATCCGATCTGGAGCGTGTGCAAAATCTGCCAAGCCCACCCTTGGACCTTGCGCTCTGGGCCGGGATCGACCGCTTGCGCGATCCGCATCAATGCGCGCGTGCGAGCAGCGTTGCCGGGGCAGACCGGCGACATCGCGGCCGCGCTCATCACCGGCGCCCGCGGCGGCATCCCCAAGGACGTGAACCAGGCGATGCGCGATTCGGCCTCTTCCACATTCTCTCGATCTCCGGCCTGCACATGGTGATCATGGCCGGCACCGTGTTCTGGCTGGTGCGCGCGCTGCTCGCCCTGTTTCCGCATCTCGCGCTGAGCTTTCCGATCCGGAAATGGGCGGCCGGGCCGCGTTGTTCAGCGCCACGTTCTATCTTCTCTTGTCAGGCGCCGCCGTGCCGACGGTGCGCTCCTGGATCATGATGAGCATCGTCCTCATCGCGGTGATGCTCGACCGGCCCGCGCTCACCATGCGAAATGTCGCCATCGCGGCCCTAGCAGTGCTGCTCGTCATGCCGCAATCGCTGTTCGATCCGAGCTTCGAGATGTCGTTCGCCGCCGTGGTTGGTCTCGTCGCCCTGTTCGAGTATCTGTCCCAACGCGAGCGTGCAGGTCAGGCTGACATCAGCCCGGTCTGGCAAGGCTTGCGAAAAGTCGCAATCGTCTCATCCAGCGCCGCGCTGACGACGATGGTGGCGAGCCTCGCCATCGCGCCCTTTGCCATCTATCACTTCCACCGCATGACGCATTATGGGCTCGCGGCGAATTTGATCGTGACGCCCATCGTCAGCCTCCTGATCATGCCGATGGCCCTGCTGGCGCTGCTCGCCATGCCGCTTGGCCTCGAATATTGGCCGCTCCAAGCCATGGGCTACGGCATCGAGCTGATGGTCGCGACGGGTGAATGGGTGGCTTCTTGGCCTGGCGCCGTGTCGGTGCTGCCGTCGATCTCAGGCTACGCCCTTCTCCTGATGGTGCTTGGCGGCTTGTGGCTCTGCCTCTGGCAGACGCGGATGCGCGCGCTCGGCCTCGTCATCGCAGCCTGCGGTCTGGCGCTGGCGCCAGTTGGCACGCGGCCCGACATTCTCATTGACCGCGAGGGAAAGACCGTGGCGCTCCGAGACGAGAGCAACAGCCTCGCGCTGCCGCCCGCGACACACACCGATTACAGCACCGAGAACTGGCTACTTGCCGATGGTGACGATCGCGACGTCGCGGCGGCTGCGACAGCAAATGTCTTTCGCTGTGACAATGCGGGTTGCATCGGCAAAGTGAAAGGCAAGACCATCGCGCTGGTGCGCCGTCCTTCGGCGCTGGAAGAAGATTGCCGCCTCGCCGATATCGTCGTGGCGCCCTTCACCGTGACCAAGGCGTGTCGCGCGGCAAGGGTCGTGGTCGACCGGAAGATGCTCAAGGAGCATGGCGCCTACGCGCTCTATATCGAGGGTTTGTCGATCCGATCAGAAACGGTCGCCGAGGCGAGGGGAGCGCGGCCCTGGGTGCCGGAACACCCGCCGCCCATGCCGGCGCCAGATCTCAGTGTCGGCCACGCCTTCGCGCATGGTGACGGAGGCGAGAGTGACGATGAGAGCGAGCGGCCCGAAACCGAGCCTTGAGGAAACTTAGTACCGCCGGATCAGGCCGACGAGGCGTCCCTGCACGCGCACCCGGTCTGGACCGAAGATGCGAGTCTCGTAGGAAGGATTGGCGGCTTCGAGCGCGATCGAGTCGCCGCGGCGCCGAATGCGCTTCAGGGTGGCCTCCTCTTCGTCGACCAACGCCACGACGATATCGCCATTATTGGCGTCATCGCATTTCTTGACGACGATGGTGTCGCCTTCGAGGATGCCGGCATCGATCATTGAATCGCCTTTGACCTCGAGCGCGTAGTGTTCGCCCTTGGAGAGCATCTCCGGCGGCACTTCCATCGTGGCAAGCCGGGTCTGGATTGCCTCGATCGGAACGCCGGCGGCGATGCGGCCCATCACTGGAATACTGACGCTTTGCGGCATGCTCTCGCCTTCGGCCAATTGCGGCACCCGGCCCAAGCTTCCCTCGATCACGCTGGGGGAGAAGCCGCGGGAGCGCGACGCGGCCCCTTGCGGCATCGAATCTGGCAGCTTCACGATCTCCATGGCGCGCGCCCGATGCGGCAGCCTGCGGACGAAACCACGCTCTTCGAGGGCTGTAATGAGGCGGTGGATGCCCGACTTGGACTTGAGGTCCAGGGCCTCCTTCATCTCGTCGAAGGAGGGCGGCACGCCCGATTCCTTCAACCGCTCATGAATGAACATGAGAAGCTCTTTTTGCTTCGAAGTGAGCATCAGGTCCCCTTGAGGCCGCCTACCAGCCTGTACAAATCATGAACAATCTACATGTTCTATTTGTGTTCCGCAAGGACTAACGACACAACATGTCGTCGCTGGCCCCAGCGTCCGACGATTGGTGTCGGCGATTCGCGTTGCCGAGGCCTTAATGGCTAGTCGTCGAGGGGCAGAATTTGGACGCACGAACCTTCGGGGGCCGCTGGCGCATCGACCGGCCGCACGATCAGACAATCGGCTCGGGCGAGGTCTGCCACCAGCGAGCTGTCTTGCGAGGCGAGGGGGCTGACGACCCGTTCGCCAGTTTCGGTCCAACGCGAAACCGCCCGCATGTAATGCTCGCGCGACCCGTTGGCTTCGAGCGCTTCGCCGAGCACCGCTTCCTGTGTCGGCTGCTCGGCGGCAAGACCCAATAAGCGCCGCAGCATCGGCACCAGGAACACGCGTGCGCAGATGATCGCCGAGACGGGATTGCCCGGAAGCCCGAGCACCCGCTGATGTCCCATCCGGCCGTAGATCATTGGCTTGCCCGGACGCATGGCGATCTTCCAAAAATCGAGCTCAAGTCCCTCGCTGCGAAGCGCAGCCGCGACGAGGTCCCGCTCGCCGACCGAAGCACCGCCAATGGTAACAAGAATATCGGCGGCGCTGCCGGAGCGCGCGAGCGTCACCAGGCTCTCGACATCGTCCCTGGCGATGCCGAGGCTCATCGCCTCGCCGCCTTCCGCCTCGACCAGTGCGGCCACGCCATAGGGCACCGACGAGACGATCTGATCCGGCGCCAATTTTGAGCCCGGCGGCACCACTTCATCGCCTGTTGCGAGGATCGCGACCTTCGGCTTCCGGCGCACTGGAAGCTCCGCATGGTTCATGGCGGCGGCGAGCATCAACGAGCGTCCATTGAGTTTCGTGTTGGCGGCAAGCAGCGTCTCGCCCGACTTGAAATCTTGTCCTCGTGGGCGAATGTGCCGGCCGGGAGCGCCGGCCTTCACCAGCACTTTGGTTCCGTCCTGTTCGGTATCTTCCTGGATGACGATACTATCGGCGCCCTTCGGCACCGGCGCTCCGGTAAAGATGCGCACCGCCTCGCCCGATCCGACACTTCCGCCGAAGCCGCGTCCGGCGAGCGATTCCCCGATCAGCTTCAGCGTGGCGGGGATCTTCGCGAGGTCGGCACCCCGCACGGCATAACCGTCCATGGCGGATGCATCGAAGGGCGGCTGGGTGAGCGTCGCCGCCAAATCCTCCGCAAGCACGCGGCCGCTCGCGGCATCGAGCGCGACCGATCTCCGCTTCAAGCGGCGCGAGCCCTTGCGTCACGCGGGCGAGAGCTTCAGCGACGCTGAGCAGAGCCATGGAGATCAACGCTTGCCGGGAAACGGCGCGGCTTTGAACACGCCGGATCGGCCGCCGGTCTTTTCGACAAGGCGGATACCGGAGAAGCTCATGGCGCGGTCGACCGCCTTGCACATATCGTAGAGGGTGAGGCAGGCGATCGAGACGGCCGTCAAAGCCTCCATCTCCACGCCGGTCTTGCCCTCGACCTTGGCCGTGGCCTCGACCCTGATGCCGCAAGGATCGCGCATCGGTTCGAAATCGACAATGACTTGCGTGAGGGGAAGGGGATGGCAGAGCGGGATCAGTTCATGGGTCCGCTTCGCCGCCATGATGCCGGCGATCCGCGCCGTCGCCAGCACGTCGCCTTTCTCTGCCTTCCCTTCCAGAATGAGATCGAGGGTCGATGGCGCCATACTGACGAAACCTTCGGCGGTGGCGCTCCGCTCCGTCACCTGCTTGGCGCCGACATCGACCATGCGCGCCTCGCCCTTGTCGTTGAGATGACTGAGACGGGGAGGGGTCATTGCGCCGCCTCGCTGAGCTGTTCGCCCTTGAGCAGCATTCGCGTGGCCGCCGCCACATCCGCCTGCCGCATCAGGCTCTCGCCGACGAGAAAGGCGTTCACGCCGGACTCCGCGAGCCTGAGCACATCGTCATGGGTGAAGATGCCGCTCTCGCCGATCACGATACGATCGGCGGGCACGCGCGGGGCGAGCCGCTCCGTGACCTCGAGACTGGTGACGAAGGTCTTGAGGTCGCGATTGTTGATGCCGATCAATTTGGTGTCGAGCTGAAGCGCGCGGTCGAGCTCGGCCTCGTCATGCACCTCGGCGAGCACGTCCATACCGAGTTCGGTGGCGGCTGTCGGTCAGCGCCTTGGCCGTCGCATCATCGACCGCAGCAAGGATAATGAGAATGCAATCCGCACCGATCGCCCGCGCTTCCAACACCTGGTAGGGATCGAGCATGAAATCCTTGCGGAGCACAGGCAGCTTGGTCGCCTCGCGGGCTTGCACCAGATAATCGGGGTGACCCTGGAACGAAGGCGTGTCGGTCAGAACGGAAAGACAAGCGGCGCCTCCAGCCTCATAGGCGCGGGCGAGCGCCGGCGGATCGAAATCCCCGCGGATCAGACCCTTGGAGGGACTCGCCTTCTTGATCTCGGCAACCAGCGCGAAGTCCGATGCATCGATCCGGGCCCGCAGCGCGCCCGCGAAGGGTCGCACCGGAGCAGCCTGTTCGGCACGCACCCGTAGCGCGGAAACCGGGACGGCCGCCTTGGCGGCCTCCACCTCTTTCCGCTTATAGGCCATGATCTTGTCGAGCACGTCCGCCACGATGTCAGACCTTATCATTGCTGAGGCGAATGAGCGCCTCCAGCACGCCCATAGCCTTACCGCTTTCGATCGACTGACTGGCCAGCGCCACGCCGTCGCGAAGCGACTCTGCCTTGCCGGCGACGAGGAGGGCGGCTGCGGCGTTCAACAGGACAATATCCCGGAATGGCCCAATATTTCCTTGCAACACGGCGCGAATATGAGCGGCGTTCTCGACAGCATCGCCGCCGACCAGATCTTCCGGCCGGGCGTCCGGAAGTCCAGCATTTCGCGGCGAGATCTTGAACGTCGCCACCTTGCCGGCATCGAGCACCGCGACATGGCTGATGCCGGTCGTGGTCAGCTCATCGAGCCCGTCGGCGCCATGCACGACCCAGGCTCTCTCCACGCCGAGCAGCGCCAGCACTTGCGCAATCTTCTCCACCCATTCCTCGGCAAACACGCCGACGAGCTGAAATTTGGTGTCGGCGGGATTGGCGAGAGGACCAAGCAGATTGAAGATCGTGCGCGTGCCGAGTTCCGAGCGGGCCTTCGCCACATGGCTCATTGCCGCATGATGCGCCGGCGCAAACATGAAGCCGAGCCCGCAAGTTTCGATGCAACGCTCGATCTTGTCCGGAGCGAGCTCGATATTGACGCCAAGCGCCTTCAGCACATCGGCCGAGCCAGAGCGCGACGAGATCGATTTATTGCCGTGCTTGGCGACCGGGACGCCGGCGCCGGCGACCACGAACGCCGCGCAGGTCGAAATGTTGAACGTGCCCTTGGCGTCGCCGCCAGTGCCGCAAGTATCGATGGCGCCCTTTGGCGCTTTGACCTTGACCGCCTTGGCGCGCATCGCGCGCGCGGCCCCTGCGATCTCGTCGATAGTCTCGCCGCGGACCCGCATGCCCATCAGGAGCGACCCGATCTGCGCCTCGGTCGCGACACCGGACATCATCAGCGTGAAAGCGTCGGCGGCCTCGTCTTGTGTCAGCGTCTCGCCGGATGCGACTTTGCGGATGGCGCCGCGAAGATCCGCGATCTCGGCGCTACCTTGCACCATCGGATTAGAGGGCACCGACTGCGTCTCGTGCTTCCACGCCGCGGATGCGCCGGTCGACTCTGGCGAGGTCGAGGAAATTCGCGAGCAATTGATGGCCATGCTCCGAGGCGATGCTCTCGGGATGAAATTGAACGCCGTGCACCGGATAGCTCTTATGCCGCACGCCCATGATGACGCCGTCGCTGGTCGTTGCCGTGATTTCGAGTTCCGCCGGCAGGCTCGCCCGGTCGATGATCAGCGAATGGTAGCGCGTCGCCGAGAAATCCTGCGCAACCCCCTCAAACACGCCTTCGCCGGTATGATGCACTTTGGAGAGCTTGCCATGCATCAGGGTCGGCGCGCGCACGATCCGCCCGCCATAGACTTGCCCGATCGCCTGATGGCCGAGACACACGCCCAAGATCGGCACTTCGGGTCCCGCGCGCTTGATCAGATCGAGGCAGATGCCGGCCCGGTCTGGATCGCAAGGCCCCGGCGACAGCACGATTGCCGACGGCTTCTCCGCCATCACCTCATCGACGCTGATCTTGTCGTTGCGGTAGACACGCGCCGTCGCGCCCAATTCCCCGAGGAAATGCACGAGGTTATAGGTGAAGCTGTCGTAATTATCGATGAGGGTCAGCATCAGGGGGTGTTACGCCCGCGACCGTCGGCCCGTCAAGCTCGGCGCTTGGCGAAAGGCGCTTGATTTCAGCCGCCGGCAAGGATTTTCGGCGTGAGGAACAGCTTCAGCTCGCCGCTATTCACCGTCACCTGGTCCCAGGACTGAAACGGGAAGGCGATGACCACGAAGCCCGTCGTCGGCAGTTTCTCCAACAGGCGCATCTTGAGACTTTGCGGGCCCGAGCCGATCAGATCGAGCGCGAGCGCGTGGATCTCCGGATTGTGGCCGACCAGCATGACGGAATTTATGTCCGTGCCGACGCCGCGAAGCGTTCGCAGCATTTCGCTCGCCGTCGCATGATAAAGCGCCTCTTCGTAGATCACGCGCGGCTCGACCTTCAATTCGGGCAACACCAGCGCCAGCGTGTCGCGCGTGCGCCGCGCCGAAGAGCAGAGCACGAGGCTCGGATCGATGCCGTGCTTCGTCATGGCGCGCCCCATCAGCGGGGCATCGGCAACGCCACGCGCGTTGAGCGGTCGATCCTGATCGGGAAGCGACGGGCTGATCCAGCTCGATTTCGCGTGACGGAGGAGGCTGAGAGTGAGCATGAACTCACTGGCCTTGCTTGGCGCGGGCGGCGAAACGCACCGCTTCTTCCGCGGCCTTGAACAGAGCGCGTGCTTTGTTCACGCATTCGGCTTGCTCGCGCTCCGGCACGGAGTCGGCGACGATGCCGGCGCCGGCCTGCACATACATCTTGCCGTCTTTCACCACCGAGGTGCGCAGCACGATGCAGGAATCCATGTCGCCATTGGCGGAGAAATATCCGACGCAGCCCGCGTAGAGACCGCGCCGCTCGTCTTCGAGCTCATCGATGATCTCCATGGCGCGAACCTTCGGCGCGCCGGACACGGTGCCGGCAGGAAATCCCGCCATCAACGCATCGATCGCATCGCACTTGGAATCGAGCCGCCCCTCCACATTGGAGACGATATGCATCACCTGGCTATAATATTCGAGGAAGAAACTGTCGGTGACGTGCACGCTGCCGATCTCGGCCACACGGCCCACATCGTTCCGCCCGAGATCGAGCAGCATCAGATGCTCGGCGCGTTCCTTGGCGTCGGCGAGCAGTTCGTCGGCGAGCGCCTTGTCTTCCTCCGGCGTGCTCCCACGCGGACGCGTGCCGGCGATGGGGCGGATGGTGACGCCGCCATCGCGGACCCTGACCAGAATTTCCGGGCTGGAGCCGACGACCGCGAACCCTCCAAAATTCAAATAATAGAGATAGGGCGAGGGATTGACCCGCCGCAGCGCCCGGTAAAGCGCGAAGGACGGCAGCGTGAATGGCGCCTCGAAGCGCTGACTGAGCACGACCTGGAAAATATCGCCCGCCGCGATGTAGTCCTTGGCCTTGATCACTTTCGCCATGAAGGCGTCGGACTTGGTCGCGCTTCTCGGTTCCGGATGCGCGGCACTAAGATCGTGGTCGCCGCCATGCGGCACAGGCTGATCGAGACGTTCCAGCACGACATTCAGCCGGTCCGCGGCGCGCGCATAAGCGGCCTTTGCGGATACCCCGGGCGCAGGCCTGACCGGCGTCACCACGGTCATCTCGTCTTTGACTGTATCGAAAATAACGACGAGCGTCGGCCGCACCAGGATGCTGTCGGGAAGTCCGAGCGGATCGGGTTTGGTCGAGGGCAGATCCTCGATCAACCGCACCGTGTCGTAGCCCATATAGCCGAAGATGCCGGCCGACATTGGCGGCAATGCCGCCGGCAACTCGATGGCCGATTCCGCGAGCAGCGCGCGGAGCGATTGTAGCGGTGGCAGAGGCGAGGGGGCGAAGGCCTCGGCGTCAGAGTGAGGCGCGCGATTCACTTCGGCCTTGGCGCCGTTTGCCCTCCAGATCACGTCGGGTTCGCAGCCAATGATGGAATAGCGTCCGCGCGCGGCGCCGCCTTCCACCGACTCCAGGAGAAAACTGTTCGCCCGGTCGGATGCGAGCTTCAACATCGCGGAGACTGGCGTCTCCAGATCGGCGACAAGTCGCGTCCACACCACTTGCGGCTTGCCTTCATCGTAACGGCGCGCGAAGTCGGAAAACTCAGGCTCGATAGCAGCCGCTCCAGCAGGCTCGGGCTGTGGCGTCATCGCTGCGGCCGGCCTTTGCCTCATTGTTGTTGTTCGCCGCCCGCGAGTTTGTTGACCGCTGCCTCGTTGACGCTGACGCCATAGCGGGCCTCCAGCGCCGAGAAATATTCTCCGATGATGTCATCGCTGACAAGAACGTCGAGCTGTCGCTTGATGGCGCTGGCGGCCGGCGCCTCGAGCGCTTGGGGAGGCACGATAGTATCGACCTGGAACACGATGCGCTTGTCGTCCGTGCCGGAAGGCGCCGTCCCATAGCCGCCCTTCGGCAGCAAGAAGGCCTGGGTCATCGCCGCGGGCATGATGTTGATCGCAAGATCGCCACGCTTGAGCGGCTCCGCCGTCAAGATTTCGGTGTTCAGCTCCTTGGCGAGATCGTCGAGCGTCTTGCCGCCGTTCAGGGACGTCACCAGCTCCTGCGCGTGCTTCGCCAAGCGGTTCCGCTCCTCGTCCTGACGCCAGGCCTTGGTCAAATCCTCTTTCACCTGATCGAACGGCTTGAGCTGCTCGGGCGTTTCGCCAAGCACTTCGTACCAGATGATGCCAACATCCTTGGGTTCGATTGGATCGTTCTCGACGCCCGTGTCGGTGGCGAAGGCCGCCTCCAACAGCTCGGTTTGGCCCGGCAGTGTGACGGCGGACCCATCCGGTGCCTGGCCTTTGCGGTCGACGGCCTCCACGGTCTGATAGGTGAGCTTGAACTTGTCGGCGACCTCCGAAAGCTTGGAGCCGGAGGCCCGTTCGTCCTCGATCTTGTCGCGAAGGTCGAGGATCACACGCTCGGCGCGATCTTTGAGAATCCCTTTCTCAATATTGGGCTTTGCCTGCTCGAAAGTGACGACTTCACCGGGCTCGATCTCGGTGACGCGAAGCAAGACGACCTTGCCAAGTTTGCCGGTGACGGGCGCGCTGACTTTGTCTTTCTCGAGCTTGAAGGCTTCCTCGGCGATGGTCGCATCGGCCATTTCATCGCGCTTCAGCGTGCCGAGATCGAAATCCGCATCGCTCAAGCCTTGCTCCTTGGCGATCGCGGCGAAATCGGTGCCCGACTGAATCTTCTGAGACGCAGCCTCCGCGGCGGCTTGGTCGGGGAAAGTGATCTGCTGCACATGCCGCCGCTCCGGCTTGCCGAGCTTGTCCTTATTCTTTTCAAAGGCGGCCTTGAGATCGTCCTCGGTGATCGTGACCTGGTCCTTGACGGTCTCCGGCGTCACCGCCATCACGCCGATCTTTCGGTATTCCGGCAGGGTGAACTTGGCGTGATGATTGTCGTAGAACGCCTTGAGGTCTTGTTCGGTCGGTTCTTTCGCAGTACCTGCGGCGCTGACCGGCACCAACACGTAACGCAAGCTGCGCCGCTCGTCATTGTAGCGCACCAGCGCATCGAGCAAGACTTGCGGTGCGGGCGCGGTATCGCCGACCGTGCCGATCAGCTGACGGCGCAGATCGCGTTCGCGCTGCTCGGAGATATAACCCTGCTCGGTCATATCGAGCGACCGCAGAATTGATGCCAGCACGAGCGGACTGAAATTTCCGGTCGGATCCTGAAACGCCGGATCCTTCTTGATCTGATCCAGCACCGCGTCTTGCGACATGCCGAGACCGAGATCTTGCGCGTGATTGTCGACCGCAGCACCGCCGATCAACCGTTCCAAGATTCGATTCTGGAGGCCCATCTTCATGGCCTCCTGCTTCGAGAGGTTGCGGCCGGCATCCGCGCTCATCGCGCGCAAGGCCTCATGCTCCGCCCGCGAGTAATCTTGCAAGTGGATCTCGATGTCGCCGACCCTGATCAGGGACTGGCGTCCGTAGCCGCGGAAGATGTCCGCAATCCCCCAAATCGCGAAGCTGAAAACCAACAGTCCCATCAGGATCATGCCGAACATTCGGCCTGCGCCTTTACGTAATGTATCGAGTGCCACGCGATTGACCTTCCGTTTCACCAATTGCAAACCCCGCGCCGGCGGCCCAATCTTGGGCCAAGACCGCGGGGCGGCGCATCATAGGTAGCTAGCACGAGGGGGGCAAGGTGAAGGCACCGAGGCCGTTAGTGGCCGGAAACTGGAAAATGAACGGCACCGGGGCGTCCTTGGACGAGCTCGGATCGCTGATCGATCGGCTGCAAGCGAGCCCGGTACCGGGCGCCGACGTGCTGGTGTGCCCTCCGGTAACCCTGCTTTTCCTCGCCCGTGAACTGATGCGCGAAAGCGGCATCGCTCTCGGCGCCCAGGACTGCCATGTCGCGGCCTCCGGCGCCCATACCGGCGATATCTCCGCCGAGATGCTCGCCGACGCAGGTGCTGCCTATGTGCTTGTCGGACATTCCGAGCGGCGCGCCGATCATGGCGAGTCGAGCGAGCTTGTCCGCGCCAAGGCCCAGGCCGCGCATCGAGCCGGGCTCGTTTCCGTCATTTGTATCGGCGAGACCGAGGCTGAGCGAAGGGCGGGACGCACCTTAGAAATCGTGGGAACGCAGCTCCAGGCATCACTGCCGCAAGCTGCCAACGCGGCCAATACGGTCATTGCCTATGAGCCCGTCTGGGCGATCGGCTCAGGTCTCACGCCG
Organism: uncultured Alphaproteobacteria bacterium; assembly: GCA_963764005.1. Classification (GTDB taxonomy): domain Bacteria; phylum Pseudomonadota; class Alphaproteobacteria; order Rhizobiales; family Methyloligellaceae; genus Methyloceanibacter. Next base: position 79,585 of record CAVXQX010000014.1, on the reverse strand, counting down.
AGCGATGCGGACATCGCCGAAGTCCACGGGTTCATCCGGCACGGTCTGGCGCAGCGCCTGGGCGAGACGGAGAGTGCGCAAACTCGGATCCTTTATGGCGGGTCGGTGAAGCCCGCAAATGCAGCCTCAATTGTGGCAATTCCCAATGTGAACGGCGCGCTGGTCGGCGGAGCAAGCCTGACGGCGAGGGATTTCTTCGCTATTATATCGGCTTACGCCTGAGGAATCGGGCGCGGGGGTTAAAGCCGTTTGGCGCGAGAGAGTTGGCAAGATCGCCAATCTTCGTCATTCTGGCGTGGGGTACTGACGCGGGGTTTCGATGTCGTTGGCGAGCACTATTGGCATTAGCCTGTTTTGCGGGGCGACCCTGCTTGGCTTGACGGCATCGCTCGCCGAGCCGCTCGACAAAGAAAGTTGCGCCAACCTCCAGAGCCGAACGCAAGCAATTGCTCAATCGTGACATGCAAGCAGCCCTCGATCAGGGGCCTGATTGGGTCAAGAGCCATCTCAGCGAGCCGGAGATCGAGGGCGTGCGCAAATTCCTCGCCATCGAAGAGCAGATCGAGTTTCGCTGCCGTGGCGGCGGGGTCACCAAGGCAAAGGTGACGCCACCGGGCGAGGTGCCGTTGCCGGATCGGAAGCCCACGCCGCCTTCGACCGATGCCCAAACCAATGCTAGCCAAGCCCTGGCTGATTCGGATAAGACGGCGCCTTCGAAACCGAAGGCTACGAGATGAACGCCGTTCTGCTTGTTATCCATATGATGGTTGCGGCCGCCCTGGTCGGCACGATTTTGTTGCAGCGTTCCGAAGGCGGCGCGCTCGGCATTGGGGGAGGTGGCGGGTTCATGTCCGGCCGCTCCGCCGGCAATGCCTTAACCAAGACCACGGCCGTGCTGGCAGGCATGTTCTTCGCCACCAGCCTCGCGCTCACCCTTCTGGCCAGCCATACCGGGCCCGCCAAGTCGGTGCTGACGCCTGCCGGTAGCTCTCAAGGCGATAGCAGTCTTCCTGGCCTCCAGCTCCCCGCAAGCCCGCCCACCGTACCTTCGGGTCCGCCCTCAGCTCCAGCCGCACCGCCACCCCCGCAATAGGCGGTTGCAAACGCCCATCCACAGTCCCCGGTAGCCACCGAAGGTTTTCGGCTACGAATCGATAGTGTTTCGGTATATGTTCAAGGCCCATGACGCGGTACGTCTTCATTACCGGCGGCGTGGTTTCCTCTCTCGGCAAGGGGCTCGCTTCGGCCGCACTCGGCGCGCTGTTACAGGCGCGTGGCTATTCGGTGCGCTTGCGGAAGCTTGATCCCTATCTCAATGTCGATCCGGGGACCATGAGCCCCTATCAGCACGGCGAGGTCTTCGTCACTGACGACGGCGCCGAGACCGATCTCGATCTCGGCCATTATGAGCGGTTCACCGGGCGCCCCGCGACCCAGGCCGACAACATCACCACGGGCCGCATCTACCAGCAGATCATCGCTCACGAGCGGAAGGGTGATTATCTCGGCTCGACCGTCCAGGTGATCCCGCATGTCACCGACGCCATCAAGAATTTCATCACCTCCGGCAATGAGGGCGTCGATTTCGTGCTGTGCGAAATTGGCGGCACGGTCGGCGACATCGAGGGGCTTCCTTTCTTCGAAGCCATCCGCCAACTCGGCAACGAGTTGCCGCGAGGCTCCACCGCCTTCATCCATTTGACGCTCGTTCCTTTCATCCCGAGCGCCGGCGAGCTCAAGACCAAGCCCACGCAGCATTCGGTGAAGGAACTGCGCTCGATCGGCATTCAGCCCGACGTTCTGCTGTGCCGCACCGACCGCGAGTTGCCGAAGGACGAGCGGCGCAAGATCGCGCTGTTCTGCAATGTGCGGCCCGAAGCGGTGATCCAGGCGCTCGACGTCTCGAGCATCTACGAAGTTCCGGGCGCCTATCACGCCGAAGGACTCGACCGCGAAGTTCTCGCCGCCTTCGGCATCACCAATGCGCCGGAGCCGGACCTCGAGCGCTGGCGCACAATCGCCGACACCATCGCCAATCCGGACGGCGAGGTGACCGTGGCCGTGGTCGGCAAATATACCGGCCTGAAGGACGCCTATAAGTCGCTCAACGAGGCGCTGGTTCATGGCGGCATCGCCAATCGCGTGCGCGTCAATCTGCAATGGATTCCATCGGAGACTTTCGAGCAGGAAGACGCCGCCGCCTATCTCGAGGACGTGAACGGCATCCTCGTTCCCGGCGGCTTCGGCGAGCGCGGCTCCGAAGGCAAGATCAGCGCCGCGCGATTCGCGCGGCTGCGCAAGCGTTCCATATTTTGGCATTTGCTTCGGCATGCAGATGGCGGTGATCGAGGCCGCCCGCGAGGCCGGCATCGAAGGCGCAAGCTCGACGGAATTCGGCCCCACCGAGGAGCCGGTGGTCGGCCTGATGACGGAGTGGATGAAGGGCAACGAGCTGGAACAGCGCCAAGCCAACGGCAATCTCGGCGGCTCGATGCGGCTCGGCGCTTACGAAGCGGTGCTCGCCAAAGGCAGCAAGGTCGCCGAAATCTACGGCACGACCCGCATCTCAGAGCGGCATCGCCACCGTTACGAGGTGAACACGCGCTACCGCAATATTCTCGAAGGGGCGGGCTTGCGCTTCTCCGGCCTGTCGCCGGACGGGCTTCTGCCTGAGATTGTCGAGCGCCCGGATCATCCTTGGTTCATCGGCGTGCAATTCCACCCCGAACTCAAGTCGCGGCCGTTCGAGCCGCACCCGCTCTTCGCTTCGTTCATAGGCGCCGCAGTGGAACAGAGCCGACTGGTCTAGCCGGCTCCGTCCACGCGCTTCAATTATCTCGACCTTGATGACCCGCGCCGCGCCGGCTTTGCCGCCGGCTTCACCGGCTTGGCTTCATCGCCGCACATCATGCATCCGCACTTGAACACGTAGCCTGCGGCACCGGCACCGAGCAGCGGCGCCAGGATGAACAGCCAGAGCTGCTTCACCGCTTCGGGGTTATGCGCGAAACCGACCAGCGCCGGCCCGATCGAGCGCGCCGGGTTCACCGAAGTCCCGGTGATGTTGATGCCGAGCAGATGGACCGCGACCAGCGTGAGACCGATAGCGAGACCCGCGACCGGAGCCGGTCCGCCGGCGCGCGTCACGCCGAGAATGCAGATGAGGAACAGAAAGGTACCGACCACTTCGAAGACGAAGGCCGAGAGCGTGTTGTATTCGCCGAACGCACCGGGGCCCCAGCCGTTCTGGCCGAGACCGCCGTTCCACCCCGAGGCCTTGCCCGAGAGGATCAAATACAGCACGCATGCGGCCGCTATGGCGCCGAGGATTTGCGCGATCGCATATTTGCCAAACTCCTCCAGGCTCATCCGACCCGACGCGTAGAACCCGAAGCTCACCGCCGGATTGATGTGGCATCCGGAGATCGGTCCGATGCCATAGGCCATGGCGATGAGGCTGAGACCGAAAGCAAGCGCGATGGACGCCTCGTTGACCGCGGTGGCGCCCGTGCCCATGCCTCCGATGACCGCCGTACCGCAGCCGATCAGTACGAGCGCGAATGTCCCGAGAAATTCCGCGAGTGGTTTGTGCATGTTGTCTTCCTCCCTGGCGCGAAGCCATTTGATGCCGGACTGGGCAAAAAGCCGGCCAGCGAACCGCGGGAGTGACTCGATTCGAGAGGACTGTCGAGATGCTTAGATCTCAGGCGCTAAGGCCGCGGGCCACGAAGAAGTCGCGCAACCGCGTGTCCTCTACCGCCTCACCTCTGGCTATCAATGCCGCTAGGTCGGCATCCGACAGCATTTTAGCGCTGAGATAAGCTTTGAGCCCGTCGTCTCTATAAGAGGTCGTACAGCTTTCGCTTCGCTCCGCCAACGCCGGGCAAATCGGTCTGCAAATAAGCTTCGCCATGGACTATTACCTTGGCCACAAATTGATCTCTGGTCCGGATCGGAAAATGGAAAACCTTTAGATTGGCCGCAGACAGCGGGCTTCACGACTTCCCCAGCCACGATAAGGTCGTGACTGCCTTGGCGCACGATGACGTCGCTCCTGGCGCGAAAGCAGACCTTGCCTGGTAACTTGTCGCCCAAGGCGTTAAGGGAGGAGACTTCGCGGAATGTCATCGATGCCAAGAAGCCGGCGCCGTTTTGACCAGATCGGGCAACGAAATTGTGTCGTCCTGCGCCAAGAGCCCGCACTGAGGCGGGCACCTGCTCAAGAGCTTGCTTTAGCGTGCTGTCATTCTCGACCCACCAAAATTCGTCGGCGTCGCCAGGAATAACCCAATCGGCAGCATGCCGCTCGAGCGCGTCTTTCGCCATCTGCGTTAACCACCGGCCCTGATAATAACCGGGCTCGGGTTTGGACTGAACCGAGGCATAGCCCTGTCGCTCATAGTCACGAACGATGTCCATCGTTCGATCTAGGCATTGGTGGTCGGCGATTATGACAAAGTCGACACCTGCCGCGAGATGGTAGTCGAGATTTGCCTTGATGATATCTTCCTCGTCACGGACGACGAGCATGAGCACGAGCTTCATCAAGCGGCCTTCCGACTGCGAGCATGGGGACGGCACGTCTCGAAGGATTTTAGCTCGACCGGGCCGCTGCCAGCCTGCGACAATTACGATTCACAAACCGACGGTTGTGCGACACGATGTCAGGTCTGCCCCAAAATCTGCGGCTTTGCGGCGTCTCCATGGCAGGCGGTTGACGCCTGGGCAGGGGAGCCGCATGGTCCGGCCCATGAACGAAGCGGTTAGACCTGTTCCCAATTCGATCGTGACCATAGGCGCCGCGCGCTTCGGCAACGGCCTGCCGCTTGCCCTGATCGCGGGACCTTGCGCGCTCGAATCCCGCGCCATGCGCTGGAGACAGCTTCGGCGCTGAAAGAGATCGCCTCGCGGCTCAAGCTCGGGCTCGTCTACAAATCATCGTTCGACAAGGCGAACCGCACCAGTTCGGCAAGCGCACGCGGGCTGGGACTGAAAGCGGCGCTGTCAATCTTTGCCGAGGTGAGAGAGAGCGTCGGCCTTCCCGTCATCACCGACGTGCATGAGCCCGACCAATGCGCGGCCGTCGCCGAAGCCGTCGATGTGTTGCAGATCCCGGCCTTCCTCTGCCGCCAGACCGATCTGCTGCTCGCGGCTGCCGCGACCGGCAAGCCGGTCAATGTCAAGAAGGGTCAGTTCCTGGCGCCTTGGGACATGAAGAACGTCGTGTCCAAACTCGTCGGCGCCGGCAATCCCAACGTGCTCGTCACCGAGCGCGGCGTCTCCTTCGGCTACAACACGCTTGTCTCCGACATGCGCGCGCTGCCGATCCTCGCCGAGACCGGCGCACCCGTGATCTTCGATGCGACCCACTCCGTGCAGCAGCCCGGAGGGCAGGGGGCAACGAGCGGAGGTGAGCGGCGCTTCGTGCCGGTGCTCGCGCGCGCGGCAGTCGCGGTCGGCGTCGCGGGAGTCTTCATCGAGACGCACCAGGACCCGGACAAGTCACCTTCCGACGGCCCCAACATGGTGCCGCTGAAAGAGCTCGAACCCTTGCTCGCGAGAGCTGATCGCAATCGACGCGCTGGTGAAGCGGCGCTAGCGGCCGCGATACGGCGAAACGCCCTGGTCCGGGAGCCAGACTCCCTCCGGCACGGTCCCATATTGCCAGAACACGTCGATGGGAATGCCGCCGCGCGGATACCAATAGCCGCCGATCCGCAAATAATGCGGCTTGATCAGATCGACCACGCGCTTGCCGATGCCGACGGTCGCGTCCTCGTGGAAGGCGCCGACATTGCGATAGCTCGCGAGATAGAGCTTCAGCGATTTCGATTCGAGCAAGAAGCCACGCGGGACGTAGTCAATGACGAGATGGGCAAAATCCGGCTGGCCGGTCACCGGACAGAGACAGGTGAATTCCGGGCAGGTGAAGCGCGCGGCATAGACCGTGTCCGGGTGCGGATTGGCGACGCGCTCGAGCACCGCCTCGCTCGGCGATTTCGGCAGCGGCGACTTGGCGCCGAGCTGCTTCAAGCCGCTGATCTTCTTCGCCATGACTATTCCGCCGCGCGCATCATTGGCGAGGGCCCGCGATAGACGCAGCCCTCGTGACAGGAATCTCGCGCGATCTCGATCTCGGCAAGACCGGGCAGGCGATTGTGCAGCCGATCCCACAGCCACATGGCGATGCGCTCGAGCGTCGGCGCCTCCAGACCCTCGACCTCGTTCAGCATGCGGTGATCGAGCGCATCGCGCGCCTCGGCGACCGCCGCCTCGAGCTCGTCGAAATGCAGCACGATTCCCGTCTTGGCGGACGGCTCGCCATCGATCGTCACCCGCGCGCGAAAAGAGTGTCCGTGCACCCGCGAATTGGGATGGCCCGGCGGCGCCGAGGGCAGGAAATGGGCGGCCTCGAACAGGAATTCTTTGTAGATACGCATGGGTGCTGTTTAGGGGATTTTGGCCGGCGGTGCTAGCGGTCGCGACAGGCTTAACGGAGGCCGAGCAGCTTATGGGTCTGCACGCTCAACCGCCATTTGGGGTGGGCGAGGCAATAGTCAACGGCCGAAACCGTGTTCGCTTCCTGCGCCGGACCATCCATCGGCTGCAGCAGGAAATGCCGGAAATCGAGGTCGCCCAAATCCTCGGGCCCAAGCCCCGCTTGCGGATGGACCAGTTTCAATTCATCGCCGCTTCGCTGCACCAGAGGCGCGCCTTCCTTCGGGCTCACGCAGATCCAGTCGATGCTGCGCGGCACGGGTAGCGTGCCGTTGGTCTCGATCGCAATCTCGAAGCCTGCGGCGTGCAGCGCGTCGATGAGCGGATCGTCGACTTGCAGCATCGGCTCGCCGCCGGTGAGCACGACGAAAGGCGGCGTTCCGGAATTGCCTTTCCAGGTGGCGCGGCAGGCGCGGGCGAGTTCCTCGGCATTGGCAAACTTGCCGCCATCGGGCCCATCGGTGCCGACGAAATCGGTGTCGCAGAACTTGCAAGTCGCCGCGGCGCGGTCTTCTTCGCGGCCGCTCCACAGATTGCAGCCCGCAAAGCGGCAGAACACCGCAGGCCGGCCGGCCTGCGCGCCTTCGCCTTGCAGCGTGTAGTAAATTTCCTTGACCGAATACATGAGCGGAACTTGGCGCTTACGGCTTCGCCACGCAAGCTCTTACAGCTTCGATTTTTGCCACTCGTGAAAGCCCCGCGCGCGGAGCTCGCAAGCGGGGCAGGCGCCGCAGCCATAGCCCCAGTCGTGCCGCGTTCCCCGCAGCCCTTTGTAGCAAGTGTGGGTCTCTTCGATGATGAGCTCGATAAAGGCCTGTCCGCCGAGCCGCTCGGCGAGCGCCCAGGTCTCGGCTTTCGATAACCACATTAGCGGCGTCTCGATGGTGAAGGGAATCTCGGTGCCGAGTCTGATTGCCTCTTGTAGCGATTTCAGCGTGGCGTCGCGGCAATCCGGATAGCCCGAATAATCCGTCTCGCACATGCCGCCGACCAGCGTGTGGAGTCCGCGCCGATAGCCGAGCGCAGCCGCATAGACGAAGAACATCAGGTTCCGCCCCGGCACGAAGGTGCTGGGCAGGCCCGACGCCAGCATGGTGATTTCCGATTCGAGAGGTGAGCGAGGTCTCGCCGATGGCGCCGAAGCTCGAAACATCGAGCATATGGTCGGCCCCGAGCCGGTCAGCCCATTGCGGAAACAGCCGCACCATCTCCTCGCGCACACGCTGCCGGCACTGAAGCTCGACGCCGTGGCGCTGCCCGTAATTGAAACCGACGGTCTCGACCCGGGCGTAGGTGCTCAGCGCGTGGCCCAGACACACGGTCGAGTCCTGCCCGCCTGAGAAAAGAACCAGGGCCCCTTTACCTTGCTCCATGACTTCGCTTTGAGCTCCACAATGTAACGGCCAAGGGCCCAGCATATACGCCTTCCGCTTTGCGTCCGCCTAGGCTAAGCAGGGCGGCTTATTCGGACTGCTTCCTCGCAGAATTGAAGACTTCATGACCGCAATCAGTGCCATCGTCGGCCGCGAAATCCTCGATAGCCGCGGCAATCCGACCGTCGAGGTCGATGTCGTGTTGGAGGACGGTCATTTCGGCCGCGCCGCCGTCCCCTCCGGCGCCTCGACCGGCGCGCATGAGGCGCACGAGCTCCGCGACGGCGGCAAGCGTTACGGCGGCAAGGGCGTGCGGAAAGCCGTCGACGCGGTCAATGGCGAGATCGCCCGGGCGCTCAAGGGCTTTGATGTCGAGGATCAGCGCGGGCTCGACCAGACCATGCGCGATCTCGACGGCACCGCAAACAAGAAGCGCCTCGGCGCCAATGCGCTCCTCGGCGTGTCGCTCGCGGCCGCCAAAGCCGGCGCAGCTTCGCACGGCCAACCGCTTTATCGCTATCTCGGCGGCCCGGAAGCAAATCTGCTGCCGGTGCCGATGATGAACATCTTGAACGGCGGCGTGCACGCCGACAATCCAATCGATTTCCAGGAGTTCATGGTGGCGCCCGTCGGCGCCTCCAGCATCGCCGAAGCGGTGCGCATGGGCGCGGAAATTTTCCATGCTCTGAAGCATGCGCTGAAATCCGCGGGCCTCAACACCAATGTCGGCGACGAAGGCGGCTTCGCGCCCAATCTTGCCTCGACCAAGCAAGCGCTCGACTTCGTCATGAAGTCCATCGAGGCGGCGGGCTTCAAGCCTGGCAAAGAGATCTTTATCGCGCTCGACGTCGCCGGCACCGAACTCTATCGCGACGGGCTTTATGTGTTGGAAGGCGAGGGCCGCAAGCTCGCGGCCCAAGACATGGCGGCCTATTACGCCGAGCTCGTGTCGAACTATCCGATCTATTCCATCGAGGACGGCATGTCGGAGGACGATTGGGATGGTTGGCGCGCGCTGACCGAAACGATCGGCGATCGCTGCCAATTGGTCGGCGACGATCTCTTCGTCACCAATGTCGCCAGGCTCGAAGAAGGCATCGAGAAGGGCATCGCCAACGCCATCCTCGTCAAGGTCAACCAGATTGGAACCTTGAGCGAGACCCTCGATGCTGTCGGCATGGCGCAAGAGGCAGGCTACGCCGCCGTGATGTCGCACCGCTCCGGCGAAACCGAGGACTCGACCATCGCCGATCTCGCGGTCGCCACCAATTGCGGACAGATCAAGACCGGTTCGCTCGCGAGGTCGGATCGCGTCGCCAAATATAATCAGCTGATCCGCATCGAACAGGATCTCGGCAAAGCCGCTCGTTATGCCGGCATCTCGGTGATCCGCCGCTAACCTCTGGTTAACCGTCTGGGCGCGATGCTCCCCGTTCGCTTAAGGGCGAGGGGGGTCGTTGGGGATGCGCATTCAGGCCATTCTATTTCCGCTGCTTGCCTGCGCGCTCGGCGGCTATTTCTTCTACCACCTCGAGATCGGCGATCACGGGCTGAACGCCCGCGCCAGCCTGGAGCAACACAAAGAAGCGTTGCAGGGCGAACTCGCTGGCTTGAAAGAGGTGAGGCAGCGCATCGAGCGCGACGTAGCGCTCTTAAGGCCTGAAAGCCTCGATCCCGACATGCTTGACGAGCGGGCCCGCGCCATCCTCAATCTGGCCCGGCCCGACGATGTCGTCATGCTGAAGCGCAGAACGGTTTCGGATGGGGCGCCTGTCGAGAAGCCTTGAGGCGCGATGTCGGAAGCGAGCATGAGCTGGAAGCCTGGCGGCTGCCATTGCGGCGCCGTTCGCTACGAGGTTCTTGCACCCGACGCGATCGAGGCTGTCGATTGCACTTGCTCGATCTGCCGCATGACGGGCTATCTCCATCTCATCGTGCCGCAGGACCGCTTCCGCCTGCTGCAAGGCGAGGACAAACTCACCACATACAGTTTCAACACCGGCACAGCGCGACACCGATTTTGCTCCGTGTGCGGCATCAAGAGCTTTTATGTTCCGCGCTCGCATCCTGAGGGCTTCAGTGTCAATGTCCGCTGTCTCGATGAGGGCGCTGTCCGCGTGACGAAGATCACGACCTTCGACGGTGCGCATTGGGAAGACAATATCGACGGGCTCCAGACCGATGCTCAGGAATAAATATCTACGCCTTGTCCTGGCTCTGCTCGCGTCAGGCATTCTGTCTTTTGCCGTTGGTATCGCCATCGGCTCGCTGACCTCGTTGCTCCCTTGCGAAGGCGAAGGGCTCGCCTGCAATATCGACGTCGCCGTCGGCGCCTATGCCACGATGATGTTGGCCGCGATTGGCCCCTTGATTTTCGGCGTGACCCTTGCCGTGGCGACCAACCAAAAGGCGCTCCTCGGCGCCACCTTGGTGCTGCTCACGCCGCTGATCGGCGGCTACCTCGTGGCCGAATCCGAGGGCTGGCGCTATGTCGGCTTCTATCCTTATCCGGCTTTGCGCACCTTCCTGGTGTTGCTCGTTCCACCGTTCACGACAATTCTGACGCAATGGTTCGCTCTAAGAACCGCAATCCGCCGGGGAATTCTAACCTAGAGCCGCGAGGCGGCCCGACATTCGCATCTTCCCCCTTACCGCGATGTCGGCGATGATAGGCGAATCGGCGAAGGCTCCAGCAAGGCGCCGGTGCAACAGGGGAGAACAAAACCATGAGCTTGATCTATTTTCTAATCGTAGGCCTGATCGCCGGTGTCATCGCGTCCTATGTGATGGGACGCCAGCAAGACCTTCTGATCAATCTTCTGATCGGCGTTGTCGGTGCCGTCGTCGGTGGCTTCCTCGCAAGCCTGCTCGGCATTGGCGCCTATGGCCTGCTGGGTGAGATCGTCATTGCGACCTTGGGCGCGATCCTGTGCATTTGGCTCTGGATCAGAATGCGCTGAGTTCGTCCCTTTCATTGCGCTTGAGATCACCTATATTAGCGCGCGTCCGCATTGGTGCGGCCGCTGAGCGGACGCTAGCGCGTCCAATTCGTGGAGGTTCCGATGGAAGCTCAAGGTCTCTTGTCCATGCCTGGTGTCGGCTTTTTCGGCATGCTTATCATCGGCATTCTTGCCGGCTGGATCGCCGAGAAAGTCACGGCGAGCGATCATGGTCTCTTGACCAATCTGCTTGTCGGCATCGCCGGTTCCTTCGTCGGCGGCACGCTTGCCAATCTCTTCCATATCGAGTTCTACGGCTGGCTCGGCAACCTCCTGGTCGCCTCGATCGGCGCCATCGTGGTGCTCTGGATCTGGCGGCGCTTCCGCGACCCCGCGTGAAGGCGGCATTCTTTTGCCAATCGAGTTCGAAAGCGTAGCAAGCGCGGAGTCCCAGTCAGGGGGCTCCGCCACGCTGCCTTTGGCGAAGCCGTCTGGCTTCGCGTCAGGGCGCCCAGTGCAGGTGCCTTTGACGCGACGCAGTGCGATCCTTCGCGCGCACCGTCTGAACACTGTCTGCGCGGAAGCGGCCTGTCCCAATATCGGCGAGTGCTGGGCGAAGCGGCACGCCACCATCATGATCATGGGCGACACCTGCACCAGGGCTTGTGCCTTCTGCAACGTCAAGACCGGACGCCCCAACCATCTCGACCCGACCGAGCCGGCGAGGGTGGCGTCTGCCGTCGCGGCGCTCGGGCTCGAGCATATCGTCGTCACCTCCGTCGACCGCGACGATCTGGACGATGGCGGCGCATCGCATTTCGCCGCGACCATCGAAGCCATCCGCGGCGCAGCGCCTCAGGCCAGCATCGAAGTGCTGACGCCGGATTTCTTGCGAAAAGATGGCGCGCTCGAAATCGTGCTGTCGGCGAAGCCCGACGTGTTCAACCACAATATCGAGACGGTGCCTTCGCTCTACCGGCGCATTCGACCCGGCGCGCGCTACACGCAGTCTCTGTCATTGCTTGCCCGCGCCAAGGCGCTCGATCCGAACCTCTTCACCAAGTCCGGCATCATGCTGGGCCTCGGCGAGAGCGAAGCGGAAGTCCATGAGGTGATGGACGACCTTCGCGCGGCCGATGTCGACATCCTCACCATCGGCCAATATCTCCGGCCAACAGCGGATCATGCGTCCGTCGAGCGCTATGTAACGCCGGGTGAATTCACGTCCTATCGGGAGAGGGGCCTCGCCAAAGGTTTTCTTCTCGTCTCCGCCAGCCCGCTCACGCGCTCCTCCTATCATGCCGGCGATGATTTCGCGGCGCTCCGCAGCGCCCGCCAAGCCGCGCTTCGGCATTAGCGGCGTCAAGTCCAATGCATATTTTTGAAACGAGGCATCGGGTCGGCCATTCCGCTGAGGAGATGTTCGCGCTTGTCGCAGCCGTCGAGGACTATCCGCAATTCTTGCCGCTGTGTGAGGCGCTTGAGGTGAAGGGCCGCGATCCTTCGCGGAAGGCAAGGAAACGCTGATCGCGACCATGACCGTCGGTTATCGGCTGATCCGTGAAAGCTTCACCACCGAAGTGATCCTCGACAAGGCCTCGCGCACCATCTGTGTGTCTTATCTCGATGGCCCCTTCGCGCATCTCGAAAATCGCTGGCGCTTCGAGCCCGTCGACGCCGAGACGTCCGAGATCGATTTCTATATCGCCTATAGTTTCCGCTCGAAGCTGTTCGAACGCCTGATAGGCGGTCTCTTCGACAAGGCCGTGCGCAAATACACCGAGGCCTTCGAGGCGCGCGCGGACGTGATCTATGGCGTTCCCAGCAACGAGGCGAGAAGCGTCAGCGCATAGGCGACCGCGTCTCGCCTGATCCGGCTGCGTCCAACATCCCCAAACAGCACGCGCGCATGGCTGATTTCGGTATCGCGCCGGCCGGCGGCGAAATGCACAAGCCCGACCGGCTTTTCCGCGGTGCCTCCGCCCGGACCCGCGACGCCCGTCACGGCAAGCGCGATCGTGGCGCGTGAGTGGGTGAGGGCGCCCCCCGCCATGGCGCGGGCAACATCTTCGCTCACCGCGCCATGACGCTCGATGAGCCAGACTGGAACGCCAAGCAACTCGCTCTTGCTCGCATTTGAATAGGTGACGAACCCCCGCTCGAACACATCCGAGGAGCCGGGAATCGCGGTGATCGTAGCCGCAAGCAGACCACCGGTGCAGGATTCTGCTGTTGCGATGGTGACGCCACGCTTGCGAGCTTCCGTGAGCAGCTCTGCCGCCTGCGCCAAAAGCGCATCGTCGATGTCGAGGCCGTCGCTCATGGCAGGAGCACCGTCGCCGTCGCCATGGCCGCGATCCCTTCGCCCCGGCCGATAAATCCGAGGCCTTCATTCGTCGTCGCCTTGATGCTGACCTGGCTGAGCTCGAGCCCCAACATGTTGGCGATGTTTCCTCTCATCGCGTCACGATGCGGGCCAATGCGGGGGCTTTCGCAGATCAGTGTGATATCAGCGTGAACAATCGTGCCGCCGCGCGCCTTCACCCTCGATCCGGCCTCTTTCAGGAACAGACTTGAGGCTTGCCCGCGCCAGCGTTCGTCGGAAGGCGGGAAATGCGCGCCGATATCGCCGTCGGCGATGACGCCGAGCAGCGCATCGGTCAGCGCGTGCAACGCCACATCGGCGTCGCTGTGACCGGAGAGTTTCTTTTCGTGTGGAATGCGGACGCCGCAGAGCACGACAGCGTCTCCAGGCGCAAACGCATGCACATCGTAGCCAGACGCGACACGCATGGTCCCGCCTGGGCTTTGCGTCGATCGCAATGCGTCGTCTGCGCTCCGCAGATCTTCCGCCGAGGTCAGCTTCCGATTGGCTTCCGAGCCTTCCACCAGCCCGACATCGAGACCGAACCATTCGGCGACGGCGCTATCGTCGGTGAAGTCAGTGAGGCCTGCTTCAGCAGCCTTGCGATGCGCGGCGAGGATCGCGTCGAATTTGAATCCTTGCGGCGTCTGCGCTCGCCAAAGTCCGTCGCGCTTCAACGTCTCGGTTACATGGCCGTCATTGGCGCGCTTGATCGTGTCAGTGACAGGTAGCGAGGGCAGCGCCGCGTCGTGTGTCGCGAGGCAGCCAATCACGCGATCGATCAGGGAAGCATCGACGAACGGTCGTGCCGCATCGTGGATCAGCACTTTATCAGCGCTGCGCCCGGCAAGAGCCTGAAGCCCGGCACGGACGGACTCCTGACGTGTCGCACCGCCATCGACGGGCGCCAGCAATCGCGTTACGAAAGGCGCCGCCGCCGCATCGTAAAGGTCGCGATCATCGGGGTGGATGACCACGAGGATGTCGCCGAAGCCCGGGTGCGCAACGAAGGCGCCAATCGCGCGCGCCAGCATGGGGACTCCGCCGATCGGCCAATATTGTTTTGGCAATTCGCTTCCGGCGCGTGAGCCACGGCCCGCAGCCACAATGATACCCGCGACACTCATCTCTGATACTTTCTGCTGCTGGCCTCGCAATATCTTGATCTACCTACACGTTTTGCCACGCCCCTACAGCCTCGCTGGGGCATTGTGCACTGCGGCATTTCTGATGTTGCGCACCGGCAGCTTCTTACGTAACCTGCCCAAGAATAGATCATCGAAATATGCCGCCTAATAATTAAGCACCCATAGGGGCACCTTCATGCCAATGACTGCGGAGGCGATAGGCCGGCCACTTTCGGTCGGTCAAGTGGAGATTGCCAATCCGGCCTTTCTCGCTCCCATGACGGGTGTCACCGATCTCCCCTTCCGAACGCTCGCCACCAAGCTCGGCGCCGGCCTTGTCGTCAGCGAGATGATTGCGAGCGAGGCCTTGGTCAAAGAGCGGCCCGAAATGATGCGACGCGCGCGCAGTGACGGCGTTAGGCCCTACGTCATCCAACTCGCCGGTTGCGAGGCGCGCTGGATGGCGGAAGGCGCCCGCCTCGCCGCCAATCTCGGCGCCGACATCATCGACATCAACATGGGCTGCCCAGCCAAGCTGGTGACGCGAATGCAATCGGGCTCGGCGCTCATGCGCGACCTCGACCACGCTCTCACCCTGATTGAGGCAGTTGTGGACGCGGTGTCGCTTCCGGTCATGCTCAAGATGCGTCTCGGCTGGAACGAAGCAAGCATAAATGCTCCAGAGCTCGCCAAGCGCGCCGAGCAGGCCGGCGTCAAGCTAATCACCGTGCATGGCCGCACGCGTTGCCAGTTCTTCAAGGGCAGGGCGGATTGGCGTGCGATCGCCGGCGTGAAGCAATCCGTCTCGATTCCCGTGATCGCCAACGGCGATGTCAACACGCTCGACGACGCTTCCGCAATCCTCTCCGCCTCCGGCGCCGATGGCGTGATGATCGGACGTGGCGCCTATGGCGCGCCGTGGCTACCTGGTCGCGTCGCGGAGTTTCTGCGCACCGGCAAGGACCCAGGCGAACCGTCACTGCCGGAACAGCAAGCGATCGCCATCGAGCACTACGACGCGATGCTTGAGCATTACGGACCCGCCGTCGGCAGCCGCATCGCCCGCAAGCATCTCGGCTGGTACCTCGCGCGGGGTGACGCAAGCGTCGAGCGGCGCAACGCTTGGCGCAAGCGCCTCTGTCAGGAGGAGAATCCGGCTCGTGTGCGAACTCTGCTCGCGGAAAGCTTTGCCGAGCGGCAGGAGCGAATGCATTGATCGCCACCCGAAAGAAAGAGCCGAAGCGCGCGCTGCCGATCCAAGCGGACGTTCTGCTCGGCGCGCTGCCCCATCCGCTCCTCGTAATCGGGGAGGGGCTCAATATCCAATATGTGAATGCCGCAGCGGAAGATTTCTTCCAGATGAGCACCAGCGTGCTGTGCAAGCGCGCTCTCACCGACGTCGTCGCCTTCGGCAGTCCGCTGATTGCGCTCGTCGAACAAGTGCAACGTCACGGCACCACGGTCAACGAATATGGCGTCGATCTCGGCTCGTTTCGTTTCGAAGCGCCGAAGCTCGTCGATCTCTACGCCGGGCCGCTGCCGGAGGCTCAAGGAAGCGTCCTCATCATGTTGCAGCAACGCAGCATGGCGCAGATGATCGAACGTCAATTGACCCATCGCGGCGCCGCGCGCTCCGTTTCTGGACTCGCCGCCGTTCTCGCGCATGAAATCAAAAATCCGCTGTCCGGCATCAGGGGTGCGGCGCAGCTCCTTGAAGCCGATCGCACCGACGGCGACCGCACGCTGACGCAACTGATCTGCGCGGAGTCCGATCGCATCTGCAAGCTGGTCGACCGCATGGAGATTTTCGGAGACGAGCGACCCCTGCAAAGAGAGCCGGTCAACATCCATGACGTGCTCGACCATGTGAAGCAGATCGCCGCCAATGGCTTTGCCCGCCACATCAAGATCGTCGAGAATTACGATCCGTCACTGCCGCCGGTGCCGGGCAGCCGCGATAAATTGATTCAGGTCTTTCTCAACCTGGTGAAGAACGCGGCCGAGGCCATCGGTGACGATCGAAGCGACGGTCAGATCGCGCTGTCGACCGCCTTCCGTCCGGGCGTCCGTCTGTCGGTCCCCGGCAGCCAGGCCCGTGTCAGCCTGCCGCTCGAGATCGCGGTCGAAGACAATGGCAGCGGCGTTGCCGGCGATCTCATGCCGCATCTATTCGATCCCTTTGTCACCACCAAACCCTCCGGCACCGGCCTTGGCCTGGCGCTGGTGGCCAAGATCGTCGGTGATCATGGCGGCATCATCGAATGCGATTCCCGTCCCCGGCAGACTGTTTTCCGCGCGTTGATGCCGATGTCCGAATCCGAAGCCCCATACACGCGGACGCATTAGCATCATGGCCAAGGGCAACATTCTCATCGCAGACGACGACGCAGCGATCCGCACCGTGCTGAATCAGGCCTTGGCGCGCGCAGGCTACGCGCCTCGCGCCACCGGCAACGCCGCCACGCTTTGGCGCTGGATCAGCCAGGGAGAGGGCGATCTCGTCATCACCGACGTCTTGATGCCGGACGAAAACGCCTTCGACCTCATTCCTCGCGTAAAAAAGCTCCGCCCCGATCTGCCGATCATCGTGATGAGCGCGCAGAACACGTTCATGACGGCGATCACCGCGGCGGAGCGCGGCGCTTACGAATATCTGCCGAAACCATTCGACCTGAACGAGCTCGTCTCCGTTGTCGGTCGCGCGCTCGCCGAGCCGCGCCGGAAAGCCCAGCGCATCGCCGCTGAAACCCATGAGGGTCTGCCGCTGATCGGGCGCTGCGCGGCCATGCAGGACATTTATCGCGTGCTGGCGCGCCTCACCCAAACCGACCTGACCGTAATGATTACGGGAGAGTCCGGCACCGGCAAGGAGCTCATCGCCCGCGCGCTGCATGAATACGGCAAGCGCCGCAACGGTCCCTTTGTCGCGATCAATATGGCCGCAATCCCACGCGAGCTGATCGAGTTGGAGCTGTTCGGTCATGAGAAAGGCGCCTTCACCGGCGCGCAGAATCGTCATGTTGGCCGCTTCGAGCAGGCCGAAAGCGGCACGCTGTTCCTCGACGAGATCGGCGACATGCCGATGGAAGCGCAGACGCGATTACTTCGCGTGCTGCAAGAAGGCGAATACACCACGGTCGGCGGCCGCACCCCGATCCGCACCAATGTCAGGATCATCGCGGCAACCAACCGCGATCTTCAGCATCAGATCGATCAAGGCCTGTTCCGCGAGGATTTGTTCTATCGCCTGAACGTCGTGCCGCTGCGCTTGCCGCCGCTCCGCGAGCGTCTCGAAGATATTCCCGATCTCGTGCGCCACTTCCTCGGCATCGCCGAAAAGGACGGACTTCCCGGCAAGAGTTTCGAGCCGGCTGCGATCGAACGGCTGAAGCGCTATCATTGGCCGGGAAATGTGCGCGAGCTCGAAAATCTCGTGCGCCGACTCTCGGCGATCTACGCCCAAGACACCGTCACCGGCGAGATGGTCGAGAACGAGCTCGCGAGTGCCGCCAAGGCGTCGTTCCCCGATACCGCCGATCAGAGCGGCGATCTCTCCGACAACGTCGAGCGATTCCTCACCGATTATTTCCAGAGCTTCGGGCAGGATCTGCCGCCGGCCGGCTTGTATGGTCGGGTGTTACGCAAGATCGAATTTCCGCTGATCACCGCGGCGCTCGCGGCAACACGCGGCAATCAAATCCGCGCCGCCGATCTCCTCGGGCTCAATCGGAACACGCTGCGGAAAAAGATCCGCGACCTCGGCATCAAGGTGATGCGGACGCCTGGTCTCTGACCGAGAGCGCTCTTGCCGAATAACATCCTGATTTAGCTATATTTTGGGTGCGGCTCTAACCGCTTGCGCGCGCTTAACCATAGCAAGATTTCTTCGCACAAACTCTGTCGCCAAAGCGCCACATTGTGATTTTATTGCACCAGGAGCAGACGCTCCCGGACAGCCAACAAGAATATCCGGGAGGCGAGGGGGAGCGCGCTTGCGTAGCTTGTTGCAAGCTCAGCCATCGAGACCGAGCGCTCGCATGTGCTCCATACGGCCTAGGCGACATGAGTAACTCGACAGCCATCCCAATGCCGGCGACCTCTCCGGGAGCAGTGCGTCCCGCCGAGCAGAAGCGCGATGCGGCGAAGCCGCGCCGACGCCTCACCTTCGTCCTGGGCTTCATCATCGTGGTGCTGTCGCTGTGCTCGGGCTTCGCGACCTACGTCATCCTCACCGGATTGTCTCCCGTCATCCCGACGCGAACCGTCGTCAACGGGGTGCTTCTCATCAACCTCGTTCTCGTGCTCGCCATGCTCGGTATCATCGCCTGGCAGGTGACTGGGCTTTGGCTCGCGCGCCGAAGGCAGGCGGCCGGCGCGCAACTGCATATTCGCATCGTCAGCCTGTTCAGCGTCATCGCCATTGTGCCTGCGATCCTGCTTGCGGTGTTTGCCAGCGACTCTCTGGCTCGCGGCCTCGACCACTGGTTCTCGGTCCGCACCAAATCGATCATTCAATCTTCGATCGACGTCGCCTCTGCCTATCTGCAGGAACATGGGCAAGTCATCCGTGCTGACACTGTGGGCATGGCCAAAGATATCGACGAGGCGGCGAATCTGGTGAAGTCGCGCCCCGAGGACTTTGGCAATTTCCTCACCGCGCAAGCCGCGATCCGCGCGCTTCCCATTGCCTATCTCATTGACGGCAACGGCAAGCTATTGGCCTCTGCCGCGACGTTACAGGACGCGCCGTATCAAGCGCCGCCGGCCAAGGCGATGGAACTTGCCAAGAAGGGCGAAGCCATTGTGATCGCGCCAGGTCAGACCAGCATGGTCGGCGCCATCAAGAGCCTCGACAATTTCGCCGACACCTATCTCTATGTGATCCGCCCGGTGAATGCGAAAGTGCTGCAATATCTTCGTGAGACCAAAGCCAACGCCGACGAATACAAAACGCTCGAAGAGCGGCGCACCGGCGTCCAGGTCGCATTCTATTTGATGTTTGCGGCCATCGCGCTGACCTTCGTCACCTCGGCGATCTGGATCGGCATGTGGTTCGCCAATCGTCTGGTCGCCCCGATCCGCCAGCTGATGGGCGCGGCAAAACAAATCTCCAGCGGCAATCTCGATGTCGGCGTCGACGTGCGGCCCGCGGACGGCGACCTTGCCGTGCTCGGCTCCACCTTCAACACCATGACCTCGGAGCTGAAGACTCAGCGTGACGAATTGGTGGGCGCCAACACCACGCTCGATGAGCGGCGGCGTTTCATGGAAGCCGTGCTGTCAGGCGTGACGGCCGGCGTCGTCGGCGTGGATTCCGACGGCACCATCACCCTGGTCAACCGCTCTGCCGACACGCTGCTCGGAGCCAAGGATCTGTCAGGAAAGCCGTTGGCGAAGGCCATCCCGGAATTCGGGCCGCTGCTCAAGCGAGCGCAGAAACAGGGCCGCCGCCTCGTCACCGATCAGATCGCACTGCATCGCCTGGGCACTGATCGCAACTTCGCCGTCCGCGTCACCAGCGAAGGCTCCGAGCCTGAAGCTGAAGGCTACGTCATTACCTTCGACGACATTACCGAGCTGGTCAGCGCGCAGCGCTCAAGCGCCTGGGCCGACATCGCACGGCGCATCGCTCACGAAATCAAAAACCCGCTCACCCCGATCCAACTCTCGGCCGAGCGCATCCGCCGCAAATATGGCGACTCCATCACCAAGGACCGTGAGATCTTCGATCAATGCACCGACACCATCATCCGCCAGGTCGCCGATATCGGCCGCATGGTGGACGAGTTTTCGGCCTTCGCCCGCATGCCGAAGCCGGTCATGGAGCCGCACGATGTACGCGAAATCGTGCGCGAGGCCGTGTTCCTGTTCCAAGTGAGCCGGCCCGAGATCAATTTCGAGCTAGACCTTCCTCAAAAGCCCGTGGTGACGCTGTCGGATCAGCGCTTGATGACCCAAGCCGTCACCAACCTCGTCAAGAACGCGAGCGAGGCGATCGACACGGCGCTCGAAGCCGATAAGGACCGCGCGGACAAGGGGGAGATCACCGCCAAGGTTCGCGTCAAGGGCGACCGAATCCAGATTACCGTCACCGACAATGGCTGCGGCCTGCCGGCCGAAAACCGCCAGCGGCTGGTCGAGCCCTACATGACCACGCGCACCAAAGGCACCGGCCTTGGGCTTGCCATCGTGCAGCGGATCACCGAGCAACATGGCGGCACTTTGCACCTCACCGACGCGCCGAAGCGGAACGGCAAGGTGCAGGGCGCGGCCGTACGCATCGACTTGCCGATTTGGGACACGCAAGAGGCACGTAACGAAGTCGATGCGGGCGAAACCGCATCGGACACCGCGGCCGCGGAGGGCGAGCGGGAGGAGGAGGGAGTGATTCATGGCGTCTGATATCCTGGTCGTCGACGACGAAGCCGACATCCGAGAACTGATCTCGGGCATCCTCGAAGATGAGGGGCACCGCACCCGGACCGCAAAAGACAGCGACGAGACGCTCGCCGCCATCGAGGAGCGGCGTCCATCGCTGGTCATCCTCGATATTTGGCTGCAAGGCTCCAAACTCGACGGGCTCGATCTGCTCGATCGCATCAAGAAGGCGCATCCCGACCTGCCCGTGGTCATCATCAGCGGCCACGGCAATATCGAGACGGCGGTGGCGGCCATTAAACGTGGCGCCTACGACTACATCGAAAAGCCATTCAAGGCGGACCGACTCGTGTTGATCGCGACGCGCGCGCTCGAAGCGTCGCGATTGAAACGCGAGAACCGCGAGCTCCGCGAACGCAGCACCTATTCATTCGAGATGATCGGCCGGTCGAGCGCCATCAATCAATTGCGCCAAGCCATCGACAAAGTCGCCCCGACCAATAGCCGCGTGCTGATCACCGGCCCGTCCGGCAGCGGCAAGGAACTCGCCGCCCGCGTGATGCAGGCAAAATCGGCGCGTGCCGACGGCCCGTTCGTCGTACTCAACGCCGCCGCCATGGTGCCCGACCGCGTGGAGCTTGAATTGTTCGGCGTGGAGGAGGGAACCTCGTCAGGCCCGCGCAAAGTTGGCGCGCTCGAGGAAGCCCATAACGGCACGCTCTATATCGATGAGATCGGCGACATGCCGCTCGAGACGCAAGGCAAGATCCTGCGCGTGCTCGTCGAGCAGCGTTTCCAGCGGCTCGGCGGCGGACCCAAGGTCCATGTCGATGTCCGCATCGTCACCTCCACCAGCCGCGACCTGCAGAAGGAAATGTCCTCCGGGCGCTTGCGCGAGGATCTCTATCATCGCCTCAACGTGGTGCCGATCAGAGTGCCGGCGCTCTCCGAACGGCGAGAGGACATTCCCGAACTCGTCCGCCATTTCGTGCAATCCGTCTCCATGGCATCTGGCCTGACGCCGCGGCGCATCGGCGAGGACGCCATGGCCGTGCTGCAATCGCATGATTGGCCGGGCAACGTCCGCCAGCTCCGCAATAATATCGAACGGCTGATGATCCTGGTTGGCGGCGACGCCGATACCATCATCACCGCCGACATGTTGCCCGAAGAGATCGTCTCGCCGGTCCCTTTATCGCCGAACGGCTCGGGCGGCGAGCACCTGATGTCGCTGCCCTTGCGTGACGCCCGCGAAATTTTCGAACGCGAATATCTCCTGGCTCAGGTCAATCGCTTCGGCGGAAACATTTCCCGCACGGCGGAGTTTGTCGGCATGGAACGCTCCGCACTTCACCGCAAACTGAGGGCGCTGGGCGTTAACTCAACGGAGCGCGGCGCCGCTATTCGTTAGCGTCGATCCCAACCGGAGCAAGCTTTTTGCGCCCTTCGAAGCAATATCTTGGCAGGGGAGGGGTGCATCAGAACACTTGCGGTCTTGCCATGCAATCGCGTCTAATACGGGGACGTCGGCCGTATTTCGATAACCTCGCGTAAGCGTCCACCAAAGGGACAAGGAAGCCCATGGCAACAGAACGCGCGCCTAATCTGCAAGATACGTTTCTCAACCACGTCCGCAAGACCAAGACACCGCTCACGATCTTTCTGGTGAACGGCGTGAAGCTTCAGGGCGTCGTCACCTGGTTCGATAATTTCTGTGTTCTCCTGCGCCGCGATGGCCATTCACAGCTGGTCTACAAACACGCCATCTCGACCATCATGCCCGGCTCGCCGATCCATCTCGCCGATTTCACCGATGCTGAAGGCGCCGCAGACTAATTGCGACCGAACGAACCGAGAGCGTTAAGACAGCAAAAGCGTCCCGCCAAGGATGCGCGCGAGGCCCTTGCGCGCAAAGAGCCTGCGCGCGCCGTCGTTCTCGCGCCGGTCATCGACCTCGACGGCAGGAAACGATCGCAAGCTCAGAAAGCGGAGGAGCGGAGCCCGACCGCGCGCCTCGCCGAAGCCGTCGGTCTCGCCGCCGCCATCGATCTCGACGTTCGCGCCAGCGGCGTCGTCCCGGTGAAGAAACCGCAGCCGGCGACATTGTTCGGCTCCGGCAAGGTCGAGGAGCTTGCCGGACTGATCCGCGCCGAGGAGGCCGAACTTGTCGTCGTCGATCACAAGCTCACGCCGGTGCAACAGCGCAATCTGGAAACCGCCTGG
The DNA here is from genome assembly GCA_963764005.1 of uncultured Alphaproteobacteria bacterium. Taxonomy (GTDB): domain Bacteria; phylum Pseudomonadota; class Alphaproteobacteria; order Rhizobiales; family Methyloligellaceae; genus Methyloceanibacter. Next base: position 56,682 of record CAVXQX010000014.1, on the reverse strand, counting down.
GGCGCGAAAGTGCTCGACCGTACCGGACTGATCCTCGAGATCTTCGGTAGGCGCGCGCGGACGCGGGAAGGGCGCTTGCAAGTCGAGCTCGCCCATCTCTCCTATCAGAAGAGCCGCCTGGTTCGCTCGTGGACGCATTTGGAGCGGCAGCGTGGCGGCTTCGGCTTTCTCGGCGGTCCCGGCGAAACTCAGATCGAGTCCGACCGCCGCATCATCGGCGAGCGCATCGACAATATTCGCAAAGAGCTCGAGCAGGTGAAACGCACGCGCGCGCTGCATCGCAAATCCCGCGAGCGCGTGCCTTATCCATCCGTGGCGCTGGTCGGCTACACCAATGCCGGCAAGTCGACGCTGTTCAACGCGCTTACCGGCGCGACCGTCTTCGCCGAGGACACGCTGTTTGCCACGCTCGATCCGACCATTCGCGCTCTACCATTGCCGGGCGGCTCGAAAGCGGTGCTCTCCGACACGGTCGGGTTCATCTCCGACCTGCCGACGACGTTGATCGCGGCGTTTCGTGCCACGCTGGAAGAGGTGCTCGAAGCGGATTTGATCCTGCATGTCCGCGATATCGCCGATCCATCAACCTCGAGCCAGCGCCAGGACGTCATCGGCGTGCTGTCGGAGCTCGGCATCGACGTTGAAAGCGCTCCTGAACGCGTGCTCGAGGTTTGGAACAAGGCGGATCTGCTCGACGAGGAAGAGCGCCAGCGGCTTGAGCAGGAGGCGGGACGGGCAGCCTTGACTCCTGTCTTAGCCTCCGCAGTGACCGGCATCGGACTTGATAGATTACGCGCCCAAATCGAGCAGCGACTCAATCGCGCGCGCTCGGCCGTCACCATCGAGATCGGTCCCCAAGACGGTGCGCTGGCAAATTGGATCTACGAGCATTGCGAAGTGATCGCGCGCGACGAGCTGGGCGAGGGCGCCGTCTCGCTCCGCATTCGTGTCGCGCCGGAGCAACGGGAGCGCCTTACCCGCCTCGCCGGTACCACGCATCAAACCTGCGGCAGAGTAGCTATTTCCGCTCGGCGTCCTTGGCCTGATCCCAAAGCGCATCCATCTCCTCGAGCGTCGAATTCTCGCGGCTTGCGGCCGTCCTTGCGCAACGCATCCTCGATGCTGCCGAAGCGCCGCACGAATTTCGCATTCGCGTTGCGCAAAGCATCTTCCGGATCGATGCCGAGATGCCGCGCCACATTTGCCATGACGAAGAGCAGGTCGCCGAATTCCTCCGCGACCTTGGGCGAAGCGCCCGCGCCTTCGTCCGCGATCGCCGCTTTCAGCTCGCCGATCTCTTCTTCGATCTTCGCGAGTACGGGCTCCAAACTCGGCCAATCGAATCCGACCCGCGCCGCGCGCGACTGTAGCTTGACCGCGCGCATCAGTGCCGGCAACGCCACCGGAACATCGTCAAGGATCGAAGCGCGCGGCTCGCCGCCACGCTCCGCCTTCTCTTCGGCCTTGATGCGCTCCCACACGCCCGAGCTCTCGAAGCTGTCTCGCAGCGACGCATCCTCAAAGATATGCGGATGTCTCCGGATCATCTTCGCCGTGATCGCGTCGACGACATCGGCGAACGCAAACCGATCATCCTCGGCCGCCATCTGCGCGTGATAGACAACCTGCAGCAGGAGATCGCCAAGCTCGTCCTTCAGCTCGTCGAGATCGTTTCGGGCAATCGCATCCGCGACCTCATAGGCTTCCTCGATGGTGTAGGGCGCGATCGTCGCGAAGCTCTGTTTCAGATCCCACGGACATCCAGTTTCGGGGTCGCGCAAGCGCGCCATCACTGCGAGAAGATCGTCAATGCCATAGCGCTGTCTTGGCTCGCCGCTCATCTCGAACCGGCGATTTGAGTGGCCCGGAGGCGGCCTGAACCAAGCGGAAAATGCCGTGCAAACGCAACAAGATAGCTAAAATTTGCGCTTTCCCGCCCGACATCCTCGATTCGCATAAGGTATATTATGGAAAATTTCTCTGTGGGCTGTTTGGCGGTGCCGCGCAACCTCGATGCCCCTCAGTGCTTCTCGTAATGATCGCGCAGGAAGCGATCGAGCAGCCGCACGCCGAAGCCCGAACCCCAGCTGCGATTGATCTCGCTCTCGACCGACGACATCGCGGTGCCGGCGATGTCGAGATGCGCCCACGGCGTTCCGTCCTTGATGAAGCGCTGCAGGAACTGCGCCGCCGAGATCGAGCCCCCCCACTTGCCGCCGGTGTTCTTCATGTCGGCAACTTTGGAGTCGATCATCTTGTCGTATTTCGGTCCGAGCGGCAGACGCCAAAGTCGTTCGCCGGTGATCTCTCCGGCAGCGGTCAGTCGCTGCGACAGTTCGTCATTGTTGCTGAACAGGCCGGCGTATTCCTTGCCGAGCGCCACCATGACCGCGCCGGTGAGCGTGGCGAGATTGACGATCGCTTTCGGTTTGAATCTTTCTTGCCCGTACCAAAGACAATCGCCGAGCACCATGCGTCCTTCGGCGTCGGTGTTGAGCACTTCGATCGTCTGTCCCGACATCGAGGTCACGACGTCGCCGGGCCGCTGCGCACCACCACCAGGCATATTCTCGACGAGACCGATGATGCCGACGACATTCACCTTCGCCTTACGCTCGGCGAGCTCGTGCATCAAACCGACGACGCAAGCCGCACCCGCCATATCGCCCTTCATGTCTTCCATGCCGGCCGCAGGCTTCAGCGAGATGCCGCCAGCGTCGAACGTCACGCCCTTGCCTACAATCGCGACGGGCTCGCCTGGCGCCCCCTTCCACTGCATGATCACCACGTGACTTGGACGATCGCTGCCTTGTCCGACGGCAAGCAGCGCATTCATGCCGAGCTTCTTCAGCGCGGGCTCGTTCAGAATCTCGACCTTCACCCCGAGCTTGGTCAGCGCCTTGGTCTGATGCGCAAACTCGGTGGGCCCCAGCACATTCGCAGGCTCGTTGACGAGATCGCGCGCGATCGTGACACCGTTGGCCAGCGCGCGCGCCGAGACGAATGCCTTGATCGCGCTTTTCGGGTCGGCGCAATGGATGACGATCCGCTTCAACGACCGATCGTTCTCGCCGGCCTTTCTTCTTCGCCTTCGATTTGTATTTTTGGAATTTGTAGCCGCGGAGCTGTGCGCCGAGTGCGAAGTTCGCAACATCCTCCGGCGAAGCGACGCGTGGCCCCAAATCGAGGATGATGTGGACCGTGTCACCCTCCCTGCCCGTGAATTGCGCCCGCACGCTGCCGCCGAGATTGAGCCAGTCCTCCTCGCGATAATTTCACGGCTTGTCCATGCCGACGAGAACGAGACGAGCGAATTTGAGTCCCGACGGCGCGATCAGATCGAGGAAGCTATCCTTCTTGCCTTTGAAGCCGCTGATCTCCGCCGCGCGCGACAGTAATCCTTTCGACGACTTGTCGATCGTCTTGGCGACCGGAGTGAGCTTAGGCCCCTCCTCCGCAAACAACGCGACGACGCCGTCCGTGGGCGGATCGAGTGGAACGAAGGAAATTGCGGCTTGGTCGCTCACGTGCTGCTCCTCACAGTTGGCCTCGGGCTGTCAGGCAAGATTGAGCAAAGCGCGCCGAGCGAAATTGGCTGGTCGCGCTAACTGATGCAATTTTGCAACAGCGGCAGGATTAAGTTTGACCTACGTAATTGCTGACGCGATGGAAAGCAAGCGGCCTGAAAGAGCCGAAATTCCGCCACTTTGGACTGTGAAAACTTGATTTGGCAGCTGGGGAAACGGCCGGTCGGACAGCGATCTGCCGAGCGCCAAATCGGGGGACACAGACCGGCCATGACGCTATTCGGCCGATACGTACTGCGGCAGGTGACAAACGCTTTTCTCGTCATCCTGCTCACGCTGACCTCTGTCGTCTGGCTCGCTACAGCCTTGAAGCAGCTCGATCTTATTACCTCCCAGGGACAGGGCGTGTTCCTGTTCCTGCACATGACCATGCTCACCCTGCCGGGCCTCATGGCCCTCATCGCCCCGAACGCCGCCCTGATGTCCTGCCTCTACACGTTGGATCGTCTCAACGGCGACAGCGAGCTCATCGTCATGACCGCCGCTGGCGCCCCGATTTGGCGGATTGGCGCTTCGTTCGTCCTGCTCGCTTCGCTGGTTTCCATCGGCATCCTGATCGCCAATCTCTGGATCATGCCGGCAAGCATGCGCACCTTGCGCAGTCTCGTCACCCAAGTGCGCACCGATCTGATCTCGCAAGTGCTTCAGCCGGGACGCTTTTCGAGTCCCGAGCCCGGTCTTTCCTTCCACATCCGCGATCGCTCCATGACCGGAGAGGTGCTCGGCCTCCTGGTCCATGACGAACGCGATCCGAAGCAGATCATGACCTATCTTGCCGACCACGGCCGTATCATCAGTAATGACGAAGGTTCGTACCTCGTCATGTTCGACGGCAGCGTCCATCGCTTCAACAAGGAAGAAGAAAGCAAGGGCGTTCAAATAATCGCCTTCGACCAATACATGCTGGATCTCTCTGAATTCGGCGACCAAGGCGACAAGAACAAGGACCTCAATCCTCGGGAACGCTACCTGAGCGAACTGATTAATCCGGACCCCAACGACAGCTACGCCAAGCGCAGTCCGGGGCAGCTCCGTTCCGAGCTCCATGACCGTTTGGCGACGGCCCTTTACCCGATCGTTTTTGCCCTCATTGCGGTGGCCTTCCTCGGCCATGCGCGCACCACGCGAGAGAACCGCTGGGGGCAGATTTTCCTGGCCTTTGGCATCGCGGTCGGACTTCGGGTTGCAGGGCTGACGGCCGGCAACCTGGTGACCCTGAACGCGTCGGCTGTGGCCCTTGTGTATGCTATACCGATAGGGGCGATTCTCGTTGCGGCGTGGGCAGCGCACGTTAGAATGTCGCCAGAACTGCGGTCCAAGCTGAGCTTTGAGCTTAAACTCAAGCCAGTAATGAGAAATCTCTGGGCCCGAAGAGGGGTACGAGGACAGTGAGAGCGCAGATGCAGGGCATCAGTGCAGCGGGCACGCTTGCGCGCTATTTTTCGTTGCGATTCCTCATCGCGATGATCGCGATGTTTGTTCTGTGTTGCGTGCTGATCTTCTTCGTCGACTTCATCGAAATGCTTCGCCGCGCGGGCAACTACCAGGAGAATGTTCCTGGCCTCCTGCTCACATGGATGACGCTGCTTCGTTTGCCGTCCTTCTCCGAACTCACGCTCCCCTTCGCTGTGCTGATCGGCGCGATCGGTGTGTTCCTGATGCTAAGCCGTTCCTCCGAACTCATCGTGGTGCGCGCCGCCGGTATCTCGGTTTGGCAATTCATCCTGCCCGGATTGATCGTCGCCTTCCTGCTCGGCATCGTCTTCGTGCTTGCCTACAATCCGATCGCCGCCGCCGCACGCGGCGAAGCGGAACAACTCTACGCCCGCGCCTTCGATCGCGATGACTCGCTGCTCAAGACGCGAAATGCCGGCGCATGGTTGCGTGAGGACGGCGCCGACGGCCCCTCGGTGGTTCACGCACTACAGGCTCTCAATCAGGGCCTCGAACTCACCGGCGTAACGGTGTTCCAATACGATCGCGACCAGCAACTTACCGAACGCATCGAAGCCCAACGCGCCGTGCTCAAGGAGGGCCGCTGGGAGCTTGAGAACGCCCGCGTCAGCATTGCGGGCGAGGCACCTGAGCTTTACGGCCACTACATCGTGCCCACTTTTCTGACGCCCACCCAGGTGCGCGACAGTCTCGGCACCGTGTTCTCGATTTCATTCTGGGATCTGCCGAATTTCATCCAGATCGCCGAGAAAGCCGGCCTCCCCGCGACGCAATATCGCGTGCAATACCAACTATTGCTGTCGCGGCCATTCCTGCTGATGACCATGGTGCTGATCGCGGCAACCTGTTCGCTCAAGGGCTTCCGCTTCGGTAACATTCAAATCAGCGCGCTTAGCGGACTTTCGGCCGGATTTGGCTTTTTCGTCCTGTCCGAAGTCTCGCGCAATTTCGCCATGGCGGGCCTGACCTCCGCGGCGGCTGCCGCATGGGTCCCTGTGATCATAGCGGCAAGTCTCGCACTCACCGTGCTCCTGTATCGAGAGGACGGGTGATGGCGAACCTCTTTGCAGGGATGATGGAACGGTGCCGGGGCCTCCCCGGCTTTGCCGCGTCTAATGACGGCGCAAAATTCCTGCGTCTGTGCGCGGTTGCTATCGCATTTTCCGGCCTTTTTGCCCTGGTCGACTCCGACCCCGCGAAGAGCTGCTCCAGCCGGCGGCCGCAAATTGACCCAACCCAGTTTTGCCCGGCAGAAGACCGACACGCTCGGCAATCTGCTGCAGCCGCCTTCGGTGCAATCCAGCGAGCCCATGCTGCTGCAAGCCGATGAGATGGTTTACGACAACGAGAACAATCGCGTCACCGCGAAGGGCAATGTCGAAATCTACTACGGCAATTACACGTTGCTCGCCGATCAAGTGATTTACGATCGCGGCTCCAACACGCTGAGCGCGCAGGGCAATGTTCGCATCAAGGATCCTGAAGGCGCCGTCATCACCTCGAACCAGATGACTTTGACCGACGACTTCCGCGACGGATTCATCGACGCGTTGCGCCTGGTGACCAAGGACGACACAAGGATCGTTGCCGAGACTGCTTCACGCGAAGCCGGCAACGTTACTGTGTTCAAGAATGGTTGGTTCACGCCTTGCAAGCCTTGCGAAGGCCAACCGGACAAGGCGCCAACGTGGCGCATCCGCGCGACCAAGATCATTCATCGCAAGGACGAAGCGACCATCACCTATCGCAACGCCTTCTTCGATCTTTGGGGCGTGCCGGTCCTCTACGTCCCCTACTTCCAAAGCGCTGATCCAACCGTCAAACGGAAGTCCGGGTTCTTGATGCCGACTTACGGCAATTCCAGCAGAATCGGAAATACCATCGCGGTGCCGTATTACTTCGCGCTCTCGGATCATTACGATTTCACTTTCGCGCCCGAATGGACCGAGAAGGCCGGCGTCCTGTTCCAAGGCTTCTGGCGTCAGCGGCTCGCGAGCGGTGGCTACAACATCGATCTCGCCGGCGTGTGGGACAAAGGCACGTTCGACAGCCCAACCGACGGCGACTTCCGCGGCAGCATCATCTCGAAGGGCAAGTTCGCGCTCGACCCGTATTATGCCTGGGGTTGGGATATCACCGCCGAGACCGACGAGACCTTCCGGCGCTTCTACGACCTCGACAGCAAGCTGAAAACGGATCGGGTCTCGCAAGTCTATCTCGAGGGCTTGCATGACCGGAACTACATGGCCACGCGGTTCTATCAGACCGGCAGCTTGCTGCTGAACGACGCGCCGGACTCCAACGCCGCCGTGCTGCCAAGCATCGACTACGACTACATCGTCAATCGTCCCATCGTCGGCGGCGAGTTGAGCTTCAACTCCAACGTCATGAGCCTCACCAGCAATGATGGCCCGGATTCCACCCGGCTGGTCACCGAGGCCAATTGGCGCCGGCAAATGATCGACGGCGCGGGTCAGGTCTACACGCCCTTCGCCGAATTGCGTGGCGACGTGTATGACGTCAACGATTTTACCGACAAGGACGGCAACCCCGAAGATGGCGGTACGCTTCGCGGCAATGCCGTTGGCGGTATCGAATATCGCTATCCGTTCGTCGCGACCACCGGAAGCGTGACGCATGTGGTCGAGCCGATCGGACAGATCATCGGCAGGCCCAATTCTCTTGGCGACCAGGAGGAGATTCCGAACGAGGATGCGCGCAGCCTCGTCTTCGACGACACCATCCTGTTCGAGATCGACAAGTTCTCCGGCTACGACCGTATCGAGACCGGCACCCGCGCCAATGTCGGCGCGCGTTACACCGCGACGCTTTCGAACGGCGCTTATGCGCGCGCCGTGTTTGGCGAGAGCTACCAGCTCGCGGGCAAGAACGAATTCGACGAGGCTACAGGTCTCGCCACCGACGCGTCCGACTATGTCACCGGCCTCTACTTGCAGGCATCCACAAGCCTCGCCTTCTCGGCGCAGACACGCTTCAACAACGATACGTTAGAGTTGGAACGCTCAGACCTCGGTTCTTGGTCGAAATACGGACCCGTCGAGCTGATCGTGAACTACGCCGACGTGACCGCTCAGCCCGGGATTAACCAGGGCGAAGATCGCCAGGAAATCCTCAGCACCGGCGCGCTCGCCGTTACCGACCTCTGGGCCTTGCTTGGCAGCGTTCGCTACGACCTCGATACCGACCAGACGATCTCGGATGGCGTCGGCTTACGCTACCAGGACGATTGCTTCATGTTCTCACTCACCTACCAGCAGACCTTCATCAAGGATCGCGACATCGAGCCGGAGAAGCTATTCCTGGTGAACTTCTCACTGAAATATCTCGGTACCTACGCCTTCTCAACCGACGCGAATGGGTTGGGCGGTCCGACCAATTCGCTGGATTCTACTCAGTAGGCTTCTGACGATGACGCTTGTGAGCAAAACAGTTCCCCGAAACCACCGCCCGGGTGCCTACCCCAACTGGCGTTGGGCCGGCTTTGCCTTGCTCGCCGCGCTCGCGATCGTTGTCCTGGCGCCGGATCGCACCGTTGCCCAGGTCGAGCAGTCGATCGTGGTTCTCGTCAACGACGATCCGATTTCGGCCTACGATATCGAGCAGCGCGAACGCTTCCTTGCTGTGACCGCCCACGAGCAGCCTGGTCCGGAACTGAAGAAGAAAGCCACCGACATGCTCATCGACGAGCGCTTGCAAATTCAGCAAGGCAAGAAGCTCGGCATCACGGCCGACGATGCCGACGTGAGCAAGATTCTCGGCGACATGGCTCAGAAAAACAATCTGACAACGGAGGGTCTTGGCTCCGCACTCGGCCAGATGGGCGTGAACATGCGCACGCTAAAGGACCGTGTCCGCGCCCAATTGGTCTGGCAGGACGTGGTGCGTCGCAAATTTCGCCATGAGATCAATGTCGGCGACGTCGATGTCGACAAAGCGATTGCGAGCGGCGGCGGCGCTGAGGCCAGCGCGGCGCCGGCAGAAGCCACCGCCCTCCAGCTTCGCCAGATCAAGTTCGAACTTTCCGGCAATGCCGACCAGCGCACGCTCGCGAGTCGCCTCGCCGAGGCCGAAGCGCTCCGCGCGCGGTTTGAATCTCGCTCAAATGTCGCGGAGCTGGCCAAAGGCATCAAGGGCGCCAGCATGAAGGTGCTTGCCGATCAGCAGCCGGGCGCGCTCGCCCAGCCGGCGCGGCTTTTGGTGATGAACGCGAAAGTCGGGCAGATGACTCCCCCCACGATCTCGGCATCGGCCATCGAGCTTTACGCGGTCTGCGGCAAGCGCGCGGTCAAGGGCGATACGCAACAACGCGAGCAAACCGAGCGCAAATTGATGCAGCAGGAGATGGAGATCCGCGCGGAGCGCCTGTTGCGCGATCTGCGCCAAGACGCCCTCATTGAGTATCGTTCTTAAAGCATAATCCCGAAAGTTGCAGACTTTCGCACCGGATTATGCGTCAAGTTAGTCTACCGACTTCCCAGTCTAAGTTCACCGCCGCATCTTCGGCCATCGGCGCCAAATCATGCACCGACCCGACATTCCGCTTGCCCTTACCCTCGGCGACCCCGCCGGGATCGGCCCCGACCTTGCGCTCGCCGCATGGTGGGCGCGCGATGTCGAATATATTCCGCTGTTCGTCTTCCTGGGCGACCCCGATCTCCTGGCGGCGCGCGCGGAGCAGCTCGGCGTGGCCATCCCGATCGCCGTCATCGACAAGCCATCTCAGGCCGAGCGCCGATTCGCCGAAGCCATTCCCGTATTGCCGATCACAGTCGCCGGAAAAGTCATCGCTGGTCGCTCCGACAAGGCGGCAATGCCTGCCGTGATCCAATCGATCGAGCGTGCCGTCGAGCTGGTGCAGCAAGGAGAGGTTAGCGCGGTCGTGACCAATCCTGTGAGCAAGGCCGCGCTGTATCGCTCCGGCTTCGCTTTTCCCGGGCACACCGAATTCCTAGCTGCCCTCGGGCGCCGCGAAGCGCCGATTGCGCCGGTCATGATGCTGGTCGCCAAGGATCTTCGAGTTGTGCCAACCACCATTCATATTCCGTTGAAACATGTGCCGATTACCCTCACCCAGGACCTGATCCTCTCGACGATCATGACGACGGCCGCCGGTCTCAAGAAATATTTCGCGTTGGCCAATCCGCACATCGCCGTCACCGGCCTCAATCCCCATGCCGGCGAGGAAGGCAACATGGGTCGAGAAGAGATCGACATTATCGTGCCGGCAATCGAAAAGGCGCGGCGCAAGGGCGTCACGGTCACCGGACCGCACTCCGCAGATACGCTCTTCCATACCGAGGCACGCAAGGCCTATAACGCCGTGGTCGCCATGTATCACGATCAAGCTCTCATCCCCGTTAAGACGCTTGGCTTCGACGAGGGTGTCAATGTCACGCTTGGTCTTCCCTTCGTGCGCACCTCACCGGATCATGGCACCGCCTTCGCACTCGCCGGGACCGGCAATGCGAGTCCCCGCAGCCTGATCGAAGCTCTGCGCCTCGCCGACAAGATGTGGCAAACAGCCAGGACCAGACGTTGAGCACGCCGGACGGCCTGCCGCCGCTCCGCGATGTGATTCGAAGTCTCGATCTCTCCGCGCGCCGGAGCCTCGGCCAGAACTTCCTGCTCGATCTCAATCTGACCCGCCGCATCGCCAAAGCCGGCGCCCCGCTCGAGGACGCGACCATCGTCGAGATTGGGCCGGGGCCCGGCGGCCTCACCCGCGCGCTTCTCCTCGAAGGTGCCGCCCGCGTGGTTGCCATCGAAAAAGACCGGCGCTGCCTCCCTGCCCTGGCCGACATCGCGGCGGCGTATCCGGGCCGGCTGGAAATCATCGAAGCCGATGCGCTCGAGATCGACTATGCGAAACTGAAACTTGCTGCCGCCCTGCCGCATCGTCGCCAACCTTCCCTATAGTGTCGCCACGCCGCTACTGATCGGATGGCTCAAGACCTCGCCCTGGCCGCCTTGGTTCGACCGCCTCGTGCTGATGTTCCAGCGCGAAGTCGCCGAACGCATCGTGGCCAAGCCCAGGAGCAAGAATTACGGACGGCTCGCGGTGATCGCGCAATGGCGCACCGAAAGCCGCATCCTGTTCGGCATCCCTGCGCGCGCCTTCACCCCGGTGCCGAAGGTCGATTCCAGTCTCGTGGAACTGGTGCCGAAGGCTGAGCCAACGCCTTCTTGCGATATCGCGGTTCTCGAGAAGGTGACGGCCGCGGCGTTCGGCCAGAGGCGGAAAATGTTGCGCTCTTCGCTTCGGCAGATCACGCCCGACGCCGAGGCTCTGCTGAATTCGCTCGGGATTGCGCCGACGGCCCGCGCCGAGGAGCTTGAAGTTGCCGATTTTGCCAGGTTGGCCAATGCACTAGGCCACTAAGCCCGAAAGCCCTAGAGCTCCGCCAGGAGGCCTTGCACGAAGTCCCTGAGCCCGGTCTGGCGCGACTGCTTCAGCCGCTCGGCGGCCAGGATGGCTCGCACCGAGGCCAATGCCTGGTCGATATTGTGATTGATGATCACGTAGTCATATTGATCCCAATGCTGGATCTCGTTGCTCGCGCCGCGCATGCGCCGTTGCACGACGTCCGGTTCGTCTTCGGCGCGCACATTGAGCCTCTGCTCCAGCGCCGACGCCGACGGCGGCAAAACGAACACGGTGACGACGTCCTCCGGCGCGCTTCCCCTGAGCTTGTCGGCGCCCTGCCAATCGACATCGAACAACACATCGCGGCCTGCGGCCAGAGCCTGCTCGACCGGCTTTCGCGTGGTCCCGTAATAATTGTCGAACACCACCGCCCACTCCAGAAACTCGTCTTGCTCCCGCATTTTGGTGAAGGCGTCATGATCGACGAAATGATAATCGCGACCCGCCACCTCGCCGGGCCGCTTCTTTCGCGTCGTGTGCGACACCGACATCTCGATGCCGGGCTCCTCTTCGAGGAGCCGCCGCGCCAGCGTGGTCTTGCCCGCGCCTGACGGCGACGACAAAACCAGCATCAATCCTCTGCGCGCCGGGCCCATCTCTTCCTCATTCGATGTTTTGCACTTGCTCGCGCAACTGATCGACCACGGTCTTGAGCTCCATCCCGGCGCGGCTGATCTCGATATCGGCGGCCTTGGAGCAGATCGTGTTGGCTTCGCGGTTGAATTCCTGCGCCAGAAAATCGAACTTCCGCCCAACCGGCTGATCTTGCGTGAGCAAATCTCTTGCGGCCCCGATATGCGCGCGCAAGCGGTCGAGCTCTTCTTGAATGTCAGCCTTGGTGGCGATCAGCAGCGCTTCCTGATGCAGCCGCTCCGCATCGAGGCCGGCGCCGCTTTCGGCAATACGCCGGAGCTGCTCTGCGAGCTTCGCCCGCACGGCCTCCGGCTGCCGCGCGTCCGCATTGGCCGCTCGTTCGGTCAATTTCGCGATCTGATCGAGCTGACCTGCAATGACATCGGCGAGCCGCGCGCCTTCGGCGCTCCGCGCCACCACAAGCTCATCGAGCGCCAGCTTGAGCGCAACCAGCAAAGCTTCGGCGAGCCTCGCTTGCGCCTCCTCATTATCCTCGCCTTCGACGGCCTCGACGACGCCGCGCATGCCGAGCAACGTATCGAGCCTTGCATGTTTCAGATCGGCGATTTCGCGCGCGCGTTCGGCGATGGCCATGGCTTGGCGCAGCGCCGCCTCATTGAGCTTCAACTCGGACTGCCCCGCCTCACGCTTGATGGTGAGATTGATGGTGCAATTGCCCCGGTTGAGCTTCTCCTGACAGAGCGCCCGCGCCTTGATCTCGATTTCTTCAAAACCCGGCGGCAGTCGTAAACGAAGCTCGAGGCCACGCCCGTTGACGCTCCGCGCCTCCCAATGAAACTGGGTCTCGCCGCACACCCCGTCCGAGCGGGCAAAGCCGGTCATGCTCTTGATCGTCATAGCTAATCCTGCCTTGGCCAGCCCGCCGCGGAAATGCCTATGTGCGTTATAAGCCGAGTCGGGAACGTTGCGGGGGAGAACAAAGTCGGTGGGCCGGCTGGTCCTACCGGTTTGGATTGCGGCGCGGCAGGGGTGGCGCGGCTCCAGCAAGCGGCGCGGCTCCAGCGCTCGCGGCGGCCGGCGCCTCGGCGGGAGGGGTTCGGATGATCTCGAGCGGCTTGGGCGTGGCACCGGTCTGGCCGACGACCTCCGCTGGTGGCGCAGCCTCCGACGTTCCACCCGGCAGCGTCGCATCGGGCGGCGCGACCCCTGCCGCCTTGGCGGCCTCGGCGGCCGCAGCCGCCTCTTGCGCCTCTCTAGCGCGGATCTCGCGTTCGACCACGCGCCACTTTTGGACATTCTTATTGTGCTCATCGAGGCTCGGGGCGAAGGCATGCCCGCCCTTCCCGTCGGCGACGAAATAGAGGTCTTTCGTCTTGGCCGGCTTCAGCACGGCTTCGATTGCCGCGCGGCCCGGATTGGCAATCGGACCCGGAGGCAATCCATCGATCTTATAAGTGTTGTACGGCGTCTCGCGGTCGAGCTCGTCTTGCTGAATCGGATGATCGAGCGCGCCTTGGCCGGCGACCAGTCCGTAGATGATGGTCGGATCGGATTGCAGCCGCATCTTCTTCTTCAGCCTGTTGGAGAATACCGCCGCGATGCGCGGCCGCTCATCGGCCCGGCCCGTCTCCTTCTCCACGATCGAGGCGAGGATGATGGCTTCCTCCGGGGTCTTGACCACGACATCGGGATCGCGCTCCTCCCACATCTTGGCGAGGAATTTCTGCTGCCCGACTTGCATACGCTCGATGATATCGGACCGCGTGTCACCGGTTTGGAAACGATAGGTGTCCGGCAGCAGCGTCCCTTCCGCAGGGATTTGCGCGATCTCGCCTTCAAGGTCGGGATTGGCTTTGATGCGCTGAATGATTTGCAAGCTGGTCAGGCCTTCCGCGACCGTCACCTTGTGGTCGATCGACTTGCCCTCGACCAAAGTGTCGAGCACTTGCCGCATGCTGGCATTTTTGTGGAACACATACTCGCCGGCCTTGATGCTGGCATTGCCCTTCACGTGCGAAAAATATCGCGCGTAGAGCAAGAACAGCACCCGCCTGTCGTCGATGACGCCGTCGCGCACCAGGGCGTCGGCAATATCGCCGACCGATTGGCCCTTGGGGACGACGATCACCGTCGAGGTCGCCAGCGGACCGGGCTGATCGAACTGAATCTTGAGGAAATAATAGAAGGCCGCGACCGCGACCGCGAGCACCAGCGCGAAGCGAAGCATTCCGTTGAAGAAACCGAGTACTGGATGATCGCGGGCCTGAGGCGTCTCCGGCGCCTGCGGAACCGGAGGCCGCGTCGGCTCGAGCGCTTCGGCAGGGCTGCGGGGGAGCAAGGTAGGTTCCCGCCGGATCCCGCCCGCGACGTCGTTGTCGTTAGCCTTCGACGATAGATCGTTGGTCAAAGACATGGTCCGGCAAACCCCCGCGCGCCGATAGGGCTATGACTTGACTTTGAAATATGGCGAAAGGGAGGTTCGGCTGACAAGCCCGCGCTTACGCCGCATAGCGCCGCAGGACCAGCGAGGCATTGGTGCCGCCAAACCCGAAAGAGTTGGAGAGCACGGTATCGATCGTACGCTTCTTGGCGTGATGTGGCACGAGATCGATGGCCGTCGTCACCGATGGATTATCGAGGTTAAGTGTGGGCGGTGCCACCTGATCGCGAATCGCAAGCGCCGAGAAGATGGCCTCAACCGCCCCCGCCGCTCCGAGCAAATGCCCGATCGCCGACTTGGTCGAGGACATGGAAACTTTGCCTACGGCATTGCCAAACAGGCGCTCGACCGCTGCAAGCTCGATCTCGTCCCCCATCGGGGTCGAGGTGCCATGGGCATTAATATAGTCAATGTCGGCGGGCTCGATGCCGGCGCGCTTCACCGCGGCGACCATGCAGCGATAGGCGCCGTCGCCGTCTTCGGCGGGTGCCGTGATATGGTAGGCATCGCCGGACATTCCGTAGCCGATGATTTCCGCATAGATCGTCGCGCCGCGCGCTTTGGCATGCTCGAGTTCTTCGAGCACGACCATGCCGGCCCCCTCACCCATGACGAAGCCGTCGCGGTCGCGATCGTAGGGACGCGACGCCTTCTCCGGTTGATCGTTGAAATTGGTGGAGAGCGCACGGCAAGCAGCGAAGCCCGCAATCGCCAGCCGGCATACCGGCGACTCGGCGCCGCCTGCCACCATCACATCGGCATCGCCAAGCGC
This sequence comes from uncultured Alphaproteobacteria bacterium, assembly GCA_963764005.1. Classification (GTDB taxonomy): domain Bacteria; phylum Pseudomonadota; class Alphaproteobacteria; order Rhizobiales; family Methyloligellaceae; genus Methyloceanibacter. Next base: position 41,389 of record CAVXQX010000014.1, on the reverse strand, counting down.
CACGAGGCGCGAGGCATCGCCGATCGCATGCGCGCCGGTGGAGCAGGCCGTCACCACCGAATGATTCGGACCTTTCAGTCCATGTTCAATCGAGACATAGCCTGACGCGAGATTGATCAGGCGCCCGGGAATAAAGAACGGGCTCACGCGCCGCGGGCCCTTCTCGGCGAAAAGCAGCGAGGTCTTCTCAATGCCTTGCAGGCCGCCAATGCCCGAACCGATCAGAACCCCGGAACGGATTTGATCTTCATAGGCGGTCGGCTTCCAACCGGCATGGGTGAGAGCCTGCGTCGCCGCGCACATCGCATAGATAATAAAGTCATCGACCTTCCGCTGCTCTTTCGGCTCCATCCAATCATTCGGATTGTAGGTTCCGTTCGAGCCGTCGCCGCGCGGAATCTGGCAAGCGACCTGACAGGACAGGTCCGAAACATCGAAACTCTCGACACGCTTCGCGGCCGTCTGCCCGGCGAGCAGCCGTTCCCATGTGGTCTCAGCACCGCAGCCAAGCGGCGAAACCATCCCCAAGCCGGTGATGACGACACGACGCATCGTTTGCTTTCGCCGAGTTGTTTCGGAAACCCAATGCCGGGCCTCTGACGCGCTTCAACCGGCGCAGACAGGTGGCCCAGCTTGGCCGCGCGAAAATTGCGTCACGCGGCGGTATTCTTCTCCAGGAACTTAATCGCGTCACCGACGGTCAGAATCGTCTCGGCCGCATCGTCGGGGATCTCGCAGCCAAACTCCTCCTCGAAGGCCATGACCAGCTCGACCGTGTCGAGACTGTCGGCCCCAAGGTCGTCAATGAAGCTTGCGTTGTCGGTAACCTTGTCGGCCTCGACACCGAGATGCTCCACTACGATCTTCTTTACGCGCTCCGAGATATCGCTCATCTCCGCCTCACCGTCCCTTTGTCATATTTAGCCACATAACACGTCCCCCCGAGCCTGCGGCTTTAAGGCCTCATGCGTCCCCGAGCGGTTGGTCCGGGGTTTGATCGCGGATGGGGTTGTCCTTTGTCAAGCCCCCTCGGGACGTTGTTCTTACCCGCCGACCTACGCACCGGTTTGCCGCCAGGGCTCAGAACCCCCGCTGGGCTTAGGAAACTGGGTCAAGTTGCGACGCCAAGTCCCTGTCCCATAACCCATCAGACCATGACCATGCCGCCATTGATATGCATGGTTTCCCCAGTCACATAGCTAGATTCCTGGCTCGCCAGGAACACGACGGCACCCGCGATATCGTCCGGCGTGCCGAATTTCTGGGCCGGGATCGCCGCTGCGATCATTTCCACCTGTTTTGGCGTCAAAGCATTCGTCATCGGGGTGGAGATGAAACCAGGCGCGATCGCATTGGCGGTAATGCCCCGGCTCGCAACCTCCCGCGCCAGCGATTTGGTCATGCCCACGAGCCCAGCCTTCGAGGCGGCGTAATTGGCCTGGCCCGGATTGCCGAACACCCCCGAGATCGAAGCAATATTGACGATGCGTCCGTAGCGCCGGCGCATCATGCCGCGCAAGATTCCGCGCGTCAGCACGAAAACAGAATTGAGATTGACGTTGATCACGTCGTCCCACTCCTCGTCCTTCATCCGCATGAAGAGATTGTCGTGGGTGATGCCGGCATTGTTGACGAGAATATCGACCTGGCCGACTGCCTTCTCCGCCTCTTCGGCAAGTTTCACCACCGCGGCGCGGTCGCGAAGATCGCAAGGCAGCACATGCACGCGGTCGCCAAGCTCCGCGGCCAGCGCGTCGAGCTTTTCCTTCCGCGTTCCGGAGATCGCGACATTGGCGCCTTGCGCATGCAGCGCCTTCGCCACGGCAGCGCCAATGCCGCCGCTCGCACCGGTGACCAGCGCGCCCTTCCCTGTCAGATCGAACATCGAGGCTCTCCTCTTTATATCTAACCGGCAAGCGCCGTCGCCGCCGCCTCAAGCTCTTCGGGCGTGCCGACATTTGCCGCTTGCAGTCCGTCGAAACGCCGCGCAATTCCGGAAAGCACCTTTCCGGCGCCAACCTCATAAACATTGGTCACGCCTTGCGCCTGCAAATACATCATCGACTCGCGCCAGCGCACCATGCCGGTAACCTGTTCGATCAAACGGTTCCTGATCTCCTCAGGGCTGCTGATCGCCGATGCCAGCACATTGGCGACGAGCGGCACGGCAGGTGCCTTGATCTCGACCGTGTCCAGTGCAGCTCGCATCGCATCGGCCGCAGGCTTCATCAGGGCGCAATGGAATGGCGCGCTCACCGGAAGCAGCACGACCCGGCGCGCGCCGAATTGCGGGCCGAGCTTCACTGCGCGCTCGATCGCCGCTCGCGCTCCGCTGATCACGACCTGGCCCGGTGCATTATCGTTCGCCGCTTCGCAGACCTGACCCTCGGCCGCCGCAGCGGCAAGGGCCTTGGCCTGGTCGAGATCCGCCCCGAGCAGTGCCGCCATCGCGCCTTCGCCGACAGGTACAGCCTCCTGCATGGCCTTACCTCTGATCTTGAGCAGCCGCGCCGTGTCGGCAATGCTCAAGCTCTCGGCAGCGGCGAGCGCGGAATATTCCCCGAGCGAATGACCGGCCACGAAGGCGGCCTTGTCGCGAAGCTTGATGCCTTTCTCTTCGGCAAGCACGCGCATGGCGGCAAGCGATACCGCCATCAGAGCGGGCTGCGCGTTCTCGGTCAGCACCAGCTCGTTTTCGGGCCCTTCCCACATCAGCTTGGAGAGATTCTGGGAAAGCGCGTCGTCGACTTCGGCGAAGACCGCGCGTGCGGCCGGATAGGTCGTGGCGAGGCTTGCGCCCATACCGACGGCTTGGCTTCCTTGGCCGGGAAAAACGAAAGCGATCTTCATTATGGCAGAAAATTCGGCGTGATTGATTGAGGAGGCCATAGACACCGTGTCCCGCGCCGTCTGTCAAGCAAGCCCGGAAAATCCGGCATTTGATCGCCACAATCGCCGCCCGAAAGTTGAACGAACTCGTTAACCCCGCATGGTAGAAAGAAACCAAGGATCCCCCCTGTTCCTCAAAGGAGGAAATCATGAAACGGACAATCTTGGTTGGCGCTGCGGCCGCGGCGGTGTTGATGAGCGCAAGCGTTTTTGCCGCCGACACTATTCCTTGGCCCTGGGCATCCAAATCTACGCCCGACCCTGCGCTCGCAGCTTTGACTGAGATCGGCGACGTCACTGCGTCGATCGAGAAATCCGACAAGCCTCTCGTCTCCATCACCGTCAGCGCCACCGCGCCGACGGCGAATTATTCCGACTTGCAGCTAGTGCCGCGGATGGGCGATCCGAACGATCTGATCTTTGCCTTCGACGCCAAAGGCAGGCCGCCGCAGGATGTGAGCGAAGAGGCTGCCACGCAGGTCACGATCAACGGAAAATACAGCGATGCCCCCGTCGCCAAGGTCGGGGTGATCGAGGTTTACGGCCAGAACAACTGCAAGGCCTTCTCCGTCACCGATAATAAGGCGGTGGAATGCACCTCGAAGTCGTTGCCGCAGCAATAGAGCGGCCGCGCCGGAGCGTTAACGGGAGGCCCTTGCAAAACTGGTGCAAAGCCGTATAAAGCGCGAATTATCAGCACTTCCCGGTCGGAGGCTGAACGGAGAGCCGCTTCCTTTGAGGCGGTAGGCGCAAGCCGGTCTCCCGTGTCTCCGCTCCCAAGGGTCATCTACTTGGGCCTTTCCTTCTTGAAGGCCCATGTGAGGCTTTGCACCGGGGTTATGAGAAGGAAAGGCACATGCCGCTCTACGAGCATGTTTTTTTGGCGCGCCAAGATATCTCGGCGCAGCAAGTTGAAGGTTTGGTCGACAGCTTCCGCTCAATCATCGAGTCGAATGGCGGTTCGATCGGCAAGACGGAATATTGGGGCGTCAGGTCCCTCACCTTCCGCATCAAGAAAAATCGCAAAGCTCATTTCGAGCTCATCAACATCGATGCGCCGCCGGCGGCAGTCGCCGAGCTCGAGCGCCAGATGCGCCTCTCCACGGATGTCATTCGCTTCCTCACCGTGCGCGTCGACGAGCACGAGGCCGGACCGTCCGCGATGATGCGGCGTTCCGAACGCGACGACCGAGATGGCCGCGGTGACCGAGGAGATCGCGGTGACCGAGGAGATCGCGGTGATCGTGGCGACCGCTTCGATCGAGATGCCAGGCGTGGACCGCCGCGTCGCGATCGTGAAGACCGGCCCGCGCCCCGAGCCGAGGTCGAACCGGTAGCTTTCGAAGCCGCCGAGGCCGACGAGGAGGCCGTATAAATGAGCATGACCCAGACACAAACCCGTCGCCCGTTCTACCGGCGCCGCAAGACCTGTCCCTTCACTGGCGATAAAGCGCCCAAGATCGATTACAAGGATGTGCGCCTGTTGCAGCGCTACGTATCGGAGCGCGGCAAGATCGTGCCGAGCCGGATCACGGCAGTATCCGCCAAGAAGCAACGCGAGTTGGCTCGCGCCATCAAGCGCGCGCGCTTTCTCGGTCTGTTGCCTTATCTGATCCAGTAGACGAGGTTAGAGTAAGCCAAGGCTTGAATGCCTAGTTGGGGCCGGAGCGATCCGCCCCCTAACCGCTCCGAGGAGCCGGGACAGCGACAAATGCCGATAGCGTTCATCATTGGTGCAGGTTCAGGCGTCGTCTCCGCGGCGCTGTTTGCTTCGGCGGCGACCTCGACGGCGATTGCCGTGATCCTGTTCTATCTCGCGCCACTGCCGCTTGGTCTGGCAGGGCTCGGTTGGGGCGCGTCAGCCGCCGCGATCGCCGGCCTTGTTGGAGCCTTGCTCATCGCCTTGGTGCTCGGGCCAGATCCCGCCGGCGCTTTTGCGCTGTTCGCCGCCATGCCAACCGCCCTCCTCACGTATTTGGCGCTGCTGTCACGGCCCATCGCGGTTCAGGCGGACGGGAGCAAAGCCGGTATCGAATATTATCCGCCGGGACGCTTGCTCGGCTGGGCGTCGATCCTCGCCGGCGTGCTCGCGTGCGCGATGATCCTCTATTTCGGTTCCGACGCGGAAACCTATAAGGCAGCGATCGGCAAACTGGTCGACGCGAGCGCGCTGAAGCAGGTCGACCCCGAGGGCAAGATCTTCAATGCGGAGCTGATCTCCCGCGCGTTGCCCGCCGCGTTCTCCATCATCTGGCTCAGCATCATCCTGTTCAATTTCTGGCTGGCGGGGCTGATCGTCAATGCGTCGGGACATGCGATGCGTCCTTGGCCGAGGCTCGACAGGCTCGACCTCCCCAATGCCTTCTTCATTGTCTTTACCCTCGCGCTGATTGCCTCCTTCTTGCCGGGTATGCCCGGACTGATGGCGACCGGTCTCTCCGGCGCGCTCCTCTTTGCCTATGTGCTGCAAGGCCTCGCCGTGCTTCATGCCTATACGCGCGGGTTCGCCTACCGCTCCTTGCTGCTCGGCGGACTTTATCTCGGAATTGTCTTGATCGGATGGGTGGCGATCGCGATCGCCATTCTTGGCCTCGCCGAGCCGATGCTTCGCTTGCGCGAACGCGCCACGCTCGGCGGCCTCCCACCCGGCACGGAATGACCTAACAACGAAAACCTAGGAGACTCTCATGCAAGTCATACTTTTGGAGCGGATCGGCCGGCTCGGCCAGATGGGTGACGTCGTCAACGTCAAGGACGGCTTCGCGCGGAACTTTCTGCTGCCGCAAGGCAAAGCGCTTCGCGCCACCAAATCGAATCGTGAGCGCTTCGAGCGCGAACGTTCCCACCTTGAGGCGCGCAATCTGGAGCTCAAGTCTGAGGCTTCGAGCGTGTCGTCAAAACTCGACAAGCAGAGCTTCATCATCATCCGCCAAGCCGGCAATTCCGGTCAGCTCTATGGCTCGGTGTCCACGCGCGATATCGCCGATGTCGTCACTGAAGGCGGCTTCTCCATCGAGCGGCGCCAGGTGATGCTCGACAAGCCGATCAAGTCGCTCGGCTTGCACGAGATCCGCGTCTTGCTCCATGCCGAGGTCGAGCCGCATATCGTGATCAACGTGGCCCGCTCGCCGGACGAAGCAACGCGCCAGGCAAGAGGCGAGGATGTCTCGGCTAAAGCGATGAGCGACGCCCAGGACGATGCGCTGAATGCGCGGATGGCCGCCACGGCCCTGTTCGAAGAGGGTGTCGAGGCGCCGGTCGCCGCCGAGGGCGAGGCCTCCGAGCAGCCAGAGGCATAAGGGAGAGCCCTTCCCTTGCTCGTGCCTATTTCGCGGGCAAGGGGCCAATGCTCGGGGACGGATTGCGGCCGCCTTTTTTCATCTGTTAGCGAACCCAACTCCTCCCCGATGTCCACAGCCCCGGCACCTAGCCGTTAGGCGCCAATCTGCTAGGTCATAAGCATGACCAATGCCCTGATTCGCCACATTCCGGCGGCGCCGGAAACGCCCGCTTTTCGCTCGCCGCCTCATAATATCGAGGCCGAACAGGCGCTGCTCGGGGCCATCCTCGTCAATAATGAGGCGATCGACCGGGTCTCCTCTTTCCTCAAGCCTGGTCATTTCTTCGAGCCGCTTCACGGCCGCATCTATGAGACGGCCTCGAAGCTCGTCATGGGCGGCAAGCGGGCGACCCCGATCACGCTCAAGACCTATTTCCAGAATGACGAGCCCTATGGCGAGCTTCCGATCCCCCAATATCTGGGGCGCCTCGCCGCCAATGCGACGACGATCATCAATGCCGAGGATTACGGCCACACCGTCTACGATCTCGCCATTCGCCGCCTATTGATCGACATCGGCGAGACCATGGTCAACACGGCCTTCGACTCCCCGATCGATGCGCCGCCTGCGACGCAGATCGAAGAGGCCGAGCAGCTTCTCTACGAACTCGCTGAGACCGGCAAATACGGTTCCGGCTTCGAGCCATTCTCCTCCGCGCTCACCGATGCCATCGACATGGCGGCCAATGCCTATCGGCGCGATGGCGGACTGTCCGGTCTCGCCACCGGATTTACTGATCTCGACGCCCGCATGGGCGGCTTGCAGGCATCGGACCTGATCATCGTCGCCGGCCGTCCCTCGATGGGAAAGACCGCGCTCGCCACCAACATCGCCTATCACGTGGCGCGGAATTATCGCCCGGACGCGGATTCAGAGAATGCGCTCGATGGCGCCGTGGTCGGCTTCTTCTCGCTCGAAATGTCGGCCGAGCAGCTCGCCACCCGCATCATCTCGGAGCAGGCCTATATTCCCTCCGAGCGCATCCGCCGCGGCCGCATTGAATCCGACGAGTTCGACCGCATCGTCGAAGTGAGCCAGGAGCTGCAGAGTCTGCCTCTTTATATCGACCAGACCGGCGGCATCACGGTCGCGCAACTTGCGGCGCGCGCGCGGCGGCTGAAGCGGCAAAGGAATGTCGGCCTGATCGTCATTGACTATCTCCAGCTTCTGTCGGGCTCCTCGAAGCGTGCCGCCGAGGGCCGCGTGCAGGAGGTCTCGGAGATCACGACCGGGTTGAAGGCGCTCGCCAAGGAACTGCACGTTCCGATCCTGGCTCTCTCCCAGTTGTCCCGTCAGGTCGAAAATCGTGAGGACAAGCGGCCGCAACTGGCGGATTTGCGCGAATCCGGCTCGATCGAGCAGGACGCCGACGTGGTGTTATTCGTGTTCCGCGAGGAATATTATGTGGAGCGCCGGCAACCCCGCGAGAATACCGAAGAGCATGTGAAGTGGCAGACAGAGATGGAAATGGTCACCGGCAAGGCCGATCTGATCATCGGCAAGCAGCGTCACGGCCCGACCGGCACGGTGACGCTGCAATTCACGCCGGAATACACCAGGTTCGGCAATCTCGCCTCGGGGGAGCGGCTGCCCGAGCGGCGGGAGTGACGCTGAACCCGCGCGACGACGAAGCGTCCGCCTCCGCGATTCTGACCATCGACCTTGGCGCTCTCGTCGCCAATTGGCGCGCTTGCGCGAGATGAGCCACAAGGCCGAATGCGCCGCCGTCGTGAAGGCCGATGCCTACGGGCTCGGCATGGAACAGGCAGCCTCGGCGCTGTCGCGCGCGGGCTGCCGGACCTTCTTCGTCGCCACGATTGCCGAAGCTGTGAGCTTGCGTGGCGTTCTTCCCGACGCGACCATCTATGTGCTTGGCGGCCTTCTCGCGGACACCGCCCCGCTCTTCCAGCTTCACAATTTGCGCCCGGTATTGAACAGCGAAACGGAGGTCCGGGAGTGGGCCGAATATTGCGCGGCAAGCGGCGAGAACGCTTCCCGCAGCGATCCATATCGACAGCGGCATGAACCGGCTCGGCCTGTCGGCCTCGGAGGTCGAAGCCCTCGCCTCTGTCCCCTCACTCTGGAAGATGTTCGAGCTCTCGCTGATCATGAGTCACCTCGCCTGCTCCGATGAAGCCGGCCATCCCAAGAATGAGCGCCAGCGAAAAATTTTCGATGCGCTTCGCGCCAAATTGCCGAATGCGCCGGCGAGCCTCGCCAACTCCGCGGGCATCCTGTTGGGGCGGCAGCATCATTACGACATGGTTCGACCCGGCATCGCCATCTATGGCGGCAAGCCCCAGCAAACCGGCGACAATCCATTCCGGCCCGCGATCACGCTATTCGGCCGCATCTTGCAAGTGCGCGACGTCGTGACCGGCGAGACCGTGGGCTATGGCGCCACGCGCACGCTGAAACGTCCGACGCGCATCGCCGTTGTCGCCGTGGGCTATGCCGACGGCATCTTTCGTGCGCTGTCGACCAAGGACGACAAGGAAGGGATTTCGGTTTTCATCGGCGGCCATGCCGCGCCGATCCTCGGCCGCGTCTCGATGGACCTCATCACCGTGGATGTGACATCGGTGCCCGAGACCATTGCGCGCCGGGGCGAATGGGTTGAGCTGATCGGCCCCAATGTGACACCGCAGCACATGGCCCATCACGCCGGCACCATCGACTACGAAATTCTCACCAATCTCGGCACGCGCGCGCTAAGGCGCTATATCGGCTGAAGTTCAAATCGATTCGATGGCCAAGACCTCCAGAGCGTTTGTTTGCCAGTCCTGCGGAGCGGTGGCCCCGCGCTGGGCGGGCCAATGCACGTCTTGCGGCGCCTGGAACAGCATCGTCGAAGAGGCCTCACCGCCGGGCTCTCCCTCACTCGTCGCCATCAAAGGCGGCAAAGGCCGGCCGGTCGCCTTCGAAACCTTGCAAACCCAAACTGAGGACGCGCCCCGCGCCCGGACCGGACTTGGCGAATTCGACCGTGTGACCGGCGGCGGCCTCGTTCCCGGCTCCGCCATTCTTGTCGGCGGCGATCCCGGCATCGGCAAATCGACACTGCTGTTACAAGTCGCAGCGCGTCTCGCCAGCACCGGCGCGCCTGTCGTCTATCTCTCCGGCGAAGAGGCCCCGGCGCAAGTTCGCATGCGCGCCGAGCGGCTCGGGCTGAAACAGGCGCCGGTCGCGCTCGGCACCGAGACCAATCTCGCCAACATCGTCGCCACGTTGCAGCGCTCCGATCCCCCGACCCTCATCGTGATCGATTCGGTGCAGACGCTCTGGTCGGAAGGCATCGATGCCGCGCCGGGCACCATCTCGCAGCTTCGCAGCTGTTCTTCGGCGCTTGTCAGTCACGCCAAGCAGAGCGGCTCGACACTTATTCTCGTCGGTCATGTCACCAAGGATGGACAGATCGCGGGCCCCAAAGTCATCGAGCATATGGTGGACACCGTGCTCTATTTCGAAGGTCATAGCGGCCACCAATTCCGCATCTTGCGCGCGGTGAAGAATCGCTTCGGCCCGACCGACGAGATCGGCGTGTTCGAGATGCGTCATGACGGATTGCAGGAAGTGGAGAATCCGTCTGCCCTCTTCCTCAGCGATCGCGAATCGCAATCTCCTGGCACCGCCGTCTTCGCCGGCATGGAAGGCACGCGGCCGATCCTGGTCGAGATGCAGGCGCTGATCGCGCCCTCCACGCTCGGCACGCCGCGCCGCGCCGTGGTCGGCTGGGACCCGAGCCGGCTCTCGATGCTGATCGCGGTGCTCGAGGCGCGCTGCGGCATCCGATTCTCCGGCCACGACGTCTATCTCAATGTCGCGGGCGGCTTGAGGCTCGGCGATCCCGCAGCGGACCTCGCCGCCGCTGCGGCGCTGCTCTCGGCCTTCGCCCATCGCGCCGTGCCGGAGGACACCGTCTATTTCGGCGAGGTGAGCCTCACCGGCGCCGTCCGCGCCGTCGGCCATATGGACCAGCGCTTGAAGGAAGCTGCCAAGCTCGGCTTCACCTCGGCCATCGTGCCGAGTGCCTGCGAGCGCGACTATCAGGGCCCGGAAATTAGGCTTCTGCCCCTCTCCCGGCTCGACGAGCTGGTGGCCTGGTTCGGCCTGCCACAATAAAGGCCTTGTTACCCCCGAGAAGTGGCTGCGGACGGCGCCAAAACGCCACGGATAATTTGCCCAGGCGTGCCATTTGTGCTTCATGCCCGGGAATCATGGTACGTATGCGCGAAGCTGCAGGAGGCCCCTAGCAGATGCCCGTTTCTTGGCTCGATATTATCCTCGTTGTCATCATGCTGCTCTCTGGCTTCCTGGCCATGGTGAGAGGCTTTACCCGCGAGGTTCTGTCGATCTTCTCCTGGGCGGTCGCGGCGGTCGCTGCCCTCTATCTCACCCCCAAATATTGGACGCTGGTCGAGAGCTATTTCCCCTCGCCCGGCTTCGCGCAGATCGCCTTCGCCGCCGGCGTCTTCATCATCTTCCTCATCGTGGTCAGCCTCATCACCTTGAGGATTTCCGACACCGTGCTCGACAGCCGTGTCGGCGCGCTCGATCGGACATTGGGCTTTCTGTTTGGACTGGCGCGCGGCTTCCTGCTCGTCGCCATCGTCTTTATTCTCTTCAGCGCGCTTGCCCGGGTTCAGCCGGAATGGGTGAGCAGCGCGCGCTCCTACCCTATTTTGCAGCAGACGCAGGTCGCCATCGAATTGCTGCTGCCGATGAATCCCGAGCAATATCTTCCCGGAAGCATAAAGCCTGGAGAGCAGCCGCAGCCTGGTGCGCAGCCCGAGACGCAAAGTGAGGCGGCGCCTGGGGCAGCCCCTGAGGCGGCTCCCGCCGCACCTGCCGCGCCGGCTCAGCAATCCGATGTAGAAAAGCCCGCAGATACGGCGACAACGCCCGCCGAAACTGATACGCAGCGTTGAACTTGGGTTTACCGCACTTATCTAAGCTGTGGAGGTGAGAACGCCCGTGGCAGAGCTTCTTGACCCAACGGAAAACTCGTTGCGCTGGCTCGAAGAGGACCGGCTGCACGAGGAGTGCGGCGTTTTCGGCATTTTTAACCATCCCGATGCCGCGGCCCTCACCGCCCTTGGTTTACACGCCCTTCAGCATCGCGGTCAGGAAGCGGCGGGCATCGTCAGCTTTGACGGCCATCATTTCCATACCGAGCGGCGGCTCGGCCTCGTCGGCGATCATTTCACCTCACGGCCCATCATTGAGAAGCTCAAAGGCGACGTGGCCATCGGCCATGTTCGTTACTCGACCTGCGGCGATCCCGTGTTACGCAACGTGCAGCCGCTCTTCGTCGATCTCGATTCCGGCGGTTTCGCCCTCGGCCATAACGGCAATCTCACCAACGCGCTCACGCTCCGCGAAAGTCTGATCAAAAAGGGCGCCATCTGCCAGTCGACCACCGATACCGAGGTGATCCTGCATCTCGTGGCCCGCAGCGAGAAACATCATTTCGTCGAGAAATATATCGAGGCGCTGCTCCAGGTCGAAGGCGCCTATGCTTTCGTCGGCGTCACCAACAAGAAAATGATCGGCGCCCGTGATCCTCACGGCATCCGGCCGCTCGTGCTCGGCAAGCTCGGCGAGTCTTGGGTGCTCGCGTCCGAGACCTGCGCCCTTGACATCATCGGTGCCGACTTCGTGCGCGAAGTGGAGAACGGCGAAGTGGTGGTGATCACCCGCGAGGGAATCGAGAGCCACAGATTCGTTCCGAAGTTCCCCGCGCGGCTCTGCATCTTCGAATATATTTATTTCTCGCGGCCCGACTCCATCGTCGGCGGCCGCTCGGTCTACGACGTGCGGAAAGAGATGGGCCGGCAGCTCGCGCGCGAAGCTCCCGCCAATGCCGACATCGTCGTGCCGATTCCCGATTCCGGCGTTCCCGCCGCGATCGGCTATGCGCAAGAATCCGGCATTCCCTTCGAATTCGGCATCATCCGCAATCACTATGTCGGCCGCACCTTCATCGAGCCCGAGCAACGCATCCGCCAGCTCGGCGTGAAGCTGAAACACAGCGCCAATGAAGGCGAGGTCAAAGGCAAGAGCATCGTCCTGATCGACGATAGCGTGGTTCGCGGCACCACCTCGGTGAAGATCGTGCAGATGATGCGCGAGGCCGGCGCCCGCGAGGTGCATATGCGAATTTCCAGCCCGCCGATCACCCATCCGGATTTCTACGGCATCGATACGCCGGACCAGGAGAAACTTCTCGCCGCGACCAAGAGCCTGGAGGAGATGCGCGAGTTCATCGGCGCCGACTCGCTGGAATTCCTCTCCGTCGACGGCATCTATCGCGCCATGGGCTATGACGGCCGCGACAACGCCCACCCCCAATTCACCGACCATTGCTTCACCGGCGAATATCCGACGCGGCTCCGCGACCGCGAAGGTCCGCCCGCGCAGAAGCAACTCTCCTTCCTCGCCGAGGTGGGTTAGCAAGCAAGCCTCGTGTCCTCCGGGAGTCTCAACGACCGCATCGCGCTCATCACCGGCGCATCGCGCGGTATCGGCCGCGCCGTGGCGATCCGCTTTGCGCAAGAAGGCGCGCATGTCCTGTTGCTGGCGCGGAAGCTCAAAGCCCTCGAGGCCGTCGACGACGCGATCAAATCCGCCGGCGGCAAGGCGACCCTGATCCCGCTCGATCTCACCGACGGCAAGGCAATCGACGCGCTCGGCCCCTCGCTCTATGAGCGCTTCGGCAGGCTCGATGTGCTGGTCGGCAATGCCGCTATTCTCGGCGCCCTGTCGCCGCTTCCCCATATCAAGTCGGAGCATTGGGAGCGCGTCTTCGCCACCAACGTCACCGCCAATTGGCGGCTGATCCGCACCCTCGATCCTCTGCTCCGCGCGTCCGATGCCGGCCGCGTCATCTTCGTCACCTCGAGCGTGGCGCGCTCATCACGCGCCTATTGGGCGCCCTACTCCGTCTCCAAGGCGGCGCTCGAAAGCCTCGCCAAGACCTATGCCAACGAGACGGCAGACACCGCGATCAAAGTGAATGTCCTGGACCCCGGGCCGATCGCCACGGCGATGCGCGCCGAGGCCTATCCCGGCGAGGATCCGGCAACGCTGCGAACGCCGGAAGACGTCGCCGGAGCCTTTGTGCCGCTGGCGATGGCGAATTATGACAAGACCGGCCAGATCGTCGAAGCCTGAGCAGCCTCACCCTTCCGTCGTCAGCACCATGCCGTCATAAGCCGGCTCGACGTTCTTCGGCAATTTCTGCTTCAGTTCCTCGTAGTCGAGATCGACATGCATATGGGTGAGGATCGCGCGCTTCGGCTTGACGCATTCGATCCAGGACAGCGCCTGATCGACGCTGAGATGGCTCGGATGCGTCGTGTAGCGCAGCGCATCGATGATCCACACATCGAGGTCGCGCAAAGCTCGCAGCGAATCTTCCGGCAGATCGCTCATGTCCGGCGAGTAGGCGATGCCGCCGAAGCGGAAGCCGAGCGTCTCGCCGGAGCCGTGGATTTGCCGAAACGGCAGCGCCTCGATCACGCCGCCGGCGCCTTCGATCTTGACCGCGACGCCTGGCGTCAGCTCATGGCCGTTCAGGATCGGCGGATAGTCGCTGCCGGGAAGCGACTCAAAGCAATAAGTGAAGCGTGAGCGAAGCTGATTGCCGGTCGTCTCGTCGAAATAGACCTCGACGCGGCGGTGGCCATTGTAAGCGATCATCCGCAGATCATCGATGCCGTGGGTGTGGTCGGCATGGTCGTGGGTATAGAGCACGCCGTCGATCCAGCCCACGCCAAGATCGAGCAGCTGCTCACGCAAATCGGGCGACGTATCGACCAGAACGCGCGTCGTGCCAGCCTCGCCAGTCTTCTCCACCAAGACCGAGCATCGCCGGCGCCGGTTCTTGGGGTTGTTGGGATCGCAAGCGCCCCAATGATTGCCGATGCGAGGCACGCCGCCGGAGGTGCCGCAGCCGAGAATCGTGAGCTTTCAAGCTCATGCCGCGCTCGCGCGCCGCAGCGCCGAGCGCGGCACCTTGCTGAACAGTCTGAAGAAATTTTCGGTGGTCGCCGACGCGATCTCGTCCGCGCTCAAGCCCCGCGTCGCGGCGAGCTTCGCCGCCGTGTGCACGACATAAGAGGGCTCGTTGGTCCGCCCCCGCAAAGGCTCAGGTGCCAGATACGGCGCATCGGTCTCGACCAGAATCCGGTCGAGCGGCGCCTCTTTGGCGATCGCCCGCAAATTCTCCGCGCTCTTGAAGGTCAGCACGCCGGAGAAGGAGAGATAGCCGCCGAGAGCAAGCCCGCGCCTGGCGAGGTCGGGCCCGCCGGTAAAGCAATGCAGCACGAAGGGAAACGCTCCCTTCGCCGTCTCTTCTTCCAAAATGCGGGCGATGTCGTCATCGGCTTCGCGGGCATGGATCACGAGCGGGAGGCCAGTCTCGCGCGCAGCCGCGATATGGGTACGAAAACCCTTCTCCTGCAGATCGCGCGGGCTGTTGTCGTAATGATAGTCGAGGCCCGCCTCGCCGATCGCCACGACTTTCTTATGCTGCGCGAGTCGGATCAGATCCTCCGCCGTGACATCCGGCTCCTCGGCGGCGTTATGCGGATGCGTGCCGACCGAGCAGAAGACATTGTCATGCGCCTCTGCAATTCCGAGCACCTCGTCGAAGCGGCGCACCCTGGTCGAGATCGTCACCATCAGCCCAACATCGGCGGCTTGCCGCACGCGCCAGCAGCCCCTCGCGCTCGGGCTTGAGGTCCGGAAAATCGAGATGGCAGTGGCTATCGATCAGCATCACAGTGCAGGCGCCTCGGCCTCGATATAACGCGGGAACACAGGCAGACGGCGGCGGCAACACAGTCCCAGGTTTGAGCCTGCCCTTCGGCCCGAGCTTCGCGAAGTCGCGCGCATCCTTCGGCACGCCAAGCTGATCGAGCAGCTTGGCGGCGCTTTCCGGCATGATCGGCTGCACCAAAATTCCAATCTCGCGAAGCACCTCAGCGGTGACATAGAGGATCGTGTTCATCCGCTCCGGGTTCGTCTTCTTGTGCGCCCAGGGCTCCTCGCCGGCGAAATAGCGGTTGGCGTCGGCGACCACGCCCCACAGCACTTCCAGCGCGCGATGGATCGCGAATGCATCGATCGCCTGCTCGACCTTGGCCAGGGCGCCGTCGGCCGCCGCGAGGATCGTCTTGTCGGCTTCGCTCAAAGCGCCCAGGCTTCGGCACCTTGCCATCGCAATTCTTGGCGATCATCGACAGCGAGCGCTGCGCCAAATTGCCGAGATCGTTGGCGAGATCGGCGTTGATCCGCTGCACGATGCCCTCGCGGCTGTAATTGCCGTCTTGGCCGAACGGCACCTCACGCAACAAGAAATAGCGGATCTGGTCGACGCCATAGTCCTTGGCAAGCGTGAACGGGTCGACGACATTGCCGACCGATTTCGACATCTTCTCTCCGCGATTATAGAGAAAGCCGTGGCCGTAGACGCGTTTCGGCAGCGCCACGCCTGCCGACATCAGAAACGCCGGCCAATACACCGCATGAAACCGGATGATGTCCTTGCCGATGATGTGAACGTCGGCAGGCCAATAGCGCTTGAAGCTATCTGACTTCTCATCCGGGAAGCCGACGCCGGTCAGATAATTCGTCAGCGCATCGACCCACACATACATAATGTGCTTCGGATTGCCGGGCACCTTAATGCCCCAGTCGAACGTGGTGCGCGAGATCGACAGATTCTGTAGACCGCCTTTGACGAAGCTGATCACTTCGTTCGCCCGCGTCTCCGGCCCGATGAACTCGGGATTAGCCGCGTAATGCGCGAGTAGCTTCTCCGCATAGTTCGAGAGCCTGAAGAAATAGCTCTCCTCCTCGACCCATTCGACCGGCGTTCCTTGCGGCGACAGCTTGGTCCCGTCACTCGCTTCCTTCAGTTCGCTCTCGTCGTAATAGGCCTCGTCGCGAACCGAGTACCAGCCGGCATATTTGTCGAGATAGATGTCGCCCTCTGGCCTCCATCCGCTTCCACAACTCGACGCAGGCTTTCGCGTGTCGCGGCTCCCGCGTGCTGATGAAATCGTCGTTGGAGCAATTGAACGTTTCGACCATCTCCTTGAAGCGCGGCGTATTGCGGTCGGCGAGTTCGGCCGGGCTGATGCCCTGCTTCTTCGCCGTCTGCAGCATCTTGAGGCCGTGCTCGTCGGTGCCGGTAAGGAAGAACACGTCGCGCCCCTGCAAGCGCCGGAAGCGCGCGAAGGCGTCGGTGGCGATCGCCTCGTAAGCGTGCCCGATATGGGGCACGTCATTCGGATAGGAGATCGCGGTGGTGATGTAATAAGACTGCTTGTCCGCCATGGCGCTGAGGAATAACCAAGGGAAGCTCCCCCGGCAAGCATAAGCCCGGATGCGTCTTAACGCATTCCTTCTTGGGCGAGCGTCTTGAGGCGGAGAAACGTCTCGAACAGCAGAAGCGAGCGATCGAGATTGAGGCCAAGGGCCTCATCCTTTGACCGGGTGATCGAGCCCCAGGCCTCGGCCCAACCGGCAAGATCGGCGTTGCCCAGCAATCGCCCCCCGAGCGAAGCCTCCTCCTCCGTCGCGCTCTCTCCTGTCGCGGCAAACCGGATCAACCGCTCCAAAATCCCAAGTAGAAGCGAATAGAATAGCTCGAGCCGCTCGGTTTCTCCTTGTGCGGCGAGTTTCTCCGCGAGCTTCTGCACTCTGGCGCTGTCGAGGTCCGGCAAGCTGCCGAGCAGCGCCAGCGCCTCGCGATACAGCTTGATGCCATCGCCGGTCGCGAGTTCGAGCGCGCGGCGCACGCTGCCTTCGCTCAAAGCAAGTGCAAGGTCTAGCGCCTCGTCCTCGACCTCATGCCCATCGCGCTGAAGCGCGGCACGCACCGCCTTAGCGAGATCATCCGGCTCAAGCGGCGAAAGCCGCAGCGTCCTGCAGCGCGAGCGAATGGTGACGGGGATCTTGCCCTCGGCGCCTGCGATCAAGAGAAACAGAGTCTCCGGCGGCGGCTCCTCCAGCACCTTGAGCAAGGCATTGGCGGCATTTTGATTGAGCTCATCGGCGCGATCGACGATGACGACCCGGAAGCCAAGCTTCTCCTGCGGTGTTGCCGAGAAAGCCGCGCAGACGCCTCACCTCATCGACGCCGATCCACTGGCCGAAGCGCTTTGTCCTCTCGTTCCACGGGCGCCTGATCAGCAGGAGATTGGGATGGCCGAGGCCCGCGACTTTGCGGAACACGCTGTCGTCCGGTCCGACATGCGGAAGATCGCCTCCCGCATGATGCGCCGCGAGCACCGATCGGGCGAAATGATAAGCGAGCGTCGCCTTGCCGATCCCTTCAGGGCCTGCGATCAGCCAGCCGTGATGCAGCCTGCCGCTGCGAAACGCATCTTCGAGTTCGGCAAGGGCCGCGTCATGGCCGATCGGCCGCTCCACCTCTCTCGGCGCGGCGAAGCCCTCGAGCCGATCCGGCTCGTCGGCGAGCGCGAAAGCGCCACGTCCGCCTGCATGCTCATGGGCTCAAGCGTTCGGTGACCGCCTCCCAAACGTCTTCGGCAACGACTGCCTCCGGCTGATTGGCATCGATCACCACGCAGCGGTCCGGTTCCTCCTCGGCGATGTCGAGGAAAGCCTGCCGGATGCGCTCATGCATGATGAGCTCCTGCGACTCGAACCGGTCGGGCGTCTCGTCGCCGAGCCGCGCATTGGCGCGGACGAGACCGTCCTTGGGCGGGATATCGAGAATGAGGGTTAGATCCGGCTTGAGCCCGCCGGTGGTCAACCGCTCCAACGCGCCGATCACCGGCTTCGAGACGCCGGACGTGGCGCCTTGATAGGCGCGGGTCGAGTCGATGAAGCGATCGCAAACCACCCATTTGCCCTGCTCGAGGGCGTCGGCGATCGCATAGTCGATATGGTCGGCGCGAGCCACGCCGAACAGTACGGCTTCCGCCACCGGACCGAGTTGCCAGATGCGCCCGGACAACAGCGCCCCGCGAATATCCTCCGCGAGCGGCGAGCCGCCCGGCTCCCTGGTCGCGATCACGCGTCGTCCAGCGCGCAGCAACCGATTGACGAGGATGGTGCTTTGCGTGGATTTGCCCGCGCCCTCGCCGCCCTCAAGGGTGATGAACTTGCCCGACTCGATGGTTTCATGCCGCATGTCGGTTCTGGTGCCGGAAGGCGCCCCGCCTTCAGAGCGCCCAGCCAAAGGCGAGGAACATCAGTGAGCCGAGACCGCGCATGGCGAAATTGCCGGTCTCGATATCGGTCGCAGCATAGAGCGGAATATCGTTGGTCGCGGGCGTGTCGGTCGAACTGATCCTAAGCGTCGCCACCTGATCGCCTTTGCGGATCGGCGCCTTGATCGGGCCCATATACGTGACTTGCGCCTGCACCTGCCCGGTCGAGGTCACCGGCAGGATGATGTTGATATCGCCTTTGCCCACCAGCGGTACCTTGCGCTGCGTTCCGCCCCACACCAGCGCGTCGCTCACCAATTCGCCGTCATCGAACAGGCGGAACGGCTTGAAGTTCTTGAAGCCCCACTCGATCAGCTTGCGCGGCTCTTCCTCGCGCTCCTTTTTGGTATTGAGGCCGCTGACGACGATGATCACGCGTTGACCCTCGCGCTTGGCGCTGGCGACCAACCCATATCCCGCCTCCTCGATGAAGCCGGTTTTCAGACCGTCGACGCCGAGGTCGGTGAAGATCAGCGGGTTGCGATTGGTGAAAGTGTATTTTCCGAACTTGAAATCCTTCTCCCCGAAATAGTGATAATATTCCGGGTAGGTCTCGATCAAATAATGCGCGAGCATGGCGAGCTCGCGCGCCGTCATCACATGGCCGTCGGCCGGAAGCCCTGTCGAATTGACGAAATGCGACTTGGTGAGGCCGATCTCCTTCGCATACTCATTCATCTTCTTGGCGAAGGCTTCCTCCGAGCCGGCGATGCCCTCCGCCAGGATAATGCAAGAGTCGTTGCCCGACTGAACCGTGATGCCGGGGATCAAGTCGGAGACGGCTACCATGCTGTTTAGCGGCGCGAACATCGCCGACGATCCGGAGGGCGCGCCGCCCGTGCGCCAGGCATGCTCGCTGACCTTGAATTGATCTTCCAGCTTGAGCCGCCCCGCTTTCAACTCGCGGAACACGACGGCAAGCGTCATCAGCTTGCTCATGCTCGCCGGCGGCATCAGCGTGTCGGGATCTTTTTCGAAGAGGACGAGATTGGCGTCCGCATCCATGAGAATGGCGTGCTTGGCCTTGGTCTCAAAGCCGCCCGGCGCCTGTGCCGGAGCCGCAAGCGAATAACCCACTGCACCGACCGCGCCGATCAACACGGCGCAAGCAAACGCAAGCCTCAGAGAATATTGGCGGCGCAAAGCGGACACGGCGGACGGACTCTCAGCGAATGGATCGACGGCCGGCGCCCCCTCAGTGCCAGCCTCTCGCCACTATCGAACCAGCGGCGCCAAAAATCAACCTTGAGTAGGAAGCGCTTAGTTTGAAACGATCTTGGCCCCGGAATAGCCGGCCTGTTCTGCCCTTGCGAGCGCCGATTGCGCGTCGGCGTCGGTGCTGAAGGGGCCGATACGAACGCGGAAATAGGTGTCTTCGCCGACCGCGATCGGGGTGACGTCGACCGGCGCAATCCGCAGCCAGCTGTGAGCGGGCTTTATCGGCGTTGTCCTTGCTCTTGAACGAACCGGCTTGGATCAGAATTCGGCCCTCCACCGTGGTCGACCTCGGCGGACTTGATCTGTGGCGGATCGTTTTGGGCGGCCGTCTTGGGCGACTTGGCCTCGGTCTTCCAGCCGGAACTTTGCGCGGCGACAACCTTTTTGGGCAGGCTTCCGACCGAGATGGGGTCTTGCCTGTCTTTCGCGGCGTAAGTCATCCAGTTTTGATTGGCGAGATAGCGCCGCTCGTAGCTGTCGTCGCCGTTCAGCGGGCGCCCGCGCGAGAAACTGCACCCGCACCTGCGCCGTCCCCTTGTTCCGATAACCGAGCAGTTCCGCCGAGCGCCGCGACAGATCGATGATCCGGTCATTGGCGTAAGGACCGCGATCGTTGATGCGCACGATGATCGACCGATTGTTCTGGAGATTGGTCACGCGGACATAGACCGGAAGCGGCAGGGTCGGATGCGCGGCGGACAGCCGGTCCATGTCGTAAATTTCGCCGTTCGCGGTGCGGCGCCCATGAAACAGCTCGCCATACCAGGATGCGGTGCCGACGCGATCGTAAGCCGGGTCTTCTTTCGGCTGATACCAAACACCATCGACCTGGTAAGCCGAGCCGATCCGATACGACCCGCCGCCCTTTGGTACGGGCTGGCCAAACGGCACCACGCGCTCGCCGAGTTTTTCGCCGTTGCCGGAGCCGCACGCTGTCACCGCCGCGGCCAAGCTCGAGACAACGATCAGGGAAAGCGCCAGGCGAGCGGTCGCTACCCGGGCCGAAATTCGACCCGCATGCGCAAAGCTGGGCTCGAACCGACGCACCCCACCCACGCTTCGACCCCAACGCTTACAAAGACGGTCAGAGGAGGCGCCCCAACGCCTCCGGAGCTGCGACTCTCAGGGTAAACCGGTTAGCAAAAGGTGAATCGCAACCGGTCTTAGCCGCCGGGCCGAAGACGCAGCTGCCACGTCCGCGGCGCCTGTTCGCCGATTTTGGCGAGGCAGGCCCGGATCACTTGTTCCAGCGGCTTGCCGGCATCGACCACGGCGAAATTTTGCTTGCCGAGATCGTAGGCGAGCTGCCGGTCGACAATCTCGGGCGTCGCGTCGGAGACGTCGCCCTTCCGCGACCCCACGCGCTGCCGCAACGTCGCGCGCGGCGCTTCGAGCCAGATCCCGGTGAAGGCGACGCCCATCTTGGTAGCAATCGCGGCGAGCGCCTCGCGTTCCTCCTCTTTGGCCTGAACCGCATCGACGATCGCGGTCTGCCCGCCTTCGAGCGCCAGCGCCGCGCGTTTCCGGCAAGCCGCATAGACAAGCTCCGTGACCTCGAGTGAATAGGCGGAAGGCGGCAGCTTCGCCTCGAAGGGAACGCCGAACATTCGCTTGCGCTCGACGTCGCTGCGGATATGCACCGCGCCCGGAAACGATCCGATCCGGGGCGCAAGCATCCGCGCCACTGTGGACTTGCCGCTTCCCGACAGACCTCCGATCGCGATCAGCCGCGGCGCCCGCACCTCCAGAAAGTCACGTGCCAAGAGACAATAGCCATGCGCCCGGGCCCGGGCCTCGTCCGCGATCTTGCTTCGGTCCTTGCTCCGAACGCAGCAGTTCCACCTTGGCCCTGATCATCGCCCGCATCGACAGAAACAGCGGCAGGGCCCGCAAGCCGATCAGATTGGCGGTGTCGCCTGAAACCTCGAGATAGGAGTTGAGCACGGCGTTGGCGTGATCGACGAGCCCCCGGGCGCCGAGATCCATCAAGAGAAACGCAAGGTCGTAGAGGACGTCGATGGTGGCGAGGCGATCGTCGAATTCGAGCGCATCGAACAGAACCGGCTCGCCTTCGATCTCGACGATGTTGCGAAGATGCAAGTCCCCGTGACAATGGCGGACGAAACCGCCTCTCGCTCTTGCTTCCAGCAATGGCGTGAGAACCGCGAGCGCGTTGCGGCTTCCGTCACCAAGCTGCGCCTGGACGTCGGCGGGAACGATGTCGTCCTTGCCGGCAAAGGCAGCCAGATTGTCCTCGATGATATGCCAGAGTGGCAGCACCGACTGTTGGGGCGTCAGCGTTCGATCGGCGCCGCGATGTAGCTCTGCGATCTTGGCCGCCAGTTGCGGCATGGCCGCCAAAGGCAGCCGGCCCTCCGCCGCCATGCGGTCGTAGAGCCTGTCCTGGTCGAATTGGCGCATGCGAAGTGCCCATTCGATGATCGTTCCCGTACCCCCTAGGCAGACATCGCCACCCTCGGTTGAAGTTATCGGGATTAAATCGAGATAGATTTGCGGCGCCGTCCGGCGATTGAGCCTGAAGTTCATTGACGAGAGCCAGCCGCCTCTTCTCAAGACTTGAGAAGTCTAAGAACGGATATTTGACCTGCTTTTTTGATCTTATAGGCGTTGTCACCCGCCAAGAAGACAACAGAAGCATGGGTATCGATACGCTCTATTGTTTGGTTTGCAAGTCCATAGGTCGTTGGCGAGCCCATGACTTGCATAACCTTCGGCCTGTTGCGATGCCGTCTTTACCATGCTGTCACCTGAGCTCCACAAACCGCGTGTTGGATCAGCCACATAGTCATTGAAATGACTTGAGAAAACCGTTTTCCGTGCTTGCCCGTAACCTTACCATTCGTTAGTTTTCAAGGGCCGAGAGGCGCTTGCCAAGGGTAACCTTAGCAAGACGCCATCAAGAAAGGCTGGACGGTCGGGTCATGAGGGATTGGACGAACTTGGCAACTGCGCTGGCAGTTGCCGCGGTTCTCGTCGTGGGTGTGACTGCGCCCGCACATGCGACCGATTCCAGCTCGTCAGCTCAGCCGCTAAGCGCCGATCAATTGGACGCGCGGCGCCAATCCATCCTTCAGCAGATGATGGCAAACCCGGGCGATCTCGACCTCGCTTTCCAATATGCGGAACTCTCCGCGCAAGCCGGCGACTATGAAGGCGCCATCTCCACTCTCGAGCGCATGTTGATCTACGCGCCGAACACGCCGCGCCTCCAGCTGGAACTCGGCATCCTCTATTACAAGATCGGCAGCTACGACATGGCGCGGAGTTATTTCGCGACCGTGCTTGCCAATCCGAATGTCCCGCCGTCGATCGCCTCGCAAGTCCGCGTCTATATCCAGCAGGTCGCCATCGAGGCCGAACCGCCGCCCTTCTCCGGCAGCTGGTACACCGGCATTCGCTGGGAAAGCGACGCCAACTCCGCACCGGGCAATCAGACCGTCACTCTGAACGGCATCGACTTCACGCTGGACGACACCGCGATCGCGGCTTCGGACTGGAGCGTCCTCAACGTCGGCACGCTTGCATTATTCCTACGACCTGAAGAACCAGGGCGACCGGATCGAGTTCGATGTGCTCGGCTACAATGCCAGTTACTTCGACCTCACCGACATCGATCTCACCTTTATCGAGGCCACGCTCGGCCCCTCCTTCAACATGAAGCGCTGGGGCATGGATAAGAGCCGGCTATTCCTCTACGGCATTGGCGACGAGGTCCTGCTCGGCAACGCTCAATATTTCGACGCTGGCGGCGCCGGCGCCCGCATCCTGAGCTTCGCCGCCGAGCGCAGCATTCTCGATGTCCGCCTCGAGACGCGCATCCGCGAGTTCAATAATACCGAGATCCGCCCAACCTCGACTTTGCGCGACGGCGCGCAGACCAGGCTCGGCGGCTCATACAGCTATCTGATTGCGCCGGGACTGATCCTCATTGTCGAGGGCTACGATCAGCGCGAAAATGCCGACGCGGGCTTCTACGCCAATTGGGAGTTCGGCGGCTCGGCCGGCATCGCCTGGACCTTCGCCAACCCGATCCGGGCCGAGGCGCGCTTCCCCTGGACGCTGCAAGCCGGCGTCGGCGGCCTCCAACGCACATATGACGACCCCGATCCCACCATCAATCCCAATGCGCGGGAAGTGGACAATACGTTCTGGAGCCGCGTGGCGCTGGTGCTGCCCGTGGCCGAGACCTGGGCGATGATCCCCCAGGTTGAAATTCGCGATCAGCAATCTAACTATGAGACTTCCGAGTTCGACGACTTCTCGGCAACTCTCGGCTTACAGAAGAGGTTCTGACGATGTCACGCACGCAAAAGCGCTGGCTCTCGATCCGAGTCTTACGCCGAACGACGCTCGCATTCCGCACTTACCAGGACTCCAAAAGAGGTTCTAAAATGTCAGGCACATCATCACGCCGGCTTACAGTCCTCTGCTTAGGGAGCGCCGCCCTCGCCGGCCTCGCCCTCATCGTCCCCGCGAGCCCGGTCAAAGCGGAGAAGGTCGGCGTCGCCGCCGCCGTCAAGCCCGACGCTTACAGCGAGGGCAAAGAAGTCAAGATCGGCGACTCGGTGTTCTACAATCAGCGCATCAACACCACCGGCGAAGGTCTGGTGCAGGTGCTGCTCGTCGATGGCTCGACCTTCACCGTCGGCCCCGGCTCCGATCTCGTCATCGACAAATTCGTCTACGACCCGAGCAAGGGCAAAGGCGAAGTCGTCGCCAGCTTCAGCAAGGGCGTCATGCGCTTTGTCGGCGGCAAGATTTCCAAGAACGAAGGCGGCGTCACCGTCAACACGCCGTCAGGCGCGCTCGCCATTCGCGGCGGCATGTTCCAGGGCAAAGTCGACGGCCATCAACCCTGTTTTCGTTCCTGTTCGGCGTCGAAATGAAATTCACCAGCAAGAATGGACAGAGTGAACCGCGTCTATCAGCCCGGCTACACGCTGGACCTGAGAGGCGGCAACAGGTCCGGCCGACCACTGCCGACGACACGGCGTTCTTCATGAAGGCGTTGGCCGGCGGCGGCAAAGTCGTCGTTGGTGGCGCCAAGACCGACAACCCCAACCTCGGCTCGACTTGTTCAAGAAAAAGATCGACACCGCCGAGATCACGAAGAAGGCACCCAGAACATCATCATCGGCCAGCTCGATAAAGAGGAGCATGTCGACAATCCGCCGCCGCCACCGCCACCGGCGGGAGGCAATGACGAGGAAGCGGAAGTGCGGGTGTTCAGGCCCCCACGCAATTCACGCATATCTCGGCCCGATCAGGAACGCTCCGCATGCGACAACCCCGGCTCTCCACGGTGTTCTCGGCGGCAGCGACGATGACAGACGAGACCGCCGACGATTTCAATATGCCGCTCAAGCGCGACGGCGGACGACCTGATTGGAGAGTTCGACGTCACGCAGTCGAACTGACGACGGGGCAAGTCAAGAGCAGTCAGCGGAACGCCTCGATCTGCCTGCGGAATTCGATCAAGGCGACTGCACCGATTTCGGTGCCTGCATCGTCACCCTCGATCGTGACAACGCGGCCACATCACTGTCAGGCCGACGAGTGAACCCATTGAATTGAAGGGCTCCGCTGTTGTCGTCGGCGAAGGCTTCGTCGCCTATCAGCTGTATCCATCCCTTACGAGGAATCAGCTTCTCCAGCCAAGCGATGGCCCATCGCATTTGGCTCTTAGCAACAATGTACCTTACGACGATTGGCCCTCGGAACTCCTCGGTTTCGAGCAGCGGGTTGGTCTTGCTCAAGGTCTAGCGATACTTCGCCGGCGCTCAGTCTCTCGGCTCCGATCTGAACGATCCGCTTCTCATCTTCGCCGGCAAGAAATTCGACATGAACACGCCGGGCGAGGTTCGCGATTTCATGCTGCTGACCGATCCGCGCCAGAGCATCGTCCGTCAGCTAACATCGACGATCAGAGTTTCGAGAATTTCGTCGTGCCCTTCGCGACGATGGAGTCATCTCCGTTCCTCGCCAGTGCGGACGACGCCTCGGTCTCGAACCTTTCGGTCCTTCAGAAGGATGCCGGCGATCCGCAGAGCCGATCCGTCTGGCTGCAGACCAGCCTGCTGCTCAAGGACGAAAGCGCGTTTGGCGGAGAGCAAGAATCCATCGTCGTCGTCGCCCTCGGCGAAATGAACGACCAAACGGGACTGACCGGCAACCGCCGCGGCGGTTCCTCGCTCGAACGTCATCCATTTCAACAATGACGACGAAGAGATTTCGGCGTAACGCACACGACAGAGCCTATCGCCTTCACCGGCGGCATCTCGACGCTCGCCGGCTCAAACGACGCCCACTTCATGGGCGACAAGACGCCCGAACATCGTGATCGGCGCCGATTCGACCGGCGATGGCCACAACATCTTTCTACGACAAGCCGTTGAGCAATGAGACCGACGACGGATTGTCCAGCGCCACCTATCATGTCGGCATCGGCTCGCCTCACACCAAGGAACCAACTCAGACCGGCGGCGACGTTCAACGGCTACGCCGCCGGAATTTCCAGCAGGTCAACAACGGTCAAGGAAATGACAATCACGACGAGCCCGTCGGCATGCTGATGAGCAACTCTGCCGGACGACGTCGTGATCAAGTTCAATGCCAGACGCAACACGCTGTCTGCGACCTTGATCACTCATGCCGATGCAAGATCGTGGTGAAGGACAAGATCACGGCGGCGCGACCCTCGTGCTCGGTGATACCGACACGACGCATGGGCGGTCGGCCTATATCGACGACAGCCATTACGCCGCGATCGAAACTCCGGGACAAACCGCGATCCAACACGACAACGGTCATGACGCGGATCTGATTTCCAGCCCCACCGGCTACATCGTCAGCGGCGACCAGCTCGGCGTGACCAAGTTCTTCCCGGAGACATTCGGCCAGCCTGTTAACGGCAAAGCCCCGGCCTTCTGCGCCGATTGCACCTTCATCAAATGGGGCGCTTGGGGAGCGACTGCCGGGTTCAAAGACCACGGCTCAGAGGAAGATGCTTCGCAGCACGACGTTAATGTCACGTCATCTCGGCTGGTGGGTCGCCGGTGACATGGCGTCTGCACCGATATCGATAACTTCAGGCTCAAGGCGCGACCGCAAGCTACAACGGCAAGCTATCGGCACCGTAGCCAAAATCTGAGCGGAAATGGCTGGAAAACCTATACCGCTGCGGGTGACATGGGTATGGATTGGAACTTCGCCGAACGCTCAGGCACTCTCCAGATCACCAACTTCGACGCCGACATTTTGATGGCGGTCTTAGATTTCATGGGCATATGTCGACCCCGGGCGACTTGCCATAAACAAATTTAGCGGCGATCTTACGGGTCGCTTCCAGCGAAATCTGCCGCCAGCCTGCGATGAGTGGCTTTGCCACTGGATCCTTCGTCAAAAGGGCCATCGAGCGTCGCCAGAGGCGTCATCGGCAACTGGAACGTCGGCAACGAGAACAACCACTATAGTGCGACCGGCATCTTCGCGGGCAGCGGCAAGCCCCACACTAAGGCCCTTGTGCCTGAGCGTTATCGGCCACCGATATATAGCGTCCGCGGAGGCTTCGCCTGACTACGCTTGGGCGTTATGCCTGAATTTAGGACCGGCCACAATACTGAAGTCCAATGCGTGATCCCAAAGATCTGATGTGGGCGCAAGCCTGCGCGCTGCTCGATAAGGCAGAGCGGCTGCAGCGCCAGTTTTTCGAGCCTTCGAAGGAAGGCGCGCGCACCGCCCGCTGGGAGCCGCCGATCGACATTTTCGAGACGGCGCGCGAACTCTTTATCATCGCCGCCCTGCCCGGCGTGCCGCCGGAGGCGGTTCGCATCGATATGCAAGGCGAAGTCCTCGTGATCGTCGGCCACCGGCCCCTACCCTCCAAGGACCGGCATGCCAATATTGTCAGGCTGGAGATTCCCTACGGCCATTTCGAGCGGCGCATCACGCTTCGGACCAATCGCCTGAAGCTCGCCGCGCGTGAGCTGCTCAATGGCTGTCTCGTACTCACTTTCGCCAAGCTCGACTGAGCTCAAAGGTAACGCGTCACAGATTTTGCTCATGAACGACACCACACAAATTCAGCCGCTACCCTCCGATGCCCCGGAAATCCCGGCGCTGCCCGAAGGCGCGCTGCCGATTCTGCCGTTGCGCAATGCCGTGCTGTTCCCCGGCATCGTGGCGCCGCTCAATCTCGGTCGCCCGCAGTCGATTGCAGCCGCGCAAGCCGCCGCGCGCGCTGACCGGCCGATCGGCGTCGTGCTGCAGAAAGATCCGACCGTCGACGAGCCGAAGCCGGAACATCTGCATCAGATCGGCACCGTCGCCGAAATCCTGCGCTACGTGACGGCGCCGGACGGCACCCATCACATCGTCTCGCGCGGGCAGCGTCGCTTCCGCGTGCTGGAATATCTCCCTGGCTATCCATTCCTTGTCGCCCGCGTCGACGAGATCGGCGAGGCGGAGGTCTATTCGACCGAGGTCGCCGCGCGCATGCACCAGCTTCGCGAGCGTGCCCGCGAGGCGATTTCGCTGTTGCCGAACGTGCCGACCGAGATCGGCAATGTCATCGAGCAAACCAAGTCGCCTTCGACGCTTGCCGATTTCATCGCCAATGTCTCCGACCTCACCCCGGCCCAGAAGCAAGACATTCTGGAGACGCTCGATGTCAGCGAGCGCCTGGACAAGGTGCTGCGTTATCTTGCCCAGCAGATCGAAGTGTTGCGGCTGTCCAAGCAGATCGGCGAGCAGACCCAAGAGTTGCTTGCCGGCCGCCAGCGCGAGCACATTTTGCGCGAGCAACTTCGTCAGATTAAGAAAGAACTTGGCGAGGACGAGGAAGGCAAGACCGAGATCGCCGAGCTTCGCGAGGCGATCGACAAGGCCGGCATGTCCGAGGAAGCCGAGAAGCAGGCGCGGAAGGAATTGAAGCGGCTCGAGCGCATGCCCGAGGCGAGCGCCGAGCACGGCATGGTTCGTAGCTACCTCGACTGGCTGATCGAGCTGCCTTGGTCGACACTCTCCGAGGAGCGCATCGACATCGCCGAAGCGCGCCGCATCCTCGACGAGGACCATTACGGCCTGCCCAAGATCAAGCAGCGCATCCTCGAATTTCTTGCCGTGCGCAAATTAAAGCCGGACGGCAAGAGCCCGATTCTGTGCTTCGTCGGTCCTCCGGGCGTCGGCAAGACCTCGCTCGGTCAATCGATCGCGCGCGCCACGGGCCGCAAATTCCAGCGCATCAGTCTCGGCGGCGTGCATGACGAGGCCGAGATCAGGGGCCATCGGCGCACCTATGTCGGCGCGCTCCCCGGCAATGTCATCCAAGCCATCCGCAAAGCCGAGACGCGGAACCCTGTGATCATGCTCGACGAGATGGATAAGCTCGGGCCAGAGTTTCCACGGCGATCCGTCCGCCGCGTTGCTAGAAGTCCTTGATCCACAACAGAATTCTACGTTCCGCGACAACTACCTCGCGGTCCCCTTCGATTTGTCGCGGGTGATGTTCGTCGGCACCGCCAATGTGATGGACTCCATCCCTGGGCCGTTGCGCGACCGCATGGAGATCATCGAGCTCGCCGGTTATACCGAGGAGGAGAAGCTCGAGATCGCCAAGCGCTACCTCGTTGCAGCGCCAGCGCGAAGCGACCGGATTGGACGCCGGAGCAGATCGAGATCACCGAGGACGCGCTGAAATCGATCATCCGCGACTACACGCGGGAAGCCGGCGTGCGCAATCTCGAGCGTGAGATCGGTTCCATCTGCCAGAAGGCCGCGATGCAGATTGCCGAAGGCAAGATCGGTCATATGAAGGTCGACGCCAAGGATCTGCACGCGCTGATCGGGCCACGCCGCTTCGAAGGTGAAGTCGCGATGCGCACCAGCGTGCCCGGCGTCGCCACCGGTCTCGCCTGGACGCCCGTCGGCGGCGAAATCCTCTTCGTCGAATGCACGCGCATTCCCGGCAATGGCAGGCTGATCCTGACCGGTCAGCTTGGCGACGTGATGAAGGAGAGCGCGCAAGCGGCTCTCAGCCTCGTCAAGGCGCGGAGCGCTTCGCTCGGCATCGACGCTGAGATCTTCGAGAAGTCGGATATCCATCTTCACGTGCCAGCAGGCGCCATCCCCAAAGACGGCCCGAGCGCCGGCGTCGCCATGTTCATCGCGCTGGTCTCGCTGCTCACCGGCCAAACCGTGAAGAGCGACCTCGCCATGACCGGCGAGATTTCGCTCCGTGGTCTCGTGCTCCCGGTCGGCGGCATCAAGAACAAGGTGCTCGCCGCGCTTCGCGCCGGTATCACCACCGTGATGCTGCCCGAGCGCAACAAGAAGGATTATGAGGACATCCCGGAAGCGGCGCGGAATGCCATGAACTTCGTTTGGCTCAAGACCGCCGATGATGCGGTCAAGGCCGCCTTCGAGCCGCGCGAGACGCCGGCGTCACGCCTACGCCTCCGATGAAGCCCGCCGCCTCGCCAGCGGATAGTCGAGCAACTCCAAGGAACGTCATGAGCCTCATCGACACCCGCGGTCATCAGATGTTTCCGGTGCTCGATGACGGCCAGATCGAGACGGCGAAGCGTTTTGCCAGCGGCCCGGCACGGCAATTCTCCCTGGCGAAATCGTGTTCGACGTCGGCCAGCGCAATGCTCCAACCTGGCTCGTGCTCAAGGGCTCGATCGACGTCGATGCGGCGTGATGGCCTCAGTCGCGAGTCGGCGATCACGACGCATCATGTCGGGCAATTTTCTGGCGAACTCAGCCAGCTTAGCGGGCGGGAGACGCTTGCTTCGGGTCATGCGGGGGCTGAAGGATGCACCGCCCTCCCCTTCGATGCCGCCCATGTTCGCGCTCTGATGATCGGCTCGGCCGAGATCGGCGAGATCATGATGCGCGCCTTCATCTTACGGCGCGTCGGGCTGATCGAAGAAGGCGGCACCGGATCCGTGCTGGTCGGCACGCCTGGAACGCCGGATCTCTTGCGACTGGAAAACTTTCTCCGCCGCAATGGCTACCCCTATACCGTGCTCGATGCCGCGAACGACGCCGACGGACGAGCGGTGGTCGAGAAATTCGGCGTGCTCCCCGAAGAGCTGCCGCTCATGCTGTGTCCGAACGGGACATTGCTGAAACGTCCCACGGACGTCGCAAGCGGGCGTGTGCCTCGGCATGGTTCCGGAAATCGACCCCGAAAACAATCTACGATGTGGCTGTCGTCGGAGCCGGTCCTGGCGGGCTGGCGGCCGCGGTTTACGCCGCCTCCGAAGGCTTGAGCGTGCTGGTCGTCGACGAGCGTGCCTTCGGCGGACAGGCGGGAGCATCGTCGCGGATTGAGAATTATTTCGGCTTCCCGACCGGCATCGACGGCATGAAGCTGACCGCCAGAGGCTTCAACCAGGCGCTCAAATTCGGCGCCGAGATCGCCATCCCGCTGGAAGTGGCGCGGCTTGACTGCAGCGAGAAAACCGGCTCACCCGATGCGCTTGCAATTTACCAACGGCAATTCCGCCCGCGCGCGCACTGTCGTTATTGCGTCCGGCGCGAGCTATCGGCGCCCACCGATCTCCAATTTGCCGATGTTCGAAGGCCGTGGCGTTTCCTACTGGGCCTCGGCGGTCGAAGCCAAGCTCTGCGAAGGAGAAGAAGTCGCCCTCGTCGGCGGCGGCAATTCTGCCGGGCCAGGCCGTGGTGTTCTTGGCGCCGAAGGTGAAGCGGCTCCATCTCGTGGTGCGCGGCGCGAGGCTTGGAATCGTCGATGTCTCGCTATCTCATCGATCGCATCGCGGCGCTGCCGAATGTTGAGCTGCACAC
Source organism: uncultured Alphaproteobacteria bacterium (assembly GCA_963764005.1). Classification (GTDB taxonomy): domain Bacteria; phylum Pseudomonadota; class Alphaproteobacteria; order Rhizobiales; family Methyloligellaceae; genus Methyloceanibacter. The sequence continues at coordinate 9,861 of CAVXQX010000014.1, read as the reverse complement.
GGAGACGGAAATCGTCGGCCTGGAAGGCGATGCCGCCGACAGGACTGACTGGCGCTGTGTTCCGCCACCGGAAAGACCGGAACCACGCACACCTGTCCGCTGCGTCATCTCTTCCTTTTCATCGGCGCCGACCCGAACGCAAACTGGCTCGACGGCTGTGTCGCGGTCGACGGCAAGGGATTCGTGATCACCGGCGCATCGACGGACTCTGGCGCGGCCCGTGCTGCCGCTGGAGACGAGCCGAGCCGGCGTTTTCGCCATCGGCGATGTCCGCTCCGGTTCGACCAAGCGCGTCGCCGCCGCCGTCGGCGAAGGCGCCGCGGTGGTGGCGCAAATTCACAGCGTGCTGGCGAGTTAGGCTATCCTAGGCCGCGCCGCTTTCCTGCAACAACAGCCCCGGAAAATACGAGCTGCAGGCCATCACATGGGTGATGGAATTGCGGTCATACTCGTCGCCTGAGCGATAGGTCTCGAAATATCTGTTCAACCGCCCGACCCGGTCCGGCATGGCATCCACGGCCTGCAAGCCCACCGAGACGCCGTAATTGGTGAAGGCGAAGCGCATCTGCTGCAGATAAGGCTCGCGTGCGAAATAACCCTTCTCTTGCCACATGCGATCGAGCATCGCGAGCCCGCGCGCCCTCTGCACCACGGCCCAATCTTCCTCCGGGAAGAAATGCGTCATCCACAGCATCATGCCGATGCCGAGGTCTTGCGTGATGTCGAGATGACGATAGGTCTGCTCGATCAGAGTCCTCATCTCGGCGATCTCGCGGGTTAACGAATTCTCGTCCAACAGCCGATAGGACACATAGCCGTCGAACGCATCGAGGGCGCCAAAACCGTAGCCGGGATAGGGCCCGCTCAAATCTTCCTGCATCTTCCAGATCACGCCTCGTCCCGGCACGACGAAGGGATCGTGAATGGCCTTTGCCACCGCGACCCCCTCCTCCCGGTAATGCGGCAAATAGCGGCCGAGAACACCAAGCGCATAAAGCCACATAGCGAGGTAATGGAAATATTGCCCGTCGCGGTCAGGCTCTTCGCCAATGCGAATGCCGCGTTGGCGGCCAAGCACGCGCTTGACGTCCGCGACGAGCCACTCCGCTTCATCGAGAAAATGCCTCTCGCCAAGCGATTCGTAGAGCGACACGAGTAGCACCAGTCCGAAGGCATCGGTCCAAAGATAGCGCAAGCCATTCGGCCAGATATGCTCCGCGCGCATCCAACCGAGCTTGGCGAGCACGTAATCTCTGTCTTGCAGTCCGCGCATAAGCGAAGTCTATATAGAAGATCTCAATTGTCTCAGTCTAAACCAAGAGCGAACGCAAGGTCTGGCCGAAAGGAGGATCGAGTCCGATGCAACGAGCCCTACCCTCCCTAATCGCCGGGTCTGTATTCGTGAGCCTCAATGTCGCAGTGGCTGCTTTCCCGCTTCCTTCCAATCCGATAACTACCACTCTATTGACGCATACCGGTTCCACCGGCGGTGTCGGCGGCGTGAGTGCGGGCAACGTCGCCGCCGTCGGCGTCGGCGCCATGAGCTCCGGCGGTGTCGGCGGAGTTGGAGGTGCGGGCGCCTATCCGGGTGGCAAGATCAACCATCCCGGCCCGAGCGTCATCTGGTACCCGCCGGAATATTCCACCAAGAAACAACGCCGCGCGGACCAGAGCTGCCAATGGCTTTACCAGAAAGCCAAAACCGCCGGCACGCGCTACTGGCGTAGCCGTTACAACGACTGCATCGCGATGCGATAACCGCGGAGCTCGCGCGCGTAAGCCTCAAGGCTGACGAGCCCGACGCAAGCGTAAGCGCCGCGCGCCATCTCCTCTCCTCGTGCCAACGCCCGCGCGATCAGGATCGCCGGCACGCATGGGATCTGCGGCCCGTCTCCGTCCTTCGCCACGATGAACCAGCACCGCTCATGCGGAGCGCCATCGGGCCCGCGCCCGCGTAGGATCATATGCATGCCGCCATCTTGGGTGCCGAAGCGATCGAACCAATTGCTGGCGGCGAGGAGAAACCCGGCACGACGCGGCAAGTTTAGTGGGAGTCCCAATCGCACCAACCAGCCCAACCCCCATAATCCAAGATGCATCAGGCTCAACTCGAGCCCGGCGGAGAAGCGGATCGATTTGATGCCGTAACGCAGCGGCAAGAGATCGAGATCGGGAATGTCGCAATTCGCCATCCAGCGCCGGCCGAGCTCTGGATAGTCCTGACGGTAGAGATCTTGCCAGCCATAGACCGAAGACTTGACGCCGGCGAAGGGGCGCAAGCGCTTCCCCACATAAGTGAGAATGCCTTGAGTGGTCGCCAACCCCCGCTCGGCCTTCTGTCCCGGGGTAATACCGTAGACGAGTTCGTCGATCTCCGCGAACTCGCTTGCATAATACTCGATCACCGCCGAGGACAGTCCCGGAACGGTGCTGGCGCCGGCAATCACGCTCGCCGCTGCCCGCTTCGCCTCCTCGTTCAGCGCCACGATGCCGGTGACGAAATCCCTCCCGTCCGCCAGATCGACATAGTGCACGCCGGTGCGCGATGCACGCCCGCGCCACGCTATAATCGCTGGTCTGGAACGGCCCGACCGTGTTGACCACGACCGAAGGGCGCAAGGCTTGGAGCTGTGCGCCGAGATCCCGCATGGCATCGAACGCCGCCGGCGTGGCAAGCGGGCTGCTCAGAGCCCGGACTTCCGCCTCCGCCTTGTCGAGGCTTCGCCCTGCGACAATCACAGGAACATCGTGTTGGATCAGCCGGGCAGCGATGCGCTTGCCGAAATTGCCGTAGCCGCCAAGCACAAGCACGCTGCCGGTCACGACGCTCCTCCTTCCAGGGCGCTCGCAAACATCACGAGGTCTACATTTTTTACTTTGGGGAGACGAAAAAGTCTGCCGAGGCCGCTCAGGCCTCCTGCCAATTCGGCAGGTCTATTCCGACCTATCGCTCGGCTGTGTCGGCAGATCCACACACGTCGTCAGCGCCTCGACCAATGCCCGCATGGTCTGGTTCTGAAGAGATTTGCCCCCGGTCGCAATCGCCATTTCCACCTCTTCGGGCTCCAGAGAGAGGCTAATTACCAGCGGCACCACCGGCGGCACCACATCAAACTCATAGTGCTTGGCTCGTTTCATCGCAGGCACCTCCCGATCGACATTAGGCCGGGCTGGTGAAGCGTTCCTTTCAATGGACTTCTGTTCCCCCCGGCTGTTCGGGCGATGCGCCATAAACGTTAACGAAATATAATACGGGGAATGAGGGTCGGGCTCTCAAAATTGCCCAAAAACAACAGCAATTTGTCTGCGTGACCGTCACTTGGTGACGTGCTTAAATAAGCGTCAGAATGGACGGGGAGAGCTATGGACATCACAGCGCCGATTAGCGCGCCTGGGAAAAAACCCCGGAAGCGGCGTAGTCTGATCATTCGTTTCGTCGGCCTCGATCTTCGCCGCCGTGATGATCGTCTCCGTCGTTGGCCTTGGTGGCGCGGGCTTCTTCTTGTGGAAAGTGTCGAAAGACCTGCCGGACTACGAGGTGCTCGCCAGATACGAGCCTCCCGTGATGACGCGCATCCATGCCGATGACGGCAGCCTCATCGCCGAGTTCTCTCGCGAGCGGCGCATCTACGTGCCGTTTTCCGCGATGCCGGATCTCCTCATCCACGCCTTCCTGTCGGCCGAGGACAAATCCTTCTATACACATGGCGGTCTGGATATTCAGGGTATCGTCCGCGCTATTGTCACCAACTTGGCCCATGGCGGCGGGGACCACAAAGTCGGCGCATCGACCATCACTCAACAGGTGGCGAAGAACTTCCTGCTCTCCAGCGACCAGACCATGGAGCGCAAGTTGAAAGAGGTGCTGCTGTCCGTGCGCATCGAGCGCGCCTTCACCAAGAACCAGATCCTCGAGCTTTACCTCAATGAGATCTATCTCGGCGCCGGCGCTTACGGCGTCGCCGCCGCGGCCGACACCTATTGGGACAAATCGCTGAACGAGCTCAGCATTGCCGATGTCGCCTATCTCGCCACGCTGCCCAAGGCGCCCTCGAATTACGATCCGTTCAAATACCCTCAGCGCGCTGTGGAGCGCCGCAACTGGGTCATCGACCGCATGGTCGACAACGGCTACGTGACCAAGGATCAGGCGGCGGCTGCCAAGGCCGAGCCTCTCAACGTGAGAAAGCGCAGCTCAGGCCCCAAGATTGCGGCTTCCGAATATTTTTCCGAGGAAGTACGTCGCAGCATCATCGACCTATTCGGCGAGGACAAGCTCTATGGCGGCGGCCTGTCGGTGCGCACCTCGCTTGACCCGACCATGCAGCGCATGGCGCGCAAGGCGCTGATCGATGCCTTCGTGGCCTATGATCACCGTCACGGTTGGCGCGGCGTGGTGAAGAAGATCGACATCGCGGGCGACTGGGGCAAAACCCTTTCCGCGGAGAAAGTCTGGTCGGACATCGACCCTTGGCGTCTGGCCGTCGTCCTCCAAGTCGCCAAGGACAAAGCCGTGATCGGCTTGCGCCCGACCCGCGATGCCAAGGGCCAGCTGGTGGCCGAGCGCGAAACCGCCGACGTGCCCTTCTCCACCATGCAATGGGCGCGGCCGCAGATTGGCAAGCTCGGCATGGGCGCATCGCCTGGCAGCCCTAGCGCTGTCGTCAAAGTCGGTGATGTGATCTACGTCTCGCCGCGCGAGCCCAAGGATCCGCAAGACAACGTCCAGGGTCAATGGGCGCTGCAGCAAATCCCGGCCGTTCGAGGCGCACTCGTCGCCATGGATCCACATACCGGCCGTGTCTTTGCCATCGAAGGCGGCTTCAGCTTCGGCGAAAGCCAGTTCGATCGCGCCGTGCAGGCGCGGCGCCAGCCGGGCTCTTCATTCAAGCCGCTGATCTATGCCACCGCCATCGACAACGGCTATACGCCGGCAAGTATCATCGTCGACGGCCCGGTTTGCCTCGATCAGGGCAAAGGCATGCCGAAATGGTGCCCCAAGAACTATGAAGCCGGCTCTGCGGCGGGTCCCTCCACCTTGCGCTTCGGCATTGAGCACTCGCGCAACCTGATGACAGTGCGCCTCGCCAGTGAGATCGGCATGCCGATCATCTGCGAGTACGCGCGCCAATTTGGCGCTTACGACAATTTGCTGCCCGCCTTCTCGATGGCCTTGGGCGCCGGTGAGACCACCCTGCTCCGCATGGCCGCGTCCTATTCCGCCATAGCCAATGGCGGCAAGCAGGTGACCCCCACCTTCATCAATCGCATTCAAGACCGATATGGCCGCACCCTCTGGAGCCATGACAAGGGCGAGTGCAAAGGCTGCGATGCGAGGGAGTGGACCAACCAGGCCGAGCCCGAGCTGATCGACGGTCGCAAACAAATTCTCGATCCGCTGACCTCCTATCAAATGACCAGCATCATGGAAGGCGTCGTGCAGCGCGGCACGGCACAGAAACTCAAGGTCTTGAATCGTCCGCTCGCCGGCAAGACCGGAACCACCAACGACGAAAAGGACGGCTGGTTTATCGGCTTCACGCCCGACCTCGTCGTCGGCGCCTATCTCGGCTTCGATACGCCGCAACCGATGGGTCATGGTGAAACCGGAGGCAATGTCGCCGCTCCCGCCGTTCGGGATTTCTTCCAGATGGCGCTTGCCGATCAGCCGCCAGTTCCGTTCCGCGAGCCCGAGGGCATCAAACTTGGTGCGCGTCAATCTGAAGACCGGACAGCCGACCAGCGCCGGCGATCCGCGCGCAATCATGGAAGCCTTCAAGCCGAACGAAGGTCCGGCCACGGACGGCACGGTCGAGGCGTCGCCTGATGGCAGCGACGCGGTCGACGTCAGCACCGCCGACCCGGCGAGTGTCGATACGCAACCGACGGCGGCAGTACCCCCTGGACCGGGCCCCTCGCTGGTCAAGCCTAAGCCCGTGAAACCGAAGGCGCCTGGTCAGGCGGCCGTCGTCGCGCCGGCAACCACAGTTCAGCCTGCCCCAGCCCCGCGCAATTGCGGGCCGTTCGGCGGCATTTTCGGCTGTTAGGGAGGACGTTGGCGGAGACGGAGGGATTCGAACCCTCGATACGGCTTTACACCGTATAACGGTTTAGCAAACCGCCGCCTTCAGCCTCTCGGCCACGTCTCCTAGTGAGGCCAGTCCTAGCGAGGCGCGCGCAAGTGCGCAAGCGCCCTGCTTGCCCCTGGCAAAGGCCAAGAAACTCCTTTGCCGGTCTTGCTTCGTTCCGTGCTAAACTAAGCAGCCAATAACCGGGGGAAAGTCTCGTGCGTGGTCCGGGGGTTAAGTCTGCGACGCTCGCCCTTTTCGTGGGTATTGCCGGCTGCCTGGCTCTGCCTGTGAGCTCCGCCACGGCCAGCGAGGTGACCTATTGCGTCACCTGCACAGGGCCCGACCATTCCTATCTCTGTAAAGTGGTTGGCGAGGGCTCACGCCCCAACGATGCGCTGAAACTCTATTGCATCATCCGCACCGCCAAGGAAGGCAACCATGCCACCTGCAAGGCGAAGCGCGATCTCGAGGGCTGCGTCGGCGAGGCCAAAGTCTACAGCTACGACGGTCCCACCCTGCCCGCCGACATCGCGAGCGACCCGCGCGCCAAAAAAATTATGGGCAAGCTGGCGCGCGAGCAAAAGAAATTCGACAAGCCGCAAGGCGAAGGACCGCAAACCCTCGTCGAGCTGACCGGCCGCGCGATGAGCTCGTCGCGCCGGGGCTTACGCAACGCACGCGAGGCGATCACCGGTCCGAAGGACGAGGCCTCCAACGAGACGACGGCCTCGACCGCGCCCCCCTCGCCTCAAGTTTCAGCGCCCGCTCCGCAAGCTTCCGCGCCGCCTCCGGTAACGCCGGCGCCACCTCCGCAGAAATCGGCCGCGTTGCCCGAGCCGTTGCCGGCAACGGCGGCACCCGCCGCGGAGCCGTCCTCACCGAGCCGGATGCGGCGCGCCAGCTCTGCCGTCGGCAGCTTCGCGCGCAAATCCTATCATTGCATGTGGTCGCTGTTCCGCAATTGCAGCGGTTAGACCGAAAAACGCGCCGAGTAAATCCAGCGCTCAAGTAGCAACCTTGCTTCGCCCCGCCGAAGCGTGCTTCGCGAAGGCGGGAGCGGCAGCGCGAATAGAACTTTCTCGACTAATGGGTGGTCAGCCACTCACGCGCGGCTCGCTGCGCTTCGGCGATTTGATCCGTCGACATTTCACGCGCAAGCTCGACCCGGTGCTGCAGCGCTTCCCTGTTGCCGCGGAGTGCTGCGAGATTGAACCATTTATGCGCCACGACGAGATCGGCTTCGATATCTTTGCCGGTCGCGTAGAGCATCCCCAACTCGAAGAGCGCGTCTGGAGCGCCGGTCTGCGCCGCTGCCTCCACCGTCCCCATCGACATTTCCATCCGTGCCATCTGAAATCCCCCTGCATTGAACTCTGGTTCGACCCTCGAACTGGCGAGGATGATCGGGCGAGATCACTCAACAACGTCTGAATCGGCATGTTTAACGCAACATCACTGAAAGAATAACGCCAAGTAATATTCGTTTATACTACCACGGTATTGCTGGGCCGATTGGTTAAGATCGACGTTTCTCAACCAATTCTTGACCATTGCCGCTCACTTGCCGCTAACCATCAGAAAAAATCGGCGGTCGAGAATTTTGTGACTTTCGCGCCGAGAATTATTTCGTTGCAGGTCCGAGATCGGCGACGAGCACCGCCCACGACCAGCTTCGCTGCGGTGACGATCGGGGCCAAGGCTGCCACGGCACGCTCACCGTTTCCGGAGATCCTGGATCTGTCGCACCCAGCGCTTTTGCCTGTCCGATGGCCTCATGCAGATATTTCGGCCCCGACTTTGGATTGAGAACCAAGGCGACCTGGCCGGTTGCCTTTCCGCGAAGCGGCGGCGCGTAGCGCGGCGCCTCGAGGCACACGATGCGGCTTTGTGGGAAATACTGCCGGAGATTGCCGGCGTCGTGGCGGGTCTGCGCGATGATCGTGCCTTGATGGAAGCCGCGCGTGGCGAGCGACTCGGCCAAACCCTCATAAGGAATGGCGACGCGGCATTTCCGGCACTGGGGCCCCGTGGCGTGGAGATCGTCGTAAAAGCGCAGCGGCAGCACGGCGCTGGTCACGGCGATCAGCACCACACCCAAAATGACCGCTCGCTTCGACGACGCGCCGATGCCCTCCACCATGGCCAACAGCCAGAGCGGCGTCAGCAGAAAGAAGGGATGCATATAGCGCTCTAGATAATGCGTGGCGCCCGTGAGCAACGCGCCGAGCATGAGGATGACAAATCCGGCGATGGTCATGTGCAGGATCAGCCGCTCCCAGCTCACTTCGCTTGCCGGTTGCGGCGAGAACGCGCTCCTGATCGAGATCGCGGCCTGGCGTGTCATGCGCGGGAACAGCGTGAGCAAAATCACATCGAGCGGAAACAAGAAGGCAAGCGGCGCGAATAGTGATAGGCCGAGCCCGATCAGGGTCGCTTTGAAGCGGCCTTCCGGTGCCAGCGGCGCGACTGCCTTGCCATAAACGGCGGCGAGGTCTTGATGACCGGCGATGAGCCAATAGAGCGCCGGCGATGCGACGATGATCGATGCGGCGCCGCTCAGCAGGATGCGCCAGTTGAAAATTGTCTGGCGCAAGCGTGGCTGCAGTATGGAGCTGCCGAGCAGCGCCATGACGAACGCGGCAAAACTCCATTTGCTGATCATGCCTAGGCCGACAAATATACCGAACAGAAAATAATCCGACACACCGCCCCGCTCGACCACGCGCATGAAAGCCCAGAACGACGCGACGACGGCGCAAATCATCACCATCGTATGCGTCACGCCCTCATGCAGATTCCAGCCGATCTGAAACAGCAGGAGCGGCGACAACGCCCCGAGCACCGCCCAATTCCGATCGGTAAAGATGCGAAGTCCCAACAGATAAAGAAATCCGAAGGCGGTGGTGAGCAGGCCATATTTGAGGAAGAGAAAGCTCGGCAGCGTCGGTCCCGTCACGCGCTGGACGGTCCATAGCAGCCATTCATAGAGCGGCGGCTGTCGCGGCAGATAGCCAGGCTCCAGCGTTTGCGCCAGAATGTTTGCGGTGACGTCGTCCTGCGGCAGATTGGTGGAAAGCGCGAGCCTGAGCATGGCATGTAGCAACCCGTAGAGCAGCCCCGCCGAGAGCACGACCCAAAGGCCGGCACGCCAAGGCTCGGCCTTAGAGCCCGAAGGTGCGCATCCAATAGTTGCGGCCTGGCACTGCAACGAATTTTCTCCCCGAGACTGGCGTCTTCGGCCCGGAATCAAGGGTTAAACCCCCGTCATGACGGATTTGCGTCGGGGCGTACGACGCGTCGCCGCGGCGGGTTGGTTTATGGAATCAGCAGCGTCGAGCCGGTGGTCGACCTCGCCTCCAACTCGCGATGGGCGCGCGCCGCCTCCGCGAGCGGATAGGTCTGATGCACGGCAATCTTGACCTTGCCGCTCTTCACCACATCGAACAGATCGTTGGCGGAAGCAACAAGCTCCTTCCGCGTCGCCGTGTAATTGCCGAGCGAGGGACGTGTCGCAAACAGCGATCCCTTCTGCGACAGCAGCGTAATCTTGAACTCCGGCACTGGACCTGAGGCCTGGCCGAAACTCACCCACAGCCCAAGCGGCCTCAAGCAATCGAGCGACCCAGGGAATGTGTCCTTGCCAATCGAATCGTAGACGACATCGACACCGTTTCCCTTGGTCAGCTCTTTCACCCGCGCGACGAAATCTTCCTCGCGATAATTGATGACATGGGTCGCACCATGTTCGAGCGCGAGCTTCGCCTTCTCGGCGGAGCCAACGGTGCCGATT
>CAVXQX010000013.1:0-182482 GCA_963764005.1 uncultured Alphaproteobacteria bacterium | reverse complement strand
GCTACAAACTCCGGTCGCGAAGTCTTAGACACTTGTTCTGCAACCGGTGGGACATGGCGCGGATGAAGCGCGACGAGAGAACCAAGCTGAATAAGGCCGATACCTGCTTGCAGGGCGGTTCGCCCGCTTCGCAAGCGAGCGCGGACTATCCGCCAAGCTGAACAGCGCGTTCGCGGTCTGGCAGTTCGGTTCAGCCAATTTCTTGATTGCGCTTGGGTGCGCGTCGCTGCTGATCGGCGGCTGGGCGCCTTGGGCGGTGCTGATGGTTGCTTTGGTCGCGGGCTCGTTTGCCGACGAGATCAGCGGCGACGACCGCGACTCCCTTAAGGGTCCGTGCGTCTTCTGCAATATCAATCTCTACGCGTCGCTGCCGCTCGTTTTGTTGATGGCAATCCTGCTGGTTCGCTTCGCGGCCGAGCCGATTAGTCTCGGCCAACAGATCGGCGCCGTGTATTTGGTCGGCTATCTGTTCGCGCTTGTAGGCGCCACCGTGGCGCACGAACTCACCCACCGGCAAAACAGCTTCGCGCAAATCTCGGCGTATGTTCTGCTGAGCTTCACCTTCAACTCCTCCTTCGTCATCTATCATCTTTATGGCCATCACCGCTATGTCGGCAGCTATGACGACCCCTCGACCGCGCGGCGCGGCGAGCGTCCGCTCCGTTCTTTCATCCCGCGGACCATCCTGCAGCAGTTTACCCATGCCTGGCGGATCGAGGCCGATCGGCTGCGACGCCGTGGCCTCAACGCCTGGTCTTGGCGGAACCGGCTGCTGCTCGCCCAAGCAGGGCCGATCGCGATCGTGGCGTTGGCCGCACTCGCAGGCGGCTGGAATGGCGCGATGGCGATGATCGGCGCCGGCCTCACCGGGCGGTTCTTCCACGAACTCGTCAACTACGTGCAGCATTACGGCGTGGTGCGCGCTGAAAACTCTCCGATCAGGCCGCATCATAGTTGGGACTGCTACCGGCGCATCTCCAACGCGCTGCATTACAATCTGCCGCGTCACGCCGACCATCATATGTTCGCGACCAAATCGTTTTGGCGGCTGGACGCAGTCGAGACGGCGCCGACGCTGCCATTCGGCTATCAAATCATGGCGACGATCGCGCTCATTCCGCCGCTCTGGAGGCACATCATGCGGCCACTGTTGCAGGATTGGGATGAACGCTTTGCCAGCGACGCCGAGCGGGAGCTCGTGCGGGCGCGGGGTTGGGACGGGATCGCTTGAACATTTCGCCTCTGCTGTCAAAGGATGCCGCATGCGCTCGGTGCTGATTACCGGAACCTCGACAGGCATCGGCCTTGAAGCCGCGGTCGAGCTTGCCAAGCGCGGCTGGCGTGTGATCGCGACGATGCGAAATCTGGAAAAGCAAGGGCCTGCTCGACCGCGCGCTCGATCAGGCGGGCGTCGCGGGAAACGTCTCGATTGTTCAGCTCGATGTCACCGACCAGGCGTCGATCGATGCGGCGGTGGCGGCAACGCTTGCCCAAACCGGTCAGAAGCTCGATGCCGTGGTCCACAACGCAGGCGTGGCGGCCGCCGGCGCCATGGAAGACATTCCGGACGCGGACCTCCGGCGGGTGATGGACACCAATTTTTTTGGCGTGCTGTCGTTGACCCGGGCTCTATTGCCGACGTTCCGCGCGCAACGGCGTGGACGCATCGTCATCGTGACCAGCGAGGCCGCCTTTGTCGGTCAGCCAACCAATTCGATTTATGTCGCTTCAAAATGGGCGGTGGAGGGTTGGGCCGAGTTGGTCGCCTACGAGTTCGAAACGTTCGGCATCGACACCATCCTGATCGAGCCTGGTCCCTGCAGGACTGAGATCTGGCATGGCACGCCGCGCTTCCAGCCGCCGGACAGTCCCTATCGCAAATGGGTGACGCGCGTCTTTATTGCCGGCGACCAGCATTTCGAAAACATTGCCCGCGATCCGAAAGAAGTGGCGCTGAAAATCGCGCGCGTGCTCGAGGCCAAGCGGCCGGGATTTCGGCATCCGGTCGGACCGATGTCACGCCTCAATCACTTCCTACGCGGCAAACTTCCGAGCCGATTGTTGCGGCGAGCGACCAAGCGCTATTTGGGCATCTTGCATTTCCGCTCGTAGCGGATCGCCGGCGGTGCCGCATCGGACCAAAATGCTGGATCGGATTTGCCGGTGTACCCACTCTGCTTGCTGCTAGATTGCGGCAATGGCCGAAGCCGATCCTTCGCAAGCGCGCCTGAAGCGCCGCCTCGAGCTGGTGCGGGCCCATGTCGCTTGCGAGAACCGGCACGATTTCGACGGCATCATCGCCACCTTCGGAAACGCGGTGGCCTATGAGGACCAGGCCTGGCGGGAGCTTTATCCCGGATCGGACGGCATCCGCATTTATTACCAAGAGTTCCTGCAGGCTTGCGACGATCTAAAAATCGACGTGCATCAAGAGCATGTCTGCGCCGACACCATCGTTCTGGAGGTCACCATCAGCGGCACGCACACAGGGTCTTGGCACGGCCTGCTCGCAACCGGTCGGCGCTTCGCCATTCCGCTCTGCGGCATCTACAGCTTCGACGACAATGACCGTCTCGCCGGCGAGCGCATCTATTACGACCGCGCCACCGTGTTCGCCCAGCTTGGCGTGTTTCACGAGCCGGTGGGCTTGCTCGGCAAATTATCGCTGGTGCTCAATCATCCGCTGACGATCGGCCGGTCACTGGTGCGGGCGATCTGGAAATAGCGGCGCCCGCGCCTCGATTTGGCTCAAGCAACATCAATAGCAGCTGCGATTGCCATAGGCCGTGATGCAGATGCCTTTGAGGGGATTTGGCTGATCGGACAGCGCCTCGGTTCGGCATTCCGTGCGGACGCCAGCGACCAACTTTCTGGTCGTGCAAACCTCACGCGTCCCGACCATCGCGGTTGCATAAGGCTGCGCCTCGTCTGCCATGATGGCATGGCCCTCCGCCAGTGCGGCATTGGCGACAAAAACCATCGCGATGGTTGCAAAGAAAACCTGTCTACCCATGACCCGTCCCCCTTTTTAGAGCCCCCTCCTTGAGCGTACCCGAAACGGAAGCGTCGTCAAATTGAGCCGCAATCTATCGAGGCCCGTTCCACTGACATCGTTCTCCCCCTCCCCCTAAAGCACTCGACTCCATAGCCACTCGCTATTGGGCAAAACGCCTCGTCTCCCCCAAATATCACTTGTTCGAACGGCGATATGGCCAGCCGGTCGGACGGGAGAAACCGGCCAAACCCTAAAGGAGAACCATCATGAAGAACCTGTTCATCGCTTTCGCGCTCATCGTCGCTTTCGCCGCCCCGGCCGCCGCCGAGACGTTCCCCAACGCTTACATGTCCCGCTAAACCCCGAACCCTGAACCCCTGAAAGGACCACACCCATGAAAAAGATCATCCTCGCAATCGCCCTCGTCACCGCTTTCGCAGCGCCCGCGATGGCCGAGACCTTCTCGAATTCCTATTCCGTTTACGCCGGCCGCTAGACTCTGAACCCCTGAACCCTGAACCCCTGAAAGGATAACCCCCATGAAGAAGATCTTCCTCGCCATCGCCCTCGTCACCGCGTTCGCAGCGCCTGCCCTCGCCGAGACGTTCCCGAACTCGTACATGACCCGCTAGACTTCGCTTCGTTTGAAAGGCTGGTCGCATGACCAATCTTTTTCCCCTCCCAAATTGGGCACAAGTCTCACAGCTTGTGCCCAATCCCCTTTTGGCCGGGAGATATGAAATGGCGGCCCTGAGCCGCCTGCCGGCGCCGAAGCGCCGTGCTTCGCCACGACTGATCGCGCGCGTCGCCCGCAAGAGCGAGGTGTGGCGGACCTGGCGGGCCTCGCAGCTTACCCCCGCGGTTTTCCCGCTGCGCTAGTTTTGCCGATTGAACCTGGCCACGTCGCCGCCCGGTGCTTTTTTTGCTTTGGCAGCCTTCATCGACGCAACTTTTCGCCTCCCTCCGAATTGAGCTGTCTGACAAACCCCTCAAGGGAGGATGCCCCCATGACCAAGCAGCCGAAGACGCTGGACGATCTATTCCACGACACGCTGAAAGACATCTACTTCGCCGAGAAGAAGATCGTGGCCACGCTGCCGAAGATGGCCAAGGCCGCGCAACACCCGCAGCTTGAAAGTCGCCTTCGAGAAGCATCTGAAGGAGACCGAGGGCCACGTGCAGCGCCTCGAGCGCGTCTTCGCCATCATCGGCAAGAAGCCGGTGGGCAAGACCTGCGACGCCATCCTCGGCATCACCGAGGAAGGCGGCGGAGATCATCAAAGAGTACAAGGGCTCCCCCGCGCTCGATGCCGGCCTGCTCGCGGCCGCGCAAGCCGTCGAGCATTACGAGATCTCGCGCTACGGCACGCTGCGCACCTGGGCCGAAGAGCTTGGCCTCGGCGACGCCGCCTCGCTGCTGCAAGCGACGCTCGACGAAGAGAAGACCACCGACCAGACGCTGACGAAAATCGCCGAAGCCGCGATCAACCAGGACGCCGAAGCGGCTTAACCCGTGCAACAAGAGTTACCCAGTAAGGAGGGTAGACATGGATTGGAACCGGATCGAAGGCGATTGGAAGCAGCTCAAAGGCACCGCCAAGGAACAATGGGGCCGTCTCACCGATGACGACCTCGCCGCCATTGGCGGGCGCCGCCAGCAGCTCGAAGGCAAATTGCAGGAGCGCTACGGCTACGCCAAGGACCGCATCAAGCGCGAGATCGACGATTGGGCGACTGAGCTTCGCGCCGGTGCGCGGAAAGCCGCAAACGACAATCCGGACTTGGCCGAGGAGCTCGGCGCGATCAGAAGCGATGTCGAGAACCTGACCGCAACGTTGGGCGACGTCGCCAAGCGGCAGGCCGGGCGCGCGCAAGATACTGCCGTCGAGGCCCTGCACGGCGCTGAGGCCTATATCAAGCAGAACCCGCTCCAGGCCGTGGCGATCGCGGGCGCGCTCGGCTTCGTCTATGGCGTGTTCACCCGGCGCTAGCGGAGAACAACAATGTCCGTGATCCAGGAAGATTGCTCCGATGCGGCGTTACGCGATGTCATCAACGATGACGCCGCGTCGGAGCGCAAGAAGACCCATGCGCGCGAAATCTTGAAGCGTCGCCGCCAGAGTGAGCGCGAGGCGTGGCTCGCGCGGCATGGCTTTGCCGCGGCGATCATCGCGGCCTTTGCCGGCCTCGCCGCGATGGTTTTCCGGAAAAAGCGCCAGACGTGCTAGTGGCCCGACGCTTTCCGCTTGCCCACCTCGGCCTGACTGACCTCGCCGACCACACCAGCGCGCGCAAGTGGCGAGGCTCTCAGACTAACCACGTCGTCATTGCCGGGCTTGTCCCGGCAATCCAATACTGACTCCAAACGATCTTGCGCCGCTCAATTGGATGCCCGGGTCGAGCCCGGGCATGACGAGCAAGCGGCGAGGCTCACCGCTTCGCTGCTTGAGCGCTTCTCTTGTCCGCGCTACCGCTTCGCTGCTTGAGCGCGGAGATGCGCGCGGATCGGCTCCGAAGTGGCCGCGACCAGTTCCGCGGTGAGCTTGCGCAGCTCCTCCGCCTGCGCCGTGAAGCTCGCCATCGTCTCCTGCCAATGTTTCATCTGCAGCTTCAGCGCCTGCATCGGGTTGGTGGCGCCGGCCAGATCGCGCGCATGTTCGAGATTTGCGTTCATCGCCTCTTGCGCCATCTCGATCAGCTTGGCGTTGACGGCGGAGGCGCCTTTTTGCGCGGCATCGAACGATTGCTGCAAGCTCGCGGACGCATCGTCGCCATCGGTCTTGGGCAAGGTCACCAGCGCGCGGGAGGGAGGCGCCGGCTGCTTGATTGGCTCGGGCGCCGCCACTTTCATTGGCACTGGCTCCGGCGCCAGCAGCTTGACCGGTTCCGGCTGCGGCGCCGGCCTTGGCTCAGGCACCGGCATGGGCTCCGGCGCATAGATCACCTCGCGCCTCGTGGTCGACGGTTTTGACGGCGCGGCGCGGCGCGATTTTCTTTTCGGCGGCTTTCAGCGCGTCGGCGGCTTCGCGGAGATTGATCTTTTCTGCCTGTTCTTTGTGCTTCTTCTTCGATTTCCCTGACTTACGGTCGGTCATGTCGTTCCCCTTATCTGGCCGAATGGATCAGCGGGGGGACTGATCGCGAGGTCTCGGCGTGGCTCCAGAGTCAAAATTAATGCAAAGCCGGGGCCACATTGCGGCGGCACTCTTATTTGCGCTACCGCTCGCTGCTTGAGCGCGTCTTGTTTGCGCTACCGCTTCGGCTGCGACGCTTGCGAGCTCACTAGAACCCGATGCAGTCGTAATAGGCGTTCCAATAACGCGGGTCCGGCGTGTCGATCTCGATGGCTTGCCTCAGCAACGGCCTGCATTTCGGCGGGCTATTGGTGAAACCGAAAATATAGAAGTCGACGCTGCTATCTTGGCGCTGCTGCTTGCTCCGCTTCTGCCCCGCCTCGGCGTGAGACGCAAAGCAGAGAAGCGCGACGAATGAGAAACGAGGACTCTTGGCACGATCGTCATCTGTTGCCTCGTCTATTTGTGTTCGCCGCCAGCACCGGAGGCGAGGCTGGCCGTGATCCTGCGGAAGATCGGGATCGATCGCGGCCCAGCTCGGCGCCTCCTTGGTCCAGATGGTGATGGCGGGCGTGGCGACCTCCGGATCGTCGAGCGTGCCGGCCCGGACCGCGAGCAGATGCGGGCGAGCGACTCCGACCCGGTGAACACCGGCGTCCCGCATTTCGGGCAGAACTTGCGGTGGATCTTGTTGCCGCTATCGGCTATGTGCACGAAATCCGCGCAGACTCGCCCGAGACCGTGATCTTGGCCTCGGACGGGAAGGTGACATTGACCGTGGCGCTGCCCGCGCCGATCGTCTGGCAACAGCCGCACCAGCACACCCGCGTGGTGATCGGTTCCGCGTCGAATTTCGTACCGCACCGCCTTGCACAGACATCCGCCGGTGATGGTCATGTTTTCTCCAAACTCTCCCCACTCACGGCGTCATCGCCGGACTTGATCCGGCGATCCATTCACTAGCGCTTCCGCACGCTGCGCGGTAACGCATGGATGCCCGGGTCAAGCCCGGGCATGACGCCTGAGAATAGGAAATTCTATCGCAACAGAACTACATCCCCATCGCGGCGGCTTTGTTCAACAAGCGCCTCGGCCTGGCGGATCGATCGCAATATCGATCAGCCGTCCGTCGAGCGACACCGCGCCCTTGCCTTCCTTGGCCGCCTGCTTCATCGCCTCGACGATGCGCTTCGCCTTGGTGACTTCGGCCTCCGACGGCGTGAACACCTGGTTGGCGAGCTCGACCTGGCTCGGATGGATCGCCCATTTGCCCTCGAAGCCGAGCACGGCGGCGCGTTTGGCCGCCGCGAGATAACCGTCGGGATCGGAGAAATCGCCGAACGGTCCGTCGATCGGACGAAGGCCGTAAGCGCGGCAGGCGACCATCATGCGCGACAGCGCATAGTGCCAGGGGTCGTTCCAGTAATAGTCGCGCTTCTTGTCGCCGTCCTTGTCGGCGAGGATGCCGTAATCCGGGTGCGGCGCGCCGATGCCCATGGTGCGTGCGCGCGTCGAGGCCGCATAGTCGGCGACGCCGAAGCTCATCGCCTCGACGCGCTTGGAGCTTTGCGCGATCGCTTCCACATTGGCCATGCCGAGCGCGGTCTCGATCAGAAGCTCGAAGCCGATCTTCTTCTCGCGCTTCTTATATTGCTCGATCTGCGTCACCAGCATGTCGATGGCATAGACGTCCTGCGGCACGCCGGTCTTGGGGATCAGGATCATGTCGAGGCGCGGGCAGTTCTCCACCACGTCGACGACATCTCGGTAAGCGTAATGCGTATCGAGACCGTTGATGCGGATCATCATGACCTTGGTGCCCCAGTCGAGGTCGTTCAGGCCCTGGATGATGTTCTTGCGCGCCTGCTCCTTGTCGTCGGGCGCGACCGCGTCTTCGAGATCGAGGAAGATGATGTCGGCGGCGCCCTTCGCGGCCTTCTCGAACAGCGACGGGTTCGACCCCGGCACGGCAAGCTCGGAACGGTGGAGGCGCGGTGTCGCCTGTTGGATCAACGTGAAACTCATATCTCTTCCTTTCCCTCTCTAGACTTTCGTTTTCGATTTAACCTGTGGCGCCGAGACCGGCGGCAACGCAATTGATGGAGAGCAGCAAAGCCGGCTTGTAGCGTTCCTTGTCAGCCTCGTCTGCGTTCCGGAACAGCCGCAGCAGCTCGACCTGCTCGCGATTGACCTCGTTGATGGTGGGAAGCCGCGTCGCCAATGCCGCGCGATGTTGCGGAAAGCGCTCGGCCAGCATGGTGCCGCCGCTCACTTTCAGCACCATTTCCTGGGTCAACTCAAGCTCGGTTTTGATCATGGCGAAGATCGTCTGCCGCAAAGCCTGGTCGCTGACAAGCCCGGCATAAGCCCCGGCAATGTCCAAATCGACCAAAGCCAAGGTTTTCTCGACTTCGTCGATGATCAGCCGGAACAGCCTGGAATCCTTGAACATTCTGGCAAGCAGCGCCTCGCCGGCCTCGCCCCGCACCGAAAGCAAGGTCTTCAGCGCCGTGCCGACCCCATACCAGCCGGTGATCAGATGCCGGTTCTGGGCCCAGGCGAACACCCAGGGGATGGCCCGCAAATCTTTCAGCGATTTGGCCCCGAACCGCCTTGCCGGCCGCGACCCGATATTGAGCAGCGCGATCTCCTCGATCGGGCTCGCCTGCTGGAAATAGGCGACGAGCTCGGGCTTGGAGGCGAACCCCAGATAGGCCGCCCGTGCCGCCCCCGACAACGCCTCCATGGCGTCGTCGAACTCCCATTTCGGCTGCAGCGCCTCTTCCCGCTCGGATTTCAGCGCATGCTCGAACACGCTCGCGGCCAGAAGCTCCATCTGATAGCCGGCGGTGCCGCGATTGGCATATTTCGAGGAAACCACCTCGCCCTGCTCGGTGACGCGGAAGCGGCCGCGGATCGAGCCGGCCGGCTGTGCGGCGATGGCGCGTCCCGTCGGGGCGCCGCCGCGAGACACCGAGCCGCCGCGGCCATGAAAGAATGAAATGGCCGTGCCGGCCTCGGCGCCGACTTTCGTCAGCTTGGCTTGCGCCTTGGCCAGCTCCCAATTCGAGGTGACGTAGCCGCCGTCTTTGTTGGAGTCGGAATAGCCGATCATCACCTCTTGCACATTGCCCTGCCAGCGCGTGGAGCGGCGGACCAGCGGCACGTTGAGCAGCTCGCGCATGATCTGCGGCGCGGCGCGCAAATCCTCGATGGTCTCGAATAGCGGCACGATCGGCAGCGGGCAGATCTCGGTGCCGGTGGCATCGAGAAACACACCGCCCTCTTTGGCCAGCAGATAAGCGCCGAGAATGTCGTCGACCGAGCGCGTCATCGACAGAATGAAAGAGCCGAACGCCTCGCGATCGAGGCGAGCGCCTGAGCTCGGCGACCGAGCGGAAAATATCGAGTGTCTCTTGCGCCGCCGGCGGCAGGCTCGACATCGCGCGCGGACCATCGGCAGGACGCGCCAGCTCGCGCAGCAACCATTCCGCCATTCCGGCGTATTGGGCTCTGGCGGCGTATCCTCGCCATGACCCGCCGTCGCCCACCACAGCGCCTGCAGCGCTTCAGTGGTGCGCGTCGTGTTCTCGCGGAGATCGAGCCGCACCGTGGAGAAGCGGAAGATTTGCGCGGCGATGCGCACCGGCCGCACCAGATCGACCCCAAGCGAGCCGAGCCCCGCCTCGATCAGCACGTCCTCCAGAAGCTGCAAGTCGAAGATCAGCTCGTCGGCATTGGCGTAAGCCGGCCGGTCGAGCCCGATATCCACGCTCTCCAGCCGCACAATGGTGCCTTCGAGCTTGCCCAGGATCAAAATGAGAAACTGCCGATAGGCCTCGCCGGGATTGCGTGAGCGGATCGCCTCGCCCTGCCCGCTTGCTTCAAGCTCGCGGTCAAGATGATCGCGGAAGGACTCCGGCACCTTATTGGCCCGCTCCGACACCGACAGCGCCTTGAGCAGATCGATGATTCGGGCGCGATAACGCTGCAACGAAGCCCGCGCATTCTCCCGCAAGGTCCAGCGCGTCACCTCGGCAGTCACCCAAGGATTGCCGTCGCGGTCGCCGCCGATCCACGAGCCGAACTGAAAGAACGGCGGCACGTCGGACTTGATGCCCGGATAATGCGCCGCGAGCTGCGCCTCCATTTCCATATGCATCTTCGGCGCCATCTCGAACAGCGCCTCTTCGAAGAAGTGCAAGCCCCGCAGCACCTCGTGCTGCACCGTCGGCTTCTCCAGATGCAGCTCGCCCGTCATCCACACCAGCTCGATCTGGTCGCGAAGCTCGTCGAGCAGCGCCTGCCGCTCCCGTTCGGTCCAGCGCGGATTTTCCAGCTCGCGCAAACGGAGATAGATCTTCCGGTATTTCTCCAGCACCGTGACGCGCTTCGACTCGGTCGGGTGCGCGGTGATCACCGGGCGGATGCGCAAACTCGCGAGCAGCTTCTCGATCTCGCCGGCGCTGACCTGGTTCGCGTTCGGGCCTCAGAGAGCACGTGCGCGAAAGTGCCTTTCAGATTTTCGCGGCCGCGCGTGTTCTCGATATTGCGGCGCCGCCGCATCGCCGCGTTCTGCTCGGCGATCGACAGCAACTGAAACCACAGGCCTTGCGCTTGCAGCGCGCGGCTCATCAGCTCCGGCGTGAAGCTCGAGATATTGCCGCCGCCTTTGAGGATCGGCTCGATTTCCGGCTGATGCCGCCTGACCACGTCGAGCAGCAGCCCGAACAGAATATCGGCCGCCTCCTTCGCCGATGTGCCGGTGATGAGGGCGGCAGGCGCCGGGTCCGCGGGCCGTCTCAGCTGGATGACATCCTTATTCATCGAAACGCCCGCGCAACGCCAACGGCGCGATCCTCAAGGGACCGCGCGCGTCGATACATTCCTATATGGCGAAAGCGGCACGGCCCGGTCTAAGCCGAAGCGCGGCGCTCGCCCCTTCCCGACAGCACGGCCGCCATCGTCGTGCCGAACTCGCTCGGATTGGGCGCGACTGCCAAGCCGCAAGAGCGCATGATCTCGGCCTTCTCGGCGGCGCTATCGCCGGCCGCCGAGATGATCGCGCCGGCATGGCCCATGCGGCGGCCCTTCGGCGCCGTGAGGCCTGCGACGAACCCGACCACCGGCTTCGACATGTTCTCTTTGATCCAGGCCGAGGCTTCTGCCTCTTGCGGACCGCCGATCTCGCCGATGAGGAGCACGGCTTCGGTCTGCGGATCTTCCTCGAACAGTTGCAGATGATCGAGGAAGGACGATCCGTTGATCGGATCGCCGCCAATGCCGACGGAGGTCGAGATGCCGATGCCGAGCGCCTTCAATTGCGAGGCGGCCTCGTAGCCGAGCGTCCCGGAGCGCGAGATCACGCCGACCGAGCCTTGCAAGTAAATATGACCGGGCATGATGCCGAGCATCGACTTGCCGGGGCTGATGATTCCGGCGCAATTCGGCCCAACCAGCATCGGGCGGTTGGCTTTGGGATAGCGCATCATGTAGCGCTTCACCCGCATCATGTCCTGGGCCGGAATCCCATCGGTGATCGAGCAGATCAGCGCGACGCCCGCATCCGCGGCCTCCATGATGGCATCCGCGCAGAAGGCCGGCGCCACGAAGGTGATGCTCGCTTCCGCGCCCGTCTGCTTCACCGCTTCCTTCACCGTGTTGAACACAGGCAAACCGGCGTGGGTCGTGCCGCCTTTGCCGGGGGTCACGCCGCCGACGACGTTGGAGCCGTACTCCATCATCTCTTTGGTGTGGAACTTGCCTTTGTCGCCCGTCATGCCTTGCACGATGATCGGCGTCTTTTCGTCAATCAGGATACTCATCGGTCGTCTCCTCTAGGCCTTGTTTATGCAGCGCTCTTCCACGCCGCCACGGCCTTGTCCGCCGCTTCCGCCAAAGTCTCGGCGGTGATCAGCTTCAATCCGCTCTCCGCCAGAATCTTCCGGCCCTCGTCCACATTGGTGCCGGCAAGTCTCACGACCAGCGGCACCTTCACATCGACGGTCTGGCACGCCTGCACCACGCCCTTCGCCACCCAATCGCAGCGATTGATGCCGGCGAAGATGTTGACCAGCACCGCCCGCACCTTGGCGTCGGACAGAACCAGCTTCAGCGCCGTGGCGATACGTTCCGGCGAAGCGCCGCCGCCAACGTCGAGGAAGTTCGCCGGATTGCCGCCGGCATGCTTGATCATGTCCATGGTCGCCATGGCCAGGCCTGCGCCGTTGACGATGCAGCCGATCTCGCCGTCGAGCCCGATATAATTGAGGTTATGCTCGGCGGCTTGCGCCTCGCGCGGGTCTTGCTGCGAGGGATCGTGCATGTCGGCGACGTGATGACGGCGGAACAGCGCGTTGTCGTCGAACGACATCTTGGCGTCGAGCGCCAGCACCCGGTCGTCCTTGGTCACCACCAGCGGGTTGATCTCGAGCATGGTCGCGTCGCAATCGCGGAACGCGCGATAGGCGTTCATGATCGTCGTCACCGCGCCCTGCACCTGCTTGATGTTGAGCCCAAGATTGAAGGCGAGCTCGCGCGCCTGAAAGGCCTGCAAGCCCACGGCCGGCTCGACGATCACCTGAAGGATCATCTCCGGCTCTTTCTTCGCGATCTCCTCGATCTCCATGCCGCCGCGCTGCGAGGCGATCACCCGGATGCGCTCGGCTTTGCGGTCGAGCACATAGCCAAGATAGAGCTCGCGATCGAACGGCTCGGCCACCTCGATATAGACGCGCTGCACCGGCTTGCCTTCCGGGCCGGTCTGGATCGTGACCAGACGTTTGCCGAGCAGGTTCTGCGCCGCCTCGCGCACCTCGTGATAGGTCTTGCAGAGCTTGATGCCGCCGGCC
This sequence comes from uncultured Alphaproteobacteria bacterium, assembly GCA_963764005.1. GTDB lineage: Bacteria > Pseudomonadota > Alphaproteobacteria > Rhizobiales > Methyloligellaceae > Methyloceanibacter. The sequence continues at coordinate 169,562 of CAVXQX010000013.1, read as the reverse complement.
TTGCCGCGAGCACCAGCATGGATCTGAGCCTTCACCGCCCAGTTCCAACCGCCGAGCTCGGTCGCGGCGTAGACCGCCTGATCGGGCGAGAACGCCACCGCGCCTTTCGGCACCGGCACGCCGAACTCGCCCAGCAATTCCTTGGCTTGATACTCGTGAACGTCCAAGTCTTCTTCCTCCCTAGCTCTCTTGTCTCGCGGTCCTTGTTGGAGCGTTAGCTCACTTTTGCTTTCACGGTGGCGTAGGCCTTCTCGGTCACCCGCTCCGCGCTATCCATCAATTGGCCAACCTCCTTCAGCTTGGCCTCGGCATAGGACCGATCATTGATCATTTTCGCGTTGGTGAAAACATTTAACGCGGCACTTCGCAGTGCAGCAAAAGCAGCCAGCACGCCGACGCCGGCATCCGAAATCACACCAAGGTTTCCCTTTTCCGCGGCAATAGCCGCAAGATCGATCACTTCGCGGGCCGCATGGCAGCAGGCGAGCGGAACCTCGGTCGCAACTTTTAAGGCCTTTTGGATCGCCTCGGCGCGGGCGGCCTTCTCTTCATCCGTCTCTTTCGGCATGCCGTAAGCGTCCATCACCGTGCCGAAAGCGCGGACGTCGTCCTCGATCATGCCGGTAAGCTTGACGCGGAGCACCTCGGACTTCGCCAGCACCGCTTTCATGTCGGCTTCGACATCGGCATATTTCTTTTTGCCGATGGTGAGATTGCAAACCATGCTGACCAGGGCCGCGCCCTTGGCGCCCATGATCGCAGCGGCACTCCCGCCGCCCGGCGTCGCATTCTGGCTGGCGAGCTCCTCGAGAAATTTCTCGATCGAAGAGTCTTTGATCTGCGCGCTCATGCCATGGCCTTTGCCAGCGCGTAGATTTCCTCGGCATCGAACACGGCCTCGGAGCTCTCGAACATTTTGCCGATGCAGGCGCGATGCAGCTTCAATTTCAGCCCGCCGATGCCGAGCGCGCCGAAGCAGAGCTTGCCATGCCGCTCTTTGCCTTTGTCCGTCGCCTCGATGCCTTCAATGCCGAGCGGCGGCTGCGCGTTGCACGTCGGCAACCATCTCGATGTTGGGATTGTCCTTCCAGTCGCCGCCGGCAGCAGCTGCACGCCGATGGCGCCGGCGGCAAACACGATGTTGGCGTCCTTGACGGCAGCGGCGCGCGTCGCGTCGTCGGCGCCGGCGATCCCTTTCACCTTCACCGCCGAAACGCGTCTCGATGGCGCGCGCGGCGCTCTCGGCCTCGCTCTTTGGTGCGCGAGGTGATGGTCACATCGGCGCCCTCTTTGGCGAGGAACGCCGCGGCGCGCATGCCGACCGGGCCGGTGCCGGCGAGCACCACGGCCTTCTTGCCGGCAAGCGGTTTTCGGCTTTGGCCAGCAACGCCACGCCGGCGGCTGCCGTCGTGTTCGAGCCGTTGGAATTGAGCATGACCGAGACGCGGAACGGCCCGAAGAAGCGCTTCTTCACCGCCTCGAGCAGACGCCTCGCCCTTCCTCATGTCGCCGCCACCGACGAAGATGGCGGTGTTCTGCTTGTCCTTGCCGCCGCGGGTGAAGACGCAGCCGTCGACCAGCGCGCCGACATTGTCCGGCGTGACATTGGCGTAGCCGGTGACATTGTCGGCGCCGCCGTCATAACCGACCACCGTGTCGAACACGCTCGCATAGGCATCGGTGTCGAACAGGAACAACAGCTTTTTCATGGTTTCAAATCTCCGTCGCTTACTCGACCACGTTCTGCGGCTTGCCCGCGACGAAGGCCTCGATATTGTCGATCAGTTGGTCCGCCAGGATCTGCATCGCCTCTTTGCTCGCCCAGGCGACATGCGGGGTGACGATGAGATTGGGAATGGTCTTGTCGAGCAGGATGTTGCCGTCTTTCGGCGGCTCGACCGTCAGCACGTCGAAACCGGCACCCGCGATGGTGCCGTCCTTCAGCGCTTTCGCCAGCGCCGCCTCGTCGACCAGGCCGCCACGCGCGGTGTTGATCAGGATCGCGGTTGGCTTCATCTTCTTGAACTCTTTTTCGCCGATCATGTTCTTGGTCTCGGGCGTGAGCGGTACATGCAAGGTGATGATGTCGCTCTCTCTCAAAATCGTCTCGAAATCGGTGAGCCCGGCTTGCGGGAACACGTCGTAAGCCAGCACCTTCATGCCGAGCGCCTCGGCGCGCTTGCCGATCGACTTGCCGAGCGCGCCATAGCCGACGATGCCGAGCGTCGAGCCGGCGATGTCGCGGATGGGATGCGTCAAAAAGCAGAACTGGCTCGACTTGTTCCACACGCCGTTCTGCACATCATTGACATAGGTCAGTAGATTGCGGCGAAGCGCGAAGATCAGCGCGATGACGTGCTCAGGCACGGTGTTGAAGGCGTAATTGCGGATATTGACCACGGAGATGCCGTGCTCTTTGCAATAGGCCTTGTCGACCACGTCGGTGCCGGTCGCCGCGACCGCGATCAGTTTCAGCTTCGGCAGCTGCTTCAAGGTGTCGGCACGCATCGGCACCTTGTTGATGATGGCGATGGTCGCGTCCTTCAGCCGCTCGACGATCTCGTCCGGCGTCCAGGTCGACTCATACTCTTTATATGTGTGGGGAAAGTTCGGCTTGCGGACATTCGCATCCACCGACTCCCGATCGAGAAAAACGATCGCATGCTGCACTGTACCGATCCTCTTACGCTCCTCGCAGTCCTTGGCTCCTACCGCCTCGGCTGCGAAACGCCCCGACCTCCACCGCCGCGAGTCCCGCGCCGGTGGCTTGACCTAACCTGACAGCGAAATGGCCCCCCACTCCGCCTTGATCGCGAACCTACTCGGCCGCGAGTTTCTTCACCTTGGCTTCGGCGCCGGCACGGAACTGCGCCTGCGCAGCGCCAACGCCCGACCCAAGCTCGACATCGATGCCGACATCGTTCATCGCCATCTCGGCGCCGGCGATGGCGCCGAGCAGCATCAGCTCGTTGAGATCGCCGAGATGTCCGATGCGGAATAATTTACCGGCGACTTGGCTCAGCCCGGCGCCGAGCGCGAGATTGTAGCGTCTTATAGGCGCGATCGATCACTTCGGCGCCATTGATGCCCGCCGGCACCATGATCGCGGTGACGGTGTCCGAATACCATTTCGGTTCCTTGGCGCAAGTTGTGAGGCCCCAGGCCTTGACCGCGGCGCGCGCGCCGCTCGCGAGATGATGATGCCGGGCGATGACGTTATCGAGCCCTTCCTCGTCGAGGATGGCAAGCGCCTCGCGCAAACCGTAGAGCAGCGGCAGCGCCGGCGTGTAGGGGAAGTAACCGGTGGCGTTCGCCTTGATCTGGTCGCCGAGGTCGAAATAGGCCTTGCGGCAACCGGCGCCTTCCATCTTTGCCCGCGCCTTCTCGCTGATGCAGACGATGCCGAGTCCTGCCGGCAGCATCAGGCCCTTCTGCGAGCCGGTGATGGCGAGATCGACGCCCCAATCGTCGAAACGAAAATCGATGCTGCCGATCGAGCTCACGCCGTCGACAAAAAGCAATGCGGGGTGCTTGGCTGCATCCATGGCGCGGCGGACCGCGGCGACATCGGAGGTGACGCCGGTCGCCGTCTCGTTATGCACGATGAGGACGGCCTTGATCTCGTGGTTCTTGTCGGCGCGAAGCGCCTGCTTCGATCTTCTCAGGATGGGCGCCGGTGCCCCATTCCTCGTCCTGGTTGATGACCTCGAGCCCGTGACGGCGGGCGAGTTCGCTCCAGAGATGGCTGAACTGGCCGAAGCGCGGCGCCAGAACCTTGTCGCCGGGCGACAGCGTATTGGTGAGCGAGGCCTCCCAGGCGCCGGTCCCGCTCGACGGGAAAATCACCACAGTCCCGGCCTTGGTCTTCAGGACCTTCTTCAGGCCGTCATAGAGCGGCATGGTCAGCTTGGGAAAATCTGAGGACCGATGATCCTCCATGGCGACATGCATCGCCCGCAAAATGCGGTCGGGCACATTGGTCGGCCCCGGCACAAATAGAAAATTGCGGCCAGCTCTTCTGGTCCCAAGCATCACATCAATCTCCCTAGACTAAGCGGCCTTGAGCTTATTATTTAGGCTCTTAGCGCGTCCGCGCGGCACTGTGGTAGCGTCCACGCGGAAACCTGGCAACCTTTTTGAGCGGCTATAGCCTCGATTTGGTTAGCCTTTCGGGCGATTGGCGAGCCCGATCGACCGAACCCGATCTCGGCCGGTTCTGCCTAAACGATGACGATGCCTCGGAGAGCTAGAACAGCCCGCTGATGCGGCCGTCAGCCGCAAGCTCGATATTATTGGCTGCCGGAACCTTGGGCAGACCGGGCATGGTCATGATGTCCCCGCAGACCACCACGATGAACTCGGCACCTGCCGACAGCCTCACCTCGCGGATCGGGATGGTGAAGCCCGTAGGCGCGCCCTTGGCGTCCGGATTGGTCGAGAAGCTGTATTGGGTCTTGGCCACGCAGATCGGGAAATTGCCGAAGCCTTCTTTTTCCAGCTCGGCGAGCCGATCCTTCACGCTCTTATCCGCGGTGATGTCGGACGCGCCGTAGATCTCCTGCGCGATCGTCTTCACCTTGTCCCAAAGCTTCATGTCGTCCGGATAGAGCGGCTTGAACTTGGACGGCGTCTTCTCGATGGTCTCGACCACGGTCCGCGCCAGATCGGTCGCACCCTCGCCGCCGGCAGCCCAATGATCGGCGAGCACGCATTTCACGCCGAGCCCCGCGCAAAGCTTGTCGAGCAGCTCGACCTCGGCTTGGCGTATCGGTGCTGAAGCGATTGATCGAGACGATCACCGGCACGCCATAGCGCTTCAGATTCTCGACATGCTTCTTGAGATTGGCGAAGCCCTTCTCCAGCGCCTCGACATTCTCCGCCTTCAGCGCGTCCTTGGCGACGCCGCCATGCATCTTCAGCGCGCGGATGGTCGCGACCAGCACCACGCAATCGGGCGTGAGTCCGGCTTTGCGGCATTTGATGTCGAAGAATTTCTCCGCGCCGAGATCGGCGCCGAACCCGGCCTCGGTCACCACATAGTCGGCAAGTTTCAGCGCGGCCTTGGTGGCGATCACCGAATTGCAGCCATGCGCGATATTGGCGAACGGACCGCCATGAATGAACGCCGGGATTGTTCTCGAGCGTCTGCACCAGATTTGGCGCGAGCGCGTCTTTCAGCAGCGCAGCCATCGAGCCCGCAGCCGACAGATCCTTCGCCGTGACCGCCTTCTTGCCGCGCGTTTGTCCGATTTGGATTTGGCCGAGCCGGCGCTGCAGATCGGCGAGATCGGATGCGAGACAGAAGATCGCCATCACCTCCGAGGCCACCGTAATGTCGAAGCCGGCTTCGCGCGGGTAGCCGTTGGCCGCACCGCCGAGCGAGGTGACGATCTCGCGCAGCGCCCGGTCGTTCATGTCGACCGCGCGCCGCCAAGTGATGCGCCTCGTATCGATGTCGAGCGCGTTGCCCCAATAGACGTGATTGTCGATCAAGGCCGCGAGCAGATTATTGGCGGCGCCGATCGCGTGAAAATCGCCGGTGAAATGGAGGTTGATGTCCTCCATCGGCACCACTTGCGCATAGCCGCCGCCGGCAGCGCCGCCCTTCACCCCGAAGCAAGGTCCGAGCGAAGGTTCTCTGATGCAGATCAGCGCCTTTTTGCCGATGGCATTCAGCGCATCGCCAAGCCCGACCGTGGTCGTGGTCTTGCCCTCGCCGGCAGGCGTCGGCGTGATCGCCGTCACCAGGATCAGCTTGCCGTCGGGCTTCTTCTTCAGCGTGTCGATGTAATCGAGCGAGATCTTCGCCTTATAATGCCCGTAAGGCAGCACGTATTCTTGCGGAATCCCAAGCCTTTCCTTGGCGATCTCGATCACCGGCCGCATCTTCGCGGCCTGGCTGATCTCGATGTCGGATTTCGGCTTTTTGTGCTGCTCTTCTGACTTGGCTGACATAACGACGGACGCCCCTAGACCTTGCCCAGCGAAAGGAAGCGCAACCTAATTCATTCGCTTGCCTTGTTGCAATCGTCTGTGCGAGGGGAAGCCCTCGTCGAAGGGGAACCGGAATGAAGCCAAGAGCGCTGCTGGAAGCCATGTTCAAGGCCGCAGTCGAGGCCGCTCTCCCCTCGCTCTGCGTTCCGGCCAACCTGCCCGCCCGGCCCAAGGGCCGCACCATTATTATTGGCGCCGGCAAAGCGTCAGGCGCCATGGCCAAGGCCGTCGAGGATGCCTGGGACGGTCCGCTCGAGGGCCTGGTCGTCACCCGCTATGGCTATCGCGTTCCCACGACCCGGCTCGAAGTGGTCGAGGCCGCCCACCCGGTGCCGGACGCCGCCGGCCGCGAGGCGGCGAAGCGCATCTTTGACATGGTGCAAGGCCTCACCAAGGACGACCTCGTGCTCTGCCTGATTTCCGGCGGCGGCTCCGCGCTACTGGCGTTGCCACCGCCCGGCCTCACGCTCGAGGACAAGCAGGCGGTAAACAAGGCGCTGCTCAAGAGCGGCGCCACCATCTCCGAGATGAACACGGTGCGGAAACACCTCTCCGCGATCAAGGGCGGCAGGCTTGCTGCCGCTGCGGCTCCGGCGAAAGTCGTGGCGCTGATGATCTCCGACGTTCCCGGCGACGATCCCTCGATCATCGCGTCCGGCCCGACTGTGGTCGATCCCTCCACCAATGAGGACGCGCTCGGCATCATCGAGAAATATTCGATCGAAATTCCGGCAAGCGTACGCGAGCGTTTGCAGACAGCCGACGAAACGCCGAAGCCAGGCGACAAACGCCTCGCCTCCGTCGAGAACATCATGATCGCCACCCCGCAAGCCTCGCTCGATGCGGCCGCCGAGATCGCGCGCCACGCCGGCGTGAAGCCTGTCATTCTCGGCGACTCGATCGAAGGCGAATCCCGCGACGTGGCGCTGGTTCATGCCGGCATCGCGCGGCAATGCGCCATGCGCGGCCAGCCCGAGCAGCCGCCTTGCGTGCTGATCTCCGGCGGCGAGACCACCATCACGCTGAAGGGCAAAGGCAAAGGCGGCCGCAACACCGAGTTCCTGCTCGCGCTCGCCATCGCGCTGAACGGCATGGATGGAATCTACGCGGTCGCCGGCGACACCGACGGCGTCGACGGCAGCGAGGACAATGCCGGCGCCTTCATCGATCCGACCACGCTGGCGCGCGCGGAGAAGGCCGGCATCAACGCCAAATCCATGCTCGCCGACAACGATCCCTGGAATTTCTTCGATCAAGCATCGGCGACCTCTTGGTGACCGGCCCCACCCTCACCAACGTCAACGATTTCCGCGCCGTGCTGATCGAGAAGCGCAGCGCCTAGTCTCGCGCTGACAGGTTCCGCTGAAGTCGCCGCCGCGCAACACCCTTCAAGGCTAAGCAGGCGCTGCATATTCCGCTACCCAATGCAGTGCGATTTGGTTAATTTCGCAGTTGCGAATTGGAGGCGGCGCGCTACTCTTGCACTGGTTCGGGCTGCTTTCCGTCTTGCCACGGAACAGTCGAATTTGCACGGCCTATGGGAACGGGCATGTGCCGGGCGCGGCATCTACTTGACCTGAGGGGAGCGGACTGAATGCTGAGACGATCTTGCCTTGGCCTTCTCCTGGGCACCCTCATCTTAGCCCCGGGTCACGCCAGCGCCGGTCCCGGCCCTCGTCTTCGAGCCTTACAATGGCACGGTGTTCTATTCCGAGGACCCGGATCAGCCCTGGTTCCCGGCCTCCCTCACCAAATTGATGACCGCCTACGTCACCTTCCAGGCGATCAAGCAAGGCAAGGTCGCGCTCGACACCAAGATCTCCTGCTCCAAGAATGCCGTAGCCCAAGCCCCGAGCAAGCTCGGCCTCCCCGTCGGCGGCGAGATTACCGTCGATGTGGCGCTGAAAGTGCTCATCGTTAGATCCGCCAACGATGTCGCGGTGATGCTGGCCGAAGGCGTCGGCGGCGATCTCGATAGTTTCGTCGCCGAGATGAACGCGACCGCGCAACGCCTTGGCATGACCAAGACGCATTTTGCCAATGTCAACGGCCTGCCCGACGAGCGCCAAGTCACCACCGCCCGCGATCTCGCCAAATTGGCTCGCGCCATCATCGTCGAATTCCCGGAATATGCGAGCATATTCGCGCTGCCCCAAGTGCAGGTCGGCAAGCAATTGATACGCACGCATAACGGCCTCTTGATCGACTATCCCGGCGCCGACGGTATGAAGACCGGCTTCATCTGTAATTCCGGATATAACATCGTGGCATCCGCCACCCGCGACGGCAGGAAGCTCGTCGCCGTCGTGCTCGGCGAAGTCTCCATCGCCTCGCGCCGCGACCGCGCCACCGATCTGCTCGAGAACGGCTTCAAGCGCTATTTCTGGAAATCGGTGTTCGGCACCAGTCTCGACGGACTTGCCATGCAAGCCACGCTCAGCGACCAGCCGACGCATCTGTTCGACAGCATCTGCGGATCAGGCCGCGCCGCGGCGAGAGCCGCCGTGGCGGGGAAACCGCGCTCGGGCACCACGAAAAAATACGTCAAGAAAAAATCCAGCAGCACCGTCGCCACCACGCCGTGATGTGGGTTAGTCGTCTCGAACAATAAAATTCTCCGGCACCGAGCTTCACCGCTTGAAGCCGTCAGAACGACGAGCCCGGCTGGCGCAGGAATTCGACTTCCTCGCTTGTATTGGAGCGGCCCAGAATTGCGTTGCGATGCGGGTAGCGGCCGAAGCGATCGATGACAGCCTTGTGCCGCAATGCATAATCGAGCGCTATCTCATTGCCGAGGGTCGTCATCAACTCCACGCATCGCGCCTGATCGGCGCCTCTTCGGAATGCTCGAACGGCATATAGACGAACCATCGCTTGATGGGCGGAAGCTCGGTGTCGAACCCGCGCGCAATCGCCTCCTTGGCGAGCGAGAGCGCGAGCGGATCGGTCTCAAACGAACGCGCTTCGCCCCGGAACATATTGCGTGGAAATTGGTCGAGCACGATGATCGCCGCGAGATACCCGTCCGGCGTCTCTAGCCACGATTCCGGCACGCCTGCACGCAGCTCCTCGTAGGTCGCGGCGAAACGTTGCGTGATGATCCGATCGAGCGCCTCGGATTTCTTGAACCAGCCTTCAGGGTCGATCTCCTCGAACCAAAACCGGTTCACACTTTCGATGGCAGAATGGTCCATGAGTAATCGCTCGGCTTTAACTTGAGCCTCCAGGTTGCTTACGCTTTTTTGGCCGCAATCGCCGCCTCGATCAGCCGCTTAGCTTCCTCCGAACCCCAATCCGCAGGCCCGACCAGCCGCCCGATCTCGCGTCCGTCGCGATCGATCAGCAAAGTCGTCGGCATGCCGACCGCCTTCACCGCGGCGAATAATCTGCCGGAGGGGTCGGTGTAGGGCGCGAGATGAGTGGCCCCGGTCTCTTCCAGAAATTTCTTCGCCTTGTCGCCGCCGCCGCGGTCGATATTGACGGCGACCACCTCGAAATCCTTGCCGCCGAGCTCGGCCTGGAGCTTGTCGAGTTGCGGCATCTCCTCGCGGCAGGGCACGCACCAGCGGGCCCAGATATTGAGAAGCACGATCTTGCCCTTGAAGTCGGCGAGCGTCTTGGTCTCGCCGCCCGGCCCGGCAAAGCTCAGCTCCGGCAGGTCCAGCGGCTTCGGCCGGACCAGTAACGGGGCCATGGCGCCCTTATTGAGCCCAATCAGCGGGCCTTTAACGACTTCTTCGTCCTGCCCACCAGTTCCGGCAGCCGGCGCGGCCGATTCCACGCCCCTGCCATTGTCAGAAGGGCCGAAAATCAAATATACCGTGGCGAACCCGGCGATCGCCGCGACCAGAGCCGCGACGACATAAACTGCCGGTGATCGGTCGCGTTGCCGTTTGTCCGTAGCGCTCATTGGTCTCTGAGGACCTGTTGAGCTTCGTCATGCCCGGCTTCATGCCGGGCATCCACGCATTTTTGATCAAATATTCGTGGATGGCCGGGACAAGCCCGGCCATGACGAGGCGGAAACGGCGATACTTACAAGATGCCCGGAATACAATCATGACCAATAAAATGTGGGGCGGGCGCTTTGCTTCCAGTCCCGCCGCGATCATGGAGGCGATAAATGCCTCCATCTCATTCGACAAGCGGCTCTGGCGCCAGGATATCGCCGGATCGAAGGCGCATGCCGCCATGCTCGCCGCGACCGGGATCTTAACCAAGGCCGAAGCGAACAAGATCGCGGATGGTCTCGACCAGATCGCGGGCGAGATCGAGGCCGGCAAATTCAAATTCTCGGCCAAGCTCGAGGACATCCATCTCAATATCGAGAGCCGGCTGAAAGATCTGATCGGTCCCCTCGCCGGCAAGCTGCACACCGCGCGCTCGCGCAACGATCAGGTCGCGACCGATTTCCGTCTCTATATAAGGGACGAGATCGACACGATCGAGGTGTTGCTCGGCGAGCTTGAGCTTGCGCTTGCAGGCAAGGCGCTCGATCACGCCGCCACCATCATGCCGGGCTTCACCCATCTGCAGACCGCGCAGCCCATCACCTTCGGCCATCACCTCTTGGCCTATGTCGAGATGTTCGCGCGTGACCAAGCGAGATTCGCCGACGCGCAGACACGATTGAACGAATGCCCGCTCGGCGCCGCGGCCTTGGCCGGCACGAGCTTCCCAATCGATCGCGAGCGGACATCAAAAGCGCTTGGCTTCGATAGGCCTTCGGCGAATTCGCTCGATGCAGTCTCTGATCGGGACTTTGCGCTCGAGACGCTTGCCGCCGCCAGCATCGCGGCGATGCATCTGTCGCGTCTCGCCGAGGAGATCGTGCTGTGGGTGAGCCCGCAATTCGGCTTCGCCACGCTCTCCGACAAATTCTCCACCGGCTCCTCGATCATGCCGCAGAAGCGGAACCCCGATGCGGCCGAGCTGATCCGCGCCAAGTCTGGGCGCATCGCCGGCGCGTTCTTTGGCCTGCTGATGGTGATGAAGGGCCTTCCCCTCGCCTACGCCAAGGACATGCAAGAAGATAAGGAGCAGGTCTTTGCCGCCCTCGATGCGCTGAAGCTTGGGCTTGCCGCCATGGCCGGCATGGTTGCCGATCTGAAGCCCGATCCGCTCGCCATGGAGAAGGCGGCCGGCGCCGGACATTCGACCGCGACCGATTTTGCCGACTGGCTGGTGCGCGAGCTTGGCCTCCCCTTTAGGGACGCCCACCATGTCACGGGGCGAATCGTTGCCCTGGCCGATCGCAAGAAAACCACCCTGGCGGAGCTCGATCTGGCCGATTTCCGGTCGGTTGAGCCGAAAATCACCAAGGGAGTTTTTTCCGTGCTAAGTGTGGCCAATTCGGTCAAAAGCCGCAAATCCTATGGCGGAACCGCCCCTGCCAACGTCCGCTCCCAGGCGAATAGGTGGATAAAGCGTTTGGCGAAGCAGGGTGGCCGCGATAAACTTAACCAAGGGCCGAAGAAGGCCTAGAGGGGAATTGGACCATGGGAAGCGCGTTGCGCATCCTATTTGTTGCTGCGCTGATTGCGGCTGTTGGGCTGAGTGGCTGCGGACGCAGAGGCTCGCTCGACCGGCCGAAACCGGCGTACCCCGAGACCAAGGCCGACCCGCAGACGAAAATGTCGCAAACTCCCGAACGGCACCTTTGGATCGACCGCCTGCTCAACTAGGATTTAGAGCAGCCTCCCATGCATCATTTCGCCTACCGCGCCGGCGTGCTGCACGCCGAAGACGTCAACCTATCCGACCTCGCCTCCGCGGTCGGCACGCCCTTCTATTGCTATTCCACCGCGACGCTTGAGAGGCACTATCGCGTTTTCGCCGAGGCCTTCGCCGGCGACCGACGCGCTCATCTGCTATTCGATCAAGGCCAATTCCAATCTCGGCGTGCTCGCCACTCTGGGACGCGCCGGCGCCGGCATGGATGTCGTCTCCGAGGGCGAGCTTCGCCGCGCGCTCGCCGTCAATGTCGCCCCGAACAAGATCGTGTTCTCCGGCGTCGGCAAGACCCGCGAGGAAATGGCCTTCGCGCTGGAGAAGGGCATCTTCGCTTTCAACGTCGAGTCCGAGCCCGAGCTTAGCTTGCTGAGCGAGGTCGCTTCGTCGAAGGGAACGAGCGCGAGGGTGGCGCTTCGCGTCAACCCGGATGTCGACGCCAAGACGCATCACAAGATCGCCACCGGTAAGGCCGAGAACAAATTCGGCGTGCCGTTCGCGCGCGCGATTCCCCTTTATCGTCTGGCGAGCGAGCTTCCGGGCATCGATGCGACCGGCGTGCACATGCATATCGGCAGCCAGATCACCGATCTCGATCCGTTCAAGAATGCGTTCGCGTTGCTGGCAGACCTTGTCTCGCACGCTCCGCGCCGAAGGCTTCAACATCGAATTCGCCAATCTCGGCGGCGGCCTCGGCGTGCCCTATCGCAGCGACGAGGATGCACCGCCGCTTCCCTCCGACTATGCGAGCCTGGTGCAGCAGGCAGTCGGCGGCCTCGGCCTCAAATTATTGTTCGAGCCCGGCCGCATGATCGCCGCCAATGCCGGCATTCTCGTTTCGCGCGTGCTCTATGTGAAGCACGAGAGCGACAAGACCTTCACCATCGTCGACGCGGCGATGAACGACCTGGTCCGCCCGACGCTCTACGAGGCCTATCACGAGATCTGGCCGGTCAACGAGCCCGCGCCTAAGGCAGCACATGCACAGTCACCGATGTGGTGGGACCGGTCTGCGAGACGGGCGACTATCTCGCGTTAGGCCGCGCGTTGCCCGAGCTGCAATCCGGCGACCTCATCGCGGTCATGACCGCCGGCGCCTACGGCGCCGTGCTCGCCTCGGAATATAACAGCCGCCTTCTCGTGCCTGAGGTGATGGTGCACGGGGCCCGTTCGGCCGTCACCCGGCCGCGGCCGAGCTATGACGATCTGCTTGCCGCCGAGCGCCTCCCCGACTGGGTAAAACGCGAGCGAAAAGTCTAGGAAATCCGTCCCCCAATATGACGGAACGGTAATGTGGTGCGGCGCGTTTTCGCACGGTATTCTTCCCCACATTCTGCTTGCCCCTACAGTCAATATGCTAGACTTCGCCCCAAGATGATTTCACGACCGGGCCAAAAGGCCCCGAACGAGCCGAGTGACGAGAAAGTCCACGCCAGCCGCTTCGAGCGGCGCGTGACCTTGAGCCGACTCGCCCTCATTCTGGAACGTATGTGGGAGGCGCTGCTCTGGCCCTTCCTCGTCATGTCGCTGTTCCTTATCGTTTCCTTGTTCGAGCTTTGGGGCGCGCTGCCGCCGCTGGCGCACCGCATCGTGTTGTTCGGCTTCTTCATCGCGCTGCTGGCCTCCTTCATTCCTCTCATCCGCATGACCTGGCCGACGCGGCAAGAGGCGCTGCGCCGGCTTGAGCGCGACGCCGGCATCAAGCATCGGCCCGCCACCTCTTATGAAGACCGGCTTGGCGATACCGCCTCCGGTGAGGCGATGCTGCTCTGGCACGCGCATCGCGACCGCCTGGCGCGGCTCGTTGCCAGACTGAAACCGCGCTGGCCGGATCCGCGCACCGATCGCAGCGACCCGTTTGCGCTCCGCGCCGTGCTTCTGCTTCTACTCTTCGTCGGGTTTCTCTCCGCCGGCAGTAGTTCCTGGGACAGACTTCGCCAGGCCTTCACGCTGGCGCCGCGCAACGCAGTGGCGCTGATGCGTCTCGATGCGTGGGTGGCGCCTCCGGTCTATACCCAGCTTGCTCCCATCGTATTGGCCGACGGCACCGAGCCGGTCGGCACCGGTGCCGAGAGCTTCCGCGCGCTGCAAGTGCCGGAGCGGAGCGAGCTCATCGTCCGTGCGCACGCGCCGCAAGGCGAGACCCTCAGCCTCATCACCGACAAAGAGGATGGCGGTTCGCAGCTACCACCATCGAGCCGAAGAAGTCAGGCAGCCAAGGCCTCGTCGAGTTCAACGTCAAGCTCACCGAGAACGGCTCGGCGGACGTGCGCGTCGGCGGCGCCACTGTCGCCAAATGGCGTTTCGCCATGATCAAGGACGAAACTCCCACTATCAATCTGATGGGGAATCCGACCGTAACGCCGCGTGGCGCGCTGCGACTTGTCTTCCATGCCGAGGACGATCATGGCGTGGCCAGCGCCGAAGCCAAGTTTGCCCTCGCCGAAGGCCAGCTCGCGGCCGCGCCGGTGGAAGTCGCCGAGCCTGGCGCCAAGCCGGACCCGCTGCTCGAGCCTCCCTCGATGCGGCTCCAGCTCCCACGCGCCAACCAAAAGATCGTCGACGGCAAGGCCACGCAGGACCTGACCTCGCATCCTTGGGCCGGGCTGAAAGTGAATATGGTTCTCACCGCCCGCGACCAGGCCGGCCAGAGCGGATCGAGTCAGCCTTACGAATTCATTCTGCCCGAGCGCAATTTCACCAAGGCCTTGGCGCGCGCCCTGGTCGAGCAGCGCAAGAAGCTGGTGCGCGAGCCTGGCTCCGCCGAGCGGGTCGCTCGCGCGCTCGATGCGCTCACCCTTGGCGGCGAGAAGGCCGTCGACAACAGCTCGATCTATCTTGCCATTCGCAACGCATTTTGGCGGTTGTCGAACGATCAGTCTCGCGAAAGCATCGCGAGCGTGGTCGGACAGCTCTGGGACATCGCGCTGAAGATCGAGGACGGCGATTTGCCGGAAGCCGAGCGCGCGGTGAAGGACGCGCAAGAGAAATTGTCTGAGGCCCTTGCCAAAGATGCGACGCCCGAGGAAATCAGCCGTCTCGTCAACGAACTTCGCGAGGCGCTGGGGCAATATCTGAAGTCTCTGGCCGAGCGCCAGCAGCGCGATCAGAAGCAGGGCGAGCCCAATCAAGCCTCCGATCAAGAAGTTTCGCCGCAAGACCTCGACAAGATGCTCAAGAACATCGAGCAGCTCGCCAAATCCGGCTCGAAGGACATGGCGCAGGACATGCTGGCCGAGTTGAAGGACGTTCTCGATCAGCTCGAAACCGGGAAATCCCCGAGCTCGGCGAAAGATAAGCGCGCCGAAAAGATGATGGCCGACCTGAAGGAGATGGTGAGCAAGCAGCAGAAGCTGCTGGACGACACTTACAAGGAGAAGCGCAAAGAGGGCGCCAGTCAGCCCGGCGAGGAGTTCGAGGTGAGCCCGCCCGGCCAGCCCATGGAATGGGGCAACAACATGAACATGAACCCCCTGTTCGAGATGCCGCAGGAGGGCGACAAGGGCAAGCAAGACCCCAATGCGCGTGGCAAGGAGAGCGATGAGGGCCGGCCTGGCGACCAAGGTGAAGGCAAAGGCGGCCGCGTCGGCCAGGGCTCCAGCCGTTATGGCAGCCTCGGCAGCCGGCAGGGCGACATCGAGCAACAATTGCAGATGCTGATCGACCGCATGCGCATGGAAGGCGCCGAAGCGCCCGAGCAATTCGAGGGCGCGGGCAAATCCATGAAGGAGGCCAAGGAAGCGCTGGGCGACGAAAATCTCGATCGCGCCGCCCAGGCCGAAGGTCAGGCGCTGGAGAAATTGCGCCAGGGCGCTCAAGCCATGGCGCAACAAATGAGCGAGAATGGCGAGAACCAAGAAGGCCGCGGCCAGGGCAATAACGGCCGCGATCCACTTGGCCGTCCCGACCGCACCAATCGGCCCGATCTCGGCCTCTCGGTGAAGGTCCCCGACGCCATCGACATCCAGCGCGCCCGCGAAGTCTTGGATGAAGTTCGCCGCAGGCTGGGCGACCCGTCGCGCCCCCCGATCGAGCTCGATTATCTCGAGCGCCTGATCCGCTCTTACTAGGGCTTCACCAACTTCCCGACGAAGGGCAGCTCGCGATAGTGGTGGGCGAGGTCCATGCCGTAGCCGACCACGAATACCGGCGGTGCAGCGGAAGCCATAAAAGTCAGGCTCGATCGGCACCGCTCGCTTCACCTGTTTGTCGATCAGCACACACGAGAACACGCGCGCTGCACCGCGCTCTGTCAGCAAATCCTTGGCGAAAGCGAGCGTGCGGCCCGAATCCAGGATATCGTCGACGATGACGACATCGCGGCCCTCAATCGGGCTTGCGATATCGTGCAGGATTTTCACCGCACCTTGCGACACTGTGCCCTGGCCGTAACTCTCCAGGAACAGAAAGTCGATCTCGGGTGCCAGCCCCTCGCGATGCAGCGCCCGGATCAGATCCGCGGCAAAGATGAAACTGCCTTTCAGAATGGCGACGATCAGCGGATCGTTCAGCGAGGAGGCGGCGATGTCGCGGGCGAGCTCCCCGATGCGCCGCTGAATGTCCCCTGAACTATAGAGCGGCTCGATCTTGGTTTCGCCGCCCGCTTGCATCGCAATCATTGCGCCTTGGCGAACCGCACCTTCAGCTTGCGGACCTCCGCCGGCGGCGAGGCGATCTCGGCGAGGAAGGGCGCCGCCTCGCCGGCACCGAGCGGCTCTACTCGCTCGGCGGTGGTATATTGCGACAGCTCCTTGCCGTTCTCGTCGAGCAGAACCACCACCACGACCGGCGGCTTAACCGGGGCGTCGGTGAGGTTGAGGATGTCGCCCTTGACCTCGAGCACAGTCTCTTCGCCCTCGGTGTGGAAGCCATAGTTGACGCCTTGGAAGGCGAAGCCCTTGCTGTTGAGCGGCATGCCGAGCGCCGCATAGAGCCGCGTCGCGCCGGGCAGCATCGACACCACGGTCTTCGGCGCCATCAACACCAAGCCGGCAACGCCGAGCACGAACAGAATGAGCAG
The DNA here is from genome assembly GCA_963764005.1 of uncultured Alphaproteobacteria bacterium. Classification (GTDB taxonomy): domain Bacteria; phylum Pseudomonadota; class Alphaproteobacteria; order Rhizobiales; family Methyloligellaceae; genus Methyloceanibacter. The sequence continues at coordinate 152,818 of CAVXQX010000013.1, read as the reverse complement.
CAGCCAGCCCATCCTCGTGCTGCGTCCCGATCCTTGAACTGGTGGCGGCGGCGCGATGTCTGGCGCCGCCGGAGCTTCAGCAGGCGCGGCCGATTCCCACTCGCCGAACCTTCCGGCGTCGTCTTGCGCCGGAGCTTCAGCCGCCATTTCCGCCCCGCCGTCGCCAGGCTGATCGGCATCGCCACCGAAATCGGCATCTTGCTGTGCATAACTCTCATAGCCGGAGCCGTCGCGGCCATTGTTCGCCGGCGGATAGAAGCCTTTTTGCTCCTCAGGCGCTCCAGGCGGCACTTCCTCGAAGCTCGTAGAGAAGCTCGGCTCTGCTTGCGGCTCGGGCGCGTAGCTGGCGAAATCGGTCATTTCCGGCGGCGCCGGGGGCATTGGCGGCGGCGGCTCCTCGATGCGCGTCGGCGCAGCAATGGGCATCTCCAGCATCGGCGGGATGGGCCGCGCCTGCCAAATATGGCTGCATTTGCTGCAGCGGACCTTGCGGCCCTCCGGCGGGATGACTGCCGCGATCTCGTAGCGGGTCCCGCAAGAGGGGCAGATGATAACCGTCGCCATGATCGGAACCGTTTAGGCCAAACCAATCCAGGTTTGGCCGGAGTGCCCCCACGTCCTTGCCCAAATCCATTGATACCGGACAGCGAGTTCAGCATAAAGTCGGAAGTTGCGCGAAATGCTCGAGGTCGGCGGTTGATTCGCTTTGAAAATGTCGGGCTTCGCTACGGCACCGGCCCGGAGATCCTACGCGACGTCACCTTTCATATCCTGCCAGGGTCCTTTCACTTCCTGACGGGCCCTTCCGGCGCGGGCAAAACCTCGTTGCTCAGGCTTCTGTTCATGTCGATCAGGCCGAGCCGGGGGCTGATTTTCGTGTTCGGCGAGAACCTCTCCGAGCTGACCCAAGGCGGCCGCGCCGAGCTCAGGCGCCGGATCGGCATCGTGTTCCAGGATTTCCGCCTGCTCGACCACCTCACCACCTGGGAGAACGTGGCGCTGCCTTTACGCGTCATGGGCAAGCGCGAATCCGACTATCGCGAGGACGTCACCGACCTCCTGAACTGGGTCGGTCTCGGCGACCGCATGCACGCCTACCCCGAAATCTTGTCCGGCGGCGAGAAGCAGCGAGCGGCCATCGCCCGCGCCGTGATCGGGCGCCCCGAATTGCTCCTCGCCGACGAGCCGACCGGCAACGTCGACCCCGTCATCGCCAACCGGCTGTTGCGCCTGTTCGTCGAGTTGAATCGTTTGGGCACCTCGGTCATCATCGCGACGCACGATTATGCCCTGATGGACCAGCTCGATGCGCCGCGCCTCGTCCTGTTGGACGGCGAACTCCAGATCCGTTGAGCCCGTGACCTTCCTCACCAACATCCGTGACTATCCGTGGTCTGGCCTCGTGACGGGGATCGTGCCCGGACGGCTCGCGTCCTATCTGCCGGCGCGCTTCCAAGCCAAATCGACCCAGATCGTGCCCTCGGCCTCGATCGCCGGCAACGCGCTGACCGTGGTGATCGCCATCATGAGTTTTCTCGCGAGCCTCACCGCGGGCGCCGTCTACATGGTCAACCAGTCCGCCTCCGCCTGGGTCAGCGACATCGCGAGCGAAATCACCATCGAGCTCGATCCGCTGGTCGACGCCGCCGACATCGAAAAGAAGATGACGCTGGTGTCGCTGTTTCTCGCCAAGCAGAAGGGCATCACCGAAGTGAAGCCCTTGACCGCCGAGGATTTCGGCCAAGCTGCTCGAGCCTTGGCTCGGGCACAACGCCGCTCTCGCCGAGCTTCCCATCCCGCGCCTGATCGCGGTCGAGATCGATCGCAGCAATCCTCCCGACATCGAGTTGATCAAACAGGCGCTCACGCAAAATTTCGAGGGCGTCACGCTCGACGATCACGGCCGCTGGCAGGCCGAGATCAAGACTCTGACGCGATCGGCCGCGATCGGCGGTCTCGCTGTGCTGGCGCTCGTCTTCGCCGCCACCATCGCCGTCATCGTCTCGGCGACGCGGAGCGCCATGGCATCGAACCGCGAGATCATCGAGGTGCTGCATTTCGTCGGCGCCACCGAGCGCTTCATCAGCCGCGAGTTCGAGCGGCATTTTCTCGGGCTCGGGGTGCGCGCAGGTCTCGTCGGCGCCATCGCCGCGGCACTTGCCTTCCTGCTCATGCCTTACGTCATGAACCTCGGCAGCGGCGGCATCACCGAAGCCGAGATGCACCGGCTGGTCGGCCCCGGACGGCTCGATTTTTGGGGCTATCTCCTTTGTTTCTTTGTGGTTTTTGTCGTAGCCGGACTGTGCATGGTCACCTCCAGGCTCGGCGTGGTCCGCGTTCTCAAGGCCTATGAATGACGCTCGGTGCGGGGACGCAAATCGTCCGCCAACCGATTTCCTCTTCGCGCGATTAAGCCTATTGTCGCGCGCCGTCTGATGTATCGGAGTAGGCCGTGACGGAGACCGAGACAGAGCCTGGCGTAAGCCATTTCAGCATCTTCGTTGGTGGGCTCCGGTTCATCTTCGATCTCATCCTGCTCAGTGTCGTGCTGCTCTGCATTGGCTTCGTCATTTTTGCGCGGAATTTGGAACGGACCCAGGAGGGACCGGTCCGCGCCGCCGACGGCATCACGGTGCTGACCGGCGGCGGCTCACCGCATCGACGAGGCGATGAAGCTCCTCGCCAATCACAAAGCAAACCGCGTGCTGATCACCGGCGTCTATAAGAAGACGACGAAAGAGACATTGAAGAGCTTGGCGAGCCAAGGCGACCAGCTCTTCACCTGTTGTGTCGATCTCGATTACGAGGCGCGCAACACCATCGACAACGCCACCGAGACCGCCGAGTGGGTGGCGAAGCACAAATATAATTCCGTGATCGTCGTCACCTCGAATTATCACATGCCGCGCGCGCTGGCCGAACTCGGCCGCGCCATGCCGGGCGTGACGCTGATCCCCTATTCCGTCGTCGACAACAACGTGCACCTCGAACATTGGTGGGCCTATCCCGGTACGGCGAAATTGCTGGTCTCCGAATATCTGAAATATCTGCCGGCGGTCGCGCGATTGGGCGCGACCAATCTGATGCGGCGCGCGCTGAGCGGACGCGGGACAGTGACGGCCGAGGATCGGCCGGAGCCATAGAAGTGCGCGCATTCCTCTTCAACGTTTTGTTCTATGTGACCACGGTGCTGTTTCTCGGGCTCGGCAGCCCGTTGCTGTTCGGGCCGCGATCCTGGGCCATGGCGGCGCTGGCGCTGCATGCAAGGACCGAGCTCTGGCTGCTGAAGACGATCGTCGGCACCAAGCTCGAAGTGCGAGGCCGGGAGAAATTGCCGAAAGGCGCCTGCCTCGTCGCCTCCAAGCATCAATCGGCCTGGGAGACTTTCGCCCTCATCCCGCTGTTCCGCGACCCTGCCTATCTGATGAAGCGCGAGCTGTTCTGGATCCCATTCCACGGCTGGTTCTCCTACAAGTTCAAGATGATCCCGGTCGATCGCGACAAGGGCCCGGCAGCGCTTCGCCGCATGCTGGCCGAAGCCAAGATTCGCGCCGCCGCTGGCCGCGAGATCATCATCTTCCCGGAAGGCACGCGCCGAGCGCCGGGCGCCCCGCCCGACTACAAGACCGGCGTGTTCCTGCTCTATGAGGCGCTGCAGATCCCTTGCGTGCCGGTGGCGCTCAATTCGGGACTGTTCTGGCCGCGCCGGAGCCTCAAGCGCTACCCCGGGACCATCATCGTCGAATTCCTCGATCCCATCCCGCCCGGACTATCGAAGCGGGAGTTCCTGCCGCGCCTGCAGGAAACCATCGAAACCGCCTCGAATCGCCTCATCGCCGAGGCCGGCGGCACGGAACACCGAGGCCATTAGGGCGTTGGTCTGTGGATGGAAAAGCGGCGTTTACCCTTTGTTAACCCGATTCGGCACATGTTCGTGTTCTAGCTTTGTTCCAGGATTCGACCAAGATTCGTCGGAGCAGCGTCTTGAAAACGTCATCGGGTAACCCATCTGACGAGTCAGTTAACGGGATTGTTGAGGGGCAGAAGTCCATGTGGATGAGCCAGGCTGAAGTGAGCGAGAGGAACCATTGGGGCCCTGCCGACGAGCCAGCGCTTGTATGCGCCGAGGCTCCCTTCAACCATGCCTTCCATTATTGGCGCGGTGCGTCAGGTCACCGTCACCTGCACACGGTCTATAACCTGGTCGATTGCCCGGCGCTCCCCAGAGCCAATTACATCCTGGTCCGCCGCCATGAAGACGGCAGCCGCGAGGCGCTGAATTTCGGCCAGACCAAGGACGACGCCTACACGCTGAACCTCGCCCATCTCCGCCACCAGGGCGCCAAGCTCGGCGCCAACGAGGTGCATATCCACCTCCTGGCCGACACGGCCGAGGAGCGCGATCAGGTCGAGATGGACCTGACCACGGCGCACGCCAAGCGTTTCGCCTCCGCGGCTTAAGTTTCCGCCTGATCCCTCAGCGCCATCACCAGTTCGCTCAGTAACGGGTCGTGCACGCCCGCGTCCTCGAGGTGCTGGAAGGTCCGCAACACATATTCGATATTGCCGCCCGCCTGACCCTTGCCGGAACGGATGATGGCGAGCTGCTCCGGGATGGAGAGCTTGCCGGCATATTGCTCGTGATTGCGATCGACGAGATAGCAGAGAGCGCGGAACGTCCGTCCCGATCCGTCGAGCAGCGTCACGGGGCGCATCGCCTCGACATAGACGTCCGTCACCTGCTCGCGCGCGCGCAAATAGGCGATGGTCTCGTCCTCGGCGCCCGGGCTCACCCGGAACGCGACGCCTTTACACGCGCCGCCTTTGTCGAGACCGAGCACCAGTCCGGGCTTGGCGTGCGTGCCGCGATGCACCACCGAATAGACGCAGAGCGCGCGATGGGCGCCTCGAACCCGCGCCGGCGCCTGCTCCTCGAAGGCAAAGCCGGGGCTCCACATCAACGAGCCGTAACCGAATACCCAGAGATCAGTCATCGTGCCCATGCGGCCGGCCGAAATCGGCGCTCGCCGTATCTTGCCCGGCTTCGACGATGCCGCGGCGTATGGCGCGCGTGCGGGTGAAATGGTCGAACAGCGCGTCGCCATCGCCGCGCCTGATCGCCTTGGTCAAGGCCGCGACATCCTCGTTGAAGCGGCCGAGCATTTCCAGCACAGCCTCCTTGTTTGCAAGGAAGACATCGCGCCACATGGTGGGATCCGAGGCCGCGATCCGCGTGAAGTCGCGAAAACCGCCGGCGGAGAATTTCAGCACCTCCGAGCGCGTCACCGTCTCAAGATCGTCGGCCGTGCCCACGATGGTGTAGGCGATCAGGTGCGGCAGATGGCTGGTGACGGCGAGCACCAGGTCGTGATGGTCGGGCGTCATGGTCTCGACATTGGCGCCGAGCTTCCGCCAAAACGCGGCAAGCCTCTCCACCGCCTTTGGCTCGGTGCCTTCCGGCGGCGTCAGGATGCACCAACGGCCCTCGAACAGTTCGGCAAAACCGGCATCTGGACCGGAATGTTCGGTGCCGGCGACCGGGTGGGCGGGCACAAAATGGACGCCCTTTGGCAAATGCGGGCCCATGTCGCGCACGATCGAGCCCTTTACCGAGCCCACATCGGAGACGACAGCGCCTGGCTTGAGATGCGGACCGATCTCCTTGGCGACCGACCCGCAAACGCCGACCGGAACGCAGACAATGACGAGATCCGCGCCTTCGACCGCCTCGGCGGATGTCGCCACCACGCGATCGGCGATGCCAAGTTCGACGACGCGCGCCCTCGTCTCAGGCGACCGCGCGGTCGCGACGATTCTGCGCACCGCGCCAGTTGCGCGGGCAGCCCGCATGATGGACGAGCCGATCAGGCCGGGGCCAATGATGGCGAGCGTGTCGAAGAGGGGCTCAGCCATGAGCGATCAACTTTCGCCCATGAAGCTGGCAAGCGCATCGATCAAAGCGAGATTGTCCGCCTCGCTGCCGATGGTAAGCCGGAGCGCTTCGGGGAAGCCATATTCCTCCACCTTGCGCACGATGATGTGCTTGGTGTGCAGGAAGCGATCGGCCTCTCCCGCCGAGTGGCCGTTCTTGCCCGGGAAATGCACCAGCAGAAAATTCGCAGCGCTCGGCGTCACGTTCAGCCCGAGGCCGGACAGCGCCTCTCGCATCCGCTCGCGCCAGATTTCGTTATGCGCGACCGAGGCATCGACATGGCCGAGATCGCCAAGCGCGGCGATGCCCGACGCGATCGCGGGCCCCGACACATTGAACGGGCCTCTGATGCGGTTCAGCGCATCCGCGATGGCCGGCGGGCAATAGGCCCAGCCAAGACGGAGCGAGGCCAGCCCATAGATCTTGGAGAAGGTCCGCGTCATCACCGTGTTCTGCGTCGTGGCCACCAGCTCGATGCCGGCCTCGTAATCGTTCGCCCGCACATATTCGGCATAGGCCGCGTCGAGCACGAGCAGCACGTCCTCGGGCAACCCGGAGCGTAGCCGCCTCACCTCGTCGATCGGGAGGTAAGTGCCCGTCGGGTTGTTCGGATTGGCGATGAACACGATGCGCGTGGCCGGCGTCACCCGTTTCAGGATGGCATCGACATCCGCCGTGAGGTTCTTCTCCGGCGCCACGACGGGCTTCGCGCCCGCGCCCATGATCGCGATCTTGTAAACCAGGAAGCCGTGCTCGGTGTAGATCGCCTCGTCGCCCGGCCCGAGATAGGCCTGCGCCAACAGGTTGAGCAATTCGTCGGAGCCGGCGCCGCACACGATCCGCGCCGGATCGAGCCCGTAAAGCTTGCCGATCGCCTCGCGCAAAGCCCGCGCCGAGCCGTCGGGGTAGCGCGCCAAGCTCTTAGCCGCCTCGAGATAAGCCGCGACCGCGCGCGGACGAAGGCCCAAACGGGGTCTCGTTCGACGAGAGCTTGATGACCGTGGTGGCGCCTTCGAGCGCAGCCTTGCCGGGGACATAGGGCGCAATGCCGCTAATGCCCGGACGTGGCTCTGGCGCGCGCTTCGCGCTCATGCTTGTTGCTCCTTAATGATGCCCCGATAAGGGAGCATGCCGGCTTGTCTTAGGGCCTTTCAGGCGCCCAAGGCAAAGAAAACATTGACTTTCAACGGTAAGCTCCTAGCTAACCCCGATGCGTTAAACTCCGCTTTCGCAAGCGAGCTGCAGGTCGAGTAGGTAAGAGAAACGAATGAGCGAAGCGCCGACGAGCCAAGCCTTCACCGACAGTTCGGTCAGGTTTGCGCAAATTGCCAATCCGCAAAGCGACATCGTTCACTTCAACGATCCGCTGACGCTCGACTGCGGCGGCAGCCTGGCGCCCTATTCCATCGCCTATCAGACCTACGGCACGCTGAATAAGGCCAAGTCCAACGTCATTCTCGTTTGCCACGCGCTGACCGGCGACCAGCACGTCGCCAACATCCATCCCGTCACCGGCAAGCCCGGCTGGTGGGAGACCATGGTCGGCCCCGGCAAGCCGATCGACACCGACCGCTATTTCGTGCTCTGCCCCAACGTCCTTGGCGGCTGCATGGGCTCGACCGGGCCAAGCTCGATCAACCCGGCGACCGGCACCGCTTACGGCCCCGACTTCCCCGTCATCACCATCGGCGACATGGTGCGGGCGCAAGCGCGCCTGCTCGACCATCTCGGCATTCCGGATCTGCTCTCGGTGCTCGGCGGCTCGATGGGCGGCATGCAGGTGCTGGAATGGGCGGCCGAGTATAAGGACCGCGTCTATTCCGCGGTGCCGATCGCCTGCGCCGCGCGCCACTCCTCGCAGAACATCGCCTTCCATGAAGTCGGCCGCCAGGCGGTGATGGCCGATCCCGAATGGTGCCAAGGCCGCTATCTCGACGAGGGCCGGAGTCCGCGCAAAGGCTTGGCCGTTGCCCGCATGGCCGCGCACATCACCTATCTGTCCGACGACGCGCTGCACGAGAAATTCGGCCGCAGCCTGCAGGACCGCGACAAGATCACTTTCGGCTTCGATGCCGATTTCCAGGTGGAATCCTATCTGCGCCACCAAGGCTTGAGCTTTGTCGATCGCTTCGACGCCAATTCCTATCTCTACATCACCCGCGCCATGGACTATTTCGACATGGCCGCGGACCATGACGGCGTGCTCGCCAATGCGTTTGTCGGAACAAGGACGCGCTTCTGTCTCGTGTCGTTCACCTCGGACTGGCTGTTCCCGACCGAGGAGAGCCGCGAGATCGTGCATGCGCTGAACGCGGTCGCGGCCAATGTCTCCTTCGTCGAGATCAAATCCAACAAAGGCCACGATGCCTTCCTGCTGCACGAGCCGGAACTGTTCGCCACCATCAGAGGCTTTTTGAGCGCGGCGGCAAATCAACGCGGCGTCGCCGTGGCCGGGGGACAGCCATGAACGTGAATGTCCCTCCGCACGCGGTGCGCCACACCGAGACCTCGCGCGTCGATCTGCTGCTCATCGCCGAGATGGTAGCGCCGGGCTCGCGCGTGCTCGATATCGGTTGCGGCGACGGTGAGCTGCTGCGGCTTCTCGCCGAGCGCCGTGGCGTCGACGCGCGCGGCATCGAGCTATGCCAGGCCGGCGTGAACTCTTGCGTGGCGCAAGGCTTGGCCGTGATCCAGGGCGACGCCGACACCGACCTGGTCTATTATCCGGACCTTGCCTTCGATTACGCCATCCTGTCGCAGACCATCCAGGCCACCTACTCGCCCCGCCACGTGCTCGAGCAGCTGTTGCGCATCGGCAAGCGCGTCATCGTCTCGTTTCCGAATTTCGGCCATTGGAACGTGCGCGCGCGGCTGCTGTTCGGCGGCAAGATGCCCCGAACCGACAACCTGCCCGATCGCTGGTACGAGACGCCCAACATCCATCTCTGCACCATCAAGGATTTCCGCGACCTCTGCGAGGATATCGGTGCCAAGGTCGATCGCGTCGTGGCGCTCAATGCCTATGGCCGCAAGCTCGGCGTCTCGCTGCCGAACTTCGCGCAGAATCTGTTCGGCGAGCAGGCGGTGTTCGTGCTGTCGCGGTAGCGAACCAGCCGACCCTCTACAGAATAAAATCGGCCTTTACCAAGTCCACCTTGCCGTTGATGCCGATCTCGAAATCGGCGATGCCGTCGCCATCGGTATCGCCTCTCAGGATATGATTGGCGAAGCGCAGCTCGCCGGCTTTGCCGGAGAACTGATCGTGGTCGATGAAGTGGAAGGCTTGATCGCCGGCCGGCCCTTCCTTGGCGTCGATCGCGGACAAATTGATGCGGTCGTGCTGATTATGATGGAAGTCCTGGATCACGTCGCGCGTGGCGCCGACCGCGGTGTCCGTCGCCAGCGAGAAGACGAAGCGGTCCGCGCCCTTGGCACCCTTGTAGAAATCCTGGTCGGCGCCGCCGTCGATGATGTCGTTGCCGCCAAGACCATTGATTATCTGCCGATGTTCGTCACGAGATTGCCGGCTCGCCATGCTTCCGCCGCGCTATCGTCGGCGTCGATGAATTGCCGGCCGCTGAGGCCGTGCAGGCCGCTTCCAGGCGCGACGGCGTTCTCCTCGCTAGCCCGGAATCTGCGAGTTAGCCGCGCTGGCGAGGCGCAATTGCAGGCGCTTCTGCACGCGGGCACGCGCCTTCGCCGAACGACCGATGGTCCCGATGCCTAGCTGAAGCACGGGAAACGCGAGGCCCGTGCGTGCCAGCGGATCGACAGGCCTGCGAGCATCGCGCAGCGACTCATCCACGTTGCCGCGTGCGTCGCAATCGAACGCTTTCGTTGGTGGCGTGCATCCGCGGCATTGCCGAACGCTTGGCGCGAAGAGCCGCATTGGGCTCCCGAATTGCTGCAAGCACTGCGATTCTGTCTCACCTTCGTCAAAGTCTCGTGCTAATAAATGTTATTGGTAGACGTGGGGGTCGCCGACACTGCGGTCATAGTCTTGAGGGAGACGTGACCGAGGAGGTGGGAGATGGCACACCCAAAGATTATCCTGCGCGGCAGGAAGATCATCCTCCTCAGCGGTTACAACGATCGTGCCAAAGGAAACGCCGAAGAGGGCAGCGATGCCCGGCGCGCTTTCGTTGTCGATGCTGAGGACAAGCTGAGCCAAGCAGCCTTGCGCGATCCAGATGCGGTCGCCTTTGGCTATGTGCATGGCGAGTGGATTGCCGCGGCCTGAGTTGGACCCGGCGCAATTGCGGTGTTCAGTAATCTGTGGAGTAAGCGGACCCGCTCACGGGGTCGCCGGTACCGGCACGAAACCGCGCCGCATCTTGGCGCGCGCGTTGACCGGAACGGCGCCATAAACCTGCTTGGTCGCCTCGACCACGATCACCCCGGAAAACGCCGGCCATAACACGAGGCCAAGCCGCTCGAAAAACACCGGCCACCGCAACAATACGCGCCAGCCGAATGGCGGCATATAGAGCGCATATTGCCAGTCCTCGGGCGAGAACATTGCCTCTTTGAGCAGTTTCGCCAGCTGCGACCGGCTATAGGGCTGACCATGGCCGAATGGCGTGGTGTCGAGTTGGGCCCAAAGCCCGCGGCGATTGGGGACGACGATGAGGAGCCGCCCGTTCGGCGCCAGCACCCGCCAAAGTTCCCGGAGCAAGTCGCGCGTATTCTCCGACCATTCCAGCATATGCACCAGCAGGAGACAGTCGGCGCTGTCGTCGCGGAGCGGCAGCTCGGCCTCCTCGACCAGGACGGTTTCATTGGCGTTGCCCTCGGGCCATCGGATTACGCCCTGCTGAGCCGGCATCAGCGCGCCGAGCACATCCGCCTCGCTCCGGATCGCGCCGAGATAGGGCGTGGCGAAGCCGAGCCCGAACACGCGCGCATTCTTCAGATTGCCAAGCCGGGATTTCAGCCTCGCGCCGAGCAACCGCCGCGCCACCTGGCCGAGGGGGCTGGCATAGAAAGCCTTGAGATCGATGGCGTCGAGATGCATGGCCCATCATATCCGGCGGATTTGGGCAAGAAAGTCTTACCATTCTTCGACTAAGCAAAGCGCCAATGTTAGGGTCGTTGGAACGAGGCAAAAAGCGGCGGTTAGCAATGGCAAGATTGGAAGTCTTTCAATTTCCCACGCGGAGCGACAATTACGGCGTTTTGATTCACGATCCCGTCACCGAGGCCACGGCCTCGATCGACGCTCCAGACGCCGAGCAGATCCTGGCGGCGCTGCACGAGAAGGGCTGGACGCTGACCCATATTCTGGTGACGCACCACCATCACGATCATACCGCCGGCAACGAGGTGCTCAGGCGGATGACCGGCTGCACCATCATCGGCCCCGAGGCCGAGGCCCGCTCCATCCCCGGCATCGATATTCAAGTGAAGGAAGGCGACATTGTCGAGATCGGCACGGCAAAAGCAACAGTCATCGAGACGCCAGGACATACCCGCGGCCATGTCAGCTATTACTTCCCCGACGACAAGCTCGTCTTCGTCGGCGATACGATGTTCTCGATCGGCTGCGGCAAGCTGCTCGAAGGCGACGCCAAGACCATGTGGCATTCGCTGGTGAAGCTGATGCTGCTCCCGCCGGAGACAAGCCTCTATTGCGGCCACGAATACACCGCGAACAATGCCCGCTTCGCGCTCACCATCGAGCCGGAGAACGCGGCGCTGCAAGCGCGTGCCAAAGAAGTGGCGCGATTGACCGAGCTCGGCCAACCCTCGCTGCCGACATCAATAGAACAAGAGCTCGAGACCAATCCGTTCCTGCGCGCCTCGAGCCCCGCGATCCAGCAGCTTCTCGGCATGGAAGGCCGTGAGCCCTGGGAAATTTTCGGCGAGATCCGCAAACGCAAGGATCGCTTCTAAGCGATGACCGGTCCGCTCGACCGCCGATGACGGTCATCGCGCATCTGAAGCTGAAGCCGCACCCCGAAGGCGGCTGGTTCCGCGAGACCTTCCGCGACGATTCCGGTCATCTGGGCCGGGCGCATTCCACCGCGATTCTGTTCCTGCTCAAAGCCGGCGAGGTCTCGCATTGGCATCGAGTCGATGCCGCTGAGCTCTGGCATTGGCATGGCGGCGCCCCGCTTCTCCTCGAAGTGAAGCATGGCGAGACCCGCCACGATCATCGCTTGGGTCCGGACCTTCTCGCCGGCGAGCACCCGCAAGGCGTTGTGCCGGCAGGCGCCTGGCAATCGGCGCGTAGCCTGGGCGCGTGGACTTTGCTCGGCTGCACCGTGGCGCCCGGCTTCGACTTCGCCGGTTTCGAGCTCGCACCCCAAGACTTCGTGCCCTGACGCTCTCGGCTCAGCTATTGCGCCGTAACCAGGCCGGAGTTGATCAGACGCCGATGGAAGGCGAGGATGTTGCTGCGCGGCTCGCAACCGAAATACCGGCCCTGGCAGGCCACCATCAGCCGCTTGCGCTCGAGCTGCGCCTCGGAGAGCGGGAGGCCTGCGACCTCCAGCATCACCGTCCCGAGATAGGCGATATCGATCGGGTCGTAGGCCGGCAATGGCGGCAAGGGATAATTGTGCCCCAGCATCGCGTAATAGGTGATGTAAGGACCTGGCTTGCCCCCCTCGCCGATGTCGGGGCTGTCGTCGCCCCACACATTATTGATCAGATCCCATGTCGCGCTCGGCTGATGATCGCCGTAACGCACGACAATAATGGGCTCATCGGGGAAGCGGCGCTTGAGCTCGTCCATGAAAAAATCGCCGTCGCGCTGCGCCATCGCCTCACGCCGCAAGAACTCGCTCATCTCAGGAGAGGTGCCGGGACCGCCGCCCGCCACGTTCTCTTCCGGCATATAGGCGCTGTTGTAGGGGGCATGCGACGCCATGGTCTGCACGTAGACGAACAATGGCTGAGCGGACGACTTGAAATGCTCATCCATCTCCCCTGAGCATGTTCTGAAAATAGAACCGGTCTCGCTCTTTGGTGGTGGGGGCGCCCTGAGCCTTACGATCCAGAATCGTCTCGAAGCCGATCGAGTGGTAAAACTTATCGAGCGAGACGAAGCCGTTATTCATGGGGAACAGCATCAAGGTTCGATAGCCGCAATTTTCCAGCGATTGCGGCAACGTGTCCTTGAGCCTGCCGTTCATCAGCACCTGCACAAACATCCGCATGTCGCCGAACGCCTTGGTCGAGATGCCCGTCAACAGCGCGAACTCGGTGACCCAAGACCCTCCTCCATAGGTCTCCACCCGCAGCCGGTGCAGCCGGTCGTCGTCGGACCGGAAGAATTTATCGAGCGTGTGATCGTATTGCAGTTGCGGAAACAGGCTGGGCGGCACCAGCGAACTCTTGGTGGATTAAGACGATGTGCGGCGGCTTGGACCGTGGCACACAAACGGCACCCGCAAAGTCGGGGAGCGTGGTTTGTTCCGCGGCTTCCACCAATTGTCCGCGGGCCACAGTCCGCCACGTATCGGCCCACGATAGATAAAACGCGGAAACGAAGGAGCTGTTTTGGACGAACATGCGAAACGCGCCGCCTTCGGCCGTCGCGTTGGGCTGGAGCGCCGCCGCCGCCGCCGCCGCAACGACCAAGGCCAAGGCCGACGCGACACGCGAGAGCCGTAACCTGTCGAAGCGCCAAGCCAACGCCGCGCCGATTGAAGCGGCGGCAAGCGCCCCAACGGCGCCAATGAGGTAGCCGCGATAGTCCTCCCAGATGAACTCAATCGTTGCCGCGTTCAGATAGAAGAAGAGATCGTAGGAGTGGAAAGCCATGTGCATCACGGCCTTCTTCTCCAGCGAACAGAGGCAGACGAGCGCGACCAGGGCGAAGGTTACCAGGCTGGAAAACAGCAGACGCCGCGTCAGCAGCGCGACGGCCGAAAAGATGGCGGCGGTCACCGCCAGCGCGAACCAAAATCGTGCTGCAATCGGCTCGGTATAGACCAATAGTATGAGTGTCGCGCCAAGTAGCGTGAGCGCGCTCGCAACGGTGATGACCCGCCGTTTCCCCCGACCGGCATCGCTCCAACCTTCATTCCTGGCGCTTAATTTTCGGCGCCTATTGTCGTCCTGCTGTCACCATACTGTCAAAAACGATGGGTTGGGAACTGATCTCTTAATGGCGGCGCGCCCATCGCCCTTCGACTTGCCGGGCGGCAAACGAGGGGTGTTGTCGTGGCTTCGGCAATGGGGAGCAGCCCGCGGCAAGCAGGGCATCAAACGGCCAAACTCAGCCTTTTCCTCAAGGGAAGAGGCAAAGCCTCAATCCATGAACTGGCCGCCATTGATGGTGAGCGTCGAGCCCGTGATCCAGGCCGCCTCGTCGGCTGCCAAGAACACCACGCAGCGCCCGACCTCCTCTGCCTCGCCGAGACGCCCGACCGGAATCTGCCCCACGATCGACTTCATCACGTCCTCGGACACGCCCGCCAGCAAGTCGGTCTTGACGTAGCCCGGTGCGATCGCGTTCACCGTCACGCCTTTCCGCGCGCTTTCCAGCGCCAGCGCGCGGGTGAAGCCGATCACGCCCGATTTGGCCGAGCAATAATTGACGAGGCCGAGCTGCCCCTTCTGCCCGTTGATCGAGGAGATGTTGACGATGCGGCCGAAGTTGCGGTCACGCATGCCGTTGATCACCGGCCGCGTCATGTTGAACAGCGAGTCGAGATTGGTGCGGATCACCTCCGACCATTGCTCGTGGCTCATCTTCTGCAGCATGGCGTCGCGGCTGATGCCCGCATTGTTGACCAGCACCTCAACCGGGCCGACCTCGTTCTCGACATTGACGATGCCCTGCTCGCAGGCGACGTAGTCGGTCACGTCCCATTTGAACACCGGGATCTTGGTTTCCTTCTTGAAGGCGTTGGCCGCGTCGTCATTGCCGTGATAGTTGGCGGCGACGTTATAGCCGGCTTTCTTCAATGCCTTTGCAACCGCGGCACCAATACCGCGCGTTCCGCCCGTGACGAGCGCCACTCTCCCCATGACTTCCTCCCTATTTGGCGCTCTTTGGCGCCTGCTGTCTTTTCAGTGACGAATGCCCCCGCCTTCCGCAGCGGAGGCATTCGCTAAACCGAACCCTAATGCAACGACGCCGGCGATCAATCCCGCTCGACGCACATGGCGATGCCCATGCCGCCGCCGATGCACAGCGTCGCGAGGCCCTTCTTGGCATCGCGCTTCTGCATCTCGTGCAGCAACGTCACCAGCACGCGCGCGCCCGGATGCGCCGATCGGATGCCCGATGGCGATGGCGCCGCCATTGACGTTGACCTTGCTCGTATCCCAGCCGAGATCCTTGTTCACCGCGAGCGCCTGCGCGGCGAAGGCCTCGTTGGCCTCGACCAGATCGAGATCGCCGATCTTCCAGCCGGCCTTCTCCAACGCTTTGCGCGATGCGGGGATTGGGCCCGAGCCCATGATCTTGGGATCGACGCCTGCGGTCGCCCATGAGGCGATGCGCGCCAGCGGCTTCAATTTCCGCTTCTTGGCTTCCTTGGCGCTCATCAGCACCAGTGCCGCGGCGCCGTCATTGATGCCGGACGCATTGCCGGCGGTGACGGTGCCTTCCTTGTCGAAAGCGGGGCGGAGTTTCGAAGCGTCCTCGAGCTTGGCGCCTTCGCGGATATACTCGTCGTCGGCGACGATGGTCTCGCCCTTTCGCGTCTTCACCGTGACCGGCGCGATCTCGTCCTTGAACTTGCCGGCCTTCTTCGCGGCCTCGGCCTTGTTCTGCGACGCCGTGGCGAACTTGTCCTGATCGTCGCGCGTGATCTGCCATTGCTTGGCGACGTTCTCGGCGGTGTTGCCCATGTGATAGCCGTTGAAGGCTTCCCACAAACCGTCCTTGATCATGCTGTCGACGAGTTCGAGCGAGCCCATCTTCTGGCCGTTGCGCAAATGCGCGACATGCGGCGACATGCTCATATTCTCTTGACCGCCGGCGACCACGATATCGGCATCGCCGGTCGCGATTTGCTGGGCGCCGAGCGCGACCGCGCGCAAGCCGGAGCCGCACACTTGGTTCACCCCGAACGCCGTCTTATCCGCAGGGATGCCGGCTGCCACGGCCGCCTGCCGCGCCGGGTTCTGACCCTGCCCGGCGGTCAGCACCTGGCCCATGATCACTTCGTCGACTTCGTCGGCCTTCACCCCGGCGCGCTCCAGCGCGGCCCGGATGGCAACTTCGCCCAATTGATGCGCTGGCAGGCTCGACAACGAGCCGTTGAAAGAGCCGACTGGCGTCCGTGCCGCGCCGACGATCACAATGTCTTCGTCTTTCATCCTTGGTCTCCACTAACCCAATTGAGCCAAGGTCATAGCTTAGTGAACGGCCGCTTGGAAGCCTCAGGCGTCCATTAAGGCTGCGGCAAAGCCTCTGGTGCCCCGCACAATTATCGTGCTAGGGATTTCGCAGGTGCGGTATAGATATGGCCCTGGATTTAGCGGGCGCGGGAGCAATGAACGTGGCAAGGGACACCGACCAGGAGAGCCGCCCGGTCATTATCAAGAAATACGCGAACCGCAGGCTCTACAATACTGACACGAGCACCTATGTGACGCTCGAGGACCTAGCCGAAATGGTGCGGTCGGAGCGGGATTTCGTCGTGTTTGATGCCAAGACGGGTGAGGATTTGACCCACGCCGTCCTGACCCAGATCATCGTCGAGCAGGAAAGCCGGGGCACCAATCTTCTGCCAATCGGCTTTTTGCGCCAGCTGATCCGCTTCTATGGCGACAGCATGCAGCGCCTGGTGCCGAGCTATCTCGAATTCAGCTTGGATTCGCTGACCCGGCAGCAAGATGACTATCGCCAGAAATTCGCCACCACCTTCGGCACCGCCGCCTTCGAGGCCATGCAGGAGCAGGTGCGCAAGAATTTCGTCACCTTCGAGAAGGCTCTCGGCCTGTTCAGCCCGTTCGCGTCCTCCGAGATGAACGAGAGCAAGAATTCCGAGCCAAAGTCCTCGCAAGGTGTTCAGAGCACCGACGAGATCGCCACGCTGAAGGCTGAGTTGTCGGCGATGCAGCAGCGTCTCGAACAGCTCTCGAAGCGCTAGCGGCTTAAGCCATAGATTTCGTAGGCTCTTGCTGTGCCGCTTGTTTGTGCGGCCGCCCGGACTGTCTATATTTCGGAGTGCGGAGTGATTTCCCCCCAATAAAAAATATTTCTTCCCACTATTGCCAGCATGGCGTGTGCCGCCCATATCGCGCGCAAACGGTTGCATAAAATGGGAGGAGGATCACATGACCAGCTTCACGTCACCCACAGGCGTAAAATTCGATATCGTTTCCGGCGAGGGCGGCACGCCCGAGCTCCATGCCTCTAAGTCCAAGCCGTCCGGCGAGCCCAACCCTGTCGTCGTCGAGGGCGCCTTCGCCTTGTTGCGCACCTCGCTGACCTCGATGCTGTGGTTCTGGCCGCTGCGACAATATTCGCAGTCGGTGTCGGCGGAGCCGCCGGCCGCGAAAAAACATCGGAGACGTTTGCGATAGCTGGCCGGCCTGATTACTGCTCGCCGCCGACACTATAGTCGCGGCGCGCGGCGCGGATGGTGACCGAGAACCCGGCCACGACATCGATCAGCGCGATGATGGTGATCAAAAAGAACAGCGACGTCGCCGCCGTCGGCACCACCAGGAACCAGATCAGATAGAGCACGAACACGATCATCGACAGCGCATGGTCGGCAATCGAATTGCCGCCGGTGCGCGTCGATTTCAGAATTTCGAAGAACAGCAGCGTCAGGCTGAGCAGCAGCACCGCATCGCTCACCGTGAAGGCCCAGGGCGGCGCAGCCGATGGCAGCGTGATCTCGAACAGCGGGTGATTGAGCTCGACCCCGGTCGCGGCCACCGCGTTATAGACGATCCAAGGGATCAGCAGCGTGGGAACGACGCTGAGCCAGCTCGTGCGATGGCGATACCTTCGCGTCGGCTTCGGCTCCGGTGTCGGTTCGACGACCACCATGCACGCGTTCCCTTTCGATCCTCACGGCGTCGTTAGAGGCCTAAGCCTCTTCTTTGACCTTCAGCACCTGGCGGCCGCGATACCGGCCCGATTTCAGATCGATATGGTGCGGCCGGCGAAGCTCGCCCGATTCCTTGTCTTCGACATAGGTGGGGGCCTTCAGCGCATCGTGGGAACGCCTATTGTCGCGCTTCATGCGCGAGGTTTTTCTTTTGGGAACAGCCATCGTAGAGCCTTTAATTATCGTGGATTATTGCTCGTCAGCCCGCCTTATAGGGGCAATCGCCGCCCCTGGCCAGTGCCGGATTTCCCCGTTTTTCGCCTAGCGCGACACGCAAGCCACCCGGTCATCCATGATCGCCATGCGCCGCTCGACCGCGGCCGCGTGCCGCAGAATTCGCGGGCCTGGCTTGCCCGGATTGCGGGTCATCGGACTTGGCAAAGCCGCCGCCAGCAGCGCCGCCTCATGCTGCGTCAATGCCGAAGCGCTCTTATGGAAATAATGCTGGCTCGCGGCTTCCGCGCCGTAAATGCTGGGGCCCCATTCCGCGATATTCAGATAGACCTCGATGGTGCGCTGCTTCGGCCAGAGCAGCGTCATCAGATAAGCCAGCGGCACTTCGATGATCTTCCGCACATAGCTTCTGGGCGACCACAGGAACAGGTTTTTCACCGTCTGCATGGTGATGGTGCTGGCGCCCCTGAATTCGCCGTGCTTCCGCGCCTCATTGATCGCGTCCCTGACCGCGCCCCAATCCACGCCCCAATGCCGGCAGAACTGCCCATCCTCCGAAGCGATCACCGCGAGCGGCAGGTTTGGCGAGATCTGCTCGATCGGCACCCAACGCCGCTCCAAGGTCTCGCCCCGCAGCTTGTCGACCAGCATCATCGGCGTGAAAGGCGGATTGATGAAGCGATACACCACCATGATGATGACGAGCACGCCGAATGCGAGGCCCATGAGCCAGAAGGCGCGGCGGATCCAGGGGTGCCGATCTCGTCTCCTTCGCGCCGCCATCGTCCGTCTGGTCTCCATTCAGATTTTGGCTTTTAGCCTTGAGTTGCCGGGCACGGCAACGTGGTAATAAAGTAGCGGTAACCGAGACCTTGCGGCATGGGGCCGCTCCTTCCCGCCAGGCCACGCCATGACCTTTGCCGCTGAGCTCGAACGCATCGCCAGGCTCACCGAGCGGAAGCTCGATGCCCTGATCCCGGCGGCCACGACGCGGCTTGGCGAGGCCATGCGCTACGCCCTGCTCGGCCCTGGCAAACGCTTACGCCCTTTTCTTGTGGTTTCCTCGTCGCTTGTGTTCGGCGTGTCCGAAAGCCAGGCCCTCGAGGCCGCCGCCGCGCTGGAATGCATCCATTGTTATTCGCTGGTGCATGACGATCTGCCTTGCATGGACGACGACGATTTGCGGCGGGGACGCCCGACCACCCATATTGCCTTCGACGAGGCGACCGCGGTCTTGACCGGTGACGGCCTGCTGACGCTCGCTTTCGAGATCATGAGCAAACCCGAAGTCGATCCCGATCCCGCCATCCGCGTCGAGCTGGTATCGCTGCTGGCCAAGGCCGCAGGCTGGCAAGGCATGGTGCTTGGCCAGGCGCTCGACCTCGAAGCCGAAGGCCGCAGCCTGAGCATGGATGAGACTTTAGAGATGCAAGCCTTGAAGACCGGCGCGCTGTTCAAATTCGCCTGCGAGGCCGGCGCCGTGCTTGGCCGCGCCAAACCGGAAGCGCGCCGCGCGTTGCTCGATTATGCCACCGCACTTGGTCAAGCCTTCCAGCTCGCCGACGATCTGCTCGACGCGCAAAGCACGACGGCAAAGCTCGGCAAGGCCGCGGCCAAGGACGCCGCGCGGGGCAAGGCGACCTTCATCGCGCTGCTTGGCATTGACGGCGCCAGAGAGAAGCTTGCCGGCCTCGTCCGCGATGCCGAATCCGCGCTTGCGCCCCTCGGTCCCAAGGCCGAGCCCCTCGCCGAAGCCGCCCGTTTCGTCGCAACCAGAGAAAGCTAGAGCCCATGGCGAAACCGAGCCCCAGACGCGCTCCTTACCCAGTCCGCATCGTTCGCGGCCATTGGCGTCTGTTTTTATCGGCGCTGATCGGGCTCGCTGCCATCGTCCTGACCCAACACTTCGACTGGCGGCTTGTCACCCGCATGCTGGTGGGCTGGGATATCGGCGTTACCCTCTACATCGCCATGTGTCTTTGGATCTTCGTCACATGCGATACAGACCGCATTCGCCGGCAGTCGGTCTTGCAGGACGAGGGACGCTATGTAATTCCGCTGCTCACGGTCAGCGCCGCAATTGCGAGCGTTGCCGCTATCTTCATCGAGCTGCGCACCGCCGCCGGCAGTGCGACGCGAGACCCGCTGCTGCTCTCGCTCGGCATCGTCACCATCCTGCTGTCATGGACCTTCATCCACACCATCTTCACGTTGCATTACGCGCATGAATATTATGCGCCGCACCGCGGCACCACCCACGGTCTGAAATTTCCCGGCGGCGGCAAGCCCGGCTATTGGGATTTCGCCTATTTCTCTTTTGTCATCGGCATGACCGCGCAGGTTTCCGACGTCATGGTGACCTCGACCGCCATGCGCCGCATCGTCGCCGCGCATGGGCTAGTCGCCTTCATCTTCAACGTCGCGTTGCTGGCTCTGACCGTCAACATCGCCTCGAGCGCGATGTGAGGCTTCGCTTCAGTCTAGGTTGTGGTCATGCACGTTGACTATCGGCCAAACGACGGAGATCATCCTTGTAGAGAAGAATTCTTCGGTCGTGGGTAACGACAGCCGGGAGTTAAAACCTGGGCGGCCGTGAACCACAACAAGGGAAAAGCATCACCTTGCGCATTAGCCTTGCCGTCCTGGTTGTGTATGTCTGAAAATACACCCTCCGAAACCGATGCCCTGCTAGAGCTCGTCGGCACCATTTACGATGCGGCGCTCGATCCTGCCAAATGGTCGCAGGCTGTCGAGGGCGCATGCCGCCTCTTGGATTGCAGCTATGGCGTGATCGGCTCGGCCGACCTGCTTCGCACCGCGCCCAATTTCAATGTCACCTTCGGATATGAGACTGCGGATTGGCAGATCTATGTGGATAAATATTTCGACAAGAATCCTTTCGTGCCCTTGGCCTTTCGCAGCAACGCCGGAGACATCTTGTCGCGAAAGGACGACGAGGCGTTGTGGGGCGTGATGACGCAAACCGAATTTTACGAGGACTGGGTCAAGCGGCTCGGCATCGTGGACATCATGCAAGCCACCCTCGACAAGACCGGATCCGGAATCGCCATGATGTCTTGCGCGCGGCATCAGAGCGTCGGGCCGGCAGAACCGCGTGAGTTGCGGCTCATGGCGACCATCCTGCCGCATTTGCGTCGCGCCGTTCTCATCAGCCAGGCGCTCGATCGGCGGACCTTGCAGGCCGCGGCGTTTGCCGAGACCATCGACGGCCTCGCGACCGGTGTATTTCTGGTCAGCGCGCAAGGTGAGCTGGTTCATGCCAATGCGAGCGGGCAGGCCATGCTCGATCGGAAAGAACCGCTTGTGCTTACTTCCGGAATTTTGACCGCGACCGATCCCGAGATCCAACGCGCGCTGACCGAGGCCTTCGGCTCTACGATGCATGGCGATGCGGCGATGAAGTCAGGCGGGATGGGTCTGCCCCTCATGATGAAGTCAGGCAATCGCTATATCGCCCACGTTCTACCGCTAACGTCGGGTGCCCGCTTAAATGCCGGTATCTCCTATTCGGCGACCGCCGCGGTGTTTGTGAGGGATGCCGCGATCGACGTCGTCTCCACCATCAACGCGGCGGTCAAGCTGTACGGCCTTACGCCCTCCGAGGAGCGAGTACTTCGCGGCGTGATTGAGGTGGGCGGCGTTCCCGCCATCGCTTCCATGCTGGGGTCGTCAGTGTCGACGGTGAAGACCCATCTCGAGCACATCTTCAAGAAGACAGGCGCAAGCCGGCAGGCGGACCTGATCAGGTTGATCGCAGGGTTTGAGAGCGCCGCGCGAGCCTCTTGACCGCTATTCGGCCGCCGGTTTCGCCGGCGCGGGCTTGCCGCAACTCGGCATCAGCAGGAACGCGGAATGCTCGGGATTGGCGGGCGTCAGCCGCACAAAGGCGGCTGTTTCGACGCCGGGCACCAGCACCAAATCCTCATTCGCCTCGTGCATGGCGAGCTTCACATTCTTGGCGGCCTGCTCCAGCCAGAAATCCGACAGAAACACGCCATCGCCGAAGCAATGCAGCTTTTCTTTGTTGGCGCCCACCGCCTCGCAGCGCGCGCCATCCAGATTGGCGTAAGTGTCAGGCTTGTTGCGGAAATTGGCGCGGATCTTGGCGAGGTAATTGCCCTTGTCCTCGTCGCCGCTCGGGCGTCCGCGCACTGACAATGACGGTCATCGCCGTGACCAGCTGGCCCGGGATGCTGCTTCAAATGGGCGGCGTCGTAGACTCTGGTCCAGCAACCGAGCCACGGATCTTTTGCCTCCGCTTTCGGCTGCCCCTGACTCTCCTCCTCGTCCTGCGCGAAAGCGGTCATCGTGCCGAGCAGAACGCAGAGCGCCAACACCCCCAAACGCATATCCGTCCCCTACTCCGCCGCGCTCCGCCCGATCGCGCCCTGCCCGTAGCGCCGCTCGATATAGTCGATCACCATCTGCTTGAAATCGGCGGCGACGGTCGGTCCGCGCAAGGTCACAGATTTCTTGCCGTCGACGAACACCGGCGCCGCCGGCGCTTCGCCCGTGCCCGGCAGCGAGATGCCGATATCGGCATGTTTGGATTCACCCGGCCCGTTGACGATGCAGCCCATCACCGCGACGTTGAGCGTCTCCACGCCCGGATAGCGGCGCTTCCACTCCGGCATCGAGTCGCGGATGAAATCCTGGATGTCGCGGGCAAGCTCCTGAAATGTCGTGGACGTGGTGCGGCCGCAACCGGGGCACGCCGCAACCAGCGGCACGAAGCTGCGGAAACCCATGCTCTGCAACAGCTCCTGCGCCACCTTCACTTCGAGCGTGCGGTCGCCGCCGGGCTCCGGCGTCAGCGAGATGCGGATGGTGTCGCCGATGCCCTCCTGCATCAACACCGAGAGCGCGGCGGAAGATGCGACGATGCCCTTCGAGCCCATGCCGGCTTCGGTCAGTCCGAGATGCAGCGCGAGATCGGAGCGCGAAGCGAGCAGCCGGTAGACCGCGATCAGATCCTGCACCGCGCTGACCTTGGCCGAAAGCACGATACGGTCTGCGCCCATGCCAAGCTCCATGGCGCGATCGGAGCTGATCAGCGCCGATTGCACGATCGCTTCGTGCATCACTTCGCGGGCGTCTTTCGGTTCCGGCGAGGCTGCGTTCTGGTCCATCAGCCGCGTCAGCAAATCTTGATCGAGGCTGCCCCAATTCACGCCAATGCGGACCGGCTTGTTGTGCTTCAGCGCGATCTCGATGATCTGCGAGAACTGCTTGTCCTTCTTGTCCTTGAAACCGACATTGCCGGGATTGATGCGATATTTGGCCAGCGCCGCCGCGCAGTCCGGATAATTGGCGAGCAGCGTGTGGCCATTATAATGAAAGTCGCCGACGATCGGCACATCGACACCCATCGCCAGCAGCTTCTCGTGGATGTGCGGCACCGCCGCGGCGGCCTCTTCGCGATCCACCGTGATGCGCACCAGCTCCGAGCCGGTCCGATGCAGCGCCGCGACCTGGCCCACCGTGCCCGCGATATCGGCCGTGTCGGTATTGGTCATCGACTGCACCACGACGGGTGCCGCGCCACCAATTGTGACGCCGCCCACATCGACCGGGATCGATCGTTTTCGCTGCATTCCGCCCATTGCCATGGCCCAAGATAAACCAGATTTGGAGCCCTGGCGCTAGCCGGTGGACTCGCCTCAATCCGCTTCTGTCATGCCCGCGTAGGCGGGCATCCAGTAAACCTTGAGGCCCGATGCATCAGCAGACGATGGCGATTACTGGATTCCCGCTTTCGCGGGAATGACCCCAGCAACCGTGGCAGCCATTCGAGGCACTAGGACGACAGCGCCGATGTCAGCGCCCCGACATTGTTCTTGAACATGTCGAGATAGGTCGGCGCCGGGCCGTCGGGTGGCGACAGCGCGTCGGTATAGAGCGTGCCGCCGATCTTGGCCCCGGTCTCCTTGGCGATCTGGTCGAGCAGGCGGTGATCGGTGATGTTCTCCATGAACACGGCGGGGATGTGCTCGGTCTTGATCTGGCGGATGATCTTGGCCACGTCCTTGGCCGACGCATCCGCTTCCGTGCTCACGCCCTCCGGCGCAATCACCTTCAGCCCATAGGCCGCGCCGAAATAGCCGAACGCGTCGTGGCTGGTGATGATCTTACGGCGGTCCTCCGGCAGCTTCGCCAACGCCGCCTTCACCGCGTCGTCCTCGGCTGCGATCTCGTCGAGATATATCGCGGCATTGGCCTCGTAGATCGCCTTGCCGTCCGGATCGGCCGCGATCAGCCCGTCGCGGATATTGGCGACATAGAGCTTGCCGTTGGCGAGGCTCTGCCAGGCATGCGGGTCGGTGATCTCTTCCGCCTTGCCGTCCTCTTCCTCGGTCATGGTCCGGGGGCTAACGCCTTCGCTCGCGACCACGACTTTGCCCTTGAAGCCGGAGGATTTCTCCAAGCGGTCCATCCAACCTTCGAAGCCCGAGTCCATTGACGAACAGAATTTGCGCGTCGGCCAAAGTCTTGGCGTCGGCGGG
Organism: uncultured Alphaproteobacteria bacterium; assembly: GCA_963764005.1. Classification (GTDB taxonomy): domain Bacteria; phylum Pseudomonadota; class Alphaproteobacteria; order Rhizobiales; family Methyloligellaceae; genus Methyloceanibacter. The sequence continues at coordinate 128,162 of CAVXQX010000013.1, read as the reverse complement.
CGTGGGCTCGAACACATGCGCGTCGCCATCGGGGCCGACCAGCGTCGCGAGATCAATGCGGTCGCCGCCGACCTGTTTCACCATGTCGCCGAGAATGCTGAACGAGGCCACCGCCTTGATCTTGTCGGCCGCATCCGCGCCTGCCGGCAATCCAAACACGCTTACCGCAAGCAACAACGCCGCGAGAAATTTCTTCATGACTTCACTCCTTTGCTTCACGCCTCGAGATGTTTTTGTGGGACCAGCCGCCACAGCAATCCGCCGCGCGGCCCCGCCAGCATCGACAACAGATAGAACACGCCACTCACCAGCACGATCGCCGGGCCGGTCGGCACGTTTGAGTGATAGGACACCAGCAGCCCGGTCACGCTCGCCGCGATGCCTGCGATGATAGAGGCCGCGATCATCCAGGACAGATCCTCGGTCCAGAACCGCGCCGTCACCGCCGGCAGCAACATCATGCCGACCGCAAGCAGCGTGCCGAGCGCCTGAAAGCCGCTCACCAGATTGAGCACGACCAGCACCAGAAACAGCACATGCGTGGTCAGGCTCGGGCCACCGACCGAACGCAAATATTGCGGATCGAAACATTCCAGCACCAGCGGCCGGTAGATCAGCGCCAGCGTCGTCAGCGTAACCGTGGCGATGGCGCCGATCAGGATCAGCGCCGCGTCGTCGAGCGCGAGCACGGTGCCGAACAGCACATGCAGCAGATCGACATTGGAGCCTTTGATCGAGACGATCATCACGCCGAGCGCGAGCGAGACGAGATAGAACGCGGCGAGGCTCGCATCCTCTTTCAGCGAGGTCGAGCGCGCCACGAGGCCCGCGAGCAGCGCCACCGCAAGCCCGGCGGCAAAGCCGCCAAGGCTCATCGGCAAACAGCGAGAGTCCCGCGAGCAGATAGCCGATCGCAGCGCCCGGCAAAATGGCGTGGCTCAGCGCGTCGCCCATCAGGCTCATACGCCGCAGCATCAGAAACACCCCGATCGGCGGCGCGCTGACCGAAAGCGCGAGCAGGCCGACCAGCGCCCGGCGCATGAATTCGAACTCGATGAAGGGCTGAATGAGACCGTCGATCATGCTCGCTGCCGTTCCGTTTCTGCCTCGGCCTCGCGCGCGCAGATCGCGGCATGGTCGTCGAAGCTCTGGGCGAAGGATTTGGCCTTGGCAAAGTTCTGTGGGCTCAGCACTTTCGCCGTATCGCCCCAGGCCACGACCTCGCGCGCCAGCATCAGCGTGTGCGGGAAGCATTTCCGCACCTGCTCCATGTCGTGCAGCGCCGCGATGATGGTGCGCCCCTCTTTGTGCCAGCGCTCGATCAGCTGGATGAGATCGGCGACGGTCGCCGCGTCGACGGCGCGGAACGGCTCGTCGAGCAGGATCAGCGAAGCGTCCTGAAGCAGCAGCCGCGCGAACAGCACGCGCTGAAACTGACCGCCGGACAGCGCACCCACGGCGCGCTTCTCCAGGCCTTGCAGTCCGAGCGCGGCAAGCGCCTCGCCGACTTTCAGCGTCTGCGCCTGCGACAGCCCGCGAAACGCTCCGATCTCGCGCCACAGCCCCATCGCCACACAGTCGAACACCGAGACCGGAAAGCTCCGATCGATCTCGATCTGCTGCGGCAGATAGGCGATGTCGCGCGATCCGCCGTTGACCTTGATGCTGCCGTCGAGCGGCTTCAACTCGCCGATGATGCCCTTGAGCAACGTCGACTTGCCCGCGCCGTTCGGCCCGACCAGCGCCAGCATGTCGCCCTGCCCGACCGTGCCCTCGATATGATGCACCGCCGGATGCCGATCGTAACCGAGCGTGAGATTCTGAAACGCGATGGCCGGGCCTCGATGCGCGATCACACTCATGCCAGCGCCCATATCACCATTGCCCACAGCGACAGCAGGAGCAGCCCGGCGATTGCGAGCCGCGACCAGGCCGAGATCGGCAACAACGAGAATCCCAGGGCCCGAGCCGCGCCGGCTCGCCCGTGATGATGATGGTCGTGAGGATGCAAGGTGCGCGCCTTTATGTTACGCGCGGGACGCGGTGCGGCAGAGTTTGCAAAGGCCCGCGAGCTCGAGCGTGACCTGGTCAGCCGCGATCTCACGTGGCGCGAAGCCAAGCATCATGGCTTGATCGTCGTCACTGAGCGAAATCTCGACGACCTTCTGGCACTCGCGGCAGATGGCGAAGGCGAACTTGCCGTCGCATTTGCCGTGCCCGCAGGCGATGAAGGCCTGCCGCGATTGCAGGCGATGCACCATGCCCTTCTGCATCAGCTCGTTCAGCGCCCGATACACCGTCGGCGGATGCGAGATGCCGGATTTCCGCACCCGGTCGAGAATGTCGTAGGCACTCAAAGGCTCCGCCGCCTTCTTCAGGCAGGACAGCACCTCGGTCTGATTGCGCGACAGCTTCGGCGCTTCGTGGTGATGGTGATGGGCCGTAGTCATGGCGGTTGTTATAACATAACAGAACCGGCGTCAAGGGTTCGGCTTAGCCCCCCTACCTCAAGTCGTAATGCACGCCCGCTTTCGCCATGCGCTTTGCATTTACAGGCACAGCCACGCTAAGCTCCCTCCTCGCCCGCGATTCTTCCCGGCACGCGGAGGCTCGATTCATGGACGCGCTCGATCCCCTGCTGCTGTCGCGCATCCAGTTCGCCTTCACCATCTCGTTTCACATTCTGTTTCCGTCCTTCACCATCGGGCTCGCGGCCTGGCTCGTGGTGCTGGAGGCGCTGTGGCTGAAGACGGGCAAGCCGATCTACATGGAGGTCGCGCGCCACTGGACCAAGATCTTCGCCATCTCCTTCGGCATGGGCGTCGTCTCCGGCGTGGTGCTGTCCTATCAGTTCGGCACCAATTGGAGCGAGTTCTCGCGGCTCGGCGGCAATGTCATCGGCCCGCTGATGTCCTACGAGGTGCTCACCGCCTTCTTTCTGGAGGCCGGCTTCCTCGGCATCATGCTGTTCGGCTGGAACCGCGTACCGCGTGCCGTACATTTCTTCGCGAGCCTGATGGTCGCGAGCTGGCACGCTGATCTCCGCCTTCTGGATCCTGGCCGCCAATAGCTGGATGCAGACCCCGACCGGGCATGTGATGGGCAGCGACGGCGTGCTCCATGTCGCCAGCTGGTGGCAGGTGATCTTCAATCCGTCCTTCCCTTATCGCTTCTCGCACATGGTGGCCGCCGCCTATCTCACCACCGCCTTCATGGTCGGCGGCATCGGCGCTTGGTACATTTTGCGCGACCGCAATATCGGCCATGGCCGCATCATGCTCGGCATGGGGCTCAGCCTGTTTGTCTGGCTGGCGCCGCTCCAACTCATCCTCGGCGATATGCATGGGTTGAACACGCTGCAACATCAGCCCGCCAAGATCGCGGCGCTGGAAGCGCATTGGGAGACCGGAACCGAAGTACCGCTGATCCTGTTCGCGATTCCCGACCCCAAGGCCGAGACCAATCATTACGAGATCGCGGTGCCCAAGCTCGGCAGCCTGATCCTCACCCATGAGTGGAACGGCGAGATCAAAGGCTTGAAATCGTTTCCGCCGGAAGACCGGCCCAATCCGATCATCCCCTTCTTCGCCTTCCGCATCATGGTCGGCATCGGCATGATCATGATCGCGCTTGGACTCACCGGCGCCGTGCTCTGGTTCCGCGGCAGCCTCTACACCAACCGTCTATTCTTGACAGGCGATGCAATTCGCGGCGCCACTCGGCTTCCTCGCCGTGCTGTCCGGCTGGTTCGTCGCGGAGGTCGGCCGCCAGCCTTGGACCGTGTACGGCATCTTGCGCACCGCGGATTCCGTCTCGCCGGTGCCGGGCGGCAGCGTGTTCTTCTCGCTGGTGCTGTTCGTGCTCGTTTATGGCGTCGTGTTCGGCGCGGGCGTGTATTACATCGCCAAGCTGGTGCGCGCCGGGCCTGAAGCCACCCCACCGATCGGAGGCGAAGGCGATGCGTCGCGGCGACCGATGGAGGCAGCGGGCAATCCATGACCGAATATCTCCCCATCCTCCTGCCTCTGGTCTGGGCCTCGATCCTGGCGCTGGCGGTGTTTCTCTATGTGCTGCTCGGCGGCTACGATCTCGGCCTCGGCGTGCTGTTCCCGCTCGCGCCGTCGCACAAGGATCGCGACGCCATGATGAACTCGGTGGCGCCGTTCTGGGACGGCAACGAGACCTGGCTCGTGCTTGGCGGCGGCGGCCTGCTCGCGGCCTTCCCCCTCGCCTATTCCGTGATGCTGCCGGCGCTCTACATCCCGGTCTTTCTCATGCTGATCGGGCTGATCCTGCGCGGCGTCGCCTTCGAGTTCCGCTTCAAATCGGAGAAGTACCGCTATCTGTGGGATCTCGCCTTCGCCGGCGGCTCGATCCTCGCGGCGCTGATGCAAGGCGCCATCATGGGCGCCTTCATTCAAGGCTTTAAGGTCGTCGACAACAAATTCGCCGGCGGCGCTTTCGATTGGCTGACGCCATTCTCGGTCGTGACCGCGCTCGCGATTCTGTCGGGTTATGTGCTGCTCTCCGCAGGCTGGCTGATCATGAAGGGCGACGACGATTTGCGCGATTGGGCTTACGGCGTCGCGCGGAAAGCGCTCGTCGTGCTCGCCGCGTTTATCCTGATCTTCAGCGTCTGGACCCCGTTCCTGCATCCGGAGATCGCCGCGCGCTGGTTCACGCCGGCGCATATGGTGATGCTCTCGCCCGTGCCGCTGATCACGGCCGCCTCTGTCGTGGCGCTCTGGCTCGCGCTCGAGCGCCGCTATCGTTACGCGCCTTTCCTGCTCGGAATCGTCATCTTTCTGCTTGTGCTACACCGGGCTTGCGGTCAGCCTGTTCCCCTTCATCATCCCGCCCGACATCAGCATCTGGAAGGCAGCCGCGGCGCCTGAATCGCAGCTCTTTATGCTGTATGGCGCGGTCCCGCTGCTGCCGATCATTCTCGGCTACACGGCCTATTCTTATTATGTGTTCTGGCAGGCCGGCGACGAGGGCTATCACTGACGCCAGGAAGCCGCTTTACGCCCTCCGCGAGCTTGCCGATTGATCTAGATCAATCACCTCACATGCCGGCTGTTGTAGAAATTTCACACAAGTAGGCGACCCGTCGATAGGAGAGCTGAGATGCGCAGCATTCTGATGTTTCTGCTTTGCTCAACCATGTTGGCAGGTTGCGACAAGCTTGCGTCCAAGCCGGCATCGCTGGACGAGATCACCAAGGTCGTCGAGGCCCTGCGCGCCGCAGGATGCACCGGCCTCAAAAAGCTCGAAGTTGATTCCGATGAATACGAGGTGGAGGGCGCGGTCTGCGCCGAAGGCAAAAGCTATGACGTCAAGCTCGACAAGAGCTTCAATGTCATTGCCAAGCGACAAGACTATTTGTAGGGCTAGCCTACCACTTCCCCGCCAGATCGTGCTGCATCAGCCGCCGCTTTAAGAGGCCGATGCGCCCAGCCGCCTGCTCGATCCGCGCCATCGGGATGGTGCCGTCGTTGACGGCCTTGAGCATGATCGCGTGAATCTGCGCGCCGAGCTCGGGATCGCGCGACTTCACGTTGGAAAACACCAGGAGATCGGTGCCGGCATTCACCGCCCTGACCACGCGCTCCTGCAGCGGATATTTCTCGCGCACCGCGCCCATCTCCAAATCGTCGCTGACGATGACGCCCCTGAAGCCAACTCCTGCCTTGATCCCTGAGCTCATCCATCGCGCGCGCCGAGAGCGACGCCGGCAGCATCTCGCCGTCGCTGAACTCCGGGTGATAGAGATGGCCGACCATCACCATGTCGAGCATGCCGTCTTTCGCCAGGATGCGGTAAGGGTCGAGCTCAACCGCGCGCCAGGTCTTCGACACATCGGCGAGCCGCAAATGGCTGTCGGCGCTGCTTGAACCATGTCCGGGAAAATGTTTGGCGACGGTGACGATATTCGCCTCGCGATGCGCCACGATGAAATCGCGCGCGAGATTGGCGACAAGCGACCGGATCGGCGCCATAGCTCCGCTTCCGCTGCACGATCACTCTGTTGCTGTCATTGAGACTGAGATCGACGACGGGTCCGAAATTGAGATTGAAACCTGCGTCCGCCAGCTCATGCGCCATGCCGGCATAGAGCCGCACCACGCTCTCCGGCGTGCTGTAGCTCGGATTGCGCCCGACATTCCGCGCCGAGGGGAAATTGCTGTAGCCGTTCCGCCGCGTCAGGCGAGATACCAATCCGCCCTCTTGATCGACCGCGATAAAGGGAACCGGATCGGATTTGGCGTTGCCGAGATAGGCGGTGAGACTTTTCAGCTGCTTCGCCGAACTGATGTTTTCCGGATAGAGCACCACGCCGCCGATCACGCCATCCGCGAGCTGCTTGCGCACGGCGATGACGCCGGCATCCTTCTCGCTCGTCCCGGCAAACCCCACCATGATCATCTGCCCGATCTGCCGATCGAGCAGGCTCGCATCGGTTTCGGGCGTGGAGAACGCCGCGATCACGCTCTTGGCGGCGCCTGCCGCCAACTGGGCGAGCACATCGAGGGGATTGGGGATATTGGCGTCGTCGTCGGCCAGCGCAGGCTGAGCGACGGCCCGCGAACAACGTGAGCGCCGCCGCAACCAGGCCCAATCCGATCAACTTGCGCATTTTCATGGAAGAATCCCTGGCCCTCGGGCGCGAGCGCCATTCTATCGGCCTCTGTGACAATTCAAAGGTGGAGGTCGGCCAAAAGCCTCGAAATTTGGGCCCGCGCTGCCCGGGAAATGCTATGGTCCACCCCATAAAGCCGCTGGGAGGCTGTGATGCTGGTTCGAGTCTGCTCCTGGAAATACGTCCTCGCGGCGGTCGGCATCCTCTCCCTTGTCTCCGGCGCCATCCTCATTTCCGATCTCCCCGCCTTCGCCGGTAAGCATGGCGGTGGGGGCGGCGGCGGACAAGAACAAGAAGGGTGGCGGAGGTGGCGGCGGAGGCTGTCCGCCGCCTTTAGTGATGAAGGGCGGTGCTTGCGTCATGCGCGGCGGGGGGGGTGGCGGCAACCAGGCCGGCCAAAATCGCCGTAACGACAAGGGCAACAAGCAGCAATTCAAGAAGAACGACGACGGGCCCAAGAACGCCAAGAAGCGTGACGACGACGGGCGCAATCGCGCGCAAGGCAACAAAGACAACGACGACGACAAGAAGCAGAGCGGGCGCGGCCAAGGTCCCGGCAACATCCAAGGCGGCGACAGCGCGCAAGGTGACAAGCACGACAACGACGATGACAAGAATCGTGAGGGCCGCAACGACGATGACAAAGACCATAAAGGCGGCAAGCACGATAACGACGACGACCGCCACGGAGGTCGCGGCAACGACGATGGCCACGACTGCAAGCCGCCTCTGGTTTATTCCGAGAAGGAGCATGGCTGCGTCAACAGGGAGCCCGAGCACGCCAATTGCTACGAGCCCTATTTTTACTCGGAGAAGCATCATGGCTGCGTGAAACGCGACGGCCCCGACATTCATCCGGTAAATTGCCGATGGCCGCTGGTGCCGATGGGCGACATCTGCGTCTGTCCGCCCGGCAGGATCTACCGCAACGGCACTTGCGAGAACCCGCCCATCATTATCGTCGAGCCGCCGCACGGTGGACCGCCGTCTTACATCCCGCCGGATGACGGTCCTCCGCCGGGACCGCCGCCCGGCGATAGCGGCCCCCCGCCGCGCGACGCCGGTCCGCCGCCGCAAGCGCCTGAGCCGGAACCGGTCGTGGCGCCGGTCGCCGATCGCTGCCTGCCGCAAGATCTCTACGATCTGTTGGCCGACACTTATGGCAAGCGCCCGGGCCTCAGCGTCTGCCCGAAACCCTGTCTGCCGAAGCCGTTGTCTTATTCCGACTCCGAGCTAGATCGTCTCGCCAAGCTCGGCGGTTTCGAATGGTGCACCAATTGTCTGGAAGTCGGCGCCTATATGCCGCTCTCCTCGATCATCGAGATCGAGAAGCGCGCCAATCTCACCATCTGCGTCGATCCGAGCGTCTGCCGCCTGCTGCCGGTGTTCGTCGATCACCGCACCGAGGTGCGCACCATCTATCAAGGCCTGCCCGAAGGCGCCAAGAACGAAGGCAATATCGCCGTCATTGTCGGCAATCACGACTATCAGGGCGATGTGCCCGACAATCCCAACGCCAATAGCGATGCCGACGCGGTGAAGAATCTGCTGATCGATCAGCTCGGCTATGCGCAAGACAACATCATCGATCTCCGCGACGGCACCCTGTCGGATTTGGAGCGCGTGTTCGGCTCGGAGAGCGACCCGGGCGGCGAGATCGCCAAGCGCATCGACAAGCAGGACCCGGCCGATGTCTTCGTCTATGTCGCGAGCCACGGCATGGTGAAAGAGGATGACCTGAAACAGGTCTATCTGCTTCCGGTCGATGCTCATCTCGACGATCTCGACAAGACCGCTTACGGCTTGCAGCAGCTCTACGACAATCTCGGCAAGACCGGCGCGCGCACCACCATGCTGCTGCTCGAGGCCAACTTCGCCAAGAATCTCGACGAGCTGATCAACCCGCCAAATCTGCCCGAGCTTGAAGTCGAGGCGATGCCCGCAAACGCCATCCCCGGGCTTGTCGTGCTGAAAGCCTCAGACCGCGACCAGCGCGCCATCCAGGATCCGGAATACGGCATCGGCATCTTCACCCGCTATGCCATCGAAGGCTTCGCCGGCAAGGCCGACCAGGCCCCGATCGGCAATGACGACAAGCGCATCGATACCGTCGAGCTCTATGTCTACACCGCCGACATGGTGCGCCAGGCGGCGCGGAAATCCTTCGGCCTGGAGCAGAAGCCGCTGCTCTCCAAGATCGACAATCTGGTGGTGGGCCAACTCGCCGCGAATTAGAGGCCTCTTGGCCTACGATGGCTTCGCCTAGACCGCCGCCTTCGGCCGGGCTCCTCAGCATGAGGGGTTAACTCCGCACCCTCGAGGAGGCGCGCCAGCGCCGTCTCGAAGGGTGAGGCCCCCACAGCATCAATTCGTCAACCTTTGTGACGGCAAAATCCGCCCCTGGAACTCTTCGGGGGAGGAGCGGCCATGGCCGGCACCTATCAGGATTTTCTCGATGCGCTGGGGCAGCGGGAGTCTGGCGGCAACTACCACGCCGTCAATCAATTCAACTATCTCGGCAAATATCAGATGGGCGAAGGCGCCCTCACCGATACCGGCTATTACACGGCCGACGGCACCAGCCGGAACGACTGGCAGCCCAGTCACTTCACCGGCAAGGGCGGCATCGACTCCAAAGCCGAATTCCTGGCCAGCCCCGCGGCGCAAGAAGCCGCCATTCGCGCCTATATGGACAAGCAATGGCAATACATCGCCTCGGTGCGGAAATATGACGGGCAAATCCTCGGCGGCGTGACCATCACCATCTCCGGCATGCTCGCCGGCGCCCATCTCGTCGGCAATGGCGGCGTGAAGACCTATCTCAACTCCGGCGGCGATACTGCCCCGGTCGACGGCAACAATGTCTCGGTGGCGAGCTACGTGAAGAAATTCGCGGGCTACACCACGCCCTATACGGTCGATCACAGCGTCGCCGAAACCATCGCCGGCGGCTCGCATCGCGATCATCTGTTTGGCCGCGGCGGTGACGACACGCTGTCGGGTCGCAGCGGCAGCGACTTTCTCGATGGCGGCACCGGCGACGACATTCTGGTCGGCGGTCGTGGCGCCCGATCGCTTCCTGTTCCGCAATTTCGGTGACGGCGTCGACCACATTCGCGACTTCGCCGGCAATCGCCAAGGCACTGGCGATCATCTTGTCATCGACACGGCGGAATTTGGCGGCGATGCCGGATCGAGAGTCGCACTCGTCAAGGATATCGACAAGCCGCTTCCCCCAAGCGGCACCGAGACAATCATCTACGACAAGCCGTCCGGCGAGGTCTATTACGACCCGGACGGCAACGGCGGACGACATCCTGCGTTGATCGCCGCCCTCGACAACCACGCCGCTTTGCACATCAACGATGTGTGGCTGATCTGATCCTCCGGTCCTTCCCGATCGCTTCGTTTCGAATTTTTGCCGGCTTCTGCTACGGTTCGGGCTCGCAAGGTAATTCTCATCGCGGACTCCAAAATGAAATATGCCAGCATCTGCATCGCGCTTGCCGCACTCGTCGCGTCTTGGAGTTTTTCAAACCAAGCGACATCGGAACCGAACCCGTCGGACATCGAGTCCGCCGATCGGCTGTTCGAGGCCGGCAAGTTTGCCGAAGCCCGCGAACTCTACGCGACGGCTAGCAGTTCAAAATCCCAACGACTATTCCGCGATCCTCCATTTGGGCCGCATCGCGCTGCTTTCCAACCAGCTTGACGATGCGGAAAGATGGCTGGACCAAGCGATTGCCCTGAAGCCGAATGACGAAGACGCCAAGGTCATGCTGGCCGAAGCGTTTTATCGCCGCGACGATTTCCAAAAGGCGGCTTCCGCGCTGAGCGGCGTCGATGTCAGCACCAATAAGCTGATTATTGCGCAATATCCGACGTTGAATGTCGCGAAGTTAGAGAGCTTCAAGGGCCAGACGCCTTATGAGATCCACGGCGACGGGCAAACCACGCGCCTAAAGTTCATAAAGACCGATCCGCTGCCCCTGGTCAGCGTGCGCATCAACGGCGGCGACGAGGTTATCTTCTTCATCGATACCGGCGGCTCGGAGATCGCGCTCGACACCGACTTCGCTCACGAGCTTGGCCTTGCGCAATTCGGGCAAGTGCAAGGCACGTTTTCCGGCGGTCAGCATGCCGACGTTCAGCAGTCGCGCATTGACTCGCTCACCCTCGGCGACTGGACCGTCAAGAACCTGCCTGCCGTAACCATGCCGCTCCGCCAACTCTCCGAAGGATTTGGCGTCAAGCGCATCGATGGCGTCATCGGCACCACTGTCTTCTACCATTTCCTGGCGACCCTCGATTATCCGCATGGCGAGTTGGTGCTGCGCCGGAAAACCGCGGAGAGCCTGAAACAATTTGCGGCAGAGCCGTCACCTAACAGCGTCGCGGTCCCGTTCTGGATTGCGAGCGACCACTTCATGGTGGGATGGGGTCGAGTCGAGAAGCTGCCGCCTACGCTCCTCTTCGTCGACACGGGGCTTGCCGGTGCGGGAGTCAAATTGGCGGAGCCGGTGATCAAGCAAGCCGGGATCAAGCTGGAGCAAGACAAAGCCTATGAAGGGGCGGGCGGCGGCGGCAAGCTGAAAATCGTGCCTTACACCGTGAACCAGCTTTCCTTCGGCGACATCAAGGAGGAGAACGTCCCGGGTCTCTATGATGGGCCGTTCCCGTGGGAAAAATCTTTTGGCTTCAACCTCGCGGGCATGGTCGGCCACGATTTCTTCAAGCCCTATGCGGTGACTTTTGACTTCGAGACGATGCAGATTTTTCTACGGTAGACGCCTGATTCAAGCTGGCGGGATGTCGTCCATTGGCGCACTGAGATCGCCTAGCTTCCGACGAAGCGCGACCCATAACGCGTCCCGTCCGCTACTCGAGCGGCCGTGCCACGCGAAAGCCGACCACGTTGAGCCGCGAGCCTTTGGGGAAATTCATGCGGGACGCCGGCCGGGCGAACTCGGCCTCGTAATACCAGGCGCCGCCTTTGGCCACGCGCCGCGCGCAATCGCCGCCGCGAGGGCTGGCATCGGCAGGCGCGCCGGCATGGCTAGGGTTCCAGCAATCCTCGGTCCACTCGAACACATTGCCTTCCATGTCTTGTAAGCCGTAAGGATTGGCCGGGAAACGAGCCGGCCTCGACGGTCTTGCCTTCGTAAGTTCCGCGGCCCTTATTGCCGGCGAGCAGGCTCGCATCGAAATTGGCCTGGGTCGGCGCCAGATTTTCACCGCCGGCAAACGCCGTATTGGTGCCGCCGCGCGCCGCATATTCCCACTCCGCCTCGGACAGCAGCCGGTAGGGCTTGCCGGTCTTCTGCCGGAGATACTCGACATAGGCCTTGGCGTCGTCGAAGGAGACATAGATCACCGGGCGCCGTCCCTTGCCCCAGCCGGCATCCTCGGGCTGATATTTGTTGCAGCCGCCTTCGAGCGCGCAACTCTCCCAATCGTCGAACGTCACCTCGAATTTGGACACGGCGAGCGGCGCGGCCACGCTCACCTCGTGTTGCGGCTCTTCTTCTTTCTTATGCCCCTTCTCGCCCTTGCTAGCGCCCATGACGAAGCGTCCCGCCGGCAGCGCCACCATGTCGGGGCAGCTCTCGCAATCCTTGAAGGTCTCGCCCAAAGCGTGTTCTGACGGACCCGGTGCAACAACGCTTCCGCCGCCGGGCTTCGGCAGCACGCGCGATCCCGGCAACCTTGGTCGCGCGCAACACCGCAAGCAGCGTCGGCGTGATCTGCCCGTCCGGGCTCAATCCCGCCTTGGACTGAAAGCGCTTGATGGCTTCGGCGAGAATCTCGTCGCCGGCGCCCCGCGTCGTGTCGTTGAGAAAACCGAGCTGCTGCAATGCGGCTTTTGCCTCGGCGATCGACGCCGGGTCGTTCGCGACCGCCTCCGGCGCAAGTGCAGGGCCACCCTCGCCGCATCCCGATGGATCGAGACAAATCTTCGGCGAGCCGCCCCGCGCCGTGATCTCCGGCACCTGGTTGCCTTGCGAGGCGATGCGCACGTCCTGCGCCGTCTCGTCGAGCAAATCGCGGAAATAGAGCTTCGGGTGTTCATTGAAATTCTTCAGCAGCGAGGTCGCGAACGGCGAATGCGCGCCGGCTTCGCCATCCGCCGCGAGCTTGCCCGACAGCGTCGCATTGGCGATCAGGAGTGAGCGGTTGTCCTCGGTCAGCCGCGAGAAGCCGCGGAAACCGCTCCCCTCGCCCGCGCCGCGCGTTGGGCATTGCGGAAATGGATTGTTGCGGCAGGCATCGAGCAACACGATCTGTTGCGGCGCCGGCGAGGCGGCTGCGAACAATTTGTCGAGCTCGACGCTGCGCAGCGATTTCTTGTCCTTGCAGTCGATCTCCATGTCGGTCGGCGCCACCACGTTCTTGCCGTCGACCTCCATGCCGTGGCCGGCATAGTAGACCAGCGCCACTTCAGCGCCTTGCGCCTGACGTTCGAAAGCCTCGAGCGCATCCAGCAGCGAGGCGCGATCCAGATTGTAATTCTCCGAGACCTCGAAGCCGTGTGCCTTCAGCGCCGCGGCGATGGCCTTGGCGTCCGGCACCGGATTGGCGAGAGTGGAGAGATGCTGGTACTCGCCCATGCCGATGATCAGCGCCACGCGCTTGCCTTCCGCGGCGAGCGGCCCACACAGGGTCGCGTAGAGCAGAGCGGCGAGCCAAACGATGCGGACCATGCGGCTTCCCCTCCTGGCGGGAACTGGGGAAAATCTAGCACCGCGAGACGCCGCCGCCCATAGCGCCCCCTTCCATCTTGACAGCCAACCGCCTCGGGTCTAATACTTAACCCAATGGTTAAGTTTCAACACGCCGAGCTCGACCGCACCTTCGCCGCGCTCTCCGACCCCACGCGGCGCGCGCTGCTGGCGAGGCTCGACGCGGATCCGGGACTTTCGGTGAGCGAGCTGGCGCGGCCGTTTCCCGTCTCGCTGCCGGCGATCATGAAGCATCTCGATGTGCTCGCCGATGCTGGGCTGATCGAGCGTCACAAGACTGGGCGCACCGTGGCGTGCGAACTTCGCGCCGAACCGATGCAAGAGGCCATGGACTGGCTCAACACGTATCAGCGTTTTTGGGTGGAACGATTAGATCGTCTCGCCGCTTTTGTGGAGGAGAAGTCATGCAAGCCGAAGCCAAACTCGCCCAGAAGCCCAGCCTCACCATCAGGCGCCGCTTCAACGCGTCCCCGAGCAAGCTCTACGCGGCCTGGACGGACCCGAAGCAAATAGCCAAGTGGATGGGTCCGGAAGGCATCGACGCCCTCCATTCCGAGGCCGATCCCCGCGTCGGCGGCCGCTATCGCTTCGTCATGCGCGGGACCGACGGCGAGGAGCACGATGTCAGCGGCGTCTATCGCGAAGTCGTTCCGGGCGAGAAGCTTGTCTTCACCTGGGCGTGGCGCACCACGCCGGAGCGCGAGTCTCTCGTCACCGTGACCTTCAAGCCGGATGACGGCGGCTCGCTCATGACGCTCACCCACGAGCAATTCTTCGATGAGGCCGCGCGCGACCGCCATAACGCAGGATGGAGCACCTGCTTCAACAAGCTCGAACGTTATCTTTCGCAGTAGAGGAGGAGAGTGACATGGCGCAAGCAGCAGTCGAACCACGCACCAACGATAACGTGCAACAGCGAGCGAGGCCGAGCCTTACCATCAAGCGCAACCTCAAGGCGTCTCCTGCGAAGATCTTCGCAGCCTGGACCGATCCGACGAAGCTGCAGCAATGGTTCCTGCCCGATGCCGACTCCGAGGTTCTGAATACTGACTTCGATGTGCGGAAAGGCGGCCGCTATTCGATCACGATCCGGCGCGGCGATGGCGAGCATCATCATGTGAGCGGCATCTTCCGCGAGGTCGTGGCTCAACGAGAAGCTCGAGCTTCACCTGGGCCGGCGGCTGCGACGGTCCGAACGGGACCTGAGTCTCTGGTCACCGTGCTGATCAAACCTGACGGCTCTGGCTCGCTGCTCACGCTCATTCACGAGCAATTGGCCGACGAGGCGACACGCGACCGCTTCAACCAGGGCTGGACCGGCGTGCTCGATAGCCTCGAACATTATCTTTCGTAACCTCAACGGGAGGAGAGTGACATGGCACAAGCAGCAACTCAGATGCGGGACGCAACTCAGGCGCAAAATCCTTGCGCGGAATTCCACGGCACATTCTGCTGGAATGAACTGATGACGCTCGACGAGAAGGCGGCGAAGCAATTCTACGCCGACACCATCGGCTGGAGCTTCGATCCGATGCCCATGGACTGGGGCACCTATTGGATCATCAAGCAAGGCGACAAGCGCGTCGGCGGCATGGTCGAGATGAAGGAGAAATGCCCCGGCATCACGGGCGATAGCTGGATGCCCTATCTCGCGGTCGACGACGTCGATGCCCGCGCCAAAAAGGCGATTGCCGCCGGCGCCTCCTTCATCCGCGAACCTTTCGACGTGCCGGATGTCGGCCGCATCGCCATCCTTCGCGAGCCTGGCGGTGCCGCGGTCGGCTGGATGACGCCAAATCCCGCCCGAGTTGAGCGTCAGCGCATCGGAGGAGCAGTGACATGCATGTTCAGCCTTATCTGAACTTCGAAGGACGTTGCGAGGAAGCGCTCGAATTCTACAAGAAGGCGGTCGGCGCCAAAATCGACATGCTGATGCGCTGCAAGGATGCGCCGGAACCGAGCCAGACCAGGCCAGGTTTGGAAGACAAGATTCTGCATTCGAGCTTTACCGTCGGCAGCTCCACCATCATGGCCACCGACGGCTACAATAAGGGCAACCCCAATTTCAACGGCATCACGCTCGCGATCACAGTGGCGAATGAGAGCGAGGCGAAGCTTATGTTCGACGCGCTCGCCGACGGGGGAAAGGTGATGATGCCTCTCGCCAAGACCTTTTTCTCTCCTTCCTTCGGCATGCTGGCAGACCGCTTCGGTGTGCCGTGGATGGTCTTCACCGAAGCCTAAACGGCCCATTCGCCGCTAAAGGAGTTTCACCCATGCCTTATGTCGATGGATTTATTGTGCCGGTGCCGAAGAAGAAGGTCGCACGCCTATCGCCGCCTGGCGCAGCAAGGCCGGCAAGATCTGGAAGGAGCACGGCGCCATCAGCTTTCACGAATATGTCGCCGACGACGTCAAGAAGGGCAAGTGGACGTCATTTCCCACGCAGCGTGAAGCTGAAGCCGAGCGAGACGGTGATGTTCTCCTGGATCGTGTACAAGTCGCGCAAAGACCGCGACCGCGTGAACGCCAAAGTGATGAAGGACAAGCGGTTCGCCAATATGGACATGTCCTCCATGCCGTTCGACGCCAAGCGCATGATCTATGGCGGCTTCAAGAAGCTGGTGGAGCTATAGGCGCCATCACTCCCACTCCGGCAATTTCTCCTGCTTCGCCAGCGCAGTCATCGAAGCTTCGAGCTCCTTGACGAAACCATCGTACGACGGCTTGCCGTAGAGCGGTTCGCCCACGCTCACCGTGCAATTGAACGGCACGATCAGGCCTGAGCCTTTCGGCATCGCCTTGCCGAGCCCATACATAAACACCGGCACCACCGGCACTTTGCGCCGCGCCTTGGCCAGATGCCCGATGCCCTTCTTGAAGGCCTGCATCGCTTCCGGCTCGCCTCGCGATCCTTCCGGGAAGATGATCAGGATCTCGCCGCGATCGAGCGCGCGCTCGCAAGGCTCGAGCGGATTGCCCTCCTTGCCGCTGCCCCGCTTCACCGGAATGATGCCGATGATGTTTTTGGCGAACCAGCCCATGACCCCGCCAGTGTCGAAATAATCCGCGGCCGCGACGGGCCGTAGCTTCGGCAGCAGCCGCAGCGGAAACAGCGACATCAGCGCCATCGTATCGAGATGCGAATTGTGATTGGCGGCGATGATCGCGGGCCCGTCCTTCGGCAGCCGCTCGCGGTGCCGCACGTTCAAGCCCAGCCAGATCAGAACGACAGCCCTGACGACAACGGCGAAGAACAGAAACCGCAACACGGCGTTCATCGCGGCCCTCACGGAAAGAAGAAATAGCGGAAGAAATGCACGAAGGCCGGTGCGGCATAGGTCAGGCTATCGACGCGGTCGAGAATGCCGCCATGGCCCGGGATCAGCCCGCCCGTATCCTTCACGCCGAGATCGCGCTTCACCGCGCTCATATTCACGTCGCCGAGAAAGCCGGCGATGCCGATCACGCCCCCGGCAAGCGCCGACCAGGCATGATCCATCGGCGTCAGATACGGTCCGATCAGCGCCGCCACGCCGATCGTCGTCGCCACGCCACCGATCAGCCCCTCCCAGGTTTTCTTTGGGCTCACCTTCGGCGTCACCTTGTGGCGGCCCAGCAGCTTGCCCCAGCAATATTGCGCGACGTCGTTGAACTGGGTGAGGATCACGAGAAAGAACAAGAGCCCCACCCCGCCCGCGACCGGGTTCGCCGCGTCCCCTGCGACGAGCAGCAGCGCCATGTGGCTTAAGCCGAACACGGTCAGCATCACGCCCCAGGACAGCGTGCCGACCGCGCGCAAATAGCCGTTGCGTCTCGCCCTTCAAGGTCATCAACGCGGCGAAGACCAGGAACATCCACACCGGAATGAACACGATGAACATGCCGTACCAGCCGACCGCCGCCCAATAATATTGGATCGGGATGGTGAGATAGGCGAAGAACAGCACGCCGCGATCGATCCGCCGCGTCGGGATCAGCGACAGATATTCCTTCAGCGCGAGGAAAGAGATGAAGCCGAGAAACACGATCGAGACGGTGCGGTTGAGCAGGATGGCAAGCGTGAAGGCCCCGATCATCCACCACCAGGAATTGGTGCGATCGACGAGCTCGCGATATTTGCCCTCGGGTCCCTTCCGTTCGAGCGCCCAGCACGATCAGGCTGGCGAGGATCAGGACTGCATAGATGCCGGCCGTGGCATAGGCGACATTGGTCGGGATGCCCCAGATCGTCGTCATTTGCTCTTGGCCCCCTTCACCACGCTCCGCGCGCGATTGAGCACGGTGACAATGCCGAGCAGCAGTAGCGCCGAGAGATAGAGCGTGGTCCAGGTGCCGGGCGTGAGCCCGAGCCCGAGCAGGACCGCGAGCAGCCCGAAGGCAAAGGCGCGGTCGCTCTTGCCGAGCGGGCCATTATATCGGCGCATGCCTCCGAGCATCGGTCCGAGCGCGCCGGCCATCTCCGCGATGATCCCGGCGATCACCACCAGCACCACGAGCTGCGCATCAACCCCGGGAATCAGCGCGAAAGGCAGATAGAGCGCGGCATCCGCGACCACATCGGAGAGCTCGTTGAGCACCGCGCCGGCGGCGCTCGCCTGGCCGTGCTCCCGCGCCATCATGCCGTCGATGGCGTTGAGCGCCATGCGCACGAACAATGTCACCGGCAGCAGCAGCAGCGGCCAGCGCGATGTCGGCATCGAAGCGAGCCACGCCCCATGCGCCATGCTGAGCGCAAGTGCCGCCCCCGTCACCGCATTGGCGGTGATTCCAGCGCGCACCAACGCCACGCAGATCGGCCGCAGCAGCGCCTGAAATTTCGGCTTCAGATCGTAGATGGTGGGCAAGGAGCTTCGGCCCGCGCGTGAGAGTCGCGACTGTTTTAGCCTTTCGTCGGAATCTTGGCCAGTAGCTCCTCGACCTTTGGCATGATCCCGTCCACGATCTTCGCCACGCCTTGCGCATTTGGGTGCAGGCCGTCGCCCTGGAACAGGCTCGCATCGCCCACAAGCCCTTCGAGGAAGAACGGGTAGAACACCACATCGTAGCGCTGCGGCGAGATCGCGATAGACCGCGCTGAACTGATCCACGTATTCGCGTCCCATGTTGCGCGGCGCCTCCATGCCGGCGAGCAGCACCGGCAGGCCGCGCGCCTGCAAGCGTTTGAGAATCTCCTCCAGCGCCTTTTTGGTTGCCTCCGGCGGCAGGCCTTGCAGCGCGTCGTTGGCGCCGAGTTCGACGATCACCGCACTTGCTTCCGGCGGCACAGCCCAATCGAACCGATCCAGTCCGTTCGCCGCCGTGTCGCCGGAGACCCCCGCATTGGCGATGGTCACGTTTTGGCCCTTGGCCTTCAGCGCCTTTTCCAGCTGCGCCGGAAAAGACTGATCCTGCGGCAGGCCGAGCCCCGCTGTGAGGCTGTCGCCGAGCACCACGATCACGGGCTCGCGAGCGGTTGCCATCGCACCAGCCGTCAATGCCACAGTGAGGAATCCCGCTGCAAATGTTACAAGACCCGCAATGCCAAGCTTCATCTTTTCGACCTCTTTATCCTTCTCTATTGCGCGCTACCGTGCCATCTGGAGCAGATCAAACAGTTTATTCCCATGGACCAGACTCTGAAGCAACGATACTCCCCCGCCATCAAGCTCGATGATGTGCATGTCACCCTGCCCTCGCGGGCCGGGCCGGTGCATATTTTGCGCGGGGTCGATCTCGACGTGGCGGAAGGCGAAGCCATCGCCGTGGTCGGACGCTCCGGCTCCGGCAAATCGACTCTGCTGATGGTGATCGCGGGCCTCGAGCGTGCGAGCCAAGGACGCTTGCTTGTCGCCGGCGCCGAGCTCAACGCGCTCAACGAAGATGAGTTGGCGCGACTCCGCGCCGCCAAAATCGGCATCGTGTTTCAATCCTTCCATCTGGTGCCGACCATGACGGCGCTGGAGAACGTCGCGCTGCCGCTTGAATTCCTCGATCGTCGCGATGCCTTCGAAGTCGCGCGCGCCGCGCTTCAAGAGGTCGGTCTGAAGCATCGCGAGAGCCATTTTCCGGGGCAGCTCTCCGGCGGTGAGCAGCAGCGTGTCGCTATGGCGCGGGCGTTAGCGCCCCGGCCCTCGCTCATCCTCGCCGACGAGCCAACCGGCAATCTCGATGCCACCACCGGCGCCGAAGTGATGGAGCTCCTCTTCGCGCTGAAAGAGCGGAGCCGCGCCACGCTGCTCCTCATCACCCACGATGTTGCGCTCGCCAAGCGCTGCGACCGCACCGTGACCATGACGGACGGCCGCATTGGGGGCACCGCCGCCAAGCGTCGCGTGCGCGCCAAGTAATGGACGCCCATCCCCTCCCCGCTCACTCCGGTTTCCGCCTGCCGCTCGCGTTTACGATTGCAGGCCGCGAGCTTCGTGCCGGCGCCGGCCGGCTCCTCATCTTTATCTTCTGCATCGCGCTCGGCGTCGCAGCCGTTGCCTCGATCGGCTCGCTGTCGGCATCTTTCGAGCTGGCGCTGGCGCGTCAGGGCCGGCTCTTAGTCGGCGGCGACATCGCTTTCGAGCGCGTGCATCGTCGCGCCGAGCCCGACGAGCGCGCGGCACTCGATGCAGCAAGGCGCGGTGAGCGAATCCGCGAGCCTTCGCGCTATGGCGCGAAATTCCGCCGGCAAGAGCGTGCTCGTCGAGCTGAAAGCGGTCGACGATGCCTATCCGCTCTATGGCGAGGTCGCTGTGATCTCTCCACAAGGCGCCGGCGCGCTGTGGCGGCAGGAGGGCACGGTTCTGGTCGAGCGCACCCTGCTCGACCGTCTCGGCCTCGATGTCGGCGGCAAGCTCAAGATCGGCGACGCCGAGATCGTTGTCGGCGGTGTGCTCGGGCAGCAACCGGACCGGCTTGCCGACCGGCTGGCTTATGGGCCGAAAGTGCTGATGTCGCTTGCAACATTGGAGAACACCGGCCTGATCCAGCCCGGCAGCATCGTGCGCTGGACCTATCGTTTGAAACTCCCGGGCGACGCCGCCAACGACAAGAAAACGCTCGGGCTGGTCCGTTCGAACTTCGAGACCAAGTTCCCGCAGAGTGGTTTCGACGCGCGCGACTGGACCGACCCCGCGCCCTCGATCCGCCGCGGCGCCGAACGCTTCACCCAGTTCATCAATTTTGTCGGCCTGACCGCGCTGCTGCTTGGCGGCATCGGCGTCGGCGGCGCCATCGGCGGCTATATGGCAAAGAAGCGGAAAGTCATCGCCACCTTCAAATGTCTCGGCGCCTCGAGCCGTTTCGTGCTCGGCGTCTATGCGCTCGAGACCTGCTTCCTCGCGGCGATCGGCATTTCGATCGGCCTCGTGATCGGGGCGCTGGCGCCTCCGGCCATCTCCGCGCTCTATGGCGGGACGCTGCCGATACCGCTCGCCGTCGAGCCGCACCTGCTGCCGCTACTCATCGCTGCGCTGGCCGGCTTCCTGACGGTGGCGCTATTCGTGCTGTGGCCATTGGGACGCGCCGCGCGCGTTCCCGCCGCGGTCTTGCTCCGCCAGCAACTCGACGAACGCGAGGAGCGACCGGCTCTCAGCTTCATCATCGGCGCCGCAGCCTCCGGCATCGCGCTGTTCGCGCTCGGCATCTTTGCTTCCGAGGAGCGGCTGGTCACCTTTTCCATCTCGCTCGGCATCGTGGCCTCGTTTCTGTTCTTTGTCGGCTTTGGCTGGGCGCTGAAGCAGGCCGCGGCAAAATTCCGCCGCCAGCGTTTCCCGTCGCTGTCGCTGGCGCTTGCTTCCATCGCGGGACCGGGATCGCTCGCCCGCTCCGTTGCCGTGGCGCTTGGTCTCGGCCTCGGCCTTCTCGTTGCCGTGGCCTTGATCCATCGCTCGCTGTCCGCGGAACTGCAAGGCGACCTCAAGGCCGACGCCCCGGCCTATTATTTCCTCGATCTCAATGCCGAGGACGTCGCCTCTTTCCGCGACACGACGAGCGCAATCGTTGCCAACGCGAAACTGGCCGAAGCGCCGATGCTGCGCGGCCGCCTCGTGGCGCTGAAGGGCATCCCCGTCGACAAGGTCGATGTCGGGCCCGACTATCGCTGGGTGTTGAACGGCGATCGCGGACTGACTTACGCGGAAACACTGCCTGAAGCATCCGAGATCGTCGAAGGCGAATGGTGGCCGAAAGATTATTCCGGACCGCCGCTGGTCTCGTTCGACATCGAGGCCGCGAAGGGACTCGGGCTCAATGTCGGCGACAGCATCACCGTCAATATTCTCGGCCGCAACGTCGATGCCAAGATCGCCTCATTACGCAAGATCGATTGGGAATCGCTCGCCATCAATTTCGTCATGGTGTTCACGCCGAATACGCTTACGGGCGCGCCGCATCGCACCATGGTCACGTTGGAATTGCCGAAGACTGTCGATCCGGCGACGGAAGCCAAGCTGATCCAGGCGCTTGCCGACAAATTTCCCCTCATCACCGCCATCAAGGTCGGCGACATCGTCGATGCCGCGCGCGAGCTTCTGGCCAAGGTCATGACCGCGATCAGCGCCACCGCGCTGATCACGTTGCTGATTGGCGCCGCCGTGCTCGCCACCGCGATCGCCGCAGGCCAAGAGCGGCGGAAATATCACGCGGTGCTGTTCAAGACGCTTGGCGCCACCCGCGGCCGCGTCATCGGCGCCGAGCTGATCGAGTTCGGCCTGCTCGGGCTCACCACCGCGCTCGCCTCGGTTCTGCTCGCCACGGCAATTGCCTGGGCGCTGTGCAAATGGACCTTCGAAATTCCTTTCGTCTTTTCGGCTGCCGCCATCGCCGAGACGATCGCGCTTGCGCTTGCCCTCGTGCTCGGCCTTGGCGCCGTCGCCACCTGGCGCGTGTTGTCGGCCAAAGCCGCGACCTATCTCAGAGATGCGTGAGGACCGATTTCGTCAGTGAGTATTTGGATTCGCGTGACGCCAAGCATGACTCCGACAAAGCCTCACAATTTCACCAAAGATAGTCGCGCCCCCGGACGCATTGGTCGCGACGCTGGCAGCCGGCAATTTCGATCTTTAGACGCGTTGACGTAAGCGCCGAATAAAACCAATGCCAAGCGTCAGGCCGGAATTTCCGTCGTCTGGTCTTCGTATTGGAGGGGTATTCCAGGTGCCTCTTCGCCCCCGGGCTTCACCTTGTGTTAGCGGGAGAAAGCCACCATATTCGAGGCCAAATCGGCTTGGAAAGGCCGACTTAGCTAACCTGGCTGAAAAGGACCATTTCTCATGGCTGAACTCGACAGACGTTACGCGCAAGGCACGACCGTCGGCCGCACCGATGCGGGCGCCGTCGATCAGGGCCTGCGGAGCTACATGCTCCGCGTCTACAACTATATGGGCATTGGCGTCGCCATCACCGGCATCGTCGCCTATACGATCTTCCATATGTCCGCGGTAACCGGCGCTGACGGCACCATCACCGGGCTTACGCCGTTCGGCAACTTCATGTTCACCAGCGCCTTCAAATGGGTGGTGATCTTCGCGCCGCTCGGGCTGGTGTTTCTGATCTCCGCGCGCATTAACTCTATGAGCCTGGCGGCCGCGCAACTGGCCTTCTGGGTTTTCGCCGCTTTGATGGGCGCGTCGATCTCCTCGATCTTCTTGCTCTACACCGGCGCCAGCATCGCGCAGATGTTCTTCATTACCGCGGCCTCGTTCGGGGCGCTCAGCCTTTGGGGCTACACCACCAGCCGCGACCTTTCCGCCTGGGGCTCGTTCCTGTTCATGGGCCTGATCGGCATCATCCTGGCTTCGCTGGTCAATCTGTTCTTTGCGTCGAGCGCGCTGCAATTCGCCATCTCGGCGATCGGCGTGCTGATCTTCGCCGGCATGACCGCCTACGACACCCAGCAGATCAAGGAAATGTACTATGTCGGCGACGACGGCACTGTCGCCGGCCGCAAAGCCGTGATGGGCGCGCTTCAGCCTCTATCTCGACTTCATCAACCTGTTCATGTTCCTGCTCCAGCTGTTCGGCAATCGCCGCTAAAGCTGGCAGCGGACACGCAATACCAAGGCCCCGGGCTCTCCCCGGGGCCTTTTGCTTTTCGCCGAATGGGCTCATGCCCGACTTGATCCGGCATCCATGCCGTGACATCTCAACGCGCGGAAGGCCAATGGAATGGATTGCCGGGTCAAGCGGCAGACGAAGCTGAGGATTGAGGCGTAAGCGCTCAAGCCTCGACCAGGCGCAAGCCTCTATCGAGCGCGCGGAGCACGCGGCCGAGATCGTGGCCGCGCTTCAGGATCAGTCCCGTCGCCGCGATCACGCTGTAAGCGCCCTGCCGGCGCGCCAGCTTCGGCTGTTTCTCGATGCGGTAGAGCGGGCACTCGCTCGAACGGCGGAACACCGAGAACACCGCTTTCTCGTACAGACTGTCGATGGCGTAGTCGCGCCATTCGCCGCTCGCGACCTTCCGGCCATAGACATTGAGAATTTGCGTGAGCTCTCGACGGTCGAATGCGATGCCGTCGCGCCGTGTCTTGTCGTCAAATCCGCCGCCGGCGCCTTTAGGGGCCAGCGGCACCACTATGGGATCGGTTTCGCGCAAAACTGCACGCGCCTCCTGTAACGGACGTTCATGATGATCGCCTGCCGCGCAAAATTCAAGACGCTCCCCGCGCTAACACGCGCTGTAATACAGTGAAATATTAATCACAGTTCCGCCCCGTTTCAGCCCTTGGCACGCCCAAAACAGGGTTAATGCTCCGTTAGTAGCCTATGGCCCGGTCTAAAGGTGAGGCTTCGGATTCTCAGCCCCCCAGCCCCCCGGGGTCTCGTCTCTGACCGGGCCATTTTCATTTCTAATACCTCCCAGACTGAGTGATCGCGGGCCGGCTTCCGGCCCGTTTTTTATTTCGGGCGGCGACGTCAACGGCGATGGCCCGGGCCGACTTCCAGATCAAGCCGACTCCACACGCGCTCTGCCGAGCGACTTTATCCTGTAGGGAGAGACAAGGTCGGGGCGCTTCGGCGCCCCGGCCTATTCCTGCTCGTAGAGAGCCGCGCCGAGGATCGGGCCACCATTGCTGACTTGCACCAGAGCAACCAGGCAATCGCCGCCCATCGTCTTCAGATCCTTCAGCGGCAGGCGAATCGACATCGCCTCGCCCTTCCACATCCCGACCGGACTGATCTCGCGCACCGGATGGCGGTAGGTGATGGTGCGCCCGCGATTCTCGCCGCGCGAGATCGGCACGGTCTCCTTTTCCTTGGCGATCGCGAGCCAGACCGTGGCGTCGCGGCTATGCGAGTTCTCCTGAGCGTCGCCGATATCGATCACCAGCGTGTCGCCCTCGGCCCGCGCCTTTACCGGCACCCGGACATCGCGGAGCCTGACCTTGGCGGCATCGATCGCATCCAGCACCAGCCGCTCGTCGGCGCCATTGACGTGCAACAGACCGTCCACCACGGCTTGCGGCGTGTAGACGCGGCCGTCGCCGCGCGCTTTGGCGTATTCACGTTGCCGTTCGCTATTGGCGGGACTGCCCAGCGTGTCGCGCCAGCCGAGATAATCCCAATAGTCGACCGAGAAGGACAGCGTAAGCACGCCTGGCATCTCGCTCATCTTGTCGAGCAGTGCGTCCGCGGGAGGACAAGACGAGCAGCCTTGGCTGGTGAACAACTCGATCACGGCGGGGCCTTGCGAAGCCGGAGCTGCGGCAGCAGCCATGCCGAGCAAGCCGAGCGCGAGCGTGGCAAATGCGCCAGCGTAGGTGTGAAAGCGGGGCCTCATGGCCCTAGCATGCAGGAAGCCGCAGGAAATATCCGGTTAAAAAACCTCAACCAGGGTCACAAATGGGTGAGACCCGGAGGCAGTCTTCAGGCGGCCGGCCGCGCCAGGCTGCGCAGCACGTAATGCAAGATGCCGCCATTGCGGAAATAGTCGAGCTCATCCGCCGTATCGATCGCGACCCGCAAAGGCACCGCGCGCGTCCTGCCGTCCGGATAGGTGATGTCGGCCTCGATCCATTGCATCGGCTTCAGCTCGGCGAGTCCGCGCAAGCTCACGCTCTCATCGCCCTTGAGTTCGAGCGTTTGCCAAGACGTACCTTCCGCGAACAGCAGCGGCAGCACGCCCATGCCGATCAGATTGGAGCGATGGATGCGCTCGAAACTTTCCACGATCACCGCGCGCACGCCGAGCAGCCGCGTGCCCTTCGCCGCCCAGTCGCGCGACGAGCCGGTGCCATATTCCTTGCCGGCGAACACCACCAGCGGCACGTCTTCTTCCATGTAGCGCATCGCCGCGTCGTAGATCGCCAGCCGCTCACCGGACGGATAATGCACCGTGACCCCGCCCTCGATGCCCTTCACCATCATGTTCTTGATGCGCGTATTGGCGAAGGTGCCGCGCATCATCACCTCGTGATTGCCGCGCCGCGAGCCATAGGAATTGAAATCGTGGAAGGTGACGCCGTGCTCGGTGAGATAATGCCCGGCCGGGCTGTCGCGCTTGATCGCGCCTGCCGGCGAGATGTGGTCGGTGGTGATCGAGTCCGAAAACAGACCGAGAATTCGCGCGCGCTCGATATCCGTGACGCTTTCGGCGTCATCGACATGCCGGTGAAGTAAGGCGGGTTCTGCACGTAAGTGGAACGCGCGTCCCAATCGTAGGTAAGCCCGCCTTTGACTTCGATGTCGCGCCACTCTTCATCGCCGCGGAACACGTCGCCGTAGCGCTTCTTGAACATCGACCGCTTCACCGCTTTGCGCACCAGCTTGGCGATCGCCTTCGACGACGGCCAGATATCCTTCAGATAGACCGGCTTGCCGTCTTCGCCGATGCCGAGTGGATCGGTGGCAAGGTCGACCAGAATTGAGCCCGCCAGCGCGTAAGCCACCACCAGCGGCGGCGAAGCGAGATAATTGGCGCGCACGTCGTGATTGACGCGGCCCTCGAAATTGCGATTGCCCGACAACACCGCCGCGACCGCCAGACCATGCTCGTGGATCGTGTGCGAAATCTCCTCCGGCAGCGGCCCCGAATTGCCGATGCAGGTGGTGCAGCCATAGCCGACCAGATTGAAGCCGAGCGTGTCGAGATCGTTCTGCAGCTCCGCCTTCTCGAGATAGTCGGTGACGACCTGCGAGCCCGGCGCGAGCGAGGTCTTGACCCAAGGCTTGACGCTCAAGCCCTTGTTCACCGCGTTTTTCGCCAGCAATCCCGCCGCCACCATCACATAGGGGTTGGACGTATTGGTGCACGACGTGATGGCCGCGATCACCACGTCGCCATGGCCGAGATCGAAATTCTTGCCTTTGACCGGCACGCGTTTCCCCTGCTCGCCGGCCTTGCCATATTCCTTGTCGAGCACCTCGATGAAGGCTGACGCTGCGCGATCGAGCGGCACCCGGTCTTGCGGCCGTTTCGGTCCCGCGAGCGACGGCACCACGTCGCCGAGATCGAGCGCGAGCGTCTTGGTGAACACCGGCTCGGGACTGTTCTCGTCGCGGAACATGCCTTGCGCCCGGGCATAAGCCTCGACCAACTCGATCCGCGACTCTTTCCGGCCCGTGGCCTTGAGATAATCCAGCGTCTCCTGATCGATCGGGAAGAAGCCGCACGTCGCGCCATATTCCGGCGCCATGTTGGCGATGGTGGCGCGATCCTCGAGCGGCAGATTGTCGAGGCCTGAGCCATAGAACTCGACGAACTTGCCGACCACGCCCGCGCGCCGCAACGCTTCCGTCACCGTGAGCACGAGATCCGTGGCCGTGACGCCGTCTTTCAGCTCGCCGGTCAATCTGAATCCGATGACTTCCGGGATCAGCATCGAGATCGGCTGGCCCAGCATCGCGGCTTCAGCCTCGATGCCGCCGACGCCCCAACCCAGCACCGCAAGCCCATTCACCATGGTGGTGTGGCTGTCGGTGCCGACCAGCGTGTCCGGATAGGCCACCGTGATGCCGTCGACGTCTCGCTGGTCCACACCGTCTGCGCCAGATATTCGAGATTGACCTGATGGCAGATGCCGGTGCCCGGCGGCACCACGCGGAAATTATCGAAGGCGCCCGCACCCCAGCGCAAGAACGCGTAGCGCTCGCCGTTCCGCTCATATTCCTTCTCGACATTGATCTCGAACGCACGGTCCGAGCCGAACGCATCCACCATCACCGAATGGTCGATGACGAGATCGACCGGCGCCAACGGATTGATCGCGCTTGGCATCGCCGCCGAGCTTGGACACGGCGTCGCGCATCGCGGCGAGATCGACCACCGCCGGCACGCCGGTGAAATCCTGCATCAAGACGCGCGCCGGCCGGAACGCGATCTCCTTGTCGCTCCGCCGCTCCGCGAGCCACAGCGACATGGCGCGAATATCGTCGGCGGTGACCGTCCGCCCGTCCTCGTGCCGGAGCAAATTCTCCAGCAGCACTTTCAGCGAATAGGGCAGCAGCGAACTATCGGCGAGGCCGTTCTTCTCCGCCTCTTTCAGGCTGTAATAATAATAGACGCGCTTGCCGAGCTTCAGCTTGCGGCGGCATTTGAAACTGTCGAGCGAGCTCTCAAGCAAAGCCGTCAAAATCGGGTCTCCTCGGCATGCCGCGCATCTGCCTGGCGCGACGTTCGGGCGGGAAGGGCCGGAATTGGTCCTTGGCCCGCACTATAAAAGCCCTTGCGCCACCGGCACAATCGGGGAGAGTTTGCGCCCTACGAATTCGTTGAAACCTGCCAGTTCCGTCACAACTTGCGCAAAAACCGTGCAATGGCTCATTCGATCGGCCTCGCCGCCAACAAGATCAGCTGCCGGCGCGGTGGCAGGCTGCTGTTTCAGGGCCTGAGTTTCAACCTTAGCCCCGGTGAAGCGTTGTTCGTGAGCGGCCCGAACGGGACCGGCAAGACTAGCCTATTCCGTCTTATCGCAGGCCTGTTGCCGCTTGAAGACGGCGAATTCAGCCTCGAAGGCGAGACCGGCGACACCCCGCTTCCCGAGCTTTGCCACTATGTCGGCCACGCCAACGCCATCAAGACCGCAGCCAGCGTTCAAGAGAATCTCGCCTTCTGGCACGATTTTCTCGACGGCGGCGGCATGCAGCCTCCGCAACGCGCTTGCCCTGTTCGGCCTTGGCTCCTTGTCGCGGCTCCCGGCAGGACTTCTCTCCGCAGGGCAAAAGCGGAAGCTCGCTTTGTCGCGCCTCCTGGCGGCACCTCGGCCGATCTGGCTGCTCGATGAGCCTTCGGTCTCGCTCGATGCCGCCTCGGTCAAAGTGCTGGAGCGGCTGATCGCCGAACATCTGCGCCAAGGCGGCATCGCCGCCATCGCCAGCCACACGCCGCTCAAAGTGAAGTTCACCCGCGAGCTGAAACTCGGGGGACGCATCCGATGAGGCCCTGGCTCGCGCTCCTCACCCGAGAGATCGGCCTCGCCTGGCGCGAGGGCGGCGCCATCGGCACCGCGCTCGGCTTCTATCTCGTCGTCGTCGCCATCACCCCGCTCGGCCTTGGCCCCGACCTCAATCTGTTGTCGCGCATCGCGCCCGGCGTGTTGTGGGTGGCGCTGCTCCTGGCGAGCCTGCTCTCCGCCGACCGCATCGTGCACAACGACTACGAAGACGGCACGCTCGACGTGCTGACCACCGGGCCGTTGCCGCTCGCCGGAATCGTCGCCATCAAGAGCCTCAGCCACTGGATCACGACCGGCATTCCGCTGGCGCTGCTCGCGCCAATTCTCGGGCTGCTGCTCAATCTCCCCATCGCAGCGTCTCCGCTTCTCGTGCTGGCGATGCTGGCCGGCACGCCTGCCGTGAGCTTCATCGCCGCGATCGGCGCCAGCCTCACTTTGGGTTTGCGGCGGAGCGGCGTGCTGCTCGCGCTTCTCGTGCTGCCGCTCTACGTGCCGGTCTTGATCTTCGGCGTCTCCACCGTCTCTGCCGCGATCACCGGACCTGCCTCGCCCTGGCCGCCGCTGCTCATGCTTTCGGCCTTCAGCCTCGCATCGATCGTGCTCGCGCCGCTCGCCGCCGCCGCCGCCATCCGCAACGCGCTCCGCTAGCCGGATTGCACCAATGCGCCAAACCCACTAGACCAAGCCGCCATGGCCACCCTCACCAGCCTCGCCAATCCCACGCGTTTTTTGAGCATCGTCGACGCCGTCGTGCCCTGGCTCGCAGGCCTGACCGTGCTGCTTCTCGGTTTCGGGCTCTATCTCAGTTTCTTCGTGGCGCCGCCCGACTACCAGCAGGGCGAGACGGTCAAGATCATGTTCATCCACGTGCCATCCGCCTGGCTCGCCATGTTCGGCTACATGCTGATCGCGGTCGCCGGCCTCGGCACGCTGATTTGGCGCCACCCGCTCGCCGACGTCGCCGCCAAGACCGCGGCCCCGATCGGCGCCACCTTCACTTTCATCGCGCTCGTCACCGGCTCGCTCTGGGGCAAGCCGATGTGGGGCACCTATTGGGTCTGGGACGCGCGGCTCACCTCGATGCTGGTGCTGTTTCTGCTTTATCTCGGCCTGATCGCGCTCTGGCAGGCGATCGACGAGCCTGGCCGCGCCGGCCGCGCCGCCGCAATCCTCGCCCTGGTCGGGGCCATCAACATTCCCATCATCAAATTCTCGGTCGATTGGTGGAACACGCTGCACCAGCCCGCGAGCGTATTCCGCATGGGCGGATCGACCATCGATCCCGCACTGCTCACGCCGCTCTTCGTCATGATGGGCGCCTTCACCCTTCTCTTCGTGCTGTTGCATCTGATCTCGATGCGCGCCGAGATCTTGCGCCGCCGCGTGCACGCGCTGCAGCAGATCGAAGTGCAACGCGCCGGCTCTGGACGCTAAAGCCATGCCCGATCTCGGTCCGCACGCAATATTCATCTGGGCAGCTTACGCGCTGACCTTTGTCGCCATCGCCATTCTGACGGTGTCGATCCTGGTCGACGACCGGCAACAGCGCGAGACCCTCGCCGAGCTGGAACGAAGAGGCATCAAGCGGCGCTCGGCGCGCGCCAAGCCAGCATCAGGCAAGAAGAAATGAGCGACAGAGTAAGTCCGCCGTTCTGGCGGCGCTTCGGCCCGGCTTTGCCGCTGCTCGTCTTCGCGAGCCTCGCGGGCTTGTTCTGGTTCGCGCTGCATGGCGGCGATCCTTCGAAGCTCCCCTCCGCGCTGGTCGGCAAAGAGGTTCCCGACTTCACTTTGCCACCGGTCGATGGACTTCTGGACAAGGGAGCGCCGATGCCGGGCTTCGCAGCCGCCGACCTCAGGACCGGCGCGCCCACGCTCGTCAATGTGTTCGCCTCCTGGTGCGTGCCCTGCCGCGAGGAGCATCCCCTGCTGATGCAGCTCGCGAAAGCAGCCCGGCATTCGCCTCTACGGCATCAACTACAAGGATGACGCGGCGAGCGCGCGGCGCTTTCTCGGCCGCTTCGGCAATCCCTTCGCCCGCGTCGGCGCGGATGCCAATGGCCGCGTCGCCATCGACTGGGGCGTTTACGGCGTGCCGGAGACTTACGTGATCGGCGGCGACGGCAAGATCGCCTACCGCCATGTCGGCCCGCTGACCGAAGATGTCATCAAAGAGAAATTGCTGCCGCTATTGCAAACGCCGGGGACAGAGAAGTGATTGGCCTCATCCTTCGAGACCGGCGCTTCGGCCATCCTCAGGATGAGCGAGCTAGTCTCCTCATGGTGAGGCAGCAGGCGAATCGGCCTGCGTCTCGGACCATGAGGCCGAAATGCCGCGTTACTTCCTCACCGTGCTCACGATCAGAGCCAGCAGATCGATGAAGTCCTGCCGCTTCGATGGCGGCAGCGCGCCGAGCAGGCGGGTATCGGTCGCGGTCGCGGCAGGCTCGGCTTCGCGCAAACTTTTCCAGCCTTGCGCGGTGAGCTTGATGGCGTAGGCGCGCGCGTCTTCCTTGGCGCGCTTGCGATGGATCAGGCCGCGCCCCAACAGCCGGCCGACGATCTCGGCGAGCGTCGATCGGTCAATCCCGGTGCGCTCGACCAGCTCTGTCTGGGTGAGGCCCTCTTCCTCGGCGATGGTGGTGACCACGGCGAACTGGCGCGGCGTCAGCCCGCTCGAATGGGCCTCTGCCATGAAGGCGTCGGTTGCGAACTGCCCCGCACGATGCAGCAAATGCATCGCCGAACGATCGAGCGGCTTGCCTCGTTTCGGTGTCATCGCAGCGCTCCCGCGTCCTTCTCGCTAGGCGTGCAATCGTCCGATTCCGGTACCCTTCGTTTGCTGGAACTCTACGACCCTTTTTACAACTCAAAAGGGCGGTCAGCAAACGCCAGCTTGCCCTTACCCAACGAAGAATTGGGCCTTTTCAGTACCGATCGCTTGATTTTGCACCCCTACCAGTTCGTCATATTGGAGTGGCGCTTTCGCACTGCAAGATGCAGCGGCCTCGATGAGCAAAAAGAACTTGGCCGGAGGACCAGATTGGGCTCAGCGAGTCTTGGTCTCGTCCTTTGGCGGGGCTGCCTCGCCCGGCTCCGCCAGCCCATAGCGTTGCATCAATGGCACCTGCGCAACCGCAAACAGGAAGGTGAGCGGCAGGAACCCGAACGCCTTGAAGCTCACCCAGGCGTCGGTGGAGAAATTGCGCCTGACCGCCTCGTTGACGATCGCCATGGTGACGAAGAACAGGGCCCAGCGCCAGGTGAGCTTCCGCCACCCCTCTTCCGTCAGACTGAAGGCAGCGCCGAACAGCAGCTCGAGCACGGGCTTCTTCATCAGCAGACCACCCGCGAGCAGCCCGGCGAAGATCAGATAGACGATGGTGGGCTTGAGCTTGATGAAGGTATCGTCGCGGAGATAGAGCGTGAGGCCACCGAACACGAGCACGATCGCCGCGGTGACCAGCAGCATCACCGGAAGCTTGTGATAGCGCCACCAGGCGAAGCCGAGCGCCACGAACGTCGCCACCATGAAAACGCCGGTGGCGGCGTAAATGCCGGCGGCCGCGTTGGCGGCGAAAAACAACAGCAACGGCCCGAGGTCGATTGCGAGCTTGAGCGGCAGCGCCGGCTCTTCCGCGCGTGCCGGCTTGACTTCAGGCAGCTTGTTCATTCGGGGCCTCGAGCCCGGCAATGGCGCGGGCGAAACTATCCGCATCGAAAGGTTCGAGATCGTCGATGCCCTCTCCGATGCCGATGGCGTTGATGGGAATTCCGTAGCGTTCGGCGATGGCGACGAGAATGCCGCCGCGCGCCGTGCCGTCGAGCTTGGTGACGACGAGGCCGGTCACGCCCGCGATCTCCTTGAACACGTCGACCTGGGCGAGCGCGTTCTGCCCCGTGGTGGCGTCGAGCACCAGAAGCACGCCATGCGGCGCGGTATCGTCGAGCTTCTTCAGCACGCGCACGATCTTGGCGAGCTCCGCCATCAGATCGCTCTTGTTCTGCAGCCGCCCGGCCGTGTCGATCAGCAACACGTCTTTACCTTCGGCGCGGGCACGCTCCAAGGCCTCATAGGCGACGCCGGCGGGGTCTGCCCCGACATCCTTGGCCACGACCTCGGCGCCGATCCGCCCAGCCCAGAGTTTCAATTGATCGATCGCCGCGGCGCGAAACGTATCGGCGGCGGCAAGCAATACGCTGTGCCCCGATCGCATGAAATTGTTGGCGAGTTTCGCCGCCGTGGTCGTCTTGCCGGTGCCGTTCACGCCGACAATGAGGATCACGTTCGGCCGCGCCGCGCTCAACTCGAGCGGCTTCGCCACTGTGCTGCAGAACCTTGGAGATTTCGGCGGCCAGCACCTCGCGCACCGCCTCCGGCGCGATGCCCTTTTCATGGCGCGAGTGCGCCAGCTCCTCGCGCACGCGCCCCGCCATGGCGGGGCCAAGATCGGCCTTGATCAGCACCTCTTCCAGCTCGTCGAGGGTCTCCTCGTCGAGCCGCCTTTTGGTCAGCACCGAGGCGACATTGCCGGTCAGCGAAGCTGAGGTCCGCGCGAGCCCTTGGCGAAGCTGCGCGAACCAGCCCTGCTTCTCTTCGCTCATGATTGGACGACCGCCAGCAATGCGCTGCCGTCATGGCCGTTGACGATCGCATCGACGATGCTGGCCCGCGCCTTCTGCCTCGATCCGGACCGGCGTGAAATCCGCCGAGCGGCCTTGGCCGTCGCTCTCCATCAGCACTTGAATGCTGCGCCCTTGCGCGCCGGCGAGATGCGCCTTCAGTGCGGCAACACCCTTGTCCCGAAGCGCTGCCGCGCGGGCGCCGATCACCTCGCCGTTGAGCTGGCGCATGCGCGCGGCCGGCGTTCCTGGCCGCGCCGAGAACGGAAACACATGCAGGAAGGTCAGCCCGCAATCGTCGACCAGCGACATCGAATTGGCGAACATCGCTTCCGTCTCGGTCGGAAAGCCCGCGATCAGATCGGCGCCGAACACAATGTCCGGCCGCAAGCGTTGCGCCGTCTCGCAGAACTGCACCGCATCCTCGCGCGAATGCCGCCGCTTCATCCGCTTCAAGGTGAGATCGTCGCCGGCTTGCAGCGACAGATGCAGATGCGGCATCAGCCGCTCTTCCTCGGCGATGGCGCGATACAGATCGTCGTCCGCCTCGACCGAGTCGATCGACGAGAGCCGCAAGCGCTTCAGCTCCGGCACCAGCGCCAGCACCTTCCGCACCAATTTGCCCAGCGTCATCTCGCCGGGAAGATCGGCGCCGTAGGCCGTGATATCGACGCCCGTCAGCACGATCTCGGCATAGCCGTTCTCGGCGAGCTTCCGCACCTGCGTCACCACCTCGCCGGCCGGCACCGAGCGCGACGGGCCGCGGCCGAACGGAATGATGCAGAACGTGCAGCGATGATCGCAGCCATTCTGAATCTGCACATAGGCCCGCGCCTGCGCGCCGAAGCCCTCGATCAGATGCAGCGCGGTCTCCTTCACCGACATGATGTCGTTGACCTTGACCCGCTCCGTGTCGCTCGCGACGAGGCCCTGGAACGTGCCGCACTCGGTCTTCTCTTGATTGCCGATGACGTGATCGACTTCAGCCATCTCGGCAAAGCGCGCCGGATCGATCTGCGCCGCGCAGCCCGTGACCACGATCTTGGCATCGGGCCGCGCGCGGCGGGCTTTGCGGATCGCCTGCCGCGCCTGGCGCACGGCCTCCGCCGTCACCGCGCAAGTATTGAAGATCACCGCGTCCTCGAGCCCGGCGTTCTCGGCATGGCTTCGCATCACCTCGGATTCATAGGCGTTGAGGCGGCAACCGAAGGTGATGATTTCGATCTTCGACATGGTCGGCTGTCTAACACGAAATATCTAGAGCAGCGAGGCCGGCAGAATGCCCTCGAAATCCAGCGAATATGGGCCTGTCATCAGAATATGCCCGTCGCTCTCCCGCCACTCGATCAGGAGATCGCCGCCGGGCAAGCTCACCTTAACCTTGCGGCCGGTGCGCTTCAGCCTGGCCGCCGCGACTGCCGCCGCGCAAGCCGCCGTGCCGCAGGCCTGTGTCAGCCCGCGCCACGCTCCCAGGTGCGTAAGCGCAAGCATCCGGCGCCGTCACCTGCGCCAGCGAAATATTGGCGCGCTCGGGGAACAGCGGATGATGCTCCAGCATCGGCCCGAACCGCGCGAGATCGTAAGCCTCGACATCGTCGACAAAGAAGATGCAATGCGGATTGCCGACATTGACCACCGACGGCGAATGCAACACCGGCGCATCGATCGGCCCGACCTGCAGCTCGATATAGCGCGTATCGGCGAACGGCTCCGCGAGCGGAATGTCCTGCCAATCGAATCGCGGGCTCCCATATCCACGGTCACCGTGCCGTCTGTGTTGACAGTCGCGTCGAGCACCCCGGCCTCGGTCTCGACCGTCACGTCGCTGCGGCCGCGCTCTTCCGCCAGCAGCGCCGCCACGCAGCGCGCCGCGTTGCCGCAAGCCGCCACCTCGCCGCCATCGGCATTCCAGATCCGCATGAACACATCGGCCTTCGTTGAAGGCTCGAGCGCGATCAGCTGATCGCAGCCGATCCCCGCTTGCCTGTCGGCGATCGCCTTGACGGCTTCCGTCCCGAGCGCAAGCGGCCGCACGCGGCCGTCCAGCACGACGAAATCGTTGCCGAGCCCGTTCATCTTGCGGAAATTTGCCTGGTTCATGTGGCGCTGCTCGAGGAAAGTCTCTCGTGCTTATATGAGCGACAACAGGGTGAATTGCCAGTATTTCCCGAACTAAAATACTTTGCACCGCATGAAAAAAGACCTTCTCGGAAGAGACACTGGCGGCGGCGGCGCAGGATCAGCAGACCGTCACCGAGCGGGCGTCTCCACCACTGCCTTGCTCGATGGCATCAGCTTTCGCGACACCGTCACTCATCACGACGATCGCGGCAGTGTCGTCGAACTCTACGACACGCGCTGGAACTGGCATCCGCGATCCACTGCTGTTCGTCTATTCCTTCACCATCGAACCTGGCGTGGTGAAGGGCTGGGGCCTTCACAAGGAATCACGAGGACCGCTATTTCGTCATCGAAGGCAAAATGGAGGTCGTGATGTTCGATCCGCGCCATGACTCCTCGACCTACGGCAAGATTTGTCGCGATCGTGCTCTCTGCCGATCGGCCGCGATTGATGAATATTCCCCGCTTTGTCTGGCATGCCGATCACAATTTCACCGCGCGAGCCGATGCGGTGCATCAACTTCCCGACCATTTGCTACAACCATGCCAGTCCCGACAAATATCGGCTTCCGATCGATACTCCGCTGATTCCCTTCAGCTTCGACGGAGCCAGGGGCTGGTGAGCCCGCGCTTCACGGTATTGCTGCCGACGCATTATCGGCCCGACGTCATCGGCTTATGCGATTCAATCGGTGCTCGATCAGACCGAGCAACCGATTTTGAGCTCTTTATCGTTGGCGACGGCGCAAGCGCTGACACGGCGGCAGCCGTCGGCCGTTTCACCGACCCGCGCATTCGCTGGTTCGACCTGCCAAAGGCGCCGGGCTTCGGCTACGCCAATCGCAACATCGCTCTGCGCGAAGCGCGTGGTGAGCTCATTGCCTTTGCCGCCGATGACGATCTGATGTTTCCCGACCACCTGGAACTGCACGGCGCGGCGCTTGCCGATCCGTCGAAGCGATGGGCGTATTCCCGCGCGCTCTGGGTGTCTTCCGACGGGATCGCCGCCCCCGATCTCACCAATCTGCTTTTTGCCGATGAGCGAGACTACTTCGCGAAGCGAAACACGCTTTGCGCCGGTTGTGTGGTGTTCCGCGCCGACGCCTTTCCAAGCCGCGAGTCAATTCCCGAACACGTCCAGGCGGGCGCCGATTGGGTCATGTTCAAGCAGCTGCTGGCCAGTTACGGGCTGGCCGCGATGGCGATCATTCGCGACCCGACCTTGTTGCATTTCACCGCGGGTCGAAAAGAACTTCGGCACTCCGACTTCGCGCAGCTCGAGGCCTTTCTGACCATTGCCGATCACGCCGCGTGGTGGCCCAAAATCCTGCTTCCATCCATCCCGGACGGAACGCCACCACAGGCCGTCTATGCCGAGGCGCTCGACAAGTCCCGGCGGACCAGCCGCGTTGCGCGAAGCTGCGCGCGATGTTGTCAATCGCGTTGCCCTGAACAGTCTGGTCTCGCTGCTAAGATCCGAAGGTCGCGGCGAACCGCACCGGCAGAGTAGCTTTCGCTCGGCGGACGCCACGGACCTGGCAAAATCGAATGCAGCACTTCGTGCGAAGCTTGCCGCGCTCCACTCCAGCACGAGCTGGCGATTGACGCGGCCGCTTCGCGCGCTTGCCTCGGCGCTGGCTGTTCGCACGACCCTCCTCTAAGCAGCGCGAGAGAGACTAGCGAGGCGGATTGCTGTGCCGTCCCTGCGAAATCAGGAAGGCGATGAAGGCTAGTGCCGCGAAGCCAGCACCGGCCTGGAACGTCGCCTCCGGCCCGATTCTGTCCCAAAGCACGCCTGCGACCAGGCTCGCAATCGAGCGTCGCCACCCCTAACACCAGGCCGAACAGGCCGAAGGCCGTGCCCCTAAGCCGCGCCGGTGCCGTCCCGGCAATCAGGGCCGAAAGCACGCCCTGGGTTAGGCCCATATGCAGGCCCCACAGGCCAATCCCGACGAAAATGCCGACCAGCGAACCGGCCAGCGCCAACACCATGTCCGCCGCGATCAGCACGACGAGGCCGAGCAGCAGCAGCGGCCGCGCCCCGATCCTGTCCTGCAAGCGTCCCGCCGGATAGGCCGTGGCGGCAAAGACCAAGCTCATGATCCCGATCACCGCCGGCGTCCAGGCGAGCGCGAGCCCGGCATCATGCGCGCGGATGACGAGGAACGCCTCGCTGAAGCGCGCCAGCGTGAACATGGCGCCGGCGCCGACCACGAGCCAATAGGCGGTGCCGAGCTTGCCGAGCTCCTTCCATTCGAGCGGCGACTTGGCCCTTCTTCTTCGGCAGCGCCCGCTCGCTCACCCCGAACACCAGCACCAGCACTGCGATGATTGCCGGGATCACCGCGAACCACAGCACGGCGCGGATATCGTCGTTGAAGAGAAACATCAGCCCGATCGCCAGCACCGGTCCGATCGTTGCTCCGATCGTATCGAGCGATTGCCGCAAGCCGAACGCGGCACCTTGCGCCTCGATCGGAGTCATGTCCGCGATCAGCGCGTCGCGCGGCGCGGTGCGGATGCCTTTGCCGATCCGGTCGACGAAACGCGCGAACAGCACGAGCCCGATGGAGTTCGCCAGCGGGAACAGCGGCTTGGTCGCGGCCGCAAGCGAGTAGCCGGCGACGACGAGGGCTTTCCGCTTGCCGAGCACGTCGGAGAGCCAGCCGGAGAATACGCGCGTGATCTGCGCGGTCGCTTCCGCGAGCCCCTCGATCAGCCCGAGCATTGCAGCGCTCGCGCCGAGATTGACCACGAGGAACAGCGGCAACAGGCCGTGCACCAGCTCCGAGGAGACATCCATGAACAGCGATGTCAGCCCCAGCGCCCAGATCGCGCGCGGCAGCTCCCGGCTCGTTGTCGTGCGCGCTCCTGGGGACATCATTGCCTACTCTCATATGCGGGCTCGCCCGCCGCTCGCAGACGCTGTTATATGGCGTTCAACGAGACTGAAACCAGCTTCTACGCCTTGGATGCGCGAATGATCTCAGTGCCTCTTGAAGATCCCGTCGGCGCCCTGATGCCTCACACGCTGAAGGAGCCGCTGCTCGGCCGCGACTCCGGTCCGCTCGCCGGCCGCACCTTCATGGTCAAGGATTTGTTCGCCATCGCCGGCCGCAAGGTCTCCAACGGCAATGCCGCCTGGTACGCTGAAGCCAAGGGTGCGCCCGCCACCGCCCGCGCCATCCAGTGGCTGCTCGATGCGGGCGCATCGCTCACCGGCATCAATGTCTGCGACGAATTCTTCTACAGCGTGCTCGGCACCAACATCCACTACGGCACCCCGATCAATGTCAGAGCGGAGCGCCATGTCACCGGCGGATCGTCGTGCGGATCGGCGGCGGCCGTCGCCGCGAAGCTCTGCGACTTCGCGCTCGGCAGCGACACTGGCGGTTCGATCCGCGTGCCCGCCTCGTTCTGCGGGCTCTATGGCTTGCGTCCGAGCTTCGGCCGCATCGACAGCTTC
Source organism: uncultured Alphaproteobacteria bacterium (assembly GCA_963764005.1). GTDB lineage: Bacteria > Pseudomonadota > Alphaproteobacteria > Rhizobiales > Methyloligellaceae > Methyloceanibacter. Next base: position 89,210 of record CAVXQX010000013.1, on the reverse strand, counting down.
GGTGCCACACCGATGGCGCCGAGCTACGACACGATCGGCTTTCTCGCGCGCGAGGCCGAATTGTTTCGTAAGCTCGGCCACGTCCTTCTCACCGGCGACAAGGTCGAAGCGGACATCAAACGGCTGATCGTTGCCGAGGACATGTTCTCGCGCGCCGAGACCAATATGGATCAAGCCATCTGGCAGGTGTTCTCGCTCATCGGCCGCGGGCTGCCGCAGGCCGAGCGGCAGATCATCGCCGGGGACGATATCGACGACTGGCGCAATGCCTTTCGCGTCATCCAGGGCTTCGAGATTCAGTCGACGCTGCTGCCCTTCGCCCTGTCGCATCCCGACAGTCTCGCGCCTGCGATCCGCGAGCGTTTCGAGATGGCCGCCAAGATTACGCCCGCCGAGGCCGAGGCCGCGCGGGCCGTGCGCGTCGAGGTGACCAAACGCATGCGTGGGCTGGCTCAGCCCGGCACGGTCATCGTCATGCCGACGACATCGGAATTCCCGCCGGAGCGCGACATTCCCGATGGCGCCTCGACCGTCGAATTCAGGAGCAAGACCCTGGCCAGCACCTGCCTTGCCGGCCATGCGGGCCTGCCCGAAATCTCGATCCCCGCGGCTGAGGCCTCCGGCTGCCCGGTCGGGCTGTCCTTCATTGGCTGGCCAGGCGGCGACGAAGCTTTGCTCGATCTCGCCGTCCGCCTTGAGCCTGTCTTAAGGAACAAGGCTTAGATTTCTCGCGGATAGGCGAGGAAAGCCGTGAAAAGCCTGACATTTCCCTATGGCGTGGGTTTCAAGTCGCTGGAGAGCGAGACCCGGGCCCCTATTCCGCTTCGCGTCGAGGGCGCGCTGCCCGCTTGGCTTCAAGGCACCCTGCTTCGCACCGGCCCATCGAAATTCGAGGTGGGGGACCGAACCTACAATCATTGGTTCGACGGCCTCGCCATGCTGCATCGCTTCGCCTTCGCGAACGGCGCCGTCACCTATGCCAGCCGCTTCCTCGAGAGCGACGCCTTCCGCGCCGCTAGAAGCACCGGCAAGATTTCCTACGCCGAATTCGCCACCGATCCGTGCCGCACTCTGTTTGGCCGCGTCGCCGCCTGGTTCGATCCGCACTTTACCGACAATTGCTGCGTCAATGTCATGGACTATGGCGGCAACATCGTCGCCTTCACCGAGACGACGCTACCGCTGCGCTTCGATCCCGACACGCTCGCGACACTCGGCGTGTTCGCCTACGACAAGGCGTTGTCCGGCCAAGTCTCCACCGCGCACGCGCATTACGACGCAGACGCGCAAGCGTCACTACAATTATGTCGTTTCGTTCGGCCTTCACAGCGTCTACCGGCTGATCGCAGTGAGCGACAACGGCGCGCAACAGGTCGTTGCCGAGATTCCGGTCGATCGTCCCTCTTATATGCACTCTTTCGGCATGACGGAGCGCCACCTCGTCCTCGTCGAATTTCCCATCGTCGTCAGCGCGCTCGAGCTGAAATTCTCCGGCAAGCCGTTCATTCAGAATTATCGTTGGCTGCCCGAGCGCGGACTGAAATTCCATCTCGTCGAGAAGGACAGCGGCAAGGTCGACAACGGCCACGCACGCCGATCCATGCTTCGCCTTCCATCATGTCAACGCTTATGAGAATGGCGACAGCCTCGCCGATCGACCTGATCGCCTATGAAGACTCCTCCATCATCGATCAGCTTTATCTCGCAAGGCTCCGCGCCGGCATCGCCGATCACCGCGACAGGTACGCTGACGCGCTTTCATGTGCCGCTCGATGGCGGTGCCGTGAAACGCGAGATCCTCGCCCCCGCCTCGATCGAGCTGCCGCGCATCAACTACGAGGCGCACGCCGGCAAGCCTTATCGTTATGTCTGGGGCACCGGCATCGAGACCGAGGGCGATTTCCTCGACTCCATCGTCAAGATCGATCTCGACGCGCGCTCCCTGTCACGCTGGTACAAGAACGGTCTCTATCCAGGCGAGCCGGTCTTTGTTCCCGCGCCCGGCGCCAAGGCCGAGGACGAGGGCGTCCTGCTCTCCATCGTGCTCGACATCGACAAGGACCGCTCGTCTCTCCTCGTGCTCGATGCGGCAAACTTGAAGGAATTGGCCCGCGCCGAGGCCCCCCACCCGATTCCCTTCCATTTCCATGGCAATTACTTTTCTGGCGCCAATTAAGGCTTCTCCCGGCTTGACTTAGAGGCGCCTCTGGCCGACATTCCGGCCGAATTCAAGGCAGCTCTGAAAATGAGCCGCCGCCCTGAACATGGTTAGCCTTTTGCCTTGCTAGCGCTCAAGTAGGCGAAGCGCGGTAGCGCAAATCAGGAGTCAGGGGGGTCAACATCCGACAGCGCGATGCGCCCTCGGGTGCGTTTCTGCTTTGCGCTGTTGGAAGTGAGATGTTCGAGACCTTATCAGACCGGCTTGGCGCCATTTTCGACAAGCTCACCCGGAAAGGTGCGCTGACCGAGACCGATGTCGGCGAAGCCATGCGCGAGGTGCGCCGCGCGCTGCTCGAGGCCGATGTCGCTCTCGATGTGGTGCGCGATTTCATCGCCAAGGTGAGCGAGCAGGCCATCGGCCAAGAAGTGGCGCGCTCGATCACGCCCGGCCAGATGGTGATCAAGATCGTGCATGACGAGCTCGTGCGCGTGCTCGGCTCCGATGCCAAGCCCATCGATCTTCACGCGGCGCCCCCCGTCGTGATGATGCTGGTCGGTCTGCAAGGCTCCGGCAAGACCACGACCACGGCGAAGATCGCCAAGCGCCTGCAAGCGCGCGACAAGAAAAAAGTCTTGATGGCCTCGCTCGACACGCGCCGTCCTGCCGCGCAAGAGCAGCTTCGCGTGCTGGGCGAGCAGACCTCCACCGATACGCTGCCGATCGTCGCCGGCGAAGATCCCAAGACCATCGCCAAGCGCAGCCTCGATGCCGCCAGACGCGGCGGCTACGACGTGCTGCTGCTCGACACCGCCGGCCGCACCCATATCGACGAAGACTTGATGGACGAGGTGCAGGCGGTCGAGAAGATCACGACGCCGCACGAGACGCTTCTCGTGGCCGACGCGCTCACCGGCCAAGACGCCGTCAATCTCGCCAAGAATTTCGATGCGCGCGTGTCGCTCACCGGCATCGTGCTCACCCGCGTCGACGGCGACGGAAGAGGCGGCGCGGCACTGTCGATGCGCGCGGTCACCGGCAAGCCGATCAAGCTGATCGGCACCGGCGAGAAGCTCGACGCGCTGGAAGATTTCGATCCGTCGCGCATCGCCGGCCGCATTCTCGGCATGGGCGACGTCGTCGGCCTGGTGGAGAAGGCGCTCGAACATGTCGAGATCGACAAGGCGCAAGCCATCGCCAAGAAGATTCAGAAAGGCGCCTTCGACCTCGACGACCTTTCCGAGCAGCTGAAGCAGATGCAGAAGCTCGGCGGCATGGGCGGCATTCTCGGCATGCTGCCCGGCATCGGCAAGGTGAAGAAGCAGATCGACAGCGCCAATCTCGACGACAGCATCTTCACGCGCCAGCAGGCCGATGATCGGCTCGATGACGAAGTCCGAGCGCAAGAACCCGAAATTGCTCAACGCGTCGCGGAAGAAGCGCGTGGCGTCGGGCTCGGGCACCTCCGTCCAGGACATCAACAAGCTGGTCAAGATGCACCGGCAGATGGCCGACATGATGAAGACGATGGGCAAGAAGCGCGGATTTCTCGCCCAGATGTTTGGCGCAGGCGGACCGCCGCCGCAGATGCCGGCGGAATTGCCGGCAGGCGCGAGCTTGCCCCCAGGATTTCCGAGTTTGCCTCCGGGATTGGCCGGAATGGGCGGCTTGCCGCGCGGACTTCCGGGCTTGCCCGGTGGCCTGCCGGGATTACCGAAATCGAAGAAACGATAGTTGAACGCATAGGAGAACGTAAGAATGTCACTGAAGATCAGACTGGCGCGGGCCGGCGCGAAGAAGCGGCCATATTACCGGATCGTGGTTGCGGATTCCCGCAGCCCCCGCGATGGCCGCTATATCGAGAAGATCGGCACCTACGATCCGCTGCTGCCGAAAGATTCCGGCGACCGCGTCAAGCTGGTCGAGGATCGCGTCAAGCATTGGCTCGGCGTCGGCGCGCTGCCGACCGACCGCGTGCTCCGCTTCCTCGACAAGGCCGGCATTCGCAAGCGCGATGCCCGTAACAATCCGGAGAAGGCCAAGCCCGGCCAGAAGCGTCTCGACCGCGAGGAAGCCAAGGTCACGGCAGCCGAAGCGAAAGCCAAGGCCGCCGCCGAGGCGGTCAAGGCCGCTGCGGAAGCCGCCGCCGCTCCGCCACCTGAGCCTGTCGCCGAAGCTCCCGTCGAAGCCCCGGCCGAGGCTCCTGCCGAAACGGCAGAGGCCGAGCAGCCGGCGACGGAATAACCTTGTCCGGCAAGGATCGCGTTCTCCTCGGCGATATCGGCGCGGCGCACGGCTTGAAGGGAGAGGTTCGCCTCCGCTCCTTCACGCAAGACGCCCGCCGCCATCGCCGACTACGGCCCGCTCGAGGACGAGACGGGTGCCAACACGATCGTGATTGCAACCGTGCGACCGGGCCCGAAGGGCCTGATCGCGCGGATCGAGGGCGTCACCACGCGCGAGGGCGCCGAGGCGCTGACCGGCACCAAGCTCTACGTGCCGCGCGATCGTCTCCCGGCGGCCGAGGAAGGCGCCTGGTACCATTCCGATCTGATCGGGCTTGCCGCTTACGATGCCTTCGAGGTTCAGATCGGCACCGTGGTCGCGGTGCATAATTTCGGCGCCGGCGACATCATCGAGGTGAAGCTCGCCGACCAGCGAAGACACTCTGCTTCTGCCATTCACCGACGCCACCGTGCCCGAGATCGACACCGAAGAGCGCCGCATCACTCTCGTGCTTCCGGAGACCGACGAGGGCGAGGCATGACTTGGCGCGCCACCGTCCTCACCATCATGCCGGACTTCTTTCCGGGGCCGCTGGGCTTGAGCCTCGCCGGCAAGGCATTGGTCGAACGAGAAATGGTCGCTGCAAACCATCGACATCCGCGACTTCGCCACCGACAAACATCGCTCCGTCGATGACACCCCTGCCGGCGGCGGCGCCGGCATGGTGATGCGCGCCGACATTGCCGCCGCCGCGATTGACGCTGCGCGGGGAATGATGCCGCCCGCCTCGCCGACCATCTATCTCTCGCCGCGCGGTGCGTCCCCTCACCGAGCAACGCGTCCGAACCTTGAGCGAGGGCCCCGGCGCCATTCTGCTTTGCGGCCGCTTCGAAGGCATCGATGAGCGCGTGCTCGAAGCGAGGCAGATCGAGGAAATCTCCATCGGCGACTATGTGCTTTCCGGCGGCGAGCTTGCCGCCATGGTGCTGCTCGATGCCTGCGTGCGGCTGCTGCCCGGCGTCGCCGGCAACGAGGCCTCGCTTGCCGAGGAGAGCTTCGCCAGCGGCCTGCTCGAATACCCGCATTACACCAGGCCCCGGGATTGGGAGGGCCGCGCCATCCCGGAAATTCTGCTGTCCGGGGACCATGACAAGATCGCCAAATGGCGAAAACAGCAGGCCGAAGCCATCACCAAGTCCCGCCGCCCGGATTTGTGGGAAAAACTGAAGAAGGGCTGAGCTTTAGCCCATCGACAAGCCAGGAAACCTAGGCTAGGAAAGGCCCGCGCGCTTCTGCCCGCACAAATTTCAGGATCAATCAAAAAGAATGGCGTTCGCTTAAAATGGCCTTTTGGCCAGGCAGGCGCCCGGAGAAAGGCTTTTGTCATGAATATCATCGAACAGCTCGAAAAAGAGCAGGCTGCCGAGCTCGCCAAGAAGCGCAAGATTCCGGATTTCGCGCCAGGCGACACGCTCAAAGTCAACGTCAAGGTGGTCGAGGGCGAACGCTCCCGCGTGCAGGCCTATGAGGGCGTGTGCATCGGCCGCGCCGGCGGCGGCATCAACGAGAATTTCACCGTGCGGAAGATTTCCTATGGCGAGGGCGTCGAGCGCGTCTTCCCGGTCTATTCGCCGCTGATCGAATCCATCGAAGTGATCCGCCGCGGCAAGGTCCGCCGCGCCAAGCTGTATTATCTGCGCGGCCGCCGCGGCAAGTCTGCCCGCATCGCCGAGCGCCAGGATACGCACGGCAAGACCAAGAAGAAGGCGCCACCACCGAGGCTTTCAAGGGCTTCACCAAGCCGAAGGGCGAGCCCGATGATCTGAAGCTGATCGTCGGCATCACGCCGGAGCTCGAGAAGAAGCTGAACAAGCTCGGTCTGATCAAATTCGACCAGCTCGCCAATCTCACCGACGACGAGATCGCCTTCGTTGACGAGCAGCTTGTCCTCGACGGCCAGATCGAGAACGAGGATTGGGTGTCGAAGGCCGTGGCGCTGATGGCGGAGTCGACCGCCGATGAAGTTCCCGCCGGCGACGACGAGCTTGCCGACGTCGACGAAGCCGGCGGGCGAAGCTCCCAAGGCCAAGTCCGAGAAGCCAGCCAAGAAGCCGAAGAAATAGCGCGCGGCGATTTCGGCAGCCCCGTTTCCTTCAACGACTTTCCGTGAGGAGTGATCATGTCTCTGTCGATGTACCAAGCTTCGGTTCCGGTCTTCATCCGCGTGCTCGGGAACTTATCGAACGTTCTCGCTAAGGGCGCCGCCTTCGCCGAGTCCCGCAAGATCGAGCCTTCGGTGCTGATCAATTCGCGGCTCGCGCCCGACATGCTGCCTTTGTCGAAGCAGGTGCAAATCGCATCCGACATGGTCATCCGCGGCTCGGCGCGGCTCGCGGGCGTCGACATTCCGAGCAACCCGGACACCGAGACGACCTTCCCGGAGCTTCAGGCGCGGATCGCCACAGGCCGTTAATTTTGTGAAGACGCTGTCGGCGGCTCAGATCGACGGCAGTGAGGCGAAGAAGCTGACCATCCCGGTCGGCGGCAAGGAGTTCGTCTTCACCGGCCAGGACTACCTCTTCAACTTCGTGCTGCCGAACCTGTTCTTCCACGCACCGCCACCTATCTCATCCTCCGCCATAACGGCGTCGAGCTCGGCAAGATGGACTTCCTCGGCGCTTAAGCCTTTGGAGGCACCCCTTCGTCCGCTCGTCATCGCCGGGCTTGACCCGGCGATCCAGAGCCCTTGCTCCGAGCGATGCCCTGGATGCCCGGGTCAAGCCCGGGCATGACGAAGTCGTTAGGCGGGGATTTTCAAAGGCCGTTCAAAGGCCTATCTGACCTGTAGAAAATTGAGCATTTTGTAGTACGACAAGCCCGGAAATGACCAAACCCCGCACCCTCTACGACAAGATCTGGGACGACCATATGGTGCATCAGGCGCCGGACGGCACCTGCCTGCTCTATATCGACCGGCATCTGGTCCACGAAGTGACGAGCCCGCAGGCCTTCGAGGGCTTGCGCATGACCGGCCGCAAAGTCCGCGAGCCGAAGAAGACGCTCGCCGTGGTCGACCACAACGTGCCGACCACCGACCGCTCCCACGGCATCGACGATCCGGAATCCGCGCTGCAGGTCGCGACTCTCGCCGCGAACGCGGCCGAGTTCGGCATCGAATATTTCGGCGAGCTCGATCACCGCCAGGGCATCGTCCACATCATCGGACCGGAGCAAGGCTTCACCCTGCCCGGCACGACAATCGTTTGCGGCGACAGCCACACCTCGACCCATGGCGCCTTCGGCGCGCTCGCGCACGGCATCGGCACATCCGAGGTCGAGCACGTGCTCGCCACGCAGACCCTGATCCAGCGCAAAGCCAAGAACATGCGCGTCCGCGTCGATGGCGCGCTCAAAGAGGGCGTCACCGCCAAAGACATCATCCTCGCCATCATCGGCGAGATCGGCACCGCCGGCGGCACCGGCTACGTCATCGAATATGCGGGCGAGGCCATCCGCGCGCTGTCGATGGAAGGCCGCATGACCATCTGCAACATGTCGATCGAGGGCGGCGCGCGCGCCGGCCTGATCGCGCCCGACCAGAAGACCTTCGACTATGTCAAAGGCCGTCCCCGCGCGCCGAAAGGCGGCGCCTTCGAGATCGCCAAGAAACATTGGGAGCGGCTCTACACCGACGAAGGCGCCCATTTCGACCATGAGATCGTGCTGCATGCCGAGAAGCCTGCCGCCGCTGGTCACCTGGGGCACCAGCCCCGAGCAGGTCGTCTCCATCTCCGGTCGCGTGCCGAAACCTGAGGAGATCGCCGACGAGACCAAGCGCACAGCCGCGATCCGCTCGCTCGACTATATGGGCTTGGCTGGCGGCGAGAAGATCACCGACATCAAGCTCGACCGCATCTTCATCGGCTCCTGCACCAATGGCCGCATCGAGGATCTGCGCGAGGTCGCCAAGATCGTCGCCGGCAAGCACATCAATGCGAATTTGAGCGCGATGATCGTGCCGGGCTCAGGTCTGGTGAAAGAGCAGGCCGAAGCCGAAGGCCTCGACAAGATCTTCAAGGATGCCGGCTTCGAATGGCGCGAGCCGGGCTGCTCGATGTGCCTCGGCATGAACCCGGATCAGTTGAAGCCGAAGGAGCGCTGCGCCTCGACCTCGAACCGGAATTTCGAGGGCCGCCAGGGCAGGCTCGGCCGCACCCATCTGGTCTCGCCGCAAATGGCGGCTGCCGCCGCCATCGCCGGCCGCTTCGTCGACATCCGCGAGCATTAGTCTTGTAGCATTCCCGCGGACCGCGTGGTACCCAGTAACCACCGGTCAGCGCGATGCATTCGCCTCGCCAGAGTAGTCACTGGATTGCCCGGTCAAGCCGGGCAATGACACCGCATGAGGTTATGGCAAAAAGCACATGACCTCCCTCGTCCAGCAGAAATTCGGAGCCGCCGCCGCCGACTACGCCGCGTCCACCGTGCATGCCAAGGGCGAGACGCTCGCGCTTCTCGTCGCGCTGACCAAGCCGCAAAACCATTGGCGCGTGCTCGATGTCGCGACCGGCGCCGGTCACACCGCGCTCGCCTTCGCCCCGCACGTCGCCAAGGTCATTGCCAGCGACATCACCGAGCCGATGCTGGCCGAGGCGCGGAAACTCGCCAAGACCAAGGGCCTCGCCAATGTCGCCACCGCGCACGCGCAAGCCGAGGATCTCCCCTTCCCCGACGGCAGCTTTCACCTCGTCACCTGCCGCCTCGCCGCGCATCATTTCGCCAATCCTGCCGCCTTCGTCAGCGAGGCCTATCGCGTGCTGACGCCCGGCGGAACAATCGCCATCGTCGACAATGTCTCTCCCGATCTTCCCGAGATCGCCGCCGCATACAATTCATTCGAGAAATTGCGCGATCCGAGTCACGGTCGCTGTCTCGGACTTGGCGAGTGGTGTGAGCTGCTGACGGAAGCCGGCTTTACGATCACCCATCGCGAGCAGATCGATCAGGACATCGAGTTCGTCCCTTGGGTCGAGCGTATGCGTTGCAGCAAGGAGGCGATCGCGCGGCTAAAGACATTTGCTCGCCGAGCAACCCTTACGCGATCTGCTGAAGCCGCGCGAGACCGACTCCGGACTCGTCTTCACTTTGCAAGAAGGCATCGTCCTTGGCGAAAAGCCGCGCTGACAAGGAGAGGGCGCATCCGTCGACTGGACCGGCGCATCAGCGCCGTCGCTCGACGAATTCGAAGCGATGGCGCGCGCCGCGTTCGCCACGCTGCCAAAAACCTTCCGCGACATGTGCGGCGATGTGCTGATCCGCATCGAGGATTTTCCCACCGACGACGTGCTCGATGCGATGAAGATCGAATCGCCCTTCGATCTGCTCGGCCTCTATCACGGCGTCGATCTGGCGCGGCGAAGCGTGATGGACATCACCACGCTGCCGGAGATGGTGTTTCTTTACCGCCGCCCGATCCTCGATTATTGGGCCGAGCACGACGACACGCTCGGCGCAGATCGTCACGCATGTTTTGGTCCATGAGATCGGCCATCATTTCGGCCTGTCCGATGCCGACATGGAATATATCGAGCAGAAGGCCGGAGCCTGAGCCCGCGTCGGGGCGTCACAAGGGGCGATTTGACGTTGACGCTTCCACCCCCCACCCGCAGACTGCCGGAAACGCGAAAGACGGGGCAGAGAATCACATCATGACACTGGCTGCCCGTCTCCGAGGTTTGGCCGCGCTGATTCTATGGCGCTGTCACTCGCCGCTCCCATCGAGCACGATGTGAATGCTGCCGAGACCAGCAAGCTCGTCGCGCCCGGCAGACTCGTCGTTGCCGGCCGCAGACTGTCTTGCGGCATGACCTCGACGCTGGTGCGCGATTTCGAAGGCTTCGCCGTCTCCTCCACCGTGATCATGCTCAACATGACCGCGATCAAGGAGCTGCCGCGCCAAGTGCAATGGCTGATCTATTATCACGAATGCGGGCACATTCTTTATGGCCCCGGCGAGACCGCCGCCGATTGCTACGCCGTGCGCCGCGCCCGCCGCGAGGGCTGGCTCACCAAGCAAGGCCTCGAGGATATTTGCGCGGCCTTCAATATCGCCGGCCACGGGCCCATGCATCCGGACCCGGAGGATCGCTGCAACCAACTGCGGCAATGTTTCGCGAAAAAAGGCGGGGTCACCGCCAGTGGCGGCAACTAGCGCCACAATGTCCTATCCGAGGCGATTGCCAAGTAAGGGTCCGGCCTCGTAGGCTGCCAGCCGCAATGAGGGAATCTCGGTTGAAAACCTACGCAGTCCTCGCGGTAACGGCCATTTTGGCGCTCGCCCCGATGTCCGCCGCGCGGGCGCAGGAATGGTCGGGCGGCGCCGAAGGCTCGACCACCGACGGCCCCACCATCGAGGAATATTTGAAGGAAGCCCCGGACTCCAAGCTCATCCCGCATGGCGAGCTCAAGATCGACGGCCGGTCGGTAAATTGCGGCACGCGACCCACCGTTTTGAATTCGAACTTCGACTCTTGGGGCGGCGCCTTTCCGGGTTTCGTCATTCTCAACACCAAGAAGATCGACGGGCTCACCACCGCGGTGAAGCTCTATGTCTACTCCCATGAATGCGGGCACCAATGGGAAGGCCCGGACGAGACCAAGGCCGATCTCTTCGCCATCCGGCGCGGGGTGACGCGCGGCTGGCTCGACGCCGTGGGCATGGAGGACATCTGCACTTTCATCTCGACGCTGAAGGGCGATTCCGTGCATCCGCCGGGACCGAAGCGCTGCGAGACCATGCGCAATTACTACAACGAGCTGATTCAAACCGGCGCCGGTCAGTCTGCCGCGGCCCCGCCTCCCGCCAAACCCAAGACCAAGGCCAACACGCTGGCGCCGGAATAAGGCTCTATCGCCACTTGCTCCATGCCTCCCCTTGACGGAGGTCGACGCGCATAGCCGCGGGCTGTGATCCCCGCGTCATCCCCACCCGGCGCGCTTGACAAGGCGCCGACCTCCCCGCAGAGGTATGGAGATCTGGCGCCTCTCTGCTAAGACTGCTCGGAGACTAGTCATGGAAAAATTCACCACGTTGACGGGCATTGCCGCCCATCTGCCGATGATCAATGTCGACACCGACATGATCATCCCCAAGCAATATCTGAAGACCATCAAGCGCACCGGGCTCGGCACCGGCCTGTTCGCCGAGCTTCGCTACGACGAGGCCGGCAAGCCGCATCCCCATTTCGTGCTGCACAAGCCGCCCTACCATCAGGCCAAGATTCTCGATCGCCGGCGACAATTTCGGCTGCGGCTCATCGCGCGAGCATGCGCCCTGGGCGCTGCTCGATTTCGGCTTCCGCTGCATCATCGCGCCGAGCTTCGCCGACATCTTCTACAACAACTGTTTCAAGAACGGGATTTTGCCGATTGCGCTGCCGCAAAGCGAGATCGACAAATTGATCGACGACGCCTCGCGCGGCGCCAATGCCACGCTCACCATCGATCTCGAGCATCAGGAAATCCGCGGGCCCGATGGCGGCGCGATCAAGTTCGACATCGATCCCTTCCTCAAGCGCTGCCTGATCGAGGGCCTCGACGATATCGGACTGACGCTGGAGAAATCCGAGCACATCGATCGCTTCGAGGAAACCTCGCGCCTGTCCCGCCCCTGGGCTTAGCTCAATCGAACGGAATCGGCGCGCTGCTCTGGCTGATCAACGACTTCCCGTCGCGCTTGATGTCGACTGCGGCGGTATAGGTCCCCTCCGGCCAGCCGCCAGCCGGCACGCCGGTCTTGCCCGCTTGCAGCAGCAGGCTCGCCTGATCCTCGGTAAGCTCTTGAATGGTGTGGAGCAACGATGCTTCGCCATTCTTCAGCGTGATCTCGACGCTGTCGCCCTTCTTGAGATTGGTCGCCAGCACATAGGCCACCGCCGGCGTGTTGAAATGCGGCGCCGGCAATTTATCGCCCTTGCGCAACTCCTCCTCGGTCACCTTGTGGTCGGTGAGACCGAGAGCCAGCACTTTGGTCTCGCCGGACTCCGCGCGCAACGCCTGCGGCAGGATTGAAACTCCGAGCGCTCCAAGCACAATCGCGGTGGCGAATAATCTTGTCAGCATTTCAGTCTCCCTATCAGTTCAACTCAAATGTCTTGTTTTCTTCGATCACCGTTTTGCCGCCGCGCGACACTTTCGCAGCTGCTTTATAGCTGCCTTTCGGCCAGCCGGTAGGCGGCGCCTTCTTGCCCGCGAACAGCATAAATTGCGCCTTTGACCGATCGAGCGTGTCGGAATTGTTTTGCACCACCGCGCCGTCCTTGATCAGCGCGATCTGCACAATGTCGCCCTTCTGCAAATTGATCGCCCAAACATAGGCGACCATCGGCGTCTGCGCGGAAGGTACTTTCATCGCGGCGCCCGTCTCGAGCTCCACGATGTCGAGACCATGATCGGCGAAGCCGAGCCCGAGCACCACGCCCTCTTGATAGGACAAAGCGGCCTTCGCCTCTTTGGACCACAGCGTCGGTCCATCCTTCGTGCACGCGGTCTTGTCCTCGGCGAGAAACGGATCGACCACCTTGTCGTCCTTGGTGACCTGGAGATGCACATGGGCGAAAGCCCGCATCGCCGGAATAACCCACCTCGCCGAGCTTGGCGCCGGAAGCGACATGATCGCCCTTGTTCACCGCGACCGAGCCTTTGCGCATATGGCAATATTGCGTCTTCCAGCCATCGCCATGGTCGAGCATCACGCCGTTACCGCATTCGATGTTCCTTGATCGCGGCCTGGTCGGCGGCTGAACGCACCAGATGATCCGTCCACGCCGTCGCGAAGCCCAACCACGGTCCCTTCCGCGGATGCCTTCACCGCCACGCCCTTCTCGACATCGGCGGTGGTGCGGAGGCGGATATCGGTGCCCTTATGCCCGTCATAAGTCTCGGCGCCGCAGGCATAGTCCTGCACCCCGGGCCCCTCGTCGCGGTCGACATATTGCTGGATGAAACAGTCCTTTCCGGGCGTGCAATCGATCGGCTGGGACAGTTCGAGCGCCAAGGCCGGCGTCGAGCCAAGAGAGATCCGGCGCGGCGCTCAAGGCGACCATAAACAGCGCCCTTGTCAGCATCTCGCTCTCCCGTTAGGCATCGCCGGCAGGTTCTCTTTTGACGCATGATCTTATCCGAAAAGTCTGCAACTTTTCGGGATCATGCTCCAGCACAGGAACAAGCCTAGTCATGACAGTTTACAACGTGCTGCTGCTGCCCGGCGACGGGATCGGCCCCGAAGTGATGGCGGAAGTCTCCCGCCTGATCGACTGGGTTAACGCCAAGGCCTCGGCAAGATCGAGACCGAGACCGATCTTGTCGGCGGTTGCGCCTATGATGCCCATGGCGAGGCGATTTCCGACGCCACGATGCAGAAGGCGCTTGCCGCCGATGCCGTCATGCTCGGCGCGGTCGGCGGTCCCAAATGGGATGGCGTAGCCTACGACCAGCGCCCCGAGGCCGGCCTGCTCCGCTTGCGCAAGGACCTCGAGCTGTTCGCCAATTTGCGTCCCGCGATTTGCTATCCGGCCCTCGCCGACGCCTCTTCGCTGAAGCGCGAGCTGGTCGAAGGCCTCGACATTATGATTGTCCGCGAGCTGACCGGCGGCGTCTATTTCGGCGAGCCGAAGACCATCACCGATTTGGGCAACGGCCAGAAGCGCGCCGTCGATACCCAAATCTACGACACTTACGAGATCGAGCGCATCGCGAGCGTTGCTTTCGAGTTGGCGCGGAAGCGCCGCAACCTGGTCCACTCCGCCGAGAAGCGGAACGTGATGAAGACCGGCGTGCTGTGGAACGAGGTGGTGACGCGTCTGCACAAGGAGCGCTACAGCGACGTGACGCTGCAACACATCCTGGCCGACAATTGCGCCATGCAGCTGGTGCGGCAGCCGAAGCAATTCGACGTCATCGTCACCGACAATCTGTTCGGCGACATGTTGTCCGACGAGGCCGCGATGGCGACGGGCTCGCTCGGCATGTTGCCGTCGGCCTCGCTTGGCGCCGCCGATTCTGCCGGCCGCCGCCGCGCGCTCTACGAGCCGGTGCATGGCTCGGCCCCCGACATCGCCGGGCGCGGCGTCGCCAATCCGATCGCGACCATCGCCAGCTTCGCCATGTGCCTGCGTTATTCGTTCGACCAGGGCGCGACCGCCGACAGGATCGAGGCCGCGATCTCGAAAGTGCTGGACCAGGGTTTGCGCACCGCCGACATCAAGCAAGATGGCTGCCGCATTGTCTCCACCGAAGCGATGGGCAAGGCCATTCTGGCCGCTCTGGACAGCTGAAACGCCCAAGCCCATATTCCGCCGCAACAAGCCGATAGTCGGAGGAAATCATGCAGCTGGCGCCCGTCCCGATTGCAGCATTGGCGATGTTTCTGGCCGCTTGTCTCTGCGCCAGCGCGCAAGACGCAACCCCCTTGCCCGAGCCTGCCGCGACACCTGAGCCCGCCAATGCCGCCGACAGCCGCGTGCTGACGCCGGAGGAGAAGGCCGAGAAGGAAGGCCGCAAGGCCTGCAAGATCAAGCTCTGCGATATTCTTGCGAGCAAAAATCCACAAGGCGACGACGTCGCTTGTGACATCATCAAGACCTGGCGTGAGGAGGACATCGTCAAGATGCTTGGCGGCCAAATCAACTGGCCTTGGGGCAAGGCGGTCTGCCAGTCGAAGCTCGAAGTGAAGCGCGACACCTCTCGCCAACGCCATCGGCGATGGCGAACACGAGATCGTGCTGCCGACGCAGAAAGTCAGCTGCAAGCTCACGCAGAAGAAGGAGGGCGAGCCCTACGTGGTCGAGATTGCGCTCGCGCCCAAGGTGAAATTCAAGGATGGCAAGGCGGTCGAAGCGGCGCTGAACTGGGGCGACGCCACCGCGCCCCTCTTCATCTATCCGCTGATCTATGGCGGGACCGCGCTCGACAACTCGTCGAACGTGCTCGGGCCTGAAGTCGTTCGCATGTTCAACGAGTTCAGCACCAAGAAATGCGCTGAAGTCAAAGCCGAGCTGCCGAGCAACAAGCCCAACTAACAGCGATCTGCACCACAAGAGGGATCACCCATGGACGCCGCCTCACCCTATCTCAAGCTCGCCGGCCGCGTGTTGCTGGCCGTGATGTTCATTCAGGCCGGCATCGGCAAAATCTTCGGCTACGCGGGAACCGCCCAGCACATGACCGAGGCCGGCGTGCCTGCGATCCTCTTGCCGCTGGTGATTCTGACCGAGGCCGGCGGCGGTCTTTGCGTTCTGCTTGGGCTATGGACCCGCTACGCCGCGATCGCGCTCGCGGGCTTCACCGTGCTCGCCGGAATCATTTTCCACTACCAGCCTGGCGACATGATGCAGATGATCAACTTCATGAAGAACATCACCATCGCCGGCGGCTTTTTGGTGCTGGCAGGTGCTGGTCCCGGCGCCTACGCGCTCGACAATCGAAGCTGATCGCTCGCTCTCATCATCCTGAGGCGCTCGGGCAAAGCCGAGCCTCTACGCGCCCCCATTACTTGATTGCCCAGTTCAGAGCCTTGTGGCCGGTGGCGCTCATGCCAGCGGCCATGAGCACGATGGCGACGGCGTTGATCGAAATCCGCGATCTGTCGCCCTGGTGCTTGATGCGCCAACCGCCGGAGAGAACGACTCTTCGCCCAGTGATGGCGGATAGCGACGCGCTGATGTCGTCGCACATCGTCATGTAGGCGCCGGTGTTCTGCCCGTAGCCGGAAGGCGGCGCGCCTGCGAAACTGCGATCGACCTTGATCAGCGAGGGTGGAAGTTTGACCCGTGGGCCAAGCCAATTGACGACAGTGTTGTAGACGATGACACGTGCGTTGGTTCCGCTCGATACCGCCATGACAACCTCCCCCCAGAGGAAAACGTCATGTACAACTATAACGAGCGTAGTGCTAAAAATACAAGTATAACGGGCAGGATGAAATACATTTCGCGCGAAGACTGTGTCCGAAAAGACGCGAGCGCTTAGGCGGTTTTTGCTCGGCGGAGGCGAGGTGGGGCGGCTTTACTTTCGGCCGGGCTTCCCCTTACATCCCGCCAACCGAGAAATTCCGCACGAATTGGAAGGGCAGTCATGGGCTACAAAGTCGCCGTCATCGGCGCGACCGGCAATGTCGGCCGCGAGATGCTGAACATCCTCGAAGAGCGCCAATTTCCCGCAGACGAGGTGTTCGCCATCGCCTCGCGGAAATCGATGGGCGTCGAGGTGTCCTTCGGCGACAAGCGCCTGAAATGCCAGGACCTGGCGAATTTCGATTTTCGCGGCGTCGACTTCGCGCTGATGTCGGCGGGCTCTTCCGTGTCCAAGGAATGGTCGCCGAAGATCGGAGCGCAAGGCTGCGTCGTCATCGACAATTCGTCCTGCTGGCGCATGGACCCCGACGTGCCGCTGATCGTGCCGGAGGTGAATGCCGACGCCGTCGAAGGCTTCCGCAAGAAGTTCATCATCGCCAATCCGAATTGCTCGACCGCCCAGCTCGTCGTCGTGCTGAAGCCGCTGCATGACGCGGCCAAGATCAAGCGCGTCGTCGTCGCCACCTATCAGTCGGTGTCCGGCGCCGGCAAAGAGGCGATGGACGAGCTGTGGGATCAGACCAAAGGCATTTTCACCACGGCGGCGCCGACCCCGAACAAATTCTCCAAGCAGATCGCCTTCAACGTCATTCCTCACATCGACGTCTTCATGGAAGACGGCCAGACCAAGGAGGAATGGAAGATGATGGCGGAGACCAAGAAGATCCTCGATGCCAAGATCAAGCTCACCGCGACCTGCGTCCGCGTGCCGGTCTTTGTCGGCCATTCCGAAGCCGTCAATGTCGAGTTCGAGAATCCGATCACGGCGAAGGAAGCCAGGGACATCTTGCGCGAGGCGCCGGGCGTGCTCGTCGTCGATAAGCGCGAGCCCGGAGGCTACATGACGCCGATCGAATGCGTCGGCGATTACGCCACCTATGTCAGCCGCATCCGCGAGGACCAGACGCTCGACAACGGTTTGTCGTTCTGGATCGTGTCGGATAATTTGCGCAAAGGTGCCGCGCTCAACACGGTGCAGATCGCCGAGACCATCATCAACCGCAATCTGTTGAAGAAGGCGGCTTAGGCCTCATTCAGATCGACGAATTTTCTGGTCTGCACATCGAGCATGAGCAAGGTCCCACTGCCGAGATCGAAATGCAGGCCGTGGAGCTGAAGCAGGCCCTCCTCCACGCGCTTCTCGACAAACGGAAACGTGTGCAGCTGGGCTAACGACGACCGGACACCGGCAAGCTCGAATGCCGTCTCCTCCCCGAAGGTGAAGCGGTCGCTCTCGACCAGCTTCAGTCCGTCGAGCAGCGTCAGCCAGTTCCCAACGAAGCTATAGTCGAAGGACTTGGCCGTGGGCTTCGTCCGGTAGGCGTCGATGCCGCCGCAATGGGAATGTCCGAGCACGATCACGTTCGGCACCTTTAGCTCTTGCACCGCAAATTCGAGCGCGGCGCTGGTTCCGTGAAATTTGCCCGTCGGCTCGTAGGGCGGCACCAGATTGGCGACATTGCGCACGATGAACAGCTCGCCGGGCTGGGTATCGAAGATCGCCGCGATGTCGATCCGCGCGTCGCAGCAGCCGATCACCATCGCCGTCGGCGACTGGCCAAGTTCCGCCAGCTGCATATAGCGGCCGCGCTCCGGCGCATGATTGTCGCGCAAAAACCGCCGGTAACCTTCCCTCAAAACTTTGGGTAATTCGCTCGCCATCGGGACCCTCTCGCGCCGGAACATTCCAGCCCGGCCCGGGTTTGTCTAGCCGGACCGCTCGACGTCAATGTCGCACGGAGGCCTTGATCGGAGAACCCGATCAAGCCTTCGCGACCGTCTACTTGATCTTTGCGTTGTAAGGACGATGCTGCGGCTCGCTGGCTAAACGAGACGCGATTTCATTCGCGCCTGCCGGCACAGGAAACGTTAAGCAAGGATGGAGCGGGCGCGACCAACGCGCCGAGCTACTTCCGAACTGTCACGACACGGGGGAGCGGGTCGTTACCCGGCTCGCGCAGGTTTGCGCGCGCCCCGCTCCCTTGCGTCATCATAAGGAGCAGGACCATGGCGAAAGTCCTAGCGGTTCTCTATGACGACCCCGTCGACGGCTATCCGAAATCCTACGCCCGCGACGATATTCCCAAGATCGACCACTATCCCGACGGCCAGACCACGCCAACTCCGAGCGCGATAGATTTCAAGCCCGGTGAATTGCTTGGCAGCGTCTCCGGCGAACTTGGGCCTGCGCAAATTCCTGGAGCAGGCCGGTCACACTTTGGTTGTGACCTCCGACAAGGACGGCGCGAACTCGACCCTCGACAAGGAACTCGCCAGACGCCGAAGTGATCATCTCCCAGCCTTTCTGGCCGGCTTATATGACCGCCGAGCGCATCGCCAAGGCGAAGAAGCTCAAGCTCATCATCACCGCGGGCATCGGCTCCGACCATACCGATCTGCAAGCCGCGATGGATCGCGGCATCACCGTCGCCGAGGTGACCTACTCAAATTCGATCAGCGTCTCCGAGCACATCGTCATGATGATCCTGGCGCTGGTGCGCAACTACATCCCCGCCTATGGCTGGGTGGTGCGGGGCGGCTGGAACATCGCCGACAGCGTCGAGCGCTCCTACGATCTGGAAGGCATGAATGTCGGCACCGTCGCCGCCGGCCGCATTGGACTTGCCGCGCTGAAGCGGCTGAAGCCTTTCGATGTCAAGCTGCACTACACCGACAAGCATCGCTTGCCTGAGAAGGTCGAGAAGGAGCTCGGTCTGACATACCACTCAACCGTCGAGTCTTTGGTCAAGGTCTGCGACGTGGTGACGATCAACGCGCCGCTGCACCCCGAGACCGAACACATGTTCAACGACAGGCTGATCGGCATGATGAAGCGCGGCTCCTACATCGTCAACACCGCCCGCGGCAAGATCGTCGATCGCGATGCCATTGTCCGCGCCTTGGAGAGCGGCCAGCTCGCGGGCTATGCCGGCGACGTCTGGTTCCCGCAGCCGCCGCCCAAGGACCACCCCTGGCGCACCATGCCGCATCACGGCATGACGCCGCATATCTCTGGCACCTCGCTCTCGGCGCAAGCGCGCTACGCGGCGGGTACGCGCGAGATTTTGGAGAGCTATTTCGCCGGGAAGCCGATCCGCACCGAATATCTCGTGGTGGACAAAGGCAAGCTCGCCGGTGTCGGCGCCCACTCCTACACGGCGGGCGACGCCACCAAGGGCTCCGAGGAAGCCGCGAAGTTCAAGAAGTAAGCGCGCCTAGGCAGGTGAACGGGGCTTCGTCCTATCGGGACGGAGCCCGCCTCGTCTCATTTTCCGATCATGACGTCGGATGCCTTGATCACGGCCAACACGTCGTCGCCTTTGGCAAGGCCGAGATCGTCGACCGCTTCGTTGGTGATGGAGGACGTGACGATCACGCCGTTCCCGATGTCGACGCGGACATGGGCCGTCGTCTGTCCCTTGCGGACCTCAACCACCTTGCCGTGAAGCTGATTTCTTGCGCTTAGCTTTTTCATCGTTCCTCCTCCTTTGTCCTGCGCTTGAATGAAGCATGAGCGTAAAGAGATCGTTCGATTTATGCGAGGGTTGCGACGGTCAATCGGGCACATGCACGCCTGACCGCGCCTCCCTGTCACCTCAGCGTCACGAAAAGTTAGCAATTTTTTCTTCGCTGGAGACTCTTGCGGTCGGGGGCATCCGCGTTCAAATTGCTGCAAGCAACGAAGGCCCTAAAGAGGCCTATGGGGGGTAACGGCAATGGCAAGCGCAACGACCGCCGAAGGTCTCGGCGGCCTTCTCGACAAACGACGCATCATTGCCGAGCCCGGCTATAATCGCTGGCTCGTGCCCCCGGCCGCCCTTGCCATCCATCTCTGCATCGGCATGGCCTACGGCTTCAGCGTGTTCTGGCTGCCGTTGGGCCGCGCCGTCGGTGTCGCCCAAGGCCTCGACAAAGCGATTCCCTGCGCCGGCGACGCCACCACGTTTTGGGGCAAGGTCGCCATTACCGGTCACGCCCTGTTCGCCACCGATTGCGATTGGACCCAGTTCGATCTCGGCTGGATGTTCACCCTGTTCTTCGTGCTGCTCGGCGTCTCGGCCGCCATCTGGGGCGGCTGGCTCGAGCGCGTCGGCCCGCGCAAAGCAGCCTTCGTTGCGGCGCTCTGCTGGTGCGGTGGCCTCCTGATCTCGGCGTTTGGCGTTTACGTCCACCAACTCTGGCTGATGTGGCTCGGCTCCGGCATCATCGGCGGTTGCGGCCTCGGCCTCGGCTATATCTCGCCGGTCTCCACTCTGATCAAATGGTTCCCCGATCGCCGCGGCATGGCGACCGGCATGGCCATTATGGGTTTCGGCGGCGGCGCCATGATCGGCTCGCCGCTTGCCACCTATTTGATGAAGTACTTCGCGACCCCCACCTCCGTCGGCGTGTGGGAGACCTTCGTGGCGCTCGCCGCCATCTATTTCGTCTTTATGATTGGTGGCGCCTTCGGCTACAGGCTGCCGACCTCTGACTGGAGGCCCACCGGTTGGACGCCGCCGACCAATACCAAGGCGATGATCGCGACCGGTCACGTGAATCTCAAAGATGCGCATAAGACCGTGCAATTCTGGCTGCTCTGGGCTGTGCTCTGCCTCAACGTCTCGGCCGGCATCGGCATTATCGGCGCCGCCTCGCCGATGTTGCAGGAGACCTTCGGCGGACATCTGTTCGGCGATCCGTGCGTTGGCTTCGCGCAATTCAGCGACGATCAGAAGGCGCAAGCAGCCCTTGTCGGCGCGGCCTTTGTCGGACTGTTCTCGCTGTTCAATATCGCCGGCCGCTTCTTCTGGGCCTCGCTCTCCGACAAGATCGGACGCAAGGTCACCTATTTCATCTTCTTCACCCTCGGCTTTCTTTGCTACGCAGCGGCGCCGACTCTCGCCACGCTTGGCGCCCTCGCGCTGTTCGCCGCCGCCTTCTGCCTGATCGCTTCGATGTATGGCGGCGGCTTCGCCACCATCCCCGCTTATTTGGCCGACGTGTTCGGCACGCAGTTTGTCGGCGCCATTCATGGCCGGCTGCTCACCGCCTGGTCCACCGCCGGCATCGTGGGCCCGGTGATCGTCAACTACATGCACGATTCGAGGAAGGCCGCGGGCATCGCGCCCGACCAGCTCTACCATCCGATCTTTTATGTCCTGGCCGGATTGCTGGTGGCTGGCTTCATCGCCAACCTTCTGATCAAGCCGCTCGACAAGAAATGGTTCATGTCCAAGGAAGAGGTGGAAGCGCTCCAGACCAAGTCGACCGTCGTGCGCACCGGCGCCGCCACCCGCGCGCGCGGCACCGATGAAACCAGGACCGGCATCAGGCTGCTGCAGCCGGTCGGAGTCGCTCTGATTGCCATTGCTGTGGTCTGGTGGATCACCTTCTACACCAAGGTCGGCGGCATCGGCGGCGCCTTCCCCTGCCTCGTTCTCCCCTGCCAGACCGCGGCGGATACAGGCACGCTCGCCTATTCGCCCTTCCTGCTCTGGATTGGCCTGGCCGTCTGGCTGGCGGGCATCGTGCTCAGCCCGAGGCGGCTCAACCCAACTCCCCTGCTCTGGCTCCCGGTTGGGATTCCGCTCACTTTGGGGCATCTGGATTACAGTCGATAAGGCCCTGGTTCTGTTCAAATAGAGGGCCGGGAAGGCTTAAGACGCTAGATTTAGGGCTCAAACCCTGGCTTTCATCGCGCCAAGCCGGATTGCCGAACCTTCCTGTCAGAATTTCTTAATGTGGCATTCACCGGCCTTTCATGGACGCTTCATGCGGTACTCATGGCCGCAGAGCATATTCAGGTCTTAAGTTCACCGAAGGAGACGTCCCATGAAAGAGTGGCTGAAACCCGAAATCACCGAGTCTGAGGCTGGTATGGAAGTGACGAGCTACCTCCCGGCCGAGCTGGACCGCGCTTAATTTTAAGCGACGACCTAGTTTGACTTACTGAGATGGCGGTCCTGGCGAAAGCGGGGCCGCCATTTCTTTTTGCTCCCTTACCCGGCTTACAGCCGAGGTGACAGTCCCCGCCCTTTCCCTATGGTGCGCGCCAATTGAGGCCTGAGGCGTCCGCTTTCTGGCCGGAATCTCTTCCACCAAGGGATTTCGAGCCGCCATGGCTTGGTTTTATCTCGTGCTCGCGGGCCTATTCGAGATCGGCTTCGCCGTCTTGCTGAAGCCGGCCGAGGGTTTTACCCGGCTTTGGCCGAGCCTTGGCGTGGTCGTTCTCGGCTTTGTCAGCCTTTACTTTCTCGCGATTGCCGCACGCGAGATCCCGGTCGGCACCGCCTATCTCATCTGGATGGGCATCGGCGCCGCGGGCGCGGCGCTTTTCGGTATTCTGGTCTATAACGAGCCTGCCACCGCCTTCCGGCTGTTCTTCATCGCCACTCTGATCGCTTCCATCATCGGATTGAAATTCGCCACGCCATGATCAACGACGCTTCCGCCGACCGCCGCACCATCATCGGCAATTATTTCGAGGATTTCAGCCTCGGCCAGCACATCGTCCACGCCACGCCGCGCACCGTGACGGTGGGCGATGTCAGCCTGTTCACCGCGCTCTATGGCTCGCGCTTCGCCGTGCAGTCCTCGGACGCCTTCGCCAAATCGATCGGCTACCCGCAAGCGCCGATCGACGATCTGCTCGTGTTCCACATGGTGATCGGCAAGACCGTTCCCGATATTTCGCGCAATGCCATCGCCAATCTCGGCTATGCCGAGTTCCGTTTCTTGAAGCCGGTCTATCCCGGCGACACCATCGCCTCGACCTCCGAGGTGATCGGGCTGAAGGAGAACTCCAACAAGAAGAGCGGCACGGTCTATGTGCGCTCCACCGGACGCAATCAGCATGGCGAGCCGGTGCTGAGCTATGCGCGCTGGGTGATGGTGAACAAGCGCGACGAGAATTCTCCGGCGCCCGAACCTGTGGTGCCGAAGCTTGCGGCGTCCGTCGATCCGGAGCAGCTCGGCGCGGCACTGCCCAAGCTCAATCTCAAAGTTTACGACTATGCGCTCGCGGGCTCGAAGCGCCGCTGGCAGGATTACACAATCGGCGAGAAGATCGATCATGTCGACGGCCAAACCATCGAGGAAGCCGAGCATCAGCTCGCCACCCGTCTGTTCCAGAACACCGCGCGCGTGCATTTCAATCAGCACATCGAGAGCAAGGCCAGGTTCGGCCGCCGCCTCGTCTATGGCGGCCACATCATCTCGATCGCGCGGAGCCTGAGCTTCAACGGACTCGCCAACGCCTTCCACGTGCTCGGCCTGAACGGCGCGCGTCACGCCGCACCCTCTTTCGCCGGCGACACCATCTATGCCTGGAGCGAGATCACCGGCAAAGCCGAGCTGCCCGGGCAGAGCGACATGGGCGCGCTGAAGCTCCGCACCTTCGCCGTGAAGGATCGCTCTTGCGCCGACTTCCCCGGCGTGAAAGCCGACGGCAGCCTCGAGGACGGCGTCGTGCTCGACATGGATTATTGGGTGGCGCTTGCCGCGGTAAGAATGGACTCCCTCCCCCTGCAAGGGGGAGGTCGGCTCGCGATCAGCGAGCCGGGTGGGGGTCATCGTCAATTCCGCAATCCCGTAGACCCCTACCCCAACCCTCCCCCTTTCAGGGGGAGGGAGATCATCGCTGCAAGGTCGAGCCGCGCAACTTTAGCTATAGTCCGAGCGTTATCTTGGGAATCATGGAGGATGTCATGGGACTTAAGCGTGTTTGCGCAGCCTCTTCATCTGCGTGGCCGTGGTCACAAGCTCCCCCGCTCTCGCCGCGGACACCGCCTCCGCCACCCTCAAAGACAAAGACGGCAAGGAGGTCGGCCAGGTCGCCCTGACCCGAACCCAGGACGGCGTCTTGATGAACGTCACCCTCACCGATGTCGC
The DNA here is from genome assembly GCA_963764005.1 of uncultured Alphaproteobacteria bacterium. GTDB lineage: Bacteria > Pseudomonadota > Alphaproteobacteria > Rhizobiales > Methyloligellaceae > Methyloceanibacter. The sequence goes on along the minus strand of CAVXQX010000013.1, from coordinate 64,823 downwards.
GCCTGGCGAGCACGCGTTCCATGTCCATGCCGTCGGCAAATGCGAGGCGCCCGACTTCAAGTCCGCCGGCCCGCATTTCAATCCCGACCAGACCAAGCACGGCGTGATGAACCCGGAAGGCCCGCATTCCGGCGACATGCCCAATCTGCACGTGCCCGACAGCGGCAAGCTGCAAGTCGAGATCCTGAATACGCTGGTCAGCCTCGACGGCGATGCGGCCCTTCTGGACGACGACGGCTCGGCGCTGATCGTCCACGCCGGCGCCGACGACTATAAGACCGACCCGGCGGGCAATGCCGGCGACCGCGTCGCCTGCGGCGTGGTTACCCGGTAGCTAAGTTCACCCCACCCGGCGCGCCGAAGAAAGCGCGCCGGCCTCCCCGTCAAGGGGAGGCATGGAGCAAGTGGACTTGCCGTACCACAGGCTCCAAACCTCCCCCTCGCGGGGAGGTCGGCAACGCCTCGGCGTTGCCGGGTGGGAAAATAGCGCGGCAAACAGCCTCGATTGCCCCATTAAGGCGAGTGGGTTATGAGAGGGCTCGTCTGGGCAACAAACGACAGAAAGCCAATGAGCCACGGCAAAGTCGAGGCGGGGCGCCCGCTCTCGCCGCATCTACAGATTTACCGGCCGATGCTCACCATGATGATGTCGATCGCGCATCGCATCTCGGGTGTTGCCAACGCCGTTGGCTTCGGCCTGCTGGCCTGGTGGCTGATCGCGCTTGCCGCCGGCCCGCAGCAATTCTGGCATGTGCAAGCCTTCTTCGCCAGCATCCCGGGCCGCCTGCTGCTGTTCCTCTTTAGCTGGGCGCTGATCCTCCATATGCTCGGCGGCATCCGCCATCTGATCTGGGATACCGGCACCGCTCTCGACAAGAAGAGCATCGAGATTTTCGCCTGGGGCACGCTCCTCGGCTCGATCGCGCTGACCGTTCTGCTTTGGATCGCCGGTTATTGCATGCGGGGGAGCTTCTAGCGCCATGGCCACACCCCTTCGCAATGTTCGCGGGCTCGGCGCGGCGCATCGCGGCACCGAGACTTTCTGGCGGCAGCGGCTGACGGCGATCGCCAATATCCCGCTCACCTGCTTCGTCGTGCTGTCGATCGTCGCTCATATCGGCGCCGGCTATGACGAGATGCGGCTCTATTTCTCGCGGCCCCTCGTCGCCATCCTGATGCTCGCCTTTGTCATCTCGGCCGCCATCCATATGCGCATCGGCTTGGGTGAGATCATCGAGGATTATGTTCACCGCGACGGCTTGAGGCTGTTGTCGCTCCTGCTCGCCACCTTCTTCGCCGCAGGCCTCGTTCTGTCTTGCGGCTTCGCCATTCTCAAAATCGGTTTTGGAGTTTGACGCTGACCATGGCCCAAGACGCGACACCGAACGCCGCGCCAACCATCAACGGCCGCGCCTATCCGATCATCGACCACGCCTACGACGTGGTCGTGGTCGGCGCCGGCGGCGCCGGACTTCGCGCTGTGGTCGGCGCGAGCGAAGCGGGCTTGCGCACCGCCTGCATCTCCAAGGTCTTCCCCACCCGCTCACATACCGTCGCTGCCCAAGGCGGCATCGCGGCTGCGCTCGGCAATATGGGCCCCGACGATTGGCGCTGGCATATGTACGACACCGTCAAGGGCTCCGACTGGCTCGGCGACCAGGACGCCATCGAATATCTCTGCCGCAACGCGCCGCAAGCCGTTTACGAGCTCGAGCATTGGGGCGTGCCGTTCTCGCGCACCGACGACGGCAAGATCCTGCAACGCGCCTTCGGCGGCATGACCACCGACTACGGCAAGGGCCAGGCCAAGCGCACGTGCGCCGCCGCCGACCGCACCGGGCACGCGATGCTGCACACCATGTACGGCCAGGCGCTGCGCCAATCCGCCGAGTTCTTCATCGAGTTTTTCGCCATCGACCTGATCATGGATGACGAAGGAAGCTGCCGCGGCGTGATCGCGCTCTCGATGCAGGACGGCTCGATCCACAGATTTCGCGCCATCAGACCATTCTCGCCACCGGCGGCTATGGCCGCGCCTATTTCTCCTGCACCTCCGCCCATATCTGCACCGGCGACGGCAATGCCATGGTGCTGCGCGCCGGCCTGCCGCTCCAGGACATGGAGTTCGTGCAGTTCCACCCGACCGGCGTCTACGGCGCGGGCGTCTTGATCACCGAAGGCGCGCGCGGCGAAGGCGGTTATTTGCGCAACATCGAGGGCGAGAAATTCATGGAGCGTTATGCTCCGTCCGCCAAGGATCTCGCCTCGCGCGACGTCGTCTCCCGCGCCATCACCATCGAGATCAGGGAAGGCCGCGGCCACGGTCCCGACAAGGACTACATGCATCTGCATTTGGAGCATCTCGATGACGACATCATCGAGAAGCGTCTCCCCGGCATCGCCGATCTCGCCCGCATCTTCGCCGGCGTCGATGTGACCAAGGAGCCGATTCCGGTGATTCCGACCTGCCACTACAACATGGGCGGCATCCCCACCAATTTTCATGGCGAAGTGGTCGCGCCCAAGAGACGGCGATCCCGACGCGGTGGTGCCGGGCCTGATGGCGCTCGGCGAGGCGGCTTGCGTCTCCGTGCATGGCGCCAATCGCCTCGGCTCGAACTCGCTGGTCGATCTCGTCGTGTTCGGCCGCGCCGCAGCGCTCCGCTGCGCCGAGCTCATCAAGAAAGACGGCGCCATCCCCGAGCTGCCGAAGGGCGCTGGCGAAAGCGCGTTGTCCCGGCTCGACGGCTTCCGCTACGCCGATGGCGCAACCCCGACCGCCGAGCTTCGCCTCAAGATGCAGAAGATCATGCAGCGCGATTGCTCGGTGTTCCGCACCAAGGACGTGCTCAAAGAGGGCATCGAGGCCATCCGCGCCGTCTGGGACGAGAGCAAAGACATCAAGACCACCGACCGCTCGCTGATCTGGAACACCGACCTGATCGAGACGCTCGAATTCGACAATCTCATCGCGCAATCCGCCGTCACCATCGAAGGTGCCGCGGCGCGCGAGGAGATCCAGCGGCGCGCATGCCCGCGAGGACTTCCCCAAGCGCGACGACAAGCATTGGATGAAGCACACCGTGGCCTGGGCGGATTACAACACCCACCGCGTCACGCTCGACTACCGCCCGGTGCACACTTTCACCCTCTCCAACGAGGTGGCCTACATCCAGCCGAAAGAGCGGGTGTATTAATGCATTTATCATTGCCAGCCTCTCCTGCGTCATCGCCGGGCTTGACCCGGCGATCCAGAGCGGCTTGCTCTATCGTTGTGACCCTGGATGCCCGGGTCGAGCCCGGGCATGACGAGTGGAAAAGCTAATGGTTCAATTCACGCTTCCGAAGAACTCCAAGGTGAACCCGGGCAAGGCCTGGAATCCGCCGGCGAACGACGCCGCGAAGGACCGTTGGCGCGAATACCGCGTCTACCGCTTCGATCCCGACACCGGCGACAACCCGCGCCTCGACACCTATTGGGTCGACATGAACGAATGCGGGCCGATGATCCTCGACGCGCTGCTCTGGATCAAAAACCATATCGACGCCACCCTCACCTTCCGCCGATCCTGCCGCGAAGGCGTCTGCGGCTCCTGTTCGATGAATATCGACGGCACCAACACCCTCGCCTGCACCATGCATGCCGAGGATGCGCGGGGGCAGGTGATCGCCGTCTATCCGCTGCCGCATCTGCCGGTGATCAAGGACCTCGTCCCCGACATGACGCATTTCTACGCGCAGCATCACGCCATCGAACCCTGGTTGAAGACCGACAGTCCGACGCCGCAGAAGGAATGGCGGCAGTCGCCGGAGGACCGCGAGAAGCTCGACGGGCTCTACGAGTGCATCCTCTGCGCCTGCTGCTCGACCGCCTGCCCCTCTTATTGGTGGAACGGCGACCGCTATCTCGGCCCGGCCGTGCTGCTCCAGGCCGAGCGCTGGGTCGAAGACAGCCGCGACGAGCGCACCGGCGAGCGGCTCGACGATCTCGAAGATCCGTTCCGGCTCTATCGCTGCCACACCATTATGAATTGCACCAAGGCCTGCCCCAAGGGGCTGAACCCCGCCAAGGCGATCGCGTCGCTGAAGCGGAAAATGGTGGAGCGCGCCGGGTGATCGACCATCTCGGCTTTTCCGTCCGCGATCTCGCCCGCGCCACCGAATTCTATCTGCAGGCGCTGGCGCCGCTCGGTATCGTCATCGTCATGCAAGTGTCGGCCGAGCAGACCGGCGAAGGCGCCGCCGTCGGCTTCGGCTATGGCGGCAAGCCGTTCTTCTGGATCGGCGAAGGCTTCCGCTCCGCCAACGATCAGCGCGTCCATGTCGCCTTTGCCGCCAAGTCCCGCGCCGAGGTCGATGCGTTCTATCGCGCGGCCATCGCCGCCGGCGGCAAGGACAATGGCGCGCCGGGTCTGCGCCCGCATTACCACGCCAATTACTACGGCGCCTTCGTGCTCGATCCCGACGGCAACAACATCGAAGCCGTCTGCCACGCGCCGGCGTAAGCGCTCACATTTCGTACCGCGACCTCAGCGCCGCCTCAGCCGGGAGCACATCCAGACGCGCGCTCGAAGCGGAGCTACGCTGAGACGTCGCCTCTCGCGCGGATCGGGAGCAAGAGGTGGATTCTAATTCTCCGGCGTGCATTGCGGCAGCGTGAAGCTGCAAGGCTCCGGCATCGGTACCGGGATCTTCTCGTGCGTCTTCGGGTCCTCTTTCGTCGCGTAAGGACTGACCGCGCCCCGCGGCGCGTAGTTCGCGCCGGCCAGCCTGTCATTCTGGAAGTTGAGCGTGGCGACGCATTTATAGTCCTTGTCCTCTTTCTTGCCGCCGCCGCCGCCGAAAATGCCGCCCTTCTTCTTCTCCTCCGGCTGCGCGCCGGGCACAGGGCCTGCGCCGCTATAATGATAGGTGAGGTTCTCGCCGCTATCGGTCTTGTAGGTGCTGGCGGGGATGCCGACGCAGGCGATGATCTCGGTCTTGGTCTTGCCGAGATAGGGCCCAACCGGGTTGCCGGAGATGATCCGCGTCATCTGCGCGCGGGGCGCGCCGCCGCAAGCCGCGAGAACCGCGCATGCCGCCAATCCTAAGCCTATGCGCCAAAACCGCATTCTGCCCCGCCTGAGATTCAGCCGAAAATGCCAACACGTTTAGCCGCAGATTGTGGCCTTGCAAAGCCCCGCGCTCAAGGTGCGAAACGAAGCGCTAGCGCCGCCACCCTAGAACAGCGCCACGACCAAATCCCAGAGCAGCTTGAAGTTGAGCGCGATGAGGATCACGGCGGTGATCGCCGCGAGCGCTGTCAGCCAGCGCGGCGACACCAACGCGCCCATCTTGTGCTTGTCCGCCGTGAACATCACCAGCGGCACGATCGAGAAGGGCAACGCCAGGCCGAGCACGACCTGGCTCAGGATCAGGAGTTTGGCCGTTCCCGCATCGCCGTACCAAATGGTGACGATGGCCGCGGGCACGATGGCGATGCCCCGCGTCACCAGCCGCCGCAAATAAGGCGGCAGCCTAATATCGAGAAAGCCCTCCATCACGATCTGCCCCGACAGCGTCGCCGTCACTGTGGAGTTGAGCCCGCAGGCAAGCAGCGCGATGGCGAACAAAGTCGGCGCCCACACCGACCCGAGCAGCGGCGCGATCAGCGAATGCACCTGGCCGAGCTCGGTGACATCGACTTGTCCGATGCGGTGGAAGGTCGCCGCCGCCAGGATCAGAATCGAGGCATTGATGGTGAGCGCGAACATCAGCGCGAGCGTCGAGTTCGATCGTCGCCAGTTTGATCGCCTCGCGCCGCTCCGGCACGCTCTTGCCGAAGGCGCGAGTCTGCACCACCCCGGAATGCAGATAGAGATTATGCGGCATCACCGTGGCGCCGATAATGCCGATCGCCAGATACAGCATCGCCGGGTTCTTCACGATCTCGACCGTCGGCGCGAAGCCGCGGATCACCTGGTTCCATTCGGGATCCGCCATCGCGATCTGAATGCCGAACGAAATGGCGATGACGCCGAGCATGACGACGATGAAGGCCTCGATATAGCGGAAGCCGAGCTTCTGCATCCACAGGATCAGGAACACGTCGAGCGCGGTGAGGATCACGCCGATCTCGAGCGGAACCCCGAATAAGAGATTGAGCCCGATCGCGGTGCCGATCACTTCCGCCAAGTCGGTGGCGCAGATCGCAAGCTCGGCGAGCGCCCAGAGCGGCCAGGCAACGAAGCGCGGGAACGCATCGCGGCAGGCTTGCGCCAGATCGCGCCCAGACGCGATGCCGAGCCGCGCGCAGAGCGCCTGCAGGATGATCGCCATGATGTTGGAGACGAGCGCCACGAACAGCAGCGCGTAGCCGAATTTCGAGCCGCCGGCGAGCGAGGTCGCCCAATTGCCGGGATCCATATAGCCGACGGCGACGAGATAGCCGGGGCCGAGAAACGCGAGCAGCTTCTTCCAGAGCGGGCCGGTGGGCCGCGTCTTGATGGAGCCGAACACTTCGGCGAGCGAGGGGTCGCGGCGCTCGCGCCGCCAGCCCCGATTGCCGATGATGTCCTCCCCCGCCTTGGCGAGCGCCCGCTTCTTCGGAGGCACGATTTGGGCCCAGCATCAACTTTTCCCTGTTTTACGGGCTTCTTGATGCTGAACGTATCTTACATGCGAATAATTTGCAAGTGCAAGTACGAGCTCGGTGTGCAGGACACAGAACGCAACCTAAACAATAAGATCAGCCGTGGTAACGGGATTGCACGTACCGGCATGCGCATCGTCGATCCGCGCCAAATTCTCCTCGAGCAGCTTCAGCCGAGGCCGCCCCGCGATTCGCGTCCGCGCCGAAGGTCAGATAATAGTGAGCTCGTCGTGCGGGTGGGCCTCGTCGAAGCACCGAAGCAGTCCCACATCGACCTCGAGCGCCCACCAGCTCTTGCAGCAGGAAGCGAGTCGCGCCGGCTCCGACGGCTGAGCGCGTTCCCGAAGCGGGATCCAAACCCGCCCTCGAAGCTTGTCTTAGCGTCCGGATAGCCAACCTCCATCGATACCGAGTTCCCACCATTGTCTTCGCGCGGCGGGATCGGGAAATGCCCAGGACCAGGTCGGATCGGTGAGGAAGGCTTCGGCGATTGTCTCGACCACCATTGACGCATCCGCCAAGCTGGCCGGCCCCACGGCGAGTGTTGCCGTCGAAGCATCTGCACCGGGTAATCCTTGCCCGCGCGCCTCGATCGACCCATCTTTGCCGCGTGCTTTCCATCAATCCTCTCGCGCGAAACTGCAAGGCTCGTTGCAATTGCCAGGGGTCCGGAGCGGGACGAAGCCTCAGTTGCAGAATCTATCCCCGTGCTCAAAACTCCATTATGATCACCGTCACCTCGTCCAGTTGAAGGGCGCTATCATGAGGCGTCGTGTTGCGGACGAGGTGCGGCCTGCAGGTCCGGCACGCGATCGGGCACTCGGGCGGTGTCGAGGCTCCGCCCTGGACCGATTGGTCCCTGCCAGGAGCTGGCTGATGTTTTCCGACTTGCTCTCTTCCGCGCCTTGCGCGCTCAGCCGGCCCGACGCCATGGACCCGATGGCCGCCGACGGCGCCCGCCGTGATCCGCAAGATCGCGGACACCATTGGCTTACGCTTTCGGCGCGCCGTCCCTTCATGGGGACACCGGAATGATAAGGTAAAGAGGAAACGCGCGCGATCCCGCGAGTTCCCCGTGACGATGATTGGCCCCGCCATCAGACTTGTCCCCGCTACCCCGGCGAAAGCCGGGGTCCAGCTTCTTTTCGCACCGGATTTCCCAGCTTGCGCCGGAATGACGAAGCTGAGGGGCAACGGCAAGGCCAAAGCCGCGGCCGAAACACGGAGGAACCCTCCTCGCCTTCGTTCGTTTTCCTTCAGCGAAACATCAATGAACGGAGGCTTGCTATGACCAATGGACTCCGCAACAGCGCAATTGCGCTCAGCCTGCTCGGCGGCGTGGCCCTGATGCCAATCGCGGCGTCGGCAGAATCAATTCACGATAGAGGTAATTTCGGCGGCACTTGGAACCGCATCGGCCCGAGCCACAACTATCGGCATTACGGCTATCGCAATTACGGCTACCGGAATTACGGCTATCGCAGCTACGGCTATTACGCGCCGCGCTATTACGCCCCGCGCTACCGTTATTACGCGCCGGCCTATTCCTACGCGCCCTATGGCTACGGTTATGGCTACGGACCGGCATCGGCATTTCGACGCCCGGCTTCAGCCTAGGGTTCTTCTAGAACCTCAAACAAAGTCGCGCGGCGGTTGAGAACGACCCTCTCCAGACCGCCAAACGGCACTCGGGTGAGGCGCGCCCTGTCGCCTCACCCGAACCGTTTTTGCCAGGCTATTTATTGGTGCAGCTGCCGAAGCCGATGAGCGACGAATCCGCTGAAGCAAACGTCATCGAGGCGGCTTCGCTCTGATCGGCGAGCACCAGCTGCCAGCTATAGGCGCCGTCGATGCCGTGGATCATGAGCTGACCGGCCGCATCCGCGACGCTGTCGAATTTGTCGGTGCGGGCAAAGCCGCTATCGTCGGCGGCGGCCACCACGCTATTCTCGAAATCGACCGTGACCTTCAGCGGCAGCGTCATGCCGGCCGCGTCGGTGCCGGGTTTGCAGGAGCCGTCCGGCGTGCACACCGTCACCGCCTTGATCTCGCAATGCAGCGTCGGGATCGGAGCGGCTGGCGGCGTGGCAGCGCTGGTCGCGGTCGGTTCGGCGGCGCTCGCAGCCGTCAGGCCCGCCAGCGAGAAAACGGTAAGCGCAAGCAATCTGTAGAGAGTGTTCATGTGGGTCTCCAGGCGGAGGTTATCCTCGCGCCGATTGGTCGGGTTACAATTCGTTTGGCTCTTTGAAATCTCTCTCGATCGCCTAGCGGCAATAATACGGCATCGGGCCGAACGCGGGGCAGACCGTATAGGCCGGGTAGGCCGGATAGACCGGAGGGGCCGCGTAAACCGGAGGGGCCACCACGACAGGTGCTGCGTAATAACGCGGCGCGTAATAAGGGGTCGCGAGTGCCGCACCGGCGATGGCGCCGGCGGCAAACGCCCCGCCACGGCCACAGCCCCAACAGCCGCCGCGCCATGCCAACGCGCTTTCGCTCATCGTTGCCAGTGCCGCCGCCGCGCAAAGCGCGAGCGCTCCCATCCGTGCAATTCGTCCCATGCTCGTCATCGTCATCTCCGTGGTTCAGGGGGCCTAAGGCATGATCCCGAGCAGCCGACAAACTTTTCGGGCAAGTCATGCGTTACAAACAAAGACCTAGAGTGAGAGCGATTCAAGGCGATCTCACGATAGGCCGCCGATTTTGCACCGAGCGGCGCGGCGAAGCTATAGCGAGATTCGTTACAAATGTGCCATTTTTCGCCTGCCAAATGACACGATGGCGACGCTAGCTCAGAATGAAATCCTCAGGGCCCCACTCGATCCGGTGATCCAAATCGCGGATCTCGATGGCGAAATCCATCTTGGTATCGCCGTTTCGATCCACTTGGACGACCCAGCCCGACGGTTCCGCGCTGACCCTGATCTCCGGACCCGTGCCGGTGAACGGCTGAAACATGCCGACGAAGGCCAGATGGCCGAGCGCCGAGAGATCGATCTGATCGAAATTGTCCTCGAAATCCATGATGACGTCGCGGCCCGCGCGCGACACCGTGCTGTCCCCGATGCTGGTGAACACGAAATAATCGGCCGCCGCGTCTGGCGCGGTCCCGTCACTGCCATAGAGGACGTCCCTGCCCTTGCCGCCGGTGAGATGATCGCTGCCGGTACCCCCGAGCAGCGTGTCCGCCCCGGCACCCCCGAACAGCCTGTCGTTCAAAGCACCGCCATCGAGTGTGTCGTTGCCGCCGAGACCGAACAAATGATCGTCCTCGCCGTTGCCAAACAGCTGATTGGCGGACTGGCTGCCAAACACGATGTCTGAACCGGCCCCGCCTTGCACGGATTCGAACATCGCGACTTTGTCGGTGCCGATCTCGCCTGCCCCATGGTCCGTCGCGGTCTTGGCGGCGATCGTCATCGCCACACTCGTATCGGTTTGCGCCTTGCGGTCGAGATTGATGAGCAGGCTCGCCGTGGCGGCGGAGGCGTCGTAAACATCGATCCCGCTGCCGCCGTCAACCTTGTCGATGCCATCGGTTCCAGTGTCGAATGTCGCGCTTCGAATGGCGTTGTAGACATCGGCGCCGGCGCCAAGCCGGATCGTATCGCTGCCACTCGAGTCAAACGCATGGTCGGCGGCGCTGCCCCCGAAAAATTTGTCGTTGCCGCCGCCAAGATGCACATTCGTGGCGGTGCCTTTGCCCTTATTGGTGAAGACGTCATTGCCGAGACCGAGGAACACATCGCCCTGGATGGACCCGGAATTCGTCACGATTTCCCGGCCGACGCCAGTGGAGTTGATGGTGAAGCTGGGCGAGAAAACTTCGAGCGATCCTTTGTTTACGATTCGATGCACGCCGCTCCCCAGCAGCAGGATCGCGCCGTCGTCGCCGCCGGCGATCTGGCCGTTGCGATTATTGACGATGCTGTAGTTCCCGTTGACCTCTTCCTTGACGCCGCAATTGCCGCCAATCTGACCCGAGTTGACGATGTTCAATTTTTGACTGGCGCTGACCGCGGTGTCGCCGCCGAACAGGGCGCCGCTTTTGCCGACGAATAGCTTCGAGCTGCCGATCCCGGCGGTATAATGCACGCCGATATGGCCTCCGGCTGCGACCAGACCGTCGATCTTGACGACGTAGGAGCCGTTGTTCAGAACCAGGGCATCGCCGGAAGCATCATCCTCGATGTCGAGGATGTATCCCACCGGGGTCACCATGATCGTCTCCGGCGCATTGAACGCCGCCCCGCCACTCAAGATGCTGTTGGAATTGCCGTAGACGATGCTCATAGTGACCTCTGATGCGTTGGGTTGCGTCCCTTTTCCTAATGAGGAATTGCCTAAAATTGCTTCGCTTTAGAGGTCAAATTTGAGATGAATTGGAAACAAATCTCCGCGCTAGTCATTGTTGGATGGATCGGTCTTGGCGGCGCGGGTCTGCTGCTGGCACGCGAGCCAGACCCGGCGCCGAAGGTCAAATCCCAGGATCTCTACGTGAAGGATTTCGCCGGCGACCCGACCAAAGAGGTGCGGGCGCAGCTTTACACCTTTCCCCCGCATTCCTCAGTGCCTTGGCACATCCACCCCGACGCCCATGAGATGGCCTATATCATCGAAGGCACTTTGACCTTCGAGCGCGCCGGTCAGCCACCCAAGGACATCAAAGCAGGAGAGGCGGAATATCTTGAGCCGAACGTCGTCCATCGCGGCCTGAATAATGGCGATGTCCCGGTGAAGCTGTTTGCCGTGCGCATCAAGCCGAAGGACAAGCCGGTGACCACGGAAGTTCCGGCGCCTTAGAGCATGACCCCGAATAGTTGCAGACTTTTCCGACAAGAATATGCGTCAAAATTATGCGTCAAACACCGTCGAGCCGCTTCCGTGCCTGTCCTCTCGCATAGAACCACAGCGCCCAGGCGAGGATTGCGGCGCACCAATGGAAAATGGTGTCGCGAAGCGAAAGCTGGATCGGCAGCGCGCTGGGACCGAAGGTTCCGGCCAAAGCGAGCGCGGTCATGACCAGGGCAAACACCGGCACGAAGCGGAGCGCATAACGCTGCATGAAGAAGCCAATCAGTGTGCCCACAGCCCCCAACACCAGATAGATGCCGGCCAGCATGGGATCGATGCGGAAGCCGAGCGGAAAGCTTGCCGGATCGGTGCCGAAGCCTTTGACCGCATAGGCCAACAGCACCATGCCGCCGAGCGCGAGGAAATAGGCCGACAGCCGCACGCCCCAGATCAGAAGCGTGAGCCCATTGATCTCGATTGGCTCCTCAATTTGCGGATCGCTGGATTTCATCGGGGCCTTCGGCTCTTTGCTCAAGGAATCTCTCCAACGCTTGCAATGGGCCCGAATCTAACGCCCCGCAAGCCGGACTGCCAATGAATTGCAGCTACCTACTGAGCCTTGCCACAGGCAGCGATTGCCAGTAACCAGAGCCCGATCGGCCGCTTCAATCGGCCACATGCGGATCGCCAATAAGCCTAGGGGGATGTGATGGCTCGGAACCGTATAGCGTTGATCGGCGGCGGCCAAATCGGCGGCACCCTGGCCCATCTCGCCGGCATCAAGGAGCTCGGCGAAGTCATCCTGTTCGACATCGTCGACGGCATCCCGCAAGGCAAATCGCTCGATCTTTCCCAATCCGCGCCGGTCGAAGGTTTTGATGCCAAGTTCAAGGGCGTCAACGAATATGCCGAGATCAAGGATGCGGATGTGGTGATCGTCACCGCCGGCGTGCCCCGCAAGCCCGGCATGAGCCGCGACGATCTGCTCGAGATCAATCTCAAAGTCATGGAACAGGTCGGCGCCGGGTTACGCAAATATGCCCCCGATGCCTTCGTCATCTGCGTCACCAACCCGCTCGACGCCATGGTCTGGGCGTTGCAGAAGACCAGCGGCCTGCCGCGCAACAAAGTGGTTGGCATGGCCGGCGTGCTGGATAGCGCGAGATTCCGCTATTTCCTCTCCGAGGAATTCGATGTGTCCGTCCAAGACGTGAGCGCCATGGTGCTCGGCGGCCATGGCGACACCATGGTGCCGTTGATCCGTTATTCGACCGTAGCCGGCATCCCGCTGCCCGACCTGGTGCGGATGCGCTGGATCACGCAACGCCGCCTCGATGAGATCGTGCAGCGTACCCGCGACGGCGGCGCCGAGATCGTCGGCCTCTTGAAGACTGGGTCCGCCTATTACGCCCCTGCCACCGCGGCGCTGGAGATGGCCGAATCCTATCTCAAGAACAAGAAGCGCGTGCTGCCTTGCGCCGCCTATCTCAATGGCGAATACGGCGTGAAGGGCCTCTATGCCGGCGTGCCGATCGTGATCAGCTCCAAGGGCGTCGAGCGCGTCATCGAGCTCGAGCTGACCTCGAGCGAGCGCGACGCCTTCATGAACTCGGTCGAGAGCGTGAAATCGCTCGTCGAGCTCTGCCAGAAGATCGCGCCGAGCCTCGCCAACTAGCTCAAGCCCTATTCGAGCTCCAAGCGTTTCCGATCTGGCGCCTGCATTGGGCAACGAATTTGCCCAAACTCTAGGCTGGCTCCGTCCGCGAAAAAACGATGCCTCGGCAAAAAAGCGATGCTATGTAGGGGCGAGTATCCCACCGCGAATTAGTCAGCCATGAACATCCACGAATATCAGGCGAAGGCCTTGCTTCACGCCTATGGCGTTCCCGTCACCGAAGGCAAGGTCGCGTTCTCGCACGACGAGGCCGCCTCTCACGCCAAGGATCTCGGCGACAGCCTCTGGGTGGTGAAGGCGCAGATCCATGCCGGCGGCCGCGGCAAAGGCGGCGGCGTCAAGCTGGTCAAGAGCATCGAAGAGTTGCGGGGGCAAGCGGAGCGCATGCTCGGCAAGCCGCTGATCACGCCGCAGACCGGTCCCAAGGGCCGCATCGTGCGCCGCGTCTTCGTGCAGCGGGCAGCTGATATCGCGCGCGAGCTTTATCTGTCGCTGCTGGTCGATCGCGCTACCGGCCGCATCGCTTTTGTCGCCTCGAGCGAAGGCGGCATGGATATCGAGCATGTCGCGGCGACCACGCCGGAGAAGATCCTCGCCCTCGACGTCGATCCGGCAACCGGGATTTCACCCTTCCACACCCGCATCATCAACGCTGCGTTTGGACTTTCCGGCGATCAGGCCAAGCAATGCGCCAAGCTACTCGCAGGCCTCTACAAGGTCTTTGTCGAGAAAGATGCGAGCCTGATCGAGATCAATCCTCTGATCGTGACCGAGGACGGCAAGCTGCAATGCCTCGATGCCAAGATTTCCTTCGACGATAACGCCCTGTTCCGTCACCCCGATATCGCCGAGCTCCGCGACCTCGATGAGGAGGATCCCGCCGAGGTCGAAGCCTCCAAGCACGAGCTGTCTTATGTGAAACTCGACGGCACCATCGGCTGCATGGTGAATGGCGCCGGCCTCGCCATGGCCACCATGGACATCATCAAGCTCTATGGCGCCGAGCCCGCGAACTTCCTCGATGTCGGCGGCGGCGCCACCAAGGAGCGCGTCACCGAAGCGTTCAAGATCATCCTGTCTGACCCCAACGTGAACGGCATTCTCGTCAATATTTTCGGCGGCATCATGCGCTGTGACATCATCGCCGAGGGCATCGTGGCAGCAGCGCGCGAGATGCACATCACCGTGCCGCTCGTGGTCCGGCTTGAAGGCACCAATGTCGAGCGCGGCAAGGAAATCCTCGCGCAATCGGGCCTCGCCATCATCCCCGCCGACAATCTCGACGACGCCGCGAAGAAGATCGTGGCCGCGGTGAAAGGGAACTGATGTCCGTCCTCGTCGATAAGAATACCCGCGTCATCTGTCAGGGCTTCACCGGCGCCCAAGGCACGTTCCATTCCGAGCAGGCCATTGCCTACGGCACTCGCATGGTCGGCGGCGTGACGCCCGGCAAAGGTGGCACCACGCATCTCGGCCTTCCCGTCTTCGATACGGTCGATCAGGCCATGCGCGAGACTGGCGCCGATGCCAGCGTCATTTACGTTCCTCCTGCCTTTGCCGGCGACGCCATCCTCGAAGCCATCGCTGCGGGCGTCGCGCTCGTCGTCTGCATCACCGAGGGTGTTCCCGTGCTCGACATGGTCAAGGTGAAGCGCGCGCTGTGCGGAACCTCAACCCGCCTGATCGGGCCGAACTGCCCCGGCATCATCACGCCGGGCCAATGCAAGATCGGCATCATGCCGGGTCACATTCACCGGGCCGGCTCCGTCGGCATCGTGTCGCGCTCCGGCACGCTCACTTATGAGGCCGTGGCGCAAACCACCGCCGCAGGGCTTGGTCAATCCACCTGCATCGGCATCGGCGGCGATCCCGTCAACGGCACCAATTTCATCGATTGCCTGAAGCTCTTCCTCGATGACGACGCCACCGAACAGATCATCATGATCGGCGAGATCGGCGGCAGCGCCGAGGAAGAGGCCGCAGCGTTCCTTGCGGAAGCCAAGAACGAAGAAACCGACCGTCGGCTTCATCGCCGGGGTCAGCGCGCCGCCCGGCCGTCGCATGGGTCATGCCGGCGCTGTCATCTCCGGCGGCAAAGGCAAGGCCGAGGACAAGATCGAGGCCATGCGTGCTGCCGGCATCCGCGTCTCGCCGAGCCCCGCCGCACTTGGCACCACGCTGAAAGAGCTGCTCAAGTCTGCGTGATTCCGGAGCATGATCCCGAAAAGTTGCAGACTTTTCGGCTAAGATCATGCGTTGAAACAAAGGTCTAGATTGAGATCGCGATTCATTCAGAATTGATCACACTACTAAAGGCCATATCGCATAAAAATGAGGCAGGTCCTGGCGCAAGGATCGTCATGAAATCCTCACCTCCCCTTGGAATAAACCTCGCGGAAATATTACATAGGGATCAGTGTCGGGCGCCCCATCCTCGCCCTGTTTGCCCGGCACGCCGGTTGCAAGACCAATACCGGCAAGGTTGACCCGCATGACCAGGCACGAACGGAACGACGAATTTGCGCTGACGTCGTTTTTGCATGGCGCCAACGCGACGTTTTCTCACCGAGCTTCACGCGAAATACCAGGACGACCCCGCTTCGGTCGATCCGGAATGGCGCGGCTTCTTCGCGAGCCTCGGCGATGCGGCCGACGACATTCTCGCCGAGGCGCGCGGACCCTCCTGGAGCAAGCAGAACGGCACGGCGCTCTCGACGACAACGCCCCCAGCCTTCAACCACGAGACGGCGCTTGCAGCATCGCGCGACACTCTCGGCGCCCGGCTCCTGATCCGCGCCTACCGGACCCGCGGCCATCTCATCGCCAAGCTCGATCCGCTCGAGCTTGGTCATCCGCCGCGAGCATCCTGAGCTGCGGCCCAAGACTTACGGCTTCAAGAAATCGGATTACGACCGGCCGATTTACATCGGCGGCGCCCTCGGTCTCGAATTCGGCACGCTCCGCCAGGTTCTCGAGATTCTCAAGCGCACTTACGCCCGGCATATTGGCGCCGAGTACATGCATATTTCCGATCCCGGAGCAGCGGCACTGGATTCAGGATCGCATCGAGGGTGCCGACAATGAGGTGCAGTTTACGCCGCAAGGCAAGAAGGCCATCCTCAACAAGCTGATCGAGGCCGAGCACTTCGAGCGCTTCATCGACGTCAAATATACCGGCACCAAGCGCTTCGGGCTGGACGGCGGCGAGTCGCTCGTCCCCGCTCTGGAGCAGGTCATCAAGCGCGGCGGTCAGCTCGGCGTGCGCGATATCGTCATTGGCATGCCGCATCGCGGCCGGCTCAACGTGCTCGTCAGCGTCATGGGCAAGCCCTATCGCGCCATCTTCAACGAGTTCCGCGGCGGCTCGGCCCATCCCGAGGACGTCGAGGGATCGGGCGACGTGAAATACCATCTCGGTGCTTCCTCCGATCGATCCTTCGATCAGAACAACGTGCACCTCTCGCTTACCGCCAACCCGTCACATCTGGAGAGCGTCGACCCCGTCGTGCTCGGCAAGGTGCGGGCGAAGCAAGATCAGCTGCAAGACAAAGAGCGCCGGCAAGTGCTGCCCCTGTTGTTGCATGGCGACGCCGCTTTCGCCGGCCAGGGCGTGGTTGCCGAATGCCTCGGTCTGTCGGGCTTGCGCGGCCACCGCACCGGCGGTTCGCTGCATTTCATCGTCAACAACCAGATCGGCTTCACCACCGCGCCACGTTTCTCCCGCTCCTCGCCCTACCCCTCCGACGTCGCCAAGATGATCGATGCGCCGATCTTCCATGTGAACGGCGACGATCCGGAGGCCGTGGTCTACGTCACCAAGGTCGCGATCGAGTTCCGTCAGCGTTTTGGCAAGCCCGTCGTCATCGACATGTTCTGTTATCGCCGCCACGGCCATAACGAGGCCGACGAGCCGGCCTTCACCCAGCCGCTGATGTATGCCCGCATTCGCGAGCATCCATCGGTCGTCGAGGTCTACGCCGCCAAGCTCATCGAAGAAGGTCTGGTGACACGCGAAGAGGTCGATCGCATGCTGGCGGAGTTTCGCGCTCGCCTCGAAGAGGAGTTCGCCGCGGGCGAGGCCTATCGACCGAACCGCGCCGACTGGCTCGATGGCAAATGGTCGGGCATCGGCCATGCCGAAGAAGGCGCGCGCCGCGGCCAGACCGGCGTCGAGCTCAGCCGTCCTGCACGAAGTCGGCCGCAAACTTACCTACATCCCCAAGAGCTTCACCGCGCACAAGACCATCACCAGGATCTTCGCCGCGCGCCGCAAGGCCATCGAGGATGGTGGCCCGATCGATTGGTCGACGGCGGAAGCGCTCGCCTTCGCCACGCTCCTCATCGAGGGTTTCAAGGTCCGCCTCTCAGGGCAGGACTCCGAGCGCGGCACCTTCTCCCAGCGCCATTCGGTGCTGATGGATCAGGTCACCGAGAAGAAATACACCCCGCTCCGCCATATCGCCAAAGGCCAGGGCGAGTTCGAGGTGATCAACTCCATGCTCTCCGAGGAAGCCGTGCTCGGCTTCGAATATGGCTACAGCCTCGCCGAGCCGAATGCGCTGACGCTGTGGGAAGCGCAATTCGGCGATTTCGCCAACGGCGCCCAAGCCATCATCGATCAGTTCATCTCCTCCGGCGAACGGAAATGGCTGCGCATGTCCGGCCTCGTTCTGCTCTTGCCGCACGGTTATGAAGGCCAGGGCCCGGAGCATTCCTCGGCCCGCCTGGAGCGCTATCTGCAACTTTGCGCCGAGGACAATTGGCAGGTCGCGAATTGCACCACCCCGGCCAATTACTTCCATGCGCTCAGGCGGCAGCTGCATCGCGCCTTTCGCAAGCCTTTGGTGCTGATGACGCCGAAATCTCTGCTCCGCAACAAGCGCGCCGTGTCGCGGCTGGAGGAGTTCGGGCCGCAATCGAGCTTCCACCGTATCCTTTGGGACGATGCGCAACTCCTCGCCAACGAGCCGATCAAGCTGGCGCCCGATGCGGAGATCAAGCGCGTGGTGCTATGCTCCGGCAAGGTCTATTACGATCTCTATGAGGAGCGCGAGAAGCGCGGTCTGAGCGACATCTATCTGTTGCGGATCGAGCAGCTTTACCCGTTCCCGGCGAGAGCCCTGATCCAGGAATTGTCACGCTTCCGCGATGCTGAGATGGTTTGGTGTCAGGAGGAGCCGAAGAACATGGGCGCTTGGAGCTTCATCGAGCCCAACCTCGAATGGGTGCTGGATCACATCGGCGCTCACCACAAGCGTGCCCGCTATGCCGGGCGCCCGTCTTCGGCCGCCACCGCCACCGGCTTGATGCGGAAGCATTTGCATGAGCTCAAGAATTCTGCTTCGATGAGGCGTTGGGCTAGCAGAGGGGCAAACCGGCCATGGCCACTGAGATCCGCGTGCCGAGCCTCGGCGAGAGCATCAGCGAGGCCACGGTCGGCCAATGGCTGAAGCAGGCCGGCGATCAGGTTGCGGCGGATGAGCCTTTGGTCGAGCTCGAGACCGACAAGGTCACGGTCGAGGTGCCGGCGCCGGCCGCTGGAATCTTGAGCGAGATCGCCGTCCCCTCCGGCACCACGGTCGCCATCGGATCGCTGCTCGGATCGATCGCCGAAGGCAGCGCCAAACCCTCGGCTGGAACCGCGCCAATCGCCGTCACCAGCAAGCCCGCGCCCGTCGCGCCGCCGGTTGCGCCTACCCCAAAACCAACCACGCTCGAACGCGAGCCGAGCCCGCGCGAAGAAGTGAGCGAGAACGACATGCCGCCCTCACCCGCCGCGCGAAAGTTGCTCGCCGAGAGCGGCTTGCAGCGCGGCAGCTGTCGATGGTTCAGGCAGACGCGGTCAGGTCTTGAAACAAGATGTCGAGCAGGCCGCCGCCTCGATGCTCGCGCGCGAACGGAAACCGAAACCTCGCGCCGACGCCGCGCGCGCCCGTCGCGCCTGAAGACGAATCGCGCGAGGAACGCGTCCGCATGACGCGGCTGCGCCAGACCATCGCCAAGCGGCTGAAGGAAGCGCAAGACAACGCCGCCATGCTCACCACGTTCAACGATGTGGACATGGGCGCGGTGATGCAGCTCCGGCGCGACTACCGCGAAGAGTTCGAGAAGCGGCACGGCGTCAAGCTCGGGCTGATGGGATTCTTCGTCAAGGCTTGCGTCGAGGCGCTGAAAGAAATCCCCGCCGTCAATGCCGAGATCGACGGCGACGACATCGTCTACAAGAATTACTACCATATCGGCGTTGCCGTCGGTACCGAGCGCGGCCTCGTGGTGCCGGTGCTGCGCGACGCCGACCGCCTGAGCCTCGCCGAGATTGAAATCGCGATTGCCGATTTCGGCACTCGCGCCCGCGAAGGCAAGCTCGCGCTGGACGAACTGCAAGGCGGCACCTTCACCATTTCCAATGGCGGCATTTATGGTTCGATGCTGTCGACGCCGATCCTCAACGCGCCCCAATCCGGCATTCTCGGCATGCATCGCATCGAGGACCGCGCGGTGGTCCGCGACGGCCAGATCGTGGCCCGGCCGATGATGTATCTGGCGCTGTCCTACGATCACCGCGTGGTGGACGGTAAAGAAGCCGTAACCTTCCTCGTTCGCGTTAAGGAAGCGATCGAGGATCCGAAGCGTCTCGTTCTCAATATCTAAACCTCGGAAGAGTAGGGAATTGGGCAGTTTTCTTGTTTCCTGAGCGAGGTTTCAGACCCATGCGTACCCTCCGTTTAGGCCTCAATGTCATCGCCCTGGCGGCGACCTTGGCCATCGCCCAAGCCGAGGCGCCCCCGCCCCGTACCGCCCTTGTCATCGGCAATGCCGATTATTCCTTCGCGCCGTTGCGCAATCCCATCAACGACGCCGACGCCGTGGCGAAGTCGCTCGAAGAGGCAGGCTTTAACGTCATCCTGGCCAAAAACGCCGGGCACGCAGAGTTGGAGAAGGCCGTCAAACAACTCGGCCAGGAGCTGAAATCGAAAGGCGGCGTGGGTCTGTTCTATTTCTCCGGCCACGGCGCGCAGATCGAAGGCGAGAATTATCTTATTCCCGCAGGCAACGAGATCGCCGATTTCGACGACGTCAAAACCAAGTCGCTGACGGGAACCGAGATTGTCGATGCCATGTCCGCGGCGAAGAACGATCTCAACATCATCATCCTCGACGCCTGCCGCAACAATCCGATCGATCCGAACGGCTCGAAGGGACTGTCGCGCATCGATTCAAGCGCAAGCCTGTTCGTGTCCTTCGCCACGTCGCCAGGCGCCGTGGCGCTCGACGGAGCGGGCAATAACAGCCCCTACACCAAATATCTCGCAACCTCGATCGCGGCGCCCAATCTCAACATCGAAGAAACCTTCAAGCGCACCCTCAAGGGCGTCTATGTCGACACCCATGGCGAGCAGACGCCGTGGATCTCCTCCACCTATTTCGGCGAATTCATTTTCCGGCCGACCGATGCAGGTTCCGCGGCAGCACCGTCGCCGACGCCAGTGGAGTCGGATACGCCTCCCGACGTTCAGGGCAAGCTGCAGGGCGCGTTGCTCAGCCTCAGCCGCCCGTCGCTTGCTTCGCAAGAAGGCACGCCCGACCTCGCCGGAATCTACCGCGTGAACGGCACCAATCCGAATGGCAGCAAATATCGCGGCATGGTCGCGCTCACCCAAGACAAGGACCAGTTCGACTTCACCTGGTGGATTGGCAAGGATGTGTTTCACGGCACCGGGCAGTTCGCCGGAAGAATGCTGGTGGTGAACTGGGGCGACACCAAACCGGTGATCTATTCCTTCGCCAAGGACGGTACGCTCGATGGCGAATGGGCCGACGGCTCCGGCGGCGAAACGCTGGAACCCGTGGCTTCGGCGACCGCGGATGAGGTCGAGCTGGCCGAAGGCGCCTATGCCGTCGAAGGCCGCAATCCGGACGGCGGAAGCTATAAGGGCACCGTCGAGATCGAAAAGGACGGCGACGAGTACCATGTCAGCTGGAAAGTCGGCGATTCGGCCTACGAAGGCACCGGCACGCTCGAAGGCAATCTCCTCACCGTCGAGTGGGGCAGCGCCACGCCCGTGGTCTACGCGCTGGCCGATGACGGCAGCCTGAAGGGACTTTGGGACGCAGGCCTCGGCGAGGAGACTCTGACGCCCGATGAGTGATAATAGGATTTGATGCAATACGATCTCATCGTCATCGGCACCGGCCCCGGCGGCTATGTCTGCGCCATCCGCGCCGCGCAGCTTGGCATGAAGGTCGCGGTCGTCGAGAAGCGCGCCACTCACGGCGGCACCTGTCTCAATGTCGGCTGCATCCCCTCCAAGGCGTTGCTGCATGCCTCTGAGCGTTTCACCGAAGCCGGGCACGATTTCGCCGGGTTCGGTATCAAGGTGAAACCGGAGCTCGATCTTCCCGCCATGCTCGCCTTCAAGGACGAGGCCGTTAGGGGCAATGTCCAAGGCGTCGATTTCCTGCTCAAGAAGAACAAGATCGACGCCATTCATGGCAAGGCGCGCATCGCCGCCCCCGGCAAGGTCGAGGTGACAGGCGCAGATGGCTCGAAACAGACGCTCGAAGCCAAGAACATCGTTATCGCCACCGGCTCCGAGATCGCGCGCATTCCAGGCGTCGAGATCGACGAGACGCGCATCGTCTCATCCACCGGCGCGCTGTCGCTGCCGAACGTGCCGAAGCGCCTCCTCGTCATCGGCGCCGGCTATATCGGGCTCGAGCTCGGTTCGGTCTGGCGGCGTCTCGGCTCGGAGGTCACCGTGGTCGAGATGCTCGATCGTGTCGCGCCAGGCCTCGACGGCGAGGTGGCGAAGCAATTTCAGCGCATCCTCACCAAGCAAGGCATCGTCTTCAAGCTCGGCACCAAGGTCGCATCGGTCGACGCCTCGGGCACGGACATCAAGGTGACGCTCGAGCCTGTAGGCGGTGGCGCGTCCGAGACCGCGAACTTCGATGTGGTTCTCGTCGCGGTCGGACGCATTCCGAACACCGAAGGCCTAGGTCTCGGCGAACTCGGCGTCAGGCTCGACAATCGCAAGCGGATCGTCGTCGACCCGCATTTCGCCACCAACGTCCCCGGCATCTACGCCATCGGCGATGTCATCGATGGGCCGATGCTCGCGCACAAGGCGGAAGAGGAAGGCGTGGCGGTGGCCGAGATCCTCGCCGGCCAAGCCGGACACGTGAATTACGCGGCAATCCCCTCCGTGGTCTACACCGCGCCGGAAGTCGCCTCGGTCGGCAAGACCGAGGAAGAGCTGAAAGACGGCCGGCATTGCTTACAAGGTCGGCAAGTTCCCCTTCACCGCCAATGGCCGCGCCAAGGCGAACCGCACCACCGAAGGCTTCGTCAAGATTCTGGCCGACGCCGCCACCGATCGCGTGCTCGGCGTGCATATTCTGGGCGCCGATGCCGGCACCATGATCGCCGAAGCCGTGGTGCTGATGGAATTCGGCGGCTCGGCGGAGGATCTGGCGCGCATCTGCCACGCCCACCCGACCCTCAACGAAGCGGTGAAAGAAGCGGCTCTCGCCGTGGCTGGCCGCGCCATTCACATGTAGGACAAAGTCCTCATTAGGAGGCGCGGGAACTTCGCCGCTTCGAAGCGCGAGGCCTCGTGTTTCGAGACGCAGCCTTCACCGGCGCCGCCCGAGATTGCGGCGCCGTGTCCGCAAGCACCGCCCACACCAGCGCGGCAAAGCCGGCAAGCTCCACCAGAGAAATGATCGCGTGGCCGCATTCCCAACGCGAGCGGACCTCGGTCCAATCCGCCGGCACCGGGCCGTTCACCCAGGTCGCCAACTCCACATTCGCCGGATAGACCAGCACCCACCATAATGCGAATGCCGACGCGTAAAGTATCGCGGCGGCGAGCGCGAAATTGAAGCCCGGCCGTCCATGCTCGCGCAGGATATAGGCGAGAAGAAACAAGACAATAATCGCCACGATGCCGATGATCGCGCCGATCGAACCGAACAACCCATAGAGCCCGCCCTGCACCGTCGAGCCGACCCAGAGATATTGGTCCCAAGCCATCCGCGCCGGCAGCTGCATCAGATGGCAGATGCCCATCGCCAGCGTGATCGCGGCGAGCATCACCGCGACGAAGCGTAAAACCTTCAGCCACATGTCTCGTATCCCTCTCTGTCAAACTTGATTGAATCACTTTAGCGCCTTGTAACCCATGCAGCGCTAGACGTGCTGAACCACGAAATTGAAATTGGTCTATACGCCGCCCGCACTGGAACCGAAGCATCGCTTCCGAGGTTTTCCACATGGACAGGAGTTTGCAATGACGCGCATTTCCTATGGGTTGGTGATCGGCGCCTTCGCCGCGCTCGTCCTCGGCATGGCCCCGGCCAACGCCCAGCTGATGAACGAGAGTTCCCAAGTCATCGCGATGCCGGGCAATCCCCCGCTGGCGAGCCCGGACTCGGCATGTCGGATGTCGTGAAGGAATCCGGCCACCGCGAACGCTGTTTGGCTATTTCGGCGCGACAACGGCTCGGCACGGAATCGCAGAATCATTCGCGACGACTAATCGACTGCCTAGTTAAGTCGAGCCATCTTCCTCTGCGGTCTCCTCGATGACGCGCAATTTGCGCACCGTGAGATCATCGATCTCCAGTTTGCGAAACCGCGCTTGTCTGATTTCAAGTCTGCCGATTGCCAAGGCGCCGATGGCGAGAGCGCCCACGGCTAGGGCGCCCACGGTTAGGGCACAAACAGCGAACGCGCCTGCTGCAAGCGCGGGCGTGGCCACCGGCGGGAGTTGAATTGGCTCGAGGGCTGCCGTCACAGCATTTTGACGCTTGCGCGCGTCGTCGCGCGAGGGCCCGGCAGCGCGTGAACCGGCAAGCGCCGCTAGGATAAAGGCAAGAGTTGTCTTTGGCTGCATCTGACAAGCCTACTCCGAAACGCTGCAGCAAAGTAGCCGGTGCAAGACAACAAACTCCTAATCCAGCGTCTTGCGGAAGCGGAACAGCGCCAGTCCCATCGCCACCACCATAAAGATGAACAGCGCCGCCGCGTCCACCTGCATATCGGCGAAGCCGTTTCCTTTCAGCATGATGCCGCGCACGATCCGGATGAAATGGGTGAGCGGCAGCACCTCGCCGATCGCTTGCGCCCAGTGCGGCATGCCGCGGAACGGGAAGGCGAAGCCGGACAACAGAAAGTTGGGCAGGAAGAAGAAGAACGTCATCTGCACCGCCTGCAGCTGGTTTTGGGCGACGGTGGAGAACGTGTAGCCGACTGCGAGGTTGGAGGCGGCGAACAGTGTCGACAGCGCAACCAGCAGCGCGACGCTACCGAGGATCGGCACACCAAATACGAAATGCGCGGCGCTGATGATGATGCTCATCTGCACGAAGCCGATCAGCACGAACGGCGCGATCTTGCCGATCATGATCTCGATCGGCTTGATCGGCATCGAGAGCAGGCTCTCCATCGTGCCGCGCTCGATTTCGCGCGTCACCGCCAAGGCCGTGAACATCATCATCGTCATGGTCAGCACCACGCCGAGCAGGCCGGGCACGATGTTGTATTGCGTGATGCCTTCGGGGTTGTAGCGTCGCTGTAGACGCAGCTCGAACGGCGGCGGCGTTGCCCGTCACAATGTCGTCCGGTCCGCGCAGCTCGCGGGCGAGCGCCGTGTTGATCACGCCTTCCGCGGCCGAGATCGCCGTGCCGGTAGCCACGGGATCTGTCGCGTCGGCAATCACCAAAATGGCCGGCCGGTCGCCCCTCCTGACGTCGCGCTCGAAGCTCGCCGGGATCTCGATACCGAATTGCACTTTTCCCGAGCGGATCAGTCTGTCCATTTCCTCGGGATCGCGCACCTGCTGCTTGAAGTCGAAATAGTCCGTGTTCTCGAGCGCGGCGAGCACGGCGCGGGTCAACGGGCCGGAATCGCGGGTCAGCACCACCGCCGGCATGTGCTTGGGGTCGGTGTTGATGGCATAGCCGAACAGGGTGAGCTGCAGCACCGGCACGAAGATCATGGTGGCGAAGGTCATGCGGTCGCGCTTCATCTGCACGAATTCCTTGACGATCATGGCGAAGGTGCGCCGGAAGAACCCGGGGTCGCGGCGTGCCTCAGCCGCGCTGATGGCGGCGGCGGTCATGCGAAATTGTCCTTCGACTTGTCCATCAGCATGATGAACACATCTTCCAGCGTCGGTTCGCCGCGCTTCCAGCGATGCGCGCCGTCCAGCTTCTTGGCCGCGGCAATCGCTGCATCGAGCGCGCGCTTGTCGCGTCCGCTCACATGCAGCTCGGCGCCGAACGGCGCCACCATGTCGACGCCTTTGCGCTTATGCAGAGTTTCGGCGAGCGGCTGCAAATCGCGCCCCGAGACCACCCATGTGCTCAAGCCCGACCGCGCCACCACCTCCTCGGCGGTGCCGCGCGCGAGCAATTCGCCGAAGGCGATATAGGCGATCTCGTGACAGCGTTCGGCTTCGTCCATGTAATGCGTCGAGACCAGCACGGTGATGCCTTCCGCCGCGAGCTTATGGATCTCATCCCAGAATTCGCGCCGTGCCTTGGGGTCGACGCCCGCGGTCGGCTCGTCGAGCAGCAGCAGCTTCGGCTGCGGCAGGATGCAGGCGCCGAGCGCCAGCCGTTGCTTCCAGCCGCCTGACAATTCGCCGGCGAGTTGATTTGCCCTGCCCTCGAGCCCAAGCCGGTGAATCGCATCATTTGCCGCTTCCTTCGGGTTCGGCACGCCATAGACCCGCGCGACGAATTCGAGATTCTCGCGGATGGAGAGATCGGTATAGAGGCTGAAGCGTTGCGTCATATAGCCGACGTCACGCTTGATCTCGTCGGACTGCGTGAGAATGTTGAAGCCGAGACAGGTGCCGCGACCACTATCCGGCGTAAGCAGCCCGCACAGCATGCGGATCGTCGTGGTCTTGCCGCTGCCGTTTGGCCCGAGAAATCCGTAGATCTCACCTTTCGGCACTTGCATGGTGAGGTCCTTCACCACGACCCGCCCGTCGAAGGACTTGGTCAGGCCCTCGACGTCGATGGCGATCTCCTTCATTGCGTCACCATCTGCGGCTGCGGCCCGAGCGTCACCGTCACCGGCTGTCCGGCCGTGAGCTTGCCCGTGTCTTTGCTCGGGCGCGCCTCGACCAGAAACACCAGCTTCTGTCGCTGTTCCTCCGAGAAGATCACCGGCGGCGTGAACTCGGCGTCGCGCGAGATGAAGCTGATTTTCGCCGTGAGGCCCTCCGCGCAGCCGTCGCAACTGACATTGACGATCTGGTCGATGCCGAGCTTGGCGCGAACCGGTTCTTGCACGAAGAAGCGCACTTTCAGATTGCCCGGCGGCAACAGCGCGAGCACCGCCTGGCCCTCTTTCACCACTTCGCCCGGCCGGAAATACACTTCCTCGATCGTTCCCTCCGCGGGGCTCGACACGCTGCGCTTGGCGATATTGGTCTCGGCTTGTGCCAGCGCGTGCTTCGCGGCTTCTGCATTGGCCGTCGCGGCATCGATCATGCCTGATCTGCCGGGCAGCTTTGCCGCGCCGATGCGCTTTTCTGCCTCTGCCACCGCAGCCTCGTCACGGTCATGGATTGCTTGGGCTTCGTCGAGCTTGGCTTTGGCAAGCCAGCCTTCTTTAAAGAGCTTGTCGGTGCGCTCGAGCGTGTAGGTCGAATTTTGCAGCATGGCGCGCGCTTGATTCAGCGCGGCCTCGAGCACCTCGATCTCCCGTGGCCGCTGCATCGTCTGTTGCACGTCGGCAAGTCTTGCTTCGGCTTCCGTGACGCGCGAACGCGCCGTGGCGACTTCCGCTTCCTGGGCTTCGCTTTCCAGGGTGAAGAGCGGCTGGTCCTTCGCCACCCGATCGCCCTCCTCGACGAGCTGGGTGAGCACCCGGCCTTTCTGCTCCGAACCGACCAGAACGAGATCGGCCTCCATATAGCCGGGAAACTTGTTCGTCGACTGATCGCCGCAGGCTGCAAGCGTGAGCGTTGTGGAGAGGATCAGGAGAACGCGGGCACAACTCTTGAACATCACGACGTTCCGCCCTTCCCTGCGCGCGGCGCGCGGATCGCATCGACCATCAGTCCGATATGCGTTTCGAGTAGCTTGTTGGTATCGAGATGATGATGGCGCTCGAACAGCGCCCGCCACAGAACGGCGGTCAGCACCGGCGCGAACAGCAGCTGGGGAAAATCCCGCAAGCCCGTTCGCCGAAACTCGCCCCGTTCGACGCCGCGATCGATCATTTTCGTCATGGCTTCGATTCCGCGCGAGACGACGTTGTCGTAGTAGAACTTGGTCAGCTCGGGATGCTTGTGGCCTTCGGCGATCAGGAGCCGAGCGATGAAGGCGCGCTTGGAGCCAACCAGCTCCTGGACGAAGCCAAGGAATGGCCCTTTGAGAAACGCTTCGGTGGACAGCGTCGTCGTTTCCATCTGCCCGCGCATCGCATCGAAATGCGAAGTGATGACGCTGCGGACCACCGCCTTGAACAGCTCTTCCTTGGTCTTGAAGTAGAGATAAGGCAGTCCCTTGCTCACTTGCGCCCGGGCCGCCACGTCCTCGAGCCGCGTGCCGGCGAATCCCTTGGCCGCGAACTCCTCGAAGGCGGCATCGACGATCTCTTGCGGGCGATTGTCTTTGCGCTCGCGGCGGCGCGGCTTGGCGGCCGCTGGTCTTTCCTGAGTGGTCTTTGCGTGAGCCATGGCGCCAATCCTTGATTTCGGCCCTTTCCTTGCGGCCAAGCCATCTAGCTAGGAGTATAATGACTGACTGGTCAGTACTGCAAGGGGGCCAGGCGCAAAAATCGAGCCTGGCTAAAGGAGCGGTTAAGATGGGGATCTAGGGGCTTAAGCCCGCGGATGCGCCTTGGCGTAGGTCTTGAGCAGATGCGCCCGGTCGACTTCGGTATAGACCTGCGTCGTCGAGAGGCTCGCATGTCCGAGCAGTTCCTGGATCGAGCGCAGATCGGCGCCCGCGCCCAAAAGATGCGTGGCGAAGGAATGGCGAAGCGCGTGCGGCGTTGCGGTCTCGGGCAGGCCGAGCGCGCTGCGCGATCTCGCGATCAGGAGCTGGATGATGCGGGGCGAAAGCTGCTTGCCGCGCACGCCGACAAACAGCGGGTCGTCCGAGCCGAGCTCGATCGGACAGAGTTTGAGATAGTCCGCGACCGCCTCCCGCGCGAAGGGCAGCACCGGCACCACACGGGTCTTGTTGCCTTTGCCCGTCACCCGCAGCATGTCGCGGCCCTTCAGCGGCGCGTCCTTGCGTTGCAGTGACAGCGCCTCGGAGATACGCAAGCCCGAGCCGTAAAGCAGCGAAAGCACCGCGATGTCGCGCGCCGCGATCCAAGGCTCGGCATCTTCAGGCGCGGAGATGTCCGGACTCTCGACCAGCGCCGTTGCTTTCAGCGCCGTGAGCGGTTTCGGCACCGAATGCGGCAGCTTGGGCAGCGAGACGCCGCGGATCGCATCGTTCTTGCCGTAACCGCGCCGCTCGAGGAATTTGTAGAACATGCGCAGCGCCGACAGCGTGCGCGCCAGACTCCGGCTGCCGACCTCTTCGCTCCGCCGCGCGGCGAGGAAGGCGCGCACGTCGCGCGCGCCAAGCCCAAGCAGCTGCGTCATGTCCGGCAGGCGGTTGAGGTGAGCGGCAAGGAAAGCGAGGAATTGGGAGATGTCGCGTTGATAGGCCTCGGAGGTATTCTCCGAGAGCTGCCGCTCGGTCGAAAGATAGTCGAGCCACGCCTGGACCGCCTCGCGCACATAGGGCGAGCCCATCACTTGCGGCGCTTCGGCCTTCTCTGCCACGCTCAAATGTCCCCCGATTCGGGCCACGCCCCATCATCGGCCTCTGAGCTACTATATGGAAGCAGAGTTCCTTCCCGTCCCTTAACTGAAGTCTCGCGACCTTGGCCAAACCGAAGACGGACCCCGAAACCGTACCCGTGCTGCTGCCGCTGGCTCTGCCCGCGGCCTACGACTATCTCGTGCCCAAGGGCATGAAGGTCGAGCCCGGCCAGTTCGTGGTCGCGCCCTTGGGCACGGTCGAATATCTCGGCGTGGTTTGGCGTCGTGGACCCGACGAGCCCGCCCCCAAGATCAAGCGCGACAAGCTGAAAGCCATCGTCGAGGCGATCGACGACGTGCCGAAGCTCCCGCCGGTCTCGCTCGATTTCCTCGACTGGGTGTCGAGATACACGCTCGCCCCGCCCGGCATGGTGCTCCGCATGATGATGAGCGCTCGGAGCGCCTTCGATCCTCCGGCGCCACGCTACGGCGTGCGCTTCGCCGGCGACACGCCGTCGCGAATGACGCCGGCGCGGATACGCGTCATCGAAGCAGGCCAAGAACGGACTGATCTGGACCAAGTCGAGCCTCGCCGAAGCTGCCGGCGTCAGCGCGAGCGTGATCGACGGCCTCGTCGATGCCGGCACCTTCATCACCGAGCCTCTGCCCGACTGGCATGCGGCGCCGCTCGATCTTGACGCGGATGCGCGCCACGCTCACGCCGGAGCAGACTGCAAGCCGCGACCGAGCTGCTCAAGAATACCCATGACGGCTTCACCGTGACGTTGCTCGACGGCGTCACCGGCTCCGGCAAAACCGAGATCTATTTCGAGGCGATCGCGGCAAACGCTGAAACAGGGCAAGCAGGCGCTGGTGCTGATGCCGGAGATTGCGCTCACCAGCCAATTCATCGCCCGCTGCCAGGAGCGCTTCGGCGCCAAGCCCGCGGAATGGCATTCAGGTATGACATCGGCCACGCGCGGCCGCGTCTGGCGCGCCGTCGCCGAGAACAAGGCCAAGCTCGTCGTCGGCGCCCGCTCCTCGCTGTTCCTCCCCTTCCCCGATCTCGGCCTCATCGTCGTCGATGAGGAGCACGACCAGAGCTACAAGCAAGAAGACCGCGTCGCCTATCAGGCCCGCGACATGGCGGTGCTGCGCGGATCGCTCGGGCAAATTCCCGTCGTGTTGAGCTCGGCCACGCCGTCGATCGAGAGCCTCGTCAATGTCGAGTGGGGACGCTACCGCCACGTCATTCTTGCCGAGCGCTACAGAAACGCAAGCCTCCCCGACATCAAGGCCATCGACATGCGGAAGGCCCCGCCCGAGCGCGGGCGCTTTCTCTCGCCGGCTCTGATCGAAGAAATCGCCGCGACTCTGGCGCGGGGCGAGCAGGCGCTGCTGTTCCTCAATCGCCGCGGCTATGCGCCGGTCACGCTCTGCCGGAAATGCGGCTTCAAATTCGAATGCCCGAATTGCTCTGCCTGGCTGGTCGAGCATCGATTCCGCAAGCGGCTCGAATGCCACCATTGCGGCAAGTTCACCCCGCTCCCCGAGACCTGCCCGAAATGCGGCGCCGAGACATTCGCTGGTGCCATGCGGACCTGGCGTCGAGCGCATCGCCGAAGAAGTCGCGGAACTATTTCCTGAAGCGCGGCGGAAGCTCCTCTCCAGCGACCTTGTCGAGAGCATTGCCGACCTCCGCGAGACCTTGCGCGAGATCGAGGCGCGCGAGGTGGATTTGATCATCGGCACCCAGCTCGTCGCCAAGGGCCATCACTTTCCAGGCCTGGCGCTGGTCGGCGTGGTCGACGCCGATCTCGGCCTCGCGCAAGCCGACCCGCGCGCCGCCGAGCGCACCTTCCAGCTGCTCAATCAAGTCACGGGCCGAGCGGGCCGCGAAGACCGTGAAGGGGCGCGGCCTGATCCAGACTTATATGCCCGAGCATCCGGTGATCGCGGCACTGGTCAAAGGCGACCGCGATGCCTTCCTTGCCCGGGAGATCGACGCCCGCAAATCAGCGCACATGCCGCCTTTCGGCCGCCTCGCCTCGCTGCTTGTGACCGGGAGTTCTCGCGAGGCGGCGGAGAGCTATGCGCGAAGCGTCGCCCGCGCCGCGCCGTCCGCCGCCAAGATCGAAATTCTCGGCCCCGCCGAGGCGCCGCTCTCGGTGATCCGCGGCCGTCATCGTTATCGCCTGCTGGTCAAAGCCCCGCGCGAAACCGACCTCCAGGCCTATCTCCGCCTCTGGCTGAGCGAAGCGCCCAAGCCCAAAGGCGATGTGCGGCTGGTGGTGGATGTCGATCCGTATAGTTTCTTGTGAATGGCGTAGCGGTCCAATGAATCTCTCCACCGATCCGGAATTCTTCGCGCTCCTCACCGGCAGCTATGCGCGCCTCGTTGGCGCGCCGCTCGTGCCGAAGGGCAAGGACGCGAGCTTGGCTCTACGCGGAAGCGCCGTTCGTCGTCCTCGCGCACAACACCGACTCCGACCCGATCTTCATCTACGCCAACCGGGCGGCGCAAGAATGCTTTGGCTATTCGTGGGAGGAGTTCATGTCGCTGCCCTCGCGGCTCTCGGCCGAAACCGCCGACCAGGCCGCGCGGCAGGCTTTGCTCGACGCTGTCGCCAAGAACGGTTTCATGACCGGCTATAGCGGCGTTCGTGTCGCCAAGTCCGGCGCCCGCTTTCGCATCGAGCACGGTGTCGTCTGGGAGCTTCTCGACCTTGAAGGCGTGAGGCGCGGCCAGGCAGCGACATTCTCGTCCTGGCAGCGCCTCTAAATTTCAGTCCCGACCGCCCTTACGCTTTGCGGATGTCTTGCGCGGCGCGGGCCAGGATCTCGACGATCTTTGTCTCAGCGTCGTCGTCCTCGGTCTCGAGCCGCTTCACTGCGGTCGCGCGGAGATTGTCGAGCGCGGCGCTCACCAGTTGCGGCACGCTCTGGTCTTCGTCCCGATCGCTTCCGCGCTCGCGGCGCATCCGCGCCATCTTCTTGCCGAGGCCCGAAAGCCGCGCCAGCACCAAATCGGCGATATCGCGATTCTCCTCGAGATAGGCGCGCCCCTCTTCCGTGATGCTGTAGCGCTTCTTGGCGCCTTCGCTCTCGGCGGTGACGTAGCCGGCCTCCTCCAGGAAGGTCAGCGTGGGATAGACCACGCCGGGGCTCGGGCTGTAGCAGCCGCTGGTCTTCTCCTCGATCAGTTTGATCAGCTCGTAGCCGTGACGCGGCTGCTCTTCGATCAGCGCCAGCGCCAGCAATTTCAGATCGCCATGCGCGAGCATGCGGCCCAACCCGGAACCAGTCGCCGCGGCCTTCTCCGCCGCCGCGCCCGAAACGAGCGCCCTCGCCCATGTGGCGGGCAAAGCGCCTGGCGGCCCGGAAGCCGCGGCGATCGTCCTCGTGATGTGTGTGGTTATGCATTGTTGTTTTTCCTTGTTCGCTTAAGATGTATCGAAAGATAGGTCTTATTGAGTTGCATTGCAAGATATATCTTTTGACCCTTGCTCGACTGCTCGAGCGGCTCTGCCAAATCTCGGGAAACTGGCCGTGCGGGCCGCCTCCGCGATATTGCACCCCCATCCCCCATATGTTAGAGCCTCGCGCGGGCCTTCCAGGGGCTGTTGGCGGCTTGATTTCGGCCGTTGGCGGGTGGGAGCTCCAATCCCAGAATTCTTGGGTCTTGACGACGCGGCGGCTTCCGAAAAAGAGGCGCCCGTCAGGGAGTTAGGGGCGTTTCGTGGCTGGCGAGACAGGTCAATGTATCCGGCGTTGCAGGGCGTTATGCCACCGCGCTGTTCGAGCTCGGCCGCGAGGCCAATGTGCTCGACCCCATTCTCAACGATCTGAACCGGTTTCACGAGGCCATGGACGCGGTCGACGATCTC
The DNA here is from genome assembly GCA_963764005.1 of uncultured Alphaproteobacteria bacterium. GTDB lineage: Bacteria > Pseudomonadota > Alphaproteobacteria > Rhizobiales > Methyloligellaceae > Methyloceanibacter. The sequence goes on along the minus strand of CAVXQX010000013.1, from coordinate 32,050 downwards.
GCCCGCCTGGTCAAGAGCCCGGTCTTCTCCGCCGAAGAGCAGGAGCGCGCCATCGCCGCCATCCTCAAGCAGATGAAGATCGAGGGCCTGACCGCCAATTTCCTCGGGCTCGCCGCCAAGAACCGCCGCCTGTTCGCCGTCCCCGACATGATCAAGGCCTACCGCGCTCTGCTCGCCCACCATCGCGGCCAGACGAGCGCCGAGGTGATTTCGGCCGCCAAGCTTGAGGCCGGTCAAATCCGCGCGCTCCGCGAGGCGCTAAAGGCTTCGCTCGGCAAGGATGTCGAGCTTGAACAGCGTGTCGATCCCACCCTTCTCGGCGGCCTCGTCGTCAAGGTCGGCAGCCGCATGATCGACAATTCGCTCCGCACGAAACTCAACAATATGAAGCACGCCATGAAAGAGGTTGGCTGATGGATATCCGCGCCGCTGAGATCTCCGCGATCCTGAAAGAGCAAATCAAGAATTTTGGCCAGGAGGCGCAAGTCTCCGAGATCGGTCAGGTGCTGTCGGTCGGCGACGGCATCGCGCGCGTCTATGGCCTCGACAACGTCCAGGCCGGCGAGATGGTCGAGTTCGCCGACGGCACCCGCGGCATGGCGCTCAATCTCGAAGTCGACAATGTCGGCATCGTGATTTTCGGCGACGACCGCCACATCAAGGAAGGCGACATCGTCAAGCGCACCGGCGCCATCGTCGAGGTGCCGGTGGGCAAGGGCCTGCTCGGGCGCGTCGTCGATGCTCTCGGCAATCCGATCGACGGCAAGGGCCCGATCGAGAGTCATGAGATGCGCCGCGTCGACGTCAAGGCGCCGGGCATCATTCCCCGCCAATCCGTGCACGAGCCGATGCAGACCGGCCTCAAAGCCATCGATGCGCTGATCCCGATCGGCCGCGGCCAGCGCGAGCTGATCATCGGCGACCGCCAGACCGGCAAGACCGCCATCATTCTCGACACCATCCTCAACCAGAAATCGATCAACGCCACCGGCGACGAGAACGACCAAGCTCTATTGCATCTATGTCGCCATCGGCCAGAAGCGCTCGACCGTCGCCCAGTTCGTCAAGGTGCTGGAGGACAAGGGCGCGATGGAATATTCCATCGTCGTCGCCGCCACCGCCTCGGACCCCGCGCCGATGCAGTATCTGGCGCCCTTCACCGGCTGCGCCATGGGCGAATATTTCCGCGACAACGGCATGCATGCGCTGGTCTGCTACGACGATCTGTCCAAGCAGGCCGTCGCCTACCGCCAGATGTCGCTGCTGCTCCGCCGTCCTCCGGGACGCGAGGCCTATCCGGGCGACGTGTTCTATCTGCATTCTCGCCTGCTTGAGCGCGCCGCCAAGCTCAACAAGGACAACGGTTCGGGCTCGCTCACCGCGCTTCCGGTCATCGAGACCCAAGCCAACGACGTGTCGGCCTATATCCCGACCAACGTGATCTCCATCACCGACGGCCAGATCTTCCTCGAGACCGATTTGTTCTATCAGGGCATCCGGCCCGCGGTGAACGTGGGTCTCTCGGTGTCGCGCGTGGGTTCTGCCGCCCAGGTGAAGGCGATGAAGCAGGTCGCCGGCAAGATCAAAGGCGAGCTCGCGCAATATCGTGAGATGGCCGCCTTCGCTCAGTTTGGCTCCGACCTCGACGCCACCACGCAGCGCCTCTTGAATCGCGGCGCGCGGCTGACCGAGCTTCTGAAGCAGCCGCAATTCTCGCCGCTGAAGATCGAGGATCAGGTCGTCGTGATCTATGCCGGCGTCAACGGCTATCTCGATCCGCTCCCCGTCTCTGAGGTCGGACGTTTCGAGGCCGAATTGCTTCGCTATATGCGCGATCCGGCATCCCGGACATCCTGCACTCGATCCGCGACAAGAAAGAGATCACCAAAGAGACCGGCGAGCAGCTCAAAGCCGCCGTCGACAGTTTCGCCAAGGCCTTTGCGTAATCGGATCGACCCATGCCGTCGCTGAAAGAGCTCCGCAACCGCATCTCGAGCGTGAAAGCCACGCAAAAGATCACCAAAGCCATGCAGATGGTGGCGGCGGCGAAGCTTCGGCGCGCGCAAAGCGCGGCTGAAGCCGCCAGGCCCTATGCCACGCGCATGGAGTCGGTGCTGTCCAATCTCGCCATGGCGCTCCAGGGCCGCGAGGACGGATCGCCTCTGATGATCGGCACCGGCAAGGACCACACCCATCTTCTCGTGGTCTGCACCGCCGAACGCGGGCTTTGCGGCGCGTTCAACTCCTCGATCGTCCGGCTTGCCCGCGAGCACATCAACCGGCTCATCGCCGACGGCAAGGACGTCAAGATTCTCTGCGTCGGCAAGAAGGGCTTCGATCAGCTGAAGCGCCTCTACGCATCGCGCATCATCGAGCTCGTCGAGCTTCGGGGCGTGCGCCAGCTCAGCTTCGAACACGCCGAGGGTATCGCGCAGAAAATTCTCGAGCCTGTTCGCCGATGGCCAATTCGATGTGGCGACGCTGTTCTTCTCGCGCTTCAAATCGGTGATGAGCCAGACGCCGACGGCGCAGCAGATCATCCCGGCAGAAATCCCGGCCAATGCTCCCGCCGCCAATCTCGGTGGTGCGGTCTATGAATATGAGCCCGACGAGGCCGAAATTCTCGCCGACCTGCTGCCGCTCAATATCGGCGTGCAGATCTTCAAGGCGCTGCTCGAGAACGCCGCTTCCGAGCAGGGCGCGCGCATGAGCGCGATGGACAACGCCACCCGCAATGCCGGCGACATGATCGATCGCCTGACCATGAAATATAACCGCTCGCGTCAGGCCATGATCACCAAGGAACTGATTGAAATCATCTCCGGCGCCGAGGCGCTTTAGTATTTATTCGAGACGCAAGGAAACTTTCAGCATGGCAAAGCCAGCAGTCGTCGCAGAGACCAAGAAGCAAGAGAAGCGGATCGCCGAGGGCACCGGCTCCAAAGGCCGGGTGCGCCAGGTCATGGGCGCCGTGGTCGACGTGCAGTTCAGCGACAATCTTCCCGCGATCCTGAACGCGATCGTGACCCAGAACCAAGGCAATCGCCTCGTGCTCGAAGTGGCGCAGCATCTCGGCGAAAACACCGTCCGCACCATTGCCATGGATTCGACCGAAGGCCTGGTGCGCGGGCAGGAAGTTGTCGACACCGGTGAGCCGATCGCGGTTCCGGTCGGCGAGGGAACGCTCGGCCGCATCATGAACGTGGTCGGCGAGCCTGTCGATGAGGCCGGCCCGATCAAGACCGCCGAGAAGCGGCCGATCCATGCTCCCGCTCCTTCCTATGTCGATCAGTCGACCGAGGCTGAAATTCTCGTCACCGGCATCAAGGTCGTGGATCTGCTCGCGCCTTACGCCAAGGGCGGCAAGATCGGATTGTTCGGCGGCGCCGGCGTCGGCAAGACCGTGCTGATTCAGGAGCTGATCAACAACGTCGCCAAGGCCCATGGCGGCTTCTCGGTGTTCGCCGGCGTCGGCGAGCGCACCCGCGAAGGCAACGACCTCTATCATGAGTTCATCGACTCCGGCGTGAACAAGGACCCGAAGAAGAACAACGGCTCGACCGCCGGTTCCAAATGCGCGCTGGTCTATGGCCAGATGAACGAGCCGCCCGGAGCGCCCGTGCCCGCGTCGGCCTGTCGGGGCTGACGGTCGCCGAATATTTCCGCGATCAGGGCCAGGACGTGCTGTTCTTCGTCGACAACATCTTCCGCTTCACCCAAGCCGGGCTCCGAGGTGTCGGCGCTTCTCGGCCGCATCCCCTCCGCCGTGGGTTATCAGCCGACGCTCGCCACCGACATGGGCGCGCTGCAAGAGCGCATCACCACGACGCAGAAAGGCTCGATCACCTCGGTGCAAGCCATTTACGTGCCAGCCGACGATCTGACCGACCCGGCGCCCGCCACCTCCTTCGCCCATCTCGACGCGACGACGACGCTGAACCGATCGATCGCCGAGAAGGGCATCTACCCGGCCGTGGACCCGCTCGATTCCACCTCGCGCATGCTGACCCCGCTCGTCGTCGGCGAGGAGCATTACGCGGTGGCGCGGCGCGTGCAGCAGATCCTGCAGCGCTACAAGGCGCTCCAGGACATCATCGCCATTCTCGGCATGGACGAGCTCTCGGAAGAGGACAAGATCACGGTGGCGCGCGCCCGCAAGATCGAGCGCTTCCTGTCGCAGCCCTTCTTCGTCGCCGAAGTGTTCACCGGCTCGCCCGGCAAATTCGTCGACCTCGCCGATACCATCAAGGGCTTCAAGGGCCTTTGCGATGGCGCCTATGACCATCTCCCCGAGGCCGCCTTCTACATGGTCGGCACCATCGAGGAAGCGGTCGAGAAGGCGGAGAAGCTCGCGGCAGAGGCTGCTTAGTCGATGGCCGACACCTTCAAATTCGACCTGGTCTCGCCGGAGCGGCTGCTGGTCTCGGCCGATGTCGAGCAGGTCGTCGTGCCGGGCTCTGAGGGCGACTTCACCATGCTGCCTCATCATGCCCCGGTGCTGACGGGGTTACGGCCCGGCGTGCTGGAGATCGCCTCCGACGGCGGCAAGCAGTCTCGCTACTTCATTCGGGGCGGATTTGCCGAAGTCGGCCCGTCTGGCCTCACCGTGCTTGCCGAGACCGCGATCGACCTTGCCGAGCTCGACGCGTCTATGCTGGCTCAGGCCATCAAGGACGCCGAAGAGGACGTTACCGACGCCACCGAGCCCAATATCCGCGATAAGGCGCAGACCAGGCTCGATCAACTCCGCCAGGTCCAATCCGCGCTCAATCTCTAGCCTTATTTCCCCCATCTGATTGCTTCGGCGGCTAGGGCCGGCGCCCTATCCTTGCTATAACCTCGGGTAAAACAAGCGAGGGGGGAATGCAGCAAAAAGCCGAACAAAAACGCGTGCGGTCCTTGAGCTTCGGGTTGGAGCGGCTGGGCTTGACCGCGCTCCGTTATCCGGCCTTTACCGCGGCGATCATCATCGCCATCACCATCGCGGCCTTCTTCGGCATCTCCAAACTTCGCGTCGACGATTCGCTCTCCGAGCTGTTCCGCACCGACACCCCAGAATTCCACGATTACGAGGTAATGGCCGAGCGCTTCCCCTCGAGCGAATACGACGTGCTCATCGTCATCACCGGCGACAAATTGCTGGACCGGAAGTCGATCACCGCGCTCCGCAGCCTGCTCACCGAGTTGCAATTCGTCGACGGCATGACCGGCCTCGTCTCGCTGTTCTCCGCGCGCGAGGCGCCCGAGCCCGGCAAGGTCCCGGGTCCCGTCTTCCCGGCCAAGCTGCCCAAGGGCGAGGAATACGACAAGCTCATCGAGCAGGTCCGCAAGAACGAGATCATTTCCGGCAAGCTGCTCTCCGACGACGGCACCCTCACGCTCGTCTTGCTGGCGCTCGACCGCAAAGTCGTCGCCGACAAGGGGCTTGCCTCCGTGGTGCAGCAGATTCACGACACCGCCGAGACCGAGCTGAAAGACACCGGGCTCGGCATGAAGCTCTCCGGCGCGCCGGTGATGCAGCTCGAAATCCGCAACGCGGTCGAGCGCGACCGCAATCTCTATAACGCGCTCGGTTTCCTGTTCGGCGCCGTCATCGCCTACGCCTTCTTCCGGCGCCTGTCACTGATGGTTATCGCGGCACTGCCGCCCGTGGTTTCCATCATCTGGGCGCTCGGCCTGTTCGGCTGGCTCGGCTTCAAGCTCAATTTGTTTTTGAACGTGATGATCCCGCTGATCATGGTGCTCGGTTTCTCCGATTCCATGCAGCTCACCGTCGCCATGCGCAATCGCTTGCTGGAAGGCGACCGCCGCATCAAGGCGGCGCGCTACGCCGTGCTCGTGGTCGGCCCGGCCTGCGTGCTCGCCACGGCCACGGCGGCGGCCTCGTTCATCGCGCTGTTCTTTACCGACTCTGCCCTGATCCGAACCTTCGGTTTTGCCGGCGCCATGTCCACGGTGATCGCCTTCATCGTCGGCATCACCCTTGTGCCGTTGCTCACCCGCACCCTGATCGGGCGCAATACCAAGCCGTTGGTCGCCAATCTCAAGAGCCACGACTGGGCCATGAATGCGCTGAAGCGCTTCTGCGCCTGGATCGCCGAGATCGGCGTGCGGCACCCGAAGACCGTGGTCGCGCTCGGTCTTCTCATCGTGATCGCGTTCGGCGCCATCTACACCACGCTGCCGCCGCGCTACCGGCTCGCCGACCAGGTGCCCGATCGCGAACAGGCCGTCGCCGCCAGCGCCCAGCTCGACGAGAAGCTGACCGGCGCCAATCCGCTCCACATCATGGTCGATTGGCCCCAAGGCAAGACGCTCTACGATCCGGACGTGCTGAAAGTGATCGGCGACATTCACGCCATCGTCGAGGACCAATCCGGCGTCGGCAATGTCTGGTCGATCGAGACTTTGCGCCGCTGGCTCGCCAAGACCGGCGAGGACAAGCCCGAGAAGCTCAAGGAATATATGGGCATCCTGCCCGATTATCTGACCAAGCGCTTCATCGACGAGAAGGACAATTCCGCCGTCGTCACCGGCCGCATCCCCGATGTGGATGTGAGCGATTTGTTGCCGGTGATCGAGAAGCTCGACGCCAAGCTCAACGCGGTACGCGAGGCCAATCCCGGTTACCGCGTCGTCGTCACCGGATTGTCCGCGATCGCCGCGCGCAACAGCGCCACCATGATCAGCAAATTGAACGCCGGCCTGACCACCGAGATTGTCTTCATCTGCATTTTCTTGGGTCTCGCCTTCCGCTCGGTCATGGTCACCATCGTCAGCATATTGCCGAACCTGTTTCCGGTGTTCACCGCCGGCGCCATTCTCGCCGCCTCGGGCGAAGGCTTGCAGTTCGCCAGCATCGTCGCGCTGATCGTCTCCTTCGGCCTCTCGCTCAACGCCACCGTGCATTATCTCAACCGGTTGCGGCTCGAGGCGCGGCCGGGAGAGGATCCGGCCATCGGGGTCGAGCGCGCCACCGTGCTGATCGGGCCGGCTCTGGTGCTGACCTCGCTGATCCTCGCCTTCGGCCTTGGCGTGACCGTGCTCTCCGACCTGCCGTCGTTACGGCTGTTCGGCAAGCTGTCTGGGCTCACGCTGATGGCGGCCTTGATCGGGGATCTTTTGATGTTGCCGGCGAGCGTGCTGCTCGCCCGGCGCATCTTCGCGCGTTGGCGAGTTAGAGCATGATCCCGAAAGTGCAGACTTTTCGGATAAGATTATGCGTCAAAGACAAAGGCTGAGCGAGGCTTGGTTCTGTTCAAATTAATTTCGCCTAGCGCACCAGCGCTCGAAACTCCGCGACGACCGCCTCATAGACCGGGCGCTTGAACGGCACCACGATACCCGGCAGCTCTTCGAGCGCGACCCAGCGCCAAGCATCGAACTCGCGTTCACAGCCGGGCTTCGGTTCGAGCTCGATCTCGCTGTCCTCGCCCTCGAAGCGTGCCGCAAACCAGAGCTGGGTCTGCCCGCGATAGCGTCCTTCCCAAGCCACACCGATGAGCGCGCTTGGCAGATCGTAGTTCAGCCAGTCGCGTGCACGCCCGATGATGCGCGCCGAGCGCACCCCGGTCTCCTCCTCGAGCTCGCGCAAGGCAGCGGCTTCAGGATCTTCGCCGGGGTCGATGCCGCCTTGCGGCATTTGCCACCAATGTCCGGCGCCTTCCGGCGCATCGGCAGCCTCCGCGCGTCTGCCGACAAAGGCATGGCCCTCGCGGTTCAGCAGCATCACCCCGACACAAGGCCGGTATGGCAAATCTTCAGCGATTGTCATGAGGGACTATCGTCAAATTTGGCGCTGCGCGCGCACGGCCGCGCTGACCGGAACCAGCACGATGCCTTTGGCTTCGAGTTTCGCGGCCCAGTCGGCCAGCTGCTTGACCGTAGCGGGCTTGGCGCTGGCGACGCCGATCGCGGAGCCCTTCTGTTTGGCCAAGGTCTCGAGTTCGGCAAGACCTTTGGCGACATCGCCGTCGAGCTGCACATCGGCAATGGAATAATCGAGACCGATCGCCGATGCAATTTGTCCGCCGGTGGAAGCTTTCACGCTGCCGTCGTCGACAAAGAGCAGACCACGCGCCTTCACCTCTTCAAGCACCGGCGTGAGCGAGGTCTGCGTCGTCTCGAACTTCGCGCCCATATGATTGGTCAGCCCGACATAGCCGGTATAGCGTGACATCAGCCATTGCAGGCGCTTCATATTTTCCTCCGGCGGCAGCGTGGTGAGCAAAGTGTGCGGACCCGGATCGGTGGCCGGATAGTTCTCTGGCTCGAGCGGAATCTGCAATAGCACTTCGTGTCCCGCAGCGCGCGCTTTCGCGATCCATTCTTGCAGATTACGCCCATAGGCCCCGCAAGCCACGCTGACGGATGCCGGCAATCCTTTGATGACATCCATCGTCACCCCGTCGGGAAGGCCGACGCCCTCGACGAGGATGGCAATGCGCGCGGGCTCCCCTGGTGCCGCCTTGCCGGCATAACGCGTCTGCGCGGCATAAACCTCGGCCGGACGTCTGCCGTCGGGACCGACCTTGGGCAACGGGCCATAGTGTGATTGCTCGACGAGCGCGGCCACTCTGGCCGGGTCGTCGGGCATCCCGCTGTCGACGCCCGCATCTCCACCAACCGAAGCGTCGATGGAAGCCGTGGACGCGTCGGTCGACGCCTGTTGCATTGGGGTCGAGGGCGTAGCCCCAGGAGCCTTTTGCGGCACGGCCTCGGGCAGCGCCGGAACGGGCGAAGTTGGATCGACGGCAAAGCCTGGCGGCAACGCCGCATCGGGATTGACCCCTGCTTCGGCGGGAACCGGCGCGGCAGGCGCCTGAGCGCTGCTCGGCGGCGCGGGCGCGGGTTCGGCTTGACCTTCAGCCTCCGGCGAGAGCGTCGCACCTTCCGGCACGGCGACATCGAGCACCACGACCGGCTCGCCGGCATCGGGATCGGGGAAAAAAGCCAGCCCGGCCACGCCAAGGCCGAGCACGAGGAACACCGTCGAAGCCGCGACGCCCAGCGCCTTCATGACACGCGTACCTCCCCGCTCTGCAGTCTAAGGCTGTTTCGCTGTAGCCTCAGGCGTTGCAGACTCAACCTCGGCCTTTTTCTTGGCATCGGTATCGACCGATTTGATACCGCGCAACAGGTCGAGCCCGTATTTCAGCTGCGTGTCCTTTTCCTTGTCCGTGGGCACGTAGGCCGAACTTCCAGACCCTTCCTCATCCTTCGTTGCATCCTCGCCGTCGGCATCCTCGCCCTTGAGGTGACCGCGCAAATTCGCCTCGCCGTGCGTGCTGACCTGGTCGGCCTTGGACTTGAGCTCGTCGGGCAACTCTTCCTCGACCACGACTTCGGGCTCGATGCCCTTGGCCTGGATCGACCGGCCCGATGGCGTGTAGTAGCGTGCCGTGGTCAATCGGAGCGCGCCGTTCGAGCCGAGCGGAATGATGGTCTGCACCGAGCCCTTGCCGAATGACCGCGTGCCGACGAGGGTCGCGCGATGATGATCCTGCAACGCGCCGGCCACGATCTCTGAAGCCGAGGCCGAGCCGCCATTGATCAAGACCACGATCTTCTGCCCATCGGTCAAATCTCCGGCGCGCGCGTTCGACCGCTGTGTCTCCTCGAGATCGCGCCCCTTGGTCAGCACGATCGCGCCTTGATCGAGGAACGTATCGGAGACTGAAATGGCCTGATCCAGCAAGCCGCCGGGATTGTTCCTGAGATCGATGATGTAGCCTTTCAGCTTCGGCCCGATCTGCTTTTTCAGATCGTCGATCGCCTTCTGCAGGTTCGCCGTGGTCTGCTCGTTGAAGGTGGTGACGCGGATATAGCCGACATCGTCCTCGGCATTGTACTTCACCGGATTGATGTGAATGACGTCGCGCGTGACTTTGACATCGAACGGATCGTCGACGCCCTTGCGCACGATGGTGAGCGTGATCGGCGAATTCACCGGGCCACGCATCTTCTCCACCGCCTCTTGCAGCGTGAGACCCTGAATCTGCTCTTTGTCGAGCGCGGTGATGAGATCGCCGCTTTGCAGGCCCGCCTTCGATGCCGGCGTATCCTCGATCGGGGACACCACCTTGACGATGCCGTTTTCCATGGTCACCTCGATACCGAGGCCGCCGAACTCGCCGCGCGTCTGCACCTGCATGTCGCGGAAGTGCTTCGGATTGAGATAGGCCGAATGCGGATCGAGCGCCGCGAGCATGCCGTTGATCGCCAACTCGATCAGTTTGGAATCGTCCGGCTTCTCGACATAGTCGGCGCGAACGCGCTCAAGCACCTCGCCGAACAAATCGAGCTGGCGATAGATCTCGGAATTGGCAGCGGCTGCCGTCTGGCTCCGCGCCAGGGCGACCATCGCCGAACTGGCGGCAAGCACCGCCAGTACTAGAAGTGTCCACAGCGCGTATTCGGATTTCCGCATTATCCTTGCACCTTTTCGGAAGCCGCGGCCCACCATGGGTCGGGGTCAATTGGCTTGCCGTCCTTCCTGAACTCTACATAGAGGACGGGGCGCGAAGTCTCGTTACTGCCTTGGCTGGTCGGTCCCGGCGCACCCATCACGGCAACCGGTTCGCCGGTGAGCACAAATTGACCAAGGCTGGCATCTATGCGGCTCATCCCCGCAAGTAGAACATGATAGCCCCCGCCCGTGTTGAGGATCAAGAGTTGCCCATAGGAGCGGAACGGCCCAGCATAGACCACCCAGCCGTCGGAAGGGGCGGTAATCCGGGCTTCCGGGCGGGTTTGTAAGCTTATTCCCTTAACTGTGCCCCCGGCATCGTCGGCGTCGCCGAACCGCTTCAGCCGCTTGCCTTGAGCCGGCAGCGCGAGGCTGCCTTTGGCGCTGTCAAAGGGGATGGCCGGTTTCATGCGATCCGGGCTGGCAAAGGCGACTTTGCTTGAGTCGGGCTTGATTTCCACCACCCTCTCATTGCCTTCGACAGCAAGGGCCTGATTCTGCTGTTTCGCCCGAAGCGCCTGCTCCGTCGCAAGCTCTGCGTCATATTGCGCCACCTCGGCCTTGGCGATTTGCTGGTCGAGCTTCTGGATCAGCTCGCTGAGATCGCTGACCGCGGATACCTGCTCCTGAGCGGCGAGCTGCACTTGCGACAGCGCCGTCTGGCTCTGCGCCAGCTTGATCCGCTTCTCTTCGAGCAGCTGGTCGGCGCGGGTACGTTCCTCGGCAAGCCGGTCCGTTTCGGCTTTTTCCGCGTCACGCTGCTCGCGAATGCCGTTTTCCAGAGACACCAAGCCGTCGAGCTCGTGTGAAAGATTGTCCGCCTGGTATTTCAGCTCTGGGAACACTTCGGCCAGCAACATGGCGCTTCGCACCATGGCCAGCGCGTCGTCCCGGCGGGTGACGATAGCCGGCGGCGGCGTGCGTCCAATCCTCTGCATCGCGCTTAGCATCTTCACGATCGCCGTTTTCCGCTCTTTGATCGAGGTCCGGATCACGTTCACTTGATCTGTAAGCTCGGCGAGCTTGCCTTCGGTTTCCGAGAGCTTGCCCTCGCTTGCCTGCACGCGAGAAGCCGACTCGATCAACTCACTATTCAGTCGCGCCCGCTCCGCAGCCAAGGCCGCGATGTCTTGCGCCAGCCCCTGTTCCTGCTCGCGGCTCGTATGCAACTGCTGCTCGGTCTCGTCGAGCCGCTTCTGCGCCTCGTCGCGCGAAATATCGTCCTCTGCCAATGCCAACCAAGCCGGCGCGCAAATCGCGCCTGCGAGAAGCACTGTGAATCTTGTGAGCCCGCGATGGTTCAAGGTCTGCTCGGATGCGCCTGGCTGCTCGTTGTCTGAGGGCGACGACAACGAAGCCCTAGGGCAGAATCAAGGCAAAAACCTCAACAATCCTTAATGTAGCCGCGTTGTCGCGGCGGGCGTGCTCAGCCCCGGTGATAGGGATGGCCGGCAAGGATGGTCTCGGCCCGGTAGATCTGCTCGGCAAGCACGATGCGGGCAAGCCCATGGGGCAAGATCATCGGCCCGAGCGAAAGGCGCAAATGCGCCTTGGCGAGCGCTTGCTCCCCAAGCCCATCGGCCCCGCCAATGAGAAAGGCCAGGCTCTGCGTGCCGCCGTCCCGATATTTGGCCAGGGTTTGTGCGAATTTCTCGCTGCTGAGCTCTTTGCCCTTAGGCTCGAGACAGATCAATGTCTGCGCCGAGCCGCATTTGGCCAGCAATGCAGCGGCCTCCGCCGCGAGGCGCAAAGCGGCCGTCTCTTTTCGCGATTCGGAGATGTCGATCGAAGCTGAGCGGGCCTAGGCCGAGCTTGCGGCCCGCCGCATCGGCGCGGGCGATATAGTGAACGAACAGGTCCTGCTCCGGCCCCTGCTTCAATCTGCCGACGGCAGCGATCAGAAGCCGCATAACCCTTCCCCCGAGACAGCGAGGACTGAGACGGCGCTATGGTCTCAGATCACCAAACGCTCCATGGGCCGGTCAGCCGACCACATCTTTTCCAGGTTATAGAATTCGCGGACCTCGGGGCGGAAGATATGGACGATCACGTCGCCCGTATCGATCAGCACCCAGTCGCATTGCGGCGTGCCTTCGACGCGCGCTTTGCCGAAGCCTGCTTCTCTCAATTTCCTGACGAGATTGTCGGCAATGGCGCCGACATGCCTTTGGGAGCGACCCGATGCCACGACCATCTGGTCGCCGATTGAAGTCTTGCCCTTGAGGTCGATGCTGACGATTTTCTCGGCTTTGGCGTCGTCGAGAGTCTCGAGCACGACATCGAGCAGATTGCCCGGATTGGCGCGGAACGCTGCTAATCCGGAGGGAGGCGTACTGCGGAGAGCACCCTCTCTTGATGAGCGCATGTTGGAATGGATGTCCTTCTGCCGTTGATCCGACCAAACGACAGGGGATGCGGATGGTTCCGCTGCTGCCGCTTCGCCCCATAAACATAGTATGTCTAGCGCAAGATTTTCAATAGCTAGTGACAGCTCGTCTACGTCTTAGATTTAACCGTCTTGCTTGCGCCTGGCGTCTTCGCCGCCTTTTTTGCCGCTTTCCCGCCGTCCTGGCGCAAGGACGTCGACGACAGCGAGGAGAGCTGGCTCGCTCAACATCGCCCAGGCTGGCGGCGTGAGCGAGGCGAGGCCGGGCGCGTCCGAATCATCGACGCGGTAGACTTGAAAGCGTTGCGCGGCCCTGGACGACATCGCCTTCAGGCGAAATCCGGGCCGGTCGAACACCGCAATCGGCACCAGCCGGAACAACTCCGGCCAGTCGCGCCAATGATGCAATTCGGCAAGATTGTCGGCGCCCATCAGCCACACGAACTGGACGCCCGGAAAGCGGCGCTTGAGGAATTTGAGTGTGTCCACCGTGTAGGGACTTTTCCTTGTCCCCTCGAAGCCGGTGACAACGATGCGCGGATGATGCGCGACCTCGCGTCGCCGCCACGACACGGCTCTCGAGACTTGGTTGCTTCGCGCCGGCCTTGAGCGGATTGCCCGGCGTCACCAGCCACCAGACCTGATCGAGGCCAAGACGCTTCAGCGCGGTCAGGCTGATGTGACGATGTGCTGCGTGCGCCGGATTGAACGATCCGCCAAGGAGCCCGATGCGCATATTGCGCTGTCGCGATCGGGACTCGGGAGACCTCACCTTCGATTTCAAGGCCGGGTTTGCCCGTTGCCGCGCAGCACATATTTGAAAGTGGTGAGCTGCTCCACGCCCACCGGTCCGCGCGCATGGAACCGTCCGGTGGCGATCCCGATCTCGGCTCCCATGCCGAATTCGCCGCCATCGGCGAATTGCGTCGAGGCATTGTGCACCACGATGGCGCTATCGACGCGGGCCAGAAACCGCTCGGCCGCCGCCGGATCCGAGGTCACGATGGCGTCGGTATGCTGCGTGCCGTAGCGCGCGATATGGGCGATCGCGTCGTCGAGATTCTCCACCAATTTCACCGCGATGATGGCGTCGAGATATTCGGTGGCCCAGTCTTCTTCGGCGGCCTGCTGCACGCGCGGATCGACCGCCATCGTATCGGCATCGCCCCTCACCTCGCATCCGGCTTCGATCAGCATCTCGACCAGCGGCTTCAGATGCGTGGCGGCGCATCGCGCGATCCACCAGCAACGTTTCGGTTGCGCCGCAAATTCCTGGGCGCCGCATCTTGGCGTTGAGCACGATCTGCTTGGCCATGTCGAGATCGGCGGCGGAATGCACATAGACGTGACACACGCCTTCGAGATGCGCGAACACCGGCACGCGGGCCTCGTGTTGCACGCGCTCGACCAAATTCTTGCCGCCGCGCGGCACGATGACATCGATGGCGCCGTCGAGACCTTGCAGCATGTAACCCACCGCCGAGCGATCCACGGTCGGCACCAGCTGGATGGCGGCGCCCGGCAAGCCCGCTTCGATCAGGCCTTCGGCCAAGAGCGTTGGTGATCACGATCGAGCTCAAGAATGTCTCGGAGCCGCAGCGCAAGATCACCGCATTGCCGGACTTGACGCAAAGTCCGCCGGCATCCGTGGCGACGTTCGGCCTCGACTCGTAGATGATGCCGATCACCCCGATCGGCACATGCACGCGCGAAATGACCAGGCCGTTCGGCCGTGTCCAGGTGGCCATCACTTGCCCTACGGGATCCGGCAGCTCCGCGATGTCGCGCAAGCCCTGCGCCATCGCCGCCAGCCGCTCCTTGCTGAGCGTCAGCCGATCCACAAAGGCGCCGTTACGCCCGTTCTTGTGCGCCGCCTCGATATCCTGGCGATTGGCATCGAGGATGGCATTGCTCTTGGCTTCGAGCCGAGCGGCCATGGCGCGAAGCGCGGTATTCTTCGTCTCCGTCGAGGCGATCGCCAGCACGCCGGCGGCCTCGCGCGCGAGCCGGCCCATATAGAGCATCATCGGCTCGATCGTCGCCTCGGGTCTCTCTGCCATGACGGACATCTTCTAACTCTTCCGATTGAGGACCATATCGTCGCGGTGGATCAATTCAGGGTCGCCACCGTAGCCGAGAATGGCTTCGATTTCACTGCTCTTCCGCCCCAACAGGCGCCTTGCTTCGCCATCGTCATAGGCGACCAGGCCGCGCCCAAGCTCGGCCCCCTCGCCATTCTTGATGACGACGGCGTCGCCCCGCTCGAAACTGCCTTCGAGCCGCGTCACCCCGGCCGGCAGCAGGCTCTTGCCCGAGCCAAGCGCGTCCGCAGCACCCTGATCCACGAACAGCGCGCCCTTGGGCTCCAGCGTGCCTGCGATCCATTTCTTCCGCGCCGTCATCGGATCGGACCGCGCGATGAACCAACTGCCGATGCCGGGCGCTGCAAGCGCCGCCAGCGGATGCATCACCTTGCCCGAGGCGATGACCATATGCGTGCCGCCGGAGAGCGCGATCTTGGCCGCCTCGATCTTGGTGACCATGCCGCCCTTGGAGAGCTCCGAGCCGACATCGCCCGCCATCGCCTCGATCTCGGGCGTGACGTCGCTGATCTGGTCGAGCTTCTTCGCATCCGAGCGCGACCCCGGCGGCGCCGTGTAGAACCCATCGACATCGGATAGCAGCACCAGACAATCCGCGCTCATCATCGAGGCGACGCGCGCGGCGAGCCGGTCGTTGTCGCCATAGCGAATCTCGCTCGTCGCCACCGTGTCGTTCTCGTTCACCACCGGAACCGCGCCGAGCTTGAGCAGCGTGGCGATGGTGCCGCGCGCATTGAGATAGCGCTTCCGCTCCTCGGTATCGCCGAGCGTCAGCAGCACTTGCGCCGCGACCAGCCCGCGGGCGCGGAACTTCTCTTCATAAGCATGAGCGAGGTCGATCTGCCCGACCGCCGCCGCAGCCTGACTGTCCTCGAGTTTCAGCGCGCCTTTCGGCAGCTTGAGCACGTTGCGGCCGAGCGCGATCGCCCCCGAGGACACCACGATCACATCCTTGCCGTCTGCGCGAAGCTTGGCGATGTCGTCGGCGAGCGAATTGAGCCACTCGCTCTTCAGCGTGCCGGTCGCGCTATCGACCAGCAGCGACGAACCGATCTTGACGACAATGCGCTTGGCCTTCGACCATTCCTGTCTCATGGCTGCCATCCGGTCACGTCGCGCTTGGGCTCCTTGCCCTTGCTTCTGGAGCGCACCACCTCTTTGGCGATCGCGCGCAACGCATCCTGCATGCCTTGCCCGCTGACGGCGGAGAGCACGAGAGGCTTTGTGCCCGCGACTTTCGCCACGGCCTTGACCTTCTTGGCCATCTCTTTTTCCGGCACGGCATCGGCTTTCGATAGCGCCACGATCTCGGGCTTGTCCTCGAGCCCGGCGCCATAGGCTTCGATCTCGCCGCGGATGATCTGATAGGCCTCCGCCGGATCGTCCTGCGTGGCATCGATGAGATGCAGCAAAATCGCCGTGCGCTCGACATGGCCGAGAAACCGGTCGCCGAGTCCGGCGCCTTCATGCGCGCCCTCGATCAGCCCCGGAATATCCGCGAGCACGAAATCGGTGGTATCGACCCGCACCACGCCGAGATTGGGATGCAGCGTCGTGAACGGATAGTCCGCGATCTTGGGCTTGGCCGCGCTCACGCGCCGCGAGGAATGTGGACTTGCCGGCGTTGGGCAAGCCGATCAGCCCCGCATCGGCGATCAGCTTCAGCCTGAGCCAGATATACATCTCCTCGGCGACCTGGCCGGGATTGGCATGGCGCGGCGCCTGATTGGTCGAGGACTTGAACTTGGCATTGCCGAAGCCGCCATTGCCGCCATGCAGCAGCACGATGCGTTGCCCCGGCGTGGTCAGATCCGCGATCAGCGTCTCGTCATCCTCGGCGAAGATCTGCGTGCCGGGCGGCAGCTTCAACACCACGTCGGCGCCGCCGGCGCCGTGGCGATTCTGCCCCATGCCGTGGCCGCCCTTTTTCGCCTTGTAATGCTGCTGGTAACGGTAATCGAGCAGCGTATTCAGATTGGCCACGCATTCGAGAATGACGTCGCCGCCCTTGCCGCCGTCGCCGCCGTCAGGGCCGCCGAACTCGATATATTTCTCGCGCCGGAAAGCAGACGCAGCCTTTGCCGCCGTCGCCCGCGCGCACAAACACTTTGGCCTGATCGAGAAATTGCATGGCAAGGCTCTAGCACCGGAACGCTTAACGTTACACTGCGGATTGGAAGGTTCCGCGCTCCAGCCGATAGGTTAAGCAGCGCGACTTCTTTTCCCGCGCCACGCAATCGCGGCTGATCTCGCCTTTTGGCGTGAAGCCGAGCTTGGCGATGATCCTGGCCGATGCCGGATTGTCGGCGAAATGCCCGATGGTGAGATAGTCGAGGCCGCCTTCGTCGAAGGCATAGGCCACCATCGCGGCCGAGGCCTCCGTCGCATAGCCTTGCCCCCAATAAGGCTTGCCCAGCCAATAGCCGAGCTCGGCGCCGCCCTTCTCGTCTTCGCGATAGCCGACGCAGCCGATCAGCGTTCCGTCGCGCTCGATCACGAACACCGTGCCCTCTTCGCCTTCGAGCGCGCTTCCGATCCACTCCCCCGCCATTTGCTCACTATAGGGATGCGGAATCGTGCCGGTCATCGAGGCGACGTCGAAATCGCCGGCGAGCAGCGCGATGCGCGCGGCATCGCGGAGCTCGAGCGGCCTGAGGACGAGCCTCTCTGTGGTGATGCTCATGGAGAGAAATTACACGGGAGCGCCCGCTGTAGGCGAGACCCGCGCTAGGACACGTCATACCGGCGAAAGCCGGTATCCAGTG
Organism: uncultured Alphaproteobacteria bacterium; assembly: GCA_963764005.1. GTDB lineage: Bacteria > Pseudomonadota > Alphaproteobacteria > Rhizobiales > Methyloligellaceae > Methyloceanibacter. Next base: position 14,329 of record CAVXQX010000013.1, on the reverse strand, counting down.
AAAACAAACAAAGGTATCCGCAGGAGCAGTGTCAGCGAGTTCTTGTGCTGGATTCCGGCTTTCGCCGGAATGACGAAGAGGCGCTAGTTCGGCTTCACCGAGACGTAGACGCGGCCCTTGTGCTTGGTCGCGAAATTGACCTCGCCCTCGACCACCGCGAAGATGGTGTGGTCCTTGCCCATGCCGACGCCGTCGCCCGGATGCCATTTGGTGCCGCGCTGGCGGATGATGATGTTGCCGGGGATGACGGCCTGGCCGCCCGACTTCTTGACGCCAAGCCGGCGTCCGGCGGAGTCGCGGCCGTTCCGGGACGAGCCGCCTGCTTTCTTATGTGCCATGGTTCGCTACCTCAACTAGTCGAGCTTAAGCCTTGGGCTTCGGCTTCGCCGCGCGCGCGGGCTTCTTGGCTTCGGATTTTTTCGCCTTGGGTTTCTCAGCCTTGGGCGCCGCCTTCTTGGCTGCGGGCTTGGCCTCGGCCTTTTTCTCGGACTTGGCCTCGGCGGGCTTCTCGGCCTTCTTCGGCTCAGGCTTGGCGGCCTGCTTCGACGGCTTCTTGCCGTCGGTCAGAATCTCGGTAATGCGGATCGTCGTCAGCAGCTGGCGATGACCCTTGGTGCGGCGATAGCCCTTCCGCCGCTTCTTCTTGAAGACGATGATCTTGTCGCCGCGGCCCTGCTCCACCACTTCGGCCGCGACAGCTGCGCCGGCGATCAGCGGTGCTCCCGCCTTTGGGCCGCCATCGGCGCCGCCCAGCAGCAAAACCTCGCCAAGCTCGACGATATCGCCGGGATTGCCCGCGATCTTCTCGATCTCAATGATGTCGTTTGGCGCAACGCGATATTGCTTGCCGCCTGTGCGAATGACCGCGAACATGTCTCTCTCGTCCGTTTAACTCTTGGGCTGTTGAAAGCCGGGCCTGGAATATAGGCCCTTGGGCCGTAATCGTTTAACCTCATCGCGCTTAGGCGCCGAGAGGTCGTTTGCGGGCGCACTATAGATAGAGAAGTCCATAAGTCAATTGGGCACGATAATGCACGCAAAACGGCGGCCCCGATCAGCATAAATCAAGCCCAAGGCGGCGAAGACTACTGCTCCTGGGCCTCCTTGCCTTGGCGGTCATATCGGCCTTTATCGCCTACGACCACTGGCCCAAGGCGCCCCTCGATCCAATGGACCCCTCGACTTGGCCGGTCACGGAACGGCGCGCCGTCATTCTTGCCCGCGATGCGGGCGAGGCCTGCCCGCCGAGCCGCCTGGCCTGGAAATTCGAGGGCAGCGAATGGCGCGAGGCCGGCGCCTGGCAGCAGCGCAGCACCTCGACCGGTCCCGCGACACAGGGCGGGATTCTGTGTCTCCGCGCCGTCCGCGATCTCGGCACCTTGATCAAAATCGGCGAAGGCGCCGAACAGGAAACCAACTCGGCGATCTTCGCCGCCGTGATCGAGAAAGATGGCAGCTGCCCTGCCGGCTCCAATTACGAGGCCGGCGACTACTGCCTGAAATCCACCAGGCTCCCGCCGGCGCCCGATATCGCGCCTTAAACATCCCGCGAGGTTGCCGTGGCGGCCCGGGCAAGCTACATCAGCCCCCGGAGAGGTGCCAGAGTGGTCGAATGGGACGGTCTCGAAAACCGTTGTACGCGCAAGCGTACCGTGGGTTCGAATCCCACCCTCTCCGCCAGCTAATTACCGCTATTCGAATATATTGTATTTTCCGAAGGCATTGTCAGACAAACCTGAGCGGGCCTGCGAAGGGTGCTGGTCTGAGGGCGTTCAGGCCGCCAGCTGACGCCACTCGGCCAGGGCGGCAGAACGGTTCTGTTTGAAGATGTCGCGGCGGTTGAGGTGACGGTCGTGGTTGAAGTGGTTGTGGATTGATGCGTGGGCGGCTGCAAATTTCTGTAGGGTCCTTACGGCCCTGAACCTCTGCATCGCTCGTTCTCGTCGTCGGAACGGCTGGTGGGAATTTTCTGCGCGATTGTTGAGCCACCGACCGCACTCCTGATCGGCAGCATTGCCGATTACTTTCATTGCCGATCGGTACGACCGAAGCCGGTCGGTTACAATTGATCGCGGTCGGCCGTAACGCTTCATCGTACGCTTCAGGAATTTCAGCGCAGCCCTGCGATCCCGGCGCTTCGTCGCGAAGACCTCAAGCACCTCGCCTTCGTGATCTACCGCACGCCAGAGATAATGCGTCTCTCCATTGATCCTGACGAACACCTCGTCCAGGTGCCAGCGCCATTGCGAAAACGACCGATGATGAAGGCGTCGCTTCCTGATCGCGGCCGCAAACATCGGACCGAACCGGTTCCACCAGTACCGAACCGTCTCGTGGCAGATGTCGATGCCCCGCTCGAACAGAATATCCTCGACCTGTCGCAGCGACAGCGGATAGCGGATATACATCATCACCACGAGGCGGATCACCTCGGGCGAGCTGTTGAAATAACGGAAGGGATTGCGCATCGCCGGAGGCTAAGGATCCTCGCCAGGAGGCTCAAGCCAATTTACTCTGACAATGCCGCTCAGGAACATCGACTGTAGATCGTTATTCAGTCGTCTTACCGTCGAAGTGCTCTTTGTCTGCCTCCGCGTCCGCCTTGGTGGCGTGCACTACGCCGTCCCGGTGGTTCGGGGGCGCATAGAGCGTGTAGAGCTTCATCGAGCCTGACGGGCCGTTGATGATGTTGTGGCGAGCGCCGGCGGGCACCACGATCGCGAATCCGGGCGTGATGCGATGCTCAACGCCGTCAAGCACCGCTTTGCCTTCACCTTCCTCTACCCGGAAGAACTGATCGAGCTTGTGGACCTCTGCACCGATGTCTTCACCGGGCTTAAGACTCATCAGCACGAGCTGGCAATTCTTCGCCGTGTACAAAACGGTGCGGAACGTCTTGTTGTGTTGCGCTGCCTTTTCGATGTTGTGGACGTAGCCTTTCATAGCTTCCTCCATCCTGCCGACGGCCGATGCGGTCACGCTCGGACCTAGTCGAAATACTACCTAGTCATCGCATGCAGGCTTCAGTGGCACTAACCGGGCCAAGCGGACACCGGTGCCCTTCGAACTTGGTTGGATCTCCTCAATCCGGGTGAGGTCCTTCCTTCTTGTTCTCAAGCACCTTGCCGGACTGCGCATCCACTCCGACTTCGTACACGGCACCACCGCTCTTGATGTCGAAGGAATAGCGAAGGCCGCTGCCGCCGTTTTCCCGCTCCAATTCTTCGTCGGTGATCGCGCCTGCGCGATTTTGCAGAGCGATGGTGCGGGCTTGTTCGATGCTGACTTTTGCGCCTTTTGCCAGTTTCTCGCCCGTGTACGCCGACCAAATGAGCTGGGAAGCGCGATTATCAACCCGACAAGTGTCAGACCGAAACTGATGGCTCCAAATCTTTTCATCGAAATTCTCCTCTCAGTGCAGAGCTCGACACGAAAGTCCACAATTTCGACCTAACCATGTCACTCGCGGCGCGTTCCACCTTGAGCTGCATCAAGGCACAGGCGCCGGCTTGCCGGATCAAAAGGTCCACGCGCTGGTGTGGCGGCGTGATATGAAATTGCCGTTAGAGCGAGTGATAGCGATTGGAGGGGTGAGATGCGCAACGGTCTGATGCTTCTGTTGTCCTTATTCATGCTGGTGGGGTGTGAAAAACTTGCCTCGAAGCCGGCCTCACTAGATGAGATAACCAAGGTCATTGATGCACTGCGCCCTGCTGGATGCACGGGCCTTAAAGAGCTCGACGTTGAGAGCGATGAATACGAAGCGGGGGGCGTCGTTTGTAACGACGGAAAGAGCTACGACATGAAGCTCGACAAAAGCTTCAATGTCATTTCCAAACGAGAAGATCATTTATAAACCGGGCAGCGGCGGTTCAGCGGCACTAGACGCTTGTAGCTTGCTGGCGAAGTGGTCGTCAGAAGCAGAGGATCATTGCTTTCTCGAAAGGGACCCTCCGAGATGAACTGGACGACCGCGGCCCCCGCGGTGACAACAGCATTCCTGAGCTCGCTTGTTGAAGCCGTCGAGGCGCTAACGATCGTGCTTGCGGTCACCTTGGTCCGTGGTTGGCGGCCGGCAGGGATCGGCGCCATCGCCGGCCTAGCTCTTCTTTCCATCATTGTGCTTTCGCTTGGCCCCCTCCTGGATCGGATCCCACTACACCTGTTGCAGCTCGTCATTGGCATCCTGTTACTGCTGTTCGGCATGCGTTGGTTGCGCAAGGCCATTCTGCGTGCCGCTGGCGCAATTCCGCTGCACGATGAGGCAATGGCCTTCGCAACGAGACGGAAGAGTTACGCGATCAGGCGCGTCGCCACGAAGCCCGGCTCGATTGGCTCGCCGGCCTTGCGGCCTTCAAGGCCGTAGTCCTCGAGGGCCTTAGAAGTCGTGTTCATCGTCATCGCCGTCGGCGCTGGACGAGGTCTCCTTGGTGCTGCGAGCCTTGGCGCGCTCGCGGCCTGTTTGGTCGTGGTCGTGGCCGGCTTTGTCGTACATCGTCCGCTCGCACGGGTGCCTGAAAACACGCTCAAGTTTGCTGTCGGAGTTATGCTTTCCGCGTTCGGAATATTCTGGACCGGAGAAGGGCTTGGCGTTCCGTGGCCGGGTGAGGACTTCGCCATCCTCAGTCTTTGCTGCGCTATTCCTGACGGTCGCGCTCTCGGCCGTCGGCCTCGCGCGTCGCGCCAGGGCGGCGGATTTGCCATGACGATGCTGGCTACTGTTCTCCGGATGTTGGTCGAATTGTTCGTCGATGACGGTGCACTGGCCCTGGCAATCATTGTGGTCGTCCTGCTCTCCGGGATCTTCGCAGCCCTTTTTCCGGATTCGATGCTCGCTGCAGGCGCGTTGCTCTTGTTCGGCTCTCTAATAGTTCTCATCGCCGATGTGGTGAAGGCGGCCGAGCCGTAGTTCTGCGAAGCCCAGAGGGTTCATACGAAGGTGCGATCATCTGCTCGCGTCAGTAATGTCTGCTTCTGGCGCAAAGCAGACATTACATCTGACTAAGGTGCAAAACCTCAGACATGACCCGTCGCTCGTTCGCAGTTATGCGCCTTGGGGTTCCCTGCTCACCCACAAATTTTCCCTGCTTTGGCAGTCAGGGAATTCCATTCGCAAACGATTGAGTTTTCTACCCGAAGGTCGCGGCGCCTCGGTCATCTCAAGCCCCAAATCGGCGAATTTCCCTGTATCTTCCCGCGGAACAGGGAACAAGCGGGCAGAGACGGGTTCGCCGATGACTGCCTCCACCGCCAATTTTTGCGTACTGGACATTGTGCCCAGCAGCTAATTGCAAACCTGGTGCAAACCTTTTCCGGCAACGTCCGCCACCTCAGTCAACCCCAGGGTTGATGAGTTCTATAGCGTTGTCGGTATCTTCGCCCTTCAAATCGATGATCACTTTGTCGAGCTGACCTGTGAAGGCAAAATGGTCTTTCTCATTGTAATTGTTCGACACTGGAGTTCCGTTATCGACGCCGACGTCGAATGTTTCGCTAAGCGAGAAACCTCCCGGAATGGTTTTATCGATGGCTCCTTCTGCCACCTTCTTGCCGTTCACGTACAGCTCGCCCGTGCCTTTGAGCATGCCGGTTTTGACGAAGTTGAATTTCAAATCAACCGTGCCGGTGGGCAAGACCGGCGACACAACAGAATAACGAGTGGCATTGAAGTAGTTGTAGTCGTAGTGCAGCTTGTGGTCGGCAATGAACAAGCTATAGCCGCCATTCACCCCGCCGCATGCGACGATGACGCCTTCTTCGTCGCCTTTCAGATCAAGCGTCGTTTCAATCGTGTGGGATGTATTTTTGATTGGAGCTGAAACGGATTCGGGAATGCGCTGTGCGCCAGGCCAGTAATAGACGAAGTTTTTTCGGTCGCCAAAAGCGCGTGCGAATTGCTTCGCGAGCCTGCTGTTAACGTCGTCGTGCAGGGGATACACGTTGTTTTTCCAGGCTTGCTTGTCCCATTCCTTTTTGAGGTCCTCCAGTTTCTCCGGGTTCTTTTCCGCGAGGTTCGTGGTCTCAGAGAAGTCCTCGTTCAAGTTATACAATTCCCACACATCCTTATCGAAGGGGAAGGTGCCGCCGGTCACCCATGGCATTCGGTTGCCGTGAATTGTCACTGCCTTCCAGCCATCTTTGTACATGGCCCGGTTGCCGAGCTGCTCATAGTATTGCTCTGTACGCGCTGAAGGCGCAGAGCCGTTGTCGAACGAATACGCCAGACTGATACCGTCCAGCGGCAGCTGCTTGACCCCGTCGATCTCCTCCATGAAGGGAGTGCCGGTTGCTTCAAGAGCCGTGGGCATGATGTCGGTAATGAAGCTGTACTGATCCCGGATTTCCCCTTTGGCCTTGATGCCTTTTGGCCAAGTGATGATTAAAGGATCGGCTACGCCGCCATTGTGCACGATCTGCTTGGTGTATTTGAATGGCGTATTTCCCGCCATCGCCCACCCCGCATGATAGTGGGGGTACGTGTTAGGGCCGCCCCATTCGTCATAGTACTTCATGTTTTCTTCTAAGGTAGCTTGCATCCCGTTTATGATAAGCGACTCGGTATACAAGCCGTTCAATCCACCTTCGCCACTGGCTCCATTGTCAGATGTAAGGATGATGAGCGTGTTGTCGTACTGGCCGGTACGCTTCAACGTAGCGACCATGCGCCCGATCTGCTCGTCGGTTTGCGTCATCATACCAGCGAAAACTTCCATCTGCCGGGCGTAGAGTTTCTTCTGTTCAGCATTCAAACTGTCCCATTTGGGAATTTCTGGCACGCCGTCGGAAAGTTTGGTTCCTGCCGGGAAGCAGCTTCATCGCCGTTTGCTTTGCGAAAATCTCTTCGCGAGCTTTATCCCAGCCCATGTCAAATTTGCCCCTGTACATATCGATGTACTTTTGTTCGACCTGATGCGGCGAGTGCATGGCGCTAGGTGCCCAGAATAGGAAGAAGGGTCGGTCTGGATAGATTGAGGCGTGCGAGGTGAAACTATCGATGGCGCGATTGGCCAGATCGGTGGTCAGGTGATAATTCCGCGTGTCCATCCAGGTTTCCGACGGACGATGATCGTTCCAAAGCAGCGAGCGGTAGTCGTCCGCGTCAGCAGCCATAAACCCATAAAAGTGATCGAACCCCTCGCCACTGGCCCAATGCTGAAATGGACCGCTTTGCGAGGACTTCTGGCAAGGGCGTGTGATCCCATTTGCCGAGGGCGAAAGTTTCAAAACCCGCATGCTGGAAGTCTTTCGCAATAGACTTTGCACTCTCGGGAGGCGTGCCATTGTAACCCGGAAAGCCCATCGCGGTGAGCGCGTGCGAGCCCAAGCCGATGCGATGCGGATTTCTTCCAGCCATTAGCGACGCTCGCGAAGGCGAGCACAGCGCGGTCGTGTGAAAATTATTGTAGCGTAAGCCATCAGCCGCAAGCGCGTCGATGTTCGGGGTTTGCATCAGCCCGCCATAACTACCAATCTGGGAATAACCCACGTCATCGAGCAGCACGATGAGCACGTTGGGCGTTCCCGGTTTTGGTTTCGTGGTCTCGGGATACCACTCCACGGATTCCTCGTAGGACCTTCCGATCTTGCCCTTGAAGGCTTGTCCATATTGCTGGAAGGAAGCGTCGTCATCCTGGCCTGATGCCGCCGTTACAGCCATCAACGAAACGCCAGCTAGAAGTGACAGGCCTAAGCGTAGGAATTTGGGGTTCATTCAAGTGGTCCCATCAAGGTTTCAACCGAAAACTGGATCGCACAAAGGACCATTATCTATGACCCCGTAAGGCGTTTTGATGTCAACACAGGGAGGGCTAGGGTCAAGAAGCGGACCTACGCGGGTTCGTGTTCTCTTGCCACGTTTGACGGTCAGATGTGCTTGACGCTGACCGCAACGGCGCGAGTAAGCTCCACAACCACCGTATCACCCGGCTTGATGGCGTCTAGCCCTGGAACCGAGGGATTGACCCGGATGATCCGGCTTTGTCCCTGAGGCCCCCTCAAAGTCACAATGCGATTGGCGTAATCGATTTTCGTGACGGGAGCGGTAAGTTCTATAAGCTCAAGTTCTGCAGAGCCACTTGGGGTCGCTTGCGTCCAAGTCTGCTCGGCTTCGGTCGCCGCATTCGTATTCATGCCGGCTTCCTCTTCACCCGTTATAGAGTTGCTCTGATTTGGCGGTCTTTCAGATTTTCTAAGTGCCATTGCCACCTCGTCGGAATAGGTGACAGTAATTTTCTCATTGATCTTGATGGTGCCGATCACTTCGGGAGGCGTCTTAATCTGAACAATGTTGCCTAGCGGGCCGACAACATCGATCACCTGATGTTCAACATCAACCGCCTGAACGGTGGCGTCCATCGTCACAACTCCGGCATCACTCTCGATGTTGGTTTGCGCCCTAGTGCCGGTGGCAACAGAAACACTTGCTGCCAGAGCAAGACAAACTGCGATAGCTAATATTTTTGTTGTCATAGACGCTCTCCTTACGGCGTTGTGCGTCACGTTATCACTCTAGCATAGAATACCAAAAAAGGTGCTCCCGCCCGATCTCGGAAATGTTACCATGGTCGCGTGGGAGCGTCACATGTCCGCTGGGCCGGCTCAGGTTAGTATTTACTGGTCACAAACGAGGACCAGCTGGCGCTGCGAAGCGCGCCCACTTTCTCAAAAATGAGGTCAGACCACAAATCGAGGCGGACGTCTCCGCTTCTCCTTTTGTGATCAAACAGTACGCAGGAGGAAGCAATGGAAGGGCCAACTACTGACGAAGCGTCGACAGTACTTTTAAAAATGTCGACCGAGAGATCGTGGTTCCGCAACGGTCTTGCACACATCCGGTCCGCATCTTGCGCGGCGCTAATGAGTGCGACCGTACTGACAGCCGCCGTGACAGCCAATACGGCCATCGCACAACAGGCGCCGCAACAGCAGCCGAACATCCTCTTCATCATGGGCGACGACATCGGTTGGATGCAGCCGAGCATCTATCACCAGGGCATCGCCGTCGGCGAAACGCCGAACATTGATCGCATCGGCTATGAAGGCGGCAAGTTTCAGACCTATTACGCCGAGCAGAGCTGCACGGCTGGACGGACTGCCTTCATCACCGGCATGCAGCCGGTGCGCGTCGGCATGGTTCTGCCGGAAATCCCCGGCAGCCCCTCTTATCTGCGGACTGGCACGCCGGTGCTTGCAAAGTTCCTGCATGATCTCGGCTACACGACCGGCGAGTTCGGCAAGAATTCATCTCGAAGATCACACCGAGTTGCTACCCACCGCGCATGGGTTCCAAGAATTTTGGGGCTATCTCTATCACTTGGACGCCATGCAAGGCGTGAGCTTCCCCGACATCAACAAGAGCCCGACCGAACAGACTCTCGCGCCACCTTGTAAGAACACCCCGATCCCCGGCCTGGCCGAGGTTCCAGGCGCGGTCGATCCGGATACGACAACGTGCCTGACACCACCGCGTCCGGTGCTGGCCTGCAAGTCTTCTGACGGCACGGAGGCAAACACGACCTGCAAGGATGAAGGCCCACTCACGTTGGAGCGGTCTGAGACGGTCGACGAGGAAATCTCGGCGAAGGTAGTAGACTTCCTAGACCGCAACGATCCCAAGAAGACCAGCAAGCCGTTCTTCGTCTGGTACAACCCCGCTCGCATGCACGTCACGACCATGCTGCCGAAAAAGTACATGGACATGGTCGGCGAGAAAGGTGGCAAGGACTGGGGCGTCAACGAAGCCGGCATGAAGCAGATGGACGACAATATCGGCATTGTCCGGAAGAAGCTCGAAGACATGGGCCAGCTCGACAATACGATTGTTGTCTTCACCACCGACAACGGCGCCGAGACGATCACTTTCCCCGACGGCGGCACCACGCCGTTCAAGGGGGGCAAGCTCAGTACTTGGGAAGGCGGCATGCGCGCTCCTTGCGTCATCCGTTGGCCTGGTGATATCAAGCCCGGCACAGTCTTCATTGATATCTTCGCGTCACTCGACTGGCTGCCCGACCTTCGTTGAAATCGCGGGTGGCCCCAAAGGCGACGAGTTGAAGAAGCAGATCGAGAAGGGTGCCTATCCCGGTATCGTCAAGACGACGCTCGATGGCGTCAACCAGATCGACTACCTTACGGGCAAGTCCGACAAGTCGGCACGGGACAGCTTCTTGTACTACTCCGGCAAACAGCCGTCGGCGGTACGGTACAAGAACTGGAAGATGTACTTTGCCATGGTTTCCGATGCCCCGGCAGGCTTCGTCCATGGCGTGCAACCCTATTCCTGGACCCAGGTCGTCAACATCAAGCGCGACCCGTTCGAGACTTCCGTAGGTGACCAGCAAAAGACGCTGTTCGGTATGGGGGGAGCACTGGCCGGACCGGTCACCGCCTATGTCTACGATTGGAACATGCTGCCCATCGGACAGCAGCTATGGTTGAAACATCTTGAGACCTATGTCGACTTCCCCCCAATGCAGGACCCTGCCAGCTACAATCTGGAGCAGGTCATGGCGCAGGTTCAGCAAATGAAGTCCAGTCATATCGGCCACGACTAGAGCTTGTAAAACTTAAGGGCGCCCGCGACCGGCGGGCGCCCTCTTCGGCCAAATGGGGGAGACACACCACGACGGCAGCAATAGCACTCCACTCAGTCCTAACAGTACTATTTGCGTATGTGCTGCTTATTGATCGACCACGGCCGGGTTAATTGAAACGGCTTAGGGCGACAATTAGGCAATTAGCGTCCGCGCCAGTCGCTTAGTGCCGAAGAGAATAAGGATTGTTCTCGGGTTGCTCCCCGATAGGCCGACACGGTCTCACGAGGATGTCTGCAAACGGATTTGCAAACGAACCGCACAACACGGCCCGGTATTGAGCATCACAGGATAGATGGTCGTAGGAGAAATGCCGAACCAGCGCACACGCTTAGCCATGGGACGACACGCACCATCACGAGAATTCTAGAACTCGAAAACCGTTGTACGCGCAAGCGTACCGTGGGTTCGAATCCCACCCTCTCCGCCATGAATTAAGTCATTGATATTGCTGCTATTTGTCGGTCTTGGCGCGGCAAATTTCCTTCGCGTTTTCCGCACCTTGCAGGCAGGCCTCATCGCGCCAGGTAGTGAGAGACTCTTTTCGTACGCCAATCGACCGTCTCTGCGCGGGCTCGTCTCTTGCGGCCGAGTTGGGCAGTACCACTGTCTCTCGGCCGACGCCGCATTTCTTGGCGAGCGGGCGAGACGCCAAACCAGAGACACGCCTGAACACGTGGGCTATTGATGCGCTTTAAGAGCAGAGCAGTTCGCGCTGCGCTCTCCAATCGAGGGGCAGTCGGGTATCATCCATCAGCCGGTTTGCGGTGAGCTGTGGAGGATGCCTGCCGCTCAAGATCGCCGTGACAATGTCGGGGGCGAGGAAGGCGAGCCTGACGAGACGCGAAACGTAAGAGCCGCTGATCCCCTCCTCTGCGGCGATCTCTCTCAAGGTCAGGCTGGGATCCTGAAGCAGCCGCACGCGGATGGCGTGGGCCCGGACGAGAAGACGTACCAGGATGGGATCGACGTTCGCCGGCTCGGATCCATCACCGACCACCATTCTCATCTCTATCCCCGTTCGCTTCAGCCGCGCGCGGATAATCAAGACGGTTAGATACCGTTCTCGATCATACCGCCGGCGTGAGCAGGTTGCCGTTGATCCCTTGGCATTCAGCCACAGGGCAACGCCCATTTGATCGATTGTCACCTCGATCCGGTCGGAATGGACTTGGACTTTTGTCACCATGGCGAAGAGGAGCGCACGCAGGCGCTCCGCATCGAGATCCTGCCAGCCAGCCGCAAGCCGCGCGGCCTCGTCCAGAAGCGTCTTCTGGGCAACGGCGTCGGGGCCATGACACTGAATTGCGTTCAGCACGGCCACCGGATCAGCGAGCCATGCGCGTATCCGGTCCGCGACTAGAGCCTCGATATGAGCGGCCGGGATGCGCTGACCTCTCTTCGTCGCCATATCGTCTTCCGGTCAGCAGCGTTTTGGAGACGTAGTAGCGATAGCGGACGCCCTTCTTTGCAGCATAACTCGGTGTCATAGGCTCGCCTTGCGCATCGTAGATGAGACCGACGAGCAGACTTAAGTGGCGGCTGCCCGTGCCGATGCCACGGTCGACCCGGTTCGCCTTCAAGCAGGCCTGCACCTCCTGCCACAGATCGTCATCGATGATGGCGTCGTGCTCGCCTGGATAGGCCTGGTCCTTATGCACGATCTCGCCGCGATAGATGCGGTTCTGCAGCATGAGATAGAGCGCCCCCCGAGCAATCGGCTTGCCCCCATAGGTCTGGCCATCAGGCGCCGTGCGGCGTTTGCTGACGATGCCAGCGGCATCGAGGTGCTCCTTGAGCAGGCGCACCGAACGCAATTCCTGATATCGCCGGAAGATATAGCGGACTGTCTCCGCCTCGGCCTCGTTGACGACCAGCTTCCGGTCCTTGACGTCGTAGCCGAGCGGCGGATAGCCGCCCATCCACATGCCCTTCCTTTTAGAGGCGGCGATCTTGTCGCAAATCCGCTCGCCCGTCAGCTCGCGCTCGAACTGGGCGAACGACAGCAACACGTTCAAGGTCAGGCGGCCCATCGAGGTGGCGGTGTTGAACGCCTGCGTCACCGAGACGAAGGCGACGTCGTGGGCATCAAACACCTCAACGATCTTGGCAAAGTCGAGCAGGGAGCGGGTGAGCCGATCGATCTTGTACACCACGACCAGATCCACCTTCGACTCGCGGATGTCAGCCAAAAGGCGCTGCAGAGCTGGGCGCTCCAATCGTGCCCCCGGAATAGCCGCCATCGTCATACTGGGTCGGCAGGGCCACCCAGCCTTCGTGCTTCTGACTCAGGATAAAGGCCTCGCAGGCTTCACGTTGCGCATCGAGCGAGTTGAAGTCCTGCTCCAGGCCCTCCTCGGTCGATTTGCGGGTATAAATGGCGCAGCGCACCCGACGGCTTTTCTTTGCGACGGCCGCAGATCGCCTATGCATCTGGAGCGCCCTTCTTCTTCAGACCAGTCCGAAGAAGCGCGGGCCTGACCAGCGGGCACCGGTGATTTCACGAGCGATTGCGCTCAGCGAGCGGTAGTTGCGTCCGGCGTAGGTGAAGCCGTCCTCCTCCACCGTGACGGTATGCGTGCGGCCGTTCCATTCGCGCACCAAGCGCGCGCCCGCTCTGATCTTCTGGGCGCCCTCTGGGGCTATATCTCCAGTCAGATCGCCGCGCCTGCACGAGCGCAGCGAGTTTGCGCCTGGTCGCTTTGCTTAGCCCACCATAGCGAAGCTCCTGGATACGGTAGGCGATGGCGCGAACGAGCAGGTCTCGGCTGAGCCGTGGTGGCTGGCTGCGATAGAGCCGCCGCCACTCTTTGCGCAGTTCGTCAGGAGTGAAAGCGGGGAGAGCCTCGAGTATTCGCGACACCTCTGTGTCTCGAGCTTCCCCGCCAGTTGCCTTGTTGCCACCATCGTCGTCATGGCCATTAGACCGAGTTTGAAATGCGATAACGGCGTGGCCTCTCGTCCGGCCTCTCCGACACGAGCGTAAGGCCGAGCTTTTTTCTGACGGCCCCCGCCAGGAAGCCGCGCACACTGTGTTGCTGCCAGCCGGTCGCCGCTTGCAGCTCTTCTATCGTCGCACCTTCTTTGCGGCTCAGCAGGTCGATGCAGGTCTGTTGTTTAGTCTGCTTTCTGATTGCAGGCTGGGTGCTGCTACGAGTGGCGACGGCACCCTTCCTATGAGTTTGCCGTTTCGGCGCCTTTGCTGTTTTGCCTCCCTTCTTCGCATTCATCGGCGCTGGCGCTTGGTCGACTCGACCGGGTCCGCAATTCCTGTCTCGCTCAACAGAATTAGATTTGGCCATCGGGTGGTCCTCCATTGAGCCACCGCGCCTCATGCGCGCGCTCCCACCACCCAAAGCCCCACCATTGAGGCGAGGCGCTCTCGGCCGTTGGCCCATGCCTTCTAGGCCACCAACGACGTCAGCATGGACGCTCCCTTCGCCGTAGAAGTCCAGTTGAATGTGCGAGAAGTCTCCTGGCCAGCGAGGATGCGTACAGGCCTTAATTTCGGCGTCGGGGTTGTTGCTCGTTCTGGTGCAGCTGTCCCAAAGCTCTTGACTGGCAGCCTGTGCGCTTGCGGTATCCGTAGCCAGCAAGCAGAAATGCCAATCCCCCAACATTTGGCGGCACGACCTCCATATTCGCCGGGGTTGGCCCTTAAAGTAACTAACTCGATGATCCGGTCACGACTTGTTTGGCTAAAGTGCCAACTTGGCGTGGCTCATCTTTCCGGCCAT
>CAVXQX010000012.1:0-272106 GCA_963764005.1 uncultured Alphaproteobacteria bacterium | reverse complement strand
AGCGGCACGGACGGCGACCTGCTCACCAACGATGCATCGCTGACGGTGAGCGCCGCGGCCGGTGGACGTGACGCGGAGCTTCATTGTCGACGGCGGAGCGCCGTCGGCGAGCTACACGGCGCCGACCGGCCAGGGCAGCCACACGGTTCAGGTGATCGACACCGACACGGCGGGCAACACCGCCAATGCCAGCATCACCTTCACCCTGGATACGGTGATTGCCACCCCGACGGTTGCGCTGACCACCGACAGCGGCACGGACGGCGACCTGCTCACCAACGATGCCTCGCTGACCGTGAGCGCTGCGGCCGGTGGACGTGACGCGGAGCTTCATTGTCGACGGCGGACCTGCCGTCGGCGAGCTATACGGCGCCGACCGGCCAGGGCAGCCACACGGTTCAGGTGATCGACACCGACACGGCGGGCAACACCGCCAATGCCAGCATCACCTTCAACCTGGATACGGTGATTGCCACCCCGACTGTTGCGCTGACCACCGACAGCGGCACGACAGGCGACCTGCTCACCAACGATGCCTCGCTGACGGTGAGCGCCGCTGCGGGTGACGTGACGCGGAGCTTCATTGTCGACGGCGGACCGGCGTCGGCGAGCTATACGGCGCCGACCGGCCAGGGCAGCCACACGGTTCAGGTGATCGACACCGACACGGCGGGCAACACCGCCAATGCCAGCATCACCTTCAACCTGGATACGGTGATCGCCACCCCGACGGTTGCGCTGACCACCGACAGCGGCACGACGGCGACCTGCTCACCAACGATGCCTCGCTGACCTTCAGTTCTCCTGCTGGTGGACGTGACGCGGAGCTTCATTGTCGACGGCGGAGCGCCGTCGGCGAGCTATACGGCGCCGACCGGCCAGGGCAGCCACACGGTTCAGGTGATCGACACCGACACGGCGGGCAACACCGCCAATGCCAGCATCACCTTCAACCTGGATACGGTGATCGCCACCCCGACTGTTGCGCTGACCACCGACAGCGGCACCAACGGCGACCTGCTCACCAACGATGCCTCGCTGACCGTGAGTGCCGCGGCTGGGGACGTGACGCGGAGCTTCATTGTCGACGGCGGAGCGCCGTCGGCGAGCTACACGGCGCCGACCGGCCAGGGCAGCCACACGGTTCAGGTGATCGACACCGACACCGCGGGCAACACCGCCAATGCCAGCATCACCTTCACCCTGGATACGGTGATCGCCACCCCGACTGTTGCGCTGAGCAACGACAGCGGCACCAACGGCGACCTGCTCACCAACGATGCATCGCTGACCGTGAGCGCCGCGGCCGGTGACGTGACGCGGAGCTTCATTGTCGACGGCGGACCGGCGTCGGCGAGCTACACGGCGCCGACCGGCCAGGGCAGCCACACGGTTCAGGTGATCGACACCGACACCGCGGGCAACACCGCCAATGCCAGCATCACCTTCACCCTGGATACGATTGATCCCACAGCCTCGATCACCCTCGACGCCATTACGGCGGACAACGTGGTCAACATTGCCGAATTGGCGGCAGCGTTGCGGTCACTGGCAGTGTTGGCGATGACGTGCAGGATGGCGACATTGTCACCCTGACGGTCAACGGTAATGCTTACACCGGCGCGGTGAGCGGCGGCGCCTTCAGCATCGACGTCCTTGGCTCTGATCTGATGGCCGATCTCGACCTCACGGTCGATGCCTCCGTCACCACCTCGGATACGGCGGCAACAGCGCCACGGCCACCGACGACCAGGAGTACACGATGGATGTCGTGGCCCCGACGGCACCCTCCATCACACAGGTCGAAGACGATCGAGCTTCCTGGCGTCGGCAATCTCGACGAACGGCGGCAAGACCAACGACACGGAGCCGACGATCCGGATCAGCCTGCCGGTACCAATGCCGTGGAGAATGACAAGGTCCAGCTCTACGACGGCGCCGCGACCCTGGGCGCGGCGGTTATTCTCTCCGCCACTGATATCAGTAATGGCTTCATCGACATCACCCCATCGGCGCTGGGCGACGGCGACGCTATGACCTGTCCGCCACGGTCATCGATCAGGCAAACAATGAGAGTGCCCACTCGGCTCACTTCGGCTTCACGGTGGACACCGATGTGGGCGCCGCGCCGACCGGCGATTCTACTTTCGCAACAGCTCGGTCGCCGAGAACAGCGCCAAGGCTACAGTGGTCGGCGCGCTCTCGGCCTGACCCCGATGCGCGGCGACACCTTCACCTTTAGCCTGCTCGACGACGCCGGTGGCCATTTCGCCATCGTCGGCAACCAATCTCGTCGTCAACGGACCGCTCGACTTCGAACAGACCGGCTCCCAGTAGCAGATCAAGGTGCTGGTCACCGATTCGGACGCCAAACCGTCGACGCAAACCTTCAAGATCGCCGTCACCGATATCGACGGCGTGACGATCAAGGGTTCCGCCAAGAACGACACCATCAACGGAACCAAGACCGTCAAAGGTCAGCCCTTGCCGACCGGCGAGGAAGACACCATCTCCGGCGGCCGCGGCAACGACAAGATCTCGAGCCTTGGCGGTAACGACACCGTCAGTGGTGGCTCCGGCAACGATAAGTTGGCTGGCGGCGACGGCAACGACGTGCTCAAGGGCGGCGCCGGCAACGATAAGATCACCGGCGGTCTCGGCACCGATACGCTGTTCGGCAATGGCGGCGCGGATAAGTTCGTCTTCGCCCTTGGCGACAGCACCACCGCCGCGCCGGACACCATCTCCGACTTCAAGCATAGCCAGCTCGACAAGATCGATCTGCATCTGATCGATGCCAATACTGGCCTCGCGCGGCGATCAGAAGTTCCACTTCATCGGGAACAACCATGACTTCAACGGCCACGCCGGCGAGCTCCGCTACGATGCGGTCAACCACAAGGTCGAAGGCGACATCGACGGCGACGGCACCGCCGACTTCGCCATCATCCTCACCAACGTCACTCATCTGGTGAAGGGCGACTTCATTCTCTAACGGTTCGGAAGAAGGACAGACTTGAGCGGCATTACGCCACTCGAGTCTGTCTTCTGTTCCGCTCAACGCGGTGCTTAGAGGATAAAGTCGTCGCTATGCAGTTTGAACGGCGCAGCTTGAAAATCGCTCGAGTTCGCTCCTGCCGCGGCAAAATCCGACCCGTCGACGATCAGCTTGAAATCCGCTTTGCCGTCTCCGTCGACATCGCCCAGCACCTTGCCCTTGACGAAGCGGAGCTCGCCGGCTTTGCCGGTGAAGTCATGCGAGCCGATGAAATGGAATTTCTGATCGCCGCGCACGGATTTTTTGGCGTCGATCGCGGCGAGATCGATCTGGTCTCCGTCCCCATCGCTGAAATCGGCAATGAAATCTGCCGGGCGGTGCTTTCCGACTGACGAAGCGGTGAAGATAAAGCGATCCGCGCCCGCCTGACCGACCAACATGTCGCCGCCGGCGCCACCATCGAGCGTGTCGTCTCCGTTCCCGCCTTCCAGCCGGTCGTTTCCGGCGCCGCCATAAAGGCTGTTATCTGCGTCGTTGCCTCTGATCAAATCGTCGCCGGATCCGCCGATGGCGGCTTCGATGATGACGCCGGGAGCGATCGAGATGTTTTCAGTGAGCCGGCCGGCATTCGAAAACGTGCCGGGGCCGAGATCGATCAGCTGGTCATGGGACAAATCCCGAGAGATCGAGCGTATCGTTGCCGCCGCCATCCCAGATGCAGAACACGACTGTGTCGTGAGCGCTCTCGATGTGAAACGCGTCGCGATCGGCGTTCGAACCGAAGCCGTAAATTGTATCGCCGTCCCGCGTCGAGAGATTGGCGCCATACAGACGCTGCAGCGCAACGATGTCGTGCATCAACGGCGTGCTGGCATAGGCCTCGGCGTGATACGCGCCGGTGTTCGCCGCGGAGAAATAGCTCATCACCGTGTATTGCCGGCTGTCTTCGATATATTCCGCCGAGTTGGCGTAGCTCACCGGTTCTGCGTCTGAGGCGTCGTAGTCTCCGGGATGTTCAAGGCCCAGAGCGTGTCCGATCTCATGCACCAAGGTCAGGAACTTGTAGCCGGCCGGAAGCTGCGGCGAATTGAAGTAGCGCTGGTTCAGCCACACATCGCCGGCCTGGGATGACCCGCCCGTGCTCTGCGGATCCGGGTAATAGGCAAATGCCATGTGCCCGTCGGAACTCGAAGTGTAATTGCCGAACAGAATTGTGGCCTGGTCCGAATAGCCATCGCCGTCGTCTGCCCGAACTAGGTTGATGTTGGCGACGTCGGCCCAGAGGCTGAGCGCGAGACTGACCGCATCAATGTCGGCGGGCGAGAGTGGGGTGAAGGTCCCCTGCTGGTTATGGCTGGCGCTGTTGTAGCTCGGGGCCGAGTTCCCTGAAACCATAGCTGACGGTGACGGCATGGCCGAGCTCCGCTCCCCACGTGAGATCGTCGCGAGTGATCTGTTGTCCCGCTTCGGCGGGCGTTTTCGATAGGGTTGGCATGCTCCGCCGGCCGTTCGCAAAGACTACAGATCGTCTTTACGCGGCAGGCGTGGCGGGCCCAGCTAAATCCTCAGAGCACAAATATATTGGAATAGACGGACAAATATCGGGGAATAGAAATTCACGTTGCGTCAAACTAGACGCAAATATTGGGCGAATTGTTGCCCCCCTGACTCCCCAGTGTCAGTTTTGCGACTGGACCGATGCTGCGCGGCGGTCCCTCGATGTTACCCCTCACCCCCTGCGAGCGCGCTCGCGTCGTCCCTTATAAGCACTTGAAAACTTTGACTTTCTTATCGCTTAACAATACTTCTAAAAATTGAATAATTTTAACTTTTATTGCCGGGGAAGTTCCGTTAACACCAAGTGAACGGAGGCTTCATTGCGGACCACTTTGCCCGATCCGGCTGGTCGCAAAACGCCTTCGATTTATGGGCTGCGTGCGACGTCTTTCGACGCGCACGCAGGGGAGAGAACGCCAGTGATTTTGCGTCCTGAAGTTCGCCGGTTGCATACGCGCTCAATGCGCGCGCTCGAAATGACCCCCGCATTTCGAAAGCTCTTTTTGCCGACTGACACGTCCCCCGGCGCGTCAGCCGATCCCCCCATTCCGGCCTCGATCGGGCCGAGCTCACCGTAGTTTCGATTTACCTGGAGGTCCGCCATGGCCAAGAAGCACAAGCCCAAACTCGTCGTCTGCCCCGTGAAGCCGACACCGCCAGGTGGTCCTCAAGGTAGGCCAGAAGGTTGGTCCGTCCGTCGAAGGCGCGCCTGAGCTTTCGGTGCTCGAGGCGGCGCTGAATGCTAAGGGGTCAACTCCCGCGGATACTGGCGAGACGGCGCAGACCGCTTCCCAATGCTGTGACCTTCACCGCCGGCAGCTCGAAGATCCAGTCGATCAAGTTCGGTGGGACCGGCGGTATCGTGATAGCTGGCGCTACTGCGCCCGTATCTTGGACCGTCAGTGCCAACGGACATACAGCTCACCGGAAAGATTGGCGCCGACACCGCGATCATTCTCACCATCGGCGGAGCGACGACGGCAAAGGCCGGGCACGCTGTCTCGCCGACCGTCACGGTGACACTTACTGACCACTTCCCGAATACCGATCCCGGTAGCCAGGTGGACCTGAGCGGCATTCATCTCATCGCCACCGACGCGAACCA
The DNA here is from genome assembly GCA_963764005.1 of uncultured Alphaproteobacteria bacterium. Lineage (GTDB taxonomy): Bacteria > Pseudomonadota > Alphaproteobacteria > Rhizobiales > Methyloligellaceae > Methyloceanibacter. The sequence continues at coordinate 266,446 of CAVXQX010000012.1, read as the reverse complement.
CAAGCACGCGACCGCCGACATCAAAGTGCATGTTATCGACGACGTGCCGACCGCGGTTCCGGACACCGACAGCATTCCCGCGGGTGAGTACGGCCCCGCCACCGGCAACGTCATCACCGACAATACCGCCGGCGACGCCGGCGATTCCGACAACGGCGCGGACACGCCCGGTGCCGACGGCATTACTGTCGTTGGTGTTGAGGCGAGCACCACGGCCGGGACTGACGGGACGGATACCTCGACGGTTGGCGTTCAGATACAGGGCCAGTGGGGCAAGCTGACTTTAATGCCAATGGCTCCTATAGTTATGTGCGCGACGATGACGCGCCGGGGGCAACGACGACATCTTTACCTACACCGTCAAGGACGGCGACGGCGATCTTGCGCATACCACGCTGACGATCACCATCGCGCCTAGGAGAAGTCCCTGCACATCGAGAAGGACGCGTCGGTTGCCGACGGCACGGCCGACGTGGTTGGCGACGTGATCAACTACACGCTGACGGTGACCAATCCGGGTAACGCGCCGATTCCAATGTGGTCAGGTCGACCGATCCGTTCATCACCAACGTGGCGCCTGTGTTCGAACGGCGGATTCAATGTCTGGCGACACCGACCAGGACGGTCATGCTCGATGTGACCGAGACCTGGCAGTACACGGCGAGCCACACGGTGACGCAGGCCGAGCTCGACGTCGGGGCGGCCATCGTCAACACGGCGACGGTGACCGGCACCGGGGCGACCCAGGATACCGACGACGCGACGGTGCCGGTGACCCAGAACAAGATCCTGCACATTGAGAAGGACGCCTCGGTTCCGGGCGGCACGGCCGACGTGGCCGGCGAGACGATCAACTACACGCTGGCGGTGACCAACCCGGGCAACGCGGCGATTGCCAATGTGGTGGTGGACGATCCGTTCACGACCAACGAGGCGCCGGTGCTTTGCCGGCGCTTCAATGTCGGCGACACCGACCAGGACGGTCTGTTGGATGTCGGCGAGACCTGGCAGTACACGGCCAGCCACACGGTGACGCAGGCCGAGCTCGACGCCGGGACGGCCATCGTCAACACGGCGACGGTGACCGGCACGGGGCGACCCCGGACACCGACGACGCCATCGGTCGCGGTGGCGCAGAGCAAGATCCTGCACATCGAGAAGGACGCGACGGTAGCGGACGGCACGGCGAACGTCGACCAGGCGACGTCATCAACTACACGCTGGCGGTGACCAACACGGGCAACGCGGCGATTGCCAATGTGGTGGTGGACGATCCGTTCACGACCAACGAGGCGCCGGTGCTGATCGGCGCCTTCAACGTCGGCGACACCGACCAGGACGGTCTGTTGGATGTCGGCGAGACCTGGCAGTACACGGCCAGCCACACGGTGACGCAGGCCGAGCTCGACGCCGGGACGGCCATCGTCAACATGGCGACGGTGACGGGCACCGGGGCGACCCCGGACAGCGACGACGCCACGGTTGCGGTGGCGCAGAGCAAGATCCTGCACATCGAGAAGGACGCGTCGGTTGCCGGACGGCACGGCGGACGTGGCCGGCGACGTCATCAACTACACGCTGGCGGTGACCAACACGGGCAATGCGGCGATTGCCAATGTGGTGGTGGACGATCCGTTCACGACCAACGAGGCGCCGGTGCTGATTCCGGCGCCTTCAACATCGGCGACACCGACCAGGACGGTCTGCTGGATGTCGGCGAGACCTGGCAGTACACGGCCAGCCACACGGTGACGCAGGCCGAGCTCGACGCCGGCGCCCCATCGTCAACGTGGCGACGGTGACCGGCACCGGGGCGACCCCGGACAGCGACGACGCCTCGGTTGCGGTGGCGCAGAGCAAGATCCTGCACATCGAGAAGGACGCCGATCGGTAGCGGGCGGCACGGCCAACTTGGCCGGCGACACCATCAGCTACACGCTGGCGGTGACCAACACGGGCAATGCGGCGATCGCCAATGTGGTGGTGGACGACCCGTTCACGACCAACGAGGCGCCGGTGCTGATCGGCGCCTTCAACGCCGGCGACACCGACCAGGACGGTCTGCTGGATGTGGGCGAGACCTGGCAGTACACGGCCAGCCATCAGGTGACGCAGGCCGAGCTGGACGCCGGGACGGCCATCGTCAACGTGGCGACGGTGACCGGCACCGGGGCGACCCCGGACACCGACGACGCCTCGGTGGCGGTGGCGCAGAGCAAGATCCTGCACATCGAGAAGGACGCGTCGGTTGCGGGCGGCACGGCCGACGTGGCCGGCGACACGATCAGCTACACGCTGGCGGTGACCAACCAGGGCAACGCGGCGATCGCCAATGTGGTGGTGGACGATCCGTTCACGACCAACGAGGCGCCGGTTCTGATCGGCGCCTTCAACGCCGGCGACACCGACCAGGACGGTCTGCTGGATGTCGGCGAGACCTGGCAGTACACGGCGAGCCACACGGTGACGCAGGCCGAGCTCGACGCCGGGACGGCACATCGTCAACACGGCGACGGTGACCGGCACCGGGGCGACCCCGGACAGCGACGACGCCTCGGTTGCGGTGGTGCAGAACAAGATCCTGCACATCGAGAAGGACGCGTCGGTTGCCGGGCGGCACGGCCGACGTGGCCGGCGAGACGATCAACTACACGCTGGCGGTGACCAACACGGGCAACGCGGCGATTGCCAATGTGGTGGTGGACGATCCGTTCACGACCAACGAGGCGCCGGTGTCTGATCGGCGCCTTCAACGCCGGCGACACCGACCAGGACAATCTGCTGGATGTCGGCGAGACCTGGCAGTACACGGCCAGCCATCACGGTGACGCAGGCCGAGCTCGACGCCGGGACGGCCATCGTCAACACGGCGACGGTGACCGGCACCGGGGCGACCCCGGACACCGACGACGCCTCGGTTGCGGTTGCGCAGAGCAAGATCCTGCACATCGAGAAGGACGCGTCGGTTGCGGGCGGCACGGCCGACGTCGGCCGGCGACGACGATCAACTACACGCTGGCGGTGACCAACACCGGGCAACGCGGCGATCGCCAATGTGGTGGTGGACGATCCGTTCACGACCAACGAGGCGCCGGTGTCTGAACGGCACCTTCAACACCGGCGACACCGACCAGGACAATCTGCTGGATGTCGGCGAGACCTGGCAGTACACGGCCAGCCATCAGGTGACGCAGGCCGAGCTGGATGCCGGGACGGCCATCGTCAACACGGCGACGGTGACCGGCACCGGGGCGACCCCGGATACCGACGACGCCTCGGTTGCGGTGGCGCAGAACAAGATCCTGCACATCGAGAAGGACGCGTCGGTTGCGGACGGCACGGCCGAACTCGACCGGCGACGTCATCAACTACACGCTGGCGGTGACCAACACGGGCAACGCGGCGATTGCCAATGTGGTGGTGGACGATCCGTTCACGACCAACGAGGCGCCGGTGTCTGATTGCCGGCCTTCAACACCGGCGACACCGACCAGGACAATCTGCTGGATGTCGGCGAGACCTGGCAGTACACGGCCAGCCATCAGGTGACGCAGGCCGAGCTCGACGCCGGGACGGCCATCGTCAACACGGCGACGGTGACCGGCACCGGGGCGACCCCGGACAGCGACGACGCCACGGTTCCGGTGGCGCAGAGCAAGATCCTGCACATCGAGAAGGACGCGTCGGTTACCGGGCGGCACGGCCGACGTGGCCGGCGACGACCATCAGCTACACGCTGGCGGTGACCAACAGGGCAACGCGGCGATTGCCAATGTGGTGGTGGACGATCCGTTCACGACCAACGAGGCGCCGGTTCTGATCGGCGCCTTCAACGCCGGCGACACCGACCAGGACAATCTGCTGGATGTCGGCGAGACCTGGCAGTACACGGCCAGCCATCAGGTGACGCAGGCCGAGCTCGACGCCGGGACAACCATCGTCAACACGGCGACGGTGACCGGCACCGGGGCGACCCCGGACAGCGACGACGCCTCGGTTGCCGGTGGCGCAGAGCAAGATCCTGCACATCGAGAAGGACGCGTCGGTTACCGGACGGCACGGCCAACGTCGGCCGGCGACGACATCAGCTACACGCTGGCGGTGACCAACACCGGGCAACGCGGCGATTGCCAATGTGGTGGTGGACGATCCGTTCACGACCAACGAGGCGCCGGTGCTGGTTGGCGGCTTCAATTCCGGCGACACCGACCAGGACAATCTGCTCGACGTCGGCGAGACCTGGCAGTACACGGCCAGCCATCAGGTGACGCAGGCCGAGCTCGATGCCGGGACGGCAACATCGTCAACACGGCGACGGTGACCGGCACCGGGGCGACCCCGGACAGCGACGACGCCTCGGTTGCGGTGGCGCAGAGCAAGATCCTGCACATCGAGAAGGACGCTTCGGTTCCGGGTGGCACGGCCGACGTGGCCGGCGAGACGATCAGCTACACGCTGGCGGTGACCAACACCGGCAACGCGGCGATCGCCAATGTGGTGGTCGACGATCCGTTCACGACCAACGAGGCGCCGGTGCTGATTGGCGCCTTCAACTCCGGCGACACCGACAAGGACGGCCTGCTCGACGTGGGCGAGACCTGGCATTACACGGCGAGCCATCAGGTGACGCAGGCCGAAATCAATGCTGGCAGCAACATCGTCAACATTGCGACGGTGACGGGCACCGGCGCCACGCAAGATACCGACGACGCTTCGGTGCCGGTGAATGCCCAGCCGACGGCCGGAACCCAGTCGATCACGATCGACGAAGAAGGGCTTGCCAACGGCATCGCCGGAGGCCCTGGCGGGAGCGACGTCCCCGGCCAGGCGATCACGGCCAGCAATACCCTAATCCATGCCTTCAACGCAGATGGACCATTTGGGACCGATCCAATCAACTTCAGCCCGATGCACAACGTGGCTGTCGGTGAATTGTCAGGTAGTTCGCCGCTGACTTATTATTGGGATTTGGCGGGTGATACTCTCTATGCCTCGACCAATGTCAGCAGCCTGGCTAACGCACAGAGCACTGCGGCGTTCAAGGTGGTTCTGAACACATCGACCGGTGGCTACACTTACACTCAAATCAAGCCGCTCGATCATCACGTCGTGGACACCGAGGACGACATTGTCGTCAACCTCACCTATCAGGTGAAGGACGGGTCTGGCGACACCGCCAACGGCACGTTGACCGTCACCATTGACGATGACAGCCCGTTAGCGCAGACAATTACCAAGACCATTAACGAGGGCGCACGCGACACCAATCTTTCGCTTGTCCTCGACGTGTCCGGTAGCATGGACTTTTCGTCTGGACTTACCGGATTGACCCGCCTCGATGTTTTGAAGGCGTCTGTCATCGAGTTGTTGGAACAGTACGACAATGTGGGTGACGCGCGCGTGCAGATTATCACGTTCAGCACAAGTGCGGCGCAAGTTGGAACGAATTGGATGACTCTCGCGCAGGCGAAGGCTGCGGTGCAGCTATTAACAGCCAATGGATCTACCAACTATGACGACCCGCTGACGCTGCTGCAGTCGATCTTTGGCAACGCTGGAAAGCTGGCCACCCCCGGCGTCCAGAACGTCAACTACTTCATTTCGGATGGTGAGCCCAATCAGCCTGTCGGCAGCGAGGGCGTCAGCGCAGCGGAAGAGGCCACTTGGACCAGTTTCCTCAACACGAACAATATCAACTCCTTCGCTCTCGGCGCAGGAAGCGCCGCAACGCAGAGCACCCTTAATCCTGTTGCCTACAACGGGCAGACCCATGTCAACACGGATGCGGTCATTGTCTCCGATCTCGGCCAGCTTGGGGTGACCTTATCGGGCACCGTCGCCGCGGTCACGGGCAACCTGTTGACCGATGTTCCCGGCTCGGGCTTCGGTGCCGATGGCGGCTACGTGAAGTCTGTCACAGCGAACGGGACGACTTATTCCTACGATCCCGTCACTGACACCATTAGTTTCTCTGGCGGCCCGAACAATGGGACGTTCAACTCTGCGACTAACCTTCTGACGATTACGCTTCTAAATGGTGCAACGTTAACGGTCGACATTGATGACGGAAGTTACGGATATACGGCGCCGCCTGTCGTAAACGCCAACATCAGCGAACCGATCGGCTTCAAGTTGACTGACAATGATGGCGATACCTCAACGGCAACGCTAACGATCAATGTCAACAATGCCGATCTGCCGCCAATCGTTCGCGATGACCGCGTCATTACGAATGTCGGAACGGTGGCCGGTGATGACCCAATCATTATCCCGCACTATGCGCTCCTCTATAACGACTCAGACCCAGACGGTCAGGCAATCAGCGTTACCGCTGCGGTTGTGACGAGTGAGTTGAACACCGCTAGCTTTAATACTCCAGCAGGCAGCGTCACGGTAACCGAGGACGGCAACAACGAGCTTGATGGTGGCACGTTTACCTACACTGGTACCGCTGGTGCACTGAGCGATACCGGCCTGGTGACGATCTCTCGGCCGTCGACGTCGACCGGAACGCTCAACGGTACCGGCTTGGGCGACATTTTGATCGCAGGCAGTGGAAACGACACGCTGAACGGCAATGAGGGCGCAGACGTCCTGATCGGTAACGATGGCAATGACACTCTTGTCGGAGGAACTGGTGCCGACCTACTTGTCGGTGGAAACGGAACGGATAACTTCCGCTTCAATTTTTCCAGCGAGGGTGTTGACCATATCGCCGACTTTGATGCCGGTACCAATGCCACGAGCGTCGATTTCCTGCAATTCAATGTTCCGGGTCCGGGCTTCTCGCTGGGCGACAATGATACCACCGTGGAAAACTTCCGCATCGGCAGCAACGCGACGCTGAACTTTGCTGGCTCCGAAGTTGGCGTTAAAACGGACGCCAGTGTGGCAACGGTCAATATTCAAAGCACCATCGACGGCTTTACGAATATTACGACTGGAGCCGTGTTTGCGCTCCTCGACTCCACCAAGGGCCACGCCGTCGTCTACTATGACGCCAACCCGAACGCAGCTGGCGGCGCCGTGCTGGTTGCCGAGATCGACAGCATCACGACTTTGGCTCAGATGGCGAACTTCAACAGCGGCGACTTTAACTTCATCTAGTCGGCGAGATTTGATCCCCAGTACCCCGGCCCGCCCAAACCAAGACGGTTTGGGCGGGCTTTTTCGCAGTTTTCAGCCATTTTTTGCTGTTGCAGAATTGCACCTCTCGCCCATTACTTTGGCTTCAGCCATCTCAGTCCTTTGCTGGCAGCCGCCGTGGGGTCTATACTTAACCAAATATGAATCGGGGGATGGGATGACCAACCGCAAATTGGCGATTGCCGCATTTGGCAGCAGCACTGCTGGCATGCGCGCCTGCCTACGCCTTTGGCGACATGGGCAAAGCCCCGACGGTGCAGGGGACTTATGTCTCCGGCGAAGGCGGCTATCTGCTGCTTGGACGATCGCGACATTCGCGGGTTTCGGTATCGCCAACTCTCCCGGCAAATTTCACGACGTGTTCGTGTCTCCCGACACGGGTTGGTTCGCCGGCGGTGCGATCGGCTACGCCAGGCCTGAACCGACCGATGGAACCTGGTGGGAACGCATCGAGGGTTACGCGCAGTTCTGGAGCGCAGACGATAGTGCCACGCAGCATTCCAAGCGGACCGGACAGGCTGGTATCTCCTCTGTCGACGCATAAGCTCTTGTCGGAGCTTTCGATGATCGCGGCCGCGCTGGCGCGTCGTGGGACAGTGCCGAAGGCGGCCTGAAATTCGAGCGAGACTCGATCTACAACGAGACCACATCGATCACCTGGGTCATCAATCCCTTCATCCGCGCCATGGATGAAAATGCGTGGGGCGCTTGCGATTGCGCGCGCCGGACAGGCGACGTCGACAGCTGGATGTACGGCGTGGTGTTCGCGGCCGAGCCGGAGAAATGGGTGACGCAAAACGTTGCCCTGGTTGGCCGCTTGGGCGCCGGCTTTTACGGCTTCAATTCCGACGGCACATTCAATTCGCGCGGCACGGCGTTCAATGGTCCAGGTCCGGACCCGCTCAAAGCGCATATCGTCGACTCCGACGACGGAATTGGGTTCCGCGGCCAGCTCGGCGCGGGTCTCAAATTCAAACTTGGAAACGGCGCTCGGCTTAGAGACCTTCGCCGAGGCGGATTATTTCTCCGACGTCGGAACCGTTCATCTGCCGTCGAATACGCTGCAGCGCCTCTGCGCCGGCCAATTCCGATGCGGACGATCTGTGGGAGCTCCGCGCCGGCGCCAGACTGACCTTTGCCATTAGCGGCACCGGGTCCAACTAAGCCTCGCATTTCTCGAAATCCCCGTCTGACATTCCCTGCATTTGTGGGGCTGCGCCCCTGCGCGGGGGCGCACGCATCGATCTTGCCCAAAATTTTATTCAATATTTCTGAGTATTTATGCTTACTTGAAAGCTAATTTGATACTCTTATTAAGTAAATATCTCTAATATTAGAACAGTATTACTTCATCTAGGAAAGGTTCGATTTCACTTCTTCTAGGTACCCATGCCTCTTGCCCTGCGGCGGGAGGTTTGCGTGCCGAATACAGCGACTGTCAGTCCGACCAGCGATACTTACATAAATGGCGTACTTGCCGGCGTCCGATGGACGTCGGACACGCTCACCTTCAGCTTCCCCTCGAGCCGTGGTGCTGTACGGCAAGAACTACGGGGCCGGGGAGCCCTCGGCCCAATTCGGACACTTCAATAACGCCCAGGAACACGCCACCCGCGCGATCCTCGATCTTTACGCTTCAGTGGCGGACATCCACTTCGTCGAGATCAACGAGACATCAGAACCAGCACGCCACCTTGCGTTTTGCTGAATCGAACGCGCCCAGCACTGCCTGGGCCTACTACCCATCGCAAGGGCAGCTCGGCAGGCGACGTGTGGCTAAGACACTCCTTCATCCTCTACGACAATCCCCAGAAGGGGAATTACGGCTACACGACCCTCATCCATGAGATCGGACACGCGCTCGGCCTCAAGCATCCGCATGAGGCGGAGGGCTATTTCCACGCCATGCCGTACGATCACGATTCGGTGGAATATTCGGTGATGAGCTACCGCTCCTATGTCGGGGCGTCGAAGGGCGCCTACTCGAACGGCACCTGGAGCTTTCCCCAGACCTTGATGATGTACGACATCGCAGCGATCCAAACGCTGTACGGCGCCAACTATCAGAGCAACAGCGGCGACACCGCCTACCACTGGGATCCCAATACGGGTGAGTTCTTCATCGATGGCGAGGGGCAAGGAACTCCCGCCGGCAACCGCGTGTTCATGACGCTTTGGGATGGCGGCGGCCGCGACACTTACGACTTTTCAAATTACGACGACGGACCTGAGCGTCGATCTTCAGCCCGGTGGCTGGTCGACCATTTCGGCCGAGCAGCTTGCCGGCCTCGGCTATCAGCGCTATGCGCAGGGCAACATCGCCAACGCGCTGCTTTATCACAACAATCCGGCCTCCCTGATCGAAGATGTGATCGGCGGCTCTGGCAACGACGTCATCGTCGGCAACATCGCCGACAATTCTCTGACGGGAGGCCAGGGCAACGATTTCCTCGATGGCGGGATCGGCGCGGACTCTGCCGTCTATTCAGGCTCTTCATTCCGAATATTCCTGGGTGAAGAACGCCGACAACACCTGGACGATTGTCTGATCTCCGCGACGGCGCTCCGGACGGAACCGACATCCTGAAGAACATCCAATATCTCGACTTTACCGACCTTGTCGTTGCGCTGGCGGCAAGGCGACGGCGGCGGAGACACCGAAGACACCGGACCCGTCGCGGTCGATGACTTTTACGCGACGCGGAGCCGAACCATCGTCGTCGACGTTCTCGCCAACGATCTCGCCCCGACTGACGACGACCTGTCGACGATCCTTGTCAGCGGGCCAGCCCGGGGCAATCTCTGGGTCGACGAGGATGGGCACTTTGTCTACACGTCGCCGCGCCACTTCAAAGGCACGGTCAAGTTCAGCTATGCGGCGAGCGACGGCGCTTCGGAATCGGAGATCGCCACGGTCCATATCAAGTTTGGACGCAACCATCGACTCGCCTCACAAGGTCGGCAAGGGAAACGAGCTCGATGATTTCGGACCGAGACATCCCGCCAGCCACGACGACCACATCGGGCGCGAACCTCAGGACAACCACTTCGACATTTTTCACGATCAAGCGCCGGCCACGCTGGGATTTGAGGAAAGCGTGTTCAACTTCGCCGTCAGAGACGATTCTCACTGGCTTTTTGGCTAGTCCGAGCCGTTCCGGTGCGGCGTCTTTTGTGCCTCCCACCTAAAGATACTTTCTCTATGTTCCGCCCCAGTCTTTATAATGGCCCAGTCGTGGGGCAAGGCCGTGAATACGAAACTCGAACAAGCCGTCGCCCGGGCCGTCAAGAAGGTGCCGGGCAATCGCGGGGCCGCGAAGGTTCTGCTGATGGACGCGCTGCAGCGCGAGCTCGCGCTTGAGGACGAATCGTTGATGACGTCCGTCGCCGTTGTCGTCGATCAAGTGGTGGAGGAGGGCGCCCACCTTGATAATCTCGAAGCGCTCATGGCTGAAGTGATCCGGCGCGCGCGCCGGGCGCATCTCCGCATAATCAAGTAAGCATCAGTGGCCGCTGAGCGCTTCGGTCCCAGCACCTGTCGTGTGCTGGAAGGCGGTTTTTCGCTGTTCGCGCGCACTGTCAGCTTTGGCGCGGGCCTCCACCAAACGCGACCGGCACTCGTCATAGGCCTGGCTCCCCGGAGCGGCGCCTCCGGCACGGCATTGCGCGTCGTCGTCGCTGTCGGCCTCGGCGATGGCCGCGGCGCGGCTGGCCTTGGCGGCCTCCGGATTGGCGCAAGCCGGCAGGAGGGCGCTTAAAGAGGCCAGCGCGACGATGACGATTGGCATTCGCATGATCTAGACCCGCAGATTTCCCCTGCTTCGGCCCTCCACATGCCCCAATGCCGCGGCGACAATGGGGCGGCGAGGGGTAGACAGCGCCTTGGGCCAGAGGCATAAAAACGGTCCTGTGGGCCCGCAAGGGCCCAGTCAAAGGCCGCCTCTCTCGCCTCGGCATGGCCGCCATAGGCGTGTGGGGCGAAGGAATTCAAGATCAAGTCAGGAAGCCGAGGGGTCGGGCGATAGGCCGCGTTCTAGGCTTGCTCTAACAACACGGGTTTTGTCGGGGGCCGATGCATGAACATGATTTCCACGAAGCTACCCACCGCCGGTTTTTCGGCGACTTTTGGCCGGGACTTCTTGGCCTCGATCGTTGTCTTCCTGGTTGCTTTGCCGCTTTGCATGGGCATTTCGATTGCCTCTGGCATGCCGCCAACCGCCGGCATCATCACCGGGATCATCGGAGGCCTGGTCGTCGGGTTTCTGGCGGGTTCGCCGTTGCAGGTGAGTGGCCCGGCCGCGGGGCTCAGCGTGCTTGTGCTCCAGTTCGTTCAGGAGCAGGGCGTGGAGATGCTTGGCGTCGTCGTGCTTTTCGCCGGCCTCCTGCAACTCGCCGCGGGCACCTTCAAGCTCGGTCAGTGGTTTCGTGCGGTCTCACCCGCAGTGATCTACGGCATGCTCGCCGGCATCGGCGTCCTGATCCTGGCATCGCAGTTTCATGTGATGCTCGACAGCAAGCCCATCGGCACCGGCATCCAAAATCTTATCGGCATTCCTGGCGCGTTGATTCAATGCCATCACCGCATGGGATGAACACCTGATCGCGGGAGAGATCGGTCTCCTCACCATCGCGACGATCGTGCTCTGGGGTTGGTTGACGCCCAAGAGCTGGCGCATCGTCCCGGCGCCGCTGGTCGGCGTGCTGGTTGGCATGCTCGCGGCCGCCGTCCTGAAGCTCGATCAAATTCATTATATCGACGTGCCCAACAACATCTGGTCGGTGACAATCCTGCCCACGACCGAGAAGCTGATGCGCATCGTCGAGCCCTCGATCCTGATTGGGGCAATTTCCATCGCCTTTATCGCCAGCGCCGAGACACTTCTCTGCGCCACCGCTGTCGACCAGATGCATCGCGGCCCCCGCACGCAGTATGACCGGGAGCTTGTCGCCCAAGGCGTCGGCAATACCATTTGCGGCATTCTCGGTGTGTTGCCCATGACCGGCGTCATCGTGCGCTCGAGCGCCAACGTCCAGGCCGGCGCCGTGACGCGCGCCTCCGCGATCATGCATGGCGCCTGGCTGCTGGTCTTCGCCAGCATGATTCCCTTCACGCTTCGCTACGTTCCGGTGTCCACCCTTGCCGCGGTGTTGGTCTATACCGGCTACAAGCTGGCCTATCCCAAGATCGTTCCGACCTTGTTGAAATACGGGCGAAGCGAAGTCTTCATTTATTTCGCCACCATCATCACCATCGTCGCGACCAATCTCCTGACCGGCGTACTCGTCGGGCTCGGCCTGTCGCTGCTGAAGCTGCTCTATGTCTTTTCGCACCTCGAGGTGCGGAAAGAGGAAAGGGCGGATCGCACCGATGTCTATTTGAGCGGGGCCGCGACCCTTATTCGATTGCCTCTGCTCGCTGCGGAGCTCGAGAAACTAAAACCGAGCTCGCATGTCCATGTGCACATTAACGATCTCGATTACATGGACCACGCCTGCATCGACCTGATGACCAATTGGGATCGCCAGCACGCCACCACCGGCGGCTCGCTCACCATTGAGTGGGACGAACTCTCCCGCAAATATCACAACCGCAGCGGAGCAAAGTCGAAGTCAGCGAAATAACGACACTGACCTGTGAGTGATTTGGAACCAACTTGCGGAAGTTTGCGGCTTCGCGGCCGTCGAAGGCAAAGTGGGGCTGGGGACTCCAGCAATCTTGCAGCGATTAAAGGCGAAGGCCGCGAAAACGTGAGGATCGCGCCAGCAACGCGGGGCAGGCATTTCGCAGTCAGGCTCGGTCCGTTCTTGGTGCAGTATTGCTCCGCTTGTTGTAAGCCAAAATTGATACTATCAGTTGTGTTTAACCTCAACGGCGCACGGCAAGAGCGGGAAACCTTATGAAGATCATAGTCCTCGGCGGTGATGGATTTTGCGGATGGCCGACCGCGCTGCACCTTTCCGCGCAAGGGCATGACGTGGTCATTGTCGACAACCTTTCCCGGCGAAACATCGACAACGAGCTTGAGATCAGCAGTCTGACCCCGATCAAGCCGATGGGCACGCGAATTAGCGCGTGGAAAGAGATCGGCGGCCGCACGCATCGCATTCTTCAATTTCGACGTCGCCCAGAATTACGTTCGGCTCTTGGATCTGTTGCTCGATTACCAGCCCGATGCCGTCGTTCATTTCGCCGAACAGCGAGCGGCGCCATACTCGATGAAGAGTTCGTGGCACAAGCGCTACACGGTCAGCAACAACCTCAACGCCACGAACAATCTGCTCGCCGCGATCGTCGAGAGTGGGCTCGATATTCACGTCGTCCATCTCGGCACCATGGGGGTGTACGGCTACGGCACGGCCGGCGCGAAAATTCCAGAGGGCTATCTGAGCGTGCAGGTCCGCACCGATTCTGGTGAGTTGGTAACACGTGAAATTCTTTACCCCGCCGACCCTGGCAGCATCTATCACATGACCAAGACCCAGGATCAGCTGCTGTTCGCCTTCTACAACAAGAACGATCGGGTTCGTGTCACCGACCTGCACCAGGGAATTGTCTGGGGCACCCAGACCGAGGAGACCCGTCTCGACGAGAGACTGATCAATCGTTTCGACTACGACGGAGACTATGGCACGGTTCTCAACCGGTTCCTCATGCAGGCGGCCGTCAACTATCCTTTGACCGTGCACGGGACCGGCGGCCAGACCCGCGCCTTTATCCATATTCAGGATACCGTGCGGTGCATCGAGATCGCGCTGACGAAGCCGCCGGCCCAAGACCGATCGCGTCTTGATCTTACAATCAGATGACCGAAACCCATCGGGTCCGTGATCTTGCGCAACTCGTCTCCAATCTCACCGGTGCTGAGATACGAATATCTGTCGAACCCGCGCCGCGAGGCCGATGAGAACGAACTCTACGTCGCCAACGACAAGTTTCTGGGCCATGGGCTTGAGCCGATCACCTTGCAGGCCGGCGCTTCTCGAGGAGATAACCGCGATTGCGCGGCGCTACGCTGATCGCTGTGACCTCTCCAAGGTTCACTGCGTGTCGTACTGGAACGCAGAGCGGCGCAACGCGGCGAATGCTCATAGCACGAGACCGACTTCGACGTCGTGGTGAGAAAGCGAAGCGCGTTCGACGCACCAATTCGCTGCCGAGCAGTTCCGAGTTACTGCGGAATTCGCCGCACGCTTATACGCCCAAACGCGGTCTGCGTTATTCGCAAAACCGCGCGGATGTGGCCCTCAGAACTGAATTAGAGGGCAGGCGAGCCTGCTCGCAGCATTGCCCTGCACCGTCACTCCTTCGCCCCTTCGATAAAGGAAAACAGGTGCTTCGGCTGCGGGTTCGGAGGCGTCGAGTACAGCATGGGATGGTGCCGCACGATTTTCATCGAACTGCGTGGCGGCAAAATTAATTCTCCCTGGCCCCAGTTTTCCCGGTTGGTTCTTCGCCAGCCGAGTTGCTCGACTTCAAATGTGGAACGGACTCTGCCTGCCATATTTTTGCTGGGCGTGCACTGCACTGAGAAAAATATAGTGCCGCAAAACCAAGGGCACGGGAGAGACTTTGCGCCCAGGAAATCGAACTTGATGCCCGCACCCTTCCGTCAAGTTGATTTCAACGCTCGGTCTTCTTCCAAGCATTCACGCGGTGATTGGGGCGCGGGTAGAAAAGATAATAGTAATGCATTTGCTCGACATAATCCGTGCTTTCGAACCGCTCATCCAAGAGATGTCGGTATAAAAACAAACTCGTGGAAATTGATGGCGCTATAGCCTTCTGAATCGGCGGCACGGATTGCCTCGCGAGAGTTTGGGTCGGAACGGACGCCTCGCGAATTTCATCGGCGTCATGGTGGATGAACCAATCGGCGTCGATCGTGTTGGCAAGCCGCTCCTTTATTTGTAGCTGGCCCAGATAGTCAAAATGACCGGGGTAAGGCTGATCGACGATTTGAACCACGCCTTTGCCGAGATAGGCTTCGCGCAATGTCGCGGCTACGGTCCGTGGAGTCGTTGTCGATGACACACATGTCCACCCCTTGCGTTACCAAGTGACGAATGCAGCGCTCCAGATACAGCTCTTCATTCCGGATGGCGAGAAGCGCAACAATTCTCAAGGTTTCCCCCAATGCTTAGCCTGCTCAGCTGTAGGCTTCGCAACGTCCTGGGTGCGATCCGCCTCTTCGTGGTCGGTGATACAGACGTTCTACGCCCGGCTTTGCCGAGCGAAGTTTATATCTGAGCTGACGACGTTCCGATAGGGGCGCGGACGCGAGCGCAATGGCGCGGCGTTAGGGATTTGCGCGTTCGGAATCACGAAAATCTCGTCCAAAGTGGCGAAAATGCATTGCGGCATCAACTAAGCGCATTGAGCCCCAACCGCGAATGCGGCGTATCAAGCGCAAAAGCCGTTTCGCCGGCTTCGCCCTCTGCATTTCCGTTCTCCGTCTCTTTCGCCCGACGTTTGAGCTCCTTGCTGGATGGCCTTCTTGATGTCTTTGAGGCCGGAGTCGATCGCGTTGCGTAAGCATCTCGCGGTCAAATCCGGCCAGAGCTCCTCCAGCCTTTGTCTTCCCTGCGCAATCAGCTGGTCTCGCTTTTCGCCCTTGCCGAAGCTCGCGGCGCTGGCGTGGTGCACATAAACGTCCTCGGCAACGCAAAGCTTATGGCCGGCGCGGAGCAATCGCAGGCACATATCGACATCGACGACGTAGTTCGGGAAATCTGCCTCATCCAGATAATTGATCGCCTTGAGTGCTTGAAGTGAGATGAGCGTGCAGAAACCGGTGAGAAACGGGAACTCTCGGGTAGCGCTTGGTCGAAACGAGCCGAACCGCTTCGGCCACTTGCTCCGGTCCGCCGGCAGACCGACGGGTCGTTTGCGGCCGTAATTGTTTGCAGCGCCGCGGCATTGGACAGCGGACCGACCGCCGCATCGCATCGTCCGAAAGTGCGCAATCGATCAAGCCTTCCAGCCAACCCGTTGTGAGAATCGTATCGCTGTTGAGGAGAACGACCCAATCCGCGCGAGCCTCCCTTAGCCCGCGATTATTCGATTTCGTATAGCCCGAGATTTTCGCTATTTGAGAGCACGCGCACATGTTGGTGGCTCTCAGCGAACGCGTTCAGAAAATCACCAACGTCCGCCGCAGAGGCGTCGTCAATAATTGATTAGCGAGTATGGGGTAAGTTGTCTTGGACAGGATGGAGTTGAGGCACCGCTTGGTGTCGTCAAGACGCGTTATAGACGCACAGAATGATCTCGATGCTCGGTCGACTTTGCGCCACGCTGCGGTAAGCGCCATCTTGCGGCGTGTTAGATTGTCGAGCAGCACGCGTTCGGTCAGAGACGAACGTCTCCAGGATACGACGCAAGGCCCTCCCGCAACCTGGTCTGCGCGTCTACCAACAATCCCTGTTCACGGTAAGTGCGGCACAAGGGCGATTTCCCCGGCCGGGTCCCGCGCAATATCGCTACGGTCAGACATTACGTCAGTACTCAGCTGGTGCGGTGCCACGTAATAACGCGCAGCCATTTTTGCCGATCAGGAAACTCCGTCGCATACGACGTATGCCGTGTCAATTGCGGGCCAAATGGTACAACGATGCACGCTCGGCAACGGGTAATCCAGCGAGCGCCGAGCCTTGGTCCCGGCGTCATGCCATCCCCACTAAATCGTGGCTCGTTCCTTTATGGTAAGACTGCCTGCCATCGCAAAGATCGAGAACAAGCGCTCGATCGCGTGGCACATCGTGCCATCAAGAGCGCCGCATTCCAGGTTCAAAAGAATCGGCCGAGAGATTGAGAACGCGTAACGGCCGGAAGGCAGTCCCGCGAGCCCAGAACATAGAAGCTAGAACAAAGCGTGGGGGATAGTCCTCGAGATTTAGTCCGATAGCGCCTGCAACCCGTACAGCCTGCTCACGATTACCTTTCCATCCGCGTTCGCCTTCGTAAAGCTCGCCATCGGCTACAACAAGACCGAGCTCTAGGGTCTGCATTGAAGGCCCTCAGAATGTCAGCAACATTTTCTGGCGAAATCGAGCAACCCGAAAAAGATCTGCGGCGCCATTGATCGCCATCGTCTCGGTGCGGCGATTTCTTGGTGTGGATCTTACAGATTAGATAGTAATGATCGAGCGCCCCGGAATTCAGCAGCGAGACGAACGGCACGATATCCCGGCCGTGATTGGCCACGATTTCGATGCGTGCGCGGGGAAACTGCCCAACTGATTTCGCCGCGGAGGTCGGTCGCGCCCTCTTGGTTCACGATCGTGACATAGAGGTCGAAGGGGGCGGGGATTTGCCGGATCTGGTTTGCGATTTCATCCCATAGAGACAAATAATAGACGTGGCATACAACTGCAATTTGCGCCTCCGGCTCGGAACTCGCCGCGCCGGAGCTCATTTCACTCGGTTTGGCGGCGACATTCTGTTGGGATGAAGAGATCGCGCCAATGCCTTGCTTGGGCGACACCGTCTGATCCTCGTCATGGCTAACAAGCGGTCGCGCAATACGCCCGGGAGCGTCGCGGAGCCATCTGATAGGAAACGGTCACGCGGCGATACTTGGCGAGCTTGTCGTTGGCGACACTGAGCCGCGTCGATAATTTCTCAACTTGCGCGGTGGCCCGACGCAAATCGCGGCCAATCTTCTCCAGCTCACCGAGGCAATGCCGTAGCTCCGTTGCGATCAATGGACGGAAGGCCTCGCATGCGGCGTTGAAGTTTGTTCTCACCTCATCGAGTCGCGCCAGGCCCGAGGCCTCGTCCGTGGCCAGGAATTGCCGATCGGCAAGAACGCCGTAAGCGTCCTTAATCCACTCCGAGATATCGCTGCGTGAGGACAGCTGCTCGTCGAATTTCGCATGATGGCGCAATTCGCTGCTAAGGAAGTCGTCAATCTCGTGCTCGACGTCGCTAATCTTGCTCTGCCAGTCAAGAGCGAGCGCGCGGCCGAGCCTTTCTATCGAGCCGCGCCAATCTGTCAGCAGGTCATCGAAGTGCACCCAGCCACGCGGCAAGCCTCGCGTGGCCTCTTCTGCGTCCAGCATGTAACGAAGCCATAATAGCAGGGCAGGTCTGACAGGAAGGCTATCGCGCCGTTCGAGAGAAGCGGCCACTTCGATTGGATTGCGGACGGTGAGGATGACGCGCGGTTCAATATTCGACGCTTCGAGTTGTTGCAGCCAAAATGGAACGATGCGGCAGATGCGAGGATCTTTCACGACGAAGACAGGAGCGTCGCCGAACTCCGTGCCGATCAGCCTTCTTAATTCACTGGCAAAAGACGCGGCAAAGGGTGAGGACATCCAGTTCGGATCGAAGCGTTCCCAATCTCGCCAACCGCTGCCAGCTGAGGCAAGCAGCCGGTCGTGAAGTTGGGCTAACTCTGAGGATTCTCCGTAACCCTTTGCTGTTGGTGAGATCTGCTCGAATCTGGGTTTTTGGCAGCGCGGCACCCAGTCTGGCAATGACGCCGGCGAGCGCCGACGTGCCGCTGCGATGCATGCCCAGAACAAGCACGGCCTGTCTCTTCGCTTGTGAGGGATCAGGCGAGGACATCAGGCCAGTTCCTTGCCAGAATGCGGCGTATCGCTATCCTCGGGACGAGGTTCCAAATCGTCGAGACTCTCAATGTCACCAAATACCGCGATCCGTCCTTGCGCTTCTAGCTCCCTGAGGTCCGCGATCGTGGTGGCGCTTCGCTCTCTAAGGGGACCGACCCAATCTCCCGGCAACGTAAGCGGAATCATCGGGAACAACCGCCCGCCATTTTTCGCTCTGGAACTGATTGCGAAGCAGTGAGCGAGCCTTGCGATAGTTCTCAAGGGTGAGCGATGCATCTTTCGCTCCGGCATTGAAGCTGCTCAATATCTTAGCTTCGATCAGCCCCAAACTTCGGTTTGCCACCAACTCTTTCGCCGTGTTCGGTGTCGCGAGTGGGATCCCGGTTGCCTCGCCGAACAACTTATAGAGGCTTTCCGGCGCTTTCCGATCGGCGATGACGACGCTGATTTTGGCCTCGGGAAAATGGTCGGCGAAAAACCGCACATAGAGTGGCGCCAATCCCGGTCCCTTTAACACAGCGTCAAGCGCATCGTCGAGCGACACCAGGGAACGGTGCTTGACCGTCTCCTGCCACGTGGACACAGCCCGCCGCCCGATGGGCGAGAGCGTTATGACAATTTGCATGTCGGTGTCGACGGTTTGCTCGACTAGAGGCCGGATACGGTTTGGAAAAGTGCCTGCGAAAACCTCGGAGCTGAGAATTAGACATTGGCACGCTAATGTTTTTTTGGCGTGCTCGACCGATTGCCCAATTGCCGGCGAAGGCGAGTGGCCCCTTTGCCCTAGCATCCTCCAGACGTTGAGTGCGTGGCCCGGACCGGAATCTTCAGGGATGGGATACCAGATCGCTTGCGGAACCTCAGATCCATACTGCTTCAACAAGGCCTTCTGCAGCGACGTCGTTCCCGTTTTATATGGGCCCACGTGCAGCACAAGTTTCAGCCTACCTGTGCGGGCCTCGACCGGGTCGACGCGACTTTTTTGAGAATAGTCGCATCATAGCCGTGTACAGGGTCGATCAGGTGTGGAGGCCACTGATGCGTTGGCCAAAGGGGAGCCGGGTTCGATCAGGCGACAGGCCATCAGCTTGGCAAGCAACACCTTGATTACTGACCGCCATTCTCAGCGCTTTCCCCGGGGGCGTGGCCGTTGCACGCTATCAACAGATTGATGTCTTTGTTAGCCCACGCCCTTCGTTCTGCCAAGCGCTTGATAAACCAGCCTCATTATGAAATGACGGGGGCTGGCGGCAAACTAAGCGCAATCAGGCTTCCGCGTGACAAATCCTCTATTTCTCGGCCCATCAAGCGTCCTTGGCCATGATCGTTAGCAGAAGCAGCAGTCGCAGGGCCCGGGCTCTGGCGGCCTATGGCGGGGCGCTTCAAGCCATAGGCTTGTGGCGACAGGCCGGCTCCGCCTTCGAGGCTGCGCTCGCTCGCGACAATCGTATGCCCGACTGGCGCTATCGATTGGGGCTGTCGCTCGAGCATCAAGGTCATTTGACCGAGGCCGCCACCGAATACGAACAGGTGTTAGCGCGCGGCGACGCCGACTTGCGCGGCCGCGCGCAATCGGCAATCGAACGGTTGGCCCGTAAGGCTCTCGCGGCCGGTCCCGCGACGGCCGTTGCCAAAGAAATCATAATTGCTTTCCTGCCGGCGCCGAGCAGGTCCAAGAATCTCGCATCCGCGCGAATTCGCTGCGCCTATATGGCGGCGGCGATTAATCAATATTATGGGCCGTCGATACGCGCTGTGGTCGATAGTCCCGATCGCGCATCCGTCATTGTCATTAGCCAAACCTGCACTGCGAACGCGCTTATTGCTTGCGCCATGGCGAAGGGGCAGGGCGCGCGCATTGTCTATGATTGTTGCGATCCCTATGCGGACTATGAAGGCATGGCGCATGGCATCCATGCCGCGCAGAGATTCAGCGACATTGTTTCCATCGCCGATGCGATCACGGTGCCGACCGAAACCATGCGTGCGCGGATCGCCGATCAAACTGCCGGCGTGCCGATCGTCGTGGTTCCGGACAGCATCGATTACCAGGACCAAGTGCAGTCCGATCTCGTGCCGCCCACAAAATCGGTCGCGTGGTTTGGCAATCCCGGCCGCGGCAATCTCGAGTCCGGACTATGGGCGTTGAAGGCGCTGAAGCAGCGCTGGAATTACGCCGTGACGCTGATCACCGATCCAGCCAAAGTGGCGGGCGTCGCGGATTTTTCCGTCGAGCCTTGGGTCTATCCAGACTTCATCGCCCGGCTTAAGCTTCATGGGCTGGTGCTGGTCTCGCAAGACCCTGGCGCGAGCTACAAGAGCGAGAACCGTTACGTCGTCGCCCTCGCCAATGGCATCCCGGCCATCTCGACGGGCTCGGAGTCGATTGCCGCGCTGTTGCACAGCGCAGGCTTTGCCGAGATGCAGGTCGATGACGACCGGCAGTTGGACCGCGCCATCGGGCTGTTGAGCGACGCCGAATTCCGCCGCGATTACGTCGCTAAGATGCAGGACGTGATCCGCAAGCGCTTCGGTCCTTCTGCCGTCGCCAAATGTTTCGTCGAACAGGTCTTGATTGGAGCGCTTGGTCTAACGCCTGGGACTCTCAGTTCGGAACGGAGCTGAAAGCAGCGGCCGCGATGACTTTCTCGAAAGTGCCTGGCTTCATATCGATCACATCGAAATTATCCATCCTGTCGAGATGCGCGAAGCGACGCCGCGCGCGCTCTGAGGCAAACAGCACGCGATAGGGGAAATTGAAACATTCCTCTGCCCGTGCGGACTCTTGGGCATCGAGATCGAGATAGGGTCGGTCCCTTGTCTCGGCTTCGCCGATCAGCCAAACCGAAGCTACGCCCTGCCGTCGCGCCGCATCGATTGCATTGAAGGCGTTGACGCCAACAACGCACACGACGTCGAATCCGGCGACGTCCGCTTGATCGCTCGAACTTACGAACTGCGCATCGACAGAGCCTGTCCCGATCGAACTCAGAAGGGCGTTGATGTCCGTCTGGGACGTCGGCACCTGTTGGTTGCACGACGAGCACTTTGAGCTTTCGCTTCAAGGCTAGGGGGGCGACCACGCTGGGCTTGACCGCAAAACATTGCCCATCGAGGCCGAGATACGGACTGTAATAAGGATCGGAGCGGTGCCCGTGACGCCCAGCCAACGCCGCGCGCTCACGCTCAGATGTCGTGCCGCTTCCGCGTGTGAAACCTTGGTGATGATAGAGCTCAGCCTCGCCGCAATAGACGACGCGGTGACCGGCATCGCCGAGCTTGAGGCAATAGTCGACATCGTTATAGCTGACGGCGAAGACCTCCTCGTCGAAGCCGCCAAGCTCGAGAAACAGAGCGCGCGGCGTCAACATCGCGGCCGCCGTCACCGCGGAGCAATCCCGTGTCCCCTTGGCGAGAGCGAGATAACCGGGATCGTCGCCGGGCAAGCCCCGAAACGCGGTGAGACCTTTGCGCAAGCCCAGCACCACGCCGCCATGCTGCACGCTGCCGTCGGGGAACAGAAGCCTCGCGCCGACGGCGCCGACGCCAGGCAGACGTGCCCATCCAACCATTTGACTCAACCATCGCGGCTCGATCACCGACATGTCGTCATTGAGAAACAGAATAAACTCAGTATCGGCCTGCAGGGCGGCCTGGTTGTTGATGTGCGCATAGTTGAACGCGCCGGAAGGATTGGGAATGTGCAAGACTTGATGCGGCAACGATTTGAGATAGGCCGCGGTCTTCGGCTCGTTGCTCATATTGTCGACGATGACAATCTTGTAATTCCGATATGTCGTGGCATTCAACGATTGCAGCATACGATCAAGCATCCGCCAATTGTTCTTGGTGGCGATCAGGAGCGTCACTGCTGGTCCCGAGTCGGGCATTTGCGGAGCGTAGACGCCGTCGCCGCGCTCGACCGCCCAGCGCGGCTGCGCCACGCGGCAGGTCACCCCGCGCCTGGCAAAGGCCTCCTCCAGGGCACGACGGGCGCTCTCGCTTCCGCCTGAAGGGCGGGAGGCCTGAATCGCGTGAACAGAAGCTGCGGAACATGCCCGACATGCCGCGCTTTCTCGCCGATTCGCAACGTGAGGTCGTAAAGCTCTGCTCCATCGACTTCACGACGGCAGCCGCCAAGCTCCTTGACGAGCGAGGAGCGGAACGCTTGCAGTGGCGCCGTGTAGAAATTGGAGAGCAACAGCTCCGGCGACCAGTCCGGCTTGAATTGCGGGTCGCTCAGCGCGCCGGACTCCGAGGCGAGCATATCGTCGCCATAGACGAGGTCCGTGGTGGTCTGTTTCGCGACATAGTCCGCGAAGAGCAACAGCGCATGCTCGTGAACGCGGCCAGGCTCCTCAAGCGGGATGATGAAATCGCCAGTCGCACTGTCAAAAGCGAGATTGAAGGCGTCGCCGGCAGAGACGTCCGGCGGAACGCGCACGCGGCGAATTCTGTCATCGCGCGTCTCCCATCGGCCGAGCGCTGCCTTTAATTCTCGCGCATTGTTCTCCTCTTCGAGCAAAACGATCTCAAAATTTCTGTAGGACTGGCCGGTCAGGCTTTCGAGCGTCTCGTCGAGCCGTTCCAGTGTGGCGGTCAGGATAAATGCGAATTTGGTGCCGGTCGGAACGTCTTTCGCGAGCTCTTCGAAAAGCCGGCGCGTGCGTTCCGAAGGGGCGTTGAACTCTTGCCAGGCGGCGAACCCATCCAATCGCTGGCGTGGGCTGAGCCTGGCTTTACGGCCCCGGAACCAGCGGCGTAGGGCGCGCTTCAATCCCATGGGCTAGGGCGCTGGCCGCGGTTCGGCAGTGCGCTGCTGGGTAAGGCCAATACGCTCGGCCTTGTAGCCGCGGTCGAGGATATCCTGCCACCAAGCGCGATTGTCCAAATACCAGCGCACCGTCTTGGCGAGTCCGCTGTCGAAATTCTCTTGCGCCCGCCAGCCGAGCTCGCGCTCGAGTTTCGAGGCGTCGATCGCATAGCGCATGTCGTGGCCGGGACGATCCGCCACGTAGCTAATCAGGCTCTCGCGCGGCCCCGCGCCGGACGGCGCCAACTCGTCGAGCAGCCTGCAGATCGTTTTCACCACGTCGATATTGGTGCGCTCATTTCTGCCGCCGACATTATAGGTCTCGCCGACGCGGCCGCGCTCCACCACGAGCGACAGCGCGCGGGCATGATCTTCCACGTAGAGCCAGTCCCGAATGTTCAAGCCCTTGCCATAGACAGGCAGCGGCTTGCCGGCGAGACCCAGGATGATGATATGCGGGATCAGCTTCTCCGGAAAATGATAGGGCCCGTAATTGTTCGAGCAATTGGTGACGATGGTCGGCAAGGCCGTAAGTTTCCCGCCATGCGCGCACCAGATGATCGGACGACGCCTTCGACGCCGAGTAGGGCGAATTTGGCGCGTAAGGCGTGGTCTCGGTGAAAAGGCCGGTCGGCGCCGAGCGAGCCATAAACCTCGTCGGTTGAGACGTGAAGGAAGCGGAAGCGATCCTGCTCGCCGCTATCTAAACCGCGCCAATGACGCAAGGCCTCCTGGAGCAGGGTGAAGGTCCCCACGATATTGGTCTGGATGAATTCCGACGGCCCGTCGATCGAGCGGTCGACATGGCTCTCCGCCGCGAGATTCATCACATAGTGAGGCCTGTCCCGCTCGAACAGGCGATGCAGCGCCGGTCCGTCGCAAATATCCACCTGCTCAAAGCGATAGCGATTGGAAGGCGGCTGCGGAATCGAGTGCAGATTGGAGGCGTAGGTGAGCTTGTCGATATTCACCACGCGCGCGTCCGTATCGGCGAGCAGGTGACGGATCAGAGCCGAGCCGATGAAGCCGGCGCCTCCCGTCACAAAGATCGTGGTGTCGTCGAAACGCATTGCGCTAGCGATCCATGGATTGCGACGGATTGAAGCTGCGGTGAATATCCATCAGATAGCGCCCGTAACTGCTCTTCGCGCATTTCTCCGCAAGCCGATAGAAATGATCGAGCGTGATATAGCCGAGCCGAAGCGCAATCTCCTCCGGGCAGGCCACGCGCATGCCTTGCCGCTGCTCGAGGATCTGAATGAAATGGCTGGCCTCGACCAGCGAGGAATGGGTCCCGGTGTCGAGCCAGGCGAAGCCGCGGCCGAGCACTTCGACGAACAGATCGCCACGCTCCATATAGGCGCGGTTGACATCGGTGATCTCGAGCTCTCCGCGCGGCGACGGTTTCAACGAGGCGGCGATCTCGACGACGTCGTTGTCGTAGAAATAGAGACCGGTCACCGCGACGTTCGACTTCGGCTTGGCGGGCTTCTCCTCGATGGAGATCGCGCGTCCCTCAGCGTCGAGCTCGACCACGCCATAGTCCTCCGGCGTGCTGACCATGTAACCGAACACGGTCGCGCCTTTGCTCCGCGCGCGCGCCCGTTCCAACACATTCGGCAAGGCTATGGCCGTAGAAGATATTGTCGCCGAGCACCAGCGCCACGCGATCCGAGCCGATAAAGTCGGCGCCGATGATGAAGGCATCCGCCAAGCCGCGCGGCTTGTCCTGCGGCGCATAAGTGAAGCTGAGACCGAGATCGGAGCCGTCGCCCAACAGCCGCTCGAACAGCGGCTGATCCTGCGGCGTGGTGATGACCAAGATCTCCCTGATCCCGGCAAACATCAGCGTGGCCAGGGGGTAATAGATCATCGGCTTGTCGAACACCGGCAAAAGCTGCTTGGAAACCACCGTGGTCACCGGATAAAGCCGTGTGCCCGAACCGCCGGCCAGAATAATGCCTTTCATTTCAATCAATTACCCCCATGCACGCATCCGGATTGGCGTCTACTCAAGCACACCTCGGCACCTTCCGCGCCTTGTAACACGCGGCTTCTTGCAAATTGAAGGGGCACATAAGTAGGATTCCAGATTAGGATTGGGCCCTCTCGGAAGCCGCTTCTCGGCACTCCTACACAGTGCGAAACCCGAATGGAAATTCTCACAACTGAGATCCCGGAGGTTCTGATCCTGGAGCCGTCGCTGTTCGGCGATGCGAGAGGATTCTTCACCGAGCTCTATCAGAGCCAACGTTACGCGGCGGCGGGGATCGACCAAATTTTCGTTCAGGACAATCTCTCGCGGTCGAGAAAGGGAGTCTCTGCGCGGACTTCATTTTCAGAATCCGCAACCGCAAGGGAAGCTGGTCTCGGTGCTGCGCGGAACCGTGCTCGACGTTGCCGTCGACGTGCGCGAGGGCAGTCCAACCTTCGGCCGTCATGTGAAAGTCGAATTGAGCGAGCACAATCGCCGGCAATTCTGGGTGCCTCGCGGTTTTGCGCATGGCTTCGTGGTGTTGTCCGACTCGGCGGATTTCTTTTACAAATGCGATGCGCTCTATAGTCCCGCTGATGAAGTGGTGCTCCGCTGGAACGATCCCGCGTTAGCCATCGATTGGGGCTGCGCCGAACCCTCGATTTCCAATCGCGACGCAGCCGGCCTCACGCTGTCAGAGCTTACCGGCCGCCTGCCGGTCTACGGGCAAGTCTAATGCGTATTCTCATCACTGGCGCGACCGGGCAGGTCGGTCTTGCACTCGCCTCTCGCCTGCAAGGGTCGGGGAGCTTGATCGTAACCGACAGGCGGGCCCTTGATCTGTCGCAGCTGGATTCCATCGCCTCGGTGCTCGACCGGTTCGCGCCCGAGCTGATTATCAACGCCGCGGCCTATACTGCCGTTGATAAAGCGGAAGACGAGAAGGAACTCGCGCGGATCGTGAATGCCGAAGCGCCCGGAGTTATGGCGCGCTGGGCGGCAGAGAAGCGCGTGCCGCTGATCCATTTCTCGACCGACTATGTGTTCGATGGCTCAGGCAACCGTCCCTGGCGCGAGGAGGATCAGCCGCGCCCGCTCTCGACCTACGGCAAGAGCAAGCTCGACGGGGAGGAGGCAATCCGTCGTGCCGGGGGCGACAGTCTGATTGTGCGCACCTCTTGGATTTACGCGGCGAAGGGAAACAATTTCTTGCGCACCATTGCGCGCCTCGCCCGCGAGCGTTCCGGAGCTTCGCGTTGTCGATGACCAGATCGGCGCTCCGACCTCCGCGGCCCTTGTCGCCGGCGCGATCAAGCACATGCTGAAAGACGACACGGAGTCGTTCCGTGCTTCGATCGCGAAGTCAGGCGGTGTCGTTCACCTTGCTTCTGCCGGCGAGACGAGTTGGCACGGCTTTGCCGAGGCGATCCTGCAAGGATTGCGCGCCGCGGCGTGCCGCTTGCGGCGCAGCGTGTGGTGCCGATCGCAACAGAGGAATTCGCCACTCGGGCGAAGCGGCCGGCCAACTCACGCTTGAATTTAGACCGGCTACGGACGATTTTCGGCATCGTTCCGGCCTCTTGGCAGGAGACGCTGTCTCCCGAGCTTGACCTGCTCGCCGCCGAAAGCGAATGGTCGTAAGCAACCCATTGAAAACAAAGGCAATGCAGCGTCTTTGCTGGCTCCCGCCGATGCAGATGTGTTAGGTTTCAGAGGAGCCGGGCTCGGGGCCTGGCATCCAGACAAGATGGGGGATACTCCGCTGCAATTCCGTGACGCGGAAAAGAGCGCGCTCAAATTCGAGACGCCCAATCTTGGGCCGAGCCCGGCGCCTGGAGCGCGGAAGCCCACCGGCCGCGACAGGAAGCGGCTCGTTTTCGTCATCGCCCATTTAGGCCCCGGCGGCGCCCAGCGGGTCGCCGTCAACGCCGCGAACACGCTGGTCGAGCGCGGCATCGATCTTCACGTCATTCTGGTCGGGGAAAACAAAAACGTCTATCGGCTCGATCCGCGTATCACGCTCCACACCACGGGGCCGGGCTGCGCCGATGACGATGCATCGGAAGCCGAGACGAACGAAACCAAGCGCAAGTCGAACCTGGCTGCCCCAGGAAGACAAGGACCGAGGCTCCGCCGGAGTCATCGGTCTCGCCCGCAAGCTTCTGCCGCATGGAACCTTCAGGGGCGCGATCAGCCGCTACGTGCTGACGCCGGCCTTCTTCGCGGCCGGTCTGTCGCAAGCGGACGTTCTGGCTCAGAGGGAAGATCAAATCCATCGAGGCCGACGCGGTTCTCTCGTTTCTCACCCAGACGAATATTCTGACCGTGCTTGCGACGCGAGGCTTGAACACGCGCACCGTCATTTCCGAGCGCAACGATCCACGATTGCAGCGTCACCGCCGACGCGTCGAGCTGTTGCGGAAATTTCTCTATCGCCGCGCCGATATCGTCACCGCCAATAGCCGCGGCGCCCTGACCGCGTTGGAGGCATTCGTTCCGCGCGAGAAGCTTGCCTTCCTTCCCAATCCGCTTGCGCTTCCCGCCTCGATCGAAGTCGCCTCCCTCGAGGCGCCGACCATCATCACTGTCGGGCGGCTTGGTCGAGCAAAAGGGTCTCGATGTCCTGATCGCCGCCTGGGCGAGTGCTGCGCCACGCCTGCCGGGCTGGCGCTTGGCGATCGTGGGCGACGGGCCGTTGCGCGGCGAGCTCGAAGCGCTGGCTCAAACGCTCGGGGTAGCCGACAGCATCGATTGGTACGGGCACCTCGCCGATCCGTTTCCGATGGTTCGCGCCGCGAAGTTCTTCGTGCTCACCTCGCGCTTTGAGGGGACACCCAATGCCTTGCTCGAGGCCATGGCCTGCGGCTTGCCCGGCATCGTCTCCGACGCTTCTCCCGGGCCTTGTGAGCTTGCCGGCGAGGATCAGAGCGCGGGCCTGATTGTACCCGTCGAGGACGCGGGCGCGACCGCCGATGCCATCGTCAAGCTCGCCAGCAACGAGCCCTTGCGTAAGCGGCTTTCAGTCGGCGCGCTCGATCGTGCCAGCGAATATGAAGCGGATCGGGCGCTCGGCGTATGGCTCAAGCTTCTCCGCTGCGAGTAGGCGCGTGAATATTGCCTTCGTCATTCCGGGGCTGGGGCCGGGGGGCGCGGAACGCGTCGCGACGCTGCTCTGCAATTTCTGGGCGGGAGCGGGGCACGCGGTCACCCTGATAACCTTTGAAGGCGACGAGACCGCGCCCTTCTATCCTCTCGATCAAGCGCGTCGCCTTCGGAAGCCTCGCCGCGTCGGCCGGGTCGGGCAGCGCGCGCCTCCTCAACAATATCAATCGCGTTTCGAGGCTCCGCGCTGTGCTGCGGGAGCAACGTCCCGATGCGGTCGTTGCCTTCACCACCGACGCCAATGTCATCAGCCTTCTCGCGACGCTTGGATCTAAAATTCCTGTCGTGATCTCCGAGCGCAACCAGCCTGACCGGCCGGGACTTCGCATCCGTGCATCGCCTTGCGCGGCGATTCACCTATCCGTTTGCCGATGCGGTCGTGGTGCAAACCGACGCGATCGCGGCGTGGATGCGCGAATCGCTCCCGGCGCCCGTGCACGTCGTTCCGAACCCTGTGCGCGTACCGGACTCAAATTCTCCGCGCGTCGATTCGGATCAACCCTTGCTCATCGGAGTTGGACGTCTTACCGCGCAGAAAGGATTCGATATTTTGATCGAGGCCTTTGCGCGCGTCGCGGCGAAGCATCCCGATTGGCGGCTCGTGATTTACGGCGAGGGTCCGGATCGGACGGAGCTCGAGACGTTTGCGCGATGCGCTGGCGTTGCAGGGAAAGGTCTCACTCCCCGGCCTCACCAGGAATATTGACACCGCCTTTGCCGAAGCGAGCCTCTTCGTGCTGCCGTCGCGCTTCGAGGGTTACCCCAACGCGCTGCTCGAAGCACTCGCCGCCGGCCTTCCAGTGATCGCGACCTCGGCGCCAGGTGGCGCCTCCGAAATTCTTGGCGACGGCAAATACGGCATGCTGGTCCCGCCGGGGGACGCCGTCGCTTTGGCGTCCGCGCTGGAGAAGATGATGTCCGAACTCAGCGCTCCGGGCGGCCTATGCCGCGCAAGCGCCCCAGGCAATTACGGAGCTCAGCGTCGAATACATCGGACGCCGATGGCTTGATCTGCTAGCGGCTCTGCGGAGATAATGTCGCAAGGCACGCGTTGGAGGGGCTATCCCATTCGAATCAGCGGATTTTTTTGCCGCTTCCGTGACAGGCCAGCCCAAAGAAACGTATTTCGGCCATTTTGCCGTTCGTGTATCAAGTCGCCGACCTCTGCGAATGCCGAAAAAGGACGCCAAGAATGATGAAAAAGAAGCAGCTGTCTCCGGAAGACGTCGAGCGGCAAAAATCCAGGTTCGAAGACTGGCGGAAGAAGAATCCGTCGAAGTCGTTCAAGGATTATTTCGCCGAGACGGTAGAGGCGAAACTGCAAAAGGGGCGCTCGCACGAGACGCTCGGCGGCAATCTTCGGCAGGGGGACTACGCCACTTCCGGGCGAGGCATCTTTCAACGCCTGCTGAATAACGGGCTGAAGCCCAGTGACGTCTGCGTCGACTATGGTTGCGGCACGCTGCGGATCGGGCAGCATATCATCGATTATCTCGAGCCGCGTGGCTATAGGGGGCTCGATATCTCGCAATATTTGCTCGATGAGGGCCGCAAGCTGATCGGCGAAGAGTTGTGGAACGAGAAGCAACCGCAGCTGCAGATCATCTCGCCTGAACTCTTCGCCGAGGTGGCAGCCACCAAGCCAACGATGATGTTTTCCTTCGCCGTGCTGCTGCACGTGCATCCCGACGAGCTCAGCGAATATGTCGGCAATGTCATGGACATCATCGGAACCCAAGGTCAGTACATCACCGACGCAAATTTGATGGACGGCGAAACCGTCCAATATAGCGGGCGAAGCTGGGCGCACTCACAAGAGCAATTCGAGAAGCTGCTCGCCGAGCGCGGCGGCAAGATGGAAATTCTCGAAGAGGGGAATTTCAAGATGGAAGGCTTGGGCAAGTCTGCCAAGCGCTACATCCTGCGCATCGTCCATCGTGATTATGCTGCCGCGTAAGTTGGGGGTTTGCTGTTATGAGAAAATTGCTGCGATCGGTCGGCTCGGGCGAGGGGCGGGGCATGGACAAGCACACCCCGCAGCGTGTGGAGCGCGACAACGCGAAGTTCGAAGAATGGCGGAAGCAAAATCCCACCAAGCAGTTCAAGGATTATTTTGCTGAGGGCGTGAAGCCGATGATAGCCCGCGGCAAAGTGCACGCGAGCCTCGGCGGCAACCTGATCGAGGGCAGCCACGGCGAGGTCGGCCTGGGATTTGTTCGCGTTCTGATCGCGCGTGGCCTGAAGCCCGACGACGTCTGTGTGGACTATGGCTGCGGCACGCTTCGCCTCGGCGTTCATGTCATGAAATATCTGCGGCCCGGTGCCTATTGGGGCATGGACGTCGCGGAGTTTCTGCTGGAGGAGGGACGCGCTCTCATCGGTGAGGATGTTCTAGCCGACCAGCGTCCGAATCTGCGTGTGATTTCCCCTGAGGCGGTCGCCGAAGCGGCTGCTTTGAAGCCGGCAATGGTGTTCTCCGCCAAGGTGCTGTTGCACGTGCACCCCGACGAGCTCGGTGAATATCTGCACAACATCATGACGATGATCGGCACGCACGGCCAAGCCATCATCATCAGCAAATGGAACAATGGTGAGACGCTGCAATATGGCGGCAAGGGTTGGGCTCATGGGCTTCCCGTGATGCGGGACATGGTCGCAACCTGGGGCGGTCAGATTGTCGTTCTCAAAGAAGAGGCGTATCGGTTGGAAGGTTTCGATACGAGCGTCAAGCATGGTACGCTCCACCTTGTGCACCAGGCGTCGCCGTTTGCCGGGGAGCGCGACTGATGCGGACCCATTCGGGACTCCGCAAGCCAAAGATTTGAGATAGGGCCCCGCCAGCGAACTGAAGCGCTCCTGAGAAGCGCGAGGCTGTTCATCGGTACGCTCGTCTGAAGAGTCGGGACTATAGAACGCATGCTAAAGGATGTTGCCCCCATCAAGACGGTGACGCCGCTTGCTTTTCTATCGCGCGCCGCAAAGCAAGGCGGCAATTACACGTCGACGGTTGCCTGGCTACTGCAGCGCGCCTTCCGCGCGCGCCTGCGAACCCTCTTACTCGCCTTGGGACTGAGTGGACTCTATCTGGCGACGCAGGCCGCCGGCATCTACTGCATCTATCGCTATGCGCGACATCTTGAGACCGGTGGGGTCGCGAAGCTGCCCTATCTCGGACTCTCATTCAACGCCCGGACCGACCTCGGACTGCTATGGGCGATCGTTATCCTTGCCGCCGTGTTTTTCGCGGCCAGCGCCACATTTCACTTCCTTTCGCGCCTTCTTATTCTCAACCTCGTGGAACAGCGCTACGCATTGAGCCTCGAACAACTCGTGCAACAGACCGGACGAATGCCCGATGCGCGGGCGCGCACCGCCAGCCGGATTTTCATGAATTTCGGCCTGTCGAAGATCATTGGCGGTTGCCGCTTCGGTTATGCGACGAGCGTCACGTTCTTCAATGCCATCACGGGCGTTCTCGGCGGCGTGGGTGCCGTGCTCTTTCTCTTCTATATCGACACGCCATTGACCTTGCTGATCCTGCTGACGGCCGCCATTGGCGCGCTATTTCTTTATCCTCTCACGCTGCGTGCGGTCGGTTTTGCCAAGGCCCGGGAAAAGACCCTTGGCGCCATGCGTGAGGAGATGCGCCGCGCGCCGGACCCGTCGGCCGAAACATTCGGCGCCGGGGAGGCGTTTGGCGGCGTCGCCCGAGCGCAATTCGGCGTTTGGCGAGTGAACTTTGAAATCATCTACGCGATGGAGATCGGCAAGACGCTGATTCTTCGCGGCGGTGGTCTACTACATGGCCAAGGAAATGATGGCCGGCCGGCAAAATTGGGCGATTCTGATTGCCTATATGGGCGCGCTGCGATTGGTGCTGGTCGCCTGCACGCAAGCTATTCGCGCTTATGCCAGCGTGAGCCGCTTCTATCCGCAAATCAGCCGCTACTACCTTTTCACCAAGGATGTCGCGACAATCGACACCATGCCGTTTGTCAGCGTGAGCGCCGGCGACAAATTGCTTCTCGGCGCCCTCAACAATGGGGATGATGTCATTGCTACGGTGGGAGAACGCCTGGCATTGGCGACCGCCGACTCTGTTCGCGAGATCAAATTTGCCCTGCTACACGCCAGATCGAAATCGGCGAGCGGGCCGCTCGGCGTATCGTTGTTCGATCTGAACGATCCGACGAACTCTGACACAGCGGTCCTTTTGCTGAAAGCCGAACAGATCGAACCGGCCGGTGAAGCTGCGCTTCGGCGGCTGCAACTCCATCCTGGCCGACCACGTCGCGCTGATTATTCACTCCACCCCAGCCAAGATCGGCGCGTTTGGGGAAAAGCGATTACTCGTGGTTGAGGATGGAGAGTTTCGCCGCCTGGAAACCATCGGTAGTCCGGAATGCGACGCCGCCCTTACTGAGTTCGGAGCACCGGATGCGGGTTCGCCGCGCCACTATCGACACCGAAGACGAGGAAGATTTGGAGGACGACGAATGACCGGGGACGGCGCCATGAATGGCCCCGACTTCCTGGTCATCGGAGCGCAACGGGCTGGTACCACATGGATTCATCTGCTGCTCAGGCAGCATAAGGCTCTCTGGCTTCCTCCGGTGAAGGAACTCCACTATTTCGACAAGCCCGAAGTGAGCCGCACCGCGACCGACGACAAAGAGCTGCGCCGCGTCATCCTGCTCGCGCTTTACGCGCCAAGCCTGTGGCATTTTCCTTATCTGCTCGGAAAGCGAAATCAGGATTGGTATGTGCGTCTGTTCCGCAGGGCCCGCGCCAAAGGCCTGATCACCGGCGAGATCACGCCCGCCTATGCCACCCTGGACGACGAGGTGTGGCGCCGCATTCACGCCATGAATAGCAAGATCAAACTCATCTTTGTCATGCGCGATCCGGTGGACCGGGTGTGGTCGTCGATCAACAATACCGCTAAGAAGAACAGGCTGAATGGCGAACTGACGCTCGCAACGGCATTGAAACGCGCGCACCTATCGGGACCGGTGCTGCGCTCGGACTATCCCGACACGATCCGGCGCCTTGAGTCCATTTTCCCTGCGGACCAACTCTATTTCTGCTTTTTCGACGACTTGCGCGCGCGCCCGGCCGAATTTGCTCGCGGGCTGCTCACATTCTTGGGCGTGGACGCCCGGCGACATCGGCAAGCTGTTGCCCGCCGAGCCTGTCAACGTCGTAGCCGCCAACAAACCCGTTCCACCGGAATTCGAGCGAGAGATGGCGCAGGACCTATCTTCCCCTCGTCGAGCAACTCTGTGAGCGTTTCGATGGCGCGCCGCGCAACTGGCGGGCGCGTTATGAGAGGCTGCTTCAAACTCAACAACAGTCTTAAATTAGCATCCGCCGACAGGGAATGAACTGACGTGAAGATTCTCTACATCACCAGCCTGAGCCATAGCGGATCGACGCTCCTCGATGTGATGCTCAATGCCCATCCCGATATTATTTCTGTGGGAGAGGTGAAGCAGCTCGGGCGCTTCGCGCGCTTTGAGAAACCGCGTGCTCCGCAAGGACCCGGTCGCAAGAGGGTCAAAAGAATTCGCGCCGGTCATCCTTGCACCTGCGGCGCCGAGACGCTGTGGTCATGTCCGGTTTGGGGCAAGGTGAGCGAACTGACCGAGGCCAGATGTGGGCATAAAATAGACCAACTCAATGTCGAGAACTACAAAGACGTGGCGGGCTTTCATCGCGACAACCTGGCGATGTTCAAGGCCGTCGCGAAAGTGTCCGGCAAAAACTATATCGTCAATTCCTCCAAGCATCGCGACCGCTTGAGTCTGCTCCTTGCCAATCCCGATCTCGATGTGTTTCCGATCTTTCTGCTCCGCAATCCCAAAGGTCAGATCTGCTCGTCGTTGCGAAAAAATCTGGGCGACTCTGTCCAAACTGATCTATCGCTACGTCCTGACCAATCGTGAGATTCATGACTTGGTGAAGCCGGTGCCCCATGCAGTCGTTCACTATGAACGGCTGGTTCGGCATCCGGAGCGGACCTTGGGCACGCTGATGCAGCAAATCGGCTTGGAATTCGATCCGCAGCAGCTCGATTGGGCAAACCAGGTCCGGCATAATGTCGGCGGCAATCACATGCGCTGGAGCGAGGAGAGCACGCTCAGTTTGGACGAGACCTGGCGCGAGAAGCTCAGCTTCACCCAGAAGTTTGCCATCGACACAGGTACGCTTGCCGGGCGCTATCCCTTTCTTAGGCTGGGATTTCGTTAGTTAGGATTGGTTCTCCGCCATGCGCCTCCTCGTGGTGACCGAGTCGTTGGGAACGGGCGGCACCGAAAGCCATCTCATCCGCCTTCTGCCGCTGCTCGCTCAACGCGGGGTCGACGTCGCGATTTTTTGCATGACGGAGCGCGGGAGCCGCGCGGCCGAGCTGGAGCGAGCCGGCGTCAAGGTCTTCGCCGCGCGAGAACATTCCGGCCGTCATGGCACCTTGCTGCGACAACCAGTGCATGCGGCTGTCGCAGGCTTCAAGCTCCGCGCTCTCATGCGGCGCATTCGCCCAGACATCGTGCAGTTCTATCTGCCGGGGCCGTATCTCGTCGGCGCGCCTGTCGCGCTTATTTCGCGCGTGCCCGGTCAAGATCATGAGTCGCCGGTCGTTGTCGCGTTATCAGCGGAATTGGCCCGCGGTCGCCCGCATCGAGCGTTTCCTGCACGGCCGCATGGACGCCGTGACTGGCAATTCTCGCGCCGTGGTCAACGAGCTAAGCGCAGAGGGCGTTCCTGAGGCGAAGCTGCGCCTGATCTATAACGGGATCGATATCGCGCCTGGCATGGACCGGAGCGAGGCGCGCCGCGCGCTCGGTCTCGAAGGATGATGCGCTGGTTGGCGTCATGGTTGCCAACCTGATTCCCTATAAGGGACATCACGATCTCATCGAAGGTCTTGCCCGCATCGCCAAGCCAACTGCCGGCCGGTTGGCGCGTACTCCTGGCCGGGCGCGACGAGGGCTTGAGGCCTGAGCTCGAGTCGCTCGCCGCCGAACGTGGCATTGCCGGAAATCTTCTCTTTCTCGGCGAGCGCTCGGATGTGCCGCGCCTGCTTGCCGCCGCCGACTTTGCTCTTCTCACCTCGCACGAAGAAGGCTTTTCCAATGTCGTGCTCGAAGGCATGGCGGCCGGCTTGCCGATGATCGTCACCGACGTGGGCGGCAATGCCGAAGCCGTCCTCGATGGGGCGACGGGGTTTGTCGTGCCGGCGAGCGACCCCAAGGCGATCGGCGAGGCTATCTTGCGGCTTGCCGCGACCCAGGCTCACGAAGATCCCTCGGGCGATGCGGGACGCAAGCGGGTCGCGGAGCATTTCTCCATGGAGGCCTGCCTGAACGCTCATCTCGAGCTCTACCGCACGCTGCTCGCTAGATGAAGAACAGCAAGGTCAGCACTGCGAACAGCGGCAGCAGGATTGCGCCCGACCACAGCATGTAGCCGAAGAAGCTCGGCATCTTGATGCCACGCTCCTCGCAGATCGACCGCACCATGAAATTCGGCGCATTGCCGATATAGGTCAGCGCGCCCATGAACACCGCGCCCATCGAGATCGCAAGGAGCGTGTGCGCAAGCGGTCCCATCAGCTCCTTCGCGTCGCCACCGGCGAGATTGAAGAACACGAGATAAGTCGGCGCATTGTCGAGGAAGCTCGACAACAGACCGGTCATCCAGAAATAGGCGCCCTCGATCGGCGTGCCGTCTGGTCGCGAGACCAGCGCCAACAGCGGCGCGAGCGCGCCATTCGTACCTGCGCGCAACACCGCGAGCGCCGGCACGATGGTGATGAAGATGGCGGCGAACAGGATCGCCACCTCTTGGATCGGCACCCAGGTGAAGGCGTTCTCGACGCGGATCGAAAGCTTCGTGGTTTTCCACGACAAGTAGCTCACCAGGAGAAGCGCCATGTCGCGCACTAATCCGTCAAGCGGCATACTCAAGCCAAGACCGAGCGGTACGTCGATGGCTGGGTCCCATAAGCCGCTCGCCAGCACCGCGCCGACGACCACGCCGAGATAGAGCACGTTGTGCAATCCCTCGATGCGAATCTGTCGGCGGCGCGCGGCTTTGGCGTTTGATTTTGTCCGCCTCCTGTCGCCAGGCAAGTCGATCGATCAGATAGAAGAGGAGCAAGAGGCTGACGCTCAAGATCATCATCGGCGCGAACATTGCCTTGGTGACCCAGAAGAAATCGACTCCCTTGATGAAGCCGAGAAAAAGCGGCGGGTCCCCGAGCGGCGTGAGCGAGCCGCCGATATTGGCCACAAGAAAGATGAAGAAAACAAAGACGTGGACATTGCGTTGCCGGTCCTGATTGGCCTGAATCATCGGCCGGATCAGCAACATGGAGGCACCCGTCGTGCCGATGACGCTCGCCGACAATGTGCCCAAAGTCAGCATCGCGGTGTTGATCATTGGCGTGCCGACAAGATTGCTGCTCACCCTAATGCCGCCCGCCACCACGAACAGCGCAAACAGCAAAATGATGAAGGGGAGATAGTCCAATAGCAACGCATGCACCGTCTCGTAGGCGGTGGTCCCGAGTGCCGAAAACCACCGTGCAAGGCAACAAGAAGGCGAACGCCCAGAAGCGCGGCGATCTTCCCGAAATGGTGTTCCCAGAAATGCGGCGCGAGCAGCGGCAGCAGCGCGATTGAGAGCAGCAAGCCTGCGAAGGGCAACGACCAGAGCAGGCTCAAGCCGGTGCCATCGAGATGGAGATAGCTTGCGTCCTCCAATTGCGCCTTCCCCTAAGATCGCGGCACGATGACCTGAAGCGCTCCTGGCAGCGAACGATAATGCAAAGGTGGTTGCAACGTCCCCACCTCGCCGTCAAGCGCCACCTGCAGCTGAGCGGCGCGGGAGGTGATGGTAAGCTCGTCGAGTTCGAAGCGCTCGATGTCACGCGTCGGATCGAGCCGGCCGAGGCATAAATGCAAGAAAGCCCGGAGCAACCCGAGCGGGGTCGGTTGCTTGACCACACAGAGGAACAGCTTGCCTTCGTCGAGCGCTTCGCGTCGTCCGAGGCTCGTCAGCTCCATGGCATATTCGTTGTTGCCGACGAACACGCACGGCGTCCGGTAGGTCTTCGTCCAGTCTTTGGTCTCGATCGTCAGCTGCGTGCGCGGATATTGTCGGAGCGTGTGGACCATCGCCGGGATTGTCGCCAGCCATTTCGCGACCGCATGCTGCTTCCTGAAACGGTCGCGGTCGCTGACGAGATAAGGATAGATCCCGATCGAGGAATTATTGATGAAGATCTTGTCGTTGACTGAAGCGACGTCGATCGTTCGACGGGTCCCGTTGGCGATCGTCGCGACCGCCTCGTCGAGGTCAAGCGGAACGCCAAGGTCTTTAGCGAAATGATTGAGGGTACCGAGCGGCAACACGCCGAGCGGAACCGACGTGCCGGCAAGCGCGCTCGCCACAACGCGGATGCTGCCGTCGCCGCCACCGGCCACCACGGCGTCGAGCTTGCCGGACTTGCCGCGTTTTGCCGCGTCCTTGGCGGCTTTTTGCAGATCGTGTTGCGCGACGATGGCGATTTCGGCGTCGACGCCGTGCTTGGCAAACGCTGCCGCCAGCCGCGCCTCGAGAGTTTCATTGGACGCGTGCTCCACCGCGCCTGCGGCCTCGTTGAGGAGCGCGACGATCTTCACCTGCGGCCCAACGCGAGGAGGAGAGGGGAAATCATCCCTTCTTGGCCTCCTCGATATAGAGCTCCCGGAACAGCTTCGCGATCGGGCCGGGTCGCCCATCTCCGATTCTGATCCCATCGATCTCGACGATCGGCAGCACGAAGGCAGACGCGGCACTCATGAAGGCTTCGCGGGCGGAGAGTGCCTCCGCCACGGTGAACGGCCGTTCCTCCACGCGAATGCCCTCGATCTCGGCGAGCCTGAGCACGGAGCGGCGCGTCACACCCGGCAGAATATGATGCCCGAGCGGCTGGGTGCGGACGATGCCGTCTTTGTCGACAATGAAGGCGGAAGACGAGGTGCCTTCGGTCACATGACCATCCTCGACCATCCAGGCCTCATAGGCGCCGCGCAGCTTGGCGGCCTGTTTGCCCATGGCCTGACCGAGCATGGCCGTCGATTTGATGTCGCGCCGCTTCCAGCGAATATCGGGGATGGTGATGATTTTGACGCCTGTGGTCGCGTAAGGGTTGTCGATCAGGGGCCGGCTTTGGGTGAAGGCGACCACGGTCGGCTCGGCGTCGTCCGGATAGGCAAAATCGCGATCGGCCACGCCGCTCGTGATTTCGAGATAAACGATGCCCTCGTCGAGTTTGTTCCGTGCGATCAGCTTCTCATGCAGCGCCCGAAGCTCTGCGTGGCTGAGGGGAGGGTGAAGCGCGATCTCCTCCAGCGAACGGTCGAGCCTCGCCAAATGGGCCGCGAAGTCGAGCAATTGGCCTTCGACCACAGCCGTCACTTCGTAGACCCCGTCACCAAACAGAAAGGCGCGATCGAACACGGAGACTTTCGCCTCTGCCTCCGGCACGTAGCTGCCATTCACATAGACGATGCGGGACATGTTTGAGATGTCAGGCGCTTGTTCCTACGCCTTCGACACGCAAGCCAGCCTGGTCGATCAGGGCGCGATCGTCGGACGTGTCGGGATTGCCAGTGGTCAGAAGTTTGTCGCCGTAGAAGATCGAATTGGCGCCGGCGAGGAAGCAGAGGATCTGCGCTTCTTTGGTCAGCGCCTGGCGCCCCGCCGAAAGCCGCACGCGCGACAACGGCATCATGATCCGCGCCGCCGCCACCATGCGCACCAGATCGAGCGGATCGACCGGCGGCGTGTCCTCCAGCGGCGTGCCCGCGCACCGAGACCAGCGCGTTGACCGGCACGCTCTCGGGATGCGGATCGAGATTGGCCAGTGTCTCCAACAGCCGCGCGCGGTCGCGAATGCTCTCGCCCATGCCGATGATGCCGCCGCAGCAAACTTGGACGCCGGCGCGGCGCACGCGCTTCAGTGTCTCGAGGCGATCCTGGTAGGTGCGGGTGGTGACGATGGCGCCATAAAACTCGGGCGACGTATCGAGATTGTGGTTATAGGCGGTGAGCCCGGCCTCGGCGAGGCGATCGGCTTGAGTTTGCGACAACATGCCGAGCGTGACGCAGGCCTCCATGCCGAGCTGGCGGACGCCCTTCACCATCACCAGAACGTTGTCGAAATCCTCGCCGTCTTTCACCTCGCGCCAGGCAGCGCCCATGCAGAAGCGCGTCGCGCCTTCGTCCTTGGCGAGCTTGGCCTTGGCCAGCACATCCTCGACATCGAGCAGCGCCTCGCGCTGCATGCCGGTCTTCTTGGCGTAATGCGCCGATTGCGGGCAATAGGCGCAGTCCTCGGGGCAGGCGCCGGTCTTGATCGAGAGCAGGCTTGCGAGCTGCACCGTGCCGTCTTCGTGGTGGCGGCGATGCACCTCCCGCGCCTGGTCGACCAGCTCAAGCAGCGGCTTCGACAGGAGCTCGATGACCTCGTCCCGGGTCCAATCGTGGCGCGTAATGCCGTCTTTCCGGCTTTCAGTGGCATGGGAGCTTCCATGCCCGTTGCCATTGATAGGATTCGCGTTTTTTTGAAGCTCTGTCATGGATTTGGACTGGTTGCTGCCCCTGTTAGCCTCCGCTAATACAGGATCATGGGAACGAGCGAAAGCAGGTACAGGGCCTTTCTCGAGGGCCGCGGCCGCGAGGGCCTGCGCCGCGAGCTGATCCAGTTCGAGGTGCTGGATGCGCGGTCCGTGAAGGTGGCCGGCAAGACCTATGTCAACCTCGCCAGCAACGACTATCTGGGCTTGCGTTTCCACCCCGAATTGATCGCGCGGGCGAGCCAATGGGCTTCTACCTACGGCACCGGCTCCGCCGCATCGCGCCATGTCACCGGCAACCTCTCGTCCTTCGCCGAGCTTGAGGCGAAGCTGGCGCGGCTCAAAGGCAAGGAGGCGGCACTGATCATGGCCTCCGGCTTCCAGACCAATGGCGCGGTACTGCAGGCGCTGCTCGACAAGGCCGTGCTGGGCGAGGAGCCGCTCGTCTTCTCCGACCGGTTCAATCACGCCAGCATGCATTTCGGCTGCCTCGCCGCCGGCGCGCGGCAGATCCGCTACCGCCATGCCGATCCGCGCCACCTCGCGCAACTTCTGAGTCAATATCAAAGCGATGCGCGCCCCAAGTTCATTCTGACCGAGAGCGTGTTTTCGATGGACGGCGACGTCGCGCCGATCGCGGAGATCGCCGCACTGGCCCGCGAGCATGACGCCATGCTGTTCGTCGATGACGCGCATGGCACCGGCATTCTGGGCCCGCATGGCGCAGGCCTATCGGCCGGCGCCGACTTCGCCATCGGCACCTTCTCCAAGGCGCTTGGCGGTTTCGGCGGCTATGTCGCCTGCTCGGAGACGGTGCGCGACTATCTCGTCAATCGTTGCAGCGGACTGATCTATTC
Source organism: uncultured Alphaproteobacteria bacterium (assembly GCA_963764005.1). Classification (GTDB taxonomy): domain Bacteria; phylum Pseudomonadota; class Alphaproteobacteria; order Rhizobiales; family Methyloligellaceae; genus Methyloceanibacter. Next base: position 225,292 of record CAVXQX010000012.1, on the reverse strand, counting down.
CACGGCGCCGCCACCGCCCGTACTCGGCGCCATGGACGCGGCACTCGATCTTCTGCCATCAATGGATCGCGAGCGCGCGCGTGTTGCGAGCCTCGCTTCGCGCTTCCGCGACGGAGCCAACGCGCTCGGCCTCGACACTGGCGGCTCCTCGACGCAGATCGTGCCGGTGATCCTTGGCACGCCCGAGGCGGCGCTTTCGATGAGCGGCGAGCTTCGGCGCGCCGGCTTCTGGGCCGCTGCGATCAGGCCGCCGACCGTGCCCAACGGCACCGCGCGGCTGCGACTGGCGTTCACCGCGGCGCATGAAGACTCTGACATCGATCGGCTCTTGGATATCTTCCAGGCGCAAGAGCCGCCGCGCCGGGCGACGGCGCATTGACGAAAAGCCGCATGCGCTTCGTGCTGGTCCATGGCTGGGGCTTCCACGCCGGCATCTGGGATGAGTTTGTCAGACATCTCCCAGACGCCGAAATCTCTCGTGTCGATCTCGGCTTCATCACAGGCGGTCCGAAAGGCGTGAGCGATTGGCCCGAGGACAGCATCGCCGTCGGTCATTCGCTCGGATTGTTATGGCTGCTCAAGCAAGGGCAGGGGCGTTTCCGCGCTCTCGTCAGCATCCAGGGTTTCGATTGCTTCTCTTGCTACATTCCAAAGTCGCGCGTGCTTGGCATGCAGCGCACCCTCAAGAGAGATGCCGACGCGACGTTTGCGCGCGTTCTGGCAGGCTTGCGGCACGGAGCCTTTCGCCCCGAAGGACGCGCTCAATGTCGAAGCCCTCGGTAACGGCCTCGACTGGCTCGCCGCCTGGGATGCTCGCGAGGAGCGGCAAGCCCTGACCTGTCCCACGCTCGCTCTCGCCTCGCGGGACGATTCAATCGTGCCCCCGTCGATGAGCGAGACGATCTGGAACGGCGATGTTATATGGTCGGAAACCGGCGGCCACGCGCTTCCGCTGCTCCGCGCCGAGTGGTGCGCCTCTCAAGTCATTGATTTTGCTCATGCAATACGCCCGTAACATCGCCATTGCCCGGAGCTTCGGTGCCGCGCGCTGTCGACTATGAGCGCCACGCCGATCTGCAACGGAGCATAGCCGACCGGCTGGCGCTCCTGCTGCCGCCGCTCGAGCGCCCTCGCGTGCTTGAGCTTGGCTGCGGCACCGGGCTTCTCAGCCGCCATCTGCTTGCGCAATATCCTGATGGGTCATTCGTCTTCACCGATCTTGCCCAAGCCATGTTGGAGCAATGCCGCTTCAATATCGGCGCGCAAACGCGGGGACGCGCTCGCTTCAAACAGATGGACGGCGGCAAGCCTGATTCGGGGCTAGGCGCCTTCGATCTCATCGCCACCAGCATGGCGCTGCATTGGTTGAGCGACCCTGTCGCGAGCCTCGACGCTTTGCGCTCGTTGCTTGCGCCGCACGGGGTTCTCCTGTTTGCCGCGCTCGGACCTGAGAGCTTCGCCGAATGGCGGAATGTGCTGGATGCGGAAGGATTGCCGAACGGCGTGATTACGAGTCCCTCGCTCCCCGGGATCGTCGCCGAGGAGCGCAGCATCATCGATGCCTCGACGCTTGCCTTCTTGCGCCGCATGAAGCGCGTCGGCGGCACCACGCCGCGCGAAGGCTACGCGAAATTGTCGTCAGGCCAACTCCGCCGCGCCATTCGCGAGTGCGATGCCAAGACCGGCGGCCGCATCACCTGGCACATCGTCTATGGCCGCCTCGGCGCTCTATGAGCCCGTGGCATCGAGACCTTCGACCAGCCCGGCATAGGCTCGGCCCAATTCCTCGTCGGTGATGCAATAAGGCGGCATCAGATAGACGGTCGACCCGAGCGGCCTTATGTTCAAGCCATGCGCCAGATACCAGTTGCGTAGATCCGTGCTCCGCTTCGATTGATATTCGTCCGGGCCCTTCAGATCGAAGGCGAGGATCGATCCGATCACGCGCGCCCGCTCGACCCCCTCCCGCGATGCAAGCTCTGGCAGGAACGCGCGATGGCGCTTCTCGATCCGCGCAATGCGGGCGAGCGTCTTCTCCTCCTCGAACAATTGCAACGAACGCAGCGCCACCGCGCAAGCCAGCGGATTGGCGGTGAAGGAATGACCGTGGGGCAGTGCCCGGTCGAAGCTATCGCCCAGAAATTGCTCGAAAATTCGGTCCCGCGCCGCGGTGACCGCCATCGGCATGTAACCGGAGGTCAGTCCCTTTGACAGGCAGACCAAATCCGGGACCACGCCCGCTTGCTCCATCGCGAACATCGTCCCCGTTCGCCCAAAACCCGTCGCCACTTCGTCGAAAATCACCAACACACGGGCCGCATGTGCCAAATCGACGACAGACTTCAGGAAACTCGGCCGGCACATGCGCATGCCGCCGGCGCCTTGCAGCAGCGGCTCGATGATCAACGCCGCGACGTCCTGCGGCGAAACCGAAAGCTCCGCTTCGAGCGCCGACAGCGCGCCGGCCTCGCGCTCTTCCACGGAGGCATCGCCCTCGAAGGTCGAAGGAAACGGAACCACCGCGACTTGCGTCATGAAATCGCGGAAGGCGCCGAAGAAGCCGGAGCCGCGGCCGACCGACATCGCGCCGAGCGTATCGCCGTGATAGCCGCGATCGAACGCGATCAGCGTGCGCCGGTTCTCGCCGCGATTGCTCCAATATTGATAGGCGATCTTGAGCGCCACCTCGACCGCGGTGGAGCCGTCGTCGGAAAAGAAAATCCGGTTGAGATCGCCGGGGAGGAGCTTCGCCAGCGCCGCCGAAAGCTCGATCGCGGGCCGATGCGTGAAGCCCGCGAACATCACATGCTCGAAACGCTCCGCCTGCTCGGTGAGCGCCGCGTTGATTTTCGGATGCGCATGGCCATGCGTGCAGGTCCACCACGACGAGACGAGGTCGAGCATCTCGTTACCGTCCGCGTCGAACAGTGAAGCATTCTTCGCCCGCGCGATCAGGATCGGGTCCTCGGCAGTTCCATGCTGCGTGAACGGATGCCAGACATGGCGTTTGTCCAGTGCGATCAGCGCCGCGACCGCATCTTTGTCGAGCCTGTCGGTCATGATGCGCTTCTCGCCAGCTCGGCGAGATCGAGCTCCGGCTCGATATTCCGAAGCGTGCTCCGCGTAATCTTGTCGAGCTTTGGAATTTCACCGATGATCGGCGCCCGTCCATAGCGCTCGATGGCGACCCGATTATGCGGCATGTCGGGTCCGTTGATCACGATGCCGGCAATTTCGAGTCCGCGCCGGCGCAGAGCTTCGAGCGAGAGCAGCGTATGATTGATGGTGCCGAGCGTGGAGCGCGCGACGAGCACGATCGGCAGGTGCAGCTCCGCTGCGAGATCGATGACAAGGGCAGTATCGTTGAGCGGCACCATCAGGCCGCCGGCGCCCTCGACCACCAGCGGTCGATCGCATTGTGGCGCATTGAGCCTCGCCATGTCGATGACGATGCCTTCGCGTTTCGCCGCTTCATGCGGCGACAGCGGCTCCTTCAGCACATAAGCCTCCGGCAAGATGCGGTCCTCCGGCAGCTCGGCGAGCCGACGGACGGTCATCGAATCGGTCTCGGGCTCGGTTCCAGCCTGAACTGGCTTCCAGTAGCAGGCGTCGAGATGGGACAGCAGCCAGGCCGAAACCACGGTCTTGCCGACATCGGTATCGGTTCCGGTGACGAAGAAGCCTTGCACGGGAAAGCCATCCAGGAGAGCTGGCAAAAGACGACGCCCGGACTGTATAGTTCTGTTATGGCGAGGCAAATAGAGTTCTCGCGTAACCTCCTCCAAGGCTTCGCCGCGTGCCATCCTTCGCTTTGCAAATGCTCGTTCGCCTCTGCATCGCTGTCGCGTTGCTTGCCTGCTTGGCCATGCCGGCCACGGCCAAGACCTTGCGCATGGCCTATGACGCCGATCCAACCTCGCTCGACCCGCACGAGCAATTGGCAAGCGCCACGCTGCAACTCTCGCATCTCGTCTTCGATCCGCTGGTTCGCTTCCGCCAGGACATGAGCTTGGAGCCGCGCCTCGCCACGAGCTGGGAGCAGATCGACGCCAACACCACGCGCTTTCACTTGCGCGAAGGCGTCCACTTCCACTCCGGGCGCACATTCACCGCGGACGATGTGGTGTGGACCTTCAACCGGCTGAAGCAAAGTCCCGACTTCAAAGGTCTGTTCGAGCCGTTCAGCGAGGCGAGGGCGGTCGATCCGCTCACCGTCGATCTGATCACCAAGCGCCCGTATCCTCTGGTGCTCAATCTCGCGACTTACATCTTTCCGATGGATCGTGAATTTTATTCCGGCAGCGACGAGCGCGGGAAGCCCAAGGACGACATCGTCAAGCACGGCGCCTCCTTCGCCTCTAACAATGCAAGCGGCACCGGGCCGTTCGTCGTCACGGAGCGCGAGCAGGGCGTGAAGCTGAACTTCAAGCGCTTCGCCGATTATTGGGACAAATCATCGCCCGGCAATGTCGATGAGATCGTCTTCACCCCGATCAAGGAACCTGCGACACGCGTCGCGGCACTTCTCGCCGGCGATGTCGATTTCATCGCGCCGGTGCCACCGACCGATTTCGCCCGCGTGAAGTCCGATTCGTGCTGTCAGCTGATCACCATGCCCTCGACTCGCATCCTCACCTTCGAGCTGAATGAGACCAGCCAGCCCGCATTCAAGGACAAGCGCGTCAGGTTAGCGGTCAATCTCGCCATCAATCGCGACGGCATCGTGTCGAAAATCATGCGCGGCTTCGGCACGCCCGCCGGCGAGCTGAGCCCTCCTGGCTATGCCGGTTACGATCCGGCGCTTGCACCGCGCTACGATCTCGACAAGGCCAAGCAATTGATGAAGGAGGCGGGCTACGACAACGGCTTCTCCGTCACCATGATGGCGCCGAACAATCGCTATATCGAGGACGCGCGCATCGCCGAGGCCGTCGCCGCCATGCTCGCCAAGATCAACATCAAGGTCGATCTGCAAACCATGCCGAAGGCGCAATACTGGCAGCGCTTCGATGAGCGTGCCGCGGACATCATGATGATCGGCTGGCAATCCGACACGCAGGAACTCGGCGAATTTCTACGAGTTCCTGGTCATGACCCCGGACAAGGCCACCGGCTACGGTCAATATAATGCCGGCAATTATTCCAACCCTGAGGTCGACAAGCTCACGGTCCAGACTCAGTCCATGCTCGACGTGAAAGCGCGTAGCGAGGTCCTGAAGCAGATCGAGCGCATTCTCTACGACGACGCGGCGATCGTGCCGCTGCATTGGCAGCATCTCTCCTGGGCCGCTCGGAACAACGTTCGGATTGCGCCGGTTCTCAATGTGATCGACATGCCTTATCTGGGCGACCTGGTCATCGAGTAGCTGGCGCCGCACCCGGTCCGATGTAGACTCCAGGTTGCTGCTCGAAAGGATCCCTCAGAAATCCAAGGCTTTTTGCGCCGGAGCAGAGGGGGAACGGGCCATGACTGCGGCTTTCTTGCGGATCGATGCTCACCCGCATTTGCCTGCGCGGCCCCGCGCCATGGCGACCATGGCGGCGCTCGGCCTCCTCACCGGGCTGATCTCCTGCGTACCGTCCCCGCTGCCCGATATCCGTTGGGACGACCCTGAAATCCTCATCAATGCGCGAACCATCCCGCTTCATGCCGGGATTGCCTTTGGCGCCATGCTCGCCGGCGTGACCTGGCTCTGGCTGACGCGGGACCGGCTCAAATGCCTGCTCGTCTTCGCCTTCGGGCTGGCCGCTTGGCTGGTTGCGGTCAACACCGCGAGCGAGGTGTATTCGACCATCGTGAGCTCGGACCTGTTCGGCACCACGCCGGGCGCCAAGGACAATCGTGAGATTCTGGGTCTGCTTCTTGGCGGCCTTGCCGGAGGCGCGGCCGGCTCGGGCCTGGTGACATTTGGCTTGGGGTTTGCCACGCCATCGATCCGGCGCATGCAGACCGCACTGCCGATCGTCGCCACCGGAACCGTGCTCGGGCTGCTGCTTTATCCGGCTGCCGATCTCGACATCCTGCCGCTCCTGCTCATTCCCTGGCAGACCCTCGTCGCCGCCGCCATTGCGTATGCCCTGACCTTGCCAAAAACGTGAGAAGAGCGCCTCTATTGCCTCCGTTGCCGTCGGACGCATCGTTGGGGCGAGATGAAGGCGCTTGGCTTTTTTCTGCGGCGTGCCGGTCAGGCGCTCCTGGTGATGCTCGTCATCGCCATCATTGCCTTTGCGGTGAGGGCGGCCCTCGGCGATCCGCTGCGCGAGATCGTGGGCGAGTCCGTTCCGGAAGCCGAGCGCGCAGCGCTTCGTCACGAGCTGGGACTAGATGCACCCTGGCCGGTCCAGCTCGGCCGCTATCTCGGCAATGCTGCGCGCGGCGATCTCGGCAATTCCTACATCTATAAACGCTCGACGCTTCAGATCGTGCTCGCCAAATTCCCCGCGAGTTTCGAGCTGGTGCTCGCCGCGAGCCTCATCGTGCTCTTCATATCGTTGCCGGCCGGAATTTATTGCGCCGTGCGCCAGAATTCGCTCGGCGCGAGATTGATCCTCGGCTTCAGCGTGCTCGGTATTTCCGTCCCCGTGTTCCTCACCGGCATTTTTCTCATCACCATCTTTTCCGTCTGGCTGGGCTGGCTGCCGGCTTTCGGCCGCGGCGAGACCGTCAAGCTCTGGTTTTGGGAGACCGGCCTGCTCACGCGCGACGGGCTCGCGCATCTGATCCTTCCCGCGCTGACGCTCTCCTCGATCCTGCTGCCGCTCTTCATCAGGCTGGTGCGCTCCGCCATGTTGGAAGAGTTGGGCCGCGACTATGTCCGCACCGCGCGCGCCAAAGGCGCCTCGCATCTCCGCGTCTGGCTCCGCCATGCGCTCCGCAACGCGCTGATCCCGCTTGTCGCGATTGGCGGCCTTCAGATCGGCAATCTGATCGCCTTCACGCTTCTCACCGAGACCGTGTTTCAATGGCCAGGCATGGGCTTCCTCTTTCTCGAAGCCGTCTCCCGCGCCGACATTCCTCTGATCACGACCTATCTGATTGCCGTCGGCTTCCTCTTCGTCGTCACCAATACGCTGGTCGATCTGATCAGCCTGAGACTTGATCCTCGGATCCAGCTCGAGGAACGGCGATGACTGATGCCGTGCCCAATCGGCTTCTCGCCGCTGGCAGCCTTCTCAAAATGCGGCCCGAGTACGGCGCTTGCGGCAATCCTGCTTGGATGCATCGCGCTGGCGGCACTTCTGGCGCCCCTCATCGCGCCGCAAAATCCCTTCGACCTTGCCAGCCTCGACGTGCTCGATGCGGAAATCCCGCCGTCTTGGCTGCAAGGCGGCGATGCACGCTTTCTGCTCGGCACCGACTCGCAAGGCCGCGACCTCTTCAGCGCCATTCTTTATGGCACCCGCATCTCGCTGATCGTTGGCGTTCTCGCCGTTCTCATCCAAGCCGCGATCGGCGTGCCGCTCGGACTTCTTCGCCGGCTATCGCGGCGGCATCGCCGACAGTGTCGTCGTCCGCGCCGCCGATATTCAACTCTCGCTCTCCACGCTGATGCTCGCCATCATCGCCATGGCGCTGGTCCGCGCCTGGCTCGGCGGGGAGGGCCTGGGCACCTACGCCGTGCCGCTACTCGTCGTCGTCATCGGCTTGGCGGAATGGCCCTATTTCGCCCGCACGGCGCGCGCCGCGACCCATGTCGAGGCCGCGAAGGATTATGTGCTGGCGGCGCGTGCGCTGGGCGCGAGCGACCGCATGATCCTGTTCCGCCACATCCTGCCGAATATTCTCTCGCCACTGATCGTGATGGCCACCACGCAAGTCGCCGGCGCCATCATGGCGGAGGCCGCTTTGTCCTTTCTCGGGCTCGGCATGCCGGTGACCAAGCCGTCGCTCGGAACCCTGATCCGCTCCGGCTACGATCTGATCTTTGCCGGCGCCTGGTGGGTGACGGTGATCCCGGGGCTCATGCTCATCACCATTCTCGTCTGCATCAATCTTCTCGGCGACGCGCTCCGCGACTGGACCGATCCACGGCTTAGCCGCGCCTAAACGCCCAGATTCCTGCGATGCAACTATTGCGCTGCAGCTTAGGCGCCTTTGCGTGTCCTTCAGGCTTCATCATGAGAAAATACTAGAGCTAATGTAGCCCTCGTAGTGAAAAGTCTGGAGTGGCTTTCATGGAGCAATCGGCATCCCGTGAACCCTGAACTCGTCTATGCGCTTCGCCGCGTCACCGAGAGTGCCGCGCTCGCGGCCTTCGATTGGATCGGGCGGGGCGATGGCATGGATGGCGGCCGCGCCGCGCTCGACGCCATGCGCGCTGCTCTTGCCGATGTCGATATCGATGCGACTGTGGTGATCGGTTCCGCGACCAAGGGCGAGGCGCCGCAGCCGGAGCGTGGCGAGCGGCTTGGGCGCGGAAGCGCCGCCTTCAAGGCGGACATCGCCGTCGATCCCGTCGAAGGCACGTCCTATCTCGCGCGGGGTCAAACCAATGCGCTTGCCGTTCTCGCGGTGGCGCCGCGCGGCACGATGATGGATCCGGGACCGGCCTTCTATATGGAGAAGTTCGTGGCGCCGGCCGCTGCCCGCGGCAAGATCGATCCGCGCTGGCGCACCAACCGGAAATTGAAGGTGCTCGCCGAGGCGCTGCGCAAGGACGTGACCGACCTCACCATTTATGTGCTGGAGAAGCCTCGCCACCGCGAGCTGATCGACGACATTCTCGCCGCTGGCGCGCGTGTCGCGCTCTATCCCGCCGGCGATGTCGCCGGCGCGCTTCTCGCCGCCATTCCGGGCTCCGGCATCGACGCGCTGATGGGAACCGGCGGCACGCCCGAAGGCGTGATGTCGGCCTGCGCCATCCGCGGCCTCGGCGGCGAATTTCTCGCCCGCTTCGATCCTCAACTCCATACCGAGACCAAAGCCGTGAGGGAGGCGGGATTGAGTACTGCGCGCTGGTATGAGCGCGACGAGATAATCGGTTCTGATAACGTGTTTTTCTGCGCCACCGGGATCACCACGGGCCTCATGCTCGAAGGCGTGGAGCGAACCAAGACCCACTATAAAGTGCAGACCATGATGATTGCCGGGCGCCACGGCGGAACGCCAGATCCTCACATCGCATATTCCGCTGCAGCGATTGGCAAATGCTGCAGCGCGAGAAGTGGCCTGAAGCAGTAGGCGGAAGGCTTGACGTAGCGTAAAGTGACAAAAAAATACGAGCTCTAGGGTAGGAAATGGTCAAAGCGGACTGAGCATCCGATCATCCTCGGAATCGTTGGGGATTCTGCGTCCGGCAAGACGACGCTGTCGGCCGGTGTCGCCCAGATTCTGGGTGCCGACCATTGCACCGTGTTCTGCACCGACGACTATCACCGCTACGAGCGGAGCTATCGGGCGAAGCACGGCCTGTCCGCCCTCGATCCGCGCGCCAACTACATCGACGTCATCGAGCAGCATCTCCGGCTGTTGCGGGAAGGCGAGCCGGTCCTGAAACCGGTCTACGACCATCGCAACGGCACGCTCGGCATGGCGGAATATGTCAAACCCAAGCAATTCGTCATCGCCGAAGGGTCTGCTCGGCTATACCACCCGCGCCATGCGCGATTGCTACGACGTCAAGATCTATCTCGACCCCGAGGAAGAGCTTCGGGTGAAATGGAAGATCCATCGCGATACCACCAAGCGTGGCTACACCCTGGAAGAGGTCCAAGCCACGCTGGACAAGCGGAAGGACGTCAGCGTCAAACATATCCACCCGCAGCGGACCTTCGCCGACATCGTCATCCGCTTCCAGCGGCCGGCCGGCGCCAACGGTTCCGATACCCAGCTCGATGCCAGGCACATCTTGCGCCCGACCTTGCCGCACCCCGATTTTTCGCCCCTTGTCGACGGCTCGTCCAATGCCGGCCTGCATCTGGAGCTGGCCCGAGATCGCGATGGAAAACCCGTCGATGTGCTTGAGATCAGCGGCAATATCTCCGACAAGAGGGCCGAACGCATCGAAGATTTGCTATGGAACCTCATTCCCGAAGCCGGCCATTTGCGCGACCAAGTTGGCCGCATCGACGTGGCCAATGGCGCCAGAAAGAGCCATCCCTTGGCCCTGACCCAGCTGCTTGTCGGCTATCATGCCGTCAAGGCGGCCATGGGCGTCCGCGCCTATTAATACCCATATTCACATCGGAGGGACGATGGCTGAGAGTTTGACCGAGGATCGCCTATTGCCGGAAGCAACCCATAAGGACATGGCCAATGCGATCCGCGCGCTTGCCATGGATGCCGTGCAAAAGGCCGATTCCGGCCATCCCGGCATGCCCATGGGCATGGCCGACGTCGCCACCGTGCTGTTCACGCGCTTCCTGAAGTTCGATGCCGCCGATCCCAATTGGCCCGACCGCGACCGCTTCGTGCTCTCGGCCGGCCACGGCTCGATGCTGCTCTATTCGCTGCTCTATCTCACCGGCTATCCGGAGATGGATGTCGAGCAACTCAAGAATTTCCGCCAGCTCGGCTCGAAGACCCCGGGCCACCCCGAATATGGTCATGCGCCCGGCATCGAAACCACGACCGGGCCGCTTGGGCAGGGGATCGGCAATGCCGTCGGCATGGCGCTCGCCGAGCGGCTGCTCAATGCCCGCCACGGCGATGGCATCGTCAGCCACTACACCTATTGCCTGTCGGGCGACGGCTGCCTGATGGAAGGCGTGAGCCAGGAAGCGATCTCGCTTGCCGGCCATTTGAAGCTCGGGCGGCTGATCCTGCTCTTCGACGACAATCAGATCTCGATCGACGGCCCGACCGAGTCTTTCCGTGTCCGACGATCAGCTCGAGCGGTTCCGCGCTTCGCACTGGCATGTCGCGCGCGTCGACGCGCACGATCCCGAGGCCATAGCGCTCGCCATCGAGAACGCGAAACAAGTCACCGACCGGCCGTCGATGATCGCCTGCCGCTCCATCATCGGTTACGGCGCGCCGACCAAGCAGGGCACCGCGTCCACCCATGGCTCGCCTCTGGGCCACGAGGAAATCGCGGGCGCGCGCGAAGCTCTGAGATTGGGCGCACGCGCCGTTCGAGGTGCCGAAGAAAATCCTCGCCGCTTGGCGTGCTGTCGGCACCCGCAGTCGCGCCGCACACGATGCTTGGACGAAGGCGGCGAGCCGCCTCGACGAAGCGACGCGATCGCGTCTCACCGAGCCGATCGATGCTGAAACGAAAAAGGCGATCACCGCCGCGATCAAGTCGATCAAAACCGATTTCGCCAAGGACAACGCCAAACTCGCGACGCGTCAGTCTTCGCAAAAGGTGATCGAGAAAGTTCTGCCGCTGATCCCCGGCATGATCGGCGGCTCTGCCGATCTGACGCCGTCGAACGGCACGCTCACCAAGCTCCACACCGTCGTCACCGCCAAAGATTTCTCCGGCAACTACATCCATTACGGCGTGCGCGAGCACGGCATGGCCGCCGCGATGAACGGCCTGGCGCTGCATGGCGGCATCGTTCCTTACGGCGGCACCTTCCTCGTCTTCACCGATTATTGCCGCCCCTCGATCAGGCTCTCGGCGCTGATGGGAAAGCGCGTGATCTATGTGATGACGCATGACTCCATCGGTCTCGGCGAAGACGGCCCGACCCATCAGCCGGTCGAGCATCTCGCTTCGCTTCGCGCCATGCCCAATCTCAATGTCTTCCGCCCTGCGGATTCGATCGAATGCGCCGAAGCCTGGGAACTCGCGCTGACCAACGACCGCACGCCCTCGATCCTTGCGCTGACCAGGCAGGGCCTGCCGGTGCTGCGCAAAACTCCCCAGGACGAGAATCTCACCGCCAAAGGCGCTTATGTCCTCGTCGAGCCCAAGGGCGGACGCGATGTCACGCTGCTTGCCACCGGCTCCGAAGTCTCCCTGGCCGTCGCCGCCGCCGAGCAGCTGCAAGAGGAGGGCATCAAGGCCGCCGTCGTCTCCATGCCTTGCTGGGAGCTGTTCGACGCCCAGAGCGAGGCCTATCGCGACAAGGTTCTTGGCACGGCTCCGCGCATCGGCATCGAGGCCGCGGTCGAATTTGGCTGGCAAAAATGGCTTGGGCCGCAAGGAATTTTCATCGGCATGCGCGGTTTTGGCGCCTCGGCTCCGGCCGATGAACTCTATAAGCATTTCGGCATCACGGCCGATGCTGTAAAGCAGGCCTCGCGGCGCCTCGCCGGCAAACCCAAAAAGTGAGGAGAGATGTCTAACAAGCGTGTCGCCATTAATGGATTCGGCCGGATCGGGAGGCTCACCTTCCGCGCCTATCTCGAATCTGGGCGGAAGGATCTCGATTTCGTGGCGATTAACGATCTCGGCTCGGCCGACATGAACGCGCATCTCCTTGAGTTCGACAGCGTGCATGGCCGCTTCCCCGGCGAGATTAAAGTCGCCGACGGACGTCTCAAGGTGGATGGCCAGAATGTCGCCGTGTTGCAGCAGGCGACGCCCGAGAAGCTTCCCTGGCGCGATCTCGATGTCGACATCGTCATGGAGTGCACCGGACGCTTCACCGATAAGGAGGGTGCTGCGAAGCACCTCGAAGCGGGCGCCAAGCGCGTGCTGGTCTCAGCGCCGTGCACGAATGCCGATCTGACCGTGGTGATGGGCGTCAACGACGACAAGCTCACCCAGAGCCATCACGTCGTCTCGAACGCCTCCTGCACGACCAACTGTCTTGCTCCTGTCGCAAAGATATTGAATGAGGCGGTCGGCATTAAGCACGGCTACATGACGACGATTCACGCCTATACCGGAGACCAGCGCACTGTGGACACCTTGCACAAGGATCCCTATCGCGCCCGCGCCAGCGCCATCAATCTGATCCCGACCTCGACCGGCGCGGCCAAGGCCGTTGGTCTTGTGCTTCCGGAACTCAAGGGCAAGCTCGACGGCGCCTCGATCCGGGTGCCGGTGCCGAATGTCAGCATGATCGACCTGACCTTCCAAGCTTCGCGGCCGACCACGGTCGAGGAGATCAACAAAGCCATGGTCGCGGCGGCCAACGGCGCGCTGAAAGGCGTGCTCGGCGTCAACGACAAACCGCTCGTCTCGACCGACTTTAATCACAATCCGTTAAGCTCCATCTTCGATCTTCCAGGCACGCAGGTGGTCGACGGCACGTTCTGCCGGGTGGTCTCCTGGTATGACAATGAATGGGGCTTCTCCAACCGTATGAACGACACCGCCGCTGTCATGGGTAGGCTGATATGAACTCGATCGATAAATCCAATCCGAAACCGTCCTCCAAGGTCGACCTCTCGCGCATCAAGACCATCGATGGCCTCGATGTCAGGGGCAAGCGCGTGCTGGTCCGCGTCGACTTCAACGTGCCGATCCAGGACGGCGTCGTCGGCGATACCACGCGCATCGAGCGCGTCTTGCCGACCATCAAGAAACTGCTCGGCAATGGCGCCAAGGTGATCGTGCTGTCGCATCTGGGCCGGCCCAAGACCGGCACCATGACCGACACCTCGCTGAAGCCGATCGCCGACAAGATCGCCGAGCTGATGCAGGGCACCAAGGTCAGCTTCATCGGCGACTGCGTCGGCGACGAGGCCAAGCGCGGCATCGATGCGCTTGCACCCGGCGAGCTGGCCGTGCTGGAAAACCTTCGCTACCACGACGGCGAGAAGAAGAACGATGCGAGCTTCGCCAAACAGCTCGCCGCGCTCGGCGACATCTATGTCAACGATGCCTTCTCCACCGCGCATCGCGCGCACGCCTCGGTCGAGGCGATCACCCATCTCTTACCGTCTTATGCCGGCCTGTTGATGATGGCCGAGATCAAGGCGCTCGGCGCGGCCCTCGAGCATCCCGAACGGCCGGTGATGGCGATCGCCGGCGGCTCGAAAGTGTCGACCAAGATCGGCGTCTTGACCAATCTCACCGCGCGCATGGATGCGCTGGTGCTTGGCGGCGGCATGGCAAGCACGTTTCTGTTTGCCCAAGGCGTCGAGATCGGAAAATCGCTCTGCCAGCCCGAGGCTGTTCCCACCGTGAAGGCGATCATGGCGCGTGCCAAGGAGTTCGGCTGCGAGATCATCTTGCCGACGGACTTCGTCGTCGCCAAGGAGCTGAAGACCGGCGCCGATTGGCATGTCTGCACCGCCGGCAACATCCCGGCCGACGGCATGATCGTCGATATCGGTCCGGCAACGGTTGCCGAACTCAAGAAGCGCTTTGCCGAGATGAAGACCATCCTCTGGAACGGTCCGGTCGGCGCCTTCGAATACGATCCGTTCGGCGAGGGGACCTTCGCGCTTGTTCGCGAGGCTGCCAAGCTCGCCAAAGCGGGGAAGCTGACCGTGATTGCGGGCGGCGGCGATACCGTCGCGGCGCTGAATATCACCGGCACGGCGGACGACTTTACCTATGTCTCGACCGCCGGCGGGGCCTTCCTCGAATGGCTTGAGGGCCGCGAGCTTCCGGCCGTGGTGGCTCTGGCCAAAGCCGGCGGGTGATTGGCGCTCTAAGCCGTAACCTCCGCTACACAATTCCGGGCTTATACCCAGGCCGACGATGTCATTCCCGCGAAGGCGGGAACTTCGTAATCATTGCCCTTGGTTCCGGAACTATCGCTCAGGGTTACTGACGACTGCCGGAGCCTGTCATACGGACTGCCAGGCCTAGCCCGTGGCAGGTCGACGCCGAGTTGAGGATACGCACGATGTCACGCGACATCATCATTGCACCATCCATTCTCTCCGCCGATTTCGCGCGGCTGGGCGAGGAAGTGCGCGCCATCGACCAGGCGGGCTGCGACTGGGTGCATGTCGACGTCATGGACGGGCATTTCGTGCCCAATATCACCATCGGCCCGGACGTGGTGAAGGCGCTCCGCCCGCACACCAAAAAGATCTTCGACGTGCATCTGATGATCGCGCCTTGCGATCCGTATCTCGAAGCCTTCGCCAAGGCGGGCTCCGATATCATCACCGTGCATGCCGAAGCCGGCCCGCATCTCGACCGCTCGCTTGCCTTCATCAGGAGCCTCGGCAAGAAGGCCGGCGTCTCGATCACGCCCTCGACGCCTGAGTCCGTGCTCGATTATGTGCTCGACAAGGTCGACCTCATTCTGGTGATGACCGTCAACCCTGGCTTCGGTGGCCAGGCCTTTATCCCCTCGCAGATCGAGAAGATCCGCAACATCGCCCGCATGATCGGCGGCCGGCCGATCCATCTCGAAGTCGATGGCGGCATCAATGCCGAGACCGCACCACTCGTGGCGGGCGCCGGCGCCAACGCCATCGTCGCCGGCTCCGGCGTGTTCAAGAACGGCGCCTATGCCGAGAACATCGCCGCCATCCGCGCCGCAGCCTCCCGCGCCCGCATCGCCGCCGCGTGACGCCTAAAGCCATCATCTTCGATCTCGACGGAACCTTGGTCGACACCGTCGAAGACATCGCCGTCGCGCTGAACAAGACGCTCGGAGATCTGGATCTGCCGCCGCATACGCCCGCGACGGTGCGATCGATGGTCGGCGGCGGTCTCGGCAAATTGTTGGATCGCGCGACGGAGGCGCATGGTGTCGCGCTCGAGCGGACAGAGCGAAGCGTGATGTTGAAGCGCCTGCTCGATCATTACGCTTCATCGCCTGCCGTTCTGTCGCAACTCTATCCCGGCGCAAGAGAGACTTTGGTTGCGTTGAGCGAGGCGGGCATTCCGTGCGGCATCTGCACCAACAAGCCTCACGACATCAGCCGCGATCTTCTCGAAGCCATCGGTCTCTCCGATTACTTCGCGCATATTCAGGGAGCGGTCGACGATCTGCCCAAGAAGCCGCACCCGGCGATTGCTTCACCGCGTGACCGAGGCGCTTCGTATCGAGCCGTCATCGTCCATCATGGTCGGCGACAGCGTCGTCGACGTTAAGGCGGCGCGCGCGGCCGATCTTGCCGGTGTGATCGTCGTCTCTCATGGCTATTCTGTGACCCCGGTCACCGAGCTTGGCGCGGATGAAGTGATAAAGTCTTTCGACCAGTTGCCGGCCGCAATTGCTAGGCTCTCAGTTTCTGTAAGCCATTACGATAATGTGATCTGAGGCGCCTTGCGGCACAGAGAGAATTCCTCATGGTGAGGGGCGCCCGCGAGGACGCGTACAGGAGAGACAGCGCGTGGAAATTAGCTATTTTGGCGCGATGCTCGCGGGGCTGTTGAGCTTCCTCAGCCCGTGCGTGCTCCCGCTCGTGCCGCCTTATCTCTGCTTCCTCGGCGGCACCACCTTCGACCAGCTCACCGGCGAGGATGAGACGCCGAGCCACGTCTACGGCACGGTGGTGTTCTCATCGATCGCCTTCGTGCTCGGCTTCACCACCGTCTTCGTCATGCTCGGCGCGAGTGCGACTGTTGCCGGTCAATTCCTGGCCGAGAATCTCAGCCTGCTCGCCAAGATCTCCGGCGTGCTCATCATCATTGTCGGATTGCATTTCTTGCGCATCATCGACATTCCGATCCTGCACCGCGAAGCGCGCTACCACGCCGAGGCGCGGCCAGCCGGCCTGCTCGGCGCCTATCTGATCGGCTTGGCTTTCGCCTTTGGCTGGACGCCCTGCATCGGTCCCGTGCTCGGCGCCATTTTGCTGATGGCGGCGGGCGAGGACACCGTCCGCAAAGGCATTCTGCTGCTGCTCGTCTATTCGCTCGGCCTCGGCATCCCCTTTATCCTCGCCGCGGTCGCCATCAAGCCTTTCATGAGCGCCATGCAGCGCTTCCGGCCTTATCTTGCGACCATCGAGAAGATCATGGGCGGCTTCCTCGTGCTCACCGGCATCCTGTTCCTCACCAATTCCATGAGCCTGATCGCGGGCTGGCTGCTGGAGTGGTTTCCGGCGCTCCAAAAGATCGGTTAGAGCATAATCCCGAAAAGTTGCAGACTTTTCGGATAAGATTATGCGTCAAAGACGGGGCTTTGACGCCGGCGCATAACCCCCGATAGTGAGCGCCATGACCGCAATCGCCCTCACCATCGCCGGCTCCGACTCGTCTGGCGGCGCCGGCATCCAGGCCGATCTCAAGACCTTTTCCGCGCTCCACGTCTATGGCGCGAGCGTCATCACCGCGCTCACGGCGCAGAACACGAAGGGCGTCGATGATGTCATGGTCGTGCCGCCGGAATTCGTGCTGGCGCAGATGCGCTCCGCTCGTAAGCGATCTTGCCGTCAATGCCATCAAGATCGGCATGCTTGGCTCAGCCGGCGTCATCGACGCCGTCGTCGAAGGCTTGCGTGAATTTCCGGGCGTGCCCGTCGTGCTCGATCCCGTGATGGTGGCGACCAGCGGCGATCCTCTGCTCGACGAAGATGCGGTCGATAGTCTGCGTGAGAAGCTGATCCCGCTTGCGACATTGATCACGCCGAATTTGAAAGAGGCTGCGCTTCTGCTCGGCGAGCCCGAGGACCGGCGTGAAAAATGGATGGAGGGTAGGGCGAAGCGACTTCTCGATCTCGGCGCGCGCGCCGTGCTGCTCAAGGGTGGCGATTCCGACGGCGAGACCGCACTCGACATTCTGGTCGATGCGAGCGGCGTCCAGCACCTCGATGGCCCACGCGTTGCGACCAAGAACACGCATGGCACCGGCTGCACGCTATCTTCGGCGATCGCCGCGGAGCTCGCCAAGGGCTTGCCGCTCGACAGAGCGGTAAAGAATGCCAAGGTCTATGTCACCGCCGCCATCATGGCCGCCGACGAGCTTGCAATCGGCAAGGGCAGGGGCCCGGTGCATCATTTCCACGAATGGTGGGAGAAGAAGGACTAGCGGCGCCTAACTCTCCGCCACCACCTTGTAATGCTGCTCGCCGAGACCTGACACGGTGAGCTTCAGCTCATCGCCGGGCTTCAGGAACACGCGGGGCTTTCGCGCCATGCCCACACCTGGCGGCGTTCCCGTGGTGATGACGTCGCCGGGAACCAGCGTCATATATTTGCTGATATAGCTCACGAGCTGCGCCACGGTGAAGATCATGGTCGAGGTCGAGCCGGTCTGCATCCGCTGCCCGTTCAGATCGAGCGTGAGGCTGAGCTTCTGCGGATCGGGGATCTCGTCGCTGGTGACGAGCCAAGGTCCGAGCGGCCCGAAACTGTCATAGCTCTTGGCCTTGATCCATTCGCCGGGGCCGCCGACCTGTAAGGCTCCGTTCCGACACGTCGTTGCAGATTGTGTAGCCCGCCACATGGTCGAGCGCGTCCGCCTCGGCGACGCTCCGCGCTCTAGTCCCGATCACGACGCCGAGCTCGACCTCGTAATCCATCCTCTCGAAGCCCTTTGGCGCCAGCACGGGATCGTAGGGGCCCGAAACGCAGGAACTCGCCTTGGCGAACACGATCGGCAGTTCGGGGATGGGCATGCCGGTCTCCTCGGCATGGTCGCGATAATTGAGGCCGATGCCGAAGAATTTCGGCACCACCCCGACCGGCGCCCCGATACGGGGCGAGCCGCTCACCAGGGGCAGTGCATTGAGGTCGAGGCCGCGCAAGCGGTCCAGGCCCGTTTGGCCAAGGGTCTCGCCCGCAATATCGTCGACCACCCCCGAAAGGTCGCGAATCCGCCCCTGTGTGTCGAGAATTCCGGGCTTCTCTCGGCCCAGCTCGCCAAACCGCAACAGTTTCATTGATCTCCCTCCAGCCCGGATTTTCCAGCATGTTGCACAGCGCTGCCGAGGGCGGCAACAGAGCGCCACAAGGTCCGTTGGGGCTGGCTCCGAGGAGTCGGACGGCCGTTGCCGGGTCCATGCTTTGCCAAATCCGCGCTGACGACGAATTGCTTCAAGCCATCTGTGGCGGCCCGGCAAGCTCGTTGCTGAACTGCAACAAGCCGCGTCAATGTTTTCGCCACAATCCGACTTTCTTCGACCTCTCCTGACTGGGCGCGAACGCGGGCTGGCCCCTCACAGCTCGTACGTTCTGCCCGTCTAGAGCATTGAAAAAAATACCGTTTTCACGACAAGGGCGAAGTCTCCCGTGCGCCTACGGGCGTATTGTGCAATTGCGCCACAGGTGGGGGATGAATTGCGGGTCGGCGCCTGCGCAATGTTGAAGCACCCATGCCCCTAGGCTAGCTTTGCGTCAGGTAACGGGCTGGGGGGCCTGATCGCCGGAAGCGTAAGACGCGCGAAAGCTTTAGAGGGAAACTAAAGCGCTCCGAATACGGAGTGGAAAGTTTGGGGGGGCGAGCCGAAGCCCGCAGAGGTCAACACCTTAGCGCTTGGCTCGTTTCGCAGGGAAGACCGGCCCGGTTCATCCGGGCCGGTTCTTTTTTGACCGCTTCCCCTCGCAAACAGCGCCCTGCGCGCTTAACCAAGCCCACCATTCTTGTCACATCGCTGTAACGAGACTCTGGCTTAAGTCCCGCGCATCGTTATGAAAAATGGCGGGGACAACGTGGATTTTGACGGGGCGAGGCGGTATCGGGCGATCTTCGTCTCGGACATCCATCTCGGTACCAAGGCCTGTCAGGCCGAAGCCTTCCTCGAGTTCCTGCGCGATTGCGAAGCCGACCGTATCTATCTGGTCGGCGACATCATCGATTTCTGGCGGATCAAGCGCGGCGTCTATTGGCCGCAAAGCCATAACGACGTGCTGCAAAAACTCCTGCGCAAGGCCCGCAAAGGCACCGAACTGATCCTCATTCCGGGCAATCATGACGAAGCCTTGCGCGATTTCTGCGGGACCAGCTTCGGCGCCATCGCGATTGAGCGCAACGCCATCCATGTCGGCGCCGACGGCCGGCGCTATCTCGTCATGCATGGCGACGAGTTCGATGTCGTCGTGCGCTACGCCAAATGGCTCGCCCTGTTCGGCGACTGGAGCTACATGCTGGCACTCTGGGCCAACACCCATCTGAACGCCGTCCGCCGCTATCTCGGCTTCCCCTATTGGTCGCTCTCGGCCTACCTGAAGCAAAGAGTGAAGCGCGCCGTGAATTATATCGGCGAATTCGAGACGGCGCTGGCGCAGGAAGCCAAGCGCCACGGCGCCCAAGGCGTGATCTGCGGCCACATCCACCACGCCGCCATCCGCCAGGTTGGCGACATCGTCTATATCAACACCGGTGACTGGGTCGAGAGTTGCACGGCGGTTGCCGAGACCGAGGACGGGAAATTCGAGATCATCCGCTGGACGCACACGGACCAAGATCTCCGAGCGTCACCCATACGCGTTGAGGAGCTCGAGGCCGCGGCTTGATGAAGGTTCTCGTCGCGACCGACGCCTGGCATCCGCAGGTGAACGGGGTGGTCCGCACCTATGAGCGCCTGGCGCAGGAAGCCGTTCCTCTCGGCTTCGAGGTCTCCTTCATCGCGCCCTGCCAATTTCGCACCGTGCCGTTGCCCAGCTATCCGGAGATCAGGCTGGCGCTGGCCACTCCAAGGGCGATCGCCCGCGCCGTCGAGCGTGAGCGACCCGATTTCTTCCATATCGCGACCGAAGGACCACTCGGTTTCCTGATGCGGTCCTATTGCCGCAAACATGGTCTGCCGTTTACCACGAGCTACCACACCCGCTTTCCCGACTATGTGCGGGCGCGCCTCCCGGTCCCCGAAATCTTGGTGTTATGCGCTGCAGCGGCGCTTTCACAACAGCGCGGCCGGCACCTTCGTGGCGACGCATTCGCTCGAGAAAGAGCTCGGTGCCCGCGGCTTCAACCGGCTGATGCTGTGGTCGCGCGGCGTCGACATCGAGCTGTTTCGCCCGCGAAGAGTTCGCGAGTTCGGCGATGGCCCTGTCTTTCTCTATGTCGGACGCATCGCGATCGAGAAAAACATCGAGGCCTTTCTCGAACTCGATCTGCCCGGCAAGAAAGTGATCGTTGGCAGCGGTCCGCAAAGTGCCGAGCTCGCGCGCAAATACCCGGACGCGCTCTTCACCGGCGCCAAGCAGGGCGAAGACCTCGCCCGCGCTTACGCCTCCGCCGACGTCTTTGTGTTTCCGAGCCTCACCGACACGTTCGGGCTGGTCTTGCTCGAGGCGCTCGCAAGCGGTGTCCCGGTCGCGGCCTTTCCCGTGAGCGGTCCGCTTGACGTGATTACCGATCCGTCCGCCGGCGTGCTCAGCAACGATCTCAAAGCAAGCGGCGCTTGCCGCGCTCGAGCTTGACCGCGACGCCGCACGGAATTTCGCCTTGGGCTTCAGCTGGGAGAATTCGGCGCGGCAGTTCCTGGAGAATATGCTCGCAGCCCATCACGCCAAGCTACCGAAGAGCCGTTGGCGCCGACGCCAAAAGAAAACGGCCCGATCGGGGGGAGATCGGGCCGTTTCATTGTCATGCGTCAGTTTGGGGGACGCTCAGGGGGAACTTCGCGTCCACCCAGAGATGGCGAGGGCCCATTTAAGTTTCAAGGGGCGCCCTCTAGAAATTTTGTAAGTTTCTATTAACCATCTGAAATAGCTGAAAAATATCAGCCGAATAGAGCCTTGCGCTTGGTCTCGTCCAGGGTTGCCAGCGCTAAAGGCTCGATGGCGAGGGCTTGTTGCGTGTCCCGCAAGGCGTCCGCGGCTTGATCGCTCACGACAAGGACGCGGTCGACATCGTCCTGCTTCAGGCCTTCGCCCTCGGGCAGGGGGCCGTTGAGCAATTGCGCATCGCTCAGTTCCGCCGAGGGGAGAATTTCCTCTGAAGCGCCGCGCGGGCCGCAAACTTCGATCATGGCGTTGAGGCGCTGCTCGATGAAATGCAGCACCTTCACCACTTTCTCCATTCTTTGCCCGGTGATGTCCTGAAACGAGCAGGCGGTGTAGATGTCGGTCGCGCGCCGATCGAGCGCCTCGCACGCATCTGCCTCGACTCCCTTCTCGCGCAAGGTCCAGGCGACTTCCTGCACGTCCTCCGCCGCTTGCAGAATCTCCGACGTGGCCTGCTCGGTGGCGCTGACCACTTGTTCCAGCTCGACCGTCGCCGCGATGATCTGGCTCGGCGGCTTGATCGAGGCGATCTCGCGCCGCATGCGTGCAATCGCCTCGCTCATCTCGATGAGTTCGCCCCAAACGCCTTCATTGTCGCGCTCATTCTGCGGCCGGCGGACGATATGCTCCAGCCTCGCGATGGCATCGAGCAGCATCTCGGTATCGGCGGCTCGATTGCGTCTTGAATATTCGGCGAGGAAGGCGCGGCCCCAGCGCGACCTCATCAGCGTCGCCTCGATGACGTCGTATCGCGACTGAGCCTGGTTGGAGGTCTCGGTCTGGCCGGTTGCGGTCCGGTTGGGGGCGGTGTCTGGCATGGCTAGCGAAGCTAACGCGATTCGGGGTAAGGCCCGAGCCTACCCTACGAGCCTGAAGCGAGTCGTTAATTGCCCGGGAAAGCCCCAATCGCCAAAGCGCCGCGCGCGGTTAACCTGCCGCCGATCGGACCCCCGGTCGCCGCCCGGCTTGCCTTCCTCTATGCCGCGCTCTTTCTCGTGGTCGGGTTCTACCTGCCCTATATGCCGGTTTGGCTGCATTTCCGGGGCATGAGCGAGGACGCCATCGCGCTTCTGCTGGCGGCGCCGCTCTTTGTCCGCATCCTGTCGACGCCCGCCATCAGCTTTGCCGCCGACCGGGCCAAGGACCGCCGCGCCATTCTGCTGATGCTCGGCGGGGGCTCGCTGCTCTCGTTCCTGGCGCTTTGGGCGGCGGATGGTTTCTGGCCGATGCTGGCCGCGACCGTCCTGCTCGCGATCTGCTGGACCACGATCATGCCGCTGATCGAGACCGTGGCCGTGGCCGGCATTCGCAAACATGGCCTCGACTATGGTCGCGTGCGGCTCTGGGGCTCGGCAAGTTTCATCCTCGCGAGCTTCGGCGCGGGCTTCATCATTCAGCGCTGGGGGCCAGCGACCATCCTGCCGCTGCTGCTGGCCGCGACGATTCTCATGCTCGTCGGCACCATGCTCTTGCCGAAAACACTGACGGCAAAGACCCGTCCAACCGACGGAGTTCATCGTCATCTCAAACTCAGCGAGGCGATGGCGCTGTTTAAATCGCCGCATTTCTTGCTGTTTCTATTGGCCACGAGCGCGGTGCAAGCGAGCCACGCGGTCTATTATGCGTTCGGCACCATCGCGTGGCAGCGTCAAGGTTTCTCGGCGGAGGCGATCGGTGCGCTCTGGGCCTTCGGTGTCATTGTCGAAATCGTGTTGTTCGCCTTCTCCGGGGCCCTGATCGCAAAGCTCGGTGCCGCGCGCCTGCTCGCCATCGCAGCCTTGGCCGCGACGGTCCGCTGGGGGTTGATGGCGTTCGAGCCGCCGCTTCTGGTAACGGCGCTGGTGCAGAGTCTGCATGCCTTCAGTTTTGGCGCCGCGCATCTCGCCGCGATCCACTTCTTAACTCACGCCGTGCCGGAAGATCGCGCAGCGACCGCGCAAGGCATCTATGCCGCCGCTGTTGCGGGGCTCGCCATGGGGCTCGCGACCATCGCCTCAGGCCCACTCTATCGGCTATTCGGTCCTGAGGCTTATGCCGCGATGGCGGTTCTCGCTTTTGTTTCCGTGCTCTGCGCGGCGTTGCTGATGCGGCGCTGGCATGGCGGCTTGGTGGTCGAGAGCCTGGAACCTCACCCCCACAGCGCCGGCGCCGGCGGGAAGACTTCGCCCGAGGCATAAGTCGAGCCCGGGGACGCGATCACGCGCGAGCAACAGCGGTCCGTCGAGATCGACATAGTCGGCGTCTTGCGCCAGGATCAGGGCAGGGGCCATCGCAAGCGACGTCGCCACCATGCACCCAACCATGATCTTGAGCCCGAGCGCTCGCGCCTCCGTCACTGTGGCGAGCGCCTCCGTGAGTCCGCCGGTCTTGTCGAGCTTGATGTTCACCGCATCGTAGCGCTTGGCGATGTTCGCGAGTGAAGCGCGATCATGCACGGACTCGTCGGCGCAAATCGGCACGATCCGGGCGATGCGTTCGAGTATCGCATCGTCCCCGGCCGGCAGCGGCTGCTCGATCAACTCGACGCGCGCGGTCGCCGCTGCTTCCAGCATGCGTTCGAGATTTGCCTCGGACCAGGCTTCGTTGGCGTCGGCGATGAAGCGTGCATCGGGGACCGCTTCGCGCAGCGCTTGGAGCCGTTCCTCGTCGCCATCGCCACCGAGCTTGAGCTTGAGCAGCTTATAGTGACGCGCCTCGCGCGCTTTGCGTGCCATCTCCTCCGGCGAAGCGAGCGAGATGGTGAAGGCCGTTTCGACCGGCTCAAGCCGCTTCAGACCGGCGAGCGTCGCCGCACTAATGCCCGTCGACTTCGCCTCCAGATCCCACAGCGCGCAGTCGAGCGCGTTTCGCGCGGCACCCGACGGCAGCGCTTCGCCGAGTCCAAAGCGATCGAGCCCGGCCTCGATCTCCGGCGCCAAGGCTTCGATGGCGCCGACCACGCTCTCAACGCTCTCGCCATAGCGGGGATAGGGGACGCATTCCCCGCGTCCCTGGTGCGTGCCGTCCTCGATCGTGGCCACGACGACGACCGCCTCGTGCTTTGCGCCCCGCGAGATGGTGAAACCGCCCGCAATCGGCCAGCTTTCGACGGCGACCTTGAGCCGCCTGCCATGGCGAGTGCCGTTAACCATGGAAGTTTCCGGCTCGTCGCATCTCGCCTTCCTTTCTCCTGGATTTTCCTGCAAAACCAACTCGTTCCACGGGGCAACCAGCCACAATCCATCCGGGCCATGCTTAAGCGCGACCTTACCCTAAAACTCTCGACCCAGGCGCGGGCGCCGGGCTTTCGCGTCGAGCTTCATGGCACGACCTTCCGCCTGATCGCCTCGGGCGCCTGGACCGTCGCCGAAGCCACCAGCATCGACGCCGCATTGAAGCGACTTCGCGTGCCGATTCCGCCGACGCCTGAGTTTACCGGAGAGATGGATATTGCGGGCATCGCGGAGATCGATACCGCCGGCGCCATGCTGCTGCAACGAACCGCGGCATCCTGGACGGCGGGGGGCTTACGCACCCGCTATTCGGGCGCGACCGAAGCCTTCCGCATCCTGATCGAGGAGGTGAAGAGCAGGGGCGGCGCCGAGCGGCCCAAGATCGAGACCCGTGCGCCCCTCAAGCAATTCGTCGACGACGGCACCAAGGCCATCACCGAGTGTCGGCACCGACGCGCTCCTCCTCACCAATTTCTTGGGCGAGGTCACCTTCGCGCTTGGCCGCATGATCAAAGAGCCCTGGCGCTTCCGCATGACCTCGTTCGTGCATCATCTGGATCATGCCGGCTTGCGCGCCGTGCCCATCATCGCGATGATCTGTCTCCTGATCGGCGCCGTGGTGATGCAGCAGGGCGTGGTGCAGTTGAAACCGTTCGGCGCCGAGCCCTTCGCCGTCAACATGGTTGCGATCCTGGCGCTTCGAGAGGTCGGCATTCTTTTGACCGCGATCATGGTCGCCGGCCGCTCCGGTTCCGCCTTCACCGCCGAGATCGGCTCGATGAAGATGCGCGAGGAGATCGACGCCATGCGCACGCTTGGCATCGATCCGATGGACACGCTGGTCATCCCCCGCGTGCTGGCGCTCGTCGTGGCGCTGCCGCTGCTCACCTTTCTCGGCGACATCATGGGGCTGATCGGCGGTGGCATCATGGCCATGGCCGTGCTCGGCATCGACGCAGGCACCTATATCGATAAGCTTCACGACGCTGTTGACTTTCAGCACTTCATGGCCGGCATGGTGAAGGCGCCGTTCGCCGCCATGATCATTGCCCTTGTCGGTTGCCTCGAAGGCATGAAGGTTGAGGGCAGCGCGGAGTCGCTCGGCCAGCATGTGACGAGCGCCGTGGTCAAGGCGATTTTCCTCGTGATAATTTTGGACGCTATCTTCGCCATGTTTCTATCGGGGATCGGGGTGTGATCTTAGAGAACGGCAAAGAGGTTCTGATCCGCGTGCGCGGGCTCGCCAAGAGCTTCGGCGCCTATCAGATTTGGGATGGGCTCAGCCTCGACGTGTTTCGCGGCGAGATCCTCGCCATTGTCGGCGGCTCGGGCCAGGGCAAATCCGTGCTGATGCGCGTGATCACCGGCCTGATCAAACCCGACACCGGCGAGATCGAGCTTTTTGGCCGTAATGTCAAAGGCTTATCGGCGGAGGATCGCCTCGACATCGAGACCCGCTGGGGCATATTGTTCCAAGACGGCGCGCTATTCTCCTCGCTGACCGTACTGCAAAACATTCAGGTGCCGATGCGCGAGCATTTGGAGCTGCCCCAAGCCATGATGGACGATCTCGCGTTCCTCAAGCTCGCCATGGTCGGGCTGCCGCCAAACGCCGCGCACAAATATCCGTCCGAGCTTTCCGGCGGTATGCGGAAACGCGCAGGCCTCGCCCGCGCGCTGGCGCTCGATCCGGAGATCGTGTTCCTCGATGAGCCGACCGCGGGCCTCGATCCGATCGGCGCCTCGGATTTCGATCATCTGATCCAGAAGCTGCAGAAGACGCTTGGCCTGACCGTCTACATGGTGACCCACGACCTCGATACCATCTTCACCGTGTGCGACCGCGTCGCCGTGCTCGCCGACAAGAAGATCGTGCGCACCGGCTCACCGGGAGAGCTGCAGCAGAAGCCCAATCACCCGTGGATCAAAGAATATTTCTGCGGCGAACGGGCACGCGCCGCGATGCCGGCCACGCGCGCGGCCGCCGCGACTGCGCGATAGGAGACAGAGGGCATGGAGACCAAGGCCAATTATCTGATGATCGGCGGCTTCGTGCTCGGCGTCTTCGCGCTCGCCTTCGTCTTCATTTTCTGGATGACCAATCTCGCCGGTGGCGGCAAGCAATACTACATCGTCTTCAACGGCTCGGTCGGCGGGCTGACCTCAGGCGCCAACGTCGCCTTCAACGGCATCAAGGTCGGCGAGGTGCAATCGCTCGCGCTCGATCCGGAAGACGCCAGGAACGTGCAAGTGCTGGTCGGCGTGCGCACCGATACGCCGATCCGCGAGAACTCTCATGCCGGCATTCAGTCGCTCGGCCTGACCGGCGGCAGCGGCGTTCAGATCAGCGCCGGCACGCCCGACTCGCCCTTTCTCGTTGCCACCGCCGAGAACCCGATTCCCGTGATCAAAGCCGATCCTGGGTCCGGCCAAGGCCTGTTTGACGCGGCGCCTGCCGTGATGAACAACGCCAATGCTCTCCTGACGCGCCTCAACGATCTCGTCGCCGAGAACCAGGAATCCATCCACAAGAGCGTGACCAACATCGAGGCTGTCACCACCGCGCTTGCGGAAAAGACGGAAGACATCTCGCTAGCCATCACCAACGTCAAGGAAGGTGCGGCCTCTTTCAAGGACTTGTCCGGCAAGCTTGATGTCTCACTTGGGGACAATATTACCGGCCTGACCAAGACCGCCAAGGATAGTATCGCCGAATTCGGCAATTTCATGCGGGAAGGCAAGCGGACCGCGGTTACGCTGAACCGGATACTTGAGAAGTTCGAGGCTAATCCCAAGGGCTTTTTGCTTGGTGGCAGTCAAGTGCCGGAATATACTCCTCGCGGCAACAGCACACCCTGAGGGCCCGAAAAGGGGTGGGTTGCCGACAGGGGGGTTGAACAACGATGTTCAGGCCGGTGGCGATCATTTCACTAGGCATAGTGGGCCTGGGACTAGTCGGCTGCGCCGGCTCTGGGCCCCCCACGACCTACGATATCGTGGCTGCCCGGTCCTTCGCGGCCTCGCCTAAATCGGTGAAATACCAGCTGGTGGTAGCCGAGCCTGTCGCGGCCACGCCGCTTGACACCAATCGCATCATGGTCAAGCCGAGCGCCGATATGGTCTCCTATTACAAGGGCGTCGCCTGGAGCGATCGCCTGCCGCGTCTGGTTCAGGCGCGCATGGTGGAGACCATCCAAAATTCCGGCGCGGTCAGGTCGGTGGGTACGACTTCCGGGGACTACACACTTTCCACCGAGCTTCGATCCTTCCAGATTGACGCTTCAAACGGCCACGCCGCGGCCGAGGTCGAGCTCTTCGCCAAGCTCGTCAACAACTCCGGCAAGGTCGTCGCGCAAAAGTCATTCACTTCGAGGGTGAATTCGCCGAGCGATACGCCGAACCAGGCGGTCGCGGCTCTGAACCAGGCTTTCACCGAAGTGATGCAGGACACCACAACCTGGGTCGTGACCAAGCGTTAGCGCTAGCGGCGCGCGCCCGAGCATCCATAAAGTTGGCGTCGTGTATCGCCCCAAGCGTTGTAGTGCGGCTTACACCCCCATCCCCAAGTCGCGTAACCGGGAGCGACCAACGGCCAGTAATGGGCCGTGTAGTACGGCGTGTAGAACCCCCAGAATTGCGGCGATGTGCCCGCGCGATCGCGAGCCTCCACACCTGCGGAGCTGAGGCATAGAGCGCTGAGCACAAGCGCGATGGTTATTGCTGTAAGTTTCATTTGCTCGCCACCACTCAAAGAGTTGAAGCGAACTCTACCCCATCGGCCTAAACGGTGTGCGAAGCAACGGCGTTAAAATTCTCGTCACCACGCGGGCGCTATTTGTCGGTTCGTCGACGAGTCCGCGGGTTTTAGCCTAGAGTTTACCGCAGCCGCCCGCTCGCATGCGCCAGCAGCAGATAGACGCGGCCGGTCTCCGAGGTGAGATAGGTCTGCATCATGCGGCCATCCGGGTCGGCCTGTTCGGCTTCGCCAAGCAACCGCTCGAAATCGCCCATATAGCGATCGACATTCGCCCGGAACTCGCCGTCGCGGTCATAGCGGCGGCTGATTTCGTCGAACGTTGCCTGTCCGTCGGTGCTGTAGAGATGCCGGCCCAACACCCCGCGCTCTCCGGCGCGGAAGCGCTGCCAGACCTCTGAGGCCGTGCGCGGATCGATGGCGCGCGCGATCTCGTCGACCCGCAAGCCTTGGGCGCCGGCGACCTGAGGGGCGCCCCGCGCGCCGAATCCCTGATCCTGCCTGCCATAGGCGGGTGCTTCAGGCTCGGATGCTCGTGACAGCAGATCGCCGACCGACCAGCGTTGCTCGCGGCGGCGGTCTGCCACGCGGTTGTCGATCTGGCCGGGCAGGGGGCCTGCGCTGCTTCTGCGGTCGGAGGTCGAGGCGCCGGACAGCTGCTGCGCGAGGCTGTTCGCGACCGAGCCGATATCTTGCTCAGGCGTATAGGCCTGTCGCCCTTGCGCATCGAAGCGCGGCAGCGGTGGGGTGTCGTACTCGCTTGTTAACGGCCGCGGCTCTTCCCTGAATTGCGGCACGCCGCGCGACGGCTGAGGTGGTTGACGATAAGCAGGCTCGGCCGCGCGGGTGAGAACCGGCGTGATCGCCTCGATCTCCTTCAACTGCTCGGAAAGCGCTTTGCGGATCGCGGCGGTGGCTTGCGCGGTTTGCTGCGGCAGGCTGTCCATGCGCCGCTGCATCTCTTGGCGCATTTGGTCGAGATCGTTCGCGGTTTGGCGCGCCGCGTCGCGCATGCCATGCGACGTCTGGTCGAACTGGCCGCGCATCTGCTCGAGCTGACGCCCGATTTGCGTCATCACCAATTCGAAGCTGCCCTTGAGATCGCCGACGGCGCGCTGCGTATGCGCCTGAGCTTCCTCGCGCAAGCGTTCGATCTGGGCGAGCGCCTGTTGCGCCTGGCCCGCCGTGTCGCGCGCGAGCGCGGCGCCGACCTGCTTGGCCTTGGTCTCGGCCTCGACGAGGGAGTTCTCGACCGTCCCGGCATAGCCCCGCATCGCATTGTCGAGGTCCAGCGCCTTGGTATTGACGGTATGCAACAGGCCGATGATCGCCTGGTGGCGGCTCTCCAGGATCGAGTCGATCTTGGTGTTGGAGGAGTCGAGTGCCTTGGCCGCGGTGAGGATCGCCTGGCCTTGATTCTCGAAGCGTTGCGTCAGGCTGTGGATCTGCTCCAGCAACCCGCGCGACACGTCACGCAGCGCCTGCGTCTGATTGGTGAGGACGCCGATGGCTTCCTTCGACTGCGACCCAACCTGCTCGGCGGTCTGCTTGATCAGGTTCGAGCTATTGGCGAGCAGTTGATTGAGCTGCGCGCTCTGCTCGCCGAACTTGCCTTCGATGGCCTTGGTATGCTCGCTCAGCACCTTGTCGGCCGCGGCGACATGCTGGCCGAATGTGCTGTCGATCGCCCTCAAGCGCTCGGTGAGGGACGAGCTCGCAGCCTGCGCGCGCTCGGCCACGGTCTTGTCGAACGCAATCGCGCTCTGATTGACCGTGGACGTGAACGCGGTGGTGCGATCTTGCAACGTCTTGTCGAGCCCCAGGCGGTCGTTTGCCCAATGGTCTGCGCGAAATTCTCGGTGCGCTCCTTCAGCGTCTTGTCGAGGGCGCCGGCATTCTGCGCGATCGACGCGGTGAAGGCGTCGGTACGGTCCTTCAGGGCCTTGTCGAGCACGCCGGCGTTTTGCGACACCGACGCGGTGAAGGCATCGGTGCGATCTCTCAAGGTCTTGTCGAGCACCAGCGCGCCTTGCCCCATTGCGGTCTCCAGGCCCTTGATGCGCGTGGCGAGCGAAGCGGTTAGCGCCTCGGTGCGCTCCTTCAAGGTCTTGTCGAGAGCGTTGGCCCGCTCGCCGACCACCGTTTCCAGCGCCGAGAGATTCTTTGCCGCGCCTTCGATGACTTGGCTCAGGCGCGTCTGCTCCTTGGTCAACCGATCCAACAGGCCCGGCACGTGCTCGGCGACTTTGGCTTGCGCCTTTTGCACCTGATCGGCCGCCTCGTTGCTCCGCGCGACCAAGAGTTCGGTCAATTGCTGGCCGCGCTCGGCGAGCTTCTTGTCGATCGACCCGCTTGCATTGGAAATTTCCTTGGAGACTTGCGCCCCGACGCCCTTCAGCGCCTCGCTCACCCGCTGGCTGTTATTGGCGAGAGCCTCGCGCTCGCTGGCAAGCTCACTGATGAGGCCGCGCACGCGCACCTCGTTCTCGCTATAGGAGCGTTCGAGCGCCGCGACTTCGTTATGCACGAGCGTTTCGAGCTCGCTCGCGCGACCGATGGCGCGCGAGATGGCGTCGTTCATCGCCGCGACCTGCCGGCGGATGGTTTGACCGAGTGAGGCGACCGACTGCTCGGCAAGCTTATCCGGCTCGGCCAACCTGACCGCGACCTCGGTCATGGCCGAGGCCATCAGGCGGAGTTCCTGCGCCCGCCAGACCAGCAGCGACAGGAACCAGAAAATCGCGATCGGCACCAGGATCGTCATCGCCGCGGTCAAAGCCGAAGCGCTGGAAGCGGCATCGCCGGTGGCGAACTGGGCCGAGATTTGGCCGTAGGCGAAATAGCCGCCGATCACGAACCAGGCGATCGAGGCGAACAAGGCAAAGACGAAGGGCGTGCGCGAAGGCCGCTGCTGGAGCGCGAAGATCAACCCGCCGATCGACGGCACGTCGTCATTGGCTGCCGCCGCGGCGCTGATCCGGCGCTGCGCGGGACCGGCCGGCCGGCGGGAGCGCGTGATCGACTTTGCGGCCGCGTTTGCGGTTGCGGCGTCGCCAAAGTCGGCGGCCACGCCAGCATCTTCGCTCTTCGGCTTGAGGTCAGACGTCTTGGAATCTTGGGTCCCGAGCTCGGATGTTCGGGGTTCTGTCTTGCGCTGTTCGGCGCGAAGACGTTCCGTCAATGAGGCCCGTCTCTGTAACTCTGGCGCGCGCGCCTCGGGCTCGGTCTTGGCTTCGTCTTTACCGGACTCTGACTCAACAGAAGGCGACTTCGCTTGTTCCTGCGACATCACGCGTTCCTCGCAACTACCAGAACTAAAAAACGAGAGAATTGCGCCGCGCTACGATCGCGATAACTCCGCCGCTCGCGACGCTTGCGTACACGGGAAACCCACAAAACTTCCGGGGATATAGACCTCGGAAGAGCCCCACCGCATTCCCCCTCTTGCTCTATCGTTAACGGATTTTTAGCCATAACAAAAGTCCAATCGCGGAATATGCTTTACGCGGCTTAAGATACTGAAAAATATTGAAATTTCTATGATTTCTGGCGTCCCAAATTGAGCCAGTTTCGAGTTCGCCAATATTTTGCTGTCACGCCAGCCTGCGGTAGTGCGATCGAGAAACAGCCAATTAACGCGTGCAGGCGAGACTGGCCTTCCTTTAAGCAACGGAGGAGACGCTTCATGGCCACCAAGCACGCGGCCGGGCCGCAGGCTTTGGCGACGCAGTCGGCCCCGCTTGATAGGATCCATCTCTCGCGCCAAACCTTCGGCGATCGGAAGCTCGAGCGCGAAGTCCTCGACCTCTTCCGCACCCAATCCCCAATCTATTTGGGGCGCGTCAAAGCAGCACGCTCGGACAGCGAATGGCGCGAGGCCGTGCACACGCTTAAAGGTTCGGCGAGGACGATCGGCGCTTGGCGCATCGCGGAAGCTGCCGAGCGCGCCGAAGCTGGAAATCCTTCATCGCGCGGTGCCTTGATTGCGCAACTTGAATCCTCCGTCCTCGAGGCGAACGCCTTCATCGCAGGCGTGCTGGAGACGCAGGAACCCGACGCCTAAAGGCTGGAGTCTCTTCCGCATTTGTCCTATAGAGCGGTGGCCGTTGGGCGGGTTTGTACTCGCGATCGGTGCCCCAGGGCGAAACTCCCCCGCCTGTCCCCACGACCGGAAACGATTGATAGCACCGCCACTGCCATGGCCAAGATCACCTTTATTCAGAACGACGGAACCGAGCGCGTCGTCGAGGCCGAGCCCGGCATGACGGTGATGGAGGCTGCGGTGAAGAATTCGGTGGCCGGGATTGCCGCCGAGTGTGGCGGGGCTTGCGCCTGCGCCACCTGTCACGTTTATGTCGATGAAGCCTGGCGCGAGGCGACCGGAACGCCTGAGCAAATGGAAGAAGATATGCTCGACTTTGCCTTCGACATCCGCGAGGAAAGCCGCTTGAGCTGCCAGATCAAAGTGACCGATGCGCTCGACGGCCTTGTCGTCCGCATTCCAGACAAACAATTCTAGAGCCGAGTTTCATAAGAGCGCACGCTATGTCCGAAGATGTGATCAAGACCGATGCCGTGATCGTTGGCGGAGGCCCGGTGGGGTTATTCGCCGTGTTCGAGCTTGGTCTCGTCGACATCAAGGCGCATGTGATCGACATTCTCGATCGCGCCGGCGGCCAATGCACCGAGCTCTATCCCGAGAAGCCGATCTACGACATCCCGGGTCTCCCCGTGGTCACGGGGCAGGAGCTGACCGACAAGCTGAAGGAGCAGATCAAGCCGTTCGGCGCGGAGTTTCATTTCAATCAGCGCGTGGACACGTTGGAGCGGATCGACGGCGGCTTTCGCCTCAGCACCGACGCGGGCCAAGTGTTCGAGAGCAAGATCGTGGTCGTCGCCGCAGGCGGTGGATCGTTCACGCCGAAGCGTCCGCCATTGCCGGGCATCGAGGCCTACGAGGACAAGTCTGTGTTCTACTCGGTGCGGAAGATGGAGAATTTCCGAGGGCGTGACGTGCTGATTGTCGGCGGCGGCGATAGCGCGCTCGATTGGACCTTAAATCTTCAGCCGGTGGCGAAGTCGCTCACCCTGCTGCATCGCCGCGCCGAGTTCCGCGCGGCTCCGGCCTCAGTGCAGAAGATGATGGCGCTTGTCGAAAGCGGCGATATTAGCTTCAAGCTCGGCCAGGTGACGCAACTCCACGGCGAGAACGGTCAGCTTCGCTCGGTCACGGTCAAAGGTGCCGACGGCGAGACCTTCGAGCAGAAGACCGAAATCTTGATGCCGTTCTTCGGGCTCACCATGAAGCTCGGTCCGGTCGCCGATTGGGGATTGCAGCTGAACGAGAATTTGATTCCCGTCGACACCGAGAAATTCGAGAGTAGCGAGCCCCGCATCTTCGCCATCGGCGACATCAACACCTATCCGGGCAAGCTCAAGCTCATTCTCTCCGGCTTCCACGAGGCGGCGCTGATGGCGCAAGCCGCGCACAAATATATCTATCCGGATAAGAAGCTGATCTTCCAGTACACCACCTCGTCCTCGAGCCTGCAGAAAAAGCTCGGCGTGAAGTAGGGCGACTTAGACGAGGCTGCGATACACCGCGATCTTGTAGGGGCTGAGCAACTGCGCGCGAGCCCGGGCTGCCGGCGGGAGCGAGACCGGCATGAAGATGCCGCTCTTCTCCACCAGGTCCTCCGCCACCGGGTCGATCAGAATGAGATAGAGCCGCCGCGGATGATCGCGATAGGAAACGACGAGGCGGTGTCAGCACCTCGGCGAACACGTCGCGCGAAAACGGATTGAAGAAATAGTGCACCGCCGGCCCATCGAGCGCGCCGAGCTCAGCGGCGTCATCGTGCACGCATTCGACATCGCGGCATTTCATCTGGCTCCGCGGGAACTGCGCGATGTTCATCGTCGCGGCGTCGTGCAGCTCCTCCGCATATTCGATACCGCCCACGGCCATGAAAGGATGTTGTGAGGCGAGCAACAGCGCACGGCCTTTGCCGGCGCCGTAATCGACGAAGCTGAGCTTGCTCAGATCCTCATCGATCGCCGAGAGCGCCCAATCGAAAACCAGTCTCGGCGTCGGACGATAATCATGTCCTTCCGCCTGACGCGTGCCGATCACGGTGACACTGTCGGCCGCGACGCGGCCTTTGGTCGGAATGAAGCACAGCTTCTCGACCGGGCTGTCGAATACGTTCTCGTGCAGCCAGATCAGCGTATTGCGATAGTCCTGCTTCAGCCGCTCCGGCTTCATCCGCTCGCGCAACATCGTGCCGGTGCGCCCGATCTCCGGCAGCACGGACTCTTTGCCGATCACGGCGGCCTTGGTGAAACCGGTCTTGCCGGCCGCGACCGCGCTTGAGGTTGCTTGCATGGTCTGGACCGCCGTTCTGTCAGCGAGTGCAGCGATACGCTGCGCGACGTCGCTCCGAGCAACATCGCGTTGCGAGGTGGCGACCTTTGCCCAAGCCTCGCGGCTTGCGGCAACGGCGTTCGAAGTTGCGTGTCTGGTTCTGGTCAGCGCCTTCGCGAAGGCATGCACCCGCGGACCCGGCGCGGCGTCTCCGTCCAGCGCGGTCTTGGTATCGCTTCTATGGGACACCACTGACATCAGCTGAAACTCTAATCATTAGACTGAGCAACAATTGGGCAGCCAGGTGACTGAAGCAAGCGCTTTTTGACACTTTTATTAAAACCTGTGGAAGCTGTGGATGACCTCCACGAGAGCTGTGGAAAAGCCTGCGAGAATTGGCCTCTGAACTACTCGGTTTCCTGCCAAAAAGCGAAATATGCTAATCTTGTGATTCGCGGGGGAAAACTTCCGAAGTGAGCCAACGCGCTTCCAGGCGGGGGAATGCGGCGTGATTGAGGCAGGCCAACACCACGATTCGTTTCGGCACGGGCTGGTGATTCTTTTGCCAAGGCTGAAACGATTTGCCGATGTTCTCATCGGCGACAAGCAGGACGGCACCGCGCTGCTTGGCCGGGCGCTCAAACGCATGCTCGCCGAGCAATACCGCTATCAGCGCGGCACGCCGCTCGACCGCTGGGCCTTCGCCGAGATTTACCGGCTCTGGCTCCAGGAACTTCGCGATCAGGCCGAGCCCATGCGCCAGGCCAAGGTCGACACTGGCTTCGACTCGCTGCTCTATCCGGACGAGATCACCGACGATGTGACTGCGGGCTTCCTCGGCCAGCTGCCGCCGCAACAGCGCAGCGCACTTCTTCTCGTTTATGGCGAAGGCTTCGACTACGAGGACGCCGGACGGGTGCTGGAATGCTCGGTGGACGCCATCGCCTCGCGGCTGATCCGCGCCAGTTCCAATCTTGCCGACCGTTTGGGCGAGGGCTGGGACATGGCATCGAGCGCCACAGTCGAGGAATTATATCCAAAGGGCTCCGAACATGACCGAACTCAGTGACGAATTGCTCGTGGCCTATGTCGACGGTCAGCTCGCGCGCGCGCAGACCAAGGCGGTGGAGAAGGTCCTCAAGCAGGACGAGGTCATCGCGCGGAGGGTCGATGCGCTAAAAGAAGCGCATAGCCGTTTCGAGAGCGCCTTCGAAGCCATCCTTGCCGGCGAGCTGAACGAGATCACGCTCCGCGCCGATCCCTATGTGCGGACCACCGAGCCGGTCGTCGCGCAAGCGAAGGGGAAGTCGATTGCGAACGGAGTGCTCATCGCGATTTTGGCGGCTCTCGCCGGTTATGCCGTGCCGGTCGTACTGCCTGAGCTCACGCCGGTACGTTATGTCTTGCCGAAGCAGACGGCGCGCTTGCCCTCGAGCTGGCAGGATGACGTGGCGCGCACGCAGTCCTTGCTCACGCGTTCGAGCCTCGAAGTGGGCCTGAACAGTCAAGGCAACCGCGATCTCGTCGCCTTCGAACTCGCGCAAGCGATCGGGCCTTCGCTGAAAGTGCCGAACCTCGATCCGCAAGGGTTGAAGCTGGTTCGCGGTCAGCTGCTGCAATATCGCGGCAAGCCGCTCGGGCAGGTTCTCTATCTCGGGACTCGCGGCGCGCCGGTCGCGCTCTACGCCATGCCGAGCGAAGCGAACAGCGAGCCGGAATTCACCATGGCCGGCGACATCGGCATGGTCTCCTGGTCGGAGGGCGGCATCTCTTATTTGTTGGCCGCGCAGGCCGACGAAGATTTCCTGGTGCGGACCGCCGAGAAGATCAGGCATGAGCCGCTGGATGAAATTCCGGCACCGCCACCGCCGTCACCGCCAAGCGTCTCGCAGCCGGCAACACCGCCGGCTGCGGAGAGCGGCGTGACCTCTTCGTTGCCTGAATCTTCCGGCACTGCGCCAACGCTCAGTCCGCCTGCCGAGATTGTGCCAACGACTCCAGCGCCGACACCTCCGCTCAACTAGCGTCCGGCGCGCGCCGACGGCGTGTAGTCGCCCGCAAGATAGCGGGTGAGGTCGACCCTGATCGCCTCGGCGCGCGATTTGCTGCAATAAGACGGATCGTTGCCGATGCCGGCGAGCACGGAGTCGAACGTGTAATCGTAGGCGTGCTCGAGCTTCTTCATCTGCTCGGGCGAGTTGCTCGCCGCCGCCGACGCCAGATAATTCGCGCGGAGCCTCGCCGGGTCGAACAGAAAGCCGCAATATTTGGCGCGCGCCGAAGTCCATGCGACCTGGATCGGCCGCGCCAGCGGATCTTCCGGTTTGACCTGGACCGCCTCTGCGTCGTTTGAGGCGCCGTCCTTGCTTCGGACCTTCTCGATCGTGCTGCACGACGCGAGCTGCAAGGCGGCAAGCGCCACCGCGAGACACATGAAATAAGAGACACGGACGGCCACGCGAAGCACCTCTCCCGGTTTGGGCGCGCAATCTTAGTCATCCTGGCGGATGGCGCCAGCGCGGTGAGAGAGGAAAAGAGGGGGCTAAAAAACAGGAAAGGCGGAGCTTGGCAGCCCCGCCCCCCTGTGCGATGTCGGCTTCTCGCCCGTTCGGGACGATCCGTCGGCGCCGCGAGACCTTTCGGTCTCTAATCGCGCGCTCTGTTCTTACAGTTTCCCGCAAGAACGGCGGCGCGACTTTGGCCTTGGCCCTTATTTAACGTCGCGTTGAAACGACGTGGTTCCAGCCCGGCCGGGCCGGTTCCAGGTTCGGCGGTTGAACTTGTCTCGCTCTGTGCCCTATCGACAACACCTCACGGCTATGCGGCATCGCCAACAGGCCGTGGCACCTAGCGTTACGAGCCCCTCCACCTTTAGCCGTCCACGGCAATGGACAGCCTCGGGCTTGCCTTGCCCTGTGAACTTCCCCGCCGCTTCCTGTGCCTTCCGATTTCTCTTCCAGCACGCTTCACGGCAGATCCGCTCACGAGTTGAAGCATATAACAAGCGGGGTCGGGCGCAGCCGGCGCGTCGCGCTTATCCCCATTATCCACCGTTTGGCCCAAAAAGAGACGCGAAAGAAGCTGTGACGGATAAGACACGATCGCCGACTTAGTGTGCGCCGCAACAGCCGATACGGTTTCGCACGCCATCAACTGGGCTATGATGGTCGCACGCACAAGATTGCGTTTTGACAGGCGTTTTTCGTGGGTTGGGGCCATGAGCGAAGTGGGCAGCCACCGCGCCGCCCGCACAATTGGTTTAGCGTTGGTTGCGGGGCTGGTCGCGTTTGAAGTCGTGCTTGCGGTCACCGCGGGCGCGATCGGGATTCCTGGTGCGCTTGTCGTCCCGTTGAGCGACTTTGGCGCAACGCCGCGCTGTCAGCGGTGGCGAAAGCATCATCGCCAAGCAGACGCCGAAAAGCGTTGCCTCGGAGACGTCGCAGCCCGCCCAAGTGAGCGCGCAACAGGCCGGTCCCGTAGAGCAGATCGCTTCGACACCAACAATTCCTCCCCCGGTGATCGTCGATGACCCGGCTGTCACGCCCGACGTTTTCGCCTTGGCCGTTCCCATCGACGCGACTGTGAATTTACCGGTTGCTGCCGTGGCCCATGCCCGAGCGCACCCCTTCGCAAACGCCTCCGCTCGCTTCCGCACCGCAAGCGTCAGCAACGGCTTCGCAAGAAGATGGCAAGTCGGCTTCGCCGCCGACAGGCGTTCCGGGCGATTTGAACCTCGGATCGATTCCGAGCGAGGCTGCGGACGCCGCTGCCGAAAAGAAGCCGCGACAGACCTTGCGCAACTCAACGCCGACAGAAGATCTGCCTTGGGGCGACACCGTACCCGTGCCACTGAGTCAATTGTCGTCGCCAGCTGGCGCGAAAGGCGCTGCGCCGATGGCCTCAGCGCCATCGCCACAACAATAACGTGGCAAGCTGAATCGCGGTCGACGGCTGCAAGCTCCAAGGCTAAGTGCTAAGCGTTGAGCCCAGCGACTTCCGCGACGAGTTCGCGGAAGCGAGGCCGCGGCGACTTCGATATAAGGCAGCGGCCGGCAGACATCGATTGCCGCGAGACCGATCCGTGTCGTCAGCGCCCCGTTGAACAGGCCTTCGCCGAGGCGGGTCGACAGCTTGGCGGTCAATCCGTGTCCGACCAATTGATGGATCAGATCGTCTCCGAGCGCGATGCCGCCGGTGAGCACGATATGCGTCACCACCATGCGCGCCAGTTTCAGCAGAGACAGCGTCCCCGGCCGCGCGCCATAGAGAGTGGCGAGCCGGCGAAGCATGCGTAGATTTTGCCCGCCGACGAACAACATATCGATCAGCGCCGCAGGGCTCACGGCCGTGACCACGGAGACGCGCTTCGCGGCGGCAGCGACGATGGCGCGCGCCTGCGGATCGAGCGGCGCCACCAGAGTGCGCTCGGCAAGCCGTAGCAGCTCCGCCGCATCGTTGATCTCGCGCTCATGCTCGGCGAAGCGGGCCAAGCCCCACTCCATGTCCTTTCGTCCGGCATAGAGTCGCTTCAGCCGCCGAGCCACGTCGAGCGCGAGCACTTTGTCGTTTTGCCGAGCGGCACTGTCGGCCTCGTGGCGGAGATGATCGAGCCGCCGCAAGCGCAACAGCCCCGCGATCTCACGCAGCACGATCATGATCAGCGCCAACACCGCGAGACTGAGCAGGCCGACGGCGATCCAGCCGATCACGTCTTGCCTGGCGATAAGCGCGAGCGCCCAATCGTAAAGCCAAACCGTCGCGGCCATGGTGACGAGGCCGCCGACGGCGCCCAGCAAGATGCTGCCCCAGCGCAAGCCTCTTTCCAGCGCCGGCACATTGCGGATGCGGGGCGCGGGCAAAGTGGGCTCGGGAAGCGCCATTGGCGTCGCGATCACTTCGACATCCTCGACCCGGAACGAGGTGGGCTTGCGCGTCTTCTGCTTGCTCATGCCAGACGATCTCCGATCAGCGCCTGCAACGCGCGGTCGAGGCGGATATTGGGGAAGGGCGCATAACCGCCCGAAGCAAGCATGACAGGGTTCGGCGGCCGGAAGCGCACGAAGCGCACTTCATCCGCCTCGATCTCCATGGTTTCAAGCGCGAGTTTCGGATCGGCGGGAAGGTCGCCGGGAAAGATCGCGAACTCCTCGTCGCCGCCGAATGTTCGCTTGCCGATGGTCTCGTCCGGCAGGGGATAACCGATGATGCAAGGAAGCTTCTCGCCGTTCCGCTTGGCGAGTGCTTCGCGCGTCGCGCGAACCGCGGCCAACGCCAACACCTTGACGTTGGCGCCGGCGAATTCAGCGCGGCCGATTGCCTTCTCGGCGAGCGCGCCCAAGATCGCCTCGAGCCTGTCGTGGCTGGTGTGGTGCAGATGATCGGCCTTGGTCGCCGCGAGCACCACGGAATCGATGCGCGGCGCGAACATGCGCGACAACAGCGTGTTCGACCCGGTGCGGAAACATTGCAGCGTCTCGGTCATGGCGCGCTCGAGGTCGGAGATTGCCGCCGCTCCGCCATTCAGCGCGGCGAGCACATCGATCAGCACGATCTGGCGATCGAGCCGGGAGAAATGATCGCGAAAGAACGGACGCACCACAAGTTTCTTATACGCCTCGTAACGCCGCTCCATCATCGCGCCAAGCGAGCCCTTGGGGAAATTCGACGCATCGCCCTCGACCGGCGCGAAGGTCAGCGCGGGCGAGCCTTCCAGATCGCCCGGCATGAGGAAGCGCCCTGGCGGCAAGGTCGACAGCGAATATTGGTCGGCGCGTGTTGCACGCAGATATGCCTTGAACAGATCCGACAGCTTTGCCGCCAGTGCTTCATCTGCCGGCGCGGTGGGGTCGATCTCGGTCAGCGCCTGATGCCAGGCTTTGGCGATGCCGCGACGGCCTTTGACCCGGCTCTGTTCCAACGCCGCGCGCGACCATTCGGCAAAATCGAGATCGAGCAAGGGAAGATCCAACAACCACTCGCCGGGATAATCGACGATGTCGATGTTGAGCCGGTCGAAGCCGAGTTGCCGCTTCCAGAATCTGGCGGACTCATATTCGACCGCAATCCTGAGCTGGCTGATCTTGCGCGTACTTTCCGGCCAGCGCGGCGGCTCGCCGGTGAGATCGGCGAGATGCTGCTCGAATTCAAAGCGCGGCACCGTGTCGTCGGGCTGCGGCTCGAGATAAGCGCGAAGCACCCGGCCCTCTGCCGCCGCGTCGAAGAAGGGAAGCCTGCCGCCCGCGATGAGATTATGCACGAGCGCGGTGATGAACACGGTCTTGCCGGATCGCGCCAGCCCCGTGACGCCGAGCCGGATGGTCGGGTTCACCAGATCGGCGGCGAAATCGCCGGCGCTGCGCAAGGCATCGGCCGTGGCTCGGGCTAGGGAAGAGGTGGGCAAGTGTGTTCAGTCCTTTTTCGCTCGCGCGCTTCCTTGGGGTAGCGGCGAGACGCCAATAAATATGGCGATCGAAAGCGCTTGGCGCACAAAATTTTTGCAGTCGGACGGCTCCGCACAACGCCGTCCACCGCCGCCACCATGGCGCGGCGAAATATGACGGATTTGCGTTGTGTTTTCGCTCACTGCTTCGTGCGCTTGTCAAGCGCGTCTCTGCCTTGACTTGGCCACGCGCATCCGTAATACGGGGG
The DNA here is from genome assembly GCA_963764005.1 of uncultured Alphaproteobacteria bacterium. Taxonomy (GTDB): domain Bacteria; phylum Pseudomonadota; class Alphaproteobacteria; order Rhizobiales; family Methyloligellaceae; genus Methyloceanibacter. The sequence continues at coordinate 183,892 of CAVXQX010000012.1, read as the reverse complement.
CGCCCGGCGGGTCGCTAATGAGCGAGCCGGTGCAAATGGAGGAAGGGCCTCGCGCAGGCCTTTGGACAACCCGATGCCCATGGCAGCGACTCTCATGCGGCCCAAGGTCAAACTTTCCGAAGACTATCGGCCGTCGGAAGATGAAGCGTTTATGAGCGACAAGCAGCGCGCTTATTTCCGGCGCAAGCTCACCGCCTGGCGGGAAGAGATTCTGCGCTCGACCAAAGAAACGCTCCAGCACCTTCATGATGAATCCGAGCAGCATGCCGACATCGCCGACCGCGCCACGTCAGAATCCGAGCGCGCGCTGGAGCTTCGGGCTCGCGATCGCCAGCGGAAACTGATTGCCAAGATCGACGCCGCGTTGATCCGCCTCGACGACGGAACCTACGGCTATTGCGAGGAGACTGGAGAGCCGATCGGGCTCAAGCGTCTCGACGCGCGCCCCATCGCCACGTTGAGCGTGGAAGCGCAAGAGCGCCACGAGCGGCGCGAGCGCGTCTATCGCGACGAATAGGTCGCCCCAGCTCACTCTCGCGGGCTAATCGGAAAATCGAAGATCGTGTCTGGGTAGGGCTCGCCCTCGAGGGTGAAATGCCACCATTCCTTGTCGTAATTCTTGAAGCCGTGCCGGCTCATGACTTCGACGAGGAGCGCCGCGATTGTTGCGCTCAGCGTCGGTCAGGCCTGACGCTGCGGTATTGGCCTTGGTGTCGAAACAATCGAAGCTTGTGCCCATGTCGAGGCTGTTGTCGGAAGCGCGAGCCGGTGAGGTGCAAGCCGCGATGCTCTGCTCGATGCTGGCCTCGGACGGTGCGGTCGAGCCGATCGGCACGATGGTAAGATCCATGGTGCTTCCGCGCGAATGTCCCGATCGCGTCGCGATGTAGCCGGGGAACAGCGCGCGCTTTTCCAGCGCCGGGTAATAGATCGACTTTGCCTTGGGGTCGTCCGGCTCTTTCGCCCAATCGACGAAGGACGCGACCGCGCGCGCCGGCCGATAGCAATCATAGACTTTGAGGCTGAGCTGCTTTGCCGCAAGTTCGGCTTGCACCGCCTTCAGCCCGTTTGCGGCTTGGCTCACCAGCACGCATTCGGCCGCGTCATAGCCCCTGACCGCGTGACCCAGGAAATTTGCCGCGCCCGCATAGCGCATGTCCTGTTGGATGGATGGATCGACATCGCGCAGATAGACGAAGCCTTGCGGCATCTCTCCGGCCATCGCGGGCTCCGGCGACGGCGCGAACGCTGCCAGCGCACTCAACACAAATACGCTCGATGTGGCGCGAAGCGACATGGCGTGACATGTCGGGCAGGCCGCGCGTTCAGTCAATCTGCAGATAAAAAAACTCCCCGCTTTGGGGGCGGGGAGTGGAGAGTTTTGGGGGACTGACACTAAGGCCTAAGCCGTCAGTGTCGGACCATTTGCAGGGAACTACCGGCGATCCTACGGACTGAGAGCGGGATGAAACTACCGGCGTCGCCTCAATCGCTCGCCACAACAACACATGGCAGCCGTAAGCTCGGACCAATTATTTACTCCTTTTTAACCTGGTCCACAAGCAAAACCGCCGTGACGCGAAAGCAACAGTCAATCGAATTGCGGAACTCAGCCAAATTTTTTCAAAGGGTTGCGGTGGTTAGGTTTGAAGCTGCCCCTAACAAATCGTTAACCATCGTGCCAAGATGAGCCAATACATTCACCGCGCCCCGCAAGCCCTCCTTAGAGGCGACAAAGTCCGGCGCGGAGACCATTCGAATCGGCTAACTTGCCTGCCATGTCCGACATTGACGCCCCCATGCGCTATAGCGATCCGGTAGCCGACCGCACCGGGCGCGACGGGGGCGTGGGTCTGGTGGTGCTTCTGGCGCTGGCGCTGGGCGCCGCTGCAATTGGCCTCGCCATGGTCTCGCGTGAGATGGCAGAGCCCGTCGTGCTGGCCATTCTCGCCGGCCTTGCCGTAATCGGCGTATTTTGCCTGTTCGCCGGGGCCGTGGGCATCCTCCATTTCGGCCAGCGCCATGCCCGCAACGATGTCACCAAGGCCTTCGTCGACAATCTGCCGCAAGGCGCCTTGATCGCCGACAGTGCCGGCCACGTGCTTTATGCCAACGAGGCCTACCGCAATCTGCTGGGACTGGATGCCGCCGCCGCCGTGCTGCCGCCGGACCGCGCCTTTGCCGGCAGCACCCATATCGCCGAGCAGATCTTCAGGCTGGCGCGCGCGAGCCAACAGGGACGGAGCCTGAAAGAAGATTTTCGCATTCCGGCGCTGGGGGAGGCAGAAGACGAAGCCGGCATCGTACCGCGCTGGTTCCGCATCTCCGTCCGCGCCATGCCGGCCGACCCGCGCTTGGGCAGAAGCGGCAGCCTTGTCGTCTGGCAGGTCGAGGAGATCACCCAAGACCGCGCCAACGAAGAATCGAGCTTCGAGCGGGTGCAATCGGCGATCGCCTATCTCGACAATGCCCCGGCCGGGTTCTTCGCCAGTGCCGCGGACGGCACCATCCAATATCTCAATGCGACGCTCGCGCAATGGCTCGGCCTCGACCTCGCCGAGATCGCTGGCCGGCCGCTGAAACTCTCCGAGATCATGTCGTCCGATAATGCCAGCGTGGTCGCGAGCTCGGGCCGTGGACAGGCGCAAGGCGCGACCGCTCGCTTCGACATCGATCTCATCAAGGCCGACGGCACCAATCTTCCCGTGCGCATCCTGCATCGCCTGCCGCGGAACGGCGCGAATGTGGCCGCACATACGCTCGTGATCAATCGCTCCGCCGGCGAGGCGGAAGAGGCGGGATCCGCCGAGCTCAGATTTGCGCGGCTGTTTCACGCCGCCCCCATCGCCATCGCGACCATCGATGCGGAAGGCTGCATCAGCGCGACCAACGCCTCCTTCATGCGGCTGTTCGGCCAAACCGGCGACGATACCGGCAAGGTCGCGCTCGTGGATCTGGCCGACACGGACGATCGCGCCGACTTGCGCAAGACCCTCGACCAGGCCATCGCCGGTCAAGGTCTGATCGAGCCGCTGGATTTCACCTTCGCCTCGGACAAGGAGCGGAAAGGCCGCTTCTATTTAAGTCCGATCGAGCACGGCGAAGGCGACGGCGAGGCGGCAATCGCTTACGCCATCGAGACCACAGAGCAGCGCGCGCTTGAGCTGCAGATGGTGCAAGGCCAGAAGATGCAGGCCATCGGTCAGCTCGCCGGCGGCATTGCCCACGATTTCAATAACATGCTGACGGCCATTATCGGTTTCTCCGACTTCTTGTTGCAGAACCACCGCCCGTCCGATCCTGCCTTCCAGGACATCATGAACATCAAGCAGAACGCGAACCGCGCGGCGGGCCTCGTCCGCCAGTTGCTCGCCTTCTCGCGTCAGCAGACCTTGCGCCCGCAAGTGCTCGAACTCAGCGAAGTCCTGTCCGACCTCTCCATTCTGCTCGGCCGGCTGCTCGGCGAGAATATCGAGCTGAAACTGGATCAGGCGAGCGGGCTGTGGCAGGTCAAGGCGGACTTGCATCAATTCGAGCAGGTCATCATCAATCTCGCCGTCAACGCCCGTGACGCCATGCAAGACGGCGGCAAGCTCAACATCCGCACCGCCAATATCACCGAGCCCGAGTCGCGGGACATTGGCGCCAAGCACATGCCGCCCGGCGAATATGTGCTGATCGAGGTGACCGATACCGGCACCGGCATGAGCGAAGAGGTGATGGAGAAGATGTTCGAGCCGTTCTTCTCCACAAAAGAAGTGGGCCGCGGCACCGGACTTGGCCTCTCCACCGTCTACGGCATCGTCAAGCAGACCGGCGGCTACATCTATGCCGACAGCGAGCTCGGGCGCGGCACCGTGATGCGCGTCTATCTCCCGCGTCATATTGAAGTGGCGAGCGAAGTCGAAGCGCCGCGCCCGGTCCCGCGCGAGCGGCCGAAGGACTTGACCGGACGCGGCACCGTGCTTCTTGTCGAAGACGAGGATGCGGTGCGGAGCTTCGCCGCGCGCGCGCTCGGCCAGCGTGGCTATAATGTGCTCCAGGCCTCGACCGGCGTCGAAGCTCTCGAAGTCTTCAACAATTTCGACGGCGAGGTCGATCTCGTCGTCAGCGACGTGGTGATGCCGGAGATGGACGGCCCGACGCTGATGAAGCATCTCCGCGCCGACCATCCCGACCTCAAGATCATTTTCATTTCGGGCTATGCCGAGGATAGCTTCCGCCGCAACATCTCCGAGAAGGACGATTTTATGTTTTTGCAAAAGCCCTTCGATTTGAAGGAGCTCGCAGCCGCGGTGAAGGCGGCGTTGCAGGGCTAATCCAGTTTTCATGCCGAGGGAGCGTTAGCAGGCTTGGCCCGAGTAGGCCGCGAACCATTGCCCAGGGAAGGGGCCTTCCTTTCGCCCTTGATCGCCGCTAACACCCACCCAGAAGCCTCAAGAGCAGCCAAGTTTCGGAGCGCGTAGTGCCTGATTACGAAAAATTTCCCGAGGACGATGAGAGCACCCGCCGCCGCATGCGGGCGAAGCCGCGGGCCCCTGCATTCACCATCACCCGCTATGGCGGCAGGCTAATCTATTTCTGGTTCGGCATGCGCATGGGCGCGCTGCTCAAGCTGTTCAAGCGCGGCAATTACAACTTCACGCTCAATTGTCTCCCCGACACGCTGCTGCTGCTGCTCTGGGTGCCGTGGAACTCTGTGCTCTATCGCATCTCCGAGTGGAAATACCGCAAGCGCGCCGAAGCGCTTCCTCTCGACCAGCCTCCGATCTTCGTCATCGGCCATTGGCGCACCGGCACCACCTTCCTGCACGATCTGCTCTCCGAGGATCCGAGCCTCGCTTACCCGACGACCTATGAATGTTTCTTCCCGCATCATTTTCTGTTGACCGAAAACACGCTGCCCAAGGTGATGAAGGTGCTGTTGCCGAAGAAGCGGCCGCAGGACGACGTGCCGGTGGGTTTCGATCGTCCACAAGAAGAAGAATTCGCCATGATGATGCTGGGCGAGGGCACTCCCTATCTCACTCACGCCTGGCCGCGTTTCGGTCCCGCCGATACCGAATATCTCGACTTCAAGGGTGTGCCGGAGGCCGAGCAGAAGAAATGGGCCGACGCTTATATGTGGTTCTACCGGCGGCTCGCGCTGAAACACGGCGGCAAGCCGCTAGTGATGAAGACGCCGGCCAACGCAGCGAGACTGAAGCTGCTCACCAGACTGTTTCCCGATGCGCGCTACATCTATATCTCGCGCAATCCGCTGAAAGTGTTTCCCTCCACGGTGAAGCTGTGGCGCGCGCTCTATTCCACCCAAGGCCTGCACAATCCGCCGGACCTCGAACCGTGGCTCGACGATTACGTGCTCGACATGTTCGCGCGGCTGACCGAGGACTACGAGGCGGACAAGCACCTCATCCCGAAAGACAAGCTCGTCGAGCTTCGCTACGAGGATCTGGTGAAGGACCCGATCGCGACCTTGCGCGATCTCTATCGGCGTCTCGATATTGGCGACTTCGAGAGCGCGCAGCCCCGCATGCAAGCCTATCTCGATGCGCAGAAGGAACACCGCGTTTCCGAATATGACTTGCCGCCGGAGCTGAAGCGGAGACTGATCGAGCGGCTCAAGCCTTACATCGATCGCTATGGGTATCGCGAAGCGGTGAGCGGCGAGGGGGCTCGCGCCTCCTCAACATCGACGCGATCTCGCGAAGCTCAGCCCTCCTAAAAACAGAGGCCGCCCGTGAGGCGGCCCCTTTCCGTCGCATCGCCGATGGTAACGACGTCCGATCGTTTAACCGGAGCGCCACTTTCCGTTCTGCTTGTAGGCTCCGCATGCCGCGCAGAGGCAGTTATGCCATTTCGGGCAAACCCAATGCCGGCCGAACGGGCAGAACGGCCCGGTGCCCTTGCATCCGGCAAGTTCGATCTCCGAGGACCCTGTTGGCGCCAGTCCGGCTGGCGCTCCGCTCAGCGTCGTGGCGCCGGCGGCGCCCGCAAGCAGGAGCATCGCTGCTCCGGCCAATAAAAATGCTGTCTTACGCATGCCTGTTCTCCCCCTTTTCCCTGTGAGACAATTCGGTGAGGCAGAGCTTAGGCCGATTGTGTGGAGCCGAATTGCACGAGTTCCGTGCCATCCACAAAAAGAACATATTGCGAACAGAGAACAAAACGTGTACAGTTCAATCTCCCGCTAAGACCGCCCGGGGCCAACCGGTAGCGCATTCGGCTCCGGGCCGGTCTCCCCTTTGGGGCAGGGGTTGATTGCCAGGGCCAGCGCGCCCGTGTGAGATTAAGGGAGATTCTCAAATGCTGCAGGTTGTGCGCCTTTTCGAGGGAGCGGAGATGGACAAGGAGAAGGCGCTTGAGGCGGCCATCTCGCAGATCGAGCGTGGGTTCGGCAAAGGCTCGATCATGCGGCTCGGTCAGAACCAGCAAGTCGGTCGAAGTCGAGGTCGATCTCGACCGGCTCGCTCGGCCTCGATATCGCGCTTGGCATTGGCGGCCTGCCGCGCGGCCGCGTCGTCGAAATTTATGGGCCGGAATCTTCCGGCAAGACCACGCTCGCGCTGCATGTCATCGCCGAGGCGCAGAAGAAGGGCGGCATTTGCGGCTTCATCGATGCCGAGCACGCGCTCGATTCGGTTTATGCGCGGAAGCTTGGCGTTGACCTTCAGCACCTCCTCATTTCGCAGCCAGATACCGGCGAGCAGGCGCTCGAGATCACCGACACGCTGGTGCGCTCCGGCGCCATCGACGTGCTGGTCGTCGATTTCGGTCGCGGCGCTGACGCCGAAGGCCGAGCTCGAAGGCGAGATGGGCGATATGCAAATGGGCAGCCAGGCGCGGCTGATGAGCCAGGCCTTGCGCAAGCTCACCGGCTCGATCTCGAAATCCCGCTGCATGGTGATCTTCATCAATCAGATCCGCATGAAGATCGGCGTGATGTTCGGCAGCCCCGAGACCACCAGCGGCGGCAACGCGCTGAAATTCTATGCCTCGGTGCGTCTCGATATTCGCCGCATCGGCGCCATCAAGGAGCGCGAGGAAGTTGTCGGCAACCAGACCCGCGTCAAGGTGGTGAAGAACAAGGTGGCGCCGCCCTTCAAGCAGATCGAGTTCGATATCATGTACGGTGAGGGCATCTCCAAGACCGGCGAGCTGGTCGATCTCGGCGTCAAGGCCGGCATCGTGGAGAAGTCCGGCTCCTGGTTCTCCTTCGATAGCGAGCGCATCGGGCAGGGGCGCGAGAACGCCAAGGCCTATCTGAAGGACAATCCGCAAACCGCGGAGCGAATCGAGCGCGCGATCCGCCAGAATGCCGGTCTGATCGCGGGCCAGATTCTGGAAGGCACGCCCGATCCGGAGGAAGCTGACGCCGCCGAGACCATTGCCACACCTCCAGCCGAATCCGCATCTGGCTTTGCCGAAGGCGAGACCGCCGTGACGCCGCTCACCAGCGGCCGCCGCAAGCGAGGCGGGGGCTAGGCTGCCCCTTAAAATCGAGGCCTGGCGGCTCGGTCCGGCTTGGCGCAGAAGCGGGTTGGCGGGCCTTGGCCGCTTGCCAGGCGTAACGACCCACTCTATGTCTGGGGCCAGTGGTGAACCGGTTTCGCCTTGAGGCGGGCCGGGTTCGGCTCCTTGCCGCTTCTCGTACGGGCAGTCCAAGGAGCGCCTTCCGGCGAGCGACAAGGTCTCCCAACGCCTGACATGACTTCCGCCAAGCACGCCTCCGTCAACGACATCCGCAAAGGCTTCCTCGATTTCTTCGAGGGGGAAGGCCACGCAGTGTTGCCGTCGAGCCCGCTCGTGCCGCGCAACGACCCGACGCTGATGTTCACCAATGCCGGCATGGTGCAATTCAAGAATGTGTTCACCGGCGCCGAGAAGCCGCGCTTCCCCAGCGCCGCCACCTCGCAGAAATGCGTACGCGCCGGCGGCAAGCACAACGATCTCGACAATGTCGGCTACACCGCGCGCCATCACACCTTTTTCGAGATGCTCGGAAATTTTGCCTTCGGCGATTATTTCAAGGAGCGCGCCATCGAGCTCGCCTGGACTCTGCTGACGAAGGATTTCGCCCTCGACAAGAAGCGGCTTTACATCACCGTCTTCAACGAAGACGACGAGGCGGCGAAGCTCTGGAGCAAGATCGCGGGCCGCCCCGAAAGCGAGATCATCCGCATTGCCGGCTCCGACAATTTCTGGTCGATGGGCGAGACCGGACCTTGCGGGCCTTGCTCGGAAATCTTCTACGACCACGGGCCGAAGATCGCGGGCGGTCCTCCCGGCAGCGCCGACGCCGACGGCGACCGTTTCGTCGAGATCTGGAATCTCGTCTTTATGCAGTACGAGCAGCTTCCGGGCGGCAAACGCGTCGCGCTGCCGCATCCCTCGATCGACACCGGCATGGGGCTGGAGCGTATCGCCGCGGTGCTGCAAGGCACCAACGACAATTACGAGATCGATCTGTTCAAGGCGCTGATCGCGGCCTCTGTCGACCTCACCGGCGTGCCCGCGACCGGCGAGCACAAGCCGAGCCACCGCATCATCGCCGATCATTTGCGCGCCGCCTCTTTCCTCGTCGCCGATGGCGTGCTGCCGTCGAACGAGGGCAGGGGCTATGTGCTCCGCCGCATCATGCGCCGCGCCATGCGTCACGCCCATCTCCTCGGCGCCAAGGAGCCGCTGCTCTATCGTCTCGTGCCGGCTCTGACCGGCGAGATGGGCCGCGCCTATTCGGAGCTCGAGCGTGGCAAGGAACTCATCGTCGAGACGCTGAAGCTGGAGGAGACCCGCTTCCGCGAAACGCTGGAGCGGGGCTTGAAGCTGCTCGACGACGCGACGAAGGGCCTGAACAAGGGCGACACGCTTTCCGGCGAGATCGCCTTCAAGCTCTACGATACCTACGGCTTCCCTTACGACCTGACCGAGGACGCGCTGAAAGCGCGCGGCATCTTCATCGATGCCAAGGGCTTCGCCGCCTCGATGGAGCGCCAGCGCGCCGAGGCGCGGAAATCCTGGGCCGGCTCCGGCGAGGCTGCCACCGACACGCTCTGGTTCGAGCTGAAAGAGAAACTGGGCGCGACCGAGTTCCTCGGCTATGACGCGGAAGAAGCTTCCGGCGAGATCGTGGCGCTGGTCAAGGACGGCGCCAGCGTGGACGAGCTCGGCAAGGGCGCGCACGGCATCGTCATCGTCAATCAGACTCCCTTCTACGGCGAATCCGGCGGACAGATCGGCGATCGCGGCCGCATCGCCGGTCCCAAATCCGCCTTCACGGTCGAAGACACCCAGAAGAAGCTGCACGGCCTGTTCTTGCATCATGGCGTCGTCGAGGCCGGCACGTTGAAAGTCGGCGACACCGTCGATCTCGACGTCGATCACGGCCGCCGCACCGCGACTCGCGCGCATCATTCGGCGACGCATCTGTTGCACGAAGCGCTTCGCGAGGTGCTGGGCGGCCATGTGGCGCAGAAGGGCTCGCTGGTCGAGCCCGGCCGGCTCAGATTCGACTTCTCGCATCAGAAGCCCATGACGCATGAACAGATCGTCGCGGTCGAGGATCTCGTCAACCAGATGATCCTGCAGAACGAGCCGGTGAAAACCCATCTGATGACGCCGGATCAAGCCATCAAGCAAGGCGCGCTCGCGCTGTTCGGCGAAAAATATGGCGACGAGGTCCGCGTCGTCTCGATGGGGTCGAGCGACACCAGCACCAAGGCCGACCGCGCCTATTCCATCGAGCTTTGCGGCGGCACCCATGTTCGCCGGACCGGGCGACATCGGACTGCTGAAGATCGTCGGCGGAGACCGCGGTTGCCTCTGGCGTTCGCCGCATCGAGGCGCTGACCGGCAATGCGGCGCGCGCCTATCTCGCCGCGCAAGACGAAAAGGTGCGCGAGGCAGCGGAACTCCTCAAGGTCGGTCCCGACGATGTGATTACGCGGCTTGCCGCCATTATCGACGAGCGGCGGAAGCTCGAGCGCCAGCTCGCCGACGCCAAGCGCGAGCTTGCGCTAGGAGGCGGCGGAGGTGGCGACACCGCCACCGCCGTGCGCGAAGTGGGCGGCGTGAAACTCCTCGCCCGTATTGTGCAAAACGTGGCGGCGAAGGATTTGCGCGGTCTCGTCGACGATTCCAAACGTCAACTTGGCTCCGGCATTGTCGTCATCATTAGCGTGGGCGAGGAGGGCAAGGCCTCTCTCGTTGTCGGCGTCACCGACGATTTGACCGGCGCCAACAGCGCCGTCGACCTGGTGCGCGTCGGCGCCGAGGCTCTTGGCGGCAAGGGTGGCGGCGGCCGTCCCGACTTCGCGCAAGCCGGAGGGCCCGACGGCGCCAAGGCCGATGCGGCGATCGCTGCGATCGAAGCGCGTCTAGGGACCGAGCCGGGTGACAACAAGCCGCTTCGCGCCGGGCGCGCTTAGCGAATGAGTGCCCAATCCGTTTGGCGGCGCTGGCGCAGGGACGTTCACAATATTCTTGAAGTGGGCGGGGAAGCGCATCCCCTTGCCTATTTCGTCAATGCCTTCATCATCGCGCTGATCGTCGCCAACGCCATCGCCTTTGCCGCCGAGACCGTGCCGGACGTCGCCGCGAAGTATGGCGCGGGCCTCGACCACTTCAACAACATCTCCGTCGCGGTTTTCACGATCGAATATATCTTGCGCGTCTGGAGCGCCGTCGACATCCCGATGCTGAGCCGCTTGCCGCATTGGCGGGCGCGGCTCCGCTTCATGCTGCGGCCGATCATGATCATCGATCTGCTCGCGGTGCTGCCGTTCTTTCTGCAATGGTTCATCCCGATCGATCTCAGAATCCTGCGCGTGCTGCGCATCTTCCGTCTGCTCAAGATCACGCGCTACTCGCCGGCGCTACAGACGCTGGGCCGCGTCCTCGAAGACGAGTACCGGACGTTGATCGGCGCGTTGATCGTGATGCTGGTGGTGCTGCTGTTCTCATCGACCGCGATGTATTTCCTCGAACGTGACGTGCAGCCCGATAAATTCGGCTCGATCCCGGACGCGGCCTGGTGGTCGCTGTCCACGCTGACCACGGTCGGCTATGGCGACGTGGTGCCGATCACCCCGCTCGGCAAAGTGTTCGGCGGGATCGTCATGGTGCTCGGGCTTTGCATGTTCGCGCTCCCCGTCGCCATCATCGCGTCGGGCTTCAGTCAAGAATCGAGCCGGCATCAATTCGTGGTCACCTGGAGCATGGTGGCGCGGGTGCCGCTGTTCAGCACCATGGACGAGGCCGAGATCGCGGAGATCACCAAGCTGCTCTATACGCGCACCTATCTTCCGGGCGTTCCGATCGTTCGCGCGGGCGACCCTGGCGGGGCCATGTATTTGATGGCGAGTGGCGAGGCGACCGTCGCTTTGCCCAAGGGCAAGCTAACCGTGCTCAAAGAGGGAGATTTCTTTGGCGAGATGGCCTTGCTCGAACAGCGGAAGCACCGGCATAGCGTCGTCGCCAAGACCCGCTGCCGGGTCTATGTGCTCGACAGCGAAGCCCTGGCGCGGCTCTCACGGCGAAGTCCGGAGATCATGCTGCAAATCCGCGAAGTAGCGCAGCGCCGCCGCGCCATCGATGATGCGGTCGAGGTCCTTGGCAAGAAACCTCGCCGCGCACGCCGCGCGAAATCCGCTGTTTAAGCGGGCGCCAGAGCCATCGTCGCGCGCAAATTCTCATCGATCTTGTCGAGGAAGCCTTCGGTCGACAGCCATTTCTGCTCGGCGCCGACCAGCAGCGCGAGATCCTTGGTCATGAATCCCGCCTCGATCGTGTCCACCACCACGCGTTCCAGTGTCTCGGCGAACTTCGCGAGCGCTGCGTTATCGTCGAGCTTGGCGCGATGCTTCAGCCCGCGCGTCCAGGCGAAGATCGAGGCGGTGGCATTGGTCGAAGTGGCGCGGCCTTGCTGATGCTGGCGGTAATGCCGCGTCACGGTACCGTGCGCCGCCTCGGCCTCGACCACCTTGCCGTCCGGGGTCATCAACACGCTCGTCATCAGGCCGAGCGAGCCGAAACCTTGCGCCACCGTGTCGGATTGCACGTCGCCGTCGTAATTCTTGAGTGCCCAGACATATCCGCCCGACCATTTCAGCGAGGCCGCCACCATGTCGTCGATCAAACGATGCTCGTAAGTGAGTCCGCGTTTGTCGAACTCGGGCTTGAACTCGGCGGCGAAGATCTCGGCGAAGATGTCCTTGAAACGGCCGTCATAGGCTTTCAGGATCGTGTTCTTGGTGGAGAGATAGACGGGATAGTTCCGCGTGAGCGCGTAGTTGAAGGTCGCGCGCGCGAAGTCGCGGATCGAATCGTCAAGGTTGAACATGGCGAGCGCGACGCCGCTGCCTTCGAAGCGATGCACCTCGTGCTCGATTCTCGTGCCGTCGTCGCCCTCGAAGCTGATCTTGAGCGTGCCCTTGCCGGGCACGAGGAAATCGGTGGCCCGATAGACGTCGCCGTAAGCGTGGCGTCCGATCACGATCGGCTTGGTCCAGCCCGGCACCAGCCGTGGCACGTTCTTGCAGATGATCGGCTCGCGGAAGATCACCCCGCCCAGAATGTTGCGGATGGTGCCGTTGGGCGATTTCCACATCTTCTTGAGGCCGAACTCCTTCACCCGCGCCTCGTCCGGCGTGATGGTCGCGCATTTGACGCCGACGCCGCAGGCCTTGATGGCATGAGCCGCGTCGATCGTGACCTGGTCGTCGGTGGCGTCGCGATTTTCGATGCTGAGATCGAAACGCAGCAACTCGATATCGAGATAGGGCAGGATCAGCTTGTGCTTGATCAGCTCCCAGATGACCCGCGTCATCTCATCCCCGTCGAGCTCCGCGATCGGGTTCTTGACTTTAATCTTATTCACGTCTGCGTCTCCGGGGAGAAATCGATGTCGGCAGGACCCGTTAAAGCTTCGGGCAAGCGCCGGTTGCGGACCGGCGCCCCCTATAGCATCGTGCATGTCATGATAAAAGCGAAGCAGAAATCGAAAGGCGTGGAAGCCGCGACCCGACGCTCCAAGGGGAGGGCCGCGGCGGGCGTCGCCCCCGCCATTATTCTCGTTGAGCCGCAACTCGGCGAGAATATCGGCTTTGCCGCGCGCGCCATGGCCAATTTCGGGCTCTCCGAACTGAGGCTGATTGCGCCTCGCGACGGTTGGCCGAGTGAGAAGGCGAAGAATGCGGCATCCGGTGCCCCTGTCCTCGACGAGGCCCAAACCTATCCGAGCGTGGCAGCGGCCATCGGCGATCTCAATTTCGTGCTGGCGACAACGGCGCGGCCGCGCGACATGGTGAAGCCGGTGCTGGCGCCTGAGAGCGCCGCGCGCGAGCTCGCGGTAAGAGCTGCGAGGGGGGAGCGCACCGGCGTTCTGTTCGGGCCTGAGCGAGCCGGGCTCGACAACGATGTGATCTCGCTTGCCGACGCTGTCGTCACGTTCCCTGTCAATCCTGCCTTCGCCTCGCTCAGCTTGCCGCAATCGGTGCTGCTCTTGAGCTATGAGTGGTTGAAGACTTGCGCGCCAGATATGAGCCTCGGCCGCGCCACGCAAACCGATGGCCCGGCCGTCGAGGGTATGGATATCTCCGATACGCGACCCGCGACCCGCGCCGAGCTTCTCGGTTTGTTCGAGCATCTCGAAACCGAACTCGACGCCTCCGGCTTCCTTCGCCCCCCTGAAAAGCGCCCGACCATGGTGCGCAGCATCCGCAACATGTTCCACCGCATGGGTGCAACCGAGCAGGATATTCGCACCTGGCGCGGCATCGTCGCATCGCTGGTCCGCGCGCATCTCCGCCCGCGTTAACGAGCCTTAGTTCCGCCCCGTTTCTGCTATTGCGATTGCCGCCAACGATGCTAGCTTCCGGCGCGGAAAAATAGGGGCTGAGGAATGCAAAAAGTCTGGGTTCAATTGGGTGGCGCGAGCGCTATTGCAGCCTTGACGCTGCTGGGGACGGCGTCGCTCGTTACCGCGCAAGAGACTGGCGTGAAGACCGCCGCCGAGGAGCTGGATAAGCGGAGTAAACCCGCGGAAGGCGCGGGCGGCCAGCAAGGTAAGCTCAGCGACCGCTCTGTGAATGTGATGTCGAGCCTCGCGTTCTCAATCATGCCGCAGGAATATCCGGGCCCTGACGGCAAGCCGATCAAAGTCAACAAAGCCAACCCCAATAAATTCTTGATTCCCATCGACGATGCGCGCCGCATCATCCGCGTTGCAACGCGATCGGCCTATGCCGAGGCATGCGAGCTGCCCGAGCTCGAGCGCGCCAATTTCGAGGCGCTGATGAAGAATGAAGAGGCGCGGAAGACCTGGACTCGGGAACAATTACTTTTCATCCGCGCGTTGCATATTTTCTCGGTCTCCTACTTCACGGGAAACATGAAGATCACGACGACCGAGGAGGACAATGACGTGCAGGGCGCTTCCACTGCCGCCGATCTCGCCGAGTCCAAGGGCAAGGAAGCTCCCGCTAAGAAAGAGCAAAGCGCGGCGCGAGCCCTCTGCGCCCAAAGTGTTGGCGCCGAAGAAGTTGGAATGCTCGCCCGAACAGAAGGAAAAGGTGACGAAGTCGATCACCGCCTATGTGCAATCGGCGAGTGCGGGGGCCCCGCAAGCGGCCAAGCCGGCTGTTCCGGCGGCCCCAGTTGGCTCGGACGCGCCGAAATCGGCCCCTGCGGCGCCCCAAGCGGCCCCAGCGCCCTCCGGAGCACCCAATTGACACTTTCCGCCATTCGCGTGTAACAGAACCCCACGCCAAGCGATGCCGGGGCCGCGCCTAGGGCCGAGCGCCCGGTTTTTGCCATCATAGGCTTAAGGATTAGGGCCCGCGCGATCCCTCGCGATGAGGCAAATGAAGGGTTTTTGGAGCGATCGATGACGAAACGAGTGAATGCCAAACATAAGATCGACCGCCGCATGGGCGAGAATATTTGGGGTCGCCCGAAGAGCCCCTTCAATAAGCGCGAATATGGTCCCGGCGAGCACGGCCAGCGCCGCCGCGGCAAGCTTTCGGATTACGGCCAGCAGCTCCGGGCCAAGCAGAAGCTGAAAGGCTATTACGGCAACATCACCGAGAAGCAATTCAAGTCGATCTATCACGAGGCGGCGCGGCTCCGCGGCGACACCTCGGAGAAGTTGATCGGCCTCCTGGAGCGCAGGCTCGACGCCATCGTCTATCGTGCCAAATTTGTGCCGACCGTTTTCGCCGCGCGCCAGTTCGTTTCCCACGGCCATGTGAAGGTCAACGGCCGCCGCGTGAACATCGCGAGCTATCGTTGCCGCGAGGGCGACGTGATCGAGGTGCGGGACAAGTCGAAGGACGGCAACACCGTGCTGGAA
This sequence comes from uncultured Alphaproteobacteria bacterium, assembly GCA_963764005.1. Taxonomy (GTDB): domain Bacteria; phylum Pseudomonadota; class Alphaproteobacteria; order Rhizobiales; family Methyloligellaceae; genus Methyloceanibacter. The sequence goes on along the minus strand of CAVXQX010000012.1, from coordinate 168,543 downwards.
TCGGCGCAGAGCCCGGAGCGCGACATCCCGGATTATCTCGAAGTCGATCACTCCAAGATGAGCGCGAAGTTCCTGCGCACGCCGACTTTGACCGACGTTCCCTATCCGGTGATGATGGAACCGAATCTCGTCGTCGAGTTCTATTCGCGCTAAACCGCGATCAGCATTTCATCGAGCGGCCGCTGCTCGGTGCGCGGTAGCGCGACACCTTGCTTCACATAACCGAAGCTGCTGAGGAGTTGCGGCGTCTCGCTCGAGCCGACCAGGTGGCTTAGCTGCTCGTCGCGTCGTCTCGACTTCGATCGGTTGATTCAAGAAGGCGCTGACAAGCCCATGCATGGTCATGCCATGCAGCACCGCGGCAAGCGCGCGTCCCGACGCCACCCAATCCTCGTGACTGTCGCCTTGCGTCGTGAACACGCCAAGCAGCGGCGCGTCCTTCGCAGGTTGGTCCATGCTGCGGCCGAGATCGAACAAGCGGAACAGCGCTGCGGCCATCCGGGAAAATCCGCTACTGCCGGAACTCAAAGACGCAAACTCGCCACGGAAGGCGGGATCGGCGAACTGAATTTGGTTGGCCTCGGCGACGAGCCTGGCGATCTTGTCCTTGGCTGAGATGTCGGTCACGAGATGCAAGCCGACGCCATAGGGCTTTGCAGTATCCCGCATCAGAGTCTGCAACTCCGCCGGAACCGGCGTCTGAGTGTAGCGGCGTGGCACCATGCGGCGCTTGAGGATGGCGCTCAGCATGTCGCGGTCAAGAGTAGTGCGGCGCGCCGTGAGCCCAAGCTCGACGCGAGCGATCACGGTCCGGGCATGAGGCTCGGGCAGGGGCGTGAGCACGCCGTCATAGCCATAAGCCCTGATGGCGGCCAACAGCGTCTCAGCCGCCGCGGCACAGGATAAGGTGACTTCGCGATAATGCGGATCCACCAGCCGCATCGCCCGGCTGAGATCCGCGACAACATCCACATGAGTGTCGGCGACGACGAAGCGCCAGGGTTGAGTGTCGTGGTCGGAAGGCGCCAGCCGCGCATAGCGGACGAGAAAGGCGAGCTTCTCACGCGCCGTTCCGCTTCCCGGAAAGCCGATCGGATCGATGGTCCAGGCGTCGTCGGATAAAGCCACGACAGACATGGCGGTCTCCATCCCCAGAGACAAAGCGCGCTTCTTCAGACAGAGCGCTGCCGTTTCTCTTTAGTCCGATTGTCTTGACGAAGTATTGAGGCCCTCATGCTGAGGAGCGGCCGTGAGGCCGCGTCTCGAAGCATGAAGCGAAACGCTAAGCCGTCAGCGTCTGCGCGTTATGAGCGATGCCCTTTTGCGTCAGAAGCTCTTGCAATTCGCCGGCCTGGAACATCTCGCGCACGATATCGCAGCCGCCGACAAACTCACCCTTGACGTAAAGCTGCGGGATGGTCGGCCAGTTGGAATAGGCCTTGATGCCGTCGCGCACGCCCATGTCCTCGAGCACGTTAATGTCTTTGAACGCCACCCCGAGATGGTTGAGGATCTGCGCCACCTGCATGGAGAAGCCGCATTGCGGCATCGCCTTCGTGCCCTTCATGAAGAGAACGACTTCGTTGCCGGCAACCTGCTTGCCGATCCAATCCTGAACGTCCTGATGTGGTTGCGTCATTTAATACTCCTTAAGAGGGCGCCGAGGTCTTGAGCGCCAGCGCATGCAGCGCCCCGCCCATCTGTCCTTTCAGCGCGTCATACACCATCTGGTGCTGCTGCACCCGCGTCTTGCCGCGAAAGGCCTCCGAGACCACGGTCGCCGCATAATGGTCGCCGTCGCCGGCAAGGTCCTCGATGCTCACTTGGGCATCGGGAAGCCCCTCCCGGATCAGCTTTTCGATCTCGCTCACTGCCATGGCCATCGGCCAAAATCTCCTAAGCTCTGCGTCTTCGCCCGATCCTAGCCGCCGGCCATGAAGCCCGGCAACCAGCCCTCGTGACGCGATCTCAGCGCGTCCAGGGAAAGTGGCGCTTCGCCTGGCAGTTTCAAGGCGCGGCCTTTTGCCTTTCCGACAATCCTGGCCGGAACGGCAGCCTTTTCCGCCTGCTGCAAGATGCGTGCGACATGCTTCGGCGAAGCCGCAAGCACATAGCGGCCCTGATCCTCGCCGAACCACACCGCATGGGCGGGAAGGCCTTGCGGCGGCGCATCGAGCTCGGCGCCGATGCCGCCCGGCAAGCGCCATCTCGGCGATGGCGACGAGGAGCCCGCCATCGGAGATATCGTGCACCGCCGAGACCGCTCCGTCCCGGATCAGCCCGCGCACGAAATTGCCGGCGCGAAGCTCGGCATCGAGATCGACAGGCGGCGGGGCGCCATCATTCTTGCCTTGCGCCAGCTCCTGATAGAGCGATTGACCGAGATGGCCGCCCTCAGCGCCGATCAGGATCAGCGCATCGCCGTCTTGCGTGAGGCCGATGCGTGCGATCTTGGCAATGTCGGGGATCAGTCCGACCCCACCCACTGCCGGTGTCGGCGGAATGGCGACGCCATTGGTCTCGTTGTAGAGCGACACATTGCCTGAGACGACCGGGAAGGCGAGCGCGCGGCAGGCCTCGGCCATGCCTTCCACCGCGCCCACGAACTCACCCATGATCTCGGGCCGCTCTGGATTGCCGAAATTCAGGCAGTCGGTGATGGCCAGCGGGTCGGCGCCGACAGCGGTGAGATTGCGCCAGCATTCGGCGACGGCTTGTTTTGCGCCTTCGGTCGGGTCGGCGGCGCAATAGCGTGGCGTCACATCGCATGAGATGGCGAGAGCCTTCTGCGTGCCATGAATGCGCACCACACCGGCATCGCCGCCGGGCCGCTCGATCGTGTCGCCCATCACCATGTGATCATATTGCTCCCAGATCCAGCGCCTGGAGCAGAGGTGAGGCGAGCCCATCAGGGATTCGAGCGCGCCCAAGATGCTGTTCGGCGCCGGCACGTCCTCCGGCGCGATCACGGCAAGTTTCGGACGCAAAGTAAAGGCCGCTGATATTGCGGCGCGGCGTTGCCGAGAGCGCCGAGCGGAATATCGGCTTCGACCTGGCCGCCATGCCGAACCACGAGCCGGCCGGTGTCGGTCGTGATGCCGATCACCGCGAAATCGAGCTCCCATTTCCTGAAGATGCGCTCGGCGATCGCCTCGCCTCCCGGCTTCAGCACCATCAGCATGCGCTCCTGGCTTTCGGAGAGCATCATCTCGTAGGCCGTCATAGCAGTCTCACGGCAGGGCACGCGGTCGAGATTGAGGTCGATGCCCACCCCGCCTTTGTCCGCCATCTCCACGGAGGACGAGGTGAGCCCAGCAGCCCCCATGTCCTGAATGGCGACGATGGCGTCTTCCGCCATGAGCTCGAGGCACGCTTCGAGCAGGAGCTTCTCGGTGAAGGGATCGCCGACCTGCACCGTCGGGCGCTTCTCCTCCGAGGCTTCGTCGAACTCCGCCGACGCCATGGTGGCGCCGTGAATGCCGTCGCGCCCGGTCTTGGATCCGACATAGACCACGGGAAGCCCGACGCCCTTTGCCGCGGATTTGAAGATGCGCTTGGCATCGACCAGCCCGACCGTCATGGCGTTGACGAGAATGTTGTCGTTGTAGCGCGGATCGAAATTGGTCTCGCCGCCGACTGTCGGCACGCCCATGCAGTTGCCATAGTCGCCGATGCCGGAGACGACGCCGCCGACAAGGTGCCGTGTCTTCGGATGATCGGGCGCCCCGAACCGCAGCGCATTCAGGTTGGCGACGGGCCGCGCGCCCATGGTGAAGACATCGCGCATGATGCCGCCGACGCCGGTCGCAGCCCCCTGATAGGGCTCGATGTAAGACGGGTGGTTATGGCTTTCCATCTTGAACACGGCGGCTTGCCCGTCGCCGAGATCGACCACGCCGGCATTCTCGCCGGGTCCTTGAATCACTTGCGGTCCCGTCGTCGGCAGCTGCTTCAGCCAGACGCGCGAGGATTTATAGGAGCAATGCTCCGACCACATCACCGAGAAGATGCCGAGCTCGGTGAGAGAAGGCTCGCGACCAAGCTCTTTCAGCAGGCGCGCATATTCGTCCGCGTTAAGCCCATGCTCCGCGACGATCTCCTCTGTGATGCTGTGAGCCCCCTTGGCCGCTCTTGCCGCGACGTTCAATTGAGCGTCTCCACCAGCGAGAGGAACATCTTGGTCCCGTCGGTGCCGCCAAGCGCCGCGTCAGCGAGGCGCTCCGGGTGCGGCATCAGCCCGAGCACGGTGCGCGTCTCGTTATAGACGCCGGCGATATTGCGGCGCGAGCCGTTGGGATTTGCCGCCTCGGTGATTTTTCCGTCAGTTTCGCAATAGCGGAAAGCGACCTGGCCTTCACCTTCGAGGCGATCGAGCGTCGCTTCGTCGGCGAAGTAAGAGCCGTCTTTATGCGCGATCGGGAAGGTGACGATCTCGCCCTTGGCATAATGGCGCGTATAGGCCGTGTCGTTGCGCTCGACCTTCAGATGCACGTCCTTGCAGATGAATTTGAGGGTCGAATTGCGCATCAGCACGCCGGGGAGCAGCCCGGCCTCGGTCAGCACCTGAAATCCGTTGCAGATGCCGAGCACGGGCGTGCCGGCTTTGAGCCCGCTTGATCACTTCGCGCATCACCGGCGAATGCGCGGCCATGGCGCCGGAGCGGAGATAATCGCCATAGGAAAACCCGCCCGGCAGCACGATCAGATCGCTTTTCGGCAGCTCCGCATCGCCATGCCAGACCATGGCGGGCGCACGGCCCATCGCGGCCTCAAGCGCCACCGCGGCATCACGATCGCAATTCGATCCGGGGAAAACGACGACGGAAGCTTTCATGCCTCACGCTGCTTCGAGCTCATAGGCGTAATTCTCGATAATGGTATTGGCGAGCAGCTGCTCGCACATGCGCTTGATCTCGGCCTCGGCCTTCTTGGGATCGCTCTCGGCGACATCAAGCTCGATAAACTTGCCCTGGCGCACGTCGCCGACCTGGCCGAAGCCGAGCGCATGCAGCGCGCCGGCAATGGCCTTGCCTTGCGGATCGAGCACGCCCGGCTTCAAGGTTATCGTAATCCGCGCCTTCATCTCTGGTTCCCCCGAACCAAGCTGCCTATTTGGAGCGGACCAGCACCGGCCCGGTCCGGTTCCGCATCGGGTTGTCGACATGGAGCCCAAGTCGCCGCGCGACTTCCTGGTAGGCTTCGACCAACCCACCCATGTCGCGGCGGAAGCGATCCTTGTCGAGCTTGTTCTGCGTCTCGATGTCCCACAGCCGGGAGCAATCCGGCGAGATCTCGTCGGCGAGGATGATCCGCATCTGCTCGTTCTCCCATAGCCTGCCGAACTCGCATTTGAAATCGACCAGCTTGATGCCGACGCCGAGAAACAGGCCGGAGAGAAAATCGTTGATCCTGAGCGCAAGCGACATCACGTCGTCGATCTCTTGCGGATTGGCCCAGCCGAACGCGGTGATGTGTTCTTCGGTGACCATCGGGTCGCCGAGCTTGTCGTTCTTGTAATAGAACTCCACGATCGAGCGGGGCAGGGCGGTACCCTCATCGAGCCCGAGCCTGGTCGACAGCGAGCCCGCCGCGACGTTGCGGACCACGACCTCGAGCGGAATGATCTCGACCTCGCGGATCAACTGCTCGCGCATATTGAGCCGCTTGATGAAATGCGTGGGCACCCCGATGTCCCCGAGCTTCTGAAACAGGAACTCGGAGATGCGGTTGTTGAGGACGCCCTTGCCCTCGATCTTGTCGCGCTTCTTATTGTTGAACGCGGTGGCGTCGTCCTTGAAATGCTGGATGAGCGTGCCCGGTTCGGGCCCTTCATAGAGGATCTTGGCCTTGCCTTCATAGACGCGGCGGCGACGGTTCATTTGCTAGGTCCTCTCGCAACCAATCGGCATAAGTAACTGACAAAACATCGAAAGCGCGGGCCGGCCGATCGGCGTCCCGCGCGGGAATGTTATAAGCATAGACGGAATCGAACCAAAGGGGTCTTGGGCGGACCTTAGCGTAAGGGACGGGGGGAGACAATCTTTGGCCCCAAAGCCCCCGGATTTGTTGATTTCCGCCGCCCGGGGCGCTATCCCTCAGCCACCTTGGGGCGGGATTTTCCTTCGATTTCCAAGGGTTTCAGGTAGCGATTCGCGAGTTCTGGGAGGATGCGGCAAATGAGCAATTTTGAGGAGCGCGAGAAGGGGTTCGAGCGGAAATTCGCCCATGACGAGGAGCTGAGGTTCCGGGCAACGGCCCGCCGCAACAAGCTCCTTGGGCTTTGGGCTGCCGAGAAGCTCGGCCTCTCCGGGGATGAGGCGCAGGCTTACGCCAAAGACGTGGTCAAGGCCGATCTCCAGGAACCTGGCGAGGAAGACGTCTTCCGCAAGCTCCGCGCCGATTTCGACGCCAAGGGCGTCGATCAATCCGACCATCAGATCCACCGCATGATCGGCGACCTGATGGGCGAGGCCCTGAGCCAGATCGAAACCGAGAGCAAAGGCTGAGGCGCCCTTTCATGGAAGACCGCTTCCGCAACGCTCCAGCGCGAGGGCCGGACCCTCCTCAATGCCTGGCTCACCCTGAACTCGCCCTTCGTTATCGAGCTGATCGGCGAGGCCGGCTGGGACTGCATCACCATCGACCAGCAGCACGGGCTTGGCGGCAACGACGCGCTGATCGCGTGTCTTACCGCAGCCCGTGCGTGCGCCATGCCTGCCATCGTCCGCGTCGCCGAGAACGACCCAGGCCTGATTGGCCGGGCGCTCGATGCCGGCGCGCAAGGCATCATGTGTCCCTTGATCAACACTGTCGAAGACGCAGACGCCTTCGTCAAAGCGGTGAAGTTTCCGCCGCGTGGGCTTCGCAGCTGGGGCCCTTACCGCGCGCGGCTCGGCCATGAAGGCGATTATTTCACCACGGCCAATGACTGGACCATCGCCTGTCCCCAGATCGAGACCAAAGGCGCGCTCGACCAGCTCGACGACATTTTGAGCCTGGAAGGCGTGGACATGGTCTGCCTCGGTCCGAACGACCTCTCGGTGGGCTTGACCGGGCGCCTCGACATCAATGCGAGCGAGGTCAAGGACGCCATCAAGCTTGTGTTGCGGAAATGCCGCGAGAAGAAAGTTATCGCTCTCGTCTTCGCCAACGACGTTGCCTTCGCCAGGCCGAGAATCGAGGAAGGCTGGGATGTTGTGGCCGTCGGCACCGATGCCGGCTGGTTTGCCAATGCGGCCGCCGAAATGAAGCGCCAGGCATGGGCAAAGGCGTGATTTGACGCTATTGTTGCGGGCAGGGGGTTTGCCACATGCAAGGTCTGAAAATCACGCTCGTTGCTGTTGCGATGCTGGGGCTCGGCGCCTCTGCCGCCTCGGCGGCTCCTTACTATGAACCCGGGCCGATCCCGGTCTATCCAAACCATCCCTACCATTCCGGGCATTATCCGACCGCAGACTCTTATTTCCGCCTGCCGCCTTATGCCGCCATCCGGCCCGGCTATTATCGCTGGCGCAATTTCATGTATGTCGATCGAGAGTGGAACCGCTATCGTTACGTCCCGCACGTGTTCCACGGTTACTCGAACGACCAATGACCGGAAGCTGATGCACCGCTTCTTGAAAACGCTCGGGCTTGGCCTCGCCCTGCTCGCGGTCTCGAGCCTGACCGTCGCCGCCAAGCAGCCTCACAGAGCGAAGCACCGATGGGTGTGGTCCTATTACGGACAGCGCTATTCGGCTGACAGCCATTACGGACAGCGGAGCTATTCGATCAGCGTCGGCAATCCTGCCTTCCCCAACCGCTTCGCGCACTGGCCCAATCGCTGGAACGACTGAGCGTCTCCTGAAGATTATTTGCGGCGCTTCTTTTTGGCCGCAGGCTTCTTGCTGCTTGCGGGCTTCTTCTCGCTCGCAGGCTTGCCGAACACCCGGCCGAAGATGGTGTCCACGTGCTTCATGTGGTGGCCGAGATCGAATGCGGCGCGGAGCTCCTTGTCGTCGATCACCCGCGTCACATCTTTGTCTTTGCGCAAGGTCTCGAGAAAATCGCCGCCGCTCTGCCAAACCTTCATGGCGTTGCGCTGCACGATTTCGTAGGCCTCCTCGCGCTCCAGCCCGCCTTGCGTCAAAGCCAGCATGACGCGCTGCGAATGCACCAGCCCGCCCAGCCTGTCGAGATTGGCCTTCATCCGCTCCGGATAGACCACGAGGCGCTTCACCACTCCGGTGAGCCGCACCAGCGCGAAATCGAGCGCGATGGTGGCATCGGGCCCGATCACCCGCTCGACAGATGAGTGCGAGATATCGCGCTCATGCCAGACCGCGACGTTCTCCAGCGCCGGCGTCACATAGCCGCGAACCAGGCGCGCTAAGCCGGTGAGATTCTCCGACAGCACCGGATTGCGCTTATGCGGCATCGCGGAGGAGCCCTTCTGCCCTTCGCTGAAATATTCCTCGGCCTCCAGCACCTCGGTCCGCTGCAAATGCCGGATCTCGATCGCAAGCCGCTCGATCTGGCTCGCCACCACGCCGAGCGTCGCGAAATAATAAGCGTGCCGGTCGCGCGGGATAATTTGCGTGGAGATCGGCTCCGGCCGTAAGCCCAGCTTCTCGGCCACATAGGCCTCAACGCGCGGATCGACATGCGCGAACGTGCCGACAGCGCCGGAGATGGCGCACGTCGCAACGTCCTCTCGTGCCGCGATCAGCCGCGCGCGCGCGCGGGCGAACTCGGCGTAGGCGCTCGCGAGCTTCAGCCCGAACGTCGTCGGTTCGGCATGCACACCGTGGCTGCGGCCGATCGTCGGCGTGTGCTTGAATTCAAACGCCCGGGCTTTCAGCGCTTCGAGCAAGCCGTCGACATCTTCGATGAGCAGATCGGCCGCTTGCACCAATTGCACATTGAAGCAGGTGTCGAGCACATCGGAGGACGTCATGCCCTGATGCAGAAACCGCGCCTCAGGACCGACATGCTCCGCGACGGAGGTGAGGAAGGCGATGACGTCGTGCTTGACTTCGGCCTCGATCCGATCGATCCGCGCGATATTGAAGTTGCCGCGCGTCCTGACCGCCTCGGCGGCCTTCTTCGGGATGCTGCCGAGCTTCGCCATGGCCTCGGCCGCGTAGGTCTCGATCCTGAGCCAGATCGAGAATTTGGACTGAGGCGTCCAAATGCGCGCCATTTCGTTGCGGCTATAGCGGGGGATCATGCGAGCCAGACCTTGAATATCCCCTTCCGCCGAGTCGGGGAGAGACTTGGTCTAGCAGAGCAGGGGCCTGGGCTCAAATCCCTGAGCAATCTCCTAGGCCTCGACGGTCCGGGGCCCTCTTGGCCCGAATACGGCGATATAGACCGCGGTCCCGAGGATCAGAGCCGCATAAGCCGGCCTGGGGGGCACCAGCAAGAACAGCACGAAGGAGATCAGGTCGCTCTGCGACGTCCAGTACAGCCCAGACGGCGACCAGTCGATCTGATTGGGATAGGTGATCATCAGATAGGCGACCCGGAAGAAGCCCCCGAGGCTGCAGAAGGCCACCACAAAGATAAAGAGCGCAAACAGCATGCGGACGACGAAACCGCGATTGGCCGCGAATCCTTGCATCCACCAGGCGATCAACGCGGCGAGCCCTCCGGCAAAGCCGACGATGCGCACCGTCCGGTGGGTCTGCTCGTTCATGACGCTGCCGGGCTGGACATAATCGCCCGCGAGCACGGCCCAGAGCGAAAGGCCGATGACAAAGCTGAAGAGCATGGCAAGGATGAAGCCCACGCCCTTATCGATGTTGAGTTCTTCACCCCGCACTGGCATCTAATGGTCCCCCCGTTTAACCGGCCGACTATGCCGGGGAATTAGAACCGCCGCAATCGGTTCAACTTGAAGCATTCCCGCCTTTATGGTCCGATCTGGCTCAAGAACATCGTTCGAGGAGGCTGACGCCTATGGCATTCGAAGATCTGAAAGCGGAGCTCGCGCTCCTGATCAACCAGATGGAGAACCAGCCGGAAGATCGGCATGAGCTCTATCTGCAGGTTCGGGAGAAGCTGAACGAGATGCGGGCTTTCGGCATGCCTCTACCCGACGACCTGGTCCGCATGGAAAAGGACCTCGAGAAGGAATTCGCCGCCGCCAAGCGTGAGGCGAAGGAGTAGCTTCCAACACGCAAACTCACTCGGAGTCATTCCCGCCAACGGGTCAGGCTTTGCCGGCCCGATGACAGGCTACGGCGGGACTCCAGTAATCGATTCCGTTTCAAGCAGTTGAGGCCGCGAGTTACTGGATCGCCGCCTTCGCGTACTCTTCGAAGCGGCACTTTGCGCCAATCACTCCGTGATCTGCTCGTAACCGCCCTTCGCCCAGCGATAGACCGCATATGGCGGCAAGTTCGGGTCGCCCTTCTCGTTGAACTTGAACTTGCCCACCACGGTGTCGAACTCGGTATCGTTCATTGCCTTGATCACCGCTTCCGCCTCGGTCGATTTGGCTTTCTCGACCGCCTGCTTCCAGGCCTGGAACGCGGCGTAGGTGTAGAGCACGTAGCCCTCTGGCTCGATGCCCTTGTCCTTGAAGCGCTTCACCACCGCGGCGGCAGCCGGGTTCTTGCGTGGATCCGGCGAGAAGGTCATCAGCGTGCCTTCGCCCGCATCGCCTGTGATCGACCAGAATTCCTGCGTGATCAGCGCGTCGCCCCCCATCAGGATGGTGTCCATGCCCTGGTCGCGCATCTGGCGAATGATCAGGCCGGCTTCGGTGTGGTAGCCGCCGAAATACACCACGTCGATATTGGCCTGCTTCAGCTTGGAGACCAGCGCCGAGTAATCGCGCTCGCCCGCCGTGATCGCTTCCGACATGGTTTCCGTCTTGCCGGCCGCGTTCATCGCTTTCCTGGTTTCTTCGGCCAGCCCCTTGCCGTAGGCGGTCTTGTCGTCGACGAAGGCGACGTTCTTATCGGCGAAATTCTTGGCGAGATAGGCGCCGGCAATGCCGCCTTGCTGATCGTCGCGGCCGCAGACACGATAAATATTCGGGCCGGCGCGGTTGTCGGTGAAAGCTGGGTTGGTCGAGGCCGGAGAAATCTCAATCATGTCGCTCTCGGCATAGACTTTCGACGCCGGGATCGAGGAGCCCGAGCAATAATGCCCGGTGACCAGCGCCACGCCGTTTCCGGTCATCTGGTTGGCGACGGCGACCGCCTGTTTCGGATCGCAAGCATCGTCGCCCGTATCGAGATCGAGCTTCTTGCCGAGCACGCCGCCCGCTTCGTTGATGTCGGCGACGGCCATTTCGCCGCCGCTCTTCATCTGACGCGCCGAACGAGGCATATTGCCCGGTGATCGGCCCGACGATGGCGACTGGAATCGTCTTGTCCTCTTCGCCGCCTCCGCAGCCCGTGGCGAGAATGGCGGCGCCAACCAGGGCGACAAGGCTCAACAAGCGGTTCATTACAATCCCTCCATCGATGTGGCTTGAAACAGTCTAACCCAATTTTATCGCCGCAAAGCGGGCGAAAATTACGAACGCGCCGCCCAGGTCACCGGGCTGGTGCGCCGGTAGAGCCAGCGATATTGCGTCACCATCTGCGTGGTGCGCATCCAGCGATAACCGAGCAGGGCGGCGGCGACCAGAATGACATAGGTCACGAGATAATAATGGAGCGAGAGCAGGGTCCCCTCGAACAGCGCGAAATGGAAGAATCTGACCGCCGCCGCGAGCAGCGCCATATAGAAGAACACGCGCCAATACGGCTTCCAGCTTGTGGCGAACCCGCGCCCAGATAGAAACGCGCCAGAACCGCCGATGATCACGGTGAGCACCAGGAAGACCCAGCCGCCGTCGTCATAGAAGAAGCTCATCGCGCCGCTCCTTCCTTTGCCGCGCCGCCCTCCAGATATGCCGCCTGCACCTCCGGGCTGCCGAGCAGCTCGCTCCCCGTTCCGCTCATGGTGATCCGGCCATTGACCATGACATAGCCGCGATGCGCGAGCTTCAATGCATGGTAGGCGCTCTGCTCGACGAGGAACACGGAGAGGCCTTCGGCATTCAGCTTTTTGATCGCCTCGAAGATCTGCTTCACGATGAGGGGCGCCAGCCCGAGCGACGGCTCGTCCAGCAATAGCAATTTCGGCCGCCCCATCAGCGCCCGCCCGATCGCCAGCATTTGCTGCTCGCCGCCCGAGAGCGTGCCGCCGCGTTGCTGCGCGCGCGCCTTGAGCAGCGGGAACAGTGCGTAGACGCGTTCCAAATCCGCGTCGAAGCCTGAGGCATCGTCGGCAATGATCGCACCCATCTGCAAATTCTCGAACACGGTCATGCGCGAGAAGATGCGGCGCCCCTCGGGCGATTGCACGATGCGCGCCCGCGCGATCAGGTGCATCGGCAGTTGCGGTGATGTCGCGGCCCTGAAACAGAATGCGCCCCTCGCGGGCGCGGGGCCGGCCGAAGATCGTCATCATCAGCGTGGTCTTGCCCGCCCCATTACCGCCGATCAGCGCGACGATCTCGCCGTCATTGATATCGAGGCTGACGCCGTGCAGGATCGGCAGCACGCCGTAACTGGCGGTGACGTTCTGGATGGCGAGGAGCGGGGAGGTCATAGTCCGACCTCGCGCGCGACCTCGGAGACTTCGACATCGGGGACGCCAAGATAGGCTGCGATCACTTGCGGATTGCCGCGCACTTCGTCCACCGTGCCGTCGGCGATCTTCTTGCCGTAATCCAGCACCACGATATGGTCGGAGATCTTCATGACGACGCTCATGTCGTGCTCGATCAGGAGCAGCGCGATGCCTTCTTGCTTGCGGATCGAATAGAGCAGCTCGTTGAGGCCGTCGGTCTCCCGTGCATTGAGGCCGGCGGCCGGCTCATCGAGACATAGCAGCAGCGGCCGCGTGCACATCGCGCGCGCGATTTCGAGCCGCCGCTGATCGCCGTAAGGAAGCGCGCCGGCCGCAGTATCCGCGCGCGCGAGCAACCCCACCCGCTCCAGCCAATGACAGGCGAAATCGACCGCCTCGCGCTCGGCTCGGCGGAAGCCGGCAAGTCCGATCATGGCGCCGATGGTGAGACCCGATGCGCGGTTGAGCACCTTGTGCTGCGCCACCATCAGATTTTCCAGCACGGTCATACCGCCGAACAGGCGGATGTTCTGGAAGGTCCGCGCCACGCGCGCGTCGGAATTGATGTCGTGATCGTCGAGCCGCTCGAGATAAAGGAGTTCGCCGCCGGGATGGGTGAGGGTGAGCATGCCTTCGCTGGGCTTATAGAAACCGGTGATGCAGTTGAACACCGTGGTCTTGCCGGCGCCGTTCGGTCCGATCAAAGCGGTGATATCGTTCCGCCCGACGGCGAAGGAGACGTCGTCGATGGCGGTGAGCCCGCCGAAGCGCATGGTCAAATGCTCGACCTTCAGCAGCGGATCGTTCTGCCAGGGCTTCATCCGCGCCCCTCTTTGACCAGATTGCCTTTGATCGCGGACGCCTTGCCGAGCGTGATCGATGGATCGCGCGTTCCGACAATGCCGCGCGGCCGCCAGATCATGATCGCCACCATGGCGACGCCGAACAGCAGCATGCGATAGAGCGCCGGATCGAAGCCTTCGCCGAAGATGCTCTGCAAGTTCTCGGTGTGGCGCAACGCCTCGAAGCCGCCGACCATGACGATGGCCGCGATGGCGACGCCGAGCTGGCTGCCCATGCCGCCGAGCACGACGATGGCTAGGATGATCGCGGACTCGATGAAGGTGAAGGACTCAGGGCTGATGAAGCCTTGCCGCGTGGCGAAGAAGCGATCCGGCGATGCCGCCGAACATGGCGCCGGTGGCGAACGCGGTGAGCTTGGTGATCGTGGTGTTGATGCCGAGCGAGCGGCAGGCGATCTCATCCTCGCGCATCGCCTCCCAGGCGCGGCCGATGGGGAGGCGCCGCAGCCGCAGCGTCACGAAATTGGTGAACAGCGCCAGGATCAGGATCACGTAATAGAGAAAGATCACCGCATAGAGATGATCGTGTTTCAGCCCGAAGAACGAGGCGAAACCGCCGGGGCCGGTCTTGAAGGGAAGTCCGAAAAATGTCGGCTTGGGGATATCGCTGATGCCGTTCGGGCCATTTGTCAGCGACGTCCAGTTGATCAGCACGATGCGCACGATCTCGCCGAAGGCGAGCGTGACGATGGCGAGATAGTCGCCGCGGAGCCTGAGCACGGGAAAGCCGAGCATCACGCCCCAGAGCGCCGCCAAAAGACCCGCGAGCGGCAGGCAGATCCAGAACGACCAGCCGAACGTGGTGCCGAGCAGCGCGAACGTATAGGCACCGACGGCATAGAAGGCGACATAGCCAAGGTCGAGCAGCCCGGCGAGCCCGACAACGATATTCAATCCCCAGCCGAGCATCACATAGGTCAGCACCAGGATGGAGAGATCGAACAGATAGCGAAGCGGAAGACCGAGATGGAACGTCTTATCGATGGCGAAGGCGACGATCGGAAATAATATCGCGGCGATGGCGAGGATCAGGCCTGCATGTTGCGCGACCCCGCCATCGCCTTTCAGCGCCTTTGGCCATGGGATGGAGGGCAGCCCCCAGTCCCTGTCCCACCACAACAGACTGAGGAGAAAGCGCCCGACGAACACGATGCCGACGACGATCGCGAGCAGCACCGGCCGCGGCAGCAGCGTGAGCCCGTTCACCGTGTCGACGGTCCTGACGCCGAGCGTCAGGCAGAACAGCGCGAAGGCGATCCAGGCGGCAATGATGGCGTCGGTAAGCGCGGCCTTCAGACGCTCGGTCGAAAACACTGTACCCGTCTTGACCAAGGATCAGACCTTCTCGACCTCGGGCCGCCCGAGCAGCCCGGAGGGGAAGAAGATGAGCACCAGCGCCAGCATCGAGAACGCCGCGACGTCTTTATATTGAATGCTGAAATAGGCCGACCAGAACGTCTCGATCAACCCGATGATGATGCCGCCGAGCATGGCGCCGGGGAGCGATCCGATGCCGCCGAGCACCGCCGCGGTGAACGCCTTGATGCCGGCGACGAAGCCGATATAGAAATCGATCACCCCGTAATAGAGCAGATAAAGCAGCCCGGCGACGGCGGCGAGTGCGGCGCCCATGACGAAGGTGAGCGAGATCGTCCTGTCGACATCGACGCCGGACAATGCCGCCATGGTCCGGTCCTGCTCGCAAGCGCGCTGCGACCGCCCGAGCGATGTCCGGGTGATGATCAGCCAGAACACGCCCATCAATACGACGGTCGTCACCATGATCAAGATTTGGATATTGGAGAGGCTGACCTCGAAGCCGTCTTGCACGAACAGCTCGTAGCCGCCGGTCACGATCGGCTGCAGCGGCTTCACCCGCGCGCCCTGCGCCACCTGAATGAAGTTCTGCAGAATGATGGACATGCCGATCGCGGTGATTAGCGGCGCGAGCCGGAAGGATTCGCGCAACGGTCTGTAGGCGATGCGCTCGATGGTCCAGCCCCATACCGCGGTGAGCAGCATGGCGAGGATGAGCACGAGCACGAGCGCCAGGGGCACGAAGGTGATGCCGAAGCTCAGGATCGCCAGGAACGCGATCAGCGCGATGAACGACCCCACCATGAAGATGTCGCCATGGGCAAAGTTGATCATGCCGATGATGCCATAGACCATGGTGTAGCCGATGGCGATCAGCCCGTAGATCGAGCCGAGAGCGAGCCCGTTGATGAGCTGCTGCGTGAAGTAAGCCATGAACCGACGCCTGCCTCTCTTCCCCCGAGGGGGCTAGCGTGCTGAACCCGGCGCAGGCGAAGGACCAGCGTCAGGCCCTGACTTCATAGCAAGAAGCAGAGACCGGGCACAACGCCGCTGGATGGCAGGTGTCCCAAGGGCTTAGCCGGGGCAGTTGAGCCAGTAAGCCCGTTACAGCAGCAAATGCGAGCCGTCGCAGAAGGGCGGGTCGCCGGTATCCTTGCAACCGCAGAGCAGCGCGGATTCGGTCCGTTCCGCCGTGAACATCATGGGCTCGATACCCGTGCCCGCGTGCGAGCCGTCGCAGAAAGGCTGCTTCTGGCTTCTCCCGCACCGGCACCACGCATAGCGCTTGCCGGCTTCGAGCTCGACTTGGTAGGGGCTGAGTTGCGGCCGTTCTGGCTCCGCCATGACCATTCCTTATAATTGCCCAGTCGCGGTCCTTTGGGGCCTATTAGCCCAATTCGGGCGAGCTGCACAAGGAAGGGGCAGGGCGGCACCCGCCGCGTTAATCCCCTCTGAATCACTTGCCGCCAAGATGACACTCAAGTGATTCGCGAGTGCGGTACCGTCATGAAAGTCCTTGTTTCGCTTGCCCGGCCGGACCATAGAGTGGGTCGTGGCTTGGGTCCTCTTGCAGCGTCAAGAGTTCGACTCAAGTCTGCGTTAGGGATGGGCGCACAGAGGGGCGGGGGCTTGTTGGGAGACCGCCATGGCTGAGTTCATCTTTGCGTTCGTTGCCGCCGCGATCATCTTCCTGCTCGCGATGCGCCGCGCCCCCTTGGTCTATTGGGCGGCCGCGATCGCGCTCCTCACCTTTTGCCTGCAGCTTGGCCTTGGCTCTGGCGAGTTGCATTGGCCGTCATTCAAGCTTTGGGCGTTCCTGGGCTGGCTGATCGCCGGCGGTCTGTTCGCGCTCACCTTCCCCGAGCTCAAGCGGAAATATGTCGTGCTGCCCGCTTATCGCGCGCTGAAAGGCGCGATGCCGACCATCTCCGACACCGAGCGCGAGGC
The DNA here is from genome assembly GCA_963764005.1 of uncultured Alphaproteobacteria bacterium. GTDB lineage: Bacteria > Pseudomonadota > Alphaproteobacteria > Rhizobiales > Methyloligellaceae > Methyloceanibacter. Next base: position 151,804 of record CAVXQX010000012.1, on the reverse strand, counting down.
GCTTGAAGCCGGCACGGTCGGCTGGGACGCCGAACTTTTTTCCGGCACGCCCAATTGGTCGAAGCTCCGCTCCGTGGCGCCGATTACGCTCACGGCAGAAGAGCGCGCCTTCCTCGACGGCCCGACCGAAGAGCTTTGCCGCAAGCTCAATGACTGGAAGATCCGCCACGAGCTGCACGACATCCCCGACGACATCTGGCGCTTCGTCTGCGACCAGGGCTTTCTCGGCATGCTCATCTCCAAGAAGCATGGCGGCTTCGGCTTCTCGGCGCAGGCGCAGTCGCTGATCCTCGGCAAGATTTCCTCGCGAAGCCCCGACGGCGTCACCATCGTCATGGTGCCGAACTCGCTCGGGCCCGGCGAGCTGATCGAGAAATACGGCACCGACGCGCAGAAGGATCACTATTTGCCGCGGCTCGCGCGTGGCGAGGAGATTCCCTGCTTCGCGCTCACCGGTCCGTTCTCCGGCTCCGATGCTGCCGCGATGCGCGATATCGGCATCGTGTCGCGTGGGGTCCATGAGGGACGCGAGACGCTCGGGCTGAAACTCACTTGGAACAAGCGCTATATCACCCTGGCGCCGAAGGCGACGCTGCTTGGGTTGGCCTTCCGCCTGTTCGATCCGGACAATCTGCTTGGGTCGCGGCGAGGATCTCGGCATCACGCTCGCGCTCATTCCCACCAATTATCCCGGCGTCGAGATCGGGCGGAGACATCTGCCGCTCGGCGCTGCCTTCCCCAACGGCCCGACCTCGGGCAAAGACGTTTTCATCCCGCTCGACTTCATCATCGGTGGTGCTGACCGCGTCGGCCAAGGCTGGCGCATGTTGATGCAGTGCCTCGCCGCCGGCCGCTCGATCTCGCTGCCCGCCACCAGTGCCGCCGCGGCCAAGTCGATGCTCCGCACCAGCACGGCCTATTCCCGCATCCGCAAGCAGTTCAATCTGCCGATCGGATTCATGGAAGGCATCGAGGAGCCGCTGGCGCGGCTTTGCGAGAATGCCTATGGGCTCGAAGCCGCGCGCGCCGTCACCGCCTCGATGGTCTCGGCCGGCGAAAAGCCTGCCGTGATCTCGGCGCTGCTCAAATATGTTTCCACCGATCGCATGCGCCAAAGCGTCAACGACGCGCTCGACATTCACGGCGGCAGGGGCATCTGCGATGGCCCCTCCAATTATCTGCAAGGCGCCTATCAGATGGTGCCGGTCGGCATCACGGTCGAGGGCGCCAATATCCTCACGCGCACGCTGATCACCTTCGCCCAAGGCGCGCTCCGCTCGCATCCTTATCTGATCGCCGAGATCGAGGCGCTGCAGGATCAGGACACCGATCGCGGCATCGCCAATTTCGAGCGGGCCTTCGACAGCCATATCGCCTTCACGATCTCGAACGCCTTCGGCTCGCTGTTCCACAACATCACCTTCGGCGCCTTCGCATCCGCTCCCGCCAATGCCGGCGCCACGCGCTATTGGTGGCGGCAGCTTGCCCGCGCCTCGCGGTCCTTCGCGCTCGTCGCCGACCTCACCGTGGCCTTGCTCGGCGGTGCACTCAAGACCAAGCAGAAGATCACCGGCCGCATGGCGGACGCGCTCGCCGAGCTCTATCTGTTGTCCACGATCCTGAAGCGCTACGAGGATGACGGCGCGCCGAAGGCCGATCTCAAGCTCGTGAATTATTGCGCGCAGAATTGCCTCTATCGCTTCGACCAGGCGCTTGCCGGCGTCATCGAGAACTTCCCCGTCACCTGGGCGTCTTGGCTGATGCGGTTTCTCGTTTTCCCGCTTCCCATCATGCGGCATCACGCCAGCGACAAAGCCGGGAAAGAAATCGTGCGCGCCGCGCTCGAGCCCGGAGAGTTCCGCGACCGCCTCACGCGCGAGATCTTCATCACCAACGATCCATCCGATCGCCTCGGGCTGCTCGAGCACACGCTGCTTGAGGTCATCGCCAACGACGAGGCCGATAAGAAGCTCGAGCGCGCCATCCGCAAAGGCGAGGTCAAGCGCTTCTACAACAACGATTGGATCGCCGACGCCGAGCGCAAAGGCATCTTGACGTCTGAGGAAGCGCGCTCGCTCGCCGAGCTTCGCGACCTTGTCGCCCGCGTCATCGCGGTGGACGATTTCGATGCCGCCGAACTGGCGCGTGGCAAGACAGCCCGACGACGAAGTCTTCACCTCTCCCATCCTCCGAAACCATGGCCGCTGAATAATGCCGACCACAACTCCGCTGCCGAATCTGAAAGACTGGCGCTTCTCGGTCGATTTCGAGAACATCGCCTGGGCGCTGATCGACCGCGAGGGCGAGAGCATGAACTCGCTCGGCCGCCGCCCGACCGAGGAACTCGGCGACATCGTCAAATGGGTCGAGGAAGCGCAAAGCCGAGGCGAGCTTGCCGGCCTCGTCATTATGAGTGGCAAGCCCTCCGGGTTCATCGTCGGCGCCGACATCCGCGAATTCGAGAGCTTCGCGGTGAGCGAAGCCTCGGTGACGGAAGCCGTCAACCAGACGCTCGAGCTGTTCGATCGTATCGACAAACTCCAATTGCCGGTCGTTGCCGCGATCCATGGTTATTGCCTGGGCGGCGGACTTGAATTGGCGCTCGCTTGCGATTGGCGCATTGCCGACCGCGAGGAGGGCACTAGGCTCGGCTTCCCCGAAGTGAAGCTCGGCATCTTTCCGGGGCTGAACGGCACGGTGCGCTCGATCGAAGTCGCCGGTCCGGTCGATGCCATGACCGCGATGCTGACGGCGAAGATGCTGCGCCCGTCGGCGGCGCGCGCCATTGGCCTCGTCGATCAGCTCGTCCCCACCCACCATCAGCTTCGCTGGGCAGCGCGCAAAGCCGTGCTGCAGAAGCGCCGGTCGAAAGGCGCGCCGTGGTGGAAGAAGCTGATGCTGAAGCAGCCCATTCGCGGCATGCTGGCCAAGCAGATGCGCGCCAAGACCGCCGCCAAGGTCCGTGAGGATCATTATCCCGCGCCGTTCCGCCTGATCGATCTGTTCGAGCGCTATGGCGACGATCCGGCGCGCATGAAGAAAGCCGAGACCGAGATGTTCGCGCCGCTGATGGCGGGCGATACCGCGCGCAATCTCCGCCGCGTCTTTATGCTGTCTGAGATGCTCAAAGACGAAGCGCCGAAGAATGGCTTCAAGCCGCGCAAAGTTCATGTCATCGGCGCCGGCACCATGGGCGGCGACATCGCCGCCTGGTGCGTGGTCTGCGGCATGCAGGCGAGCTTGCAGGACCTCGACGAGGCGCAGATCAAAAAGGCGCTGTCGCGCGCCAAGGGCCTGTTCAAGAAACAACTGCGTGGCCAAACGGCGATCGACTCCGCAATCGCGCGGCTGATCGCGGACCCGCAAGGCCGCGAGATCAAGCATGCCGACGTCGTGATCGAGGCCATCGCCGAGAAGCTCGAGATCAAGCAGAAGCTGTTCGCCGATCTGGAAACCAAGCTGAAGCCAGGTGCGGTGCTCGCCACCAACACGTCTTCACTGAAGATCGAGGACATCGCGCGCTCGCTTCGCGATCCTGGGCGTCTGGTCGGCATCCATTTCTTCAATCCCGTGGCGGCGCTGCCTCTGGTCGAAGTGGTGCGCGGCGAACAGACAAGGGAAGACGAGGTGAAGAAGGCTGCGAGTTTCGTCACCGCGATCAAGAAATTCCCGCTCGTGGTCAAGAGCTGTCCCGGCTTCCTCGTCAATCGCGTGCTTGCGCCCTACATGATGGACGCGGTGCGCCGCTACGAGGATGGCACGGCGCGCGACAAGATCGATCAAGCCGCGGTCAAGTTCGGCATGCCGATGGGCCCGCTCGAATTGATGGATCTGGTCGGCCTCGACATCGCCAATCATGTCGGCGAGACGCTTGGGCTCGCGCCCGGCAAGGACAATGCGCTGTCGCGCCTGGTCAAGGCTGGCAAGCTCGGCAAAAAGACAGGCGAGGGCTTCTATGTCTGGGATCGACGGCAAGCCGAAGCGCGAGGAGGTCACTTACGAGCAGGCCGAGCTTGACGTACTAGGGCGCGATCTCGTGAAGCCGATGCTCGACGAATGCGAGCGCGCGCTTGCCGACAACATCGTCGCCAATGCAGACCATATCGATGCCGGCGTGATTTTCGGCACAGGCTTCGCGCCGTTCCGCGGCGGACCGCTGCATTATCGCCGTGAAGCAGCCCGCGCATCCGGCGCGGCTGAAGCAGCGTGACCTGAGGGAAGATTTAAGATGGCGGGACGGGAATTGAAGCGTGTTGCGGTGCTCGGTGGATCGAGGATCCCGTTCTGCCGCTCGCACACGGCTTACGCCGAGCTATCCAATCTCGACATGCTGATCCAGGCGCTCTCGGGCCTGGTCGATCGCTTCTCGCTGCATGGCGCCCATATCGATGAGGTGGTCGGTGGCGCCGTCGTCACCCATGCCAAGGATTGGAACCTCGCCCGCGAAGCCGTCATTGGCAGCGAGCTCAGCCCCACCACGCCCGGCATCACCATGATGCAGGCCTGCGGCACCAGCCTGCAAGCGGCCCTGCAACTCGGCGCCAAGATCGCCACCGGCCAGATCGAATGCGGCATCTCGCTCGGCTCCGATACGACCAGCGACGCGCCGATTGTGTTTCAGAAGAGCTTTGCCAAGCGTCTTGTCCAGATGTCGCGGGCGCGAAACTTCGGGGCCAAGCTTGCCGCCTTTAAGGGACTGTCGCCGGCCGAGCTGGCGCCGGTGCCGCCAAATACCGGCGAGCCCCGCACCGGGCTTTCCATGGGCGAACATTGCGAGCTGATGGCCAAGGAATGGGGAATCACTCGCGAGGCCCAGGACCTCTTGGCCTATGAGAGTCACAAGAAGGCGGCCGCCGCCTATGACGAAGGCTTCATGGACGATCTCGTCGTCCCCTGCGCCGGCGTGTTCCGGGACAACAACATCCGCGGGGACATTTCCTTAGAGAAAATGGCTGAATTGAAGCCTGTTTTCGACCGTTCCGGCAAAGGCACCATCACCGCCGCCAACTCCACGCCTCTGACGGACGGGGCCTCGACGGTTTTGCTCGCATCGGAAGATTGGGCCGAAAAGCGTCATATTCCCGTGCAAGCTTACTTAACGTTCGGTCGCACTGCGGCCGTGGATTACGTTGCGGGTGAGGGCCTCTTGATGGCGCCGGTCTTTGCGGTGAGCGAATTGCTGAAACAGTCCGGTCTTGCGCTGCAGGACTTTGATTATTATGAGATTCATGAGGCTTTCGCCGCGCAGGTGCTGGCCAGTTTGAAGGCATGGGAATCCGAGGAGTTTTGCCGGAGCAGGTTGGGGAGGGACAAGGCGCTGGGCGGAATCGACCGCTCCAAGCTCAATGTCAAAGGCTCCAGCATCGCCATCGGCCATCCTTTTGCCGCAACCGGCGCGCGGATTCTTCCCGTGCTAGCCAAGCTTTTGCAGGAAAAGCGTGGGCGGACGGGGTCTGATTTCGGTCTGTACGGCCGGCGGTATGGGTGTTGCGGCGATTCTCGAAGGAGTGGGCACGCAACCGGCGCCGTCAGCCGCCGCAGCCAACGGGATGGGCGCTTCTTAACCATGCGTTCCAAACCGAATGATATGAATGATATAAAGGGCCGAAAAGGCCCATCAGGCGACAGGGGGCGAGAGGCTAACAATCACGGCGTCGCGGGCGCCGTGGATGACTTAGTGAGGAGGTGCTCATGAAGCATCGCATGTTCCTTTCGACGCTGGGCTTCGCGGCTCTTGCGTTCACTGCCACCCCATCTCACGCCGCCTCCGATCCTTCCGGCATCTGGCTGAACGACGTTGGTTCGGCCAAGATGGAAGTGAAGAAATGCGGCAAGGGCATTTGCGCCAAGATCGTCTGGTTGAAAGACCCGAACGACAGTAAAGGCAAACCGCTTCACGACGTGCGCAATGAAGTTTCTTCGATGCACGACCGTCCGATCCTCGGCATGCCGCTGTTCAGCAACATGATGCCGGCTGGCCCGAGCGTCTGGGTCGGCAACGTCTATAATCCCGAGGAAGGGCACGTCTATACCGAGGTGAAGATCACGCTCGCCTCGAGCAAGACCATCGTGCTTCGCGGCTGCAAGGCCTGGCTGCTCTGCGGCGAGAAGGCCTGGACCAGGTCCAAGCTCGACACCAAGCCCGAGCCCGAGACAATGCCTGAAACCCCGGCGCAGATCGAGGCCAAGGCGACACCCGCGCCGCAAGCGCCAAGCGCCGCTCCTCAGCCGATGCCGGTCAATGCGCCCGAGCCGAAACCTCAACCGAAGCCGGTGCACGAAATTCAGGCGAGTGCCGGCGGCGCGCCTGAGATGAGCGACCCGCTGCCCGTCGCCAGCGTTGCGGCGAAGCCGCAAGCTCTCACTCCGGAATTGCCGCGAGGCCACGACGCGCATGCTGGCTACGGCTTTGTCACCACATCCGCGACGCCGGAACCAGCGCCCCTGTTCAGCAGTCAGAGCCCATCCAGCATGTTCGCCATGACGTCTTATTCCGAGGATGAAGCGGCTGATGCTGGCATCGTCGAGGACAGCGCCGCTGCGGCAGAAAATGCCCCGATGACTTTGCCTGCCCAGAAGCCCGAAGCGAAGCCGAAGCCAAATGCGCCTGTCGCCAATGGCACGAGCGCTCCGGTGCCGGTTGCTGCCAAGCCCACTCCGAAGCCGAAGCCGGAGACCACGGCTGAGGCCGATACCACGGTGGCGGTTGCTCCCAGTGTCCAAGCCCAAGCCTAGGGTGGAAAAGAGGAGAGAAGATCTCCCCTGGCTTCAGCATCCATGACGGCGGCCGCTGCCTAAGGTTAAGGCCGGTTGTCCTCACCGGCGGCGCCGAAGATAGCTTCACCTTCCTGTCGTTGCAGGACAGCGGCACGACCAAAGCTACCCGCGACGTGATAACCGATTTTGAAGGCGCCGGCATCGCCGGCGGCGACCTGATCGCCCTGGTCCCCGTCCACGAAGCTCGGCATCAATTTCGAATTTCTCGGTACGACGTTGCCTTCAAGGCAATGCGGGTGAGGTCCGTTCGACCTGGAAGGGCAATCAGACCATCGTGCAGCTCGACGCGGACGGCGACAGAAGGCGATTTCACCGTAGCGCTCGACGGCCATCACATTTTCGCCGCCTGGATTTTAATTTGGTTTTAGCAATTTTGCCCGTCGAGCAACAAAGCCGGTTTCACGTTTCGCGCTTGGCTGCGAGCTATGCGCGGCACGCAGCTCCTTTTTCGACAGCTTGCCGACCATGGTTTTCGGTAGCTCGTCCCGGAACTCGATCTCGGCCGGGAGCTCGATCTTGGAGAATCTCTCCTTGAGATAGTCGATCAGCTCGCGCTCGGTCGCTTGCGAGCCTTCTTTCAATTTGACGAAGGCCTTTGGCGCCTCGCCGCGATAGGGGTCGGGAATGCCGATCACGGTCACCTCGGCGACGCAAGGGTGTTCATAAAGCGCTTCCTCGATCCGTCGCGGATAGACCTTGAAGCCCGAGCAGTTGATCATGTCCTTGATGCGATCGACGATGAAGACGAAGCCTTCCTCGTCCATGTAGCCGATATCGCCGGTGCGGAAGAAGCGGCCTGAGAAAGAGGCGTCGGTCTCCTCCTGCTGGTTCCAATAGCCGGGCATGACTTGCGGCCCTGCGATGCAAACTTCCCCGGCCTCTCCGATTGGCATCTCCGCAGATGCATCCTCGAGCGAGCGGATCGAGATCTCGGTGCCAGGCAAAGGCAGCCCGATCGAGCCTTCCTTCGGCTCGCGGTCGAGCGGATTGCACGTCGCCACTGGCGAGGTCTCGCTCAAGCCGTAGCCTTCGACCAGGTGACAGCCGGCCAGCGCTTCGAAACCGCGCTTCACTTCGATGGGCAACGGCGCGCCGCCGCTCAAGCAGAATTCGAGCGAGCTGATGTCGAAATTGCGGATATGCGGATACCGCATCATCGCATTGAATAGCGTCGGCACGCCCGGCATGATGGTCGGGCGCAATTTGCCGATCAGCTTCAGCGTGTCGATCAGCTCGAATTTCGGCACGAGGATAAGCTCCATGCCTTGGGTGATGCCGAGATTCATCACCGCGGTCATGGCGAAGACGTGGAACAGCGGCAGCACGCCGAGCACGCGGTCGTTTTCGTGGGGCGTGCGGTTCATCCAGGCCGTGACTTGCGCCGCGTTGATGGAGACATTGGCGTGGGTCAGCATCGCGGCTTTGGGCGTGCCTGTGGTGCCGCCGGTATATTGCAGCACCGCGACCGCGTCCGGCGTGATGTCGGGACGCGCGTAGCGTCCGTCATTCGCGGTAAGCTCGGCCTCAAGCACGATGCTTTTCCGTTCCGGTGATTTTTCCGGCGCTGCAAGCCGGGTAGCCGCGGGTAAGCATGAGCCCCATGGCTTTCAATTGCGGCAGCTGCGATGCGAAACTTGCCACGACGGCGTGCTTGAGCGCGCCTCGTTTCAACATCGCCTCGACCTTGTCGAAGGTGAGTTCGAGGTCGAGCGTCACCATGATTTCGGTGCCGCTGTCCCGGATTTGGAACTCGATCTCTTCGAGGCTGTAGAGTGGATTGAAATTGACGACGGTTCCGCCGGCCTTCAGCACCCCATAGTAAAAGGCGGGCACGGTGGGGGCGTTAGGGAGTAATAGCCCCACCTTGACGCCCGGTCCGACGCCCAAAGCCTGTAAGCCTTTGGCAATCCGGTCTGTTAGCGCCCCGATCTCGCGATAGCTCGTCCGTTTGCCCATGAAATAGGTGCAAGGCCGCGATCCATGCGCCGCAACCGCCGAATCGAGCATGTCGCCGAGCAGCTTCGGCGGGAAGCTCTGCGCCCAATCGACGCCTTTCGGATAGGATTTCAACCAAGGGTGGCTCGAAAGCGGCTCGCTGCCACTTTCAACACATTTCGTGCGAGGTGAGCCCGAAACTTCTGCCATGCCCTTGAACCTATTGGTATTCTATTGGCTAACAGCAAAGCGTTACGGAATCCGCAGTTCTCAGAGGCATTTGGCCGCATGTTCTCTTGTTCGCCGCCCGTTGCGAAATCATATACCACGCCAAGCGGTGCTCTGCCTCTGTCTACCCCTCTTTAGGATTCCAATGCGATTGTGGGATGGGCAAGGCGTGAAAAGGCCAAAAAGCGCCAATTTTATTCGTAATGAGAGGTTTGCTGGCAAAATCGAATTGGGACAAGCGGCGGGTGGAACTCGACCAGTTTTTAAGTCTATTTCAGGCCCCAGCTTGCCCTCAGATGCACCGCAACCTAGCTGAGGGACTATCGGACAAGGACCCCGTAAATCTGGGGGCAGGGAGAGCGATATGGATGATGTGGCTACCAAGATCATCGAAATTCTGCGCAAGAACATGAAGGACCCATCGAAGGCTGTCACCCTTGAGACCCCTTTGAGCGACCTTGAAATCAAGTCTCTTGATCTTGCTGTGATCGTTTTCGATATTGAGGATACCTTTGGCATCGAGATTCCCGTATAATGCCAATGAAGAAGTCGAGGCCTTCGCGACGGTCGGATCCGTCGTTGATCGGGTCAAGAGCATCATCAACAGTTCCAACGCAGCCGCCTGATCGCCCCTTCGCTCGGGGCTTCCCCAGGCGCTTTGGCAATGGTCCTGGAGTAACGGGCTTAGCAACACATGACACAATTTAATGGTCGCCGGCGCGTCGTCGTCACGGGCAAAGGCGTAGTTACACCTTTGGGAATCGGCGTTGACCGGTTTTGGACCGCGCTCAAGAACGGCGAATGCGGCATCCGCCAGGTCCAGAGTTTCTCCACCGAGGAGCTGTACATCACCATCGCTGGTGAGGTGCCGGATTTCGATCCGAAGGTAAGACTGAAGAGCAAGGCGCTGATGCTTGCCGACAAATACTCGCAATATGCGGGCTGCGCGGCGCAAGAGGCTGTCGCCATGTCGGGGCTCCAGACGCCGATCAAGGACGAAGATGCCTATCGCTCGGCTTGCATCATCGGCTCTGGCGTTGGCGGCCTGACCACGCTCGAATTTTCCTACAAGATGCTCTTTAAGGAGAATAAGCGTGCCACCCATCCGCTCACGCTGCTGAAGGCAATCGGCAGTTCCGCGTCAGCCCATGTCAGCATCGACCATGGCATTAAAGGTCCGACCTTCGGCGTGGTGAGCGCCTGCTCGACAGCGACCCACGCCATCGGCCTGACCTACCAGATGATCCGCAGCGGCCTCGTCGATGTCGGCGTCGCCGGCGCGGCGGAAGCCTCGCTGAACTGGGGCGCGACGCGCGCCTGGCAGGCCATGCGCGTGTTGAGCCCCGATGGACTCTGGCCGTTCTCCAAGCGCCGCAACGGCACCGTTCTCGCCGAAGGCGCCGGCATCCTGATGCTCGAGGAATATGAGCGCGCGAAAGAGCGCGGCGCCCCAATCTTTGCCGAACTGATGGGTTTTGGCATGACGGCGGACGCCGCCGACATGGTCAATCCCTCGATCGACGGCGCCTCCACCGCCATGCAACTGGCCCTCGACGATGCCAAGCTCGCGCCCTCCGAGATCGATTATATCAATGCACATGGCACGGCGACCATGGTGAACGACGTCAACGAGACCAATGCCATCAAGCGCGTGTTTGGTTCCGATGCCAACAAGCTTTCGATCTCTTCGACCAAATCCATGCACGGCCATTGTCTCGGCGCCGGCGGCGGTATCGAAGCCGTTGCCGCTCTGAAGGCCATGGAGGAGGGGTTCGTTCCCTGCACCTTGGGGCTCAACGATCCGGACCCGGAATGCGATCTCGACTACACGCCCAATGTCGGCAAAAAGCGCGCCGTGACCTACGCCATGTCGAACTCCTTTGCCTTCGGCGGCCTTAACGCCGTGCTGGTCTTCGGGCCACCACCCGGCTAAACCACGTTTGTGGTGCGGATCCTCGGAAACCCTATCTTCCTCCTGCTTGCCGCGGTGGTTATCGGCCTGGGCGCCTATAGCTACGAGCATTGGGCGCGTCAGGCTCACCAAGAAGCGACCGTTGGCCAATTCGCCAAGCAAGTCTTCCATGCGCCATCCTCCTTCGTCGCCGGCAACAACGACGGCGATGTGAGCGTCGTTGTCTTTTCCGACTACAATTGTCCCGACTGCAAAAAGGGCGCGCCCGACATCGCCAAGTTGGTCGCCAACGATCCCAAGGTCAGGCTCGTCATAAAAGAGCTTCCCGTGCTTGGACCGGATTCGGAAGCCGTCGCGCGATTGGCGCTTGCGGCGAAGAAGCAGGGCAAGTATCTCGAACTGCACGACGCTCTATTCAGCGAGCCAGGCAGGATGACGCGCAATCGCGCGCTTCGGATCGCCAAAGGGCTTGGCATCAATCGGGCAAAGCTGGACAAAGACAGCGACAGCCGCTCAGTGTCCAACACGCTCTCGGAGAATAGGCGGCTTGCGCGCAGGCTAGGCATCAAAGGCGTGCCGTTCTACCTCGTCGGCGACCGCGTGATCGAGAGCGATTCCCCGGATCTCTATGCCGCACTCACAGCCGGTGTGGCCGAAATCAGAAAGAATGGTTGCCGCGGTCCGTGTTGATCGGTCGGCAGGCTAAATCAACCCCAGTCCTCTGAAACTCGCATGGCCCTGCTTGCCCACGATGATGTGGTCGTGGACGACGATGCCGAGATTCTTTGCCGCCTGGACGATCTGCTTGGTCATTTCGATATCGGCGCGCGACGGCGTCGGATCTCCCGATGGATGATTGTGCACGAGCACGATTGCCGTCGCCGATAGCTCGAGCGCGCGCTTCACCACCTCGCGCACATAGACCGGTGTGTGATCCACCGTGCCTTCCTGCTGCATCTCGTCCGCGATGATCTGATTGCGTTTGTCGAGGAACAGGATGCGGAATTGCTCCTTGGGCTCGAATCCCATCGAAGCGCGGCAATAATCCAGAACCTGGCTCCAAGAGCCGAGCACCGGCCGCTCCAGAACCTCGCCGCGCACGAGCCGCAGCGCCGCAGCTCTGACCAATTTCATTTCGGTGATAGCCGCTTCGCCCAGCCCCGGAACTTCTTTGAGAAGCTCGTCTGGCGCGCTCATGGCTTCGGCAAAGGTGCCGAACCGCGCCAGGATCGCCTTGGCGAGCGGTTTGGTGTCGCGTCTCGGCACGGCGCGAAACAGCACCAGCTCGATCAGTTCGTAATCGGGGAGGGCGTCCGCGCCCGCGTCGCGAAAGCGCTTCCGCAATCGCTCGCGATGTCCGAGATAATGGGGCTTGCCGGCATCCTTGAAGCCCATGCGGCCGGACTCATTTTATCTGGAGGGGCGGCCGGTCCAAGCCTTGCGGTGAGGCGGTAAAGATCTGACAGCCGGTCTCGGTAACACCGACCGTATGTTCGAATTGCGCCGAGAGGGAACGGTCGCGGGTCACCGCGGTCCAGCCATCGGACAGGATTTTCACGGGCGCCCGGCCAAGATTGATCATGGGCTCGATCGTGAACAACATGCCTGGTCTCAGCGCCACGCCTTCGCCGGTCTCGCCATAATGCAGGATGTTGGGGCGGTCGTGGAACACGCGGCCCAACCCATGCCCGCAGAAATCGCGCACCACGCTACAGCGCTCGCCCTCGGCATAAGCCTGAATGGCTGCCCCGATATCGCCGGTCGTGGCGCCGGGACGTACCGCTTTCACGCCGCGCATCAGCGACTCGTAGGTGACGTCGAGCAGCCGCTCCGCGGCGCGGGAGATCTTGCCCACACCGTACATCCGGCTTGAATCGCCATGCCAGCCGTCGACAATAAAGGTCACGTCGATATTGAGGATGTCGCCCTCTTTCAGCGGTCGGGGACCCGGAATGCCGTGGCAGACGACATGGTTGATCGAGGTGCAGATCGACTTGGGAAAGCCGCGATAATTCAACGGCGCAGGCGTCGCGCCATGCGCCATGGCGAAATCGTACACAAAATCGTCGAGGGCATCGGTCGTGATCCCTGGCTTGACGACGTCGACCAGCGCATCGAGCGCCTCGGCCACAAGCCGGCCAGCCTTCGCCATGCCGGCAAAAGCCTCCGGGCCATGCAGCTTGATCCTGTTATCGCGCCCGTGCGCGCGGCTGAGTTCGAGGTTTGACATGGTTGCTTGCCGAATTGACCTGCCGTTGACTTAAGACGAAATATGCTCCTGTGCAACGGCGCGGCCGCCGATTTTCAAGGCTCGCGGCATGGCAGAACCGCCATTGATAGGGCAAGAGGTCGATTGTGATGGGTAGAAGCGACGGAAATGAGGAGACCATCACCGCCGCGCTAGTCGTAATCGGCGAGGAAATTCTCTCCGGGCGCACTCAAGACGCCAACATCGCCTATATCGCGGCCCATCTCGGCAAAATTGGCATTGCCTTGCGCGAAGTAAGGGTCGTTCCCGATTTGGAACGCGAGATCGTGTCCGCGGTCAACGCGCTCCGGCCCAACTATACTTATGTCTTCACCACCGGCGGCATTGGCCCCACCCATGACGACATCACCACCGATGCCATTGCCAAGGCCTTCGGGGTCAGCGTCGATATCGATCCCCGAGCGGTCGAAGCCATGCGGAAAGGCTATAGCGATGCCGATCTCACCCCCACGCGACTGAGAATGGCCCGCATCCCGCAAGGCGCCGAGCTGATCGATAACCCGATTTCGAAGGCGCCGGGCTTCATGCTGGAAAATGTCGTCGTCATGGCTGGTATCCCGCGAATCATGCAGGTGATGCTTGATTCGGTCTCCTCGCGCTTGCGCACCGGGCGGAAGATGCTCTCGCGCTCCGTGCGGGTCGATGTTCCGGAAGGGGACGCAGCCCCCGGACTGGCGGCGCTGCAAGAGGCTCATCCGACGGTGCAGATCGGGAGCTACCCGTTCTTCGAACGCGGCCGCCTCGGCACCTATGTCGTCTTGCGTTCCGTGGATGCGGAGGCGCTCGCGCTCGCTCACGCTGATCTCTGGAGGCTGATCGACAAAGAGGGCTTCAAGGCCGAGGACAGCGCGACCTAGGTCAAAGGCCCTGATTCGCTCAGCTTGCGAGCTAACCGCTCAATGTGTGGCTCATATAAGCGACCAGAGCACGCGCCACCTGCCCGTGATTCGACTCGGGCACAGTTTGGACCACGCGACTGATGGCCTGCTCTGCCTCCTGCGAGGAGCGGATGTGAGCCATCGACCAAGTCGGAAATTGTCTCGATTCGATCCCGTCTGAGACGATGACCTCGACATCCTTATGTCGTGGATCGCGCTTGATGCGGGAGAACACGTACTCCACGTTCGCGCGCTCGCCTTCGAGGACTTGCGCGAACTTGCTTGAGGCGGCGAGCAGCGCGCCCGTCACTTCCAGGCTCTTATTGTGGCGGCGCGAGTGCAGCAGGATTTCGGCGATCTCAAATCGTTCGGTAGCGGGATCGCCGCCGATCAGGGAGGTGCTGGTATAGGCAATTCGGTAGAGCGCCATGGAGCTGTCGTAGCCTTAAGTGCTTGGTCTGCAACGACAATCCGCTAATTTCCTCACCGTCAAGTTAAGCGTTTTCAGCAATTTGGCGGCAGCGGGTGAGGGAAGGGGCGGCGCTAAGAGCGAACCCACGAACGCAATCGGTCAAAAAGAAAAAGGCGCGGGGACGATGTCCCCGCGCCTCTGGAAGTTTAACGCTGGTCTAGGACTAGCGCTTCTTCGCCGTCTTGCGACGGGCGGTCGATTTCTTCTTCGCGGCGGGTTTCTTCGCTGCGGTCTTCTTCTTCGCTGGCTTCTTCTTCGCTGCTGCCATGATGTCCCTCCTTTGGGGCTGGCTGATGGTTCAAATAACTCTAGCTACATCCGCTCGTCGAACCGCACGTATCGCATTTGAGACACGTACCGTTTCGTACAAGGGTAAAGTTTCCGCATTCTCCGCATGCTTCCCCTTCATAACCCTTAACGCGCGCTTCGGCGATGAGCCCATTGGAGCCACGCTCAGCGAGCGCTTCGACGGCGCGGGCGACATGCTCGACCGTCTTGGTAGAAGAGTATGCACTTGGTGCGGGGGTGTTGGCGAGTCCTGTCGTGTGCGGAACTGCATCGTCCTCAAGTCTCGCCTGCAAGGCTTGCGCCGAAACGGCGGTGCCTTGCGTCTTGCTCGGCCCAATAAGTTTACGTTCGCTGAGGCGACCACGGGTGAAGCCTGGCGAGACGTAAGCTTCCGCCGAACGCATGCCTTCGCTTGCGTCGCCGGAGCCGAGTGTTGTGCTGCCAATCTCATTTGGATCAACATGAGCTAGCTCGTAACGCCCAAGATAAGAAACTGCAAGCTCTCTGAATAGATAATCCAGAATTGAAGTTGCGTTCTTGATCGCTTCATTGCCGCGCACCAAGCCTGCCGGCTCGAAGCGCGTGAAGGTGAAGGCGTCAACGAACTCCTCCAGTGGTACGCCATACTGCAGACCTACTGACACAGCGATGGCGAAATTATTCATCAACGAGCGGAAGGCAGCGCCTTCCTTGTGCATGTCGATAAAAATTTCACCAAGACGCCCGTCTTGATACTCTCCAGTTCTTAAGTAGACCTTATGACCGCCGACCACGGCTTTTTGTGTGTAGCCCTTGCGGCGATCGGGTAGACGCTCGCGATCGGCGCGGGCACGCATGCGCTCCACGACCCGCTCGACGATGCGCTCGGCCATCACCGTGGCGCGCTGCGCTTGCGGTTGGTCTGAGGCGACCGCCGCCAGCACCTCGTCCTGCTCTTCTTCTTCATCGGCGAGCAGCTGAGCATTGAGCGGCTGCGACAGCTTGGAGCCGTCGCGATAGAGCGCGTTGGCCTTCAGCGCGAGCCGCCAGGAGAGCATGTAAGCCTCCTTGCAGTCATCGACGCTGGCTTCGTTCGGCATATTGATAGTCTTGGAAATAGCCCCGGAAATAAAGGGCTGCGCGGCTGCCATCATGCGGATATGGCTCTCAACCGAGAGATAGCGCCGTCCCTTTCGCCCGCACGGGCTGGCGCAATCGAACACCGGCAAATGCTTCGGATCGAGCCCCGGCGCTCCTTCGAGCGTCATGGCGCCGCAAGCATATTCGTTGGCGGCCTCGATATCGCGCTTGAGGAAGCCGATTTCAGCCAGGAGGTCGAATTCGGGATGGTCGAGCCGCTCCGGCGCCAAGCCCAGCACATTGGTGCAGAATTCTTCCCCAAGGTTCCATTTATTGAAGACGAATTTGATGTCGAAGGCGGAAGCAACCGCCTTCTCCACCGCCTCGATCTTCTCAGGCGTGAAGCCGCGGGCGGCCAAAGTCTCATGATTGATGCCGGGCGCGCCTGCGAGCGTGCCGCGTCCCACCGCATATTCGATGATGCGCTTGATGGCGTCTTCGTCGTAACCCAGCGTGCGCAAGGCCTGCGGAACCAGGCTGTTGATGATCTTGAAATAGCCGCCGCCGGCGAGCTTCTTGAACTTCACCAGGGCGAAGTCGGGCTCGATGCCGGTGGTGTCGCAATCCATGATCAGGCCGATCGTGCCCGTCGGGGCCACCACGGTCGCTTGTGCGTTGCGATAACCATATTGCCGCCCGAGCTCGATCGCCCGCTCCCAGGCATGAACGGCGCGTGAGAGCAGCTTCGGATCGGGGCAGGAGGCATGATCGAGCGGCACCGGCGCCGTCGCCAGGCCTTCATAGCCTGCCGCTTCGCCCCGCGCGGCGCGGGCATGATTGCGCATGACGCGCAGCATCGGCTCGCGGTTCGCGGCAAATCCTGGGAAGGCGCCAAGCTCGTGCGCCATCTCCGCGCTGGTCGCATAGGACACGCCGGTCATGATCGACGACAGCGCGCCGCACAGCGCGCGGCCTTGCGGCGAGTTGTAAGGAATGCCCGACGCCATCAACAACCCGCCAATATTGGCGTAGCCCAAGCCGAGCGTCCGGTATTCGTAAGACAGCAGCGCAATCTGCCGCGAGGGGAACTGCGCCATGGTAACGGCAATCTCGAGCACGATGGTCCACAGCTTGATCGCGTGCTCATAGCCTTCGATATCGAAGCTGCCGTCGCTCTTTCGGAACGCCATCAGATTGAGCGAGGCAAGATTGCAGGCCGTGTCGTCGAGGAACATATATTCCGAGCACGGGTTCGATGCCTTGATCTCGCCCGATGCCGGGCAGGTGTGCCAGTCGTTGATCGTGGTGTGGAATTGGATGCCGGGATCGGCGCACGCCCAGGCGGCATGACCAACCTGCTCCCAGAGCGCGCGAGCCTTCACCGTCTTGGCGACCTTGCCGTCTTTGCGGTAGGTGAGGTCGAAATCGCCATCCGCCTGCACCGCGCGCAAGAAATCGTCGTTCACGCGGACCGAATTATTCGAGTTCTGGCCGGAGACGGTGCGATAGGCCTCCGAATCCCAATCCGTGTCGTAGACAGGGAAATGGATCGAGGTATAGCCCTGCCGCGCGAACTGAATCACGCGCCGGACCAGATTGTCGGGCACTTTGGCTTTGCGGGCGGCTCGGACCTCGCGCTTCAGCGCTGGGTTGGCCTTCGGGTCGAAGCAGCCATCACCGTCCGATTCGCAATTGACGCAAGACTTGAGGATAGCGTTCAGCCGCTCGGACAGCACCTTGGAGCCGGTGACGAGCGCCGCCACCTTCTGCTCTTCGATCACCTTCCAGTTGATGAAGAATTCGATGTCGGGATGGTCGATATCGACCACCACCATCTTCGCCGCGCGCCGCGTCGTGCCGCCGGACTTGATGGCGCCCGCTGCACGGTCGCCGATCTTGAGGAAGCTCATCAGCCCGGAGGATTTGCCGCCGCCCGATAGAGGCTCGTTCTCGCCGCGGAGCCGCGAGAAATTCGTCCCCGTGCCGGAGCCGTATTTGAACAGGCGCGCCTCGCGCACCCACAGATCCATGATGCCGTTCTCATTGACGAGATCGTCGGCGATCGACTGGATGAAGCAGGCATGCGGCTGCGGGTGCTCGTAGGCCGACTCCGAGGCCTTCAGCTCGCCGGTTTTGAAATCCACATAATAATGACCCTGGCTCGGCCCATCGATGCCATAGGCCCAATGCAAGCCGGTATTGAACCATTGCGGGCTGTTCGGCGCGCCCATCTGCTTCGCCAGCATGTAGCGAAGCTCGTCGAAGAAGGCGCTTGCGTCGTCTTCGGTGGTGAAATAGCCGCCCTTCCAGCCCCAATAGGTCCAGGTACCGGCGAGCCGGTCGAAAACCTGGCGCGCGTCGGTCTCGCTGCCGAAGCGCTCACCCTCGGGCAGCGCCTCAAGCGCGGTCGTATCGGGCACCGAGCGCCACAGCCAAGAGGGAACGGAGTTCTCCTCGACCTTTTTCAGTCTGGCGGCGACGCCGGCTTTGCGGAAATATTTCTGCGCCAGGATATCGGCAGCCACCTGGCTCCAATGCGTGGGCACGTGGAAGCGGTCGAGCGCGAAAACGACGGAGCCGTCCGGATTGCGGATTTCGCTTCCGCTCTCGCGGAACGCAATCGTGGCGTAAGGTGACTTGCCGTTCTCAGTAAACCGTCTTTCGATCCGCATTCTTTTCCCCCGGAGACAGACCCGCCCGCCTATGTCGCGCGGGCTTGTTCATGATGAGTCGAGTCTGTGACCGTGTTTCGATTCGCTTAGTAGAGCAAGATATAGTGGGTCTGACACAATCCTTCCACAAAAACTGTGGATTATTTCCAAGTTTCCCAACAGCCAGTCCAAAGCCGTCCGAGGCCCTTCCGAGGTCACTTTGATCCGTTTTGGTCGTGGCGTTCACCGCTCGTTTACGAGCTTGGCGGTATCGTCGTCTCCGGGCTGTGGTCAGTTTTTTGCGTATCGGGTGTGTTGTTCCATGTTGACCCATCGTGCTCTAGGCCGTGATCTCGATTTGCTTGTCGTCTCTGTTGTCGACAACAGACGCCCAATGCTCTCAGCACTCCGCGCCATGCTCGCCGCCATCGGCGTCGGCCGGATCGAGACGTTCGAGCATCCCGCCGAAGCCCTCCACGCCATGCGGCACGCCGTGCCCGACATCGTTTTCGCCGCCGACGAACTTCGCCCGCTCTCAGGCTGCGAACTCGTCCGCCAAATCCGCGCCGATGCCGATCCGCTTTGCCTCGTGCCCGCGGTCATCACCAGCACGCACGCGAAGCCGAACCTCGTCGATGACGCGCTGATCGCCGGCGCGCATCAGGTTCTGGTCCTGCCGACCTCGGCGAGCACGCTCTGCCGCAGGCTCGATTGGCTCCTGAACGACGACCGCCCTTACGAAATCATCGGCGGGCATTATGTTGTCGCCGGTCTGAATGAGCGTCTCGAGCTTAGCCGCCAGCGCCCGACCTATGTCTCTAATCCCCCCGCGAGAAATTCCGCATGGGATGATGACGAGGCCCAGCGCCTGCCGAAGATGTCGCGCTGCTAAGCGGCCTCCTAGACCTGGACAGGCGCTTGGCCTCCGGGCCATAGTCGCGGCCGGATCGCCACTCTCACCGGTCATTTTCATGGGAATGTTCACAGAGTTATTCGCCTGGTGGACCGGCAACACCATCGGCACGCGCCTGTTCACTTGGCGCCGCGGCATCCGTGTCGGGTCCGATGAGCTTGGCAACGTTTATTATCGCGAGAAGAACGGGCCCAAGCGTTGGGTCATCTATCGCGATCTCTCGGAAGCCTCGCTCGTGCCGCCGGAATGGCATGGCTGGCTGCATTATATTGTCGACGTGCCGCCGACCGAGCAGTCTTATCAGACGCGGCCTTGGGAGCTTCCGCTCGCTGCCGAACATGACCGGTACGTCCGAAGCCTATCGGCCACCGGGAAGCACGCTGAACCCAAAACCGGAGCAGCCTCCGCTGGGATATGAGCCTTGGCGGCCATCGTGACGGAAAGGCCGCACCCGGAAACCGATCCGGCTTTGCTTAGCCGCCATGCTTGCACGCTGGGGCCGGGCCCCTCATTATCCCTGCCACACCAATGCCCAAAATTTGGACCACGGCTCGTGGGGCAAGGGGCTTAGGGGCTAAGGGGCGATGCGGGAATTCCAGCGGCGGATGCGGTCGTTTGCGGGCCTTGGGCTCGCGATCCTCATTCTAAACTTCGGTGCAGGGCCGGCTTTGGCCGACAAGATCGAGAACCCGATTGCCGTGTTTGCGGCGCTCGACAAGGTCACGGGCCGCATCTCTCATCTCGAAATTCCGATCGGTAAGACCGTCGAATTCGGCGCGCTCAAAGTCACCCCGCGCGTCTGCAATACCAGGCCGCCGACCGAGGCGCCGCACACCTCATCCTTTGTCGAAGTCGACGAGATCAAGCTGAACGGCGAAATTCAGCGCATCTTCACCGGCTGGATGTTCGCCGAGAGCCCCGGGCTCAACGCCGTCGAGCATCCGGTCTTCGATGTCTGGCTCGACGAGCTGCAAGACGCCGACGCCGGAGACGCCCGCGCCAAGCGATGCGAACGCCGCAGCACCCCAGGGCGCTCCCGCCGCAACGCCTGGCGCTCCAGCCGAAGCGCCTGCCGCGGCGGCTCCCGATGCGGCGCCTGCGGCCGACGCGCCGCCTGCCGCATCCGAAGCCGCGCCCGCGCCGGTAGCCAAGCCAAAGCCGAAACCCAAACCGACGCCGCCCGCCAGCGCGCCTCCGAGTTTTCGCTG
The DNA here is from genome assembly GCA_963764005.1 of uncultured Alphaproteobacteria bacterium. Classification (GTDB taxonomy): domain Bacteria; phylum Pseudomonadota; class Alphaproteobacteria; order Rhizobiales; family Methyloligellaceae; genus Methyloceanibacter. The sequence goes on along the minus strand of CAVXQX010000012.1, from coordinate 131,214 downwards.
AAATTCGGTACGGCTCACTTCGATCACGCCGAACCGCGCGAGATGCTCGGTGACGAATTGCGTGTCGAGCAGCTCGAACCCGCCATATTTTAGTCGCGCCACCAGATAGACGAGCGCGATCTTGCTTGCGTCGCGCACGCGAGAGAACATGCTCTCGCCGAAGAACGCCCGGCCGAGATGCACGCCATAGAGTCCGCCAATGAGCTTGTCGTCCTGCCAGACTTCGACCGTGTGGCAATGGCCCATGGCGAACAGCTCTCGATACAGGTTACGGATCCGCCCGTTGATCCAGGTCGAGCGCCTGCCGGTCCTCGGCGCCGCGCAGCCTTCGATCACGCCCTCGAAGTCGTTATCGATTTTGACCTCGAAGCCGCCTTGGCGGATGGTGCGGGCAAGTCGTTTCGGAACGTGAACGCGGTCGAGCGGCAGAATTCCCCGCCGCTCCGGCTCGATCCAATACAGCGCGTTGTCTTCCGCGCTCTCCGCCATGGGAAAAATGCCGCAAGCATAGGCCTTCAGCAGCACCAGCGGCGTGATCTCGATCGTAACGTCGTCGATTGAGGCCATGGCCAATTGCCCTCAGCGGTTCCTTGTCTCTGACGCATGATCTTGTCCGAAAAGTCTGCAACTTTTCGGGATCATGCCTCAACCGCGCGCGAGATGATCCTCCAGCCAATGAATATCGTAGCTTCCATTGACGATGTCGGGCTCCTGGATCAGGGCGATGAAAAGCGGGATCGTGGTCTCGATGCCGTCGACCACGAACTCGCCGAGCGCACGCTTCAAGCGCATCAGGCACTCATTGCGGTTGCGCGCATGCACGATCAGCTTGCCGATCATGCTGTCATAATAAGGGGGAATGGTGTAGCCGGCGTAAGCGCCGGAATCGACGCGAACCCCAAGCCCGCCTGGCGGGTGGAAATGCGTGATCTTGCCCGGAGAGGGCCGAAACGTGCGCGGGTTCTCGGCGTTGATTCGGCATTCGATGGCATGGCCGTTGAACTGAATTTCGTCCTGGGTGAGGGTGAGCGGCGCGCCCGAAGCGATCCTGATCTGCTCGATAACGAGGTCGATGCCGGTCACCATTTCCGTGACCGTATGCTCGACCTGGAGTCGCGTATTCATTTCGATGAAATAGAATTCGCCATTCTCGTACAGAAACTCGACGGTTCCCACGCCGCGATATTGCAGCTTCCGCATCGCATCGGCCACCACCTCGCCGATTCGCGCGCGTTCGCTCGCGTTGAGCGCCGGTGACAGCGCCTCCTCCCAAAGCTTTTGATGCCTTCGCTGGATCGAGCAGTCGCGCTCGCCGAGATGGATGGCGCGGCCCTGACCATCGCCCAGCACCTGGATTTCAATGTGGCGCGGATGGCCGAGATATTTCTCGAGATAGACCGTGTCGTCGCCGAAGCTCACCATGGCCTCGGTCTTGGCCGTAGCGATAGCGAGCTCGAGTTCGCTCTCGTTATTGGCGACCTTCATGCCGCGCCCGCCGCCGCCGGCCGCTGCCTTGACCAGGAGCGGATAGCCGATCTCGCTCGCGATCTTCCGCCCTTCTTCCAAGTCGCGCACCGGCCCTGGCGAGCCCGGAACCACGGGGATGCCCAGCTTCACCGCCGTCAGCTTGGCCTCGATCTTGTCGCCCATGATCCGGATATGCTCGGAGGTGGGCCCGATAAAGGTGATCTCGTGCTCTTCGAGAATTTCGGCGAACCGCGCATTCTCCGACAGAAATCCGTAGCCCGGATGCACCGCGTCAGCGCCGGTGATCTCGCAAGCCGCCACGATCTGCGGAATGTTGAGATAGCTGCTCTTGGCCGGCGCCGCGCCGATGCAAACGCTCTCGTCTGCAAGCCGGACATGCATCGCATCCGCGTCCGCCGTGGAGTGGACCGCGACAGTCGCCACTCCAAGCTCTTTGCAAGCGCGCTGGATACGAAGCGCGATCTCTCCCCGGTTGGCGATCAGGATTTTGTCGAACATTCCGTCCGGCGCCTAGAGCGCCATCCCCTTATGTTCAGAAAACCGGTTCCGAGAGTGCCGGATCATGCGCTAGCCCCTCTCGACGATGACGAGGGGCTCGCCATATTCGACCGGCTGACCGTCATCGAACAGAACGGCAAGCACCGTGCCGGCGTGGGGGGAGGGGATCTGGTTCATCGTCTTCATCGCTTCGATGATGAGCAGCGTCTCGCCGGCGGCGACCTTGGTGCCGACCTCGATGAAGGGTGCTGCTCCGGGCTCGGCCGAGCGGTAGGCGGTGCCGACCATCGGCGAGGGGACCGTGCCGGGATGGCTCGCATCCTCGCTCTTTCTGCCTCTCGATCCGCCTTCGCGCGGCGAGGACGGAGCGGCATGGCCGGGATCGGGAGCGAACGACGCAGCTGCGGCTTTCGCGCCCCGCGCGACACGCACCCTGCGTCCCTCGATCTCGATCTCGATCTCCGTCAAGCCGGTCTCGTCCAGCAGCTCGGCGAGCTCGCGGATCAGGTCCTTGTCGAAATCTCCACTCTTCGCCGTCATCGGCGGCTCCCTCTCGTCGCCCATTACCGGGCCGTATCTTGCGCGATCGTGGCCGCGATGGCCTCGACCGCGAGTTCGTAGCCGAGCGCGCCCAGGCCGCAGATCACGCCCTTCGCGCCCTTCGAAAGATGCGAGTGATGGCGGAACGGCTCACGGGCGAAAATATTTGAAAGATGCACTTCGACGCACGGAATCGGCGTGGCAAGCAACGCATCGAGCAACCCGATCGAGCTATGCGAAAGCGCCCCGGCATTGACGATCAACCCGGATGCCTTGTCACGGCCTTCCTGCACCCAATCGATCAATTCGCCCTCATGGTTGCTCTGCCGGAATTCGATCTTGAGGCCATAGCTCTTTGCCCGCTTTTCGCAACGGAGTTTGACATCGTCGAGCGTCTCGGACCCGTAGATCTCCGGCTCCCGCTTGCCGAGCAGGTTGAGGTTGGGGCCGTTCAAGACATAGATCGGTTTTGCCATGGCATTGAACGCGAGCGGCAGGCGCGCCACCGTTTCCTTGGATTACATCCGGCTTGGGCAGGCAGAAGCGAAAACCCTTAACAGCTTTTGCCGTCGCAGGCAAAACGGGTGCTAGCCCCTAGCAGGTGGTTTTGCAGCCGTTCTGGCGGATTTCCGATATTTTCTTGGTAAGTTGATCGTGGAGATCGTCGGGAGCGCCCGCCACAACTGTGTCGCCGACCAGTGTGTAGGGCGTGCCTTGTATGCCGAGTTCCTCGGCAAGCGCGCGGTTCTCGGCCAGAGCATCCTTCACCGACTGGTCTTCCATGTCTTTCTTCAGCTGCTCGACATCGAGCCCGAGCTCTTGGGCGACGTGTAAGCGCCTTCTCGAGATTAGCCTTGCCGGGCTCGCTGAACATTTTTTGGTGCATCTCGAAATATTTGCCCTGCTTCTTGGCGGCGAGCGTCGCCTTGGCGGCCGCCTCTGAATCCTCGCCGAAGATCGGCAGCTCCTTCAACACGAGCCTGACCTTCTTGTCGTCACCCACAATCTTCACCACCTCCGGCATCGCGCGTTTGCAGAACCCGCAATTGTAATCGAAGAACTCGACCACGGTGACGTCGCCGTCTGGATTGGCCGCGACGGGCGTTTCGGGTGAACGGAAGATCTTTTCCGCGTTTTTACCGATCGCCTTTTGCTGCTTGGCGTCCTGCTCTTCGGCCTGGCGTTTGTCGAGCTCGGTCGACATCTCGACCAGAATCTCGGGATTCTTGACCAGATAATCGTGCATCTTCGCATCATCCACCGAGCCGCCCATGTCTTCGCCCAGCATCGAAACGCCGGCGCGATGAAGCACGAGACCTGCGGTGGCAAGCGAGACGAGAGCGGAAACGATCGCTGCGACCAAGGCGGTCGTGAAGGCGGGGCTGCGGGTCATGCGGAGTTCTCCTGAAGTCGGGGTTCAGTTTGTCTGCGGTACCTGAAATGTAAGAATGTCGTCGGCCTTGATCCAGTTGGGCGAGCCGTTCACCAAGCCAATCTTCGCCCTTTTGGCCTGTTCCTTGGCCAGCTTTAGCTGACCTTCATAGAAATACGCCTCGGCCGAAGCAAGCTCGGCCTGCGCCATCAATTGCTGCCTGGCTTGGCCTTTTACGCTGTCCGCCTTGCGGGCAAAGCCCGCCGCCAGTTGCCGGTAGCCCATGGACGAGGTGGTCTCCCTGCTAAGGGCGCTGCGCAAATTGGCGATGGCGTCGTCGACATTCTTTTCCCCGGGCGTGCCGAGCAGAGCTTGGGCCAGCATGATCTGGATCAGGGGCGCGTCCGGGGCGAGCCGGACGGCATCGCGCAACGGCGCGATCGCCTCGGCCGCGCGGCCGCTTTCGAACAGGAACTGACCTTTGATCTCATAGAAGAATGGCCATTCGGGGTTGCTTGCGATCAGCGCATCGAGTTGCGGCAAAGCCGCCTGTACCCCGAGCTTCCGATAGGTGGCGATTGCCCGCGCATAAGCCGCCTGCAACGACTGGTCGCTCGGCGGATAGCGATTGAACACGGTGTCCGGTCCGTCGAGGAAGCCAAACAGCTTTGCCTTCACCAGGTCGTGCCGAACCTGGAGCGCGGGCGGGTCCCGGTTGTCGTAATACGGGCTCGAGGTGACGATCTCGCGGAGCTGTGTCAGCCGTTCTTGCGGCATGGGGTGGGACTGCAGATAAGGATTGATGCCTGTAATCCCGATCGTCTTGACCGCAAGTGTCTCGAACGATTCGAGCATGCCGCGGCCGGATTGCTTGGTCGCCTTCAAGAACGACGCGCCGGCCTGATCGGCCGAGGACTCTTCGTTCCGCTGATAGGCGAGCACCGAGCGGAGCGCCGCGTCGCCGCCGCCCATTGCGCCACCCATGCCGACTTGCCCGAGCGAAGACGAGCCGGTCGCCGCCCCCGCCGCCATGGCCGCAAGGCCAAGCAGTTGCAACATCAGAGCCGCGGACTGCGCCCTCGCGATTTGTGTTCTGAGCCGCGCCAAATGACCGCCGGTGATGTGGCCGCATTCATGCGCGATGACGCCGATCACCTGGTTTGGTGTCGTGGCGCTCATGATCAGTCCGGCGTGAATGAACATATTGTGGCCGTCGACGACGAACGCGTTGAAGGCGCGGTCGTTGACGATGTGGATCTTGATGCCTTGCGCGCCGAGGCCTGCGGCATTGAAAATCGGCTTGGCATAGTCCCGCAGCAGCGCTTCGGTTTCCGCATCGCGGATAATTCCGGTCGCATTGGCGGGGGTGGAATTTATCAGAGATCAGGGCCAAGCCGGAAATAGCGGCCAGGCGAAGCCCTCGCCGGAGCGTGCGGGTCTGAGGGCGCGCCGAAAGCATGGTTGGCCCTGATGATAGCGGCTCAATCATAGTGGTCAAATCGTCCGTTGCTGGCGAACCCGAGCCATTTTGGCGGTCGTGGGTTGGAGCCGCAATGCGAGTTTGATTGGCGTTGGAATGCGGCGACATATGGGCCAAACCCGCCTGCGCAATCAAGGGATTGCACAGGCGGCTAACTCACGATTTCTTGAGCAGGCCCCTTTTACCGGCTCCACCATCCGCGTCGAGGCGGTGTGGTCTCTTCCTCGGCACGGGGCTCGCTACCAATCGAGCGCTCGACGATGCGTGGCTCGCTTGTGAATGCCGGGGCCGGCTCGCGTCGGGGAGCGTGCCTCGGCTCGGGCGACCTCGGCTCCTCGGTCCGATCCCGCGGGCTCCCGCCATTCTGCGGACCAGCATCGTCTGAGCGGCCGCGTGAAGGCTCCGCATGGTGCTGCGGAGGTTCACTCCGATCGGAGTCCGCATGCGGCTCGCCGCCAGTCGTCGTCTCACCCGGTCCTCGCTCGCGGCCTGTACCGGAACGGCCTCGGCGTCCGCCGCGGCGACCTCTGCGGCGAGGCCTCCGTGGATCTTGGCTACCGCCTTCGCGCGGGGGTGAGTCTTCGGCTTGGCCTTCGGCGCGAACCTCGTCCTCGTCCTCTTCGTGGACGTGCTCGACATCAGCAGCGTGCATGTCATGTCGCGGGGCGGCTTGCCCCTCATGCGCATGCCCTTCATGCGCATGATCTCCGGGACCGCGCCGCTTGCGCCGCCGCCGCCGCGACCGGCGCCGGCTTTGCTCGGCTTCGGTTTCCGCCGCAACAGGAGCGGGCTCGGCCGCAGCCGCGGCCTCAGCCTCGGGGGCCGCGGTATGGTGCGCCCAATCCATATGCACCACCGCGCCCTCTCCGAGGGTGAACGCGGTCTCCGCAGATCGCTCGATGGCGAACTGCGAGATATGCATCTCCTCGTCAGCCGTCACCGTGATCGGCACCCGATAGCGCAGCTCGATGTCTTTCAGATGCGCGCGCTTCTGATTGAGAATATAGAGCGCCACATCGACCGCGGTGGTCGCGACCAGCGGCATGACGCCGTCGGTAATTAACTTGTCCTCGAGCGAACGGAGCACGTCGAGCGCCACCAACTCCACGGACCGCACGATGCCGGTGCCTTGGCACATCGGGCAGGGGCCGGTCGAGCCTTCCAACATGCCGGTGCGCAAGCGCTGCCGCGACATCTCCATCAAGCCGAAATGGCTGATACGTCCGACCTGGATGCGGGCGCGGTCGTTGCGCAGCAATTCTTTCAGCTTGCGCTCGACGAGCCGGTTGTTGCGCCGTTCGTCCATGTCGATGAAGTCGATCACGATGAGGCCCGCGAGGTCGCGCAAGCGAAGCTGACGCGCGATTTCCTCCGCCGCCTCGAGATTGGTCTTGAGCGCCGTGTCCTCGATATTGTGCTCGCGCGTCGCCTTGCCTGAGTTGACGTCGACCGCGACCAGCGCTTCCGTTTGATTGATGACGATATAGCCGCCGGATCTCAGCACCACGCGGGGGTTGAACATCGCCCCAAGCTGCCGCTCGACCTGATAGCGGATGAAGATCGGCTCCGGCTCCTTGTACGGCTTCACGTTCTTCGCATGGCTCGGCATCAGCATGCGCATGAAGTCCTTGGCCTCGCGATAGGCCTCGTCGCCCGCCACCAGAACTTCGTCGATGTCCTTGTTGTAGAGATCGCGGATCGAGCGCTTGATCAGGCTGCCCTCTTCATAGACGAGGGCAGGGGCGGTCGATTTCAGCGTGAGGTCGCGCACTGTCTCCCACAGCCGCAACAGATAATCGTAATCGCGCTTGATCTCGGTCTTGGTTCGCTGCGCGCCTGCAGTGCGTACGATCAAGCCCATGCCGTCCGGCACTTCCAGCTCGCCTGCGATCTCGCGCAAGCGCTTGCGATCGGTTGCCGTGGTGATCTTGCGTGAGATGCCGCCGCCGCGCGCGGTGTTCGGCATCAGCACCGTGTAGCGTCCGGCGAGCGAGAGATAGGTGGTGAGTGCAGCACCCTTGGTGCCGCGCTCTTCCTTGACCACTTGCACGAGGATGATCTGGCGACGGCGGATAACCTCTTGGATCTTGTAGGGACGCCCGCGTCTGCGTCTGACACGCTCAGGCAATTCCTCGAGAGCGTCTTCCGAGCCGACCAACTCGACGGATTCTGGAGCCTGTCCGCCATTGCCGCCTTCGGCGAACTCGCCGGACCGGTTCACAGTCTCCGGGTGGTCCCCCTCATCATCATCGTCGTCATCATCATCGTCGTGGGTCTCGACCACTTCGGTAATTTCGGCCCTCTGCCGCTCGGGCGCCTCATTGTCCTCTGCCTCTGGCTGTTCGGCGCGCTCCGACACTTCGTGGGTGAGATTGCTCGCCTCGAGCACCACGGTCTCGGTATCGCTCGCAGCATCTTCGCCCGACGCGGCTTCGAGATCCTCGCCGCCCTGCGGCTTGCCGGCATCCTTGGAATTTGGCTGCTGATCCCGGCGTCCGCGCCCGCGACGCCCGCGCCGCCGACGTCGGCCGGCGGCAGCATCGTCCTCGGCTGCCTCTGCGGCACTCGCGCGAATTTCCTCTTGGGCCTCCTCTTCGAGAAGGGCCTGACGATCCGCGACCGGAATCTGATAATAGTCCGGATGAATTTCGGTAAAGGCTAAAAAGCCGTGGCGGTTTCCGCCGTAATCGACGAACGCTGCTTGCAGCGAAGGCTCGACCCGCGTGACTTTCGCAAGATAGATATTGCCGCGTAATTGCTTCTTGTTCGCAAACTCGTAGTCAAACTCCTCTACGCGATTACCCTTTACCGCGACGACCCGGGTCTCCTCGGGATGCGCCGCATCGATGAGCATTTTGCTTGCCATTTTGATTGTTCTCCGCCGCGCGACCGTGGAGTGGCGTTTGACGCCATGCCAGGCATTGGCTCGAAGCCCGCGCGTGCTCTTGTTGTATAGACCATGATTCGCCGCGCTGACGCACCGGCCCACGCCATTGGCGGGCCTGCAAAGTCGGCCGAAATTCAGCGCCTGCAAGCGGCGGCTGCGATAAAGCTCCAAGTTTTCCTGGGCTTAGGCCGATGCGATCAACGTGCATGTTTGCTCCTCAACCACCGCGCGAAGCGCGGCCCTGAGCATTCCGATCCCGGCCGTCTGTCACCTGGCCGGCATCCTCTCCGCGTCCAGGCCTGAGTGCTGAATGGCCTGACGCGCAAAAACAAATCTTCCCGCTTTTCCCTGTATCGCCTGCAAAAAGCGTCCGAAGGGGCGAGCGCGGTCCAATGCGAAGCACGGACCTGTCTCTTATTACGGGGTAGGGGCGCGCGTTGGCAAGCCTGCCGCGACAATTGCCCCCAAAGCGTCACAAGCATCGCTTAACCGAAAACCCTTAGGATTTTAGGCGATAAGCCCAGATTCGGCCGTTTCCGCCCTTTTTTGGCTGAAGCGAGGGGAATCCGATCTGAATCAATCCTTTGGGGGATCATCGCCGGCGATGCGTGGTGTATGCGTCCAATTTGGGCCTGCCTGCCTGGTCCTTGCCCTGGTCATGGGGGGATTCGTCCCAGCCGTGGCCGAAACCGGCCCAAAGGGGCCGGTCGCCAACGATGCCCGCGTGGCCGGCGACCATGCCCGCACGCGCTTCATCGCCGACCTGTCGAAGAAGGTCGAAATCCGGGCCTTCGCGCTCGACGATCCCTACCGCGTCATTATTGACCTGCCGGACGTGAGCTTTCAGATGCCGGCCGGACTCGATAAAGAGCCGCGCGGACTCATCAAGGCCTACCGCTACGGACTGTTCGCGCCGGGCAAATCTCGCATCGTCATCGACGTGAATGGTCCCTTTCTCATCGACAAGGTCTTCGTGCTCGACGCTCGCGACTCCCAACCGGCGCGTCTGGTTTTGGATCTGGTTGCGACGGATCGCGAGAAGTTTCTGAAAGCGCTGTCCGCGAACCCTGCGCCAACTCAAGTCGCGACCGTGTCAGTGCCGGCTGCGGAGACGCCGCCTCCACCGAGTGGCAAGCCCGTCGTTGTGATCGACCCCGGTCATGGTGGCATCGATCCCGGCACCACAAGCTCGAGCGGCGTAACCGAGAAAGACGTCGTGCTCGCCTTCGCCAAGGTGCTGAAGGCCAAGTTGGAAACCGATGGCCATTACGAAGTGCAGCTGACCCGGGAGGATGACACGTTTCTGCCTTTGCGCGATCGGGTGACGTTGGCGCAGAAGCGGGGGGCAAGCCTGTTCCTTTCGGTGCATGCCGATTCTTTCCCGGACAAGCCCGCCGATGCCAAAGGCGCCACTGTCTATACGCTGTCCGAACAAGCCTCGGACGAGGAGGCAAAGGAACTCGCGACGAAGGAGAACTTTTCCGATGCGCTTGCCGGCTCCGAGCTTCCGGGCGACAAGGATGAGGTCGTAGCCAATATTCTCATCGACCTTGCGCAGCGGGAGACCCAGAATCGGTCTCTGGTGTTTGCCCGCTCGGTGGTCGGGGAGATGAGGGGCAGCCTGCATTCTAAGGCGCTGAAATCCGCTGGATTTCGCGTCCTCAAAGCGCCCGATATTCCGTCTGTGTTGCTAGAGCTGGGCTTCCTGAGCAATGCCGACGACGAGAAAGAACTCACGACCGATGGCTGGCGCCAGGCGACGGCGGAGCGAGTGGTTAAGGCCATCGACGGTTATTTCGCCAAGCGGCTCGCCCGCAATCCTTACTGATGATCCCGTCTAATCTTGCGACGTAAGTGCGTCACTGCAAACCGGGATTTTGGGGGGACGCCAGCTTGTTCTTGCCATAATCTTGGCTAGGGTTGCCCCAAAAGCTGCGCGCACCGACGCGTGGCAAAATCCGCGATCGGGATCAATTCGCAATGGATCTTACGGCTCCCGTCAGGCCGACCGAGCCTAAGCGCCGCCGGCGCCGTGGCGGCCTGTTGCTGCGTTTCTTCGGCTTCATTTTTGCCGCCGGCATGATCGTTTTCGTGGCGGCAGCGGGCGCGGCGGCCTTCGTGCTGTGGAAAGTGTCGCAAGAGCTTCCCGACTACGAGGTGCTCGCCAAATACGAGCCTCCCGTGATGACGCGCATCCACGCCAATGACGGCAATCTCATCGCCGAATTCTCGCGCGAGCGGCGCATCTATGTGCCTTTCACCGCCATGCCCGACCGGCTGATCCAGGCCTTCATTTCCGCCGAGGACAAGAATTTCTATCAGCATGGCGGCCTCGACATTCAAGGCATCATCCGCGCGGTCGTGCAGAATATGAGCAATATGCAGTCCGGCCGCCGTGCCGTGGGCGCCTCGACCATCACCCAACAGGTGGCGAAAAACTTCCTGCTCACCAGCGACCAGACCATCGAGCGCAAATTGAAGGAGGCGATCCTCGCCATCCGCATCGAGCGCGCCTTCACCAAGGAGCAAATTCTCGAGCTCTATCTGAATGAAATCTATCTCGGCGCCGGCGCCTATGGCGTCGCGGCCGCCGCCGATACCTATTGGGGGAAATCGCTGAACGAGCTCAGCGTCTCCGACGTCGCCTATCTCGCCACCTTGCCGAAGGCGCCGTCGAACTACGATCCTTTCAAGCACCCGGAGCGCGCCATCGAGCGCCGCAATTGGGTGATCGATCGTATGGTTGAGAACGGCTTCGTCACGCGCGATCAGGCCGAGGCGGCCAAGGCGGCGCCGCTGGACGTGACGAAGCGAAACCCTGGCGCCAAGATCTACGCGTCGGAATATTTTGCCGAGGAGGTCCGTCGCAGCATCATCGATCTGTTCGGCGAGGATAAGCTTTACGGCGGCGGGCTCTCGGTGCGCACCACGCTCGACCCGACGCTACAGCGCATCGCGCGAAAATCCCTGATCGACGGCTTCGTTGCCTACGATCATCGTCATGGCTGGCGCGGCGTAGTGAAGAAGATCGACATCAAGGGCGACTGGGGCAAGACGCTCGCCGCCGAGCCGCTGTGGAACGACATCGATCCATGGCGTCTCGCTGTCGTGCTTGAGATCTCGAGTGACAAGGCCATCGTCGGCCTTCGCCCGATCCGGGACAGCAAAGGCCAGCTCGTGAAAGAGCGCGAGAAAGTCGTGGTGCCGTTCTCAACGATGCAATGGGCGCGGCCGCAGATCGGCGAGCGTGGCATGGGCGCCACGCCGCGCAGCCCCTCCGATGTCGTCAAGGTGGGCGACGTGATTTACGTCTCGCCGCGTGAGCCCAAGGACGCGGAGGACGACGCCACCGGGCAATGGGCCCTTCAGCAAGTCCCCGCGGTGAGGGGAGCGATGGTGGTGATGGACCCGCATACCGGGCGCGTGCTCGCCATCGTCGGCGGTTTCAGTTTCGGCGAAAGCCAGTTCGACCGCGCCGTGCAGGCGCGGCGTCAGCCGGGCTCGTCCTTCAAGCCCTTTATCTACACGACGGCCATCGACAACGGTTACACCCCATCGAGCATCATCGTCGACGCTCCGGTTTGTCTCGACCAAGGGCCGGGCCTGCCGCAATGGTGTCCGAAGAACTACGAATCCGGCTCTGCCGCCGGCCCTTCGACTTTGCGCTTTGGCATCGAGCATTCGCGCAACTTGATGACGGTGCGACTCGCCAGCGACCTCGGCATGCCAATTATCACCGAATATGCCCGCCGCTTCGGCATCTACGACAATCTGATGCCGGCGCTGTCCATGGCGCTCGGCGCTGGCGAGACCACGCTGCTCAGAATGGCGACCGGCTATTCCATGATTGCCAATGGCGGCAAGCAGGTGCAGGCGACCTTCATCGATCGGATTCAGGACCGCTACGGCCGGACCATTTGGCGACACGACAATCGCGCATGTCCCGATTGCGAGGCGAAACAATGGTCCGGGCAGGCAGAACCGGAATTGATCGACGATCGCAAACAGATCATCGATCCGCTGACCGCATTCCAGGCGACGTCGATCATGGAAGGTGTCGTGCAGCGCGGCACCGGGCAGAAGCTCAAAGTCTTGAATCGTCCGATCGCCGGCAAGACGGGCACGACCAACGACGAGAAGGACGGCTGGTTCATTGGCTTTACCCCGGACCTTGTCGTCGGCGCCTATTTCGGTTTCGACACGCCCTCGCCGATGGGGCATGGCGAAACCGGCGGCAATACCGCCGCCCCCGCCGTCCGCGACTTCGTTAAGGTGGCATTGGCCGATCAGCCGCCGGTTCCGTTCCGCGCGCCGCCTGGCATCAAGCTTGTGCGCGTCAATCTCAAGACCGGCCTGCCAGCCGGTCCCGGCGATAAGACCGCGATCATGGAAGCGTTCAAGCCGAGCGACCAGCCGCAGGGTCGGGGACTCCATTGATCCAGGAGGCCACTGACGAAGCCGGAGTCGAAACCTCCGGGGGGTTCGATCCCTTGAGCGGCGGTCCGCCAGCCGAACCTGGCCCTGGACCCGGTCCTGGCCCGATGGTCCGGCCGGGCCCTCGTGGGATACCGGGTATTCCCGGCGGCACTTTCCCGGGCGCCCCTAGTAACGATCGCTCTTTGACATCGGGCACCGGCGGCCTCTACTAAGCAAACCATGCGCGCAGAAACCCAATCCGTTGTCGATGCGATCGAGCAGTCCTTGGGCCTGCTCAGGAGGCATCTTTGACCCCGATCGCGCTAAGCAGCGATTGAGCGAGCTCGACCGCGAAATCGAAGCCCCCAATTTCTGGAACAACTCGGCCAAGGCGCAAGGCGTGATGCGCGAGCGCCAGCAGCTCGAATCGGCGCTCGCCTCTTTTGAGCGGCTTGTTCGCGAACTGACCGAGAATGTGGAACTGGTCGCGCTCGGCGAGGAGGAGGGCGACGCGGCCATTGTCGCCGAAGCCGAAGCCGCCCTTGGCCGCTTGCAACAAGAAGCACACAAGCGCGAGGTCGAGGCGCTGCTTTCGGGCGAAGCCGATGCCAATGACGCTTATGTCGAAATTCACGCGGGAGCCGGCGGCACCGAGAGCCAAGATTGGGCGCAGATGCTGGAGCGTATGTATGTGCGCTGGGCCGAAGCGCGCGACTACAAGGTCGAGATTATCGGCGAGCATGCCGGCGAAGAAGCCGGCATCAAATCGGCGACGGTCCTCATCAAAGGCGCCAATGCTTATGGCTGGCTCAAGACCGAATCCGGCGTGCACCGGCTAGTGCGCATTTCGCCCTTCGATTCCAATGCGCGCCGGCACACCAGCTTCGCCTCGGTCTGGGTCTATCCCGTGGTCGACGACACCATCGCCATCGATATTGACGAGAAAGACGTCCGCATCGACACCTACCGCTCGTCGGGCGCCGGCGGCCAGCATGTGAACACGACGGATAGCGCTGTGCGCATCACCCACATCCCGACCAATATCGTCGTGCAGTGCCAAAACGAACGCTCGCAACATAAGAATAAGGCCACCGCCTGGGCGATGCTTGCGTGCGCGACTATATGAAGCGGAACTGAAGCGGCGGGAGGAGGCGGTCCAAGCCACCAATGCCACGAAGTCGGAGATCGGCTGGGGCCACCAGATCCGGTCTTATGTGCTGCAGCCCTATCAGCTGGTGAAGGACGTGCGCACCGGGGTGGAGAGCACCAACCCATCGGCGGTGCTTGACGGCGACATCGATCAGTTCATCGAGGCCGCACTCGCCGAGCGCGTGCACGACCAAGCATAAGAGGTGGGCGGCCCGAGGCCGCTCCACCAATATCGATCGATCCTACTCCGCGGCGCGGGTCGGGGTCTGTGACGCCGCCGGAATTTCGGCGGGCCGTTCGACGCGGACCTCAATCGAAGGTTTTCCTTCGAAGCGAGGTGTCTTGTCGGCCACAGTTCGAAGGCTTTGCCGCCAGACCCTCTTTCATCGGATCGTCGGAGCGGCGCGATTTCCCTTCGAAATATGCGCCCTGCTCGATGGCGAGGCTTTGATGATAGATGTCGCCCTCGACATGGGACTGCGCCTGCAGCGTCACCCGCAAACCTCTAACGGCGCCGATCACCTTGCCGCGCACCACGATGTCTTCAGCGGTGACACTGCCCGTGATCGTCGACTTGTCGCCGAGAAGCAGCGAGCCGCAATGCACATCGCCTCTGATCTCGCCATCGACCTGAATCTCGCCTTTGGAATCGACATTGCCGGTGATGATAAGATCTTCCCCGATGATCGAGGGCACCATCTTGGTCGGAGCCGAGCTTCTGGCGTAGCTCGGCGTCCGCTCGGTCAGAGGCGAGGGGCTCTCGCCACCCGATCGTTCGGATATTCTTTGGAGCGTATCGCCTGCCTCGCGCTCCGGCTTCTTCGTAAACATGTTGGGTACCTCCCCCACTGAACGCAACAATCGCAACGCCGGACCGTTTGGCCAGCCCCAACCCCCCAAATACAATCTCAGGTAGGGGCTGGTCGCGGAACCACCTGCCGCAAGGCTGAAAATCCGGCAACCAGCTTAGTCTTAAGGATACCGCCTCCGCCACAACTTGTCATGGGGGTTCTGAGGCATTCGACGCGCACGGTTCGTGCCGGCCAGCACCCCCGAAACCGAGAGCACAGCGCCTTGCTTTGAACGATTTTCGCCCATTTTATCAGTAAAGCCTTTACCTTATCGGCGCTTGTCTAGAATCTTGGCAGGAGGTCAAGGCTTGTCCTGGGGGGATGCCATTAAGGGCCATATGCCAGCCGTGGCCTCGCTATTGCGGAGCTACCTGACTGCGGCACAGGCTCGCCTGAGCTCTCTCGACGCACGTTTGCGTGCGGCCTATGCCAGCGCCTTTTCCCACTGTAGCTGCAAGATTTCAAGATTTCGGCGCCCGCAACGAGCCGATCGCCGACGCCTTCGGCAAGATTTCCGAGGGAAGCCGCGCCCTGATGACGTTGCCGGAACGCGGCCGCGCGCTGGTGAAGCGCGTGCCCGAGCCGGTCCAGCTTGAATTCAGGAAGATGTCGTCGCGGGGCGCCCATCTCTGCCGCGAGATTTTCGCCGGCGTCATGGTCGTTGGTCTGGTCCTGATCGTATTCGGCTACGGCAGACTCGGCCGCGGCCCTATTTCCATTCCGAGCCTCGTGCCCGTGATCGAGACGGCGATCAACGGCGAGCTCTCCGATTTGCATGTGAAAATCGACGACGCGGTGCTGCAACGCTCCGCGGAAGGGCCCGGGGTCTTGTTCCGCTTACGCAATATTCGCCTCATCGACAATAATGGTCAGATCGTCGCGCAATCTCCGCTTGCCGCCATCGGCATGAGCGGCAGTGCGCTGCTGACCGGGCGGCTTGCGCCGGGAAGCGTGGATTTCATCGGGCCGAAATTGCTGCTGTTCCAGACTGCCGATCGCGGACTGGCGCTGAGCTTCAGCCGGGCCGAGATCCCCGAAGCCGAAGCTTTGCGCGGGTCGCTCCCGCCGTCGGGCGAAGCGGAAGCGCCGCCGCCAGAGAGCGTCGCCACCGAGGAGAATGGTCCGCCTGCCATTCTCAATCCCGGCAAGCAACTCGACGTGACCGGAACCATCGCGCAAGTCTTCGAGCGTGCCCGCAGCGGCGATAGCTCATACCTGACGCGTTTCGGCGTGAGGGATGCTGTCGTTGTTTTGAGCCGCGACGGCGCGCAAACCACTTGGCAGGTTCCGGACTTCGCCATCGATCTCCAGCATAAGGGTCAGCGCAGCATTCTCGTCGGCCAAGCCAAGATTGCTTCGTCGAAGGGCGACTGGCAATTGGGGCTCAAGACCGAGCAGCGGTCGAAGCGGCAAAGCATGAGCTTCACCGCCTTCATTCAGGACTTGGTGCCGTCGGGCCTGGTCGAGAACTTCCCTGGCGTCGAGGCGCTCAAAGCACTCGACCTTCCCGTATCGGGCGAGACCACGGTCGAGCTCTCGACCTCCGGCGAATTTCTCTCAGGCGAGGCCAATCTCAAATTGCAGCCGGGCATTATCACGCCGCCTTGGGACCACAAGAGTCCCATGCAGATCGATCAGGGAGATCTCCACCTGCGTTACTTGAAGGACCGGGATGTGGTCGAGGTTGCTCCCTCCACGCTTAGTTGGGGATCGAGCAAGGCGACGATTAGCGGCACGTTCACCCCGGTGCGAGACCAAAGCAATTCAATCGCGTCTTGGGACTTTAAACTAAGAGCGGATAATTCGGTGCTCGCGGCAAATGAATTTGGACTAGCTCCGATCCGCGTGGATGAATGGTCGGCGGAAGGCAATGTCGCCCCAGCGTCGGGCAAGTTGACCCTCTCCCGGTTCGTCATTCGTGCAGGCTCTGCTTCGATTAAACTCTCGGGCGCGGTTTACGATGCCGAAGGATCACCTGAGGTTCATCTGACCGGTTCTGTGAGCGCGATGCCACTCGATCTGCTCAAACAGTTCTGGCCGAAATTCCTGGCGGGGCAAGCGCGGCAGTGGGCGGGCGAGCACGTTCGTGGTGGCCAGGTGCTCGGCGGCAAGTTCGAAATATCCTTGCGGCCCGGGGAGCTAGCGGCTCTCAAGTCCGGCGATGGCCTCGCGCCGGAGGCTGTGAATGTGGAACTCGATCTCGACGGCATGAGCATTGCCTATCTCGATCAGATGCCGCCAATCCATACCGGCAAGGCGAAGCTTACAGTGTCCGGCTTGGTCTTCAAGGTCGACATTCCTGAAGGCACGATTGTGCTGCCATCGAAACAAGAGCTTGCGCTGCACGAGGGGCGCTTCTTCATCCCGGATCTGAGCCAAGACCCCCAGCCAGCCGAAATCAACTTCAAGGCGGACGGGGCGACCGCGACGGCGCTAAAACTCCTCGATCATGAGCCACTTGGCTACATGCAGACGTTGGGACTAAAGCCAGAGAGCTTCGGCGGCACCGCCGAGGGGAGCTTCACGGTTGACATGCCCATGAAGGTTGACCTCAGATTCAAGGACATCAAGCTGCGCGGCTCGGCCCGGCTCGACCGGGCGATTGCCTCCGGCATTGTTAGCGACGTCGACGTCGAAGGCGGCGCGCTGGACGTAAGCGTCACCGAGCAAGCCCTCGACGCTAGCGGCGACATTATGATTAAGGGCGTGCCGGCTACGCTCTCTTGGCAACGTCTGTTCGACGCGCCTGAGGATCGACAGCCACCGATCAAAATTTCGGCGCTCCTCAACGAGCAAACGCGCGACAAGCTCGGCATCAAGGTCAATCACCTCATACGCGGACCCATGCCGACGACCATCCTGATCAAGCGCGACGAAGCCGGCGCGCAAACCATGAGCATGGAGGCCGATCTCAGCGACGCGGAGCTGATTTTTGGCAATATGGGTTGGACGAAACCGAAGGGTAAGCAAGCGGCTGTCGGCTTTGATATTCGTAAGGCAGCCGGACGGATCCACCGAACTCGCCAACCTCAAGATTACCGGCGACGACATCGCCATTACCGGCTCGATGTTCCTCGACCCCGAACAGAACCTCAAATCCTTTAACTTCTCCGACTTCTCCTTCGACATTCTCACCCACGTCCAGATCGCCGCTTTGGTCCGCGAGGGCAACATCCTCGACGTTCGCGCCACGGGCGCAAGCTACAACGGCAAGCAATTCTTCCAGTCCCTGTTCTCCGCGGGCCAGCTCGCGGAGAACGCGCCGCCCGAGCCCGACGACGTGCTCGGCATCAATCTCTCGGCGCGGATCGACACTGTTGTCGGCTTCTACGACACGACGCTGAAGGACGCGCAAGTCACCTTGCAGAAGCGCGGCGGCAAACTCGTGGCCCTCGACATCAAGGGGGCGTTGAATGGCGACGCGCAGGTCGCGGTGAAGCTCGATCATGAGGGCAGTTCCCGAGTGATCAAGGCCGAGTGCCGCGACGCGGGCTCGGCCTTCCGTCTGGTCGGCTTCTATCCGAGCGTCAGCGGCGGCGAGGCCTCGCTCCAGGTCAATCTCGATGCCGGCGATGTCGGCTCCAAGAGCGGAACGCTTGTGGGTTCGCAATTTCGATTTGCTTGGCGATGCGGTGGTGAGTGATGTGCTGGCCGACCCGAACACCACGGCGGCGTTGGGCCACGCACCGAGCATAACGGCAGGCGGAGCGGGCTCGCATCGCGTTCCGGCAGCTGCGCGCGCCGTTCTCAGTCGGCGGCGGCAAATTCAGACTGAACGACGCCTATATGAACGGGCCTCAACTCGGCGCCACCATGCGCGGCTCGGTCGACTTCAAGACGCAAACCGTCGATCTCGGCGGCACCTATGTGCCGGCTTACGGGCTCAATGCCGGCGTTCTCGGTGCAATTCCGGTGTTCGGCAAAGTGCTGACCGGGCGCCAGGGCGAGGGGCTGATCGGCATCACCTTCACCGTGCAAGGCAAGCTTGACGATCCCGCCGTGCTGGTCAATCCGATGTCGGTGCTGACGCCCGGTATCTTCCGGCAGATTTTCGAAGGAGGGGGCGGTGGCGGCAATGCGCGCGCCTCTGACTCCAGCAACGCGGTCGACCCGCCCTTCGGCATGACGACGCCGTAAGTCTTTATACCGGCCGTACCAGAACGTGACGCTTCTTGCCGAACGAGAGCTTGATCACGCCTTCGGAGGTTAGGTCTCCGAGCGTCAGCAAACGCTTCTCGTCAGTGACGGTCTCGTCGTTCACTTTGATGCCGCCGCCTTGGATCTGCCGCCGCGCCTCGCCGGTCGATTTCACGAAGCCGGCATGGACGCGACGCATTGAGCACGCCGAGACCTGTCTCGAGTTCCTTCCGCTTCACCTCGATGCTGGGCAGACTCTCGGCGAGTTGCGCCTTCCTCGAAAGTGGCGCGCGCCGTCTCCGCGGCGCGGTCGGCAGCCTCGCGGCCATGCACCAGCGCGGTCGCTTCCGTGGCCAGCACCTTCTTCGCTTCGTTGAGCTCGGCGCCTTTGAGTTTGCCGAGCCGCTCGATCTCATCCAAGGGAAGCTCGGTGAACAACTTGAGGAAGCGGGTGACGTCGGAATCCTCGGTGTTCCGCCAATATTGCCAATAGTCGTAAGGCGAGAGCATGTCGGGGTTGAGCCAGACCGCCCCTGAGGCCGTCTTTCCCATCTTGGCGCCGGAGGCGGTGGTGAGTAGCGCGGTCGTGAGCCCGAACAGCTCCGCGCTTTCAGTGCGCCGTCCAAGCTCGATGCCGCCGACGATATTGCCCCATTGATCGGAGCCTCCCATCTGCAAGCGGCAACCGGTGCGCTTGTAGAGCTCGACGAAATCGTAGGCCTGCAGCACCATGTAGTTGAACTCGATGAAGCTCAGCGGCTGCTCGCGGTCGAGCCGAAGCTTGACCGAGTTGTAGGTCAGCATGCGGTTCACGCTGAAATGCCGGCCGTAGTCGCGCAAGAAATCGATGTAGTTCAGCCTATCGAGCCAATCCGCATTGTTGATGAGGAGCGCGTCTTTCGGCCCGCTGCCGAAGCTCACGAAATTATGGAACACCGATTGGATGCCGGCGATGTTGGACGCGATCTCAGGCTCGCTGAGCAGCTTCCGCGCCTCGTCCTTGCCGGAGGGATCGCCGACTTTCGTGGTGCCGCCGCCGATCAGCACGATTGGCCGATGCCCGGTCTGCTGCATTTTCCGCAGCATCATGATGCCGAGCAGATTGCCCACATGCAGGCTCGGCGCCGTGCAGTCGAAGCCGATATAGCCGGTAATGATTTCGGTCTTAGCGAGATGGTCGAGACCCGCTTCATCCGTGCATTGATGCACGTAGCCGCGGGAGGTCAGCTCATGCAGGAAATCGGATTTGGCAGCGCGCATGCGGGAGCCGCTCGATTAGAGCAATCGGTTTAAGCCGCGGAGTCGCTCCGCCTCTTCTTCTTGTTACTGACGCCAAGCCGCTTGTCGAGATAGGCGTCGACCACTTCCATCAACCCTTCCATGCGGCCCTCGAAGAAATGGTTGGCGTCAGGCACGGTCTGATGATCGATCACGATGCCCTTCTGCGTCTTCAAGCGATCGACGAGCCCGCGCACCGACTCCGTTGGCACGACTCGATCTTTTGCCCCGTTGACCATCAGGCCCGACGAGGGGCAGGGCGCGAGGAAGGTGAAGTCGTAGAGGTTGGCCGGCGGCGCCACCGAGATGAAACCCGCGACCTCCGGGCGTCGCATCAGGAGCTGCATGGCGATCCAGGCGCCGAAGGACACACCCGCGATCCAGCAGGTGGAGGCGTCGGCGTTATAGGCTTGCATCCAGTCAAGCGCGGTCGCGGCATCGGCCAACTCGCCCGGCCCGTTGTCGAACAGGCCTTCGCTCCGTCCCACCCCCCTGAAATTGAACCGCAGCACCGAAAATCCGCGCCGCTGGAAGGAATAATAGAGGTGGTAGACCACCTGATTATTCATGGTTCCGCCGAATTGCGGGTGGGGATGCAGGATCAGCGCTACCGGCGCGTTTGGCACCCCGGCATGATGGTAACGGGCCTCGATACGCCCTGCGGGGCCGCTAATATTTACCTCAGGCATGGAACTGCTGACCTCGGATGAGATTCGAAAAACGAGCCGATCGACTTAAGCGGCGATAGGACAACCAAATGGCCCAATCGGGCCGAAAATCTTGACTTTGCCGCTCCGCAACCCTATTAGAGAATATTAGAATTGTTCCAAACAAGGGTGCTCCGGTACTCCGCCGCGTGTAGAGCGTCCCCGAAAGTTGGGCCGCGCTTCATAGCATGCGCGATGGGGGCTCGTGCAAGCGCTAACCGGCGGCGGCAACGCCGCGAGATGCGATTGAGGCATGAGCGAGCGTATCTATCTTGACCATAATGCCACGTCTCCGCTGCGCGAAGGCGTCCGCGAGGCTGTGCTTGCCGCGCTCGATGTTTGCGGCAATCCGTCCTCAATTCATGCCGAGGGGCGCGCCGCCCGCGGCCTGATCGAGGCAGCGCGGGAAAAGGTCGCTCGCCTGGTTGGCGCGAGAGCCGACGACGTGATTTTTACCAGCGGAGGCACTGAGGCCAACGCGCTCGCGCTGAGCCCCCAGCGAGGGGATTGGTCCTGTCATCTGTCGGGAATTGAGCACCCTTCGGTGCTTGCCGGAGGCAGGTTCCCGCAAGACGCGATCACCACCATCCCGGCGACCGCCGATTGTGTGATCGATCTCGAAACGCTTGCGAGTGCGCTTGCAAATTCCCAGATAAAGGGCAGGCGGCCTTTCGTCTCGGTGATGGCGGCGAATAACGAGACCGGCGCCATCCAGCCTGTCGCCGATGTCGCCTCGATCGTGCATGAAGCCGGAGGCGTTTTGCATAGCGACGCTGTTCAGGCTGCCGGGAAGCTGCCGTTCGATCTCGCTTCGAGTGGCGCCGATATGATCAGCCTGTCGGCGCATAAGCTCGGCGGACCGAAAGGTGTCGGCGCGCTCGTCTTGCGGCAAGGCGTTACGGTCGAGCCCTTGATCAAAGGCGGCGGCCAGGAGCGGAGGCGCCGGGCAGGAACGGAGAATGTGTCCGGCATCGTGGGCTTCGGCGTCGCTGCCGAGTTCGCCTCGGCCGGGCTGGGCAAGGCGGCGGAGATCGGCAAGCTCAGGGACGAATTGGAGGCGCGTGCTGTTGCAATCGCGCCGGATACGATCGTGTTCTCGGCCAATGTCGCGCGGCTGCCGAATACGAGCGCGTTTGCCGTGCCGGGGACCAAGGCCGAGACGCTGCTGATCGGGCTCGATCTTGCCGGCGTCGCGGTCAGCTCCGGCAGCGCCTGCTCGTCGGGCAAGGTCGAGGCCTCGCATGTGCTTAAGGCCATGGGCGTCCCCCCGGAACTGGCGCAAGCCGCGCTCCGGGTGAGCCTCGGGCCCGATACGACCAAAGCCCAGATCGACCGCTTCATCGCGGTCTGGGGCGAGTTGATTACGCGGCTGAAGCGTGGCCGCCAGGCAGCATGAGCCGCGAACGAGGAGTTGAGGTAGCACGATGGCTGCAGTGACAGAGACCGTCGCCCGCGTTCGGGACATCGACGTCGACAAGTACAAATACGGCTTCACCACCAAGATCGAGTTGGTCAGGGCGCCTAAGGGCCTGTCCGAAGAGACCGTACGCTTCATCTCGGCCAAGAAGGACGAGCCGCAATGGCTGCTCGACTGGCGGCTCGAGGCCTATCGGCGCTGGCTCACCATGACCGAGCCGACTTGGGCCAACGTGCATCACCCCAAGATCGACTTCCAGGATCTGTATTACTATTCGGCGCCGAAGAGCACGTCTGGTCCGAAGAGCCTCTCCGAGGTCGATCCGGAGTTGCTCAAGACCTACGCCAAGCTCGGCATCCCGCTGCGAGAGCAGGAGGTCTTGGCCGGCGTCGAAGGCGCGCCCCGCGTCGCGGTCGATGCCGTGTTCGACTTCGTCTCCGTGGTCACCACCTTCAAGGAAGAGCTCGGCAAAGCGGGCGTCATTTTCTGCTCGATCTCCGAAGCGGTGAAGAACCATCCGGAGCTCGTGAAGAAATATCTGGGCTCGGTGGTGCCGATCACCGACAATTTCTACGCCACGCTGAATTCCGCTGTGTTTTCAGATGGTTCGTTCGTCTATGTGCCGCCGGGCGTGCGCTGCCCGATGGAGCTCTCGACCTATTTCCGCATCAATGCGGAAAACACCGGCCAGTTCGAGCGGACACTGATCATCGCCGACAAGGGCGCCTATGTCAGTTATCTCGAGGGCTGCACCGCGCCGATGCGCGACCAGAACCAGCTCCATGCCGCCGTGGTCGAGCTGATCGCGCTCGACGATGCCGAGATCAAATATTCCACGGTGCAGAACTGGTATCCCGGCGACAAGGACGGCAAGGGCGGCATCTATAATTTCGTCACCAAGCGTGGCGATTGCCGTGGGCACCGCTCCAAGATCTCCTGGACGCAAGTCGAGACCGGCTCGGCCATCACCTGGAAATATCCGAGCTGCATCCTGCGCGGCGATGGCTCGAGCGGCGAGTTCTATTCGATCGCCATCTCCAACGGCTATCAGCAGGTCGATTCCGGCACCAAGATGATCCATCTCGGCAAGGACACCTCGAGCCGCATCATCTCCAAGGGCATCGCCGCCGGTCACTCCAACAACACCTATCGCGGGCTCGTCTCCGCGCATCGCCGCGCGTCCAATGCGCGGAACTTCACCAATTGCGACTTGCTCCTGATCGGCGACAAATGCGGCGCCCATACCGTGCCCTACATCGAGGCGAAGAACGCGTCGGCTCAGTTCGAGCATGAGGCAACCACGTCGAAGATCTCCGACGACCAGCTGTTCTATTGCTTGAGCCGCGGGCTGTCGGCGGAGGAGGCGGTGGCGCTGATCGTCAACGGCTTCGTCCGCGACGTGCTGCAGCATCTGCCGATGGAGTTCATGGCCGAGACGCAGAAGCTGATCAGCATCAGCCTGGAAGGCAGCGTCGGCTAGCCGCGAGTCGAAAACACAGAGTCACTGTCAAAGGGTTAGAGAACAATCATAATGCTTGAAATCAAGAACCTTCACGTCGATGTCGACGACCGCGAGATCCTGAAAGGTCTCGACCTGAAACTGCCCGCGGGCGAGGTCCATGCCATCATGGGCCCGAACGGCTCCGGCAAGTCGACGCTGGCTTATGTGCTGGCCGGCAAGGGCGGCTATGACGTCAAATCCGGCTCGATCACCTGGAACGGCGAGGATCTGCTCGCCATGGATGCGAGCGAGCGGGCGGCCTCCGGCGTGTTCCTTGCCTTCCAATATCCGATGGAGATTCCCGGCGTCGCCACCATGACCTTCCTGCGCACGGCGGTGAACGCGGTGCGCAAAGCCCGCGGTGAGGCCGAGCTCTCCACCCCGGATTTCCTCCGCCTGGTTCGCGAGAAGGCGGCCTCGCTCAAGATCGATGCCGAGATGTTGCGGCGCCCCCTCAATGTCGGCTTCTCCGGCGGCGAGAAGAAGCGGAACGAGATCCTGCAAATGGCGTTGCTCGAGCCCTCGCTCTGCGTGCTGGACGAGACGGACTTCGGCCTCGATATCGACGCCGTGCGCATCGTGGCCGAAGGCGTCAACGCGCTCCGCTCGCCGAAGCGCGCCATGCTGGTCATCACGCATTATCAACGGCTGCTGGACTTTATCGTGCCCGATCGCGTCCACGTGCTGTCCGACGGTCGCATCGCGCGTTCCGGCGGCCCTGAACTCGCGCTCGAGCTTGAACGCTCCGGTTACGCCGAGTTCGGCGGCGCGGCGGCCTAAGGATCGACCATGGATTTGCCCGTCCAACAATTTCGCACCAAGGCCGAGCAGGGCTTTCTCGATATATTTTCTGAGGTCGAGAAGAAATTGCCTGGCGCCACCAATGATTGGGCCGCGAAGCTTCGCCGCAAGGCGATTTACACCTTCGGTTCGCTCGGCCTGCCCACCCGCCGCATCGAGGCCTGGAAATATACCGATCTTCGCACCCGGCTGACGGAAGCCCTTCCGCCAACCTTGAGCGGCCATGTCAGCAAAGACGCGCTTGCCGGCGTGCTTGGCAAACCCGTCGCCAAGCTTCCCGCCTACCGCATCGTGATCGTCGGCAGGCGCGCTTCAGCCCGAGCTGTCCGATCTTGCAGCCTTGCGCGCTGAAGGCGTGGAGGTCTTATCGCTCGCCGAAGCGCTGGAGAACCCTCCGGCCTGGCTGAAGGAGCATCTGGGCAAGATCAACCCGCAAAACGACGATGCGGTGATTGCGCTCAATCTCGCCCTGATGTCGGGTGGTGTCGCTCTCAAACTCGGCAAAGGCGCGACACTGGCGAAGCCGGTTCATCTCATCCATGTGGCCGACAATCGCGAGCCGGCCTCGTCTTTCACCCGAAATGTGATCGTGGTCGAGGCAGGCGCCAGTCTCGATCTCCTCGAAAGCTACGCCAGTCTTGCATCGTCTCCTTCCTTGGACAGCACGGTGACGGAAGCGCTCGTCGCCGACAATGCGGTCCTCAATCACGTCAAGCTCCAGGTCGAACATCCTGACACGACTCATCTTTCCGCCTGGCTGATCGGGCTGAAGCGCGACGCGCGCTATAACGGCTTCCAGTTCTCGACCGGCGCAGCGCTCGCCCGCAATCAGATCAACGCCGGTTTTGACGGCGAAGGCTCGGCGGTGAATATTTCCGGCGCCTTTCTCATGCGCAACAAGCAGCATTGCGACACCACGCTTCTGGTCGAACATCGCGTGCCCCGTTGCTCAAGTCGCGAGCTGTTCAAGGTCGTGCTCGATGACGAGGCGCGCGGGATTTTCCAGGGCAAGATCATCGTCTCGCCGAACGCGCAAAAGACCGACGGCAAGCAGATGGCGGCAGCTCTCTTGCTTTCGGAATCGGCGGAATTCGACTCCAAGCCCGAGCTTGAGATCTTCGCCGACGACGTGGTCTGCGGTCATGGCTCGACCTCTGGCCAGATCGACGAGGATTTGCTGTTTTATCTGGAATCCCGCGGCATTCCCGCGGATGAGGCCCGCGCGCTGCTGATCCAGGCCTTTGTCGGCGAGGCGGTCGAATTGATCGAGAGCGAGGGCTTGCGCAACGTGTTCAATCGCGCGGCAGCCGATTGGCTTGGCGTTAAGCTCCATGAGACTACGATTGCGCCATGACATTGATGACCAAATCGGCTGGACTTGCTGTGGCGCCTTATGACGTCGCGGCGATCCGCGCCGATTTTCCCATCCTGTCGCAAAAGGTCCACGGCAAGCCGCTGGTCTATCTCGACAACGGCGCTTCGGCGCAGAAGCCTCGCCAAGTGCTCGACACGATCGAACGCGCTTACGCGCAAGAATACGCCAACGTCCATCGCGGCCTGCATTACCTGAGCAACCTCTCCACCGAGAATTTCGAGAAGGCGCGCGAGACCGTGCGCCGCTTCATCAACGCCAAGTCGGACGCCGAGATCATCTTCACCCGCAACGCCACCGAAGGGATCAACCTGGTGGCGAGCTCCTATGGCATGGACCATATCGGGGAGGGCGACGAGATCGTCCTCACCATCATGGAGCACCATTCCAACATCGTGCCCTGGCATTTCCTGCGCGAGCGGAAGGGCGCGGTGCTGAAATGGGTGCCGGTGACCGACGAGGGCGAGTTCCGCATCGAGGATTTCGAGGCGCAGCTCAGCCCCCGCACCAAGATGGTCGCCATCACCCATATGTCGAACGTGCTCGGCACCGTCGTGCCGCTGAAGGAGGTGGTGAGGATCGCGCATGCGCGTGGCATCCCGGTGCTCGCCGATGGCGCCCAGGCCGCGGTTCACATGCCGGTCGATGTGCAGGACCTCGACGTCGATTTCTACTCCTTCACCGGCCACAAGCTCTACGGCCCGACCGGCATCGGCGTGCTCTACGGCAAGGAAGAGCTGCTCGCCGCCATGCCGCCTTATCAAGGCGGCGGTGAGATGATCGGCACCGTGTCTTGCGACCGCATCACCTATGCCAAGCCGCCGCACCGCTTCGAGGCCGGCACGCCGGCCATCGTCCAGGCCATCGGCCTTGGCGCGGCGATCGAGTATGTCGAAGGCGTTGGCCGCGACCGCATCAAGGCCCATGAGCAGGCGCTGCTGGCCTATGCCATGGAGCAGCTCGCGACCTTGCCCTGGATTCGCGTTATCGGCACCGCGCCCAATAAGGGCAGCATCATCTCCTTCGAGATGAAAGGGGCGCACGCCCACGATGTGAGCACCATCCTGGACCGTTATGGCGTGGCCGTGAGGGCCGGAACCCATTGCGCCGAGCCACTTTTGGCGCGGTTCGGTGTCACCTCGACAGCGCGCGCCTCAATTGCCATGTATAATACGACGACGAGATCGATGCCCTCGTGGCCGCGCTTCGCAAGGCGCACGAGATGTTCTCTTAGGTCGATGATTCAAATGTCTGAGAAGACTCAAGGAATGACGGATTTGGAGGATCGGAAGCCCGATGCCGATACGGCTGCGCTCGACGACATCAAAGGATGCGTCGGGGCCACCGGTGGCGCTGAGGGCGCCTCAGTCAGCTCTGCACTCCCTTCTGAAGAGGTCGAGCGGCTCAAATCCGACATCGTCTCCGCGCTCAAGACCGTGTTCGATCCCGAGATCCCGGTCGATATTTACGAGCTCGGCCTGATCTATCGGATCGACATCGATGGCGACCGCAATGTCGATCTCGACATGACGCTGACCGCCCCTGGCTGTCCCGTCGCCGGCGATATGCCGCGCTGGGTCGAGAATGCGGTCTCCGCCGTGCCCGGCGTCGGCCAGGTCAAAGTCAACCTTGTCTTCGATCCGCCTTGGGAAATGAGCCGCATGAGCGACGAGGCCAAGCTCGCGCTCAATATGTTTTAAAGCCTTGAACCGAGCCCCTATCTGACCCAAGTTCAACCCATGACCATCGCAACCCGCAGCCGACCCAAGACCATGACCTTGACCGATGCCGCCGCCGAGCGCGTCCGCGCCTTGATGACGGCTGCCGGCAAGGAGCACGCAGCACTTCGCATCGGGGTGAAGAATGGCGGCTGCGCCGGCATGGAATACACGCTCGAATACGCCGAGGCGAAGAAGCCTCACGATGAGGTGGTCGAGGACAAGGGCGTCGAGATCCTGATCGATCCGACGGCGGTCTTGTTCCTGCTCGGCACCGAGATGGACTACAAGGCCGACCGCCTGCGCTCCGGTTTCGTCTTCAACAATCCGAACCAGACTGGGTCTTGCGGCTGCGGCGAATCCGTGACGCTCAAGCCCGCCGGCGACAGCGCTTCCTAACTCGCAATAATCGCCTTCAGGCGGCGTCTGCCTCGACACGATCGCGGCCGCGTTGCTTCGCCGCATAGAGATAGGCGTCGGCGCGGTGCACGAAATCGTCCACCGGCTCGCCCGGACGATAGGCGGCAACACCGATCGAGAGCGTGACGCGGCCCAGCGACTGTCCGCGACGCTTCTTCACCAGCTCGCGCTCCTTGACCGCACTGCGAATATTATTGGCAAGAACGACGGCGTCGGCGAGTTCTGTCCGGGGTAGCACAAGAGCGAATTCCTCGCCGCCATAGCGGCAGGCATGCGCGCCGGACTTGATGCTGTGCTGAAACATTTGCGCGACGACACGAAGCGCCCGGTCGCCGGCCTGATGACCGAAACTGTCATTGAGGCGCTTGAAATTGTCGACGTCGGCGAGCGCAAGACAAAGCGGATCGCCGGTCTCTCTTGCCTCGAAGGCTTCCATTTTCAGCACCTGGCCGAAGCGCCTGCGATTGGCGAGGCCGGTCATATCGTCGGTCAGCGAGTCCGCGCGGGCCGCCTCAAGGTCTTGATGCAGGTCCTGGATCAAGAGCTTCGATATGTGTGATGCGCCGTTCAAGCGCGCGGCTGTGCTCGGCGACATGCTTGGTCGCGTCGGCAAGCGCCTCAACCACCATCTTGAGGTCGCGTGCCGACAGCGCGCCACCGAGAAGCGGCATCAAGGCATCGAGAGACAGACTGAAATTGCCGGTCGAACGCAAAGCGCCATCGATATTGTGGACGATTTCGCCAAGTTCCGCCGACACCTCGGCGCTGACCGCGTCGACCTTTTCGTCGAGTTTAAGATGGGTTGTCAGCAGGCTTGGCGGCTCGGTGTTGGTGGGCACGTCGAGCTGCTTGAGATAGGCGGCCGCCCGTTCGGCGGCAGCGACAGTCCAATCGAATTCCTGTTCCTGAGCCACGCGCCCACCCCCCAATCGATAACACAAGGCCTTCGCAGGACGTTTCCTGGTCCGACCGCCACGAAGTTCTGCAAGCGGTAAGGATCGGATGTGAGCCGACGCTATTGGCCGCGAATTAACGGGGTGTTAATCCGATTGATGAGGCGCGGGGCGATAATAAGGCGCAAGAAAATCAACGCACTACGGGGTTATTGGGATTCAGTTTGGGACGTCGGCACCAGCGACGCTGCCAACGAAGTTGCAGCGCGCGACTTCGCTACTCGACCGGCCGCACCGACCGCGTCATGAAGGCCGGAACATGGTCGCCCATGCCGCTCGATTGCGAGCCCCTTGGGGCTTGGTGAGGCCTTGCAGGTTGAGGCGGCTTTGCGCTGTTGGCCTGCCGCTCGCGGCCATTGTCATTGTGCTGGCGCTGCGGTGCGGGCTGGCGTTGAGGCTCGGATTGGCGACGCGGCTCGGGCTGGCGTTTGTGCTCGGGCGGGCGGTGGGACTCCGCTCTCGGCGCATCGTTGGAGTGTTCGGCGGCAGGAGCGTGTTGCTGTTTCGGCGGTAGGGGATCGTCCGCGTGTTTCGGCGGAAGGGAATTGTGTGCCGGCTTCGGCGGCAGGGAATTTGGAGCGGCGTGACGCTGCTGCCCGCCAGCTTTTGGTCCTCTGGACCTTTGGCCTCTCCGGCCGCGCTGACCGTCCGACCTGCCGTTGGTCTCGCGGGCCTCGCTGAATTCCGGGGCGCCATCGAGCCAAGGGATCTCTTGCTTCAGCAAAGTCTCGATTGCCTTAAGCGCTTTATGGTCCTTTGGCGTCACCAGCATTGCGGTGAAGCCCTCGCGGCCCGCGCGCCCGGTGCGTCCGATGCGATGGATATAGTCCTCGGGATGGATCGGGACGTCGTAATTGAAGATGTGGCTAACATCGGGAATATCGAGTCCTCGAGCCGCGACGTCGCTTGCGGCGAGGAAGGCGATCGAGCCATTGCGGAAGGCGTCGAGCGTCGCGGTGCGCTGATGCTGATCCATGTCACCATGGAGACAGCCGGCGCTGAAGCCATGCTTGACCAGGGACCGATGCAGCAGCCCGACATCCCGCTTGCGATTGCAGAAGATGATGGCGTTCTTGACGCCGGTTTCCCGCATCAGTTCACGCAACGCCTCGCGCTTCGCCTTCGGATCTTCTGGCGTCTTCTTCAGACGCTGCACGATGGTTGCGGCTGCGGTCGCTTGCGGCGCGATCTCGATGCGCTCCGGCTGATGCAGGAAGCTGTTGACGAGACGCTGGATCTCGGTCGGCATCGTCGCGGAGAAGAACAGCGTCTGGCGGGTGAAGGGGAGGAGTTTGCAGATACGCTCGATGTCCGGAATGAAGCCCATATCGAGCATGCGGTCGGCTTCGTCGATGACGAGGATCTCGATGCCGTTGAGCAAGAGTTTGCCGCGCTCGAAATGATCGAGCAGGCGCCCCGGCGTCGCGATCACGACATCGGCGCCGCGATCGAGTTTCCGGTCTTGCTCGTCATAGGCCACGCCTCCAATCAGGAGCGCGATGGTGAGCTTATGGTTCTTGCCGAGGATCTCGAAGGTCTCGGCGACTTGCGCCGCAAGCTCCCGCGTGGGTTCGAGAATGAGCGAGCGCGGCATGCGCGCCCGGGCACGGCCACGTTCGAGCCGGGTCAACATCGGCAACGCGAACGACGCGGTTTTGCCGGTTCCGGTCTGCGCAATGCCAAGCACATCGCGGCCGGTCACGGCATGCGGAATGGCTTGCGCTTGAATGGGGGTAGGGGTCGTGAAGCCTGCCGCCGTAACGGCGGATAAGACTTTGGGACTCAGTCCGAGATTTTCAAAGCTCATGAATTGGCTAATTATACCGCGCCTGGCCGTATTGCCGGCGCCTATGCTTCCTCAGCACGCAAGTTTTGCTTTCAACGATTCGCAACCCTCACGCAAGTACCAGTCGGGCCTCATGGCCTCTTTGGCCTTGAATTCCTTGGTTTCCAAATAAGCGCGAGTGCGCTGAAGCGCAAGGGGCAAATGCCACATTTCAACCTGAGAGACGAAGCACCGCAGGCCGCTTAATCCTCTTTACCGGGTGCCTCTTTCTTGGCCGGCGCATCGTCATCGGCGCCCTTGGCCGGCGCTGCGGCCATGGCATAGGTGCCCGGTTGTCCAGCCTTAACGAACAGGGTGATGTCCTTGTCCTCTTCCAAATCGTAGGAACTGACGACGACGGTGACCTCGTTGTCCTTGCCTTCCTCGCCTTCGAGCGAGATCGAAGCGTTGGCAAGGCCCTGATCGTTGATTTCCTTGATCGGAACCGTCTTTACGATGGCGGGGATCGGGCTGCTTTCCGTGAAGGCGAGCCATTGCAGATAGACATGCGCGCCGAAGCTCTTTTGATCGCCGGTCATGAGCACGATGGCGCGATAGAAGCCGCCTTGCTTATCGGCCGACCAGGACCCTCCGGTTGCCACTTCCGCCACTTCCGGCGCCACCCCGTCGATCAGTTTGGTGTCGTCGGCAAGTGCGCCCGTGACCGCTGGCGCGGCAAACGAAATAAGAATGGCAGCAGCGCGGAGGATCGTCTTAAGCATGGGGAACTCCCTCTTTCTTCCGCGCGAATGACCGGCGCGACATATGGACCCGCTTCACGAAGGCGATTTATAGAGTATTGCGGCGCGGCGCGACAGGGGGTGAGGAAGCCAACAAATGAGCCAACCTGACTTTGCCGATGTCGCCGTGAAGCCACCGCTTCTGTTCTTGGGTGCGGTTGTAGTCGGTTTGCTGCTCAGCCTTGCGCTTCCCATCGGGCCTGGGCTCGGCTCGGCCAACGAGCTTGCCGTCGCAGTCGGACTGGCTTTCATTGTCGCTGGTTTTGCCCTTGGGGCGCTCTCGGTGCGAACCTTCACCCGCGCCGGCGCCGATGTCGTTCCCGGACGCCCGGCAACGACGCTTGTTTCCAGAGGGCCGTATCGGGTGACTCGCAATCCGATCTATATCGGCTTCACGCTGATTTATTTTGGCATCGCCATTCTCGCCACCAGCGTCTGGATGCTGCTTTTGCTCGTGCCGCTGCTCATCGTCTTGCAGCGTGGCGTGGTGGAGCGCGAAGAGAGCTATCTCGATGCGAAATTCGGCGAGGCCTACCGGAAATACCAAGCGCGCGTGCCGCGCTGGCTGTGAGCCGGATTCAAATATCCAGCACCTCGGGCGCCGCGAACTCCGCGCGTTCTTGAATGAATTTGAAGCGGGCTTCCGGCTTGTTGCCCATCAGCTGATCCACGACCTTGTTGGTCAGATTCCGCTCGCTTTCCACGATCTCGACTTTCAGCAGCGTGCGTAGCGTTGGGTCCATCGTCGTCTCCTTCAATTGCCGCATCGGCATTTCGCCGAGGCCCTTGAAGCGCGACACGTCGACTTTACCCTTGCCGTTGAACTCCTGCTTCATCAGCTGGTCTTTATGTGCATCGTCGCGAGCAAAAAACGTCTTGCCGCCTTGGCTCAAGCGATAGAGCGGCGGCACGGCCAGATAAAGATGCCCTTGATCGATTAGGCCGCGCATCTCCTGATAGAAGAAGGTGATGAGGAGGGAGGCGATATGCGCGCCGTCGACATCGGCGTCGGTCATGATCACCACCTTCTCGTAGCGCAAATCCTGATCGCGATACTGCGTGCCGGTGCCGCAACCGAGCGCCTGGATGAGATCGCTGAGGAGTTGATTGTCGGCGAGCTTGGTTGAGCTGGCACTCGCCACGTTGAGAATCTTGCCGCGCAACGGGAGCACGGCCTGGCTCGCGCGATCCCGCGCCTGCTTCGCCGAACCTCCGGCGGAATCGCCCTCGACGATGAAGATCTCGGTGCCCTTGGCTTCGCTGATGGCGCAATCGGCGAGCTTGCCGGGAAGCCGCAAACGCCGCGTCGCGCTCTGCCGCCCGACTTCTTTCTCTTTCTTGCGGCGCAGCCGCTCCTCGGAGCGGTCGATCGACCCATTCCAAGCAGCCGGTTGGCTTGGGTCGGGTTGCCGGTCAGCCAATGATCGAACGCGTCGCGCACCGCGCCTTCGACGATGCGCGTTGCCTCGGCGCTGGAAAGCCTGTCCTTGGTCTGACCCTGAAATTCCGGCTCGCGCATGAACAGCGAGAGCATCGCGGCAGCGGTGCCGAGCACGTCATCGGCCGTCACTTGCGCCACCTTCTTGTTGCCGGCGAGCTCGCCATAGGCGCGCAAGCCCTTGGTGAGGGCGGAGCGCAAGCCGGCCTCATGCGTGCCGCCATCCGGCGTCGGCACCGTGTTGCAATAAGAACTGATGAAGCCGTCCTCGCCGGCGACCCAGGAGATCGCCCACTCGACCGAGCCGTGGCCTTCTTTCTTCTCGATGCGTCCGGAGAACGCGTCCTTGGTGACGGTCTCCAGTCCTTCGATGCGGTTCGCGAGAAAGTCCTTCAGTCCGCCCGGGAAATGGAACACTGCTGTCTCGCGGCGTATCCTTGTCGCCTTCGAGTAGCTCTTTGGCGCACGACCAGCGAATCTCGACGCCGCCGAACAGATAGGCTTTGGAGCGGGCCATGCGGAACAGCCGCTTCGGATCGAAGGCCGCGCCCTTGCCGAAGATTTTCGGATCGGGCCTGAAGCGGATTGTCGTGCCGCGGCGGTTCTTCACCGCGCCGAGGGCCTTCAGTTTTCCGTCCGGAGCGCCGCGCGTATAGGTCTGGCGGTAGAGCTTCTGTCCGCGCGCCACCTCGACTTCGAGCGTTTCCGACAGCGCGTTGGCCACCGAGACGCCGACGCCATGCAAGCCGCCGCTCGTGGCATAGACCTTGGAATTGAATTTGCCGCCCGAATGCAGCGTCGTCATGATGACTTCGAGCGCGGATTTCGCTTTGAATTTCGGATGCGGATCGACCGGAATGCCGCGGCCGTTATCCGTCACGGTGAGGAAGCCGTCGGCTTCGAGGCTCACCTCGATGCGGCTCGCGTGACCCGCAACCGCCTCGTCCATGGCGTTGTCGAGCACCTCGGCAAAGAGGTGATGCATCGCCTTTTCGTCGGTGCCGCCGATATACATGCCGGGGCGCCGGCGCACCGGCTCCAGCCCCTCCAGCACTTCGATGTCATGCGCGGTATAGTCCTCGCCATTGCCGCGGCCGGCTCGCGCAGGCTTCGCCTTGCCGCTCGACTTTGACGCGCGCAACGGCTTTCGCTTCAACTCCTCGTCGAGCTTGGAGAACAGATCGCGTGTTTTCGCCTTCTTGCGCATGACGCCAGGTCGGAACGAATCTCTTGAGTTGCGGGAACTGAAGCTAAAGCATGATCCGGAAAAGTGAGAACCGGTTTTCCGGCAAGATCATGCTCAGTTGAAACCTAGAGCGCTATCGTGAGTCGACCTAGGGATAGCGCTCTAGGTCGCACGCGGCTAGCGGCTTTTTCAAGGGGCGATGCGGCTCGCCGGGCTCAGGCGATCTTGCCGCCGCCATTCTTGGTAATGACCACGACCGATGGCCGGGGCGGGCGGTCTTCTCTGAAATCCGGCCAGCGCGTCGCAGGGGTCTTGAAGGTCGACGGCCGGCCGAATCCGTAGAAGCTCTCGGTTCCGTCGGCGCCCGGATGCTGCACCGAGACGAACAATGTCTCCCGGTCGGGGGTGAAACAGGGCCCGCACAATTCGGCGCCGACTGGCACGCGATAGAACAGCTTGGAGGTGCCAGCCCGCTTGCCTTCGGTCTCGAGCGCGTAGAGGCCGTCGGCACGGCCGGTACGGGGCCAATTGTCCCCTTGGTCGGTGGCGACCCACAGCCGTCCCTCGTCGTCGACACAGGCATTGTCGGGGCAGGCGAACCAACCCTCATCGGAGGTGGCGGCGTTCCACAGCGCGTCCACGCCGCCGCGCGGATCGTGTGGGTTTCCGCATTTGACCAGAATCTTCCAGGAGAAAGTCTCTGCCGCGTGGTCGCCGTCGCTTGGCGTGATCTCGATGATATGACCGAACAGATTTTCAGCGCGCGGGTTTGCGGCGTCGACCTGATCCGCCTTCCGCTTATCGTTATTGGTCAGCATCACGTAGACTTTGCCCGTGACCGGGTTCGGCTGCACGTCTTCGGGGCGGTCCATGCGCGTGGCGCCGAGCAGATCCGCGGCGCGCCTTGCGTCGATCAGCACATCGGCTTGCGAGTTGAATCCGAATTCCTTGGTCAGCCACGGCGGGCCGAATGTAAGCGGCAGCCAGCGTCCGCTTCCGTCGGCGTCGAAGCGCGCTGCGTAGAGCGTGCCTTCCGCAAGCAGCGCCATGTTCGCCTTGCGGTCGCCGGCGTCGTAGTGACCCTTGGAGACGAAGCGGTAGACATATTCGCCGCGCGTATCGTCGCCGCAATAGACCACGGCGCGATTGTCCTTGCTGAGCGCAGTCTCGGCGCCCTCGTGGCAGAAGCGGCCGAGGGCTGTGTGTTTGACGGGCACGGAAGTTGCGTCGAACGGATCGATTTCCACGATCCAACCAAAACGGTTCGGCTCGTTCGGCTCTTTGTCGACATTGAAGCGGTCGTGAAATTTGCCCCAGGCTTGCCACATCGCGGGTACGCCATAACGTGCGTAGCTCGCTGCCTGATCGCCACCGAGGTCCTTGGCTGGTTTGTTTTCGCCGTCGCGATGGTCGGTCCAGAAATAAAGGTGGAAGTTTTCCTCGGCCGTCAGATACGTACCCCACGGCGTCATGCCGCCGGCGCAGTTGTTGAGCGTGCCGATCAGCCGCTTTCCCGACGGATCGTTCTTGGTCTGCAGCCGAACATCGCCGGCAGCCGGCCCGTCGGCGCTCATCGGCGTAAGCGGAGAGATGCGGCGGTTATAAGGACTGTTGAGCACGGTCTTCCAGTCCTCGCCGTCGCGCACGATCTCGACCACCGTGACGCCATGCGCGGCCATTTCGATATCGACCATTTCCTCCGTCATGTCCTTGAAGCCGGTCGTGTCCTGACGCTCTTTCAGGACCGGGAACATCAGCTCTTCGTTGGTGTATTCGTGATTGATGCAGAGCAGCCCGTGCGTGCTGCTGTCATCGATGGGAAAATACGCGATATAGTCGTTGTTGTAGCCGAACTGCCTGAGCTGAGAAGCGGCGGTCTGCTTCAGCGGATCGAACGGCAGCGAATCTGGAAACAGCCTATCGCCCCAGCGCAGCAACGGCCGCGCCCGGTAGCCTGGCGCGACGTGGTGATCGGTGTCGATTCCGGCATCGATCTCCTGAAAGGCGAAACGATCGGAAAAATCTTCCGCCGCGGCCTTGCTGCTCGCCAGCAGCGAAGGGCCGAACAGAGACGCGACCGCAACCACGCCGAGCGTGCCGCCCACCATTTCGCGGCGGCTGTAGCGCTTGAGGATGACGTCGCCGATCATCTCGCCCTCGGCGGGGCTCCGCGGCACATCGTCGGCGGCCTCGCAAGCCGAGGCCCTGTTGCGAAATTCGTCTGTCTTAGCCATATGGAACCTCGACTCCCGCGGAATGCGTCGTCAAACTAGAGTGGCTCCATGACAGATTTGCGAATAGGTGAGAGCAATGGCTGAACATACCCCCATCTGCGATTTTGGCTGGACGGCGCCGTCCTTCACGCTTCCGGGCACCGACGGCAAGACGTACAGCCTCGAATCGCTGCGCGGGAAGAACGGCACGCTGGTGATGTTCATCTGCAATCACTGCCCCTATGTGCAGGCGGTGACGGATCGGATCGTGCGCGATGTCGGCGAGCTGAAAGGCTCTTGGCGTGAATGCCGTTGCCATCTCCGCGAACGACGCCATCCACTATCCGGACGATTCCTTCGACAACATGAAAAGCTTCGCGCGCGAGCGCGGCTTCAACTTTCCCTATCTCTATGACGAGAGCCAGGACGTCGCGCGCGCCTACGACGCGGTCTGCACGCCGGACTTCTTTGGCTTCAATGCCAAGCTCGAATTGCAATATCGGGGGCGCATCGATGCCAGCGGCCGCGATCCGTCGCCTCCAGGGGCCCGCCGCGAGCTGTTCGAGGCCATGAAGCTGATCGCCGAGACCGGCCAAGGGCCCCGCGACCAGACCGCCTCGATCGGCTGCTCGATCAAATGGAAGGCCGCTTGAGTCTTTACCTCGCGTTAAGCCTATCGCTTACCCGATTGTTTACGCCCGCTCCCTAAAATTTGTCTCAAAGGCAACTGAGTTCAAAGGGGCAAGCGCGTGCGCTATTTCTTTCTCGTGATGCTGGCGTCAGCCGCGCTCTATGCGGTGGTCAGGGTAGGGGCGAGCAGCCCCGAATTCGTGCTGGTCGATGCTGGAGATTCCACCGGCAGCATCACTTCGCCGGATTTCAGCTTCTGGTTCCTCACCTCGATCGCGGGCCTGACCGTTGTTTCGCTCTGCCGCTTCGTGGTGTTCGGCATCCCGTCGATGATCGGGGTTTGGTACGAGGGTCAGAAGGAGTGGATCTACACGCTTGCCTTCGCAGGCATCGCGTTCGGGGCCTACTACTTCATGTGAGGAGTTTCGAAGGCCAAGCGTTTTAGGGGGAGCCTGGCGGGAACCTTATTCACCGACAGTTCGCGTACCGGGGGGTAATGCGGACCATTCGAAGGTTCAGCGGGCCGGGCAGCAAAGAGGGGCGGTCGTTTTGCAACGGCCGCCCCTTGTCTGTCTGCAAAATCGTCGAGGACGTTACACGCTGTAATACATGTCGAACTCGATCGGATGCGGCATCATCTCGAAGCGCTCGACCTCTTCCATGCGAAGCTCGAGATAGGAATCGATCGCGTCGTCGGTGAACACGTTGCCCTTCTTCAAGAAGGCGCGATCCGCGTCGAGCAACTCGCAAGCCTCGCGGAGCGACCCGCAAACGGTCGGCACCTTGGCAAGTTCCTCAGGCGGCAGATCGTACAGGTTCTTGTCGATCGGATCGCCAGGATGGATCTTGTTCTCGATGCCGTCGAGACCGGCCATCAGCATCGCCGCGAAGGCGAGATAGGGATTGGCGCCGGGATCGGGGAACCGCACCTCGACGCGCTTCGCCTTGGGTCCTGAGCCGAGCGGAATGCGGCAGGAGGCCGAGCGGTTGCGCGAGGAGTAAGCCAGCAGCACCGGCGCCTCGTAGCCCGGGACCAGCCGCTTATAGGAGTTGGTCAGCGGGTTGGTATAGGCGTTGAGCGCCTTGGCGTGCTTGAGGATGCCGCCGATATAGTTGAGCGCCATGTCGGAAAGGTCGGCATATTTGTCGCCGGCGAACATCGGCTTGCCGTCCTTCCAGATCGACTGGTGGGTGTGCATGCCCGAGCCGTTATCGCCGAACACCGGCTTCGGCATGAAGGTTGCGGTCTTGCCGTAAGCCTGGGCCACGTTGTGGATCACATATTTGTAGATCTGCATCGAGTCGGCCATCTTGACCAGCGGGCCGAACTTGATGCCGAGCTCGTGCTGGGCGGCGCCCACCTCGTGGTGATGCTTCTCGGTGACGACGCCCATATCGGACATCACGGAGAGCATCTCCGAGCGGAGATCTTGCGCGCTATCGATCGGCGGCACCGGGAAATAACCGCCCTTGGTGCGCGGGCGGTGGCCGAGATTGCCCATCTCGTATTCGGTGTCCATGTTCGAGGGCAGCTCGATCGAGTCGATCTTGTAGCCGCAATTGAACGGCTCGGCGGCGAAGCGGACGTCGTCGAACACGAAGAACTCGGCCTCGGGGCCGAACACCGCGGTGTCGCCCGCGCCGGTCTGCTTCAGATAGGCCATCGCTTTGCCGGCGATGCCGCGCGGATCGCGCTCATAGGGCTCGTTGGTCAGAGGCTCCAGCACGTCGCAGAATATCGCGAGCGTGCTTTGCGCGAAGAACGGGTCCATCACCGCCGATTCCGGATCCGGCATCAGCTTCATGTCGAACTCGTTGATCACCTTCCAGCCGGCGATCGACGAACCGTCGAACATGATGCCGTCGTTGAAAGCGTCCTCGTCCATCTCGCGCACGTCCATGGTGACGTGCTGCATCTTGCCGCGCGGATCGGTGAAGCGCAGGTCGATGAATTTGATGTCTTCGTCTTTGATCTTCTTAACCAGGTGCTTAGCGTCAGCCATGGTACTCCCCTGTCATTGGCATGTTTGATGATGCACGGTCGGCCGCTTGCGGGCCGCGCGTTGCATCAAATGGCGTCGTTCCCCGTTTCGCCGGTACGGATCCGAACGGCTTCTTCCACGTTGGACACGAAGATTTTCCCGTCACCGATCCGGCCCGTCTTGGCGGAGGCGATAATAGCCTCAATTGCCTTTTCTACCATGCCGTCGCCGAGCACGATCTCAAGTTTCACTTTGGGGAGAAAGTCGACCACATACTCCGCGCCACGATAGAGCTCGGTATGGCCCTTTTGGCGGCCGAAGCCCTTGGCCTCCGTGACCGTGATGCCTTGGAGCCCGATCTCCTGGAGCGCCTCCTTCACCTCGTCGAGCTTGAAGGGTTTGATGATTGCCTCGATCTTCTTCATGCTTGCTTTGACCTCCCAAGGGCGCAAAAAGAGCGCGCTCCGCCCACACCGGCCCGCTTCTTAGCAGTTTGTGCAGGGGCCAAAGCACACCCTATGCCAATCCTTAGGCACAATTTTTGCGGCGTCATGTCAGGCTGTTAAGACAGGCTTTGGCGGCATTGACAACCTCTGCCTTGCAGGCCTGCACAAGACTTAAGCTGGATGATTAAAAAACAAGCAGCAGTCATTCGCCTCGTTTTTGGACTTTTCTGGCATGGTGCATTCATCGTCCGAGGGACCCGATCGACCCATGCTTGAACTTCTGACGGCAAAGGAAATGGCCGAGGCGGACCGGCTGGCCATCGCTGGCGGCGTCCCGGGGCTTACCCTGATGGAGAAGGCGGGGTCCGCCGTCGCCGACGAGGTCGCCCGGCGCTTCCCCGATGCCCGCCGGGTCACGGTGCTTTGTGGCCCCGGCAATAATGGCGGCGACGGCTTCGTTGTTGCCCGGCTGTTGCGGGACAAGGGCTATGCCGTCCGGCTCGGACTTTTGGGCGATGTTGCCCGGCTCCCCGATGACGCCTCGGGCATGGCCAAGCGTTGGGGCGGGACCATCGAACCGCTGAACCTCGATCTGCTCGAAGGCGCCGACATTGTCGTCGATGGACTATTCGGTGCGGGACTCGCCCGCGACATCGAGGGCGAAGCCGCAAGGCTGATCGAAGCCGTCAACCAAAGCGACATCCCCGTCATCGCCATCGACGTGCCGAGCGGCATTGACGGCACGACCGGAGCGGTGAGGGGTGTCGCCATCGATGCGCTGGCGACCGTGACCTTTTTCCGCCTGAAGCCTGGGCATCTGCTTTACCCGGGACACGGCTTTTGCGGAGACACCATCCTCGCCGATATCGGCATTCCGGCAAGCGTGCTCGATACCATCGAGCCGAAAACTTTCGCCAACGAGCCGGAGCTTTGGCTCGACCGCTTTCCGTGGCCTGAAGCGACCGGGCACAAATATCGAAGAGGGCACAGCGTCGTCGTCTCCGGCCCGTTATGGAGCACGGGCGCCGCGCGGCTCGCGGCGCGAGGCGCGCTTCGCGCCGGCAGCGGCCTCGTGACGGTCGCCTCTCCGGCAGACGCGCTTCCCGTCAATGCCGCCCAACTCACCGCCATCATGGTTCGCGTTTGCGAGGACGCTCAGGCGCTCAGCGCCATGCTCGAAGATGAGCGCAAGAACGCCGTCGTGATCGGTCCAGGCGCAGGCATCGGCGAGCGCCTGAAATCGATGGTGCTCGCATCCTTGCGGTCCAAAGCCGCGGTCGTGCTCGATGCCGATGCGCTCACGTCGTTCGCCGACGACAGCGCAACGCTCTTCACATCGATCGCGAACCGGACCGCGCCCGTCATTCTCACCCCGCATGAGGGCGAGTTCGGAGCGCTGTTCGGCAAAATTCGCGGCCGCCTCGAAGCTCGATGCCGCACGGGAGGCTGCCTCTCGTTCGGGCGCGACCATCCTTCTCAAAGGCCCGGACACCGTCGTCGCCTCGCCGGACGGCCGGGCCTCGATCAACGCCACCACCAGCCCGTTTCTCGCAACCGCCGGCAGCGGCGATGTGCTCGCCGGCATCATTGGAGGCCTGCTCGCGCAAGCCATGCCGGCCTTCGAAGCGGCAAGCGCCGCCGCCTGGCTGCATGGCGCGGCCGCGCTCGCCTTTGGCCCCGGCCTGATCGCCGAGGACCTGCCGGAAATGCTCCCGGAGGTGTTGCGGGAACTCCTGGAAAGCCCAAGCGATCCACCGGTCTAGGGCCCCAAATGACCCTTTATTGACACAGTCGCGCCTTAAGGGGAGAGATGGCACTTTGAAGGTCAAACACAGCTCTGTTTTTCCCCTTTCATGCGAACAAGCGGCAAAATTCTCTGGCTTTCCTTGCTCCTCATCCTTGGCGTGGGCCCGGTCCATGCCGAGGACAAGACGATGTTCCGCGCCCGCGAAGGCGCTGCTGCGCTGCTGCGCGGTCAATACGATAAAGCCATCACCGCCTATGACGAGGTGCTGGCCACGCCCGAGATCGCCGACTTCGTCAAGGCTGCGGCTTACAGCGATCGCGGCGTCGCCAAATGGCGGCTGAACGCACCACCGAGGCTGTCGACGACTTTAACCTCTCGATTCAAATCTCGCCCGAGAATGCCACCGTCTACAACAATCGCGGTAACGCGCTCATGGATCTCGGCCATCCCGACGAGGCCGTGCGGGACTTCGACCGCGCCATCGCGCTGTCGCCGAATTACGGCGCCGCCTACAACAATCGCGGCAATGCACGCACCGCCCTTGGTCAATATGAGCCGGCCTTCCACGATTTCCGCAAAGCCACCGAATTGATGCCGACCAGTGCCGTGCCGTTCAACGGCCGCGGCAAGGCTCACGCGGCGCTCAATCGTTACCATGCCGCGATCCGCGATTTCTCCCGCGCTCTCAACCTCAACAACAAATACGAATCCGCGTTGCGCAATCGCGGCGAAGCCTATCTCGCCGTGGAAAAATACGACCAGGCCGCGGACGACT
Source organism: uncultured Alphaproteobacteria bacterium (assembly GCA_963764005.1). Taxonomy (GTDB): domain Bacteria; phylum Pseudomonadota; class Alphaproteobacteria; order Rhizobiales; family Methyloligellaceae; genus Methyloceanibacter. The sequence goes on along the minus strand of CAVXQX010000012.1, from coordinate 89,247 downwards.
TCACCCAAGTGCTCGCCGCGACGCCGGACCAGCCGGACGTGCTGCTGTTACGCGCTCGTGCCTACATCGCAGCCAAGAAATTCAATCCCGCGCAGGCCGATCTCGACAAGGTCATCGCGGCCAAGCCGGAACTCGTCGACGCCTTCATCGAGCGCGGCATCCTGTTGACGGATGTCCGGCGCTTTGAGCCCGCTATTGCCGATTTGACCCATGCCATCGAGCTCGATCCAAAGAATGTCACGGCTTACGCCATGCTCGCCTCGGCGAAACTTCAATCCGGCGATAACGATGGCGCGTTGCAGGATGTGAATTCCGGTCTGACGGTTTCACCCGGCGATCCGGTGTCGTTGCAAATCCGTGGCGGCATTTACGAGGCGCAGGAGCGCACCTCCGACGCCATCGAGGACTATAAGAATGTCCTCAGCCACGATCCGTTCGATACCGCGAGCCGGGACGCTTTGCAGCGGCTTGGACAAGAAGTGCCGCAAGAGCAGGGCGATGCGCTCGCGGCGCCGATCTCCGGCTGGGTGATCAAGGAGCCGGCAAAAGGCCGTTACATCGCCAGCAATCCGAAATATCCCTCGCTCCGCGCCGATTTGGAAATGTTCGGCTCGGGCAAACCGAAAATCCTCGAATGGACTTTGCTGAAGGATGCGCTCGCCGGCATCGGCTTGTTGCGGTACTACGCCGGCGATCTCGGCGACGGCCAAGGCACCAGCCTCGAATATGTCGCCATCGTCGACACCTGGGCCAATAAAGTCATCTCCATCGAACCGCATGCCTGGGGCGCCAATGAAGCGCAATGGAATTGGCAGTCCGTTTCCGTCGTCGTGACCGATCCCGACGGCAATGCCAGTGAGGTGAAGCTCCGCAAGCCGAAGGTGGTCCGTGCGCCGAAAGACGATGGCGACTTCTTCGGATTCGGGGGCCAAGCCGACGCTCGCAGCAGCGGCGGCGCCCGTCGCGGCGGCGGCCGTGACAACGGCGCTTTCAATTGGCTGTTCCGGTGAGGCCTGAGACGCGATTTCTCGCCAGCGTCCGCGACGACGCCGAGGCCTCGATCGCGCTTCAGGCCGGCGCCGATCTCATCGATTTCAAGGAACCGTCCACCGGCGCACTCGGCGCGGTCGATCCGAGCTTGTTGACGAAGGCCGTCCGCTTCGTCGCTGGCCGCGCAAGTACCAGCGCGACCATCGGCGATCTGCCCATGGAGTCAAGATTACTGCGCGAGGCCGTCACGAGGGTAGCCACGACAGGGGTCGACTACGTCAAGCTCGGCGTCTTTCCGGGTCAACGCGCCGAAGCGGCGATTGCCGAACTGGCGCCGGAGGCTCGCAAGTACAAGCTCATTCTTGTCCTGTTCGCCGACGCCATGCCGGAATTCGACGCCGTGGAGTTGGCCGCGAGCATCGGCGCCCAGGGTGTCATGCTCGACACGATGGCAAAGAGCGGCGGATCGCTGCTCGATCACATGGAGATCGAGCAGATCGGGCGATTTGTCACCCGGGCCAGGGGTCACGGTCTGATGGCGGGTCTCGCCGGGTCCCTGAAACCCCGCCATGTGGCGCCCCTTCTCGCGCTCGAACCCAGTCTCCTCGGCTTCCGCAGCGCGCTCTGCCGCGACGGCGCCCGCAACGCCTCCATCGACCTCGCAGCCTGCGCCAGCATCAGGTCGCTGATCCCATCCGTTAACGAGCCGAACGGGGAAATGCCGAGACTTCTTTCACCCGCTCTATGCTAAAGCTTCACGCAGCATAGGAACGTGCCGCGATTGGAGCTCTGATGGCCCAGAAGCGAAAGAGCAAAGTTGCGCGGCAAGGACTTGGTCCTGGACCGCGTCTTCGTCCACGATTTCGTGCTCGACGTCGAGATCGGCGTCTACACCCATGAGAAGGGCGTCACCCAACGCGTGCGGTTCTCGGTCGATGTCGACATGCTTCCCGCCACGGCAAATCTGAACGACGACATCAATCGCGCGCTCGACTACGACCACATCATCGGCGGCATCAAATCCATCATCGCCCGCGGCCATATCAACCTCGTGGAGACGCTTGGCCGAGGAGGTGGCAAGCCTCTGCCTCGATCATCCGCGCTCGGCGCGCGTCACCGTGAGAATCGAGAAGCTCGATAAGGAGCCAGGCGCCGTCGGCGTCGAGATCGTGCGCGTCAAGCAAGGAGCACGACGGTGAGCGAACGGCGGCGCGACTTGAGCGAACGAAGCCTCGCCACCTCCACGGGCCTGATCGTGGTCAAGCTTGGCGGCAGCGTCGTCCGTTCCAGCGAACTCCAGTCTTGGCTCGATGCCATCGCGCAAGGCGCGGGCCGCATCGTCGTGGTTCCCGGAGGAGGGGCGCTCGCCGACGAGGTCCGCTCCTCACAAAGCTCGCTCGGCTTCGGCGATGCGGCGGCGCATCGCATGGCGCTGCTCGCCATGGATCAGCTCGCTTGGGCTGTCGCCGGGCTAAGACCCGGTTTCGAGGTCTGCGACACCGAACAGGCCTTGCGCGATGCGCTTGAGCGGGGCCAGGTCGCCGTCTGGGCGCCCTATGCCCTTGTCTCCGGTCGCGGCGACATTCCGCAATCCTGGACCGTGACCTCCGACAGTCTGGCACTCTGGCTTGCCGCACAACTCGGCGCAAGCGCCTGCTGCGTCATCAAGTCCATCGCGCGGAAATTCGCTGCGATAAGCGCCGATCAACTTGCGCGCGATGGCGTTGTCGACGAGGCCTTCCCGTCGATGTTGCAACGGTCCGGGGTGAAAGCCTGTTTGCTTGGCCGGGGCGATCAGACGGCCTTTGCCAAAATGCTAGCCGGCGCCGGCGCTTGCGGCGCATCCATCGATTGATGAGCGCCATGGCCGATAACATCCTCTTCCTCACCGGACATCTGGCAAGGCCGCGGCTCGAGGCGGTGTTGCAAAGCATGAAGGCGGGCTTCGGCTGGAAGGTGCTGGATATCGGGGTGAAGGTCGCGGCCTTGATGACCGAGGAGATCATCGCGCGGCGCCTACCGAAGCCAGTGGACGCGGACCGCGTCATGCTGCCGGGGCGCTGCCGCGCCGATCTTGAACGGTTGAGCGAGAAATTCGGTGTGCCCTTTATGCGTGGACCCGATGAACTGAAAGACATTCCGCAGTATTTTCGGCCGCGCGGCCAAAGCCGTCGATATGACCAAATATGACATTCAGATCTTCGCCGAGATCGTCGACGCATCGGCGCTGCCAGTCGAAGCGATCGTCAAGCGCGCGGAGGACTATTGCCGGAAGGGCGCCAACGTCATCGATATCGGCTGCCTTCCCGATACCAAATTCCCGCATCTCGAGGACGCCATCAGGGCGCTGAAGGAGAAGGGTCACAAAGTGAGCGTCGATTCCTTCGACAACGATGAGCTGTTGCGCGGCGGCAAGGCGGGCGCGGATTATCTGCTCAGTCTCAACGAGGATAATCTTCACATCGCCGATCAGGTGAAGTCCGTGCCCATCCTCGTGCCCAAGGACCATGGCGACATGGACTCGCTCTATCGCGCCATGGATGCGCTTGACGCCAAAGGCCGCCACTATCTCGCCGACCCGGTGCTCGATCCGATCAATTTCGGTTTCATGCGCTCGCTCGAACGCTACGCGGAGCTCCGCCGCGCCCGGCCCAAGGCTGAGATCTTGATGGGGACCGGAAATCTGACCGAACTTGACCGACGCCGACACCACCGGCATCACCGCCGTTCTGCTCGGCATCGCCTCCGAGCTTCACATCCGCCATGTGCTCGTGGTGCAAGTAAGCCCGCATACCCGCCGCACCATCGAAGAGCACGACATGGCGCGCCGCCTGATGTATGCCTCGCGCGAGGAGCACGATCTGCCGAAGGATTACACCGACGCGCTGCTCTCGCTGCATGCCAAGCGGCCGTTCCCGCAAGATCCTGAAGAGATCGCGCAAGCGGCCTCGGAAGTGCGCGACAAGAATTTCCGCATCGAGATCGCCGAGGACGGCATTCATATTTACAATCGGGACGGTCATCACGTCGCCAAGGATGCATTCTCGCTGTTTCCGAAGCTCGGCGTGGAAAACGACGGCGCCCACGCCTTCTATCTCGCCGCGGAGTTGGCCCGGGCCGAGATTGCCTTCCGGCTGGGCAAGCGCTTTAGCCAGGATGAGCCGCTCGATTGGGGCGTCTCCGCGGATGCCCCGCTCGACGACATGACCAAGCTGAAAACTGCCGGCCACACGCTGATCGCCAAGCGGAAGAACAAGGACTAAGAATTTTCGATGCCAATGATCCGCGAGACCATCGTCACCACGCTGCACCCGGACGGCAAGGTGCATATCGCGCCTCTCGGCCTGATCATGGAGGAGGGCGGTTATGTGCTGGCGCCGTTCAAGCCGTCAGCCACGCTCGACAACCTCCGCGCCACGCCCTTCGCCGTCGTGAATTTCACCGACGACGTGCTGGTGTTTGCCGGATGTCTCACCGGCAAGCGCGATTGGCCCACGCACCCGGCCGCCCATATTTCCGGTGCCGTGCTCGACGGCGCGCTGACCCATTTGGAGCTGGAGGTCGTCAGCGTCGAGGAGGACGAGCTTCGTCCGCGCTTCCATTGCCGTCTCGTCCATCAAGGGGTGCATAGGCCGTTCGAGGGCTTCAACCGCGCCCAAGCCGCGGTGATCGAGGCCGCGATTCTCACGAGCCGCCTGCATATGCTGCCGCGCGACAAGATCGAGCGCGAGCTTGCTTATCTTCAGATCGCGGTGGAAAAGACCGCGGGTCCCAGAGAGCATGAGGCGTGGCGGATGCTCGTCGAGAAAATCGAGGATCATTTCAAGCACGGGCCGCAACGCTGACGTCAAACCGAGGAGGGGAAGACAATGATACAATCTCTCCGCATCGACCGCGCCGCCGCTGGTCTTGCCATTCTGCTCTTAGGCACCCAATTGGCCGTGGGCGCGCCAAACGCTGCGAGCGAGGGCAAGCTGCTGCTCGAACAGAATTGCAGTCGCTGCCATTCCATCGCCGACAAGGGCGACAGTCCGCTTCCCAAGGCGCCGCCGCTTCGCGAAATCTATCTCCGCTACCCGATCGAGCAGCTCGAGGAAGGCTTCGCCGAAGGCATGGGATCGAAGCATCGCGACATGCCGCAAATTCAGTTCTCGGATGAGCAGGTCGCCGCGATCCTCAACTATCTCGGCAGCATCACCGGCGTCGATCCGACGAAACGGCCCCGCGCACCTGTCCAACGCGAGACGCCCCCATAAAATCTGCAGACCCACTTTCAGCAAACGAGAGATTTGATGACAGACATCAGGAATGTCACCGGGACGGCTTTTGTCGTCGCCGAGTTCCGTGCCGCTGAAAACAGCGAACCGAAACCGCTCTATGTCGATCCCGTCGTGCCCATCTTTCTCGATGAGCGGACGAAGCTGGCCGCGGCGGCGATTTGCGCCGACTTCCCGCCGGGAGCGATGAATGTGCGAATCAGGACGTCGTTATTTCGACGACAGGCTGGATCAAGCGATCGCCGCCGGCTGCCGGCAAATCGTCATTCTCGGCGCCGGACTCGATACCAGGGCGTTCCGCAAGCAAGCGGCGGGGGTCGTCTATTACGAGATCGACGACGCCAACACGCTGAGCTTCAAGGCGGCGCGGCTCGAGGCTTCGGGCTATCGCGCGGCCGACGTTTTGATCCCGGGGAATTATGTCGAGCAAGGCGTGCTGCCGCTGCTCGAGGCCAACGGTTTTGATCGCGGCGAACCTGCCTTCTTCATCTGGGAGGGCAATACGATGTATTTGTCGAAACAAATGAACCTGAATGTTCTAACCGAATTGCGCGACGTCTTGCGCGCCTTCAGCATCTCCTTCGACTATATGTCGGAACAGGTCATCGACTATGCGACCGGCGAGGAGGCGATCACCAAGTTCGTCGAGCGCTTTGCCGCGATGGGCGCCCCCTGGCATTTCGGCATCAACGATCTGCCGGCTTTTGCCAAGGAAGCTGGATTATCCGTCGCCGACAATGTGACCACGGCCGAGCTGCACCGCGCCTATTGGCCCGAGCGCGCAATAGCCCGCGCATGTTCGATCATTATTCGCTGTGCACGCTTGAGCGGGCGACGCCGCTAGCGCGACTGGACCGGTCCGAGATAGGGCTTGTTGAAGCGCGCATCGACGCAAGCCGCGCCGTCCCAAAAATGAAATTCGCCGCAACTCGCCGGACGTACCGGAACCACCATCACGACCGGCGGATTGAGTGCGGGCGGCGCGACGGGTACCGGGACAGGAACCACCGCCGGCGGCGGATAACCGTGCTGCCGATAATAGCGGTGCCAATAATCGACCTTCTGCACCAAAGAAGTTGCGGTGTTGACCGCAAATGATGGAACCGGGCTCGCGCCGGCTTGGTTCGGCGCCGCGGCCAAAACCAGTCCGATCACCACAAACCCAGCCGACAGCTCACGCACATACCGCATTCGACGCTCCCTTTGTCCTCTTGGTTGCTTTCTAACCTAAACCGCTCGAACCGGCTGAAGCATTCTCCGGCAAGATCAATAAACTCTTTCAACGGGTTCGCGAGCGGGTGGTTACGACTTGCTTTCGATCGGCGCGGCCAAGCGTGTGCCGACTGAGATCAAGCAGCAGCTCGTAGGCACGGTCGACGATCTCATCGAGCGACTTGGTCCGTGCAAACATGACTCCGGCCTCGCGCAGGAACTCCTCGCGGGTGGGGATATGGGGGAGATGCAGCGTCATCAGCACTTCGGTCGTGCGCTGATGCGCGCGTGCCAGCATGTCCTGCAAGGCCGACAGCTCCGGCCCCCGCAGTGCTGCGGCGATCGCCAGCGCCACATGCTCGGAATTGAACCGCGCCGCAAGCTGCTCGGCCGCGCGATTGATGACGGCCACGCCGAGCCGCTGCTCGTTGCGCAACACCTGCTCCGGTGGCAGCCTCAAGGCCCAGACCAATCCGAGCCAGGACAGTCCCCGCAGCAGATAATATGTCGGATCGATCTCCCACCAGCGAAAGCCCTGCCGCACGCTGCTTTGGAACGCGTGATGGTTGTTGTGCCAGCCTTCGCCCATGGTGAAGACCGCCAGCAGCCAATTGTTCCGGGAATCGTCGCCCGTCACGTAGCGCGTGCTGCCGCTGACATGGGCGAGCGAGTTGATGCAAAACGTCGCGTGATAAACCAGCACGGTACTCCAAACGAATCCGACCACGAGGCCCGACCAGCCGGCGGCAAGAAAGCAGAGAACCGCGAGGATCAGGGCGGGCAACAGCTCGAATTTGTGCAGCCACCTGAGTTCGGGGTAGCGCATCAAATCGCCGACCTTGTCGAAATCGGGGAGGTCGTGCTTGCGCGAAAAAATCCACCCGACATGACTGTAGAAAAATCCTTTGTGCCGTGGTGAATGCACGTCTTGCTCGGTGTCGGAATGCAAATGGTGATGGCGGTGTTTTGAAGCCCACCAGATAACGCTCTTCTGTGCGGTGGTCTGAGCCAGGAAGGCGAGCACGAACTGGAAGGCTCTGCTGGTCGAGTAGGCCCGATGCGAGAAATAGCGGTGATATCCGGCCCCAATGGCAAAGATGCGCAGCCAATACAGCGCGATGCAGATTGCCAAGGCTTGCCAGGTCACGCCCGTCCAAATCGCCGCGAAGCAGGCAAAATGCAAAAAAATGAAAGGAATGGTGGACGGATAGATGATGTCGTCATGGTCGCCGTCGGGGTCAGTGTCGGGGGTCAAATCGGCTCCTTCGGCTGTCATTTCGAGTCCAATGTAATGGGTTACGCGGAAAAGACTAGATATCTCGGGGAGTTCTCTTTGAGAAGTCCCCCGCTAGAATTGCGACGGCAACCGCTGGTGCGCAGCGCGCGGCCATCTCCCGCGCCTTTGGCTCGGCCTCGATCATGTCGGCGAAATCCAGATAAGGACGCCCAAGCGCTTCGGCCAGGCGGCGCGCTATGAAACGTCCGCATCCGGCCCCGACGATCGGCGCCTTGGGTGCGACGCCAGCGTCCGTTAGAACTTGAGTCGCGGCCTCCTCCAATATAGCGAGTTGTCGGCCGGCGAAATCATTCGCAAGCGCGACCCAGTCCTGCATTTCGGCGTCGGAAGCATCCATGCCCAACATGCGCGCGAGACGCGCGGCGCTCTCTTCACGGCTCTTCCCCTGCTGGTCCGGGGTGGCGTAGGGGTCGGCGTCCTCGGGCAGTTCGCCCGGTCAAGCGATAAACATCCGCCATGGTGGCGAAGCGTTCCGCCGCGATCCTCTGCTTCTGCCCGCGAAAGGTCGCGCCTTGCGCGATCGCCATCACCGGCGTGCGCACCACGCCGGTATAGACGAGCTCGCCGCTATGCAGCCGCTCGGCGTCGCTATAGCCGGAGCTTGCGACCATGCCATCGCGGAAAGAAATGAGATCGGCGGTCGTGGTTCCGATATCGACGAGCAGGCCCTCGTCGCATCTTCGCGCCGCGAGCGAAGCGCTCGCATGCCAATTCGCCGAAGCGATGTCGCTGATGTGGCCGGCCACGTCTTTTGGTGAAATAAATCCCGCTCGGCCCGCATAGATCGCGACATTCCGGAGGGCGCTCCCGACCATCTGCGACAAATACCGCACGCCTTCCTGCCGGTCGGCGAACACGTCCGACAACTCCCCGGTCATGGTTACGGCATGGAACTCGGCTGGCGTGGGAAGCCCGGCAAGCGCCTGGCCGAACGCCTCGTCGAACTTGCGGCGATCTTGCATCGCGGGGCAGGGGGTTTGCGTCACGGAGGCCACGCGGCCTCCGTCAATACAGGCGCTTTTGATATTGGCGCCGCCCAAATCCCAGCCGATTATTTGCCTCATAATCCTTCTTCTGCGATAGCTTCGCCCCGTTCAAGCCAATAGAGATCCCATGACTGAATTCGCCCTTATTCCAGTGCTGGACCTCAAAGGCGGCGCCGTCGTCCACGCCAAAGGCGGCAAGCGGGCCGATTACCGCCCGATTGAGACCCCGCTTGGCGATGCGCGCGATCCGCTCGGCATCGCCCGCGCGCTGATCGAGTTGACCCAATCGCCGGTGCTCTATGTCGCCGATCTCGATGCGATTGAAGGCGTGGGCAATCATTTCGATCTGTGCCGCGAACTCGCCGACGTGCTGCTCGACACCACGCTCTGGATCGATGCCGGATTTGGCGACCTCTCCGATTGCGCTTTTTGGCTGCCGCTTGGCACCACGCTCGTCATCGGCACCGAGAGTGTGGTCAGTCTTGAGGATTGGGACGACCTCAAGTTGAATATCGGCAATAGCCTGGTGCTTTCGATCGACGTCGGGAGAGAAGGTTTTCAGGGCCCCGAGAACATTTTCACCAATTCTGAATTGTGGCCACACCGGGTGATCGCGATGAACCTTCCGCGCGTCGGCACGGAGCAGGGGCCCGATCTGGATTTGCTGCAAAACATCGTGGCCCGCGCCGGCGCTTGCGACGTCTATGCGGCCGGCGGCGTGCGCAACGTCACCGATCTCGACGCCGTCGCAAGTTTGGGGGCGCAGGGCGCGCTGCTCGCTACGGCGCTGCATGACGGAAGCATCGGCCAAAATGAAATCGCCGCCTTCTTGCGAAGACGGCGATCTCAATAGCTAAGCGCAAAACACGCCTAAGGATCAAAAGCCCAGTTTCTGGAGCCACCGCCTAATCGGGCCCGGGCCCGATGGTTTCCCGGTTGAGTCCCGACCTGGGGTTCCCCCCATTCAGCCAGCGGCGAACGGGTGCTGAGCCTTGTCCTTCGCTGCGGTCACGGCGGCGGCCTTCGGCTCGCCCTTGATGGCGCGCGCGAGGGCTTCCTTGGTGGCGCGGTAGTTGAAGTCCTGGATCTTCTTGTCGTCCTTGGCTTCCCAATGGATGAACACGCCGACGCAGACGAAGAGATCGTCGGCCTCGTTCGCAGGGATCACGCCTTCGGCGACGGAGTCGGCAACAGCCTTGGCCACCGCGTACTGCGCCGGGCCGAACATCTGCACGGCTTGGCGGGCGTCTTTGATCGTCACTTTGTTGTAGAGGATCGTCGCAGGCTTGCACAAAAGGTTCGGCGCGACCACCGCGAGCAGGGTGGTGAAACCGTCTTTGTTGTTGGTCAAAGCATTGCAGAACGCCTGCTCCACGGCGCCGCCGCGCGGACCAATCAACAGGTCGATGTGAGCGACCTCGTTGCCGTCGCCAATGAGCGACTCGCCGACACAAGTACCACTAATCTTGCCCATGAAACTAACTCCCTCCCTATGCGCTGATACGATATCAAAACCGCTTTGCGCCGCCCGCGGATCTCCGCCGGCGGCAAGCTAACGAAAGACATGGCTGAACGAGCCGTCGTCCGCAACTCATGGCCCGAGCCGCGTGAGGGGGAACATAGTCCGCCCTTCCAAGGATCGGCAAGTCGATTGTTCGACGTCTGAGGGCCCCTAAGAGCCAATTTCCATTGCCTGGAGGGAACTTGCGAACAACGTGGCAACCGTCAGATCGGCGGTCGTGCCGGGATTGAGGCCGCGGTCTTTCAAGGCCTTATCGAAGCTGAGCAGCGTGTCGACCCTCGCTTCGGCAGTCTCGGCCTCGACAAAAGCCTTCAAGGTTTTATATGCATTTTCAGTAACTTGAGTGGCCGCTTTCACCCCAAACTTCCGCGCAATCAGCGTATCGGGAAATTTGGCGAGAAGGCTGAGATAGAGATCGGTGACGGCCCATTCGTGGGCGCCATATCTGGCGCGGCCCTGGATGAGACGAGGCAGGCCCGTGGCGAAGATATCGGCGAAATCGTGCGTGTAGTTCCAAGCGATGCGGTCGTGTGCCTCCGCCTCGCGCATGGCTTCCAGCAGCGTGACCTTCGGCTCCGATCCCAGATCGTGCTTTTCGACCGTGCCGAGACCGCCGGCTTTAGCGAGGCCAATAGCAGCATAAGTCTCCTTCGCGTCCTCGACGGTCAGGGTCGCGAGCACATTGGCGAGGCGCTTTCGAAGATCGCCGCCGCCGGACGCAAGCGCGGCAGAAGCCAACGGAGCACATAACAGCACGATGCCAAGATTGGTGTTCTGCCCGACCGCGTCCGCTGTCGCCTCGATGGCATGGCGGATGCGCAGTCCAACCGCGCTGTCGGGCTCGCCGAGATAGGGTGCTGCGACATGGGCGCTTGTCTCGAAATCGGCGACGCTCATGCCATGGCCCTCGCCATAGCGATGCACATTGCCGGGCTTGAGCGCATCGAGCTCGGCGAGACAGGCGGCCTCGAAGGCGGCAGCGATGGCGGCTGAGCGAAAGGGGGCCGCTCAAGCGCCCTCTTGCCCCTCGCTCCGGGGCTGTCCGAGCGCATCGTGGAGAAAGGCCGCGACCAGCTGATCGGCGATCTTGGTCCGCGTGACCTGCTGCAATCCATTCCAGGCCGGCATGGAATTCACTTCGAGCACGAGATAACCGCCTTCGGGCGCCTCGATGATATCGACGCCAGCATAGTCCGCGCCGACCGACGCTGTCGCGCGCAAAGCAAGCGCGATCAGGTCTTGGTCCGGGATCGCGGCTTCGGCGCGCGCGCCTTGCTTGATATTGGTGATCCAGCTCGATCCGTGGCGGATCATCGACGCGACCACGCGGCCACCGAGCACGAAAAGCCGCCAATCGCGATGACTGCCCTCGACCTTCGGCCGGACGAATTCCTGCAAATAATACACGCCGTTCACCTCTTCGGCCGGCGCGAGATCGGCAGGCGAGGCGATCAGGCGCAAGCCCTTGCCTTGCGCGCCGAATAACGGCTTCTGCACCAGCAGGCCGCCTTCACGCGTGATCTTCTTGACGAGCGCGATCGCTTGCTCGCGCTTCACGCCGGTCCAGGTTCGCGGCGTCGGCACACCATCCTTCTGCAAGAAGAACGTGGTCGTGGATTTGTCGACGCAACGCTCGATGGCGCGGGCGTCGTTCCACACCTTTACCCCAAGCTCGCGCAAAGCGTGGATCACGCCGAGATAGGTCGTCACCTCTTCGAACGTGCCCCCCGGCACGAAGCGCACGAAGGCGCCCCGCGGCAGATGATCGCCGAGCCCCGGTATGGCAAGACCGGTCCGCGTCTCCGTGGAGAAACCGCACGTCGCGAGCGGTGCGGTCAAGGGCTTGATCCCCCGCTTCTTGAAGGCGCGGCCGAGGCTTCGCCCGTGCCAGTCCTTGCCGTCGCCGAAGAGGATGATGTCCGAGGTCATGATGAGAAGGAGCGGGCGAGGATCGCGGTGTCGATATGGCCGGATTCGAAGCTCTCGCCGCTCTTCAGCGCGGTGACCGTCACCATCGCCGGGCTGAACAACATGCGGTCGATGGCGTAGAAATCGCCCTTCACCGCGGCGAAGATATCGGCGAACGGCTTGCCGTAATCCTTCGACTTGATGCTCGGCAATTGCTCCGCAAGTTCGCGCGCGGCCTTCGCCTCTCCGCTGACATAGAGCTGCACGCGGCCGCCATAGATGATGGCGTCGTTGGTGCGGCCCATGGCGGCGATGAAGGAGGGCGCCGGCGGCGACAGCGGCGCCGTGGCGATGCCGTCGACGATATGCTCGAGCGGAAAATGCAGCTCGTGCGATTTGTGCATCGCGACCTCCAAGCATCGCGCCACGATCTGCACGGTGCCGGCGAGGCTCGATGTCGGCGCATAGATGAAGGTGAGCTTCTCGGGCTTCAAATTACAGGCCTTGGCGACCAGCTCGACCAGAGCTTCCGGCGGCGGGTTGTCGGCCTCGAGCACGAGCGAGCCGCTCGTCGCCTTGTCGCGATAGCCGAGTTCATCGAACAATTTTTCGGATGAGCCAAGCGCCCGCGCCGGGCCCGAGCCGAGCACATTATACTTGTTCGGTTTTTCACCCACGGAGATTGACCAGCCCGCATATTGCGAGCCGAGACAGGCAAGTACCGGCTGGCTGGTATGCACCGTCACCGAGAACGGCCATGGGCTTGCCGGATCGGTCACGTCGATGGCCACGCGGCCGAGGCCGCCGAGGCAGATTTCCGCCATGCGGCGTCCGGCTTCGACGCCGCCGATCGCGTTCACCCCGCAATCGATGCGGGTCTCGCCGAGCGAGCCTTTGCTCACATCGACGCGGAGTGCCGCCGCGTCCTCGATGAGCGACTCGACAAGAGGCTCGACCAATCCATTGACGCTTGGCAGCCCGGAATTCTTTGTAGGTTTGTGGTCCCCGCTCGTCACGCTTCCCCCCTGTTTTTGGGCCGCAACCCGGCCAGAATTTGGTTCATCCGCTCCGCGACCAGCCCATTTGCCTGGGCCTTTGTCTCGGCGCGCGCCAACACAGTGCATATTGGACGGTTTTTGTCGATGGATTCGCGCGGTTTAGGCCGGTCCGCCACCCAATCCGGCCACTCAATATGCTCGGGGATTCTGAGCCGTTCCGGCGCAAAGACCAGCGCGGACGCCATGGCGCCTTCGAGCGCGAGCGGCTGAGACGGCAGTCTGCCGTCGAGGATCGCATCGAGATGGAGCTTGAGCAGCTGCTGGATCTCCGCATCGAAAATATCGAGCGTGGCGCCCGGGCGCGGATTGATCTCCAACAGCAGCGCGGTGCCGGTGTCTTCGTCGACGATGAAATCCGCGCTGCCGAGCCCTTTCAGCTTGAACGCGGCGCACACTTTCAAGACCGATGCTGTCATCTCGTCTTGCAGTTTCACCGAGATTGAAGCCGGTCGCACGGCGCCGCCATAACGGAACGGCGAGGTGCGAGTGGGATCGGTCCATTGCTCGCTGAAGCCGAGCATGCACGCGTCCCTGCCATTGCCGACGAATAGCGCCGAGACGGCCACGCCTTTCACCCGCTCTTGGAAATAGGCGGAAGCCGAATATGGAGGCTCCGGCCACGTATGGCGCGATATGGCTGCCGCCTGCGGCGCCCCGACGCTTCGTCAGCCAGCCTTCGCCTTCTGCAGGCGGTTCGGTTTGCGTGCGCGGATGCGGAATGTTCAAACCATCGAGCGTGTTGAAAAACTCTAGCGGACTTAATCCGCGCCACCGTCTCGGCATCATTGCCGAGCAGCGCCCAATGCTCGGCGATCTTGCTCAACAATTCCGGCCGGTCCTCGAAGCCCGAACCGGCGACGCAGCCCAGCACGGGCGAGGGCGCCTTTTCGGCCAGGTCCGACAATCCCTCGATCAGCTTGTTCAGCTCAATCCCGTTACCGATCGGACCTGCGAACTTCACGCAATCATGCGCGATCTCTTCGGTGTCTTCATCGGCGAAGAAATCGAGAACCAGCGGGACAAAACCTGCACGGCGCGCAGCCGCGGCGAGACCTCGTCCCGAAATGGCGACGATCAGGATCGATGGCGCGCTACTTTGTGAGCTTTTGCGCAAGTGTGTATGCGTCGCGGAAATCGAGATAGAGCGGCTTCTCCGATTTGATCATTTCATCGAACAGTCCGGCCTCGGTCTTGTACTTGATGTTGCCGACCGCAAGCGCGCCGATCGCGACCGCTCTGGTGCCGGGGATCGGGGCGGAGTTGTCATTGACGCCGACGCCTTCGACGCCGGACGGCGGCACAGCATTCACGTCGGTGACCACTTTCAGATCCTTGGCTTGCTTGAGCTGATCCAGGTTCAGCAATCTTTTGCCGGCAGGACCGGCGGCAAACACGATGTCGGCGTGCCTCACCAGCTCCGTCTTTTGCTCCTCGGTCGAACCGTCGGCATAGCCGACATTGGTGCCGAAGCGGGCGTTGATGTCCTCGGCGAATTTCTTCACGCGCTCCGGACCGTCATAGCCGATCAATGTCGCGGTGGCGCCTTCCATCGCCGAGATCACGGCGGAGGCGAATCCGACCACGCCGGTGCCGCCATAGATGGCAATGTTCTTGCCTTTGAGGTCGGTCGAGAATTTCTCGCGGAGCGCTTGCTTCACGCAAGCCACCATTGCCGCGGCGGTCGTGAAGGAGCCCGCCGGATCCGAGAACACCGAAATTTCGAACGGCGGCACCATCGCGGCCTTGGCGCGGTCCATCATGTCGAGCGCCTCGACCGCGCGTTTGCCGGCGATGAACATGCCTGTGCGCTTCACGCCTTCCGGCCCGCGGCTGAAGATCGCGTCCTGCACCAATCCCTTTACGTCCTCGATGGTGACATTGGTGTAGGGAATTGCCGCGTCATATCCGGCGTCGAGCGCCATGTTCACATCGAATGGACTCATATGTTTGAGCGGTGTGATCATGTGCAAAATGCGTGGATGCGCCATCGTCGTAAGTACTCCTGTAAATATCGCTGGAATCGCCGGACGCGGCGATAAGGATGGCAAGCCTTAAACCACAACCGGGGGTGCGGCCAAGCCTCTGAATTAAGCTAGCTGAGAAACATTGGCAATCAGTACACTGATATTTCGGCGCCTCGGTTTCGTCCCCGGACAAGCTGGAATCGCAAGCCCGCGACACCACCGAGATTTTGCAATTTTTCGAGCAGCGCGGCGCCTTCGGATTCGGATCTGACGAAGACGAAGCCGGTCGGCCCCCACGAGCTCTGGCCGAGTCCCGTGAGACCTTGTGTCGCGACGAAGGCGAGAACCTTGGCGACACCGCTGCTGACGATCGGGCCGCCTTGGAGCGAAGCGAAATACGCGCCCATGCGCGCTTGCAGATGTCCGACCTCGGCGCTGAAGCCATCGAAGTCGCTGTTCTCGAGCGCGGGGAGCGCGCGATTGAGAACCCGAGTGCGAAGCTCTTCCACCTCGCTTTGCGGGAACTCCGGTGCCTCGTCGAACGCCGCAGCCTCCGCGCCACCATGAATTCCGCCAAGATATGGATCGAAAATCAGCAAGACGCGCCAATCCTCGGGGAAGGTAAGACGCGCGATCAGCTCAGGCAACGCGCCCGGCACCGGGCCGCTATCGAGCACGACGCCGCCGCTTGCGAAGGTGGCGATGCCGATGCCAGAGCGCGTGCCGCGCCCAAGCCGCATCGCGATCTCCTGCGGAGTCGCGCTCAATCCCTCGAGCGTGGACAGTGCCGTGCCCACCGCAAGCGCGAGCTGCGTGCCCGAGCCGAGCCCGGAATGGGGCGGAATTGATTCGTCGACGTTCAGTGTGTAGCTGTTCGGAAGATCGTAAGCCTCGGCGAGCCTGGTGAGATAATGCGCGGCGCGTTCCGCTTCTTCGCCGCTCACTTTCAACGAATTGGCGCGGCGGAGTGTGAGTCTCGTCACCGGCCTGTCGATGGCAAGCCCGAAACTGCCGAAGGGCTTTGGGCCTCGTCCGCTCGGATCGAGAAAGCCGAAATGCAGCCGCGCGGTCGTCGTGACCGAAACGCCCGTGCATCGGGCGACCGAGCGAGCGCCGGCCCCAGCCGAATTTGAACGGCCCTCGTCCATTGATTGGGTCGTAGCCTCTCGATATGCTGGATGCCAGGGGGGAGGAGCCCCCTTACTCTTTCAAAACTGAGGCCATATGGCAACGTCCGAGCGAACCTATAGCGACGCGGAGGTCGAGCAGAGGCTAAAGACCGAGCTGCCGCATTGGCATCTTGAAGGCGGCTGGATCAGGCGAAAATACAAAACCAACAGCTGGAAGGGCACGCTGATGGTGATCAACACGGTGGGCCATCTGGCCGAAGCCGCCTGGCACCACCCTGATATCACCGCCTCCTATGCCTGGGTCGAGGTCCGGTTGATGAACCACGCCGCCAAGGGCATCACCGATAAGGATTTCGAGCTCGCCAAAAAGATCGAAGAGGTGGTCCATTGGCAGCCGGCGCTGGAACAGGGCGCCCTTGAGGGCTGCCCCAAGGACGACGCGCGCTTCGCCTATATCAAATACGACAAGCCCAAAGATTGAGCCTTTCTCCGCATGACTGCCGGGACGTCCTGCAGTCTGTCATTGCTTGCGCTTGCGCCCCTTGGGGCTCCTGTTTAATGGTGCGCGGCTGAAGTGCCGAATGGAGGAGGGGGCCGGGCCCGTCTATGTCCAAATTGAAGCTCAAAGGCGTCAATATCGTCGAGACCTTCGCCGAGGCCTTTCCCATGGTCGGCACGCGGATCATCATCACCGCGTCCACCCCTGGTTGGGCCTTGACCGCGGCGCGCACCATGACCGGCTTCGCCACCTCGGTGATTGCCTGCGGCGCGGAAGCCGGCATCGAGGGCAAGCTCTCTCCCAAAGACACGCCGGACGGACGTCCAGGCATCGCCGTGCTGCTTTTCGCCATGGACACCGACAAGCTGCAAAAGCAGCTCAGGAATCGTGTCGGTCAATGCGTGCTGACCAGCCCGGGCTCTGCGTGTTTCTCCGGGCTCGACGGCGAGAAGAGTCTGAAGCTCGGCTCCTCGCTCCGCTTCTTTGGCGACGGCTGGCAAATCTCGAAAGTCATCAACGGCAGGCGCTATTGGCGCATTCCCGTCATGGACGGCGAATTCGTCTGCGAGGAGAAGACCGGTCTCACCAAGAAGGCGGTGGGCGGCGGCAATTTGCTCGTTCTCGGCAAGTCGCACCAAGCCGTGCTCGCGGCTTGCGAGCGCGCGGTGAAGGCGATCGACGACGTGCCTGGCGCGATCACGCCCTTTCCCGGCGGCATCGTCCGCTCCGGCTCCAAGGTGGGCTCGAAATACAAAGGTCAGATCGCGTCCACCAACGACGCTTATTGCCCCACACTGAAGGGCGCCGTGAAATCGGATCTCGGGCCCGACATTGAAGCGGTGCTCGAAATCGTCATCGACGGCTTGACCGCCGCCGATGTCGCCGCCGCCATGCGCGCCGGCATGCACGCCATTGCCACCGGCGGCGCCAAGCAGGGCGTCACCCATATCACCGCCGGAAATTATGGTGGCAATCTCGGCCCGCATCATTTCCATCTCAAGGAGATCATCGCGTGAGCGCGCTTACTCTCGAACTCAAGACGCGCGGGGCCGAACGCCTCGACCTCTCGCCGCTGCTGCCGCTCAATCTTGTCGGCAAGAAGCCGAAGGATATCGAAACCATTTCGATCGGCACGACGCGCGAGCGGACGACGGTCGGCGATGTGTTTAAGATCAAGGGAACCGACGCGCACATGCTGCGCCTGGTCGGCACCGACAGTTCCTGCGACCGCATCGGCCGGGCGATGACGGAAGGCGAGATTCTCGTCGATGGCGATGCGGGGGCCTATGTCGGCGCCGGCATGTCCGGCGGCAGGATCAAAGTTAAAGGTAATGCCGGCGCATTGACCGGCGGATCGATGATCGGCGGCGAGATCGAAATTGGCGGTAATTCCGGCGAGCGGACCGGCGGCGTCGCCGATGGCGAGAGCCTCGGCATGCGCGGCGGCCGCATCGTCATCGGCGGCAATGTCGGCGACGTCGTCGGCAATCGCATGCGGCGCGGCACCATCATCGTTGGCGGCAATGCCGGCGACTATGCCGGCGGCTGGATGGTCGCCGGCACCATCATGATCGACGGCAAGGTCGGCCGGTATGCCGGTTACGGCTTGCGCCGCGGCACGCTGATCCTCGCCAAGCAGCCGAAGCAGTTGCTGTCCACCTTCAGCGATTCCGGCAAGCTCGACTTCAACTATCTCCGGCTGCTCGGGCGCCAATTGGACAAAGCCGGTCTTATCTCGAAGCTGCCGTTTCGCGCGCGCCGCCTGATGGGCGATATGGCCGTGCTCGGCAAGGGCGAGATGCTGATTCTGGGCTGATCTTAACGCCCGCGAAATCAACGACCCCTCTGCCAAGATGGGCTATGCTCCAGGCGCAAAGCCTGGGCCTCCCGCGTTCCGCCATGACCGCCACGCCGTACATCCTTCTCGACGACAGCCTGAGCCAAGGCGGCGCGAGCCTGCTCTATGAGGCGCCCGAACGCGTGATCGTCGCGTGGGAGCCAAGCGAGGTCGAGGCGTCTCTTGCCGCCATCGAGACTGGACTGACCCAAGGCCTGCACGCCGCCGGCTTCTTCGCCTATGAGCTTGGCTATTGTCTGGAGCCGAAGCTGCGCGATCTGTTGCCGAAGGATCGAGGTCAGCCGCTGCTTTGGGTGGCACTCTGTCGCGAGCCCCGACGCCTCGATAACGCTGCGGTCAAGGCGTGGCTCGAGGACAACGGCGCCAACGACCGCTCGATCCTCTCCGATCTGAAACTGTCCTGGTCGCGCGGCGACTACATGAACGCCTTCGACAAGGTGCAGGACTATATCGCCGCGGGCGATGTCTATCAGATCAACCTCACGCTGAAATATCGCTTCGCCTTCCCGGCAACCCCGTCGCGCTCTACGCGGCACTCAGGCGAAAACAACGCGTCGCCTATGGCGGGCTGATCGGCACGCCCGACTTCCATGTCCTCTCGCTCTCGCCCGAATTGTTTTTCCGCCGCGAGGGTAAGCGCATGTCCGCGCGTCCGATGAAAGGCACAGCACCTCGCGGCAAGAATTCGAGCGAGGATGCGCGGCTGAAGACCTGGCTCACCATGGACGACAAGCAGCGCGCCGAAAATCTGATGATCGTCGATCTGCTCAGGAACGATCTCGGACGCATCGCCAAGATCGGCACGGTCGAGGTGACCGATCTCTTCACCGTCGAGACCTATCGGAGCGTGCATCAGATGACGTCGGGGATTACCGCCGAGCTTCGCGGCGATATTCGCTTCACAGATATTTTAAAGGCTCTGTTCCCGTGCGGCTCGGTCACCGGCGCGCCGAAAGTGCGCGCCATGGAGATCATTCGCGAGCTCGAAGGCGAGCCGCGCGGCATCTATACCGGTGCCATCGGCCGCATCGCGCCGAATGGCGATGCCCAATTCAACGTCGCCATCCGCACCATTATGCTCGACAACGAAGGCGGCGAGATGGGCATCGGTAGCGGGCTTGTTTCGGACTCAAAGGTCGGTGCGGAATTCGACGAATGCCTGTTGAAGGCGCAGTTCCTCACCAGACCTGACGCGCCCTTCCATCTGATCGAGACCCTGCGCTGGGAGCGCGGCAAGGGCTTCTACCTGTTGGAGCGGCATCTCGCGCGGCTGCAAGCCTCGGCTTTGCATTTCGCCTATCCCTTCACGCGCGACGCCGTGCTTGGCGCGCTCGAAGCTGAGGTGGCGTCGCTTACGGGAGAGGTTTATCTCGTGCGGCTTCTGCTGGCCGAGGACGGTGTGCTGACCGTGACTTCGACCGCCATCGAACTCCCAACCAAGGACACGGTGTGGAAATTCGCCGTTTCCGAGAACCCGGTCGACGAGAAGGACCCGCTTTATTTCCACAAGACGACGCAGCGGCAGTTTTACGACAAGGAGCTGGAACGGCTAAAGGCGCTGACCGCTTGCGACGAGGTCATCTTCCTCAATCGGCGCGGCGAGCTCACCGAGGGCACGCGCACCACCATCTTCATTGAGCGCGACGGACGGCTCTATACGCCCGCGCTCGCTGCCGGCCTGCTTCCCGGAACCTTGCGCGAAGAATTGCTCGATCTGCCGCGCGCGGCCGCCAGCGAAGCGGTGCTGACCCTCACCGATCTCGCGTCTGCCGACCGTATCTATCTCGGTAATTCGGTTCGCGGGCTGGTCCGTGCGGAGCCTCTCAATGTCAGGCGCGAGGCGCGGAAGCTCGAGCGGGAGAACCGGCAGGCTCCTAGCGCAAAAAAGAGGGCCCGGCGAAATATCCGGGCCCAGTTGGGAGCAACTCAGGAGAGAAGAAGAGAACTCAACGCTTACTCACAGCCGTCATAATCGTCGTCGCTGTAGCCGTAGCCGTAAGCATGGCCGTAGAAAGAGTGGCGATAGGCGGTGTGATAGGAGTCGGAGGTCAGCTTGGGGCGCAGGCGCGGCTTCAACGGGCGCTTCGGCTTGAGGTGCGGGAACGGCCGGCGCAGTCTCGGTCTCGGGCGCTTCATCCTCGGCGGTCTCGCTCGTCAGCAGCTTCGCAGCGGGCAGCGCCTTCGGTGCTGGCAGCGTGATTTCTTCGCCCTTGGCGACTTCGATCTTCTTTGCCGGAAGCGGCTTCGGCGCATCCTCGACAATGATCTGGCGCGGGCGGCCGACGCTGTCGCCACCGCCCTTGTTGCTGTCACCGCTGGTCTGAGCAATGTCGTCGCTGCGGTCGGACCGAGGTGCGACGAACTGTTTGACGCCTGTCTCGCGCGTCCCCGTGGTCTCGGCAACGTCGCTGCTCCGATCCGATCGCGGTGCGATGAACGATTTGGCCCCGGCCGGAGATGCCAGTGTTGGACTTGTTCTCTTTGGCTTCCGCCCCGACGATGATCATCGTCATGACGATGGCGAGAGTGGCAACGCCAAGGAGAATGAGAGAAGCGTAGCGCAGGAAAGTGGTCATCGGTTTTGCCTCCAGGTTCGAATTGTGTCCCGTCTCGAATGATGGACACATCTTGCCGGAGGCGGACTGAACCGGATCTGAGACCCTCGTTCAGCTGGCGTTCATGCGAAAAACCCAGCGTTTTGGCGAAATTTCACGAAAAAAGAGGGCACGCGGATCGCCGCATGCCCTCTTGAAATCTCGGCTGAAGACCGATTCTGGCGGACTAGTAGGTCGAGCCCGGAGTCTTGTCGCTGGAACTCGTCGACGCCTTATTGGCGTCGTCTTGCAACCGGCCGGCCGCCTTGCCGAGCGAAGCGCGGACTTCGGTCCAGGCTCGCACCAGGCCTTCGCCGACATCCTTGGCGCCTTGGCGCAGCGGCTCCGAGCGTTCCCAAACTTGGCGGGCGGCTTCCTGCGACTTGGCGCGGACGTCGCCGTAAGCATTCTGCGCATCGCCGGCCTGACGGAACGCGGAATTTCTGAGTTCGTCGAGCTGCTTCAAGGTCAGGTCCTGCCACTGCATGGTGCGGCCCTTCACCTGGTCGAAGCTGGCCTGGACACTGTTGACCAGATGCTCGCCGAGCGTGGCGCTATGATTGCGAAGTTCGTTGAGCTGGCGTCCGAGCGTGTCGAGATCGCGCTGCAAATCGGAATAGGCCGCTTCGACGCGGGCATCTTCGGCGCGGCCGGAGGAAGTGTTGGAGGTGTCGCGTTGAGTAGGGGTCATACGGCATGTTCGATCCTCAACCTAGGCATTGGGGGGATGTGGAAGGCGACTGTGGCCGATGTGGTCTTTCCGGTCATTTAATACAATACTCGACGGCGGAAATTGGACCGAAGACGACAGCACCGTCCTATCGGCGAAAGCCGGTATCCACTTGAAAAACAACAAGAGATTTCTGCCCTAGCCGCGCGGATGGGCCGCATCCAGCAATTGCATCGCCTCATGCACGGCGCGCAGCAATTCACCGGGGCTGCGGCGCTCCACCGGCATGCCTTCGTCGGCGGCGCGCAGCAGCGCGTCGGCGTCTTCCTGCCAACGGCTGAGGATCGATTTTTTGTCCTCTTCCGTGAGGCCCTTGGCCGCGATGACGTCGTGTGGATTGGCGAAGACCGAAGCCGGATCGAGCCTGGCTTGATCGAGGTCGATTGCTCGCGCTGCGTGCCCCATGGCATTTCATCCCCAGAGTTGGCGACGCCCAAAATGCGCCAGCTTCCCTAACAAGGGGTTGCTTCAGACCTTGCCGGCGAGATGCATGGCGAGCAGGACGACGAGGATCAGTCCAAGGATTGCCGAAGGGCCGTAGCTCCAGCCACGATTATAGGGCCATGCCGGCACCGCCCCGATCAGCATCAAGATCAAAATAATAATGAGGGCTGTACTCAGCATGAAACCTCCGCTGCCTGTAGGTCCGTCCTGGCATATGTATCGAGTTGCTGCTGTGAGGCAAGCCACGCCGAATTAAACGCCGATCAACGCGGAAGTGATCGCCTGTGCGCGCAAGTTGAGTACAGAAGGGCGCGCCGAATACCTATCTTAGCCTCAGAAGACTCTGCGCATATGCGCCCGCCAAAGCGGCTGAAGACGAAAGGAATTGCCCATGCCGACGAGACGCCAATTCGCCATTGGGGCCGCGACCATCGCGGCGAGTGCTTTGGGCGTCGCGCTGATCAAGCGTCGCTTCGGCGCATCCGAAACCGCAGCAGCCGGCGAGACCTTCGAGGTTAACCACACCAAGGAGGAGTGGCAGAAGCTGCTGACGCCTGAGCAATTTGCGGTGTTGCGCGAAGCCGACACCGAGCGGCCTTTCACCTGCCCGCTCAATCACGAGAAGCGTGACGGCATTTTTGCCTGTGCCGGCTGCGACCTGCCGCTCTACGAGTCCAAGACCAAATTCGACAGCGGCACCGGCTGGCCGAGCTTCTACGCCCCGATCGACGGCGCCGTTCGTCTCAGCGACGATTGGACCTTCGGCATGCAACGGAGCGAGGTGCATTGCCGCCGCTGCGGCGGTCATCTCGGCCATGTCTTCGACGACGGCCCGAAGCCCACCGGCAAGCGCTATTGCATGAACGGGCTGGCGATGAAATTCATCCCGGCCTAGCCGTCACAGCCTGTCCCGGTTGATCGAAATCAAGGCGATTCCGAACTGACTTCCCCAAGACTTATGGTTGCGGGGGTCGAAGGTTGGAGGAACGCGCCGATGTTCCGTATTCTTGTCAGTGCTGCCGCCGCGTCGCTCCTAGTCGTCTCGATGGCCATCGCCCAAGACAACCAGAACGGCGCTCCCAATTGGTGGTCCAATATGTGGAAAGAGGGCCAAACCACGCCTTGGGAGATGAAGAATATGAGCCCCGAGCAGCGGCAGCGTCTGGCGCGGCACTCCGCCTTTATGAATAAGGACGTGCCCCAAGCCTATCTCGATGCGGAGAACGACGTCGGCTACACCACGGCTGCGATCCTCGCAGGCGGCGATCTCTATGTGGCGCATTGCGCCAAGTGTCATGGCGACACCGGTCTCGGCAACGGCGAGGCGGCGGGAGATCTGGCGCCGTCGCCGGCGCTGCTCGCTTATCTGATGGATCAGCCGATCGCCATCGACCCGTATCTCCTATGGACCATCTCCGAAGGCGGCGTTGCCTTCGGCACCAAGATGCCCGCCTTCAAGGACGTCTTGAGCAAGCAGCAGATCTGGCAGATCGTCGCCTATCTCCGCGCCGGATTTCCAGCGGTTGGACCGGCGCCGGCGGAACACTGAGCCCACAAGCCTGGCACGAGGCTCGGCCTCTAGCGACAAAGCGCGCCAAAGAGAGCCGGGAACTCCGAGACTTTTTGCGCTAAAGTCGGCGCGTCATGCAGAAGCGCGCGAGCTCGCTATCTTTCTTCATTCGGCTCGCCGCCATGGCGCTGGCCGGTGTCGCTGTTGTCAGCGTTCCGCCTGCCCGCGCCGAGGAAGCCAAGCCCGCACCTTGCACCGAAGACGCCATGCTCGTGTTCGACGCGTCCGGTTCGATGTCCGGTCCAGTGCTCTCGGGCAACGGAGGGACGGTGTCGCGGATCGACTGGGCGCGCTCGGCGCTGGCCAAGGTTCTGCCGAGCGCCGCCAAGTACCACCGCATCGGTCTGCTCACTTACGGCCCCGGGCCTTACAACCAGTGCAACGTCGAACTCAATCTCAGGCCCACGCCGAACGCCGCTGAGATCATCATGAAGGACGTCAACGCGCTGGTGCCGGCTGGACACACCCCGCTCACCGCCGGCGTCAAGCAAGCCGCCGATGTGCTCGACTACACGGTGAAGCCCGGCGTCATCGTCGTCCTCACCGACGGCGAGGAGACTTGCGGCGGCTCGCCTTGCGAGATCGGCAAGGCGCTGCATGCGTTGGCCAAGCACCTCACCGTGCATGTCATCGCCTACCGGCCGGGGAGCCTTTCCTGGATGGGCGAGGGAAGTATCGGCGAAGCCAAATGCCTCGCCGATGAGACTGGCGGGCTCTACATCACCGCCAAGACCGAGGACGATCTGGTGCAGGCGCTGGAGAAAACCCTCGATTGCCCGATGACGTCTGAATTGACGCGGTGAGGGCGCCGCATAACCCTCGCTCCCGTCAGTCAATACAGAACTTTGCTTTGGAAGCGGTCTCCTCGTCCTGAAGCCATCGGCGCCCTTCTGGGTCTAGAGCGCGCTTTACGGCGGCAAAGGCCCAAGCATTCTGTGCTAGAGTTGGATTGGCCATTCGTGGAACCTCCACGGGTTTTGCGACTGGCAAGTGGCGGTCGAGAGCTCGTAACTCTCGGCCGCTGCGCATTATGGTGCTCCCGCGCTTTGCGACGTCAGCCCTACACATGCCGCACATCGGCGGCGTAATCGCCCGCGAGGCCGTCACAGCTTCCCGCGCATTGGGAACGTGTCGAAAATGACCGTAAGTCTTTCGATCAGAGCCGCATCGTCGAAAGTGAAAATCAGCACGATGTCATTGCGGAATTCTGCGCCATCGGCGGTTTTCCATTCGTCTGAAAAAAGTACCGCGGTGCTTTGGGGGGTCGTCAGCGGAATAGAAAATGGTTTTGACGGCGATCTTATCCGCTGTGGTTTTCGACCGGTGGTTTGGTGGTTATTGTTAATGCGAGAGTAATTCGGGGATTGATTTAACTTTTATGAAAATAGACCCGGCTAAGGTCGGTTACGAGCTAAACATCGTTGGGTTCGCCAGCGCGCCGTAACAGGGGGCCAAAATGAAAAATCTCTTTGTCCGCTTCGCCGCAAACAGTCCGGCACGACCGCGATCGAATATGGCCTCATTGTCACTGCCGTTTCCGTCGCAATCATGACCATTGTGTTTTCGATAGGCGATAAGAACGGCGCGACGTTCACGACCATTGCCGCCATGCTTCCGTAATCAGTGAACACGCTTACCAAGGACGAAGCGAGACGCATCGCGGGCAACATCGCGAAGCTGCCAACAAGGGTTTCGGAACCACAATCAAGCGATGCTAGTGATGACACACGATAGCAGAGGCCTCGCATGCATTTCGAATGCAATGGGTTGAGGTCGGGCCAATCTAGGGTTACCATCAACGTCAATACGCGCCGCGGCGGATCGCTTTTTTGCTCAGAGCTTGGTTTTCCCTCGCGCGAAACAATCATTGATCGTAGCAGATACCCATTCGGGCACGAGGCGGACATTTCCTTCGGCTCGATTAAGCGGTTATACCAATATTCCGCCCGCCCGTTACACGAAGAGGGGGGGGGGGGGAGATGAGCACAAGGTGCGGCAGCTCGACCGATTTGAAGTCTCTCAGGTGAGGTTTGAGCCATGCTCCAGGCTTGGCTGTCGATCGGTTACATCGTCCTACTCGCGATTTTCCTGCTCGCCTTTATCTTAGGGCGAAAGGGGACTCCCATTCTGGCCATTGCCGCACTCGTGGTCGGTATTCCCGTCTGGTTTGCCTGGGAATACGCCCGTCCGACCTGGACGACCGGCCTCATCACAGGAACGGAAGTCCGCCGCAGCGATCCCGACGCGCGCGGCAATACGACCGACATCGAATATATCTACATGCGCAACCGGTCCGACCGGGGGCTCGAGCTGATCAACGAGGATTCCTGGTGGTGGTTGAAGCGCAACAGCGAGCGGGTCTTCAACGACGCCAAGACGGCGCAGTCTCGCAACACGGAAATGACCGTGATGTGGACTTGGTGGCGCTCCACACTTTTCAGTTGGTACCCCAACGCGATCCGCATCGGCCCCGCGGGCTCCTGGCCATGGTGGTCGCTGCGAACGATCCTTTTCTACGGCCTCTCCGTCATCTTATGGCTTGGGTTTTTCTTCGCCTTCTTCAGGCTGCGCCGAGCGAGTGGGCCACACCCCACGAGCTAGATCCGCTTTGGCACAAGGCAGATGTCCGCTTATGACCCAAAGCGAACATTAACTTCGGCGTCAGCCTCACCTTGGACTGAAATCGTCACGACCTCGGGCAACAACCGATAGGCTGAGATCCGCTTCTAGCACAAAGCGGACATTCGCTAACTATGCGCGTTGAGGTCAGACTTGTGCGGTTCGCCGGTGATGAATTGTGCTTTTGCCAATGCGGCGAAAATGCCGCCCTTGTGCACCAACTCGTCAAAACTTCCGCTTTCCACGATGCGGCCCTGCTCGAAGACGAGAATGCGATTGGCATTGCGCACGGTGGCGAGCCGGTGCGCGATGACGAAGGTAGTGCGACCCATCATTACCTCGGTCAGCGCGGCGCTCACCTTCGCTTCGGTTGTGGCATCAAGCGCACTGGTGGCTTCGTCGAGGATCAGGATCGGCGGATTTTTCAGGAGTGCGCGCGCAATCGAGAGTCGTTGGCGCTCACCGCCGGAAAGCGCCCGGCCACGTTCTCCTACGATTGCATTGAGGCCGCCCTCTTGACGGTCTATGAAACCGAGCGCCTGTGCGCGCTCGCAGGCTTTACGAATGTCGTCGTCACTGGCGTCGGGACTGCCGACGCGTAGGTTCTCTGCGATCGACCGGTTGAAGAGCAGCGGCTCTTGGAAGATCACACCTATGTTGTGACGAAGACTTGTGAGCTTTACGTCACGGATATTCCGCCCATCAATTTTTATTCTCCCAGACTGAGGATCATAAACGCGATACAGTAGCGCAAGCGCGGTTGACTTGCCGGCGCCCGTCGCACCGACAAACGCGATAGTTTCCCCGGGTTCGGCGGTGAATGTCAGATCGGCCACGGCTGGCCTGTTGCCTGAATAGGAAAATGTTACATTATCGAATTCAACCAATCCGTCGACCTTGGCCAGATTTACTGAACGCTTACGGTCAAGTGGGCCAGCCGAAGTATCGAGGACGCCGAAGAATTCCTCTAGCCGTGGGGCATCCATGAAGATGCGATTAGTGAACCTTGCAGCCTGCTCGAGTTTCTTCGATGAGCATGCCGGCGAAACTCATAAACATGACAATTCCACCGACAGTCGTTTGTCCGCGCGAGAACAAGATGACTCCAACGATCAGGATCGCCAACATTGTCAACGTCGTTGAGGCTTTGGTGATCGTAGAAACCACGGCCCACCACGATAGAACGGGCATCTGGGCGCCGAGCAGTCGGTCGACGACATTGCGCAAGCCGCGCACTTCCACCTCCACGCGCGTGAAGCTCTGCACCAGCGCAATGTTACCGAGCGTGTCCGAGGCGCGCTCCGCAAGGTCCGAATAGTAGCGCTCGACGGATCTTTGCATCGCTTCCGTTCTGCGCAAAACCCAACCCGTGAGGACAACGAAGATCAGGCACAGGCCGATCAGCAATAGGCCTAGCCGCCAATTTAGATAAAGCGACATCGGTATCAGCACGGAAATCGAAACTAGCGCGGCGAGATCCTCCCGGAAAAATCCGAGCCAAAGCCACCAAAGCGTATCAGTGCCGCTAAGCATCACCTTCATCAAGCGACCGGAATGAGTTGTACTGTGGAAGCTGAGCGGAAGCTGGAGGACATGCTCGAAGAATTCAGAGAGAACCACCTGGCGGCGCTGGTGGGCAAGTCTGTCGGCAAACAGCGCTACAAGCGCGCCGCAAACAATCATGAAAAGACCGAAGCCGACCCAGGCTACAACGAGCGGCAAGAGGCCATGCCAGGATATCAGGCTCCCCGCGCCTTGCGCACTGGCGAGTGAATCGATGATGCGGCCGAACAATACAGGCTCGGCGAATTGCGCAGTCGCCAGCGCGACGTTCGCAAGAGCAAGCATCCACCCCAAGCGAATCTGCGGTCCAAGCAGACCAAGAACGCGCGAATAAAGGCGAAGCATCATCATCAGCCATTGTGCGCAGCAAGGGTTGGGCGCGGCAAGACTGCGCCTAAACCTTACGCGTCATAACATCAGCGAATGTTCCAAGACGGTCGGGAATGTCCGCTTCTGACCCCGAACGGACATTCTCTGACGGGCATGTTTAAGCCGATACTGTGCAGTCTCACCACATTCGCCGAGGTCCTGCGCGAGAGCTTGCGAGGCCTATAAATTGAGCAGATAGTTCAGCCACTGGCACGCCGGAAGCTAGGCGCTGACGGTAAAGACTACTGTGCCGATTACGTGCACACCCCCTTTCTCAGCACACCAGAAATCCTACGGTCCAGAATTGCGGCTTCACAGCCCGCGAGGAATTGGCCAGCTACGCAGGAGGATGTGATGAAAAATATGGGAAGAATATTCCTGATCCTGGGTCTGTTGTTGCCCGTCACATTGCTTGTCAGCAGCGCTTCATGGGCGGAAACCAAACTCGAAGCGAGTATCTTTTCTTATGACGGCAAAGACTTTGTTCGGACCGAAACGACCTTGATGCAAGGAGGACAATCGGCGGTCGGTACAAAACTCGACCATGATAGCCCGGCCTACAAAGCCTTGGCCGAAAAACACTCCTACACCGGGCCAGCGACCGTTTTTGGTCAAAACTACCAAGCCAACTACGCACCGCTCGCCGGTGAAGATGGCAAATTGATCGGCGCCCTATTTGTGGGTGTACCGAAATAGTCGGCACTGAGTTCACACATCGCGATACCCGGCGCTCTTCTGTGCCGGAGCTTTTTTCGCTCCTAGCAATAATGACCAGGGCAATGTCGCCTTGTGGCACGAAGCGGACGTTGCTTGGAGCAACTCGCAGGTCCGTCTAGTGCCAAAAGCGGAAATCCCCTATGTTCTGTCGCCATTAACAATATCCAAGGAGCGCGACATGACAGTGAGTTATCTACCGAACTTAGCTAAGGGAATAGTTTGTGCCGCAGTTGTCGGGAGCATTGCTTTTGCCGTAGTGCCGAACACTGCTCAAGCCATCTCGATCGCCAGCGGCTCATCAGGTGCCGTCGCACCTCATGGTTTGGTCGAGAAGGCCCGGGTGACAATCAATGTGAATACGCACCGAGCCCACTGGCATCGCCATAATCATTGGCGCCGGCACCATCATTGCTGGTGGAACGGAAGGCGTCGCGTCTGCGGCTGGCGGTGAAACTACTCAGTCGCTGTTGACTGGATTTCACCTTTTGGGCGTCGGCTTTTGGCCGGCGCCCTTGAACTCGCTCGCAGTTTGGTCGCATGCATCATGGTAGACCCTAGGGTCCGCTTTTGGCACTTAGCTGATATCGACCTCCGGCGCCGAACGCCTGAAAAGGCGAGTTCTCACGGCTTTGGTTCATCTCGGCGATAGGACTGTGATCTCCGATCAATGCAGAAGGCTGCGCTCACACTCTCTTGGCTCTTTGAGAATTGAGCTGCTCCCTCGCATGTCGCGCCATTGGGCATATCGATGGTGAGTGCCGATCCAGACCCAAGTTTGAAAACCAAGATTAAAACGAATGGGCTCATTTCCGCTTCACGGTAGCACCACCACGGTTCCGATCCAACACCCTCGCCAAGGGGGATTTCGTCCTGTAAGCGGTCATACGGCCGGACGTCCGCTTCTGACCCAAAGCGGACATGGCCAGGTTTGCAATGCGATGATGCTGTGGTCGTCGACGTATGGCTATTCTGCGATGGTCTGGCGGGGGATGGCCTCGTAGGCATCTGGTTTTCCTTGAATGCCGGATTCCACATAACCCGGATAGGATGCCGTCTCAGTTCCTCGGGCCTTCGTGCCGGGCATGATCTCGAAGCGCGGGTCGAAGTCGACCATGGCCGAAGCGAGCTGCTTCAAGATACTCGCGTCACCTTCCACCTTGGCAGTTCCGCCCGCGATCTGCGCTTCGAGAGTTTTCGCACCCATCATCGTCTGCTCCAGATCCGAGCGATTGATGGTGAGGGTGAGATCGGGCTTGGGGGCGAGAAAGCCCTTGATGTTGGTGAGCGTGGCGTTCTCCAGCTCGACCAGGAACTTCTCGCCATTGTCCGGTGTGATCAGATTGATGGTGAACCGCATGCCTTCGGCCTTGCGGCTATCCATGCGAATGCCGAGGAAGTTCAGGAACAGCTCGGTGGACATCGCGCGAATGACGTCGGGGCTGCTCGAGTTCGCGGTCTCTCCTTGCGGAATCCCAGACCTGAGTTCGTAGGCGGCGGCGAGGAAGCTGTTCCGCAAGCCGGGGTTCTCCTGCTGATAGCCAAGCTGCTCGAAAATGTCCGCCAGCAAGTCCTTCGCAGTCTCGTTGTCCGGCTCAGCCAGCACCAGCTTGTTCACGATTTCTGACGCGAGCAGATATTTTCCCTCGTCATGTAGTTCCCGGCCGCGAGCGAGGATCTTATCCCCGCCACCCATCATCTCGACGTAGAGCGGTGCGGACTCGCTCGGCGAAAGCGGAATGAGCGTTGTCGGGTTGCAATCCCAAAATCCGAGGTAACGCTGGATAACGCCACGGCTGTTGTGTTGCGGAGACCCGTGATAGCCCCGGCAGAACCACTTGTCCTGCAGGCCCTTCGGGACCTCATAGACATTGTGGATCTCGTTGATCGTCACGCCCTGGTTGGCGAGATGGAGCACCTGGTTGTTCATGTGCGCATAGAGATCGCGCTGGCCGCGGAGAACTTCTTGAATCCTTCATCGCCCCAGCGCGGCCAATGGTGCGAGGCGAACATGACCTCGGCGTCTAAGCCGAAGCGGTAAAGCGCCTCGCCGATGTATTTCGACCAGCGCAACGGATCGCGGACCGGTGCGCCTCGTAGCGTGTAGATGTTGTGGAGCGTTGAGGTGACATTCTCTGCCATCCACAGCGCCTTCATGTCCGGAATGTACGTGTTCATCTCTCGAGGCGCCTCGGTATTCGGCGTGTTTTGAAAAACCATCCTCACGCCATCGACCTCGAATTCTTCGATATCCTTTTCGACGTATCGAGTGGGCGCAATCAGGCCGACCGCCCCGGCGGACACGCCCTGGCCGAGGCCTTGGCCGACATAACCATACGGATTGGCGGGCAGCAGCAGGCCGTACTGGTAAAACAACCGGCGGTTCATCGCGTTGCCGGCATAGACGTTTTCGGAAACGGTAAAGTCCATGAAGTCGACGGGAGCGATGATCGGAACCTTCCCGGATTTCACATCCGCTTCGTTGACGATGCCACGCACGCCGCCCCAGTGATCGCCATGGGTGTGGGAATAAATCACGGCCGAGGCCGGCAGGCCGTTGCCAACATGCTGCTGAAACAGCGTCCAAGCTGCGCGTACCACTTCCGCGCTCACCAGCGGGTCGAAAACGATCCAGCCAGTCTTGCCCCGGACAAAGGAAATGTCGGACAGATCGAATCCGCGCACCTGGTAGATGCCGGGGATCACCTCGTAGAGCCCGTAATTGTTGTTCAATTTGGACTGACGCAGCAGCGAGGCATGGATACTGTCGAATTCGTCTTTTTCATCTAGAACTGAATCGGCTCCATATCCCAAGCGATGCGACCGGCATCTGCCATGATCTTGAGGTCTTTCATCGGAGCAATTAGCCCCTTCTTCTGCTCCTCGAAATCTCTGTCGTCAGCGAACGGCAGCGTCGCCTTCACTTTCTTCAACACCTCCAGAGTGAAATTCGACGGGGCTTTGCCTTTGGGATGGAAATGGCCTTGCAATGGATCGACTTGCTGAGCCCGTGCGGGTCCGACGTCTAGGATGAAATTGTCGGCCAGGGCAAAAGCGGCTGCCGCAGCAGGAAGGGACTGGATGAGTTGTCGTCTGGTTGGCATCGCCTGCTCTCCTATGTCGCCAATACCTAAGAGTAGGGGGCTGGAATGCCCCGTCTGTCTTGAGGTATATCAAGTGCTGACTGCGATGGGACTCGTACGAAATGGGCTCCTCTCTGCGTGCAGCCAAAGTCCGCTTCTGCTTGAGTTCGTGATATCGTCGCGCCATCAGGGATCCGGCGTCGGGGGTGCGCGATGAAGATCACGCTGGACATTTCCAAGCTCGTCGAAGAAGGCAAGCTCACGCGCGAGGAGGCCGACAAGCTCACGGCGCTCGCTGCCCATGATACCGGCTCGCTCGGCGTAAACATCCTGATCGGGTTCGGCGTGGTCGCCATCGCGGCCGGCGCGGTGGCGCTGGTGCCGACACCGCTGACTGCGGTGAGCTTGGGGCTCCTACTTTTCGCCGCAGGGTGCGCGACCGTGCTCAATCGCGTGCAGCAATGGATCCTGCTCGGGCAGATTTGCCTTGTCATTGGCGCGCTGATGTTCGGCGGCGGCGTGATCGCCTACGGGGACGGCTCGCTTGCGTCCATGCTTATCGTCACGGCTGCCTTCGCGCTCGCGGCCATCGCCGCGCGCTCGAGTCTTTTGATGGCGCTGGCGGTGCTGGCGGCTTCCGCCTGCCTCGGTGCGCGCGCCGGTTACAGTAACGCCCTTTATTCGCTGGCGATCTTCGAGCCGACGTTGACCATTGTGCTATTTTTCGCGCTAGCGCTGATCGCCTATCAGGCCTCGCAGCGCCTACCGGCCGACTACGAGCGCCTCGCGATTACCGCCGCGCGCACCTCGCTGCTGCTGATCAATTTTGGCTTCTGGGTCGGCTCGCTATGGGGCGATCCGCTGATGCTGCTGCGCTCGATTAATGCCAAGGACGCATCGTTGGCGTTCATGACCGAACCTGTAATCCCGGCCGCGGTATTCAGCATCCTCTGGGCAGTGGTCTTGCTCGGCGCCGGGATCTGGGCCGTGCAGGTCAACCGGCGCTGGCTGGTCAACCTCGTCGCCGTCTTCGCCGGCATTCATTTTTACACCCAATGGTTCGAGCACCTCGGCGCTACGCCGTTGTCGGTGCTGCTCGGCGGGGTGGTGATGTTGGCGAGCGCCGTCGCGCTCTGGATGTTTAACCGGCGCGTCCCGGATGCCTAAGGCGGCTGGCCACAAGCGGACCCGGTTCCCCAGCAATTGAGGCGTCTAGCGGCCGCCAGCGCGCCACCGATAAGTCCGATAAATTTCCGCCGCCTATGCCGGCGGATCAACCGATGTCAGCTTTGGGTCAAAAGCGGACGTCAGCGTTCATCGTCGAGATGTCCGCTTTATGCCAGAAGCAGACTTGTCGATGGCGTCGACTTCTTGCCAACACCCGACACGTCAATCGTCTACGCCATCGCTCGGCCAGAAGTGCAGACCGGACATTGGTGGTGTCTTGGAACGACAGTCCGGCACCAAAGATTGCGCCCATTTAGTGCTTAAGTCCTGTTGCCATTTTCTCACAGCGGGAAGGAAATCGTTGTTTGCAACTGGAACTTGAGTTGCGCCCTTGGGGGACACCGGGGAACAGTTGCAAGCTTGGAGCTTTCCGGGCGCCAGCAGAATAGGGGGCGACATGCCGATTAGAATTTCAGGCCTCAGCGCCGCCCTGGTATTAGGAGTTTTCTGCCTTGTGATGGCAGGACCTGCTCAGGCGCAATTCGTGTGCGTGGGAAACGCCAACGGCAGCTTGGTAGCTCCGGCAACCGCCTCCGGTGACGGCGCTAACGCTGGCGGCGGCGCCAACGTTGCGTGCGGGACCGGCGCCCTCGCCAATGGCGTCACTAGCTTCAACACCGCGACTGGGTTCCAGGCTGACGCCCGAGGAGGCAGCAGCACCAACACCGCGACCGGGGGGTTCGCCAACGCCAGCGGTGACCTCAGCAATAACACCGCGACCGGGGACGCAGCTGACGCCAGAGGCAACAGCAGCGGCAACATCGCGACAGGAGCTAACTCCAGCGCCTTCGGAGACGGAGGCAATAACCTGGCGATCGGGACCAACGCCTTCGCCGGCGGTAACGCCAGCGCCAATGTCGCATTTGGCTTTCAGGCCACTGCTCTCGGCGTGGGCAGTTCTAACGTTGCCATTGGGGGCAACGCTCAAGCCTTCGGCGATGGCATCAGCAGCACCGCCATCGGCACCGGCGCACACGCCAATTTGGCTAACTCCTCGGCCTTCGGTGCGGGAGCCACGGTCACGCGCGCCAATCAACAGGTCTTCGGGACGGCCAGCAACACCTATACGATGTCCGGCGTCACCTCGGCCGCGAGCAAGGCGGCGCAATCCGGCAAGACGCAGGTCATCACAACGGATGCGGTGGGCAACCTCGCCAGCGCCGATGTCGCTTCCTTGGGCCTCGCAACGTCCACCGATCTCTCGGGCATACAGTCGCAAATCAACCACTTGGGGCGCCGGGACAGCGAGCTGTCGTCCGGGATCGCAATGGCGATCTCCATGCAGAACCCAGACCTGACAGGTTCGGAGCGCTTTGGCATGGCCGCAAATTGGGGCACCTTCGACGGCTCCAGTGGACTCGGCTTGGCGCTGATGGGCGTGTTGGGCCACGATCTCTTCATGGCGGGAGACCGCGCGGCAATCTCAGGCAGTTTCGGCACCGGCTTTGAGGGTGGCAGCGACGATAATGTCTATGGTGGACGCGTCGGCCTGCAATGGACCCATCGATGATGTGTCCCGGGGAACGACCAAAGCAAAAATCAGGTTAGGGCTGGCCAGTCGGCCGCGTCCTAGCGTTATCCTTATGCGACAGATCATATGATCCCCTATGATGCCCCATGCGATGTCGGGTAGTCTTATCAGCCAGCTTCATTGTCATTCTGACAGCGTGCACCGGCGTTTTGGGGGAGGATAAGCCCCCCGAAAAGCCGAAAGAGGCAGCACCAGCCGGCCAGTTCCAGCCGAAGGTGGTCGCCCCGGATGCGGAGAAGATCGTGCTTCTTCTGCGCTCGACGCTTAATACGCTGAACGACGCAATACAAACCGGGAACTTTACGGTGCTCCGCGATATCGGGAGCGCCCGGTTTCCGCGACGCCAATTCCGCCGCACGTCTTTCGCAGCTTTTTTCCGATCTTGCATCGAAAGGCGTGGATCTCTCCGCGGTTAGCATCATCGCTCCGCAATTGACCGAGGCGCCCACTCTCGACGAGCAGACGGGCACGTTGCGCCTCAAGGGCTACTTTCCCGGTCAGCCGGTGCAGATCGATTTCGATATGCTGTATCAGGTGGTGAACGGTCGCTGGCGGCTGTTTGGTCTCTCGGTGCAACCCGTAAGCGCGAGCGCGCAACCGCAAAGCGCGACCGGAGATCCGAGCGCATTACCCAATAAGAAATAGCCTGCGTGGCACAAAAGACTTCGCCCGCTCGGATACAAGCTTAAGGTCCAGATCATCGACTTTCCGGGCGGAATGCCGGGAGATGTCGGCATCACCTTGAAATGGGCGTGAGCCCATTATTCACGGATCGCGAAATTTACAGAATGTTGCCCGAGTGCCCAGAAAGTCTAAAGCCAAAATCTTTGTTTGAAAATTGGCTCCCCGGGCCGGACTCGAACCAGCGACCCAGCGGTTAACAGCCGCTTGCTCTACCAACTGAGCTACCGGGGACCAGTGCGTGAGACTTAAGGTCACGCCATCGAGGGGTCATAGCAAAAGGCGAGGGGGGTTTCTAGAGGCCATTAACGCCGCGGAGCTCGGCCATTGCGGCCTCGCCATGCAATGTCTATGTCCGGGGTCGGGAGCATCACGCTCCTTTTAGCGCAGGGACGCATGGCCCCCAAACTTCGCTTTGCCAACCGTCATTTCCACCTACCGGAGTCGCGCCCGACGCGGATCGGGCTCGGCATTCTGCTCGTGGCCTGCGGCTTGCTGGGCTTTCTACCGATCTTGGGCTTCTGGATGATCCCGCTCGGGCTGCTCGTCCTCTCGGTCGATCTCCCGGCGATCCGGCGCTTGCGCCGCAGGTTGACCGTCTGGTGGCATCGCGACAAGAACGGCGAGAGAATAAAGGGCCAAGACGATCTGGGGAGGACCCCAACTTTCCGAGGCCTTCCCCAGAAGTCGAGCCTAACGCCCGGCTGCTGCTCGGCGCCGATCCACCTCAGCTTGA
Organism: uncultured Alphaproteobacteria bacterium; assembly: GCA_963764005.1. Classification (GTDB taxonomy): domain Bacteria; phylum Pseudomonadota; class Alphaproteobacteria; order Rhizobiales; family Methyloligellaceae; genus Methyloceanibacter. Next base: position 52,685 of record CAVXQX010000012.1, on the reverse strand, counting down.
GAGACCGCGCCCGCCGCGATCAATCCGCGAACGCAGGCATGAGACAGCCGATCGCCATGCGCGCGCATGCAATTCTGCAAGCCGCGAGTCTCCAGCCCCCATTGGCTGCAGAAGCGGCGATAATCTTCCGCGCATTTTCTTTTGCCGGCTTCGGCCACGCCGGTCGAGCAGAGCAAGACCGCCAAAACGATAAACGCAATTGAATGAAAGCTCTTCATAGACACGATCCTCCCGAAGTTTTGTCGTCAGCCGATTGGGCTCGGCGTGTTTAGCTTGGGGGGGCTTTGGCCGCCAGTTAAAACATTGCGGCGGGAATTGGCTCGATCGCAACGATGATGCTGAAATTATTGCGATTTTCCTCGGACCACAATCCGCTTCGGCTTCAATAATTTCAACTCTCCGCCGGGACTGACCGCCAGCGTGTGGATGTAGAAAGCGGTGTCCATGTCGTTGGTCGCCTCCATCACCGGCGAGGGCGCCGACACCAGCGGGATGCCGGCGATGCTGCCGATCCAGTCGATGTGACGATGGCCATGCATCACGACGATGCGGCCCGCCAAATTTTGCAGTCGGCGCACGAACCAATTGCCGTTGATCAGCGCGGTGCCGATGCGCTCGGAGAACGCCTTCGCCGCCCAAGGGTATTCGACCACGTGATGGTGCAGCGCGACGATCCAATTCGCCTTGGGATATTTCGCGCACGCGATGTCGGCCGCCTGCATCTGCTCCGCTGTGATCATGCCGAGCGCATTGGTGAACGAGAAATGCGTGTCCGCGTTCGAGTTCAACAAGATGAGTCCGAGCCCGCCATCGCGATCCGGCGGCACCACCATGGGAAACATGCTCGCCCATAGCTCCGGGATGCGATTGGACAGAGCCGGCCTGCCGCTATCGGCGAAACGCTCGAACTCAGCCTGGTGACGCTGGAGCGCGTTCTCGAGCGTCTCGCCCAGGCGCTCCTTCTCGCGATCGATCAGCCGAACGCGCGATCCTTGGATGGCGCCGAGAGCCGACAAGGCCCGGATCTGGCGCAATCGCCGATTGGGTGTCGTGGGCAAATCCATGCGGGCCGGGTTGGCGCGATCGACGATGTTCAGATCGTGATTTCCCGGCAGCATGTACATGCGATTGGTCAGGCGCGGATGAGCCGATAAAATATCCATCAGTTCGGCCCACTCGGCCGAGGTGCCGGCATCGGTCATGTCGCCGGTGATCAGGATCGCATCGAGTTCTGTCTTTCCGGTCGAGTGTCTCGAGCTGCACCAACAGCCGCCGCAATCGATCGTTGCCGCGCGCGCCGGCTCTGCCGCTTTCGATGCGAAATCCAAAATTCTCGCCGACCACATGAATGTCCGACAAATGCGCGACGCGGTATTGTCCGCGCTCTCGGCGGGCTCTCGGCAAAGCTCTTCAGTCCTTGCGGCTGCGCCATGGCCGCATCGGCAAATCCCCAGATCAAGGCTGCGACCGCAAGGTACGCCGTGAGGATGACGACGCTGTTCGCCAAGGCGACATAGGCGACCGTCGTCCAGGAGCTGAACTCGGAGAACGTCCCGTAGAAATGGGCGTGGGGCCGTGCGATCGCCAGAACCGCCAGCGCCAAGCCGCAGACGAGGAGGCCGGCAAGCGCCGCCGCCAGCGCCCGAAGCTTGGTGCGCGTCGCTTCGCCGGCGGTCTTTGGCAGCAACATCTCGGCAAGATGCCGGAGAGCTTCGCGGGCCATCGCGTAGCTCGGTTCGACCACGACGGAATTGAGCGACCAGAAATTCTTCTCGGTCATGCGCAGCAATGTGCGCCAACCAAACCAGCCAAGACCGAGAACGCTCGCGAGCAACACGAACGACCAGACCCCGATCACGAGGGACGCGATCTTGTCGGTGACCGTGCTCAGCCACAGCGATGTGATCAGCGGCGTGAGACCGAGCAACAGGCCGGGCACGATCAGCAACAGCGTCCAAATGAGGATGAGTTTCGCAATGCTGATTTCGACCAGCAGACTGCCGGCGAGCGACAGCATGGAGCGCTGCTTTGTGCTCGAAGCGTCGTCTTCGATATCGCCTTGACGGGGATCGACGACCGGCTTCATCGCGCCTGGTTTCCTTGGCTGCCCGCGCTACAGATAGACCAGAATGGTGCGGTTTGATAAGCTTTGTCGTTAGGTTTTGGGGTCGGGGGGAAACGCCATGCCAATGACCATCGATCAACTGATTGTGTGGCTTATCGTCGGCGCGCTTGCCGGGTCGCTCGCGGGCAGGGTCGTGACTCTTTCATCCACCGGCCTGGGCCGTTGGACAGGGCTTGGGGTCGGGCTTGTCGGCGCCTTGATCGGTGGCACGCTGTTCCGGCTCTTCAGCATCTGGCCCGGCCTCGACAGCATCTCGATCTCGCTGCGCGATGTGGTTGCGGCCTTCTTTGGCTCGCTGGTTTTTCTGTTGATCCTTTGGCTGGTCAGAAGGTCTCGCGAAACCCCATAAGGGGAGCGCAATGAACGCGCGTGGCGCGAGCGCGATCACCTGCCGCTAAGTGCGGAACCTCACAGAATGGATTTCGCCGGCAGATTTAAGCCGGCTTGCTCTTCTTGGATTTGCGCGCTGGAGCCTTCGGGGGAACGAGCGCCTTCGCTGCGCTGTCGGCGGCTTCCTTCGCCAGACGAAGTTCGCGCAACCGGGCTGTCTTCAGGCTCGTGGCCTCAGCCTCGCGCTCTTGGTCAAGTTTGAAGTTTTGAGCTTGCGGCTTCGACTTGCCGAACGGCGTCTCTGCATTCCGGCGCGCGGCCGACATTCGCTCAGCAGCCTTATTCATCACAGTTTCTCCTAATAGGGGTCGCCGCATCAGTGGATATCTCTTGCTGTCATAAAGGTGCTGAATACCGTCGCGATCGTATCTCTCGTCGCCAACCTGAAGAATCGCGCCGAGCAGGAATTCTGACGGCAGCGTCTCGATCGCAAATTGGACAGCCTTCGCGGTCGACGGAAATCGCCGATAGCTCACGGGAGCCTTGCCTGAATTCCATCGACGCGATGGAAACAGTTCCGCTGATGCTTTGAAGTCGACCAATAGATTTCTCACTCGCTCAAGAACTCAAGTTTGAAGCATTCGCTAATAGCGGCGTCCCATTCGGGACGCCGCTTTGATGCCCAAGTCTGGTGTTGGCGTTAGGCCGCCTGTACGTTGGCTGCCTTCATGCCTTTGCCGCGCTTATCGTCCTCGACCTCGAAAGTGACTTTGTCACCTTCATTGAGGGAGAGGCCGGCGGCCTCAAGGGCTGAGGCGTGGACGAAAACATCTTTGTCGCCGTTCTCGGGCGAGATGAAGCCGAAGCCACGCGACGCATTAAAAAATTTGACTGTGCCAGTGAGGCGCATGGAAGAGTGTTCCTTTCCCGTAAGGGGTCTTTGTACCGGGCCTAGGGCTAACAAGCCGCTTGGCGTCTAGATGTCGGGAAGAGAAACGTGCGCGTATCTGGCGCTATGGTCTTGCCGTCGGTCTAAGTCCGCACCCACAATGGGCGTGCCGTGTATCTTAATATGGGCGCTGGGACCGATAATAGCAAGGTTTTTCAAGAAAACCGGCCCCCGCCAAGGGTTTGCAACAGGCGCTGACGGAGGAACAAATCGACGAATATTGGAGGCCACGCCCAGAATCGAACTGGGGTGCACGGATTTGCAGTCCGCTGCGTAACCACTCCGCCACGTGGCCATTGTCGGGCGAGATATGCGTTGCCCGCGTTACTAGGTGCCGATCCCCACTCCCGTCAATACGCAAAACTTTGAGCCGATAGCGCGGACTCTTTAGCAGAAATGCTCCGCCGGGGGTATGAAAGCGGATCTGTGTGGTTAAGCGCCGCAGGATTGAGGCGCTTTCGCCTGTCATAATGGCAATCATGACCGACTCCGAAATCCAGCGCCGCACCATGATTGAAACTCAGCTCCGCCCGAGCTCGGTCAACGATCCGCGCCTGCTTGCCGCCGTAGCAGCGATACCGCGGGAACGATTCGTGCCCGCTTCCTTGCGGCCCTTTGCCTATATCGACGAGGCGCTTGAGGTGTGGCCGTCGCGCGATGGCGCGCCCGCGCGTTTTCTGCTGTCACCGCTGACGCAATCAAGGCTGATCCAATTGGCCTCTATCGGCGCCAAGGATCGCGTCTTGGATATTGGCTGCGCCACCGGCTATTCGACGGCGCTACTGGGCGAGCTCGGGGGTGAAATCATCGCAGTCGAGCCCGAGCCGGAGCTTGCGGCCGCAGCGAGCGCCACATTGCGGCAGCTTGCGATCGGTAACGCGCGCATCGTCAGAGCTGCGCTTGCCGAGGGTCATGCTGCCGACGCGCCTTACGATGCCATCGTCATCAACGGGAGCGTGCCCTCTGTTCCCGATGCGCTTTTCGACCAATTGGGCGAAGGCGGTCGCTTGGCGGCGATCATTGCCGGTTCCGTCCAGCCAAGGGCGTGGCTCTACGTCAAGGCGGGCGGGGCGGTCAGCGGTCTGCCACATTTCGATGTCGGGGCGAAACCTCTCCCGGGATTTGCCCCGGCGCCACAATTTGCGTTCTGATTCCGGGATTTCACTGTTGCTCCCATCCCACAGTGCATTGAGTTTTTTGCAGGAATCGCCCAGAGCAACCTGTACCGAGTGTATCTCGGCGCGTAACCTGCTCTATGTTTGGCGTTGCGGTTGGGGGCGAGATCGCCGTCGATTGCGGGAACTGCGAGGAATGGGTGGCGTCGTGAGCAAGCACGACTTGTCCCGCACGGGAAGGCCGTGGCGGCAACGGAGCGGCTTCGCTTTCGCGTGCCTGCTCGCTTGCGCCGTGTTGCTGCCGGCTCGAGCCTCCGCCGAGACGCTGTTTGAGGCGTTGGAAAACGCCTATATGATCAACCCGACCATCAACGGCGAGCGGGCCAGATTGCGCGCCACCGACGAAGACGTCGCGCGCGCCATGTCCGGCTTTCGACCCACCATCTCCGGCACCGGCGAAGCCAACTACCTCACGCAACACGGCAATATCAAAGGACAAGGCAATGATTGCATAGCGAGGGCGAAGCAACGGACCCGCTCAAACCCCTTTGTACACCAGATGTATTCTAACTTCCGGCCAAGCGAGCGCGAACGACGGGCTGAACCATCCTCACGGCTATGGCGTGCAGTTGGACCAGACTCTGTTCAACGGATTTCAGAACCTCAACTCCGTCCGTGAAGCCAAGTCGAACGTCCAGGCCGGCCGCGAGAATTTGCGCAATATCGAGCAGTCGGTGTTGCTCGACGGCCTCACGGCCTATGTGGATGTCGTGCGTGACACCGCCGTGATCCGCTTGCGCGAGAACAACGTCGCGGTATTGACCGAGCAGTTGAAGCAGACCAAAGACCGCTTCGATGTTGGTGAGGTAACTCGCACCGATGTCGCTCAAGCCGAAGCGCGCCGGGCCGATGCCCTCTCGACCCTCGCGAGGGCGCAATCGGATCTCAAGACAAGCCGGGCCATCTATGAGCGGGTCATCGGCCATCCGCCGAGCGATCTCTCCAATCCGCCCTCGATCCTGCATTTGCTGCCATCGAGCCTCGATGAGTCGATGACGCTTGGCGATGGCGAGAATCCCGTCATCCTGACCTCCGTCTATCTTGAGGAAGCTTCGCTCTACAGCGTCAACCGCATCGTCGGCCAGCTCATGCCGCAGATTACGGCGGAGGCGAGTTATGACAGGTTCTTCGACCACAGCAATTTCATCGAGGAGCAGGAGACCGCGACATTCACGGCGCGCGTGACTGTGCCGTTCTATCAAGGTGGCGCAGGTCGCGGCGAGCCTCCGGCAGGCCAAAGAGGTCAACAATCAGCGCAAGAAAGAGGTCGAGGACGCGAGGCTTCAGGGTCCACGCCGATGTGGTGTCCAATTGGGGCATCCTGCAATCCTCGACCGCCCAGATCGAGTCGGCCAAGGCTGCCGTGGAGGCCAACAGAATCGCGCTTGCCGGTGTTCAGGAGGAGGAGAAGGTCGGTCAGCGGACCACGCTCGACGTCCTCAATGCCCAGTTGGAGTTCTTGGGCTCCCAGATCCAGCTGGTTTATGCGCTGCGCGACCGGATTGTCGCGGAATATTCGCTCTATGCCGCCGTCGGCCGTCTGGACGCACAAAGTCTCGGTCTGTCAGTGCCTTATTACGATCCGATCGAGCACTATGACATTGTGAAAAATAAGTTTTGGGGCCTCAAGCCGCCGTCGCCCCCGGAACCGGACGAATAATTTGTGTATTAACCATGCGAGCAAGCATGGGCCCGTTTCCGTATCCTATTCGAGACTTGTAGGTTAACCGTGTGTTAAGCTAGTGGCTGCTTGTGGGCCACCCGGAGGGTTATTCTCTGGCGTTGCGGGGGCGAATGGCGGCAAGGGGTTTTTAGTGATGGGCAGCATGGAGCGCGCTCCGGAACCGACGATGGAGGAGATTCTCGCCTCGATCCGTCGGATTATTTCCGACGATGAGGCGAAAGCGGCGGAGAGTTCGCCGGCATCCTCTCCAGAGGCGAAGACATCCGAGTTCGACGCGGATGCGGACACCAAGATCATCGACGACATCGCTCGTGTGCTGAGCGGCGCGGCGCCTGCCGAAAGCGCCAGCGAAGACGACGATATTCTCGACCTGACCAAAGAGCTGAGCGAACTCCAGGCTGTGGCCGACGAGACCGCGGCACTCCCCGATTTGGAGTTTCCGGCGCCCGCACGCATGGAAGTTGCGGAGACGATCATCGTCGCGGAAACCGAAATTGCACAGCGGTCGCCGAGCTTCACCGAAGCGCCCGAGCCTGTCATGACCATGCCTGAGCCGCCGGTTGAGGAACCTTCCGCGCTCGATCTCGCCATCGCCGAGCTTCGCGCTCGCGAACAGGCGCGCATGGCGCAGGTGGAACAGGCGGTCGCGCTGGAGCCAGAGCCTGTCTTCGAGCCTCTGCCTGAGCCGGTCTTCGACGCCGAACCGGAGGCCTTCGATGAAGCCGAGCCGGAACTGGTCTTGACCACGCTCGAGACCGAGACAGTCACCGAGACATTCTACGAGCCCGAGCCCGTCGAGCCTCTCGCGGCGAGTCCGGCTCCGGAACCCGAGATGCCGTCTTGGCTTCAGAGCGTCGCATCCTCGCCAGAGCCGGAACCGGTCAAGGAACCTGAGCCTGAGCCGGCCCATATCAATGGCAATGGCAGTCACGGCATGCGCGCGACGCATTATTCCGAATTTGGCATCAACGCGAACCGTTCGCTCGAGGACAGCGTCAAGGAGATGCTGCGGCCGCTGCTGCGGGAATGGCTCGACGAGCATATGTCGCGTGTGCTCGAAGCCGCGTTGCGCGACGAGCTCAAGGATGCCGAGGCGCGCTGGCAGCGCAATGAGCAGCGGAGACGGCCCTATTAGGCCTTCTCATTATTGCTTGTCCTTTTGGCCCCCGCGAACTATCCGTCTGACCTGATTTTCCTTCGGTCGCAAGGACACTTGCGCCGCCGCCTTCGCGGTCATTCCCGCGTAGGCGGGACTCCATAACCGCCACCGTCATTAGTCCACGAACCGTCATCCATGCTCGAAAAGACTTATCAGCCAGCTTCGATCGAAGGACCGATCTATCGCGCCTGGGAGGACGCGGGCGCGTTCGCCCCCGGCCGCGCCGGCGCCAAGCCCTTCGCCATTGTCATCCCGCCGCCGAACGTCACCGGCTCGCTCCACATGGGCCATGCCCTGAACAATACGCTCCAGGACGTGCTGGTGCGCTTCGAGCGGATGCGGGGCAGGGACGTGCTGTGGCAACCCGGCACCGATCACGCCGGCATCGCCACCCAAATGGTGGTCGAGCGTCAATTGATGGAGCGGCAAGAGCAGGGCCGCCGCGCGCTCGGCCGCGAGAAGTTCATCGAGCGCGTCTGGCAATGGAAAGAGGAGTCCGGCAACACCATCGTCGGCCAGCTGAAGCGCTTGGGCGCGTCCTGCGACTGGTCGCGGCTCCGCTTCACCATGGACGAGGGGCTTTCGCGCGCGGTGCGCAAGGTCTTCGTCGAGCTCTATCGCTCAGGGCTGATCTACAAGGACAAGCGCCTCGTCAATTGGGACCCGGAGCTGCTCACCGCGATCTCCGATCTCGAAGTCGAGCAGGCCGAGACCAAGGGCCATCTCTGGCATTTGCGCTACCCGATCGAGGGCACGAGTGAGTTCATCGTGGTCGCGACCACGCGGCCCGAGACCATGCTCGGCGATACCGCAATCGCCGTGCACCCGGACGACGAGCGCTACAAGCATCTGGTCGGCAAGCACGTGATCCTGCCGCTGGTCGGCCGCCGCATCCCGATCGTCGCCGACGAATATTCCGACCCTGAGAAGGGCTCCGGCGCGGTGAAGATCACGCCCGCGCACGACTTCAACGATTTCGAGGTCGGCAGGCGCCACGCACTGCCGATGATCAACATTCTCGACCAGGAGGCGAAGCTCGCGCTTGAAGGCAATGCCGACTTCGTCCACGGCGTCGATCCGAATCCGGAGCTCGCTCTGACGCTTCAGGAATTGCACGGCGTGTTCCGCTTCGCCGGGCGCAAGATGATCGTGGATCGGCTGGAAGGTTTAGGGCTGATCGAGAAGATCGAGGCTTATACCCATGCCGTGCCGCGCGGCGACCGTTCAGGTGCTGTGATCGAGCCCTTCCTCACCGACCAATGGTATGTCGATGCCAAGACGCTGGCCGTGCCCGCGATCGATGCGGTGAAGCGCGGCCGCACCGTGTTCGTGCCGAAGAACTGGGAGACGACCTATTTCCACTGGATGGAGAACATCCAGCCTTGGTGCATCTCCCGCCAGCTCTGGTGGGGCCATCAAATCCCGGCCTGGTACGGCCCTGACGGCAAAATCTTCGTCGGCGAGGAGGAGGTGGACGCGACGGCCGCCGCCGAAGCCCATTACGGCAAGGCGGTGGATCTCAGGCGCGATGAGGACGTGCTCGACACCTGGTTCTCCTCCGCGCTGTGGCCGTTCTCGACGCTGGGCTGGCCCGACAAGACGCCCGAGCTCGCCCGTTACTATCCGACCGACGTGCTCATCACCGGCTTCGACATCATCTTCTTCTGGGTTGCCCGCATGATGATGATGGGCATGCATGTGATGGAAGAGGTGCCGTTCCGCGACGTCTATATTCACGCCCTGGTCCGCGACGAGAAGGGCCAGAAAATGTCGAAGTCGAAGGGGAACGTCATCGATCCTCTGGTGCTGATCGACGATTACGGCGCGGACGCGCTCCGCTTCACACTCGCCGCGATGGCCGCGCAAGGCCGCGACATCAAGCTCGCCACCTCACGCGTCGAGGGCTACCGCAATTTCGCGACCAAGCTCTGGAACGCGGCGCGCTTCTCGCAGATGAACGAGTGCGCCCCGCAACCGGGCTTCGATCCGGCCCAAGCGAAACTCACCGTCAATCGCTGGATCGCCGGCGAGAGCGAGCGCGCGCTTGCATGCCGTCACCGATGCGCTGCAAGCCTTCCGCTTCAACGAGGCGGCAAGCGCCATCTATCATTTCATCTGGCATGTGTTCTGCGACTGGTATCTGGAGCTGATCAAGCCTGTGCTCGCGGGCGACGACCAGGCCGCGATCGCTGAGACGCGCGCCATGACCTCTTGGGCGCTCGACCGCGCGCTCACGCTGCTGCATCCCTTCATGCCCTTCGTCACCGAGGAGCTTTGGGCGAAGCTCGCTTCTGCAAGCGAGGGCCGCAAACACCTTCCTGATGCTGGCGCCTTGGCCCGAGCGGCAGGGGCTGGAGAATGCCGAAGCCGATGCCGAGATCTCTTGGGTGATCCGGCTCGTCTCTGAAGTCCGCTCGGTGCGTGCCGAGATGAACGTGCCGGCGGCTGCCAAGGTGCCTTTGGTCATCTCCGGCGCGAATGCGGACACCGAGGCGAGAGCAAAGCGTCACGAAGGCACGCTGTTGCGTCTGGCGCGGCTCGATACCCTGTCCTTCGGCAAACCGCCGCAAGGCGCGGTGCAGATCGTGCTCGACGAGGCGACGCTGGCGCTGCCGCTTGCCGGTGTCATCGATGTCGATGCGGAGTCGAAGCAGGCTCAAGCGCGAGATCGACAGGCTGGGCTCCGACATCAAAGCCATCGACGCCAAGCTCGCCAATCAGCAATTCGTCTCCCGCGCGCCGGAGCATGTGGTCGAGGAACAGCGCGAGCGAAGGACCGAGGCCGAGGCCACCGCCGCGCGTCTCGAGCAGGCCCTGAAACGCCTCGAAGCCGCGGTCTAGCGGCTGAAGCGTCTTCCTCGGCCTCGAGCGCATGGATGCGCCGGGTGAACACGATCAGATAAGCCAGAATGAAGAAATAGAGATAGAGCTCGATGGTTTCGCTCGGCCGCTGGATCAGCTCGCCCATATCGGACTTTTGATAGAGCACGTCGATGAGCTTGAACGCCATGGACCCCACCGCCGCTGGAATGAGCGCTGCCGCGGGAAAGAATAGCGAGAGCCTATTCGCCCGCACCCGTCGATCGAGCATGGCGGCGAACGGGATCAGCAACCCGCCGATCACGATGCCGACCTCGAGCACAGCGCGTGGCCATTTCTCGAAGATGGCGTAGGTGTTGTGCAGATTGGTTTCTTCTTGGCGGTTCACCTCGGCCCAATATTCCGGCGTGTTCCAGTGGAAAAAGTGCTGGCCCCAGCTCATCTCCTCGCCGGCGATGTAGAAGCAGGAGAGGGCGCCGAGGATAGTTACCGCAAACACCAGCGGCCGTCGCCTCACGAACGGGTCGAACAGCAGCCGCACCGCGACCGCTAGTCCAAGCAGGGCCGTGATGAATTGCGAGAACTCGAGAACACCGTAGCCTTCGGGGATGATCCATCTCGCATACCAGTCCGGGCTCACCCGGTAGCTGATGATCACGAGCAGCGCGATGAATACAGGGATACCCAGCCACCACCATGCCTCGTTCCAACCTGGATCGGTGGTGAAGGGACGATACGGCCCGGTCCTGGCAGGGTCGGGCAGGCGCGGTTGAACCGCCTCGGGCTTCGATGAGTTTGCGTCCAAAGCTTTTAGTGTCCTATCTTGGCTGGAATCCGGCATCAATTGTCCTGTCACTGGCCAAAGCGGTCGAAGGCCGCCACCACCCAAACCAGTCCGGCCAAAGCCAGCGCAAAAAACACCGCAGCCGAGCCAAGGTCCTTCGTGATGCGAATCGCATCGTGCTTTTCAGGCTGGATGTGATTGCAGAGGCGCTCGATCGCCGTGTTGAGGAATTCGACCGCGAGAACGATGAGCAGGCTTGCGATCAGCGCGACCCAGGTCCAAAGATCCTCCGCGATAAAGAACGACAGAGGCACCGCGACACACGCGATCGCAAACTCCTGTTTGATCGCAGCTTCGGTGCTCAGTCCCTCGCGCAAGCCGCCAATGGTGTTGCGGAATGCGGCGACGATCCGCGCGATGCCGCCGCGGCCGGGCATGGCCGACTGCTCTCGCAAGTGCCGGTGGCCTGAGTTTTCTGCGTGCTGCTGACGTGTCTTACTTGCCTGCATTGCATCTACCTTGTGTCCGATAACCAGCGCTGCGTTCTATCCCGGGCTGTCGGGTTTGTCTCTGAGCGGTGCCGACATGGCGGCTGGCGGAGTGTCCTTGGTCTTGTCGGGGCCGTAGGCTGCATTTGCTGCGGCAGCCTCTGGCAGATTGGTGATTTCCTGGCTCACGAGCTGGCCATTCCGCGAAAAGTTCTTCACATGATAGACGCCGGGCTTCTCCTGTTCGACCTCGATGAAGCCCGCGAGCGCGAACGGCATCGTGCTGTTCAAGAAAAATCGGTTCGCGACGACGTCGGGCGTCTCAAGACGGACGCCCAGGCCCAGCGCGACAGTCTGCGCCAAGTGATACGTCGTCGGCGGCGACCACGACTTGAACAACGCTGCAACATCCGATTGTGGCCGGTTCGTCAACAGCATCATCGGCACCATGGCGACGCGGAGATCGGTGAAGCCATGTCCCCAACGTCCATTCTCGGCCATCAATTCGCTATGGTCGGCGGTGATGAAAATGTGGACGGCGCCCGGACGCTTGAGAAAGGGCTCGACCAGCGCTGCCACGTCGCGGTCCCAACAGCGTAAACCGTTATCGTAAGCCGCTCTGCGCTGGTCGTCGGCGGATCCCGTCTCGGCGTGGAAGATGTACAGACCCTCCGCGGCAGGCGCGCAATTGCTGGTGTAGGGGGTGTGGTTCACCCGTTGATGCAGGAAGACAAAACTGTTGCCAGAGTCGTCGGGAATTTCATTGGCCAATTTTGCCAGCTCGTCGTCGTTCGGCACCGCCTCGATGCGCATCGCATGCGGCGCGCCTCCGGCAGCCTGGAGGTAGTTCAAAGTCTGCGCTGAAAGATACCAGCTCTTGAAACCTTGAAGATGCGCGAGCTCGAACAGATTGACTCCGAATTTCTGCGCTTGAACCGGCCAGTACGCGGCTCGCAGGAAGCCGGGCACGCTCGCAAACGTGTCGAGACCGCCCGAAAATCCGATCTGGGGAATGAGCGTGAAGCCGTCGGGAGGAGTGACGCGCCACTTGGCGAGTTCAGGTGTGGTGTCGGCATCGAAGCCAAGCACGGACAGCCTGGCCGCATTGATGCTTTCGCCCATCACCACGACAATGGTGACAGGTTCGGCCGGTAGCACGGTCGATTGCTGGGTCTGGCCGCGGATATTCAAATTCGATGCAGCCACCTTGGTCAGCCCAAGACGAAATGCGCCGACCGCGGCTTGATAGGGACCGTACATCGCCCCGGTATGTTTGCCCGGGAAGGCAACGTTGATCCTCGGCTGCAACATCCAAATCACCGTCGCCGCGACGATCAAGGTGACGAACGCCAACCCCGAGAGACGTGAACGCCATTGAGCGTTGGCACCCTCCCGCCATTGCACGGCGACGAGAATTGCGGCGCCGGCCAGCAACGTAACCAGCCAGGGCAGAAGGGCCCGCCATTCGTCCAGCACGCCCAAGGCCGTGTCGTTGACCTCCTGCTGCACGAGCAGCAGATGCTCCGGGCTCAACGACTGGCCGAAATAGACGACGTACCCGGTCCAGATGATTTGGTTGAGAACCAGAAATGCGATTGCCGCCATGCGAAAGCTGCGGGACTTTGCCGTGCTGAGCAGGAGCGCGATGATCGCGGCGTAAACCAGGGGCTTGATCTTTACCGCGGCCTCGACCGCATAGCCGCCCCAATACAGCAGGAAATCCGGCAGCAGCAGCAGGATCCAGGTGACGAACCATAGGCCGCACAGACGCAAGGCTGTGGCCGGACCGCGGCTTGGTTGGGTCATTGATTAGAATCGATGTTTCGCCGTGGCCGAGCCAGGACGGCGCTTTCACTCCAGTCGGACACGGGCTCCCCCCTTGTTGCTCTCGGTCCCCGGGCGAGGCCGCAAAATTGCCGGCTGACTGAGAGCCGGGGCGGCGATTTTGGCGCCTACAATGACGTTTCGATGACACGGTGCCAAGGGCCATTGCATCTTTGCCGCACTCACCCAATTTCCAGTCTTGGCTACCCCAAATCACCCTGAATCTTTACAACTGTAACTTAAGGGCCACAGACTGCGGCATTTTCGCCTCGTTTGCGCCATAAAACTTTGGAATACCGGGCTTTATTAAGGGAGGATCGGCTACGAACTCTTCCGCTGAGAGGCCCCGAGCGGCTCAAGTTTGAGTTGCAGTAGTCCGGTTTCGAGGCGGTAGCGAGGCCTGCCTCTCCAAACTCAGCCTGGGCATTCCGTGATGGACGCAAAGACGTTCGATAAGACCCGTTTGCCGAGCCGGCACGTGACCGAGGGCCCAGCCCGCGCGCCGCATCGCTCTTACTATTATGCAATGGGTCTTAGCCGCGAGCAGATCCATCAGCCCTTCGTCGGCGTCGCCACCTGCTGGAACGAAGCCGCGCCCTTGCAACATCTCGCTGATGCGCCAGGCGCAGGCCGTGAAGCAGGGCGTTGCCGCAGCGCACGGCACGCCGCGCGAATTCTGCACCATCACCGTGACCGACGGCATCGCCATGGGTCATCAGGGCATGAAGTCCTCGCTGCCGTCGCGCGAGGTGATCGCCGATAGCGTCGAGCTCACCATGCGCGGTCATTGCTACGATGCGCTAGTCGGCATGGCAGGTTGCGACAAGTCGCTGCCTGGCATGATGATGGCGATGTGCCGGCTCAACGTGCCTTCGATCTTCATCTATGGCGGCTCGATCCTGCCAGGTTCGTTCCGGGGACGCCCCGTGACGGTGCAGGATCTGTTTGAGGCCGTCGGGCAATATTCTGTCGGCAAGGTGACGCTCGAGGATCTCGACGAGCTCGAGCAGGTCGCTTGTCCTTCCGCTGGCGCTTGCGGCGCGCAATTCACCGCCAACACCATGGCGACCGTCTCCGAGGCGATCGGCCTCGCGCTGCCTTACTCGGCCGGCGCGCCCGCGCCCTACGAGATCAGGGACCGCTTCTGCATGGCCGCCGGCGAGAAGGTGATGGACCTGATCGCGCTGAACATTCGTCCGCGCGACATCGTCACGCGCAAAGCCCTCGAGAACGCGGCAGCGGTCGTTGCCGCGACCGGCGGCTCGACCAACGCGGCCTTGCATCTGCCTGCGATCGCGCATGAATGCGGCATCGATTTCGATCTGTTCGCCGTCGCCGAAGTGTTGAAGCGCACGCCCTATATCGCCGACCTGAAGCCGTCCGGTCGCTACGTCGCCAAGGACATGTTCGAGGCGGGCGGCATTCCGCTCCTGATGAAGACCTTGCTCGATCATGGCTATCTGCATGGCGACTGCCTCACGGTGACGGGGCGCACCATCAAGGAGAACCTCGCCAAGGTCGCGTGGAACCCGGATCAAGATGTGGTGCGGCCCGCGAACAAGCCGCTGTCACCGACCGGCGGCGTGGTCGGCTTGCGTGGCTCGCTCGCGCCGGACGGCGCCATCGTCAAGGTCGCCGGCATGAAGAACGTCAAATTCCGCGGACCGGCGCGCATCTTCGATTGCGAGGAGGATGCTTTCGCCGCGGTCAGCGCCAAGACGCTACAAAGAAGGCGACGTCATCGTCATTCGCTATGAGGGCCCGAAAGGCGGCCCCGGCATGCGCGAGATGCTGTCCACGACGGCCGCGCTTTACGGCCAGGGCATGGGCGACAAGGTCGCGTTGATCACCGACGGCCGTTTCTCCGGCGCCACGCGTGGTTTCTGCATCGGCCATGTCGGGCCTGAAGCGGCGCTCGGCGGTCCGATCGGGCTGCTCAAAGAGGGCGATATCATCGTGATCGATGCCGAGAACGGCACGCTCGATGTCGAGCTAAGCGAGGCGGAGCTTGCCGCGCGCGCGAAACAATGGAAACCGCGCCCGAGCTCTTTCGGCAGCGGCGCGATCTGGAAATACGCACAAGAAGTTGGACCGGCTCGGACCGGTGCGGTGACGCATCCCGGTGCCGAAGCGGAAGGTGAGTGCTATGCGGATCAGTAGCGCGATATCCTTAGCCGCGCTGGCGGCCATGATGGCTCTTGCTCCGGCCGCGACCGGCGCGGAGGACGCGCCGCCTTATGCGTCGGCCACCGAGGCCTATCGCCAGGGCGCGGCAGCGGCGAAATCCGGTGACATGGATGCGGCACTTCCGGCTTTGTCCTACGCGGCCGAACGCGGCGTGCTCGGCGCCGAGTTGAAATTGGCCCGCGCCTATGCGCGCGGCGACGGTGTCGCCCGCGACGAAGGCAAGGCCTTCACCTATTACCAGCGGATCGCCGATCAGCATGCCGAGATCGCGCCATCGAGTCCCGTCGCGAAATTCGTTGCCGAGGCTTTCGTCGCCCTTGGTCAATATTGCCAGAAGGGCGTTCCCGGCATCGGCTTGAAGAGCGACCCCGCGCGCGCCGCCGGTCTTTACCGCCATGCCGCGAGTTATTTCGGCGATGCCGACGCGCAATATGAGTTCGGCTCGGCTTTATCTCGCGGGCGAGGGCGTGCAGAAGGACCCGAGCCTCGCGGCCAATTGGCTGGCCGCCGCGGCAAAGAAACAGGATCCGGAAGCCCAAGCCAAGCTCGGCGAACTGCTTTGGACTGGCGATGGAATTCGCAAGAGTTCGGCCAAGGGTCTCGCTCTGATCACGCTCGCGCATGAGAATGCGAAACTCTCGGGCAGGGAGCCGAAATGGATCGAGGAGCTTTATCGCGACGTGACCGCGAAGTCCGATGCCGCCACGCGCAAGGAAGCGGAAGCCGTCATGCCGTCTTGGGCCGGGGCGGCACGGACAGCGCCTGCGATCGCCGCGTCAATGCCGAAGGATGACCTCGCCGGCTCGGGTGAGCAGCTCAGCGCCACCAGCAACGTGCCGCCGCCGCCAAAGGGCATGCCCGTCGGCTTCGGCGCCGTCTCCCAGGACGCCGATCCCCGCTAGAAGCATCATCCCGAAAAGTTGCAGACTTTTCGGATAAGATGATGCGTCAAAGAATGCCCCTAGAGATCGAGCTTCACGATCACAGGCACATGGTCCGACGGTTTCTCCCAGCCGCGAGGGCTGGGATCGATCTCGCAACTGACCAGCCGGTCCGCGGCTTGCGGCGACAGCAAGCAGATGATCGATGCGCAAGCCCTGGTTCTTCTGCCAGGCGCCGGCCTGATAATCCCAGAATGTGTAACGCTGCTTCTCGTCGTGGCAGGCGCGGAAGGCGTCGGTCAGCCCGACATTGAGCAGCGCCTGAAAATGCGCGCGGGTCTCCGGTCGGAACAGCGCGTCGTCCACCCAGGCGGCGGGGTTGTAGACATCGTCCGGTGTGGGGATGACGTTGAAATCTCCGGCAACGACCATCGGCTCTTCGTTGATGAGCAGCGACGCGATGCGAGCCTTGAGACGCGTCATCCAGGCGAGCTTGTAGGCGAATTTCTCCGTGCCGGTGGGGTTCCCATTCGGCAGATAGATATTGACCACGCGCAGCACCCCGGATGGCACCGAGACCACCGCTTCGAGATAGCGCGCCTGCACATCGTCAGGATCGCCGGCGAGCCGCGGCGCCACTTCGTCGAACTTGAGTTTCGAGAGCAACGCCACGCCGTTGAAGCCCTTCTGGCCATGGACGGCGACGTTGTAGCCGAGGTCTTCGAATTCGGATTTGGGGAACGCCTCGTCGACGCATTTGATCTCTTGCAGGCAGGCGATGTCGGGCGAGGCGGATGCGAGCCAGGTCTTGGCCGTGTCGAGACGCGCCTTGATGCCGTTGATGTTCCAGGTGGCGATTTTCATGGTCGTTTGTTGGCGAAACTTTCAGCCTGCGGCTCCGTCATGCCCGGACGAGATCCGGGCATCCATGCCGTTACCTCTCAGCAAGCCGAAATGCCAGCGGAACTGGATTGCCGGGTCAGCCCGGCAATGACGAAACGAAGCAGCGTAGGGAGTGAACTAAACCGAGAAGCTTGTGCCGCAGCCGCAAGAAGCCGTCACGTTCGGATTGTTGATCTTGAACTGCGCGCCGATCAGCTCGTCGACGAAATCGATCTCGGCGCCTTGCAGAAAGCCCTGCGAAACCGGATCGATCAGCACGCGGGCGCCGTCGCGTTCGATCAGCATATCGTCGGGCGCCGTATCCCGCGTCACGTCGAAGCGATATTGGAAGCCCGAGCAGCCGCCGCCCTCGACGCTGACCCGGAACAGCGCCTGCGCGGCCTCGCTGCTCAGAATCTCCGCGATTCGGCGGGCCGCGCGCGGGCTTAAGGTGATGGACGCTTCGCTCATGTTGGTTTAGGCCAATTTGCTTGCCGGCTTAGTCTATAGCGTGCCGGACAGAGATAATGTCGCTCAATCGATAGATAGGATGGCGGCAGAGCTTGTCAATCGACCAGAGCCGGAAAGGGAAGGGGCAAATTGCCCCAAAATCGGGCTTCGCCAGCCTGCGCGAGGCAGGTCCGCTTGCGCCCTATGCGGTGGATTTTCGCGCCTCGCGTGGCCGCCTCGTGCTCGAAGAGCCGAGCCCGTCGCGCTCGCCTTTCGCCCGCGACCGCGACCGCATCTTGCACGCTGCCGCCTTCCGCAGGCTCACGCATAAGACCCAAGTCTTTATCTATCACGAGGGCGATCACTACCGAACCAGGCTAACCCATAGCCTCGAAGTCGCGCAGATCGCCCGCTCGATCGCCCGCACCTTGCGGCTCGACGAGGATCTCACCGAGGCGCTGGCGTTGGCGCACGATCTCGGCCATCCGCCCTTCGGTCATTCCGGCGAGCGCGCCCTTGCCTCCAGCATGGCGGGAGCTGGCGGCTTCGACCACAACGCCCAATCGCTTCGCGTCGTCACCGTGCTCGAGCGGAAATATGCCAAGTTCGACGGACTGAACCTCACCTGGGAAACGCTCGAAGGCCTGGTCAAGCATAATGGTCCCTTGCGCGGTCCGAACATTCCGGAGGCGATCACCGACTATTGCTTGATGCACGATCTCGAACTCGCCACCTACGCCTCGCTCGAAGCGCAAGTCGCCTCGCTCGCCGACGACATCGCCTACAACAATCATGACATCGACGACGGCTATCGCGCCGGCTGTTTCAGCTTCGAGGAGCTTGCCGAGATTCCGCTTGCCGAGCGGACGCTCTCGACCGTGCGCAAGACCTATCCCGGCATCGAGGGAGCGCGGCTGCTTTACGAGACCAACCGCCGCATGATCACCTCGATGATCGAGGATGCCGTGGCCGAGACGGAAGCGCGGCTCGGATCGCTTCGTCCGCAAAATGCTGCCGAGGTGAGGAGGGCCAACATCGCGATCGCGTCGTTCTCCAAAACCATGACGCAGGAACTTGAGGCCTTGCGCGCGTTCTTGAGCGCGAAAGTCTATCGCAGCCCCCGCGTGGTGCGGATCATGACGGAGGCCGAAGGCGTGGTCACGGACCTGTTCGCCCGCTATCGCGATCACCTCGAGGCCTTGCCACCCGAATGGCGGGAGCAGGCGCCCTCAAGCGACAGCAAAGCCTATTCACGCCATGTTTGTGACTTCATCGCCGGTATGACGGACCGCTATGCTCTTTCCGAGCATCGGCGCCTGTTTGACGCCACCCCAGATTTGCGTTAGTCGCGCCGGAACTCTCCAAGGCGGTTTTCATGGACGTTTTCACTGGATTGCATGAGCGCGTGCTGGCTGCGGTGGAGCAGCTGAAGCATGACGGCGTCGTGCCCAAAGACGCGGACATCGGCGGCGTCACGCTCGAGCCCCCCAAGGACGCCTCGCACGGCGATCTCGCCACCAACGCCGCCATGGTGCTGGCCAAGGCCGCTGGCATGGCCCCGAAGGCGCTCGCCGAGCGTCTGGCGCCGTTGATTGCTGTCGATCCCAATGTCGAGAGCGTGGAGATCGCAGGTCCGGGCTTCATCAATCTGACCATCACGCGCGCCTTCTGGCCCTCCGTCTTGCGCATGGTGTTGGAGATGGGCGAGATCTATGGCCACAGCGCTTTGGGCATCGGTGAAGTGGTGAACGTCGAATATGTCTCGGCCAATCCCACCGGGCCGATGCATGTCGGTCATTGCCGCGGTGCCGTGTTCGGCGACGCGCTCGCAAGCCTTCTCGCCTTCTCCGGCCATAGCGTGACGCGCGAATATTATGTCAACGATGCCGGCGCTCAAGTCGATGTGCTCGCGCGCTCCGCCTATCTCCGCTATCGCGAAGCCCTCGGTGAGGACATCGGCGAGATTCCGGAAGGTCTCTATCCTGGCGACTATCTGCAGGCCGTCGGGCAGAAGCTCGTCGAGCAGCATGGCGCCGGCCTCAAGACAATGCCGGAGAACGATTGGCTTCCCATCGTGAAACAAGCCGCGCTTGAATCGATGCTCGCCATGATCGAGGAGGACCTGGCCCAGCTCAGCATCCGCCACGACGTCTTCTTCTCGGAGTCCTCGCTCAGTTCGGGCCACGACCAGATCGCCGAAACCATCGCCGAGCTGAAAGCCAAGGGACTTATCTACAGAGGCTCTCTCCCGCCGCCCAAGGGCAAGGTCGACGAGGAGTGGGAGGACCGCGAGCAGCTTCTGTTCCGCTCGACCGCGTTCGGCGACGACATGGACCGCCCATTGGTCAAGTCGGATGGCTCATACACCTATTTCGCAGCGGACATGGCCTATCACCGCGACAAGTTCAGACGCGGCTTTAACTCTATGATCGATGTCTGGGGCGCCGACCACAGCGGCCATGTTAAGAGGATGAAAGCCGCCGTGGGGGCCTTGAGCAACGGGGCTGCCAGCCTCGACGTCAAACTTTGTCAGCTGGTGCGCTTGTTTCGGGGGGGAGAGCCTGTCAAGATGTCGAAACGTGCCGGGACATTCGTCACCCTCCGCGAGGTCGTGGACGAGGTGGGGCCGGGCCCCGTCCGTTTCATGATGCTCTACCGGAAGAATGACGCGCCGCTCGATTTCGACTTCGTCAAGGTCACCGAGCAGTCGCGGGACAACCCGGTCTTCTATGTTCAGTACGCCCATGCAAGGGCGAGTTCGGTATTGCGTAACGTTGCGGAAGCCTTTCCGGACCTCGACCTGTCGGAGGCTGCGTTGGCGCGAAGCGATCTCGATAGATTAGCCGATGATGCCGAACTCGGTTTGATCCGTCGGCTGGCACATTTTCCGAGGCTTATCGAAGCTGCGGCTATAGCCCATGAGCCCCACCGCATAGCCTTCTATCTGTATGATCTTGCTGGAGACTTCCATAGTCTTTGGAACCGAGGCAAAGACTCGCCACAATTACGATTTATTTACGAAACAGATCGAGAGTTGACTCGCGCTCGGGTGGCTCTCGTTGCTGCAACAAAGCGTGTTCTGGCGTCGGGTTTGGGCATTCTCGGCGTTCACGCGTTAAGCGAGCTACATTGAGCCAACCGGCGGGGAGTGGGGGGTGGTTCGAGGGGAGTTGCCATGTCAATGCGCGCTGAGGGTTTCGGCCTTGAGGCCGTACCGCCCCACAAGTTTCAGTCAGATATCGCTAATCAAAGCATCAATACGACGGTTCCAACCGATCCGGCTTGGAACGAAGATCAGCATCAATTGAGCGAGGAACCCAATATGAGCTCCGGAGCAACGAAGCCCACAGGTATGGGACAGCGCTCGATTTTCGGCGGGGGCGGCAAGCCCGCATTCGCGCAGATGCCGTCTTACACGCCGGTGACGCGCGGCGGTGAGCAGCCGCAAGCGAGACCAGCCGCGCCAAGCTATGCATCTTATGCCAGTCCCGCGCCGAGCCAGCCGGCGCCGCAGCCGATGCAGCCGCAGACTTATTCCGATCAGATGACGAGCGCGCCGCAAGCCCATCAGGGCTATGCGCAACCGCAAGCCGCGCCGTCTTATCAGCCCGCGCCGCAGAGCGCGCCGCAGCCTTATCCGCCGCAAGCCTATCCGGCTCAATCTTATCCGCCGCAAAATTATCAGCAGGAATCCTATCCCGCTGCTCAGCCTTATCCGGCGCAGAATTATCCGACCCAGCCGCAAGCGCCGCAGAACTATCAGAGCCAACCGCAGGCGCCTCAGACCTATCAGCCCCAGCCGCAACCGCCGCAGAATTATCAGCCGTCCTATCAGGACGCGAGCTTCCCCGAAGGCGATGCCGATGGGAGTTTCGCTGATGCGAGTTTTGCCGACGGCAGCTTCCCCGATGGAAGCTTTCCCGATCCCAATTATGCCGACGCAAGTTTTCCGGAAGCGAACGGCACTGACGCGAGCTTCCCCGAAGATCTAGGTTACCCGGCAGACGCGCCCTTCGCACAAGATGCTCCGCTTGATCTAGGCGCTCCGAACGCATCGTTCGGCGGACAGCATGTACCGCCTTTGCCGAACTATGCCGGCATGCAGCAGGGCTACGGCCAAGTCCCGATGCCCGGCCGTCAGGTCGCAGCGTTCCAATCGCCCTACGACCAGCCGCCGCAAGTTTCGCTCGGCGCGACCGCGCAAGTGAACCGGCAGGCGCAAAGTTTTTACGAGAGCGAGCAGCCTGACGCCGATTTCCTTGGCGAGGCGGAGATCGCCGCGCAGCAGACCGCGAAGGGTCCGCGGATTTCATCCTTGCGCAATCGCAGCATGGTCATGGTCGGCGCCGCGTTGCTTGGCGCCGTTGCGCTCGGTGGCGCCCTTGCGTTCGCCTATAAGCAAAGTGGCGGCGGCATTGGCGCAGGTCAGCCTCCGCTGGTGCAGGCCGATAGTCGTCCCGTGAAGGCAGCGCCCGACCAGCCCGGCGGCAAGGACTTCCCGCACAAGAACAAGCTGATCTACGATCGTCTACAGAACGGCGACCAGCCGGAAGCCGATCATCTGGTCCCGCGCCAGGAAGAGCTCGCCATGCCGGCAATGCCAGGGGCGACTTCTGTCGCCGACGGCGGACCGCAAACCACGCAATCTTTTGACACGCCCGCGCCTGTGGCCTCGACCGATGACCCGGGCACGGCCGAGGATGGCGGACCGCGTCGCGTGAAGACGATGAAGGTCACTGCTGACGGCTCCATGGTCGAGGCCGAAGCTCCGGCTCAAGTCGCGAGCGCCGACGCTCCAGCCGCTGCCGCTGCCCAGCCTCAACTCGCCGCGACCGCGCCGGCAATGCCCGCCGCACCGAGTGGCAGCTCCTGCCGCGGCCGAGCCCGCTGAAGTCGCAGCCGTTCCCGGCACCGGCACCTGCGGCCAAACCGAAGCCTGCACCGAAACCGGCACAAGTCGCTGCCGCGGAGCCCGCGCCGCAAGCCGCGGCTCCCGCCAAGCCGGCATCCTATGTGGTGCAGCTTGGCTCGAAGAAGGACCAGACCGAAGCGCTCGCCTCCTTCGCCGACATGCAGCAGAAATATCCGTCGCTGCTGGCCAATTACCGGCCCATGGTGACGAAGGCCGATCTGGGCTCGAAAGGCACTTGGTATCGCTTGCGCGTTGGACCGATCGCCGACAAGGGAACGGCCGCCAAGCTGTGTACCCAACTCAAGGCCCAAGGCCAGGCAGACTGCATGGTTGCCAGCCAGTAGTTGGTCCAGTCTCGGTGAACAAGCGCCTCACTTCGCTGCTTGACCGCGGGTCAAGCGGCGGTTAGCCCCGGCTCGTGGAACTCAACGCTTTTATCTCAGGTTGCGCCGGGCTCGCGCTGACCGATCGCGAGCGCGCTCTATTCGCGCGGACGCGGCCTTGCGGTCTCATTCTCTTTCAGCGGAACTGCCACGATCCCGATCAACTCCGCGCGCTCGTCGCCTCATTCCGAGAGGAAGTGGGCAGTGGCGAGGTGCTGGTCCTCATCGATCAGGAGGGTGGTCGTGTGCAGCGTCTGCGCGCGCCCTATTGGCGGCGAGATGCCGCCCGCAAGGGCCTACGGGCTCGCTTACGAGCGCGATCCTGAACGGGCAAAATTCGCGGCCTTCGCCGGCGCGCGGTTGATTGCGCAAGAGCTCTACGATCTCGGCATCGACGTGAACTGCACCCCTGTGCTCGATGTGCCGCAAGCAGGCGCGCATGAGATCATCGGCGACCGCGCCTTCAGCACCGACCCGGACGTGGTGATTGCGCTTGGCCGCGCGGTGATCGAAGGCACGCTTGCCGGGCGGCGTCCTGCCTGTCATTAAGCATGTTCCCGGCCACGGCCGGGCTCACGCCGACAGCCACCTCGATTTGCCTCGAATTGAGGCCTCGCGAGAGGCGCTGGAAGACGTGGATTTTCGGCCATTTCAGGCCCTAAACGACGCGCCTTTGGCCATGACCGCCCATGTCGTGCTGGAGGCCTTCGATGACCTTCGACCCGCCACCATATCCCCCGGTATAATGAGCGAAGTGATTCGCAGGTTTGATCGGACTGAAGGGCCTCGTGATGAGCGACGACCTCGGCATGAAAGCGCTTCGCGGCCCGTTTGCCGAACGCGCATCCGCCGTGATCGATGCCGGTTGCGACGTGGCGCTGCATTGCAGCGGCGACTTCGCCGAGATGGAGCAGGTCGCAAGCGCGGTGCCACCGCTAGAAGGCGAGGCGCTTTCGCGCTTCGAGCGGGCGCGGGGATTCTTCCGCAAGCCCGAACCCTTCGACATTGAGGCGGCACTCGCCCTTGTCACCGAGATGGCCGAGATCCCGGTTGCTTCGGCTTCGAATGGTGTGGAGCTCGCATGAGCGCGGACGAGAAATACGATCCAAGAGCACGACGAGCCTCCCGCCCGCGACGACAGCGCGTTGTGGGAGGACGAGGAGCAGAGAGGCGCCCGAGCCCGGCGAGACCTTGGTCATCGACGTCGAAGGCTTCGAGGGTCCGCTCGATCTGCTGCTGGCGTTGGCGCGGACGCAGAAAGTCGACCTCGCGCGAATTTCGGTGCTCGCGCTTGCCGAGCAATATTTGCGATTCATCACCGAGGCGCGCTCGCTTCGGCTCGAGATCGCCGCGGACTATCTCGTCATGGCGGCGTGGCTCGCATTCCTGAAGTCGAAACTTTTGCTGCCGTCCGAGACCAGCGAGGAAGGCGAGCCGACCGGCGAGGAGCTTGCGGCCTTGCTCGCCTTCAGGCTGCAGCGCCTCCATGCCATGCGCGATGCCGCGGCGCGGTTGATGACGCGCAAACGCTTGGGCCGCGACGTATTCGCTCGCGGCATGCCGGAGCCGATCCGCGTCACCCGCGACAGCCAATACGAGGCCAATGTCTACGATCTGCTGAAAGCCTATTCGCAGCAGCGCCAGCGCACCGCGATCACCAGCTGGAAATTGCCGCCGCGCACGGTGTGGTCGATCAAGGAAGCGCGCAGCGAGCTTGAGCGTCTGCTCGGCGTCAATTGCGATTGGGCGCCGCTCGATCAGCTGCTCGCCGAGTTCCTCTATGAACCTGAGCTGCGGCGCACCGCGCTCGCCTCGAGCTTCACCGCAACGCTCGAACTCACCCGCGAAGGCGCGCTTGAAATCAGGCAAAGCAAATTCTTCGCACCGCTTCTTGTTCGTCGCCGCACGAAAGCCGCTTGAGGGCGCTAACAACAAAAAGGATTCTTCACAATGAACCCGCCAAATCTCGACCGAGCGATTGACATGGACCCCGCCGACAGCGACCAGAAAAGGCGCAGCCTGTTATTGCCGTTCCCGCCGCGGTCAAATGTGATGGCGCTGCCGTCCGCCGACCGCAGCGAGAAGCTGCGCATCATCGAGGCGCTGCTGTTCGCGGCACCCGAGCCGCTTGCTGAGGCCACGCTGAAGGAGCATTTCGCCCAGAGCGAGGATGTCGTGGCGCTGCTCGAAGAGCTGCAAGGGCTTTATGCGGGCAGGGGCGTCAATCTCGTCCGCGTCGCCGGCAAATGGGCGTTCCGCACCGCCGACGATCTCGCCTTTCTGCTCGAGCGTCAGGCCGTCGAGCAGCGGCGCCTGTCGCGCGCGGCGCTGGAGACGCTTGCCATCATCGCTTACCACCAGCCGGTGACCCGCGCCGAGATCGAGGAGATCAGAGGCGTCTCGACCTCGAAGGGCACGCTCGACGTGCTGTTGGAGACGGGTTGGATCAAGCTCCGTGGCCGCCGCCGCGCGCCGGGCCGGCCCGTGACCTATGGCACGACCGAAACCTTCCTCGCCCATTTCGGCTTTGACCAGATCGGCGACCTTCCGGGCTTGAATGAACTGAAGGGAGCAGGGCTGCTTGGATTCGACGCTGCCCGCAGGCTTCTCCATGCCGAGCCCGAACGACGCTCCCGACCTTCGCGAGGACGAGGATCCGCTCGAGGACGAACCGCTCGGCGAGGACGAAGAAGGGCTGAGTTCCGACGAATAGGCATTTTCCTGGGGCGAAGCCATCTGTTGCGCGACCGCGGCACGACAGTTAGACCAGCCTCGTGTTTTCGTTCCTGAACAACGCCGCCGGAAAACGGAAAGAACGCCGCCCGTCCGAGCGGCGCGGCAAGGCCGCCGTCACCTTCGCCGCGCGATTAACCTTGGTCGGCGTGTCGCGGGAATTCGGCGGCAAGCTCGCCCTCGACAATGTCAGCCTCGACGTGGCGCCTGGCGAGATCGTCTGCCTGGTGGGGCCCTCAGGCTGCGGCAAGACCACGCTGCTCAGGATCGCCTCAGGCGTCGAGCGGCCAAGCGCCGGAAGCGTTCTGATCGACGGTCAAGAAGTTGCGGGCCCCAACCGCTTCGTTCCACCGGAGAAGCGCGGCGTCGGCTTGATGTTTCAGGACTTCGCGCTGTTTCCGCATCTTTCCATTCTCGACAATGTCGCCTTCGGCTTGAAGTCGCTGACGCGGAGCGAGGCAAAGCGCGAAGCGCTCGCAGCACTCGATCGCGTCGGCCTTGCCCATTATGCGAGTGAGTACCCGCATATTCTGTCCGGCGGCGAGCAGCAGCGTGTGGCGCTCGCGCGCGCCATCGCGCCGCGTCCCGGCGTGTTGCTGATGGACGAGCCGTTCTCCGGTCTCGATCCGCGCTTGCGGGAAAAGATGCGGGAGGAGACGCTGGCTATTCTGAATGAGACGCGCGCGACCTCGATCGTGGTCACCCACGATGCCGAGGAAGCGATGCGCATGGGCGACCGCGTGGCGCTGATGCGCCAAGGGCGGATCGCTCAGATCGGCACCGCGCTCGACCTCTATCGCAACCCCAAGGACATCCTCACCGCACGCGCCTTCTCCGATCTGAACGAGGTGCCGGCCTTGATCAAAAAGGCCAACGCGGTCACCGCGCTCGGCAGCTTTCCGGCGCAGGGCTTTGCCGAAGGCTCAGCCGCGATCGCTTGTGTCCGGCAGCGCGGCGTCCGCCTCTTGCCCATTGGCGAGGGCATCCCGGCGCGGGTGCTGCATCGGCGCTTTCTCGGCGACAACGCGCTGGTCGAGCTTGCCGTGCAGGGTCTGGATGCGCCGATCCTGGCGCGGGTGCGCGAAAGCGACGCGCCGTCTCCCGGAACCGAGCTTGGCGTCAGCGTCGATGCGGGCGCGGTTCTGGTCTTTCCGGCGGAGTAAGGTCGAACCTGCCAGCCTTGCGGGAGTTCGGCGCTTTGCTGCCATAGTGCGCCGAGAGCCCCACGCCGGGGGAATGGAGATCGAAGCATGGGCTTGAGCTGGTCGCATATCCTGATCGTATTGGTGCTGTTCGTGCTGCTGTTCGGCCGCGGCAAGATTTCCGAGCTGATGGGCGACGTGGCCCAAGGCATCAAGAGCTTCAAGAAGGGCATCACCGAGGACGAGGACGAGGCGCCCGCACGGCCCGCACCCAAGGCCATCGAGCACAAGCGCGCTGCCCCCGCGCGAGCCAAGACCGCCTCTCGCGCCAAGACCTCCGGCGCCAAATCGGCGCGGAGCCGCAAGACCAGCTAGCCCCGCAACCTGGGCTGGCTTGTTCCTTCCCAATCTGGGGCGTAAACCACACCCATGTTTGATATCGGCTGGTCGGAGCTTCTCGTCATCGCCGTCGTCGCCATCATCGTGGTGGGGCCGAAGGACCTGCCGCGCATGATGCGCAGCTTCGGCTCTTATGCCGGCAAGTTGCGCCGCATGGCGTCCGACTTCCAGCGCCAGTTCGAAGACGCGATGCGCGAGAGCGAGCTCGACGAGGTGCGCAAGGCCATTCATAGCGTGCGCGATGCGCCGGCGCTCGACCTCAGCACCCCGATCGACAAGCCGCTGATGCTGCCCAATCGACCCAAGGAAGTGGCTGCAAGCGAGCCCGCGCCGCCAAAGCCGGCGCCGAAGCGCAAGGCCAAGCCCAGACCCAAACCCAAATCCGAACCCAAGTCGCGCGCCAAACCCGCCAAGGCAGCCAGCCGTGCCAAGAAAGCCAAGCCGAAAGCGTCACGAGGCAAGAAGCCATGACGCAGGATGATGACATCGAGGCGTCCAAGGCGCCGCTGATGGAGCATCTCATCGAGCTCCGCAAACGGCTGGTCTGGTCGGTGCTTGCCACCTTCGCCGCTTTTCTCGTCTGCCTCTATTTCGCCAAGCCGATCTACAATCTCCTGCTCTGGCCGTATCGCTGGGCCGCCGGCGCCAATGCGCCGATCGAGATGATCTACACCGCGCCGCAGGAATTCTTCTTCACCGAGGTGAAGCTCGCTCTGTTCGGCGCCATCTTTCTCGCCTTTCCCATCATCGCTTCGCAGATCTACATGTTCGTGGCGCCGGGCCTCTACAAAAGCGAGCGCAAAGCCTTCCTGCCGTTCCTGTCGCCACACCCATTCTGTTCTTGATGGGCGCCGCGCTCGTCTATTTCGTCGCCATGCCGCTCGCGATGAAGTTTTTCCTGTCGATGCAGCAGACTGGCGGCGATCAGGTGCAGATCCAGCTCACCGCCAAGGTGAGCGAATATCTCTCGCTGATCATGGCGCTGATCCTGGGCTTCGGCATTTGTTTCCAATTGCCGGTGCTGCTCACGTTGCTGGCGCGCGCCGGCCTTGTCACCGCGGCCGGACTGAGGGCGAAGCGGAAGCACGCCATCCTCGCCGTGTTCGTCGTCGCGGCGGTGCTGACGCCGCCGGATCCGATCAGCCAGATCGCGCTCGCGCTGCCGACCATCCTGCTCTACGAGATCTCGATCTACGCCGTGGCGCTTGCCGAGAAGAGTCACGCGGCGTCAGCGATCGACGGCAAAGCCTCGACTGCCAAATCGGCCAAAAAGCCGGCTTGAGCGCTGCGCATGCTGCATATCCCCGACACCAAGACGCTACTGCTCATCCTCCTGGTTTGGGCGATCGCGGCCTATCTGATCGTGCCGCGGCTTTGGCTGCGTCACTTCAAGCGGCATCCGTTCTTTGTCCAAGCCTCCCGCATCACCGTGACGGGCGACGGTCATCCCGGCGATCCGATCAATATCGGCCTGGTCGGCAGCGAAAGCGACGTCGTTCGCGCCATGACCGCAGCCGGCTGGTATCCCGGCCGACCCGATCACCTTCACCAGCTCCGTGCGCATCGCCGCCGACACCGTCTTCCGCCGCCCCGACGACGATGCGCCGGTGAGCAATCTGTTTCTGTTCGGCCGGAAGCAGGACCTCGCCTTCGAGCAGCCGCTCGCCGGTGGTCCGGGCAAGCGTCACCATGTCCGCTTCTGGAAGTGGGACGAGCTTTATGACAGCCGCCCCGGCTGGTTGGGCGCCGCCACCTTCGATGAGAAAGTGGGCCTCAGCCACACCACAGGCCAGGTCACCCATCATATCGGTCCCGACGTCGACGCCGAGCGCGACCGGCTGGTGAGCGAATTGCAAGCGGCGGGATTGGTGCAATCGGTCGAGTGGCGCGACGGCTTCCACACCGATTGCGAGGGCAAGAACGGCGGCGGCGATCCCTGGCACACCGATGGGCGCCTCGCGATCGTCACCTTGCGGAGCGACAGGGCGTAGCGAGCGGACGCATTGTCGCGCTCACAATCGCTTGAGGTGAGGCCCGGAACTCTGGTCTCGGCCTGGAGGTCTCCTAGATGAAAGCAAGCAGGTCAAATGGAGGCCAATCATGAACAAGCTTATTCTCGCAATTGCGATCCTCGCAGTCTCGGCCGCTCCGAGCCTGGCCGACCGGGCCAAGCCGCATGCCAAGACACCTCACACTGGTGTCGAAAGATCTTGGCAGCGTGACTCTGCGCAAAAGACAGACGGCAAGGGTGAGTACAAGGATCCCTATTGGGAACCTTGTGACTACAACACGAACTGGGGCCCGAACGCCTGTGGCGGCGGTGATTAGCGGCAAACTTATCCCCGCGTTCCAATTCGCGTTTATGCTTGCACCATCTCGTCCGCTTTGAGGGCGCTTCGCGAGGCGTTGTGAGGCGGGACGAGATGCGGCGCCCGCGGGGCTTGGCTACGCAAGCCATGCCACTCGGGCGGCATCGGGGCTCCGCCCGGGACCAATACGAGTCCCTGCCAGGAGCTGGCTGATAGTCAGGCACGTCCTTTCGGCGTGCCGCTAGAAAGCGCGGCCCGATGTCGAGTGAACGCCGCTTGTGGCGCGCCGCGAGGCGCCCGCCGTGGTCCTGTTGAGGGATCGCGGACACCATAGGTTTGCGTCTTTCGGCGCGCCGCACCCTCATAGCCCGGACGCTTCGCGTCGCGGCGATAAGGCCGTGCGCCTGCGCTCCGCCACTTGCCCGTCACCCCGGCGAAAGCCGGGGTCCAGTTTTCTTTTCGCTGGATTCCGGCTTGCGCCGGAATGACGGGAGCCCGCGGCTGGGCTGGAGAGCCAGCCCATGACAACCGAGCCTCCTGGCTCTATTAGGAAGCCTTAGATTCGACGAGGAACCACCGTGCTCGACATCAAATGGATTCGTGACAACCAGGACGCCTTTGTGAAGGGGCTGAAGGACCGCGCCTTCGACGACCCCAAAACCCTGTTGAATTGAATTCTGAAGCTGGACGAGGAACGCCGCGGAACGATTCAACAATTGCAGGAGGCGCAAGGCCGCCGCAACGCCGCCTCCAAGGACATCGGCAAGGCCAAGGCCGCCAAGGACGAGGCAACCGCCAAGGCCCTGATGGACGAGGTGGCAAGCCTGAAAGAGACCATCCAGCAAGGCGAGGAGGGAGAGCGGCAGAAGGACAAGGAGCTGCACGATCTACTCGCCGGCATCCCCAATATGCCTGCTGCTGACGTTCCGGTCGGCGACGAGAAGGCCAACAAGGAACTCCGCAAGGTCGGCACGCCGATCAAATTTCCGTTTCCGCCGAAGCAGCATTTCGAGATCGGCGAAGCGCTCGGCCTGATGGATTTCGAGACGGCGGCGAAACTCTCCGGCGCGCGCTTCGTCGTGCTGAAGGGCGCGCTGGCGCGCCTCGAACGCGCGCTCTCGCCAATTCATGCTCGACCTGCACACGACCGAGCATGGCTACACCGAAGTGAACCCGCCGCTGCTCGTCCGCGACGACACCATGTTCGGCACCGGCGCAACTGCCGAAGTTTGCGGAGGACCAGTTCCTGGCACTCGAAGCTCGAGCGCGAGATCTAGGCAGACGCCACATGGAGCTGCGGTTTGACGATCTGGAGCGACGACAATGAAGCGAGGTCGATCCTGAGCTAGCGCAGATAGTTGGCAGCGCCTAGAGCTGCGATGCTTGCTGAGGAGCTCGAGGGCAGCCTAGTATCAGCGCCGTCTGGCTCATCCCCACCGCCGAAGTGCCGCTCACCAATCTCGTCCGCGAAGACATCACCGACGAGGCCAAGCTCCCCATCCGCGTCACCGCCGGCACGCCATGCTTCCGCGCCGAGGCCGGAGCCGCCGGCAAAGACACCCGCGGCATGATCCGCCAGCATCAATTCTCCAAGGTCGAGCTCGTCTCCATCACCACGCCGGAGCAATCGGCCGCAGAGCATGAGCGCATGACAGCCTGCGCCGAGACCGTGTTGAAAAGACTCGAACTTCCCTTCCGCACCATCGTGCTCTCGACCGGCGACATGGGCTTCGCCGCGCAGAAGACCTATGACATCGAGGTCTGGCTGCCCGGGCAGGGCGCCTATCGCGAGATCAGCTCCTGCTCGGTCTGCGGCGATTTCCAGGCCCGCCGCATGAATGCGCGTTACCGGCCCAAGAACGCCAAGGACACGCGCTTCGTTCATACGCTGAACGGCTCCGGCGTCGCCGTCGGCCGCGCGCTGATCGCGGTGCTGGAGAACTACCAAGAGGCAGACGGCTCGGTCCGCGTGCCCGAAGTCCTCAAGCCCTATATGGGCGGGCTCGAAAAGATCGTAGCCGCATAGCCATGCGCATCCTGATCACCAACGACGACGGCATCGAGGCTGCCGGCCTCGACGTGCTGGAGAAGATCGCCACCGATCTCAGCGACGATGTCTGGGTGGTCGCGCCCGAGACCGATCAGTCCGGTGCCGCGCACGCGCTCACCCTCGCCGAACCGTTGCGCATGCGCGAGCTGGCGAAGCGCCGCTATGCGGTGAAGGGCACGCCGACCGATTGCGTCATCATGGGTGTCCGCTTCCTGCTCGCCGACCAGCCGCCGGCCCTCGTGCTCTCCGGCGTCAATCGCGGCCAGAACCTCGCCGACGACGTCAACTATTCGGGCACCGTGGCCGGCGCCATCGAAGGCGCTCTCCTTGGCGTGCCCTCGATCGCCATGAGCCTGGTCACCGAAGGCTTCGAGCGGGGCGCGCCGCAATGGGAGACGCCCATGCGCCACGGCGCTCCCCTGGTGCGGAAGCTCTTGGAAGCCGGCTGGCCGGAAAATGTCGTGATCAATGTCAATTTCCCGGATTGTGCCCCGGATGACGTCAAAGGCATGGCGGCGACGGTGCAGGATTTGCGCAGCGCCGATCAGGTTCGCATCGACGACCGCATGGATACCAGGGGCCGGGCCTATTACTGGATCGGCATCGAGCGGCGGCCCTCGAAGCCCCCTAAAGGCACCGATCTCTGGGCCACGAAGTCCAACTTGATCTCTGTCACGCCGCTCTATCTCAATTTCACCCATGAAGAGACGCGTAGCCGCCTCGCCAAAGTGCTAGGCCACTGACAGCAAGCGAGAATCACCCGATACTCGCGATTCCCTCAAGCTGGGACCGGCTCGATCATGGCGAGCGCGCAAGACCAGATCGGTTTGATCATGCAGCTTCGGCGTCGCGGCATCCGCGACACCGCTGTCTTGCGTGCGATCGAGCGCGTGCCGCGGGAACAATTCATCGATGAATCTTTCGGCGATCATGCCTATCACGACATCGCGCTTCCCATCGAATGCGGCCAGACCATCTCGCAGCCTTACGTCGTGGCCTACATGACCGAGCAGCTCGAACTCGACCCGCGCCATAAGGTGCTCGAGATCGGCACCGGTTCGGGCTATCAGGCCGCGGTGCTCTCGCATCTCTGCCGCCGCGTCTACACCATCGAGCGCTGGCGCGAATTGCAGAAGCTTGCCGAGAAGCGCCTGGCCAAGATCGGCATCGCCAATGTCACCACCATCATCGGCGATGGCTGGCTCGGCTGGCCGCCGCAAGCGCCGTTCGACCGCATCATCGTCACGGCCGCGGCGCCCGAACCGCCGCAAGCTCTGATCGATCAGCTCAAGCTCGGCGGCCGCATGATCCTGCCCATCGGCGAGAGCCGCGACACCCAACAACTCGTCCAGATCGACAAGACCCAAGACGGGCTTGTCACCACCGAGCTTCTCCCCGTGCGCTTCGTTCCTCTGTTGCATGGCGTTGCCAAAGACACGGAACGCGAATCTTTTCGCGACATCGGAAAGGATCGTTAACAGCATGTTTACCTCTCCAGACGTTTACTGGGCGCCTGTAGTTTTGCGTGGGGCAGTAGGGATGAAACATGCGGCGGTCGGCCGTGGCATCGCGCTTCTAGCGGCGGCCGCGGCGGTTCTAGTCCTTGGCGGGTGCAGCGCGAGCAGTTCCCGCTTTGATTTCCCAGCCTTCAATCTGACCTCCTCGGGCGAGACCGCTTCCACGGTCGGCACGCCACAGAGGGCAGAGGCCGATCTCACCACGACGTCGTCGTTGCCGGTGCCGGAGGAATCCGTCTATGCCGGAGGTGCTGCGCCGGATGCGCGAGTTGCGCGTTCAAGCCTGCCGCCGGTCCAGTCTTCGCCGTTGCCGCGCGCCATGCCGGCGTCTTATTCGCCGCAGCCTGGTTCCGCGGCGCGTGTGCAGAACGCGTCCTATGGTGGCTGGCAAGCAAGCCCGCGTCCGCAGCCTGCGGTCGTGCGTGTCGCCGGCGAGCCAACGGCCGGCCGCACGGTGAAAGTGGGCAGGGGCGATACGCTCTCAATCCTGGCGAAGCGCTATAGCGTCAGCGTCGACGCCATCAAGAACGCCAACAATCTCACCGATACACGCCTCACCGCCGGCCAGGAACTGGTCATCCCGGGTCCG
This sequence comes from uncultured Alphaproteobacteria bacterium, assembly GCA_963764005.1. GTDB lineage: Bacteria > Pseudomonadota > Alphaproteobacteria > Rhizobiales > Methyloligellaceae > Methyloceanibacter. The sequence goes on along the minus strand of CAVXQX010000012.1, from coordinate 18,913 downwards.
GGCTGGTCGGCTGCCGCGCCTGCGACGCCTTCGACTCCGGTCACTGAGGCCGCAGCGCAAGGCGAGACCTATAAGGTGCAGAAGGGCGATACGCCGCGCGGCATCGCCAGCAAATTCAAGATCTCGGAGAAGGAGTTGATCGCGGCGAACAAGCTCACCCGCGCCGATCGTCTTCAGATCAATCAGGCCTTGATCATTCCGAGCGCGAAGCAGGAAGCGCCAGCGCCTGAAGTCGCCGAGACCAGCACACCCTCCGAGCTCGAAGCTCCCGCTTCAGTGTCTCCAGACGTGCGCGCGGTCAAGACCATGACCATCAAGGCGCCGGACGCCGGCAAGCCGACCGAGACCACGCCCGCGCCGACGCAATCTGCGTCTGACGACAAGGCCAAAGACGAGAAGCCGACCGCACCCATCGTCGCCTCCGACGAAGTGATCGGCGGCGGATCGCCCAAGTCACCGGAAACCAAGACGGCAAACTCCAAGCCGACCGAATCCAAAACGCCGGAGACCAAGACAGCCAGCGCCACGAACGCTTCAGGCACGAGCACCGATCAGCTGCCGCAGCCTGACCCGATGTCTGGCAACAGCTTCCGCTGGCCGGTGCAGGGGCGCATCATTTCCGAATTCGGCACCAAAGCCGATGGCGGTCACAATGACGGCATCGATCTCGCCGTGCCGCAAGGCACCTCGGTCAAGGCTGCCGAGAACGGCGTCGTGGCCTATGCCGGCGACGAGCTCAAGCCCTATGGCAATCTGATCCTGATCCGTCACTCGAACAATTGGGTGTCGGCTTACGCGCATAACGAAGAGCTGCTGGTGAAGCGCGGCGACAAGGTGCGCCGTGGCCAGGTCATCGCCAAGGCCGGCAAGACCGGCGCCGTGAGCCAGCCTGTGGTGCATTTCGAGCTGCGCAAGGGCTCGCGCCCGATCGACCCGACCAAATACATGGCGAACGCGCAAGCGAGCGCGGACTAGGCGTCGAGCTTCACTCCCAAGCGGCCGGCCAAGTCCTGGATGAATTGCCAGGCGACACGGCCTGAGCGCGATCCGCGCCCTGCGGCCCAGGCCAGTGCCTCCTGCTTCAGGGCAGAGCCGTCCATCTTCAGTCCGTAATGGCGCGCGTAACCCCGCACCATCTCCAGATAGTCATCCTGGCTGCAATTATGGAAGCCGATCCACAGACCGAAGCGGTCCGAGAGCGAGACTTTCTCCTCGACGGCCTCTGACGGATTGATCGCGGTCGAGCGCTCATTCTCGAGCATGTCACGCGGCATCAGATGCCGCCGGTTCGACGTCGCATAGAACAACACATTCTCCGGCCTGCCCTCGATGCCGCCTTCAAGCACGGCTTTGAGCGATTTGTAGGACGTGTCGCGCGCCTCGAAAGAGAGGTCGTCGCAGAACACCAGGAATCGATGCTGAGCCGCCTCGCGTAAGTGATTCAAACATTGGGGAAGCGTGCCGATATCCTCCCGATGGATTTCGATCAGCTTGAGCGGCGCCTGGCTCCGGCAAACTTCCGCATGCACGGCCTTCACCAGCGAGCTCTTGCCCATGCCGCGCGCGCCCCAAAGCAGCGCATTATTGGCCGGCAACCCCTTGGCGAATTGCCGCGTATTGACCAGCAGCGTGTCACGCTGGGTATCGACGCTCTTCAGCAAGGCGAGGGGAACCCGGTTCACCTCGCGGACAGCCACGAAGCCTTGCGGCTCTGCATGCCAGACAAAGGCGTCGGCGCCTGCGAAATCGGCATGCTTCTCGCGCGCAGGGCTCAAGCGCTCGAGCGCCCTGGCGATGCGCTCTAGAAGGCCTGTCAAAGGTTCCTGGTAATTCATGGCGGACCGGTTTACGCCGAAGCGCAGCCATAAGAAAGGCCCGGAAATGGCTCAAACCGCCCCGTTGCAAAGCCGGTTGAGGTGGCTATAGTCCCGCCAAATCGGAGCGCCCAAAAGCGTTCAAGAGGGGATCGGGGCCGCTGTCAGGCCCGGAACGTCTAAGCCGAAGGAATCTGACCGAATGACGAGTTTTGTCTACGCCCAAGCCGCGTCGCCCGGCGCGATGGACTACCTGAACAGCCTCATCGTCCCGACCATGATGATTATCGGCATCATGTATTTCATGATGATCCGGCCGCAGCAAAAGCGTCTGAAAGACCATCGCGACATGGTGGCCGCGATCCGTCGCGGCGACACGGTGGTGACCTCCGGCGGCATCATCGGCAAGGTTTCCAAGGTGGACGATAACGAGCTGCAGATCGAAATCGCGGATGGGGTGCGCATCAAAGTCCTGCGCGGCACCATCTCTGAGATCCGTGGCAAGACCGAGCCGGCGGCGAGTTCGAAGCCGAAAGCCGCCTCAGAGTGATCGAATCAAGCTAATCGACTGGCGCCATAGACTAAGCGGAGCTTCAGGCAGCCATGCTGCATTTTCAAAGATGGAAGGTGATCCTCGTTTGGGGCATCGTGCTCGCCGGCTTCCTGCTCGCGCTCCCGAACCTGTTCCCGGCGTCGACCCTGGCGGGGCTGCCATCTTGGCTTCCGCATAAGCAGGTCAATCTCGGCCTCGATCTGCAAGGCGGCGCGCATCTGCTCTACCAGCTCGACGAGAAAGAAGTGGTCGAGGATTGGCTGAAGACGGTCAGGAGCGACGTCCGCGACGCTCTGCGCGGAGCCAAGCCCGCGATCGGCTACACCGACCTTGCGCAGAACTCCGCGTCGCGATCCGTCTCGGTCAAAATCCGTAACCCCGCCGATTTCGACAAGGCATTCAACGACCTCAAGAAGCTTTCTGTCTCCGTCGGCGGCAATGTCTTCAGCAATTTCTCCGGCAGCGACCTCGACGTCGCGAAGGGTGACGATAACCAGATCACGCTGACCATTTCCGATGTCGGCCTCAACCAGCGCATGGGCGCCGCGATCCAGGCATCGATCGAGACCATCCGGCGTCGCGTCGACCAACTCGGCACCACCGAGCCGGTCATCCAGCGCGAAGGCCGTAACCGCATTCTCGTGCAGGTTCCCGGCATCCAGGATGTCGAGCGCTTGAAGAATCTCATCGGCGAGACCGGCAAGCTCGAGTTCAAGATGGTCGATCCGTCCGCCGACGCCAGCCAGGCGGCAACCAACAAGCAGGTGCCGACTGGCGACGTGCTGGCCTATGGCGAGGAAACGCCGCCAGCTCCCTATGTGCTGAAGGACGAGGTGCTCCTGACCGGGCAGAATCTGGTCGACGCGCAAGCCTCCTTCGACAGCCGCACCGGCGAGCCGGTCGTGACCTTCCGCTTCGACGCCGCCGGCGCCAAGCGCTTTGGCAAAATCACCCAAGAGAATGTCGGGCTGCCCTTTGCCGTTCTCCTCGACAACAAGGTGATCACGGCGCCGCGCATCAACGAGCCGATCCTCGGCGGCACCGGCCAGATCAGCGGCAATTTCACCGTCGAGCGCGCCAACGACCTCGCCGTGCTGCTGCGCTCCGGCGCGCTGCCGGCCAAGCTCACGGCCATTGAGGAGCGAACCGTCGGCGCGAGCCTCGGCGCCGACTCCATCGCCTCGGGCAAGAAGGCGGCGCTGATGGGCCTCGCGCTCGTCGTCATCTTCATGTTCGCGGCTTATAGCCTGTTCGGGTTGTTTGCCAATCTCGCGCTCCTCATCAACATCGCGCTGATTTTCGGCGTGCTGTCGCTTCTCGGCGCCACGCTGACCTTGCCCGGCATCGCCGGCATCGTGCTCACCATCGGCATCGCGGTCGATGCCAACGTGCTGATCAACGAGCGCATCCGCGAGGAGATCAGATCGGGCAAATCGCCGGTCGCTTCGATCGAGGCTGGCTATACCCGCGCCATGGCGACCATTATCGATAGCAACGTCACAACGCTAATCTCGACCTTGGTGCTGTTCTGGCTGGGCTCGGGCGCCGTTCGAGGCTTCGCCGTGACGCTCACCGTCGGCATCTTCGCTTCGCTTTTCACCGCCGTTACCGTGACGCGGATGATGGTCGCATACTGGCTGCGCACGTGGCGGCCACCCTCCGTGCCGATTTAGGAAAGAACCGAGATGTTCAGAGGCTTCAGCTTCGTCCCGCCGGATACCAAGATCGATTTCGTTCGCCTACGGACGATCAGTTGGGTCGTGTCCGCGCTGCTCACCGTCGTGCCCTTGTTCCTGGTATGGAGCGTCGGACTCAATTTCGGCATCGACTTCCAGGGCGGCACCCTGATCGAGATCAAGACCAAGGAAAGCACCGCCGATCTCGCCTCAATTCGCGCGAAGATCCACGCGCTGAACATCGGCGAAGTGCAGATTCAAGAATTCGGTGCGCCCGACAATGTGCTGATCCGCATTGGTGCCCAGCCGACCGAGCAGGAACAGCAAGCCTCGATCGGCAAGGTCAAGCAGGCGCTCGGCGAGGGGGTGGAATATCGCCGCGTCGAAGTCGTCGGTCCCACCATCTCGAATGAATTGATCGCGGGCGGCACTGTCGCCGTCGTCGTCGCCATGTTCGGGATTCTGATCTATGTCTGGTTCCGCTTTGAATGGCAGTTCGCTGTCGCCGCCATCGCTTCGCTGATCCACGACGTGACCGGAACCATCGGCGTATACGCGTTGCTCCAGCTCGAGTTCAATCTGTCGTCCATCGCCGCCATCCTGACCATCATCGGCTATTCACTGAACGACAAGGTCGTGATCTTCGATCGGATGCGGGAAAATTTGCGGAAATACCGCCGCATGCCGCTGGTCGAGTTGCTCAATGTCTCGATCAACGAGACGCTGTCCAGAACCACGCTGACCCACGTCACCACCTTCCTCGCCATGCTGCCGTTCCTCATTGTCGGCGGCGAGGCGATCTTCGGCTTTGCGCTTGCCATGTGCTGGGGCATCGTCATCGGCGCCTATTCCTCGATCTTCGTCGCGGCGCCTCTACAGTTGATCCTCGGCGTAAAACGCGATGCCTTCGCCAAGAGTGGCGAAGGTGCGAGGGTAGGGGCCTCGGCGCGCGCCTAATCCTGCTCTTTGGAGGAAGCGAGGCCTCGATTGGATGAGGCGGAGCGAGCAAGCACGATTGTCGCGATCCTCCGCGAGGGCGATCCGGACCGCTATCTCGCCACGCTGTTCGCGCCGTCATCCGCGCGCGACGATTTGTTTGCCCTTTATGCCTTGAATGTCGAGCTTGCCCGCATCGGCGAGCGGGTAAGCGAGCCTGACCTCGGCAACATCAAATTGCAATGGTGGCGCGAGGCGCTGGCCCGCGCGGCGACCGGCGAGGCGACGGCAAGTCCGGTGGCCGACGCCATTGGTGCGCTTCTACAGCACCATCCAGACGTGGCAGAGCCGATCGGCAGGATGATCGATGCGCGAGAATTCGACGTGGCGGTCAAGATCATGCCGGATATGGCCGCGCTCGACGATTACCTTGACGGCACCGCCGGCAGCCTGTTTGCGGCCGCGATGACGATTGGCGGCGGAGACGCCCATCGGCACAAGTCGCTTTCCCAGGCCGCCGGTCGGGCCTATGGCCTTACCGGTTTGATGCGGTCCATGCCCGTTCACGCAGCGTGGGGTCGCTGCGATCTCCCTGACGATCTGCTTCGCCGTCACGGAACCTCGTTTGAAGACATCCTTGCCGGGAAAGCGAGCCCTGGCCTTGCGTCTGTGCTTTCGCAGCTGCGTGGCAAGGCCCGAATGTCTCTTGGAGGATGCCGAGCGGTAAGCTCGCCGAGCTTCCGGCGCGCGAACGAAAGCCGTTCCTGCCGCTTGCGCTGGTCCGGCCATATCTGGCCTCGCTGGCCAAAATCGGCGACGATCCTTTCCGCTTCGCGGCCACCATCAATCCGCTTTATCGTCTGTGGCGACTCGCGACCTGGCGGTAGCGCAAAGAAGGAAAGCTCATGGTGAAGACGGCAAGGACATGGTCGTGGCGGGGATGGCTTCCCGACATCAGCGTGGCGGTCGAGCGCTTTCCGCTCGGCGTCGGCTTCGCCGTGCTCTTCACCCTCTACAAGCTCTATCACGGCTCGAATATGAGCGACCCCAAGCTCAGGACCCTCGGAGCCTTGGCGGCCTGTTTTCTCTGGGTCGTCGCCGTCGATTTCTTCGCGGAATCGACCAGGCGCACCCAAGCCGCAAGATACGTTCTCTCCGCCGCCGGCATCCTTGTCATCGCACTTCTGTTTTGGCTCGCCTGGTGCATCTGGCTCGGGCCCTATACTGCTCATCGGCGGGCTTGTGCTTCTCGTCGGCCTGGCCGGCTTCCTCGGCCGCAACGAAAGCAACTCATCGTATTGGCTGTTTAATCAGCGGCTGGTGCTGGGCGCGGGTGTTGCGCTTGTCGGCGCCTGCCTGTTTGGCGCCGGCCTCTCCAGCATCCTGGAAACATTGAACACGCTGTTCTCGCTCGAGCTGCCATTCCGCTGGCACGAGCATATCTGGACGTTAAGCCTCGGCCTGATCGCGCCGGTGAGCGCGCTTGCCTTCGCGCCACGAAACTTCAGCGACACCATCACCGAGCAGGATCGGAGCGAATTCATCATGCGGGCCGCTTCAGCCTTGGTGAAATTCGTGCTGGTGCCGCTGCTCCTCGTCTACACCGCCATTCTCTACGCCTATGCCGTCAAGATCGCACTCGAATGGACGCTGCCCAAGGGGACGCTCGGCAGCATGGTCGTCGGCTATCTCATGGTCGGCGCGGCGACGCTCCTCGTCGGCTATCCCATCCGCGAGACTGGCGGCACGCTGGTGCGCCTGTTCTGGCGCTACTGGGTTTGGCTCACGGCCCTGCCGGTGATCCTGCTGTTCCTCGCGGTCTACCGGCGCATCGCCGATTATGGCGTGACCGAAGACCGCTATCTGATGGTGCTGATCGGCGTCTGGGCGCTGACGCTCGCGATCATTCGCGTGACCAGGGGCGAGAATTTCGATCTCCGACTGGTGCCGGGCGTGTTGGCGCTCCTGCTGCTCGCCGCGTCGTTCGGCCCTGGAGGCGCGATCGGCTTTTCCGTCATGAGCCAGCGTGCCGAGCTGGAAAGGCTCCTCATCAAGCGAGAGGTGTTGGTCGACGGCAAGCTCGTCGCGCGCACAGACTCAAATCCGGACAGCAGCCGTCTCGGCACCGATGCGTCCCGCGTGCGCGGCCTCGAATGGTATCTCAACACCCATCATGCTCTCCGCACGCTCGAGCCGTGGTTCGAGGGCACCGGCAGCAATCCGTTCGCGCCGGAAAAATCTCCCGAAGTGCAGACCAAGGAAGTGTTGGAAGGACTTGGCCTCCGTCCCGACATCCTGAGCTCGCAGGAAGTCTCCTATTTCAGCCACTACTCCAACGAGCCGGTGGTCATCGCCACTTCAGGGACCGTAGGCGTTGCAGGTCCAATTCTCTTCTCGGGCAATACCATCGACCCCGTACCCATTCCGCCTCAGACCATCACGGTGGAGGGCTTTGGTCCGGTGCGGCTCCAGCTCGTGGACAACGTGGTCGTTGCACAAACAGAGCAGGGCGCCGAACTGCGCTTCAACATCTTCGATGCGGCGCGCGAGCTCACCAATCTGATGAGCGACGACCATCGCCCGGTTCGACTTCAAGCGTCGAGCGGTTCGCTTTCGGGAACGTTGCTGATCGACAATCTGAACGGCATGTTCCAGGAGCCGAAGCTTGGCATTTCGCTGCTGCGATTCTGGCTGGTGCTCGCGAAGACGCCGTAGCGTCTACTCCGCGGCGATCGAAGCGCTTCGCCCGAGCCAGGACTCGAGATCCGCAAGCGCGCGGGCGCTCATGGCTTGACGCCTTGTCGTGGTCCTGTCCGCCTTACGGCCCGCGCGGACGGCATCTTCGATGGGGGGGAACAGCCCAAAATTCACGTTCATCGGCTGAAAGCTCCGCGCCGTTTCATCGCTCAGATGGCCGCCCGTGATGTGATGCAGCAGCGCGCCGAACGCCGTGGTGCGCGGCGGCGGCGCAAGCGTCTCGCCAAGCCGCTCGGCGGCGGCGAAGCGCCCGGCCAGCAGCCCGATCGCAGCGGATTCGACGTAGCCTTCGACGCCTGTGATCTGCCCCGCAAAACGAAGCCGCTGATCGGCTTTGAGACGCAACTGATCGTCGAGCAGCTTCGGGCTATTGAGGAAGGTGTTGCGGTGCAGGCCTCCGAGCCGCGCGAACTCGGCGCTTCCAAGCCCGGGGATCATGCGGAAGATCCGGGCCTGCTCGCCATGCTTCAGCTTGGTTTGGAAGCCGACCATGTTCCACAACGTACCGAGCGCATTGTCTTGCCGGAGCTGCACCACGGCGTAAGGCTTCACATCGGGGCGATGTCTGTTGGTGAGCCCGACCGGCTTCATTGGACCATGCCGCAAAGTTTCAACCCCGCGTTCCGCCATCACTTCGATGGGCAGACAGCCTTCGAAATAGGGCGTGGCCTGTTCGAAGTCCTTGAATTCGGTTTTCTCGCCTCCAAGCAGCGCCGCGACGAAGGCCTCGTATTGCGGCTTGTCGAGCGGACAGTTGATGTAATCGGCATCGCCGCCACCGGGTCCGACCTTGTCGTAGCGCGACTGAAGCCAACACACATCCATGTCGATGCTCTCGCGATGAACGATGGGCGCGATGGCATCGAAGAAGGCGAGCTCAGCCTCGCCGGTCATGGTCTGGATGGTGCGCGCAAGCGCCTGTGAGGTGAGGGGACCTGTTGCGACGATCACGCTGTCCCAATCCTTGGACGGGAGTCTGTCGACCTCTTCCCTGACGATGGTGATCAGAGCGCTTGTCTCAAGCGCCTCCGTCACGGTGTTGGCAAAGCCCTCGCGATCGACCGCCAAGGCCCCGCCGGCTGGAAGCTTGTTGGCATCGGCGGCTCGCATGATGAGCGAGCCGGCGCGGCGCATCTCCTCGTGCAACAGCCCGACCGCATTGTTCTCGAAATCGTCGGAGCGGAACGAATTGGAGCAGACGAGCTCTGCGAGCGCGTCGGTTTTGTGCGCGTCGGTTTTCTGGATGGGCCGCATTTCATGCAGCACCACCGGCACGCCGGCTTGTGCCAGCTGCCAGGACGTCTCGCTTCCGGCGAGACCGCCACCGATCACGTGAACGTCGCGGGTCATGGCCTAGCTAGTCCCTATAATGTTGGCGTTGCAAGGACATCGGACTGTGGCCATGAAACGACAGACGCTTGTTAAAGCGTGATTTTCCGTGAGGCTGGCCTGCCTCTGTCGTCGAAAACTGATGCTATAGAGCAACGGGGTCGGAAACAAAAATCGCTGGATTTTCAATGCGACAGGCTGTTGCCTTCGTTACTGTGTTGGTTGCCGCCGCTTCTTGGCTGGCTGTATCCATGATCGCAGCGGCGACCCCCGCAAACACTATGCCTCATTCAACGTGGCGCCGCCGGAGGGCGATGCCGTTGAAGTCTGTCACGCCTATACCTGCAAGATGAAGACGACCTTTTACTTCCACAAATCGGACATCGCCGAACTCGCAGCCTTGATGAAGCGAACCAAAAAGGCCGATACGCCATTCGAGGAGCGTCGCGCCATCGCTTACGCGATCGCCCGTATCGAGATAAAGGTCGGCGCCAAACTCGGGATCAACGACCGGGCCGGAATGGAGTACGCGGGCTCGGGCGATCCCACGCAGGAAGATTGCGTGGATGAAGCGACCAACACCACAAGCTACCTGCTGGTGCTGCAATCGAACAAGCTGCTCAAGTATCACACGGTCGAGATTCCGTTCTCGAAAGGCGATTTGTTGAAGGGAACCCTGCAAGGCGATCCCATCAAATACTGGCCGCATTGGACCGCAGTCATCCAAGAGACCAAGACCGGCCAGAAATACGCGGTCGACTCCTGGATCTACGAGAACGGCGAGAATCCGGCCGTGGTCAAGGTCGAGGACTGGTACATCAAAGACCTCGCCAGCCTGCCGCAATCCACCCATTGAAATTGAAGTTGTCGGCGGGTCGATGGAGTTCAAAGACTTAATCGACACGCTTCCCAACGATTGAAAACCGCGCGTTGTAATATGTGAACGCCGCCGCATCACCTTTGCGGATTCCGTCCGAGGCATCGCAGCCTTTGTAGCTTATGATGAGGTCTTGGAATTCGAAGGGTGAAGCGCGGTCTAGCTCTCCGGCGATGCTGACTTCTTGGAATACGACCGCGCCATTGGGCGCGTCGATAACAGGTTTTACGACGCCACCGATGCGGCCGCCATTTCGGTAAAGGCCACGCGGATCGCGCGGTGGCTTCTTAAGCGTCTTGTATCCGGCATGAAGTTCCGTGAGCTCGCTGGTCGTCTCCTCGAGGAATGAGGAGGACCACGTCACGAGTGAATTGTAGGACCAATACAGAACGGCCGCTGCGATGCAGGTGGCAAAGATGACGCCAAGGGCCAACGATGCGGGATCGGCGGCAAGAATCCGCCAATCTTGCATGAGCCTGGAAAGCCAAACTGGCATGTCGCCTCCGCCGCACACGTGCTGAGCAACGACAATCCAATTGACTTGCTAACATACCGTTTTCGCCCGTTTTGGCCTGCTCGGTTAGAGCGCAAAAGCGCCAACCCAGCCCGTTTTGTGGGCATAATGGCAATTCCGTGTTCAAAATGAGACAGAACAGGACTAAGCTCGCGCCCGAAGCCGAGTCGAAACAATAACGGGCTTCGTTCCGTAGAGCCGGTGGGCCTGGCGCTTCGTCACGGCCCCACCCGCTCTCCAACCATTAGGGGGGTGAGATGTCCACGAATACAGCACTTGCAATCAGCCTCGGCGTGCTCGGCGCCGTCGCCACATGGCTCTTCCTTGGCCCGCTCGGCGGCATGCTCGCGATTTGGGCGGCCTTCATCGCCTGGGGCTGCTACTTCCATTGCGGCGGCAAGGAGCACGGTCTGGCGACCACGGTCCTCAACACCGCGGCCGGCGCCGTCATCGCCGGTATCACGCTCTACGTCGCGACGAAGACCGGCATGGCCGACAAGCTCGGTCTCCCGATCTGGGCCGCGATCTGTGTCGGCATTGGCGTTGCCGCCATGGTGCTGCTCGCCAACGTCGCCATGTTCTCGGCAATTCCGGCGCAAGTTTACGGCTTCGCCTCGACCGTAGCCCTGGCGCTGCTCACTGCCGATGGTCTCAACAATCTCACCGCGACATCGCTCGCAAACCCCGTGCTCACCATTGTCATCTCGATGATGGTTGGCGCCGTGTTCGGCTATGTCTCGGAGAAGTTCGCCGGCATTCTCGCCGGAGCCGGCACGCACCGCGCCCACGCCAAGGCCGCGCGCTGAACGGAACATTGCCCCGCGCCATCTCGCGCGGCTACACTGCAACAGACGGCATGGCGCCGGTCATGCCGTCTGTGTTTTATCGAGGTCAGTCGAGAGGAGGACGGTTATGAACCCGACCAATTATGGAATGGAAGGCGCCAAATACGGCATCAGCTTCGGCACCGCGCTCGCCATCGCGATCTCTTACACCAATAACCACTCGATCCTGTGGGCCATCATCCACGGCATTTTCAGTTGGCTCTACGTCATCTATTTCGCGCTGTTCAAATAGCGCTGAGCACAGCGGAAGCTTCACCTCCGCTTGCGACGTCCGGCGACCGTGAGGGTGATGATCCAGCTTTTTCGAATAGCGGCGATGAATAGAGCGGCCGCGGCAATTGCAGCCACCTCGTCCGCAAAGCTGGCGCCCAAGGCCCAGGCGGCCGCGGCGACAGCAATGAGGATATAGGCGGCAATCGGCAGCACGATGTCCCACAGCACTTCGTGCTCTACGATGTCGTTTCGCCGCCGCGAGGTCATGGCCAGGTTGGTGACATAGGCAAAGCCGGCGCAGCCGAGCGCCCCGAGCAGAACCGCGCGGACTTGATCGTCCACGGGAGCCGTCAAAGCTAACGAGAGCAGGAGCAGCGTGGTGAAATAGACCAGGAGCGGCGTCACAAAGAAACGAGTGCGGTGATCGTCACTCTCGATCTTGCGGTCGCTGCCGAAGGTGATCACGACAAGGATGAGACCGATCAGCGTTCCCGCCACGGTCCCGACCAGCGAGTAGAAATTGCCCCAATCCACCATGTCCAGATCCCAGCTGAGTCGGCGCTATTGCGGGAGTTTCAGCGCCGCCCGACCCTCAGTCTAGGGCTCGTTCACCATCTTTGATATTTTTCCCCGCTTCCTTGCTTCCGCCACTTCGCTCCCGCAAATTGTGTCGGCTAAAAAAAGGGGGGACCGGGGGGCATGGATCTTGTGCGCGTTAGCTTTACCGGGCGCTGTCGCGAGGCGAGTGCTCGCCTCAAGCTGTTAACCTATTTGCGTCGCTTGGCCGAGCGCAGCCAACGCTATTTGCTTGCAGCCGGCGGCGGATCATCCATCGAAATGATCGATCGCAAGAGGACCGGCAAGATCCTGGTCGCCGATTCCGTCGCCTCGGATACCCGTGTCTTCACCGATCAAGCCAATGATGCTGGGATCAGCCTCGTGACCGGGCCCAACGGCAAGGGCTCGACCTTTGCCGTGCTCCCGCACGCCCGGCTTTCCGGCCTGGACTTTCCGCTCTTCGAGTCCACCGATGGGCAGCCAGGCCGGCGGCGTTTCAACTTCGTTTTTCTGGATGCTCCGGGCACGCCTTTTCTCGATGGAGCCCTCGTCCAGATCGGTGCGGGCGATCAGCTCGAGCGTGCGGAAATCGAGCTACCAGCCGATCTCGGCGAGTGGATCGATCTGCTGTTCTCTTGGGTCAAGTTTTTCCATATTGGCGATTTCGCCTGGCACCGCGGCGAGCCGCTGCCGAATTATGGAGAATATCGCGCCATTCTGCTTGGGCTACAGGATGAGCTTGGGCCTGAGCGCGCCGAAGCGGCTGCCTTCAATGCGCTGCTCGCGACCTTCGCCAATCATGCGGAAGACAGAACCGCCGCCGTGCCTGCGTGACGAGCCTATTGCGGGATCACCCAGTTCGAGCCGTCGGCTTGGGCGACTTGCGTCTTGCATAGCGTGACGTCTTGGCTTTGCGTCTGGCCGCCTTTTTCCACGGTCTGGGTAACGTCGCGGCAGGTGGTGCCATCGGCACGCTCATAGGGATCTGTTTTCGGCACCACCCAGCCTGAAGCCGTGACTTGCTTGGTGGCGGGGTCGGTGCGCTTCCAGGCCACTTTGGCAGGGGGCTGGCTCCGCGCGGCCGGCGCGTTCGCCGCCCGTTGCGTGGCGAGCGCGAGTTGGCGTCGCTCCTCGTCGTCCAGCGCCTTACCGATCGCGTTGCCGATGATGCCGCCGGCCACGGCGCCGACCACGGCGCCGGCGACCGGATTGATACCGTTGTTCTTAGCGATCAACGCGCCGCCAATACCACCGGCAACCGCGCCGATGCCGGTCCCGGCCTCTTGCCGCGGACCGTTGGTCACGCAGCCGCCGAGCAAGCTCACCAGCGCGAGCGCCGGCAGCAATTTCAAGCAGCTTGTGGCTATCGGCATGACCATCCCTCCGAAACGCGCCTCACTGATAGATGCCGCGTTTACTTTTCTTTGCCTCGGCCTCGGCCTGGCGATAGGCAGGCGAAGCGTCGGCCGCCGTGCGCGCGGCACCATTAGTGAGCGCGGCGAGACCGAGATCGACATTGCTGACGAAACAGCTATAGCGGTCGCCGATCGGCGCGCAGCGGACCTTGCCGCCTTGCTCCTCGATGAACTTTGCCAGCTGATCGCGATAGGGCGAGCCGAACCCGGTAATGCCGGCGAGCATGAGCCTCTGCCCGTCGACAAGAATTGTCGCGGTATCGAGCACCTTCTCCACCGACCCGTTCATGGGTTGCGGCTGCGGATCGGGCGAGGGGGTCGGCCGCAGCGATTGCGTGCTGACCGCTTGTGACTCTTTATCGTCGCGAGCTGGCACGGCCGCGACGAGGACGTCCTCCTCGGTGTCGGCGACCGGCTTCGTCTCTGACTTGTTTGACTTAGTGACCGGTCCGGCCGCGACAGACGCGACATTCGCTTCCGCCGGCGGCTCCCAGCTCTTGATCTGATCCGAGATATAACCGCCAAGCAAATTGGCGGCGGTCTCGGTCAGGATCACGCCACATATGCTGGCGACCGACACAATGCCGGCCCAGCGCCATTTCTGTTGACCATCCATGAGCGATTTTATTCGTCTAGCGCGTTATGTTAGCCCCACCGAAGCAAGCAGGCCGGAACGCGAAACTCAACTCCTGGCAGCTGCCCCGGAAGTAAATCGGTCACAAATCGCGCTTTTTTGTGATAATCGAACATGTCCCTGAAATAATTGAAGTTTAGCGCTCTGGCCGCGTCCTAAGGCTATTCCTGCCGGTCATCGGATTGCCAAGCTCGCCCTCTAATCATGCATGGCAACAATGGGAGTTCTGACATATGGCTACGCTCACGCTCTATCACGCGGCACCTTCGCGCTCGTCTATCGTCCGTTGGATGTTGGAAGAGCTCGGCGAGCCTTATGACCTGCAACTTATCAATCTGACGGCGGGAGAGCAGCAGGCGCCCGACTATCTAGCCGTCAATCCCATGGGTAAGGTTCCTGCACTCAAACACGGCAATGCCGTCATCACCGAGGCGGCCGCCATCTGCACCTATCTCGCCGACGAATTTCCTCATGCGCGCCTGAACGTTCCCATCGGCGACCCAGCGCGCGGCGAATATCTCAAATGGCTGTTCTTTGGTCCGAACTGCGTCGAGGCCGCCATGATGGACCGGGCCTCGCCCCGCAAGGAGCAGCCGCGCCGGGGCATGATCGGCTATGGCGATTTCGACACGGTCATGGATGTCGTCGCGAAAGCCGTGGCCAAGGGGCCGTATCTGATGGGCGAGCACTTTACCGCGGCCGACGTTGTCGTCGGATCGACGCTGCGATGGGGCATGATGTTCGATCTTCTGCCGAAGCGGCAAGAATTCGTCGACTATGTTGCAAGACTGGAGCAGCGCCCCGCGCTTGCAACGCGCGACCGCGGCGGATCAAGCCCTGATGTCGGCGTAATAAGCGTATGGTGCGAGGCTATCCGCGCGGCGGGGACTTCCGCAATCCGCCCATTTCGACTCGAATACTGCTAGGCGTTGACACCGACGCCTAACCGAGACGGCAGCGTGACATTCGTAGGCTGAGAGACTTATCCTAAGCTCAAGCATCAGGAGGACCCAACACATGGCCCAAGCCGCAGCGACCAAGTTCGACGCCACGATAAACAAGGTTGAGATAATCGACTCCAACAACCTCAAGCGCGCCGAAGTCTGGGGCGAGAGCGACAAGGCGGTGCATTGGGCCGGAGCCTTTGCCGTCTATGGCGGACATGGCGCGACGGCGTCGTCGACCATCGTCTACGAGATCGAACCGGGTAAACGGCTCGGCTGGCACACCGACGCCACCGAAGAGACGCAATACATCGTCGCCGGCACCGGCAAGCTCTATCTTGAAGACGGATCCACGCATCCTGTCGGGCCCGGCAGCGTCTTCGTGCTGCCGACCCCGATGCGGCATGATCTGGAGAATACCGGCAAGGAGACGCTCCGCGCCGTCGCCTTCTTCGCCGCCGCGATGTTCACCCAAGATTTCGATCAGGTGATGCTGCCGCCGAAGAGTCACATCCTCGGCACGCCGAACCGCGAAGGCTAGAGTCCAGACAGTAGGCGCAGGAGAAGTCCGGTGCCGAATCCCCAGGCGCCGTTGACGCGAGAGCCCAACCAGGAAGCGCGGCAGGAATGGCGCCGGCATCTGCTCGCCCTTGATCCGCGGCACCACGAAGAAGGCAACTGCGGTGAGCGCGAACGCGCCGACGCAGAATCCAGCCCGCCCAATAGCTGACGCCACCGAGACCGGCCAAGAAGCAAGTAAGGACCGCGCCCCAAACGCCGCCCCAAAACGACTTGGAGAAGAGGGCCGGCACGCCGAAAGGCGGCATCGGATCCATCACCCAGGCTGCGCGCTGCCGTGGGATCACGCCGATCTGATTGAAGATCCACCACAGGCCCTGATGGAAGATCGGCACGGCGAGAAACCCGGCGGCGAAGCCGAAAATCAAAAGCTTCAGAAGCGGCATGTTGATCGTCCCCCTTGGATCAAGCGCGCCGAGTTCGCGCTAAATATAACAATAGCCCCGTGCCGAAGCCCCAGGCGGCATTGACCAGAAGCGATGCAAGGAAGCGCGGCCACATCTCAGGGATCGGCGTCGCCCTTGATCGCAGGCACGACGAAGAAGGCGACGAGCGACAGCGCCACCGAGCCGACCACGATCCACGCGGTCCAATAGGCGCGTCCGCTATACCGATCCAAGCAGCGGCGCCAGAGCTGCGCCCCAAACCCCGCCCCAGAACGCTTTCGAGAGCACCGAAGGCACGCCGAATGGCGGGATCGGATCGAATGGCCAGGCCGGTCGCTCCGGCGGGATCAGTCCGACCATATTGAGCACCCACCACAGCGACTGATGGAAGATCATCACCGCAAAGAATCCGGCGACGAAGCCGAGACCGAGTTTCTTCAAGAGTGGGTGCATGGCTGTACTCCCGGGTTGTCGAATGCTCGCGTCGCGAAGTTGGTCTTGCATATGCCAGATCGCTCACGCTCTAACGATGCGTGTGATTCGTACACAAGAAGAGTAGGTCAAGCTCACAACGCTAATTCGAGTGCCGCGCGCGGAAAACATGCCATAGTGGACTGTGGCTTACAGCTTTATCTATCGGCTCAAGTAGGCATGAGCTTGCGACGGGATGCTTCTCCTGACGGCGGCGTTTGTCTTTGCCGGCTCTCTCGGTGCGGCGGAAGCTGAATCGCCGAACGGCGTGAAGACGCTCGACCCGCCAGGCGCGATCAAGGTGGAAGGCACCTGGAGTCTGGGCGTGCGGGCAGGGGACTTTGTCTTCGTCGCCGGCATGCAAGGCATCGACCCTGCGACCAACAAATTGGTGAAGGATCCGCAAGCGCGCATCCGACAAGCCTTCCTCAACATCAAGACCATCGCGGAATTGGAAGGCGCCAGCCTGAAGGATTGCGTCCGGTTGACCATCTATCTCAGCGACCTGCCGCGCTACGCACCGATGGTGGAGAAGGCGCAGGCCGAGCTCTGGGGCGGACCGCCTTATCCGCCGCGCACCATGATCGAGGTGAAGCGCCTGTTCGATGACGACATCGCGGAGATCGACAGCGTGTTCTACGCGCCGCAGAAGCGGTGAATGCAGGCGATGCTGTTCCCGCGCTTCGCTCTCGCCATACCCTTAGGCGTTCAAATCGATCTTTAGCCGCCGCGCTGTCTGTGGGCCAACCTGCCCGTCGGTGACGATCCCCTTGGTTGCCTGAAACGCCGTGACCGCCGCCAACGTGAGAGGCCCGTAGTCGCCATTGATGGGACCAGGATCGATGCCGAATTCCTTTAGCGCCCGCTAAATGGATTTTACCACCGATGATTTCATGTTCGGGCGGCCGATCGCATAGATCGTTGTCGGTTCCTCGACATCCAGGTTCACGTCGGCCGCGCCGTAGGAGAATTTCGGAAGGAAAACCCCGGTGTCCCAGACGCGTCCGGAAACCTTGCCGCGACGCACGCCGTAGTTTTTGCCCATGGCCTCGACGGTGCCGCCTCTGCCATCGCACACCACGATATGGCCCATGGCGCCTGGTACTGGCGGATAGCGCAACAGCACGGCACCGCGCGTTCCCGCGGCCTGTTCCTTTGGAACGCGGCGTCCGAGCGTTCTCGAGTTCGTCTTCCAGGCGCCGGTATAGGCCTCGACGGTGGCCGGGTCGCCGTTATCGTCAACGCAGCCATAGAGAAAGCTACCGACCTGATACACCAGCCAGGACATGAACTCCGCACAGTCCCATGGTCCGTGCCAATTGGCGTTGTTCTTCGGCACGCAGACATTGACGTATTTCTCGCCGATCCGTGTCTCGGCCAGTTTCAGCATTCTCTCACCGTCGGTCATGCCCAAGCCCTCCCGCATACCGAGCTTATTGCAACAATCACTACTTTAGCGCGAATTCCAATTCACAGCAAAGCGGTAAATGAAGAGCAGGGAGGGCAGGGGCGAATTGGAGTATGTCGGCGTCGTACAAGACGACGCGCTATGTGCAATCCTTCGCCAACAGGACGAGGAGATTTAACACCGTGTTTCCCACCCTGTCGCGGTAAGTGACGTCGCAAGCTGTCGCCGTCTCGATCAACAGAGTGTTCTGATCGAGACGCTTCCGCTACTTGGCGAGCAGATCGTCGCGTTCTTTCAACAGCGCGTCGAGCTTCGCCTGCTGATCGGCGATGCGGTCGGCATTGCGCTCTTCGTCGGCGGCACCCGAATAGGCTGCGGCCTGCTCCATCAACTGGCGCAGATTGTCCTCGACGATCTGGATGCGCTTTTCGATCTCGTTCAGCGCTGCCTGGTCAACCATGTGGAACTCGCTCTCTGCTACTCAAAATGATTGACCCCGCCGAACTGTTGCAGACTTTTCGGATAAGATTATGCGTCAAAGGATGAGCATAATCCCGAAAAGTTGCAGACTTTTCGGATGTCGGAAGCTGTCGCGCTACACCGCATCCTTCGCGGCCTTCACCGGGCGAGCCTTCAGCACTTTACGCGCAGGCTTCGCCTTGAACACGGTCGGCTCTTTGGTGAACGGGTTGATGCCGCTGCGCTCTTTGGTGGCCGGCTTCTTGATCACCACGAACTTGCAGAAGCCGGGCAGCATGAAGGAGCCGGTCTTCTTCAGTTCCTTGTAGCCGACGGCCGCCAGCGACTCCATGACGGACTTCACGTCCTTTTTCGACAGCGAAGTATCGTCGGCGATTTTCTGCACAATCTCGGACTTCGACATCATGTGTTTGCTCTCCCCTGAATTTGAGCTAGGCCGGGCTGAACCTTCCGCCCGAAATCTAGGCCTCACCGCTTCACATGCGCTCTTTTAAACAATACGACGAAACGAAGAACAGGGGGTA
>CAVXQX010000011.1:0-23970 GCA_963764005.1 uncultured Alphaproteobacteria bacterium | reverse complement strand
GCCATGTATGCCGCCGCCGGATGGCGAGCGTATGACGATGGGCACGCCGGCATTCCAGCGGTAACGACACTTGGCGGCGAAATTGACGATCTGATCGAAGCCGCAGGTGATGAAGTCGGCGAACTGCATCTCCGCCACCGGCCGCAGGCCCATCAGCCCCGCGCCGATGGACGCGCCTACGATGGCCGCTTCCGAAATTGGCGTATCCACCACGCGGGTGGCGCCGAAATGCTCGAGGAATCCCGCGGTCACCTTGAAGGCGCCGCCGTACTCGCCGATATCCTCGCCGATGCAGAAGACATTGGGGTCGCGCTCCATCTCCTCCCAGAGACCTTCGCGAATTGCTTCCAGATAAGTGGTGGACATGGGTTATTGGCTCTCGTACACGTCGTCCATCAGGGTGGCGGCGTCCGGGTATGGGCTCTGCTCCGCCCAGGCGACCCCGTCGTCCACTTCGCGCGTGACGGAGGCATGCACTTCATCGATCTCCTCCTGCGCGGCCCAGGATTCGTCGAGCATGCGCTTTTCCAGGCGGACGATGGGGTCGAGCTTGCCCCACTCTTCGAACAGTCCTTTGGGGACATAGGACGCCGCGTCGTGGGCGACGTGTCCGGTCATCCGGAAGGTCTTGCACTCCAGCATGTAGGGTCCGCTGCCGGCGCGCGCATAGGCTGCGGCGCGCTGCGTGGCCTCGTAGACCGCCAGCACGTCGTTGCCATCCACAATTTCGGCCGGCATGTTGTACGCGGGGCCGCGGTCGGCGACGTTGGCACAGGCCATCTGTAGATTTAGCGGCGTGGAATAGGCGTACTGATTGTTGTTGCAGATGAATACGATGGGGAGCTTTTGTACGCTGGCGAAATTGACGCCTTCGTGCCAATCGCCCCGGCTGGTGGCGCCGTCGCCAAAGTAGCTGAAGGCGACGCCGTTGATACCCTTGTAGCGCATGCCCAGCGCGAGGCCTGTGGCCACCGGCACGGTGGCAGCCAGGGCGCTGATCAGGGACACCACGCCGACGCTCATGTCGCCCATGTGCATGTTGCCGTCGCGGCCGCGTGAGCCCGCCCATGCGGCCCATGTACTGGGCGAGCACACGCCGCGCCGACACGCCGCGAACGAAGAATACGGCCATGTCGCGGTGCGTCGGACACAGCACATCGTCCGGCTGGGACACCAGTGCGCTGCCCACCGGTATGGCCTCCTCGGCCGCGTCCTACATAGACTCCGCCCAATACTTTGCCCTGCCGGAACAGTTTGCGCTCGATGCGATCTTCCACTTCGCGCATCAGCACCATGAAGTAGAGACACTTGTGGGCCAGTTCGGCCTCCGGCGTGCCGGCCGCCGGAGCCGCATCGTGGACTTCCGCACCAGTGGCTTGGACCGCGCTCATGGAAATTACCTCGTCCTTGGGATTCAACGGGTAGTATAACGCTATTCCGCGGGCTGGCCTGAACCGGGTGATTGTTTTTTACGATTCGGTTTCGAGCAGCAGCGGCTCGGCATCGACGATCTCGGAGAGGCTGTGGACCAGTTCGGCGCCGTACTCGAAGCCCTTGTCGAAGGCCTGCAGATTGAGCTTCTGCATGGCGGGCGGGACCGAATCGGCCACCGCCTGGCGCAGGCTGTCCGGGTCGAGCAGGTTGGTCACGGCGGCGAAGAAGCCGACCATCACGATGTTGAGCACCACCTTGCGGCCCAGTTCCTCGGCCAGGCGCGTGGCGGGAACGCCGTAGAACGCGGACGCCCTGCGGGCGGCTGATCGATGCGCACCAGTTCCTGCTCCACGATCAGGATGCCGCCGGGCTTCAACTGCGGCGAGAACCCGGCATAGGCTTCCTGGCTCATCACCACCAGGATGTCCGGCTGCGTGACGTAGGGGTAGAGGATCGGCTCGCCGGAGAGAATCACCTGCGCGCTGCCGACGATCCGCCGCGGGCCTCCGGGCCGAAGCTCTGCGTCATGGTGGCGTAGCCGCCCTCGAAGATGGCGGCCGCCTTGCCGATGACGATGGCGGCCAGGATCACGCCCTGGCCGCCGAAGCCGGCGATCCGAATTTCGTGTCTCGAGTTTAGCTAGCCCTCGCTGCATGTGTACCTCCGGATCCGCGTAGCGGTCGCCCAAGCGTTTCGGTCATCTGGCGGTTGAGCAGTTCCAGGTAATCCGGCCGGTCGCGATCGACGAACTTGCCGACCACGATCTCGCCCGCCTTGGTGAGCGCGCACTCGCTGGTGGGCGCGCCGTTGCGCACCTTGCTGACCTCCTTGTAGAACTTCATGGTGTCCAGGCCGTCGCCCATCTTGTTGCGCCGCTGGTAGAGCGTGGGGCAGGGCGAAAGCACTTCGATGAAGCAGAAGCCCTTCTTGTGCAGCACCTCCTCCATGGAGCGGCTGAGTTGCTTGACGTGGTAGGTGGTCCAGCGCGCCACGTAAGAGGCGCCGGCGGCTTCGGCCAGCTGCACCAGGTTGAAGGACGGCTCGAAGACGCCGTAGGGCGAGGTGGCCGAGATCACCTGGTGGGCGTGGTCGGGCCGGTCTGGCCGCCGGTCATGGCGTAGGTGAGGTTGTTGACGCAGATCACCTTGATGTCCATGTTGCGGCGCGCGGCGTGGATGAAGTGGTTGCCGCCGATGGCGAACAGGTCGCCGTCGCCGGAGTAGACCACCACCTGCAGCTCCGGGATTGGCGAGCTTGAGTCCGGTGGCGAACGGGATGGCGCGTCCGTGCGTGGTGTGGAAGCTATCCAGGTTGGCGTACCCGGCCACGCGGCCGGTGCAGCCGATGCCGGAGACGATCGCGACCTTATTCAGGTCCAGCTTGGAACTCTCCAGCGCGCGGGCGAAGCAGTTCACCGTGGTGCCGATGCCGCACGCCGGGACACCAGATGTGCGGCATGCGGTCCATGCGCAGGAACGGCTCCACCGGGTTGGTCGCGTTCAACGGGATATCGAGAATGTGCTTCACTCATCGGGCGGCCTCCAGAATGGCTTTCAGAATGACTTCGGGTTTGTGGACGCTGCCGCCCGCATGGGGAACGGAGATTACCTTCGCCCGGCCCGCCGCGCAGCGCTCCACTTCGTGGACCATCTGGCCCAGGTTCAACTCGGGCACGACGAAGGCCTTCACCCGGCCGGCGAGTTCGCGGATGTGCTGCTCCGGGAAAGGCCAGGCGGAGATGATGCGGAACATGCCGGCGCGAATGCCCTGCGCGCGCGCCAGTTGGGTGGCGCGCTGCGCCACGCGCGAGGTGATGCCGTAGGAGACCACCACCACTTCGGCGTCGTCCAGGTTCACGGCTTCGAAGAGGGCGCGGCCGTTGGCGAACGGCTTCAGCTTGTCCTGCATGCGGCGCACCAGCGGTCCTGCGTCTCCACGTTCATGCTGGGGTAGCCGCGCTCGTCGTGGGTCAGGCCGGTGACGTGGAAGCGGTAGCCGTCGCCGGCCTTCACCATGTCGGGGACCAGGTCTTCCCTGGGTTCGAAGAGGCGGAACTCCTCGGGCGTCTTGTGCGTGAAGCGGCGCGGCGTGATGGCGATCTGGTCGCTCTCGGGGATGACCACCTTCTCGGTCATGTGGCCGACGCACTCGTCCAGCATCATCATGACGGGGACGCGGAACTCTTCGGCCAGGTTGAAGCCGGTGATGGTCAGGTCGAAGCACTCCTGCGGCGAGTTGGGGCAGAGGGCGATGATGCTGTAGTCGCCGTGCGATCCCCACTTGGCCTGCATCATGTCGGCCTGCGCGGGCAGGGTCGGGCAGTCCGGTGGAGGGTCCGCCGCGCTGCACGTTGACGAAGACGCACGGCGTTTCCGTGATGGCGGCGTAGCCGATGTGCTCCATCATGAGGGAGAAGCCGGGGCCGGACGTGACGGTGAAGGCCTTGGCGCCGCCCCAGACCGCGCCCTGGATGGCGATGGAAGCGGCCAGTTCGTCTTCCATCTGAATGAAGATGCCGCCGACGGTGGGAATTCTCCAGGCGAAGCGTTCGACCACTTCGGTGGAGGGCGTGATGGGATAACCTGCGGCAAATCGCGCACCGGCTGCGAGTGTTCCCTCACAACAAGCGTGATCACCGTCGAGAAAATGGACACCTGTGAGAACACCTTTGGGGTCAGCGTGCATTGCGAGCTCCGAAGATAGCGAAATCGGGACAGTACATTCCGCACAGGTCGCAGCCCGAGCACTTCTCGCCGGCGACGACGTGGGGCGGATGGTAACCCTTTGAATTAAAAGCGGATGAGAGCGCGAGGACGTGGGTGGGGCAGAATTCGACACAGAATCCGCACCCTTTACAGCGCTCGACGGTGATAGCAACTTGGCCCTTGGCCATGGAGAGCCCTCCTGAATTGAGTCGGTGTGAAGACGTGCACGCGGTGGGCCATTTGAGACTATCAGATCGTAAAATATATATTCTACTTGAGGAGTTTCTCCCGCTCCCAGAGCCGGAGATTCCGGCAGGCGGCTACGAAAGCGGACAAACACCTTTTGCCGCGGAGCGCTTCGGCGCGGTGAGACTGATGCACCCCTCATCCAGATCCGCGCCGATGCCGGCTTTCTCGAACAGCGGAATCGCGGCATCCACGTAGGCGATGAACTTCAGATGGGCGAAGGCGTCGGAAACGAAATCCCTGGCGGCCGCGTTCTTCAGCAAGGAGCTGACTCCCTTTTCGGAGGGAATCACCGCGACTGCGTCATAGAGAACGGAGGGGCCGCCGCCGATCTTCTGCTGCGCCTCGATCAGGGTCCCATCGCTCGCTTTCACGCCGCCGACCGACGGGGGCGATGACTCTCGAGCGTAGCGCCTTCCGCCTTCGACCTCCTGACTTGAGCGCGTCAAACAGCTTCCGATCGACCGCCATCGGTCACCAGGACGCCCACCTTTCGGCCCGCGAAGGACTTGCGGTCGATTGAGAATGATGCTCAGAGCCTTCGACGGCTTGAGGTCGGTTCGCGGCTCTTTCGCGGGTGTGGCCGGCTGAACTTTTTCTTGCAGCCCCAAACCCTTGGCAACGCGAGTCCGCCAGTTTCGCATCGATGTGCGGCAGATGCGAAACCACCCGCGTGCGAATGGCCGGCCTTTCCACCTTGCTCAATTCGAAGATGAGCGCGTCGGCGATGTGCCCTTGCTCCGCTTTGGTCTGGCTGATGTAGAACTGGCGTGCCTGGCTATAGTGGTCGGCAAAACTCTCCGGACGCTCGCGAACCTTGCGGCCGTTTTCTTCCGCCGGGAAAGACCGGAAACCAGTCTCGTGACGATTCCCGCGGTCCGCCTTCGGCGCCGCCCCAGGAGTTCGGCTCGTAGTTCACGCGGCCCTTCGGATTCACCATCGCCATGTGGCCATCCTGCTGGAAATTGTGGAACGGGCACTTCGGCGCATTGATTGGAATATGCGTGAAGTTCGGGCCGCCGAGACGCTTCACCTGGGTATCGAGATAGGAAAAGTTGCGGCCCTGCAGCAGCGGATCGTTGCTGAAATCGACGCCCGGAACGATGTTGTTCGTGCAAAACGCGACCTGCTCGGTCTCGGCGAAGAAGTTGTCGACGCAGCGATCGAGAACCAGCCGGCCGACGCGCCGGATCGGCACATCTTCTTCCGGAATGAGCTTGGTCGCGTCGAGAACGTCGAACGCGAACTCGTCGGCGAACTTGTCGTCGAAGAGTTGAAGGCCGAGTTCCCATTCCGGATAGTTGCCGGACTGGATGGCGTTCCACAGGTCCCGGCGATGAAAGTCCGGATCCGCGCCATTGATCTTGACCGCTTCGTTCCACACCACCGACTGCAAGCCGAGCTTTGGCTTCCAGTGGAACTTCACGAACGTCGATCTTCCCATCGGCGTTGACCAGGCGGAAGTGTGGACGCCGAAGCCTTCCATGAAGCGGAACGAGCGCGGGATGGCGCGATCCGACATCGCCCACATGATCATGTGCATGCTTTCCGGCATGAGCGAGATGAAGTCCCAGAAGTTGTCGTGGGCCGTCTGCGCCTGCGGGAAGTCGCGGTCCGGTTCCGGTTTGGCGGCGTGGATCAGATCGGGAAACTTGATCGCATCCTGGATGAAGAAGACCGGGATGTTGTTGCCGACGATGTCCCAGTTGCCTTGCTGCGTGTACAGCTTCACGGCGAATCCGCGAACGTCGCGAGCCAGATCGGCCGAGCCTTTATTGCCCGCCACGGTGGAGAAACGAACGAACGCCGGAGTCTTCTCGCCGGCCCGCTGGAACAGATCGGCCGACGTGATGTCGGCCAAGGGCTCGTAATTCTCGAAGAAGCCGTGTGCGCCGAAACCGCGCGCATGCACGACGCGTTCCGGGATGCGCTCGTGATCGAAGTGGAAGATCTTCTCGCGAAGATGAAAGTCCTCGAGCGTCGCGGGCCCGCGCGGGCCGACCCGCAGAGAGTTCTGATCGTCGGAAATCGGCGTGCCCTGCTGTGTCGTCAGAACCGGCACATCCTCGCCGGCGGTCTGGTGAAGTTCGCCGCCGGGTGCGGGCACTACCTGCTCTTCAGTCCCTTGCGCTTTTTCATATGTCCCTCTTTCTTCACAGAACGTCAGATCTTGCACTGCTACCAATGCATGACTTTCCTCAATCCGCGGTCAACTGAGGGAAACCCTCGTATGTTTGGATGCTGTTCCAGCCGGGAATGGGCTATTGGGAAGCCTTGCGTGTAGGTTAGTAGCAACTGAGGGCCCCATTCACTCGCATCGCCCGATGGAGGTGGAGAGCCCCTCTCGCCGGTCAGTGCGCAGGGGGGCCGAACTGATAGTGGAGAATCACTTCACCCGGCACTGCGCTGTCCCCGTCGCGGGCACGTTTGTGAAAATTCCCATCGGCGCGCGGCGAACACCGCCAACACGGCCAGATCGCGATCGGTATCCGGGACCTTAGAGACCAGTTCGGAGAAATCCACTTTGCCGGAGGGATTGACGTAGACTTTGACGTTGATTTTGACGTCCCGCGCAGCGACACCGAGCAGGCGGACCTCGCGCGCGAGCGCAAGGAGTTGAAAGAAGATCCCAAGGGTGAGCTTGATGAGCTTACCGAAATCTACGCCAAGCGCGGCCTCGATCAGCCCCTCGCGCGGCAAGTTGCTCAGCAATTGATGGAGAAAGACGCGTTAACCGCTCATGCGCGCGATGAACTTGGGATCTCGGAAATCACCGCCGCGCGACCCGTGCAAGCCGCGCTGACATCGGCTGCAACGTTTTCCGTAGGCGCGGCGATGCCATTGCTCATGGTTGTCGTTTCGCCTGCAAATGTGCTTGTCCCCGTCGTGTCCGCAGCGTCCTTGGGCTTTCTCGCTCTTCTGGGTGCGATCGGGGCGAGAGCAGGCGGTGCAAATGTACTGCGTGCCACAGCCCGAGTAACATTCTGGGGCGCGTTGGCGATGGCTCTCACGGCCGGAATCGGTAAGCTGTTTGGCACGGCGATTTGACGATTGG
Source organism: uncultured Alphaproteobacteria bacterium (assembly GCA_963764005.1). Lineage (GTDB taxonomy): Bacteria > Pseudomonadota > Alphaproteobacteria > Rhizobiales > Methyloligellaceae > Methyloceanibacter. The sequence continues at coordinate 16,530 of CAVXQX010000011.1, read as the reverse complement.
CCTGAGAAAGCCTCGGGTTGAACTGCGGCGTCGTAACGCTTTTTGACCGAGTATGCAGGATGTAACGTTGGCGTAAGGATGCTGATCCTTCTCTGGTCTCGACATAGCGCTCATGGCGTCCAAGGTGCGCGACGCTTCAGGGCACTCTCCGACTGCAATGAGCGGGAATTAGGGGACACACCTTGCGTCTTTTGCTGATCGAAGACAATCAGCGGCTTGCCGATTATCTATCCAAGGCACTGCAGAATGGTGGCTTTGCGGTGGATCATGTCTGCACCACCGCAGATGCCGAAGGCGCGCTCGCGGCCACGCATTACGATACGCTCCTGCTAGATCTTGGGACTGCCGGACTGCGATGGCTTGGTTTGGCTGGGCAAACAGCGTCAGCGCCAGATGACGAGGCCGGTGCTTGTGCTCACGGCGCGTGACAGTCTGGAAGATTTGGTCGCGGGTCTCAACCAAGGCGCGGACGATTATCTGCGCAAGCCCTTCGAGCTCGACGAACTTATCGCCCGGGTTCGCGCACTGCTTCGGCGACCTGGGGAGGCTCTCGGAGTCAAATTGACCGCCGGAAACGTGAGTCTCGATACCAGCGATCGAGAGGTCACCGTCAACGGAGTTCCAATTGAATTCGGTCGTCGCGAGATCGACGGCCTCGAACTCCTCATGCGGCGGGCTGGCCGAGTTGTGCCGAAATCGGCGATTGAAGATGCGATCTATTCGTTCGGAGAGGACCTTGCCTCTAATGCAATCGAAGTCCTGGTCCATCGGATCCGCAGACGCCTGCAGGAAGCGGGGGCGGATATGCACATACACACGCTGCGTGGCGTGGGATACGTGCTTTCTGACACAGCGGCCAGTGCCTGATCGTCAAGATCCAAGCGGCTCGCCAAATCGCGAAAGCGCAAGCCCGTCGCTGTGGCTAAGGCTTATTATCGGGCTGGTGTCGGTCAGCATCCTGGCGGTCGCGACCGCAGGTGGCGTGCTTTATGTGAGGTTCAAAGCCAAGAATACGCAATTTCGGGAACAGACGCTGAGCGTGCAGGCAAGCGTCATCGCGAACTATCTGAAGGAAGCGCCAGAAGGTCCAATTCATCTTCCGAACTATGTGATCGAGGACTTCAAAGCTAACAACGGCCGCTTCGCGGTCGTTGCAACGGACGGCACGCTGTTGGCTGCATCGTCAGGCGTCACCGCACCGCTGGCCGCGATCAATCCATTGCGGCAGCGCGACCTCTTCCTGCTCCAGCCGAGCGGGGAGCCGTATTACGGGCTTTCGGAGCGGACGGTCTTCGGCAACCAGCCAGTATGGATCCAAGTCGCGTTCCACGCGGGCAATATCGTCTTCGACAGCGTATTGGAAGAGTTTGTACAAGACATCGCGTGGATCTGGGTGCCGTTCGTTATCATTCTGTTGCTTGTCAATCTGCTTGTGGCACGCATTGGACTTTCGCCGCTGCGCATGGCGGCCAATCAAGCCGCCGCGATCGGACCGAGTGCGGTGTCGATGCGGCTGACCGAGGACGGCCTTCCGCGCGACGTCCACGCCCTGGTGAGCGCCGTCAATCGCGGCCTGGATCGGCTGGAGACGGCCTTCGATGCACAGAGGCGGTTTATTGCCGACGCTGCGCATGAATTGCGTACGCCGGTTGCCGTGTTGAAGGCGCATGCCGGGATTCTCTCCAAGTTCGAAGGTCATGACGAGCTTCTCGATGAGATCAGCAGCCTCGAGCGGCTCGTCAATCAATTGCTCGACATCGCGCGGCTCGACGTCTTGCAGCTCGATGCCGAAAAGGTCGCGGACTTGACGAGCATCGCCACCGAGGTGGCATCGCATCTCGCGCCGGCAGCCATCGGGGCGCGGAGGTCTATTGAAGTGATCGCGCCGGACGAGCCTGTTCATATTCATGGCGCGCGCGACTATCTGTTCAGAGCGTTGCGCAATCTGGTGGAAAATGCCCTCCGGTACACTCCAGAGGGTACGACGGTCTCGATCCAAATTGCGGCCGATCCGCCGTCGATTAGCGTCGTCGATAAGGGTCCCGGCGTGCCGGAGGGGCAGCGGCATGCGATCTTTCGTCGCTTCTGGCAGGGCGGCCGCGATCAGAAACTCGGCGGCGCAGGTTTGGGACTGGATATCGTTGCCCGAACCGTGGTTGCTCACGGCGGCGTCATCTCGGTCGGCGATGCGCCCCAGGGCGGAGCCGTTTTCACCATGGAATTCGAGAGGCTTCCTCACCCGTCAGGGTCGGCGTTTAGGACCATCCACTGAGCGAAAATTACGCCGAATGTGATCTTTTGGCGGCTGTAAGGCACGCGTAAGCGGCTCACCGGAGTTTGCACCCCTGCGCGAACGAGGGGGACAGACCGCAATGCGGGTTACGATTATTGCTCCGGGGCATGAACTGCGGCGGGTGGTGGAAGACTTTATCGACGCAACCTATGCCCGCTCATATGGCGCGCGCGTTCAGAAATTCCCCCGAACTCTGCTGGCCCAAATCAGTGACGATAAGACGGTGCTGAGCGCAGCAGGGTTGCGTTTGGCCGATGAATTCTTCTCGGAGTGCTATTTGGATGCACCAGTCGAAGCACTCCTCGGCGCGCTCACGAATCGTCCCGTAAAGCGTGAAAAGATCTTTGAGGTCACCTCGCTTGCGAGTTGGGTGCCACACAGTGTCGGTTCGTTCTTGCGCAAGATCGTCGCTTGCGGCGAAGCCGCCGGTTTCGAGTGGGCATTTTTCACTGCGACCGAACCGCTCAGGTCGCTGCTTGAGCGGCTCGATATGGCTCTAGTCCCACTCGGCAAGGCCGAGCGCAGCCGCGTGGCGAACCCAGAAGATTGGGGGACTTACTACGAGTTTGCCCCGAACGTCTTCGCGGTTCATCGCGACTTCGTGGGCGCATGCCTCGGCAAGCCGGCACGAATGGCAGCTCATGCCTGAGATTATGCAAGTGTTGCAAGGTTGGCTCGGCGCCAAGGGCGAAGCGACTGCCTTTTCCGACGACAAAGCCAGCGTTACGCGTCGAGAGTTCGCGTCCCGCGTCGCCGGTCATGTTGAAGAGTTCCACGACCTTCCCGAAACAATCGGGCTTTTCGGCGCGAATGGTATCGACTGGGCGGTTGCCTTGCTCGCGGCCTGGACCGCCGGCAAGACGGTTGTCCCGTTACCATCCTTCTTTAGTCGCCAGCAGCTCGAGCACATCTGCCGCGATGCCGGTGTCGAGCACATCATCCTAACCCGCGACGCAGGAAATTCCGCAGCCGCGGTTGGACTCGCTCAAAGCCAAATTCATGATCGGCGCGGCGAAGCGCTTCCGTCCGCAAAGTCCGGGGCCGGGATTATCGTCTATACGTCCGGGAGCACCGGCCAGCCAAAAGGCGTTCGATTTCGACTCGAACAATTGGAATGGCAAGCGCGGACGTTGGCCAGTGCAATCGATGCAAGTCCTGACGACTCCTATTTGTCGGTGTTGCCGCTTCCTCTGCTGCTTGAAACTATCGGAGCAATCTGCGTGCCGATGCTCGTCGGAGCACGCACTCATTTTGCTTCCTCGATCGCAGAAAATCTTGGAGCTGGCCGGCCTGCCGATCTGATGAACGAAGTGGCGCGGCGCAAACCGACCACGATGATTTTGGTGCCGCAGCTGCTGGCGGGTTGGGTCGCACAACTCGAGGCCAACCGTCAAACCGCGCCTGACAGCCTGCGCTTTGTCGCGGTCGGGGGCGCGCCGATTGCGGAGGATCTCGTCAAGCGCGCATGGGATCTCGGCATCCCGGTGCACGAAGGCTACGGCCTGACCGAGTGCTGCTCTGTCGTGGCGCTCAATCGTCCCGGATGTCGGAAGCCCGGAACGGTCGGAAAGCCGCTGCCCGGGGTTCGCGTATGTGTTGAAGATGGCGAGCTGGTCGTGAGTGGGCCGGCGGTCATGGAGGGATATGTGCGAGGCAGAGACACGCACCGATCCGTCGTGGCGAACGGGCGACCTCGGCAACACCGATCAAGACGGATACCTACGAGTTTCCGGTCGGAAGGACAGCCTGCTTGTCATGGCTTCGGGACGGAATATTTCGCCGGAATGGGTCGAGGCAATGGTGCTGGCCGATCCTCGCATCGCTGCCTGTGCCGTACTCGGGCATGGCGAAAGCCAATTGAGCGTATTGCTGATCCCGTCCTCCGTGGGCGAGCGCTGGCTGATCGAGGCGCCGCGCGCGCACATCCTGCTCTGGCTCGAGCAAATCTGCATCGAGGCTCCCGCCTATGCGGTGCCAAGGGATTTTGTCATTTGCCCAGGAGGCGAAGCGAGGTTGATCGGACTCCTCACCTCGAACGGGCGCATCTCACGCACCGCCGCCGCCCGCGCCTATCCGGCGCTGAAACTCGCTCAGCACCCGGTCGCAGCGTGAGCAGGCTCCAACATCAAAAATCAATCAAGGCTCGATGGAGGGTTTCATGCCGTTTTACGATCGACTAATCGCCGAGACAGAAAGGGAGCGGACCGAATTTACGTCGATACCGCTGATCCGCGAAGCGCTGCGCTCGGGCGCGTCTCGCGAGCTCTATCTCGATTTTCTGACGCAAGCCTACCATCACGTGAAGCATACGTTCCCACTGCTGGCTTTCGCCGCGGCGAGAACCAGCGATGAGACCTATCAGGATGCTCTTGTCGAATATATGGAAGAAGAGCGTGGTCACGAAAAATGGATTCTCGACGATATCGTGGCGTTTGGCGGCGATGCAGCTGCGGTTCGCGACGGCGCCGCGGGCATCGCGTGTCAGGTGATGGTCGGCTACACCTATTATGCCATTGAATGGGTGAGTCCTTATGCCATGCTCGGGAGCGTGCACGTGCTCGAAGGCATGTCCACGTTGCTCGCCGACAAGGCTGCGGATGCCATCCAGCGCTCGCTCGGCCGCGGCGGCAAGGACGGCTTTTCCTATCTCCGCTCGCACGGGGCGCTCGACATCGAGCACGTCGCCTTCTTCAAGAAGCTCGTCGATGGGATCGAAGACCGCAAGATCCAGCAAATCGTGATCGACGCGTCGAAAGTCTTCTATCGACTTTACGGCGACATCTATCATGAGCTTGCGACACGCCATCCCGTCAAAAGTCATGCAGCTTGAGGGTAAGCGCGCGCTGATCACCGGCGCGGGCTCCGGCATCGGACGGGCGTTGGCGATCGAGGCAGCGAAACGAGGCGTGACGGTCGCACTGTGCGGCCGACGTGCCGATGCGCTGTCCGAGACTCTGACGAAAATGGCGCCTAATCCGGGTCATCTGCGCTTGCGCGGAGATATCACCGTTCCAGCCGTCAGGCGCGGATTGCGGGATTATCTTTGGCGGCGCTGGGGTGGGCTCGATCTGCTCGTCAACAATGCCGGCGTGGTCGCCGTAGGCCCGCTGGCGCATATGGGCGATGCCGAACTCGAGCGCTTGATAGCCACCAATATTCTTGCCCCTCTGGCTCTGACGCGGGAAATGCTGCCGCTGCTTCGCCGCGCCGCGCCGTCGCGGATCGTCAATGTCGGCTCCGTGTTCGGCGACATCGCCTATCCGCTATTCGCAGCCTATTCGTCCTCGAAATTTGCTCTGAGGGGTCTTTCAATTGCGCTGCGCCGCGAGTTCAAGCCGTTCGGTATCGGCGTGACTTATGCCGCGCCGCGCGCGACGAAGACTGGCGCCGCCCAAGCCTATGGCGCGCTGTTTGAGCCTTTGCAAATGCGCATGGATGAGCCTGCTGTCGTTGCAGATCGGATTTGGCAGGCCGTAGCGAAGGACGCGGACAGTGTTTATGCCAAGGGCCCGGAACGGCTGTTCGTTCTAGCACAGCGGCTGTTTCCGACGCTGGTGGATCGCGCGATCGCGTCTCAACTCGCCGACCCCCGCGTGGTCGATTACCTGAACAAGCGCCAAGAAGCCGTCGCGGCGGCTGCAAACGCTGCCCGGGGAACGCACGTTTCGTCGAGAGGCGACGCAAAGACTATCGAGACGATCAAAGAGGAAAGCGCGCGCTACGCAGCCGCATAGTGGGCCGCAATGAATCTATGCCGGTTCGGATTACGAGGGGTAAGACATGAGGTACCTACTGGTGATCAGTCTATTGTCGTTGCTTGGATGTGCCCAACAGCATGATTTGCCGTCGTCCTCTGTCGCGACATCGCCTACAGCCTCGGCGCAGCGCTAAAGGGTCACTCCGGCAATTCCTTTCGCGCCAGCGCCAGGAGACCCGTTGACACCAAAACCTGCGTCGACGCTTTCGATGTGGATTCGATCAGCTGCGAAACCGCCGGCTGTCAGCAATGCAGCCAATCTATTCCGATCGAACAACCGATGCGAATGGCGTCCCGCAAAAGGCCAATGCCGCATCGCTGACCGATCGGTCGCATAGAGCACAATCCGCCCGCCAGGCCGCAGCACACGACACGCCTCACGAATAGCGGCGGAATCGCGCATGAAATACGCCACATTCACCCCCAACACGGCGTCCGCGCTTTCGGCGTTGAAGGGAAGGCGAGCAAAATCGCCGCGAACCAAACTGAGCCGACCAGAGGCCAGCGCAGACTGGTTGCGGCGAGAGGCTCTCAACAACATGAGCTCCGACCAGTCGAGCCCTATCACCCGGCTGCGAGGCGCAGCATCGAGCAAAAAATTTAGGGCGTGACCGGGGCCGCAGCCCAACTCGAGCAGGGTCTCGCCGTCTCCTAATCCCAAGCGCCGCCATGGCCAGCGCATTGGGCTTCGCATTGGCGACGCCCATAAGGCTGCCAGTCAGGCGGCCGCCGAGGCCTGAGGGATTGCGCAATTGATCGCCCAAGGCCTGCCAAAGCGCCAAGGGCTTGCCCGCATTACTGGGCTTCCGCTTTCGCCATGAGCTCGCGGATCACGGCTCTACGGTTCTTGTCCCATAAAGGCCGGTCGGTTTGTGGCGGCAGCGACAAGGCATGCCGCAGGAGCTTGTCTGCGGCAGGGTATTCCCGCTGCGAAATGAGAAAATCGGCATAGAAATAGTTGGCGTCCATGCCATTCGGTGCAAGCGACACTGCCTGTGCGAGGAGCTCACGCGCTTTCTTGTTGTCGCCGAAGCCGAACGGGAATCCCGGCACGCGGTAATACAAGACGCCGAGGCTCGTCGGCGCTCCGGCATCGAGCGCGGCCGGGTCCTTGTTATATGCCTCCTCGAGCAACGCCTTCGCCGATTTTGCATATCCCATGGCGCTCAGCGTGCTCGCCATGCCGGCCTCCTCGCTGGTGACGATGCCTTCCCATATCAACGGCTCCGGACGCCCTGGATATTTTTGCACGAGACCGGCGGCGCGCTTAGCCAGAGCGTCGATATGATCGAATTGCTCTGGAGCTCCGTCCTCGTCGAACTTGATGTGCTCCCATGCAATCGCAATGGCGTGAAGATCTGCATCCATGGCCTTGTTGTTCGAGGCTTCCGCTGCTCCGCCCGAAAGGCAGGCGAAGAGCATTCCCACGGCTACTCGCAAAGTCTTACTTGGCATCATCGACTCCTCGAAAGTTCTAGGGGGAACGACTCGGCTGTCGTCCTCGCGGCGCGACGGCGCGCGAACAAAGTTCTCGGTGCGAATCGCGATTTTGCGACGCCAATGAAGCCGAGAAATCGTGGAAATTCGTTCCCCTGGCATGTGCGGCCCGGAGCCAGAGACCATGCCAAGCTTACCGCTCACTTACGGGGCGGATCACTGTTACAGGTCCATCGAATCTGGCAATTTGATTTGCAAGTCGCGCTAATCGCTTAGCGACGCGACCAACTTGACTCCTTCAGAATAGGGGGTCCGCTTCTGGCACAAAGCGGACCGTTCGCGCCCTCGTTCTGAGAAAATGATCGGGGCCGGAATTGGGGCCGACGTGGGGGACGTTATCAAAAGCCTTCCGGGCCAAGCGGTTGCGATGATTGTTGGCGGAGGGGGAGGGATTCGAACCCTCGAGACGCTTGCGCGCCTGCCGGTTTTCAAGACCGGTGCCTTCAACCACTCGGCCACCCCTCCGGAAGTTTCGGCGTCGCCCGACGACCGGCGAGCCACATCAATAGTCTAATAGACTTGGTCCTGGAGTTGAATAGCCGGGTCGTAAAACCGAAGCCGAGTTGTCAGCTCGATCCCACACGTGACGGCTTTTTGAAACGGCGGCATGCTACGCCCAGCGTGACCACGAGCAGGGCACCGACAATGGCGCCCGCATAATGCAGTTTATGCGCGAGCGCCGGCTCGAACAGCCCGGCAATCAGAGGATCCTTCACAATCACCTCGCCGGCGATCCAGCCGAGCAGCGCGGCACCCGCCCACACTACGATGGGGAATCGCTCCAGGAGCGCCATCACCAGCGCGGCGCCGGCCATGATCAGCGGAATGCTGAACGCCAAGCCGAACATCAGCAGGGCGTAGCTGCCCTTGGCGGCGGCGGCGATGGCAATCACATTGTCGAGGCTCATCACGACGTCGGCGATGGCAATGATCCGAACCGCGCGCCAAAGACTGTCCACCGGTTCGATATGATCGGTCTTGCAGTTGTCGTCTTGGGAGACGAGCTTGACCGCGATCCAGAGCAGGAGCACGCCGCCCACCAACATGACGTAGGGCACCATCATCAGCGTCGTCACGATGCCTGTGAAGAAGACGCGCAAGCTGATGGCGACAAGCGTGCCGAGCACGATGCCCCACATTCGTTGATCCGAGGGGAGTTTGCGGCAAGCAAGCGCGATGACGACCGCGTTGTCGCCAGACAAGAGCACGTCGATCCAAATGATCTCTAAGACAGCGAGCCAGAATCCTGGTTGAGCCATGTCCATCAAGCTGGCTATCCCCCGCCATCTTCAGCCTGCCCGGCGAGCCGCGCATCTCCGGGCCTACCTTGCCGCTAAAAGCGGCAAGGACAAGACGGATATATGCCTTCCCGGCCAAGATTTAAGGTGGGGAGGGCACTTTTCCGCAATTGTGGCCAATGGTCATTCCGTCACGACAACCGTCCACGGATCGATTATGCTTTGACCCCATCAAGAATTGCCTACCTGGCGCGAGATGCGCCCTATCTGCGGGGAATAAACCATGCCCAATTTGGATATTGTCGTACTGAGCCCGGCCATTGCCCTGATTGCGGGGATTTTCATTCTCCTTATGCCGCGCCTGCTGAATTATGTCATTGCCATCTATTTGATCGCCATTGGCCTGCTTGGCCTCATGCATCACGTGCAATAGGGCGGATTTTGCGAGCTGGGAGGCTCCCTTGGCGGCTGGAGACCGGCTGGAACCGGATCGGCCAATGGCCTATAGTTCGCCCTCCACGCCCAATTGACGGAGAGCAGCGCTCGCCGGATCGATTGAGCTCCAACCTCTTCAATATGGCGTCCATCCATCGAAGGAATGGCAGGGTTGGCCCACGCGCCCGACAAATTCTCGTTTGATCTTCTCAAAGGCCCGCGAAGCGCGGACGCCTGGACTTGGCTGCGAGTCGGACTCCGCTCGATTGTGCTGACCGGATCGCTCTGTACGGCCCTAGCCATCGATGTCATCCGCGAGACCGCCTCGGTTTTGGCCAAGCCCGCCATCGACGCTGCCGAAGCCGCGCAGCCCAAAGCGAGACGACAGGGTTACGTCTGGTCGGCGTCGCTATCGGATTCCGATATCCGCTTGCGCGGCTTGGTGCCCTCCGAGGAGGTGCGCGGCACCGTGCTCGGCATGGTCAAGGCGAATTTTCCCGATCTGGAGGTCGAGGACAGGATGCGGGTGGCTGCCGGTGCGCCCGCAGTCGATCAATGGCTTGGCGCCGTCAGCTTCGGCTTGCAGCAATTATCTCATTTGAAACATGGCTCGGTCCGACTCCTGGACGTGGGCCTACGCATCGAGGGCGAGGCCGGTGATGCGCAAGATTTCGCCGAGCTGCAGAAGTCTCTCGGCGACGCGCTGCCCACCGGGACTCAATGTCATCAGCAACAATGTGCGGCCGCCTAGGGTCGAGCCCTTCGTGTTCGTCGCCAGCCTGAGCCCCGATACGCTGGCATTGGCTGGCAGCGTGCCGAACGAACGCATGCGCAAACGCCTTCGCGATTTGTCACGGCAGTGGTTCGAGCGGCCTACTCTTGACGACAGGCTGGAGCTTGCCTCCGGCGCTCCCAAGAATTGGAACGACGCGGTCGTTGTCTTGTTGAAGGCATTGAGCCGGCTTGAATCCGGAAAAGTCTCGCTCACCGGGCTCACCGTCACCATCGAAGGCATCGCGCCCGACAAAGGCACGGCCGCGGACATTTCCTTCCAGCTCCGTCACGATTTGCCCTCGATGTTCTCGCCATCGGAGAAGATTAGCTGGAAAGAGGCGAGCCTACTTCGCTGATCCGAGGCTTGTCGCTCAAGCCGGGGGCGGGTCGTTCGCCGCGAGGAAACTGGCGACCGCCTCGACTGTCTCCCGATCGCGCAAGAGCGGCGCGTGACCCTGACGCTCCACCGTCAGCTGCCGCAAATTGGGATGGCGCTCGACCATCGCGTTCACCGTTTCCGGCTTCAGTAAATCCGAATTGGCGCCGCGCAACACAAAGACGGGAAATTGTGTGAGTGCCGCGAATTGCGGCCAGAGATCCGGAGCAGGGCGGCTCAGATCGATCCGGCCGAAGGCGCGCGCCAGTCTTTTGTCATAGGATTGTGCCGGACGCCCTTTCCGTTCGTTGAAAATGTCGCGAGCGATCTCCTCCCATTGCGTGAGGCTGATTCCGGGAAAGGCGCGCTCGTTCATCTCGCGGAGCAGCATGCCGGCATCTTCCCAGGTTTTCGGTACCGGCATCCGGCCGACATAGCCCATGATACGCGCCAGCCCTCTGGTCTCGATGATGGGTCCGACATCATTGAGAACGACGACCGCCATATTGGTCGGCCTGACCGCCGCCATCATCATGGCGATGATGCCTCCGCGCGACGTACCGATGATGGCAGCCTGATGCAGGCCGGTCAGGGTCATGAAATCGAGCGTGTCGAGCAGCTCGATATAGGGCGTGTAATTCTCCCATTTGCGGTCGTATTGCGACAGCCCGCGGCCCCGATAATCGATGGCGTAAACTTCGCGCGGATGTTGCTTGTGATTGGCGAGAGCGAGCGCGAGATAATGGAAGTCTTTGGCGTTGCGAGTGAGGCCCGGCAGGCAAAGCACCGGCCGGCCTTTCGGGTCCTCGACGGGATAGTGTCGTGCATGCAGCCTAAGATCGTCGAACGAGGCGTAGTAGATGTCTTGCCACTCGGCGGCGGTCTTGCGAGGCTCGGGCATGTGGCGGGAAAGGCCTTGGGATCGGGTCGCTGCGCTTGGGAGGCCAGGTCTGCTGGCCGGTGAGGACCCAGTGTTGTGCAAACTCGCAAACCGGGCAAGCCCAAGGGTAAGTTTGGCAGACCTTGTTGCGCCCCGAGAGTTCTATTCAGACTTGGCTTGCACTTCGACCAGCCGCGCCGGAACAGGAGGCGCCAGTCTGCGGCCTCGGTTCAGGTCCTGGACCAGTTGCAGCGCCTGCTTCGGCCCTGCCAACCGCGAGCGGTACAACTGCACCGTCTCCATGATTTTCACCACATATTCGCGGGTTTCGGTGAAGGGGATGCGCTCGATCCAGTCGATGGGATCGACGTCAGGCTGGCGCGGATCGCCGAAGGCTTTCATCCACTCCTGCACGCGGCCACCGCCGGCATTGTAGGCCGCAAGCGCGAGGAAATAGGAGCCCGAATAGCTGTCGATCAGGTCGCCGAGATGAGCCTCGCCGAGCTGCATGTTATAGGCGGCATTGGTCAGCTGCCCGGCCTGGAACTGCACTTTGTACGCCCTGGCAACCGCCTTCGCCGTGCCGGGCATCAATTGCATGAGGCCGCTGGCGCCGACCGGGCTCTTGGCGCCTGCGTTGAACTCGCTCTCCTGCCGCGACAGCGCATGCACGAGAGCGGGATCGACACGCTCGTCCAGCCGCAAGCTCTTGATCTCGGGTAGCACCCCGATCGGAAGGGCGTAGTCGCCGACCGGCAGGTCGCGATTGAAAGCAATCTTGGACAGTCTGAGGCTGATCTGCGGATCGCCGGCGAATTCTCGCCAGTTCCGCGAGCAGGACCACTTCGGCGGGGTTCGTCAGCTTTCGCGACAGCGCCAGATAGAATTGCGGCGTCACCTGCTCCATGTCGGAGGCAAGTGCGATGCCGATGGCGCGAACCGCGTCATTGGCCATGAAACTGTCGATGTCGGCCTGGGTCGGCAACTTGGTCGGAGTGACCTCAAGCGAGGCCGGCTTCACGTCGAGCGCCTGCCGTCCAAGCTGCCCCCGTAAAAATACTGCGGATATTTTGCCGCCGCATGGAAATGCAAAATGGCATCGCCGCGATCGCCGAGCGCGAGCGCGGTACGCCCAAGCCAATATTCCGCGAGCGCAATCTGTTTGGAGGACCTCGCCGCACCGCGAAGCGCGATGAAATGACCAAGCGCGTCTTTCGGCTCGGACAGGAAGCGGAGTGAGATCCAGCCCGCGAGGAACTCGGCTTCGACAAGCGCGTCGCCGTTCAGCGGGCCATGCTCCATCGCAATCTCGTAGGCGACGCGCGGCTGACCGGCATTCAACGCCGCGCGGCAGTTCATGCGGCGCTCGATCCACCAATTTTCCAGGTCGAGCAGCTTGTCCGGCTCGTTCGGCACGTCGAGCAGGATCTTCCAGGCCTCTTCGTCGCGATCTTTGCGGCGGAGCCATTGGATGCGGTTATAGAGCAGGCCGACACCGCCTTGCGTGGCGCTGGCGGGCAATGCGTCAAGCAGCTTGCCGGCATTGCCGCCGCGCTTCAGTATGGCGATGCGCGCAGCGACCTTCTTCTGCTCGGCGGCAGGAAGCAATTTCGAGACGCGAAGCGCAGCCTCGGCCGCGCTTTGATTGTCCCCATAGAGCAGTCTGTCGAACTCGGCCTGATAATCGGCTGTCGTCAGAAAATCGCCGAAGCGGGCGAGGATCTTTTTCTCCACGGTGGCATTCAGCTGATGGTCGCGCCAAGCTGAGATGACGAGCGCGCGGCCTTGCGCTTCGTTGTCTTTCAGCGTCGCACCGCCGAGCGCGGCTTTGCCGGCGCCTGTGGTGGTCGATCCTTGAAGAACGCCTTCACCTCGTCGGCCGGTGCATCGTCGAGCAACAGTGCCGCCTCGGCGCGTTCGCGAAGCTCGTCCTGCCCGGGCCATTGCGGATTGTCGAGACGGAATTGTTCGATCGCTTCCGCTGAGATATCGAGCCCGCCGCCTTTATAGGCGTACCAGGTCGCGAGCTTGCGCGCGGCGTCGTCTTTGATCTTCGCGGTCAGCGCCTGCGATGAGCTGTCGCCCTTATAGGCGAGGCGGATGGCCTCTTTGACATTCGCCTCGTCCGCGGCGCTGATCTCGTAACTGAGGAGCGGCTTCAGGATGGTCGAAAAGTCCATCGCCGGCGTTTGCGACGGAATGCCGGTCGAGCCGGGCTTGGCCGAGGGGCGCACGGTCAGCCCGCGACATTGAGGTCGGGCGGCGCGGATTGAGATCCGGCAATGGCATGGCCGGGTCGGCGACGGCCTGTTGAATGGCCTGCGGCGCGGGCGAAGCGGGACTAACGGTATCCTCTTGCGACGCTTGCTGCGCGGGCGGGGGTGCCCCCGTCTGCGGCTCGGGATTGGTCGGGGAGGCGGCCGGGTTTGGATTGCGGTCGGGCAAGGGGAACATCGGTACTTTTGGCGACGGTCGATGACTTCGCCTTCGAGGCCGCGGACTTTTTGCCGGTCTTGGCCTTGGCGTGCTTTGCAAGCGGATTTGGCGGCTGTGCTTGCGCCGGTTCCGGCAGGCTCCGCCCATGCCCCGCCGCCCATGCAAAGGCACGCGATGCACGCCAGCAACGCAATTGTATTGGCGCAAAAGCGTCTCATTCGTCGGCCGGTACCGGTTTTGCGATCCTGTTTCAGACTAATCAGGATGCCCCCCATTGACCCAAGGGCTCCCGCGTCGATGCTAGCGATTTTAGACGGCCTGTCTCTAACAATGTCGCAAAGAATCCGGCGGAAAAATGACTTCTGGACTTGCTGCGGGCTGGGAAACTGCTGAGCTTAATCCTGAACCGGGACTTTTAACGTCTGGAATGTTATCGAATTTCATCACGTCGTCTAACGTGTTGGCGCGGCGGTGTTGCCGATCCCAGATTGGAACATCGCTTGGCTTGCTCCGCCAACGCTGAAACCCTATTGTCCGCGGTTCATTACTGCCCCTAACCTCAAGATTTTCAGGAGCCTAAGCCGTGCCTATGCCGCCATTCCACGGATCGCTCACCGCTCTCATCACCCCCTTCCGCAACGGCGAGGTGGACGAGCCGGCTTTCCAGAAATTCGTCGACTGGCAGATCCGGGAGGGCACCGATGCGCTCGTGCCCTGCGGCACCACCGGCGAATCGCCGACCCTCAGCCATGACGAGCATATGCGGGTGGTGGAGCTCTGCATCGAGGCGGCCGGCGGTCGGGTGCCGGTGATCGCCGGCACCGGCTCGAACTCCACCGCCGAGGCGATCCATCTGACCCGCCATGCCAAGGAGGCCGGCGCCGACGCGCGCTTGGTGGTCATGCCCTATTACAACAAGCCGACGCAGGAGGGCCACTACCGCCATTTCAAGGCGATCCACGACGCCGTCGACCTGCCGATCATCATCTACAACATCCCCGGCCGCAGCGTCGTCGACATGTCGGTCGAGACCATGGCCCGCGCTCGCCAAGCTGCCGAACATCGTCGGCGTCAAGGACGCGACCAACGATCTGGCCCGGCCGCGTCCGCACCAAGCTCGGCTCCGAGTTCTGCCAGCTCTCCGGCGAGGATGCGACAGCGCTCGCCTTCCTCGCCCAGGGCGGCGCACGGCTGCATCTCCGTCACCGCCAATGTCGCGCCGCGCTGTGCTCGGAGATGCAGTCGCTTGCCTCGCGGCGACGTCAAGGCGCGCTGGCGATCAACGAGCGGCTGACGCCGCTGCACGACGCGCTGTTCTGCGAATCGAGCCGGGCCCGGTGAAATACGCCGCCGAGCTGCTCGGCCACTGCCCGGCGAGACGAGGTCTGCAGGCTGCCGCTCAGCGAATCCGAAAGCCAAGGTGCAGCACGCGCTGGCCAGCCGGCTTGTCTCGCTAACTCAAAAGGAGAGCATGGCTGCCATGACGGACCGAGGCAAGACCGTCGCCCAGAATCGCAAGGCGCGGTTCAACTACTTCATCGAGGAGACGCTGGAGGCCGGCATCGCGCTGACCGGCAGCGAGGTCAAGTCGCTGCGCGGCGGGCGGGCCAGCATCGCCGAAGCCTTCGCCACGGAGAAGGAGGCGAGCTCTATCTGATCAACGCCAATATCCCGGAATACAGCAGCCGGCCGTACCAACCACGCGCCCAAGCGGCCGCGCAAGCTGCTGCTGCACGCAAGCGGAGGTCGAGCAGCTGCGCGGGCGCATCCACCGCGAGGGCATGACCGTCGTGCCGCTCGATCTATTTCAACCAGCGCGGCATCGCCAAATGCCAGCTCGGCATCGCCAAGGGCAAGCGCATGGCGACAAGCGCGACACCGAGAAGCGTCGCGATTGGGACCGGCAAAAAGGCCGCCTGATGCGCGAGAAGGGGTGAGCCTCGGCATGACGTCATCATGACCGATACACTTGATCACTTGCGGCCGGGCCTGTCGCTTCCGAGTGTGAACCTGCCGGCTACGGAAGGGATCGAGATCTGCCTCGCAACGCTTCCAGGCCGAAGCCTCCTCGTCGTCTATCCCTGGACCGGACGGCCGGGTGAACCGAACCCGCCAAACTGGGACGAGACTTCCCGGCGCGCATGGCTCGACACCGGAGCTCGAGGGCTTCCGCGATCTTGCCTCGGATTTCACCGAACTTGGCATCGCGCTTTACGCGTTGAGCACGCAGACAACGGACTATCAGCGCGAGATGGCGCGGCGCCTCAAGCTGCCGTTCCCGGTCTTGAGCGATTTGGAGTGGGGCCTCGCGCGCGCGCTCCGCCTGCCGAATTTTGCCGCTGGCAGCGAGAATTATCTAAGGCGGCTTACTTTACTGTTGAAGCGGGACATATCGCCCATGTTTTTCATCATGTGCCCGATCCGGCGCTTCATGCTGACGATGTGCTGTCCTGGCTTAGGGGAAAGAGTTACAGCAGATCTTCTTCGGCGTCTTCGACCGAATAGCCGAGTTTCTCCAAACCCTCTTCGAGATAGTCCGAGAGCATGGGAATGCCGAGGAGATAATCTGCCGTGGGATTGACGCGTTCCGCGCGCGCGGTTTCCAGCGCCTCGTCGAGCTCATCCGGGCCGTAGGAGCCTCTGCCGATCCACATCAGCGCAACTAGGCTCACTTGCTCATCGACGTTCAGCATCGAGATAAAGCCTTTGAGCTCGGCCCGCGTGGGATCGTCGCCGAAATCCTCGAGGATGGAATTGGTAATTACGGTCGGAAGTGTCGCCGTCGTCCCAGGCGCCGACCTTGGCGTCATATTCACGCGCCTTGATGATCACGTGCCCGACCTT
>CAVXQX010000010.1:0-41483 GCA_963764005.1 uncultured Alphaproteobacteria bacterium | reverse complement strand
GACCGTCCATGCGGACATGACCGACCGTGCCGGTCGATGACGGTCCGCCATCGACGTAAAGCTTGTCGCGGTAGCGGCCATCGGAACGCAGACAACTGGCGATAATGCCCCGGTCTGTGGCAGCGCCATTCAATTGCTGCGCCTCGACGACAACGGCACCGGCACCGTCGCCGAACAACACGCAAGTCGAGCGGTCGTCCCAGTCGAGGATGCGGGAAAAGGCTTCCGCCCCGATCACGAGCGCGCGCTTGAACTGTCCGCCTTTGAGATAATTGTCGGCGGTCGCCAGCGCGAAGACGAACCCGGAACAGACCGCCTGGACGTCGAAGGCAGCGCCGTGGTGGATGCCGAGATCGGCTTGGATGGTGACGGCGGTCGCAGGGAAGGTCTGGTCCGGAGTCGATGTCGCCAGAATGATCAGGTCGATGTCATCGGGCTTCAGGCCAGCGTGATCGAGCGCTCGCCTCGCCGCTATGGTTCCCATGGTTGAGGTCAGCTCGCCGTCGGCGGCGATATGGCGCTGCGTAATACCGGTGCGCGTCTTGATCCAATCGTCGGAGGTGTCGACGACCTGCGCCAGGTCCCGGTTGGACAGAACCCGCTTGGGCAGATACCCGCCGCAGCCTCTGACGACGCTCCGCAGCATGGTCACGCCGTCAAACTCCCAAGGCCAGGCCGCTCAGCTTCCTCGAGCGCGTCATGGAAACGCGTGATGTCGTCGGCAAGACGGGTGACGACGCCGCTCGACGCCAGGTCGTAGGCGAGATCGAGGGCGCTGGCGAAGCCGGTGGCGTCCGTGCCGCCATGGCTTTTCACGACAATGCCATTCAAGCCAAGAAAGATGCCGCCGTTCAACGAACGCGGATCCATCTTCTCTTTCAGAGCGCGGAAGGCGCCTTGCGCCAATATGGCGCCTGCGCGCGCGAGAAGCGACCGCTTCATGGCGGCACGCAGATACTCGCCAATTTGCTTGGCGGTCCCCTCCGCCGTCTTCAACGCGATGTTGCCGGTATAGCCGTCGGTCACAATGACGTCGGCGGCGCCATGGCCGATATCGTCGCCCTCGACGAAGCCGCGGAAGGTGATCGGCAACTGCGCCTCCCTCAAGATCGAGGCGGCCTGCCTGATGTTATCAAGGCCCTTGACCTCCTCAACCCCGATATTCAGGAGGCCCACCGAGGGACGTTCGAAACCGAACAGGGCACGCGCCAGCGCGGCGCCCATCAGCGCGAATTCAACAAGCTGGCGCGAGTCGCCCCGACATTGGCGCCAACATCCAGCACGATGCATTCGCTTTCCACGGTCGGCCAAATGGCGGCAATGGCGGGGCGGTCGACGCCGGCCATCGTCTTCAGGCAGAATTTCGCCATAACCATCAGCGCGCCGGTATTGCCGGCCGAGACGGCAGCGCCGGCATGGCCGTCGCGCACGGCCTCGAGGCTGAGCCACATGCTCGAATGGTAGCGGCCTTTGCGTAACGCTTGGCTCGGTTTGGCATCCATGGCGATGGCGACTTCGGTGTGAACGATGGTCGATTTGGCTGCGAGCGCCGGGTGATTTTTCAGTTCCGGCTCGATCTGGGCGCGGTCGCCGACGAACAGGAAGCGCGCATCGGGATGCCGCTCGAGCGTGATCGCGGCTCCCGGCACCACGACACTCGGGCCGTGGTCGCCGCCCATGGCGTCGAGCGCTAAGGTGACTGGCGCACCCATATTCCCCCAACCGTTCCGGAAGAGTTTAACCTGGCGGCAACGCCGCTTGAGCCCTCACAAGGGCCCCTCCGAATAGACGGAAATTGGCGTCCAAGACAACCGCATTCTGGCGCAAGGCCAAGCCCTCCTTGGCAATTTTGGCTCACGTCCAAAAGCCCTAGGGCTGCTTTAGCTGCTTCAGCGCGGCAAATGGTCCGACGGCGGGAGCTTCCTCGCCGGCGCCTGCCGGATCGGTCCAGGCGAACTCCACGCCTTTGGCGCGAGGGTAAGGGTCCAGAGCGGTCGCCAGGCCCTCGTAAAGCACCGGCCCGAGATCGATCTTGCCGTCGGCAATCTGCTCCGGCCAATCGAGGATGCCCTGGCTAGCGGGGTCTTCGGCTGCGGCCTTCTCCATGTCGCGGATTTGGGAGGGCGGCCAAAACGAGACCTCTATGGGGACATCCAACTCTTGCGGCACAGGGCCGAGCGAAACCACGCAAGTCTGAGTAAGCTTCGCGGTTAGGCGTCCCTTCAAGCCGAAGCGGCCTTGGCCTAGACGATGCAGCCTATAGGTCAAGGCAAGCCTGCTGAGGTCACTCAGATCGAGGAGCTCGGCCACTGCCGCGCGCTCCGGTGGAGTAGCCTCGATAGACCCCTCGTCGCCCTCTCGGATCTCGTCGATCCGGAGCGTATGGGGAGAGATCCCGGGAATGACTTCAATGTCGTCGGTTTTCATCGCCCTTAGATAGGATGCGAGTCTCGTGACACAAAGGGCCAAAGCCGTGCCAAGGCCATAATCGCGCCATAGAAATTGGCAGGTTTCGGGCCACCCAAATCCGGGGAATTAGGCCCGGGTCGAGGGTTCAACGTAGAGCGTATTTGCTCTACCCTTTGGCCGGTTGCGCGTTAGGTTCCAGCGGGGGCATGCCAGTTGACGAGGAGAACGCCAGAGAATTGGCGGTTGAGCGCGTCGAGGCTGATTGGCCTCGCGGGCCTCATTCTGCTTGCGCCGCTCGGCGGCTGTGGCGCGCAGATCGATCATCACGGCCACGTCTTCGTGGATGTCGATATGCAGCAGGTCCATGCCCGGCATGTCGAAGGAGCAAGTGCAGCAAGCGTTCGGCTCACCGGACACGACGAGCACGATCGGCGGCGATGCCTTCTACTATATTTCGACCACGCAGAAGACCTACGCGTTCTTCAAGCCCTGGGAAATCGACCGGCAGGTCGTCGCGGTCTATTTCGATCAAAAGGCTTCGGTGCAGCAGGTCGCCCATTACGGCATGAAGGACGGCATTGTCGTCAACTTTGCCAGCGGCGAGACGCCTGCGCGCGGCAAGGATATGAGCGTGGTCGAGCAGATCCTGGGTAACGTGTCACAGCGCAAGCTGTTCAAAGACCAGACCCAGAGCGGTGGTGTGCCCGGGCCTGGTCTCTGAGGTCACGCGTGACGCCTAATGGCGCGAGAACCGCGAGCAATAGCAGCGCCACGATATTGGTGATCTTGATCATCGGATTCACGGCAGGGCCGGCGGTGTCCTTATAGGGATCACCGACGGTGTCGCCGGTCACGGCGGCCTTATGCGCCTCCGAGCCCTTGCCGCCGTAATGTCCGTCCTCGATATATTTCTTGGCGTTGTCCCAGGCGCCGCCGCCGGCCGTCATCGAGATGGCGACGAAGAGGCCGGTGACGATCACGCCGAGCAGCATGGCGCCAAGCGCGGAAAACGCCGCACTCTTGCCGGCGATGGCATAGACGACGAAGTAGAGCACAATCGGGCTCAACACCGGCAGCAGTGACGGGACGATCATCTCCTTGATCGCGGCGCGGGTGAGCAGATCGACGGCGCGCCCATAATCAGGCCGCGTCGTGCCCTTCATGATGCCGGGGTTCTCCTTGAACTGGCGGCGCACCTCTTCAACGATCGAGCTTGCCGCACGCCCCACCGCCGTCATGGCGATGCCGCCGAAGAGATATGGCAGCAAGCCGCCAAGGAAGAGGCCGACCACAACGTATGGATCGGAGAGGCTGAAGCTTGGAGCGACGTCCTTGAAATAAGGAAACTTGTCGGCATTGGCGGCGAAATATTTCAGGTCTTCGGTATAGGCGGCGAAGAGCACGAGCGCGCCCAAGCCAGCGGAGCCGATGGCATAACCCTTGGTCACGGCCTTGGTGGTGTTGCCCACCGCATCGAGCGCGTCGGTGGTCTTGCGCACGCTCTTGGGCATGCCCGCCATTTCGGCGATGCCGCCTGCGTTGTCGGTGACCGGACCGAAGGCATCGAGCGCCACGATCAGACCTGCGAGCGCGAGCATTGTCGTCACCGCGATGGCGATGCCGAACAGGCCGGCGAGCCCATAGGTCACCAGAATGCCGGCAATGATCACGAGCGCGGGCAGCGCCGTGGATTCCAGCGAGACAGCAAGGCCCTGAATCACGTTGGTGCCGTGACCGGTGACGGAAGCCTTGGCGATCGAATGCACCGGGCGATAATTGGTGCCGGTGTAGTACTCCGTGATGACGACGATCAGCGCGGTAATGGCCAAACCGACGACGCCGCAGAGGAACAGCGATTTGCCGGTGAAGCTCACAGCGCCGACGGTCATGACATCGTTCATGCCGACGAGCCATGACGTGAGCGGCCAAAGCCCGATCAGCGACAGAATGCCGGTCGCGATCACGCCCTTATAGAGGGCGCCCATGATCGATTTGTTGGCGCCGAGCCGCACGAAAAACGTGCCGATGATCGAGGTGATGACGCACATGGCGCCGATGGCGAGCGGGTAGAGCATCATCGCCAGGACTTTGTCGCTGCCGGCGAAATAGATCGAGGCGAGCACCATGGTGGCGACGATGGTCACGGCATAGGTCTCGAACAGATCGGCCGCCATGCCGGCGCAGTCGCCGACATTGTCGCCGACATTGTCGGCGATGGTGGCGGGGTTGCGCGGGTCGTCCTCGGGGATGCCGGCCTCGACCTTGCCGACGAGATCGCCACCGACATCGGCACCCTTGGTGAAGATGCCGCCACCGAGACGGGCGAAGATGGAAATCAGCGACGCGCCGAAGCCGAGCGACACAAGCGCATCGATGACCTCACGCGAGGACGGATCGAGGCCCATGACATGGGTTAGAACGAAGAAATAAACCGAGACGCCGAGCAGCGCGAGACCGGCAACCAGCAGGCCGGTGATGGCGCCGGCGCGGAAGGCGAGGCTCAGGCCGGCGGCGAGGCTCTTGGTCGAGGCTTGCGCGGTACGCACATTGGCGCGGACCGAGACATTCATGCCGATATAGCCGGCAGCCCCTGAGAGGATGGCGCCGATGGCGAAGCCGATCGCCTGAGGAAGCCCGAGCAGGAACACGCCAATGACGAAGATCACGGCGCCGACCGCCGCAACCGTCGTGTACTGGCGGGCGAGATAGGCTTGCGCGCCTTCTTGGATGGCGGCCGCGATCTCCTGCATCTTCTTGGAGCCGGGACTGGCCTCGAGTACCTGACGCGCGGTCAGGACGCCGTAGACGATCGAGAGCGCCCCGCAGGCAATGATCAAATAAAGAACTGTCGTCATGACGGATAAGACCCCGTGCGTTCGGTTGAGAATGATCGGAAATGGATGGATGGGCGCCGGGAGACACTCCCGTAACGCGGCCCCCGCCCCCTAGCGTGACTTCGCGCGGAAAATGCCAAAGTTAGGGCTGGTACGCAACCGATTGGCGAGACTTATGAAACATTTGCCGCATGGGGCCGGTTTTGGGCTCAAAAATGCGAGAAACCCTTGCGTGGAAACGTGATCGGGCGACCATCGCGGTCCAGAACGGTCACTTCCCCCTCCCCGGGGCGGATCACGCCGATGGCGGCGACCCCGATCCCGGCGCGCGCCGCCTCAGCCTCGAACTTGGCGCCTCGAACCTCGGGGATTGCCGCCGCGATCTCATAATCGTCCCCCGCCACGATCATGCGTTCGAGCAGATCCGGATCTTTCGCCACCGCCTTTCGCGCGGGCGCGGACAGGGGCACAAGCTCCAGCTCGATCTCGGCATTCACATGCGACACGTGGCAAAGTTTTTCGATGTCGCCGACCAGCCCGTCGGAGACGTCGATAGCGCTTTCGGCACAGTTCCGAATGATTGTCGTGAGCGCGGTCCGAGGTTCGGGCTTCCGGTAGCGGCGAACAAGGAAGGCGACGTCATCTTTCGTCAGCGACCAGGCGTTGGCGAGGTCAGGTTGTTGCAGCAACAGCAGACCCAGATAGGAATCGCCGATCGTTCCAGTCACATAAAGGCGGTCGCCTGTCGTTGGCGCCCCTCCTTGGCACCGACGTACCCTGCGGCACGAGGCCAAGCACAGTGATGGTGAGACTTAACGGGCCTGGAGGTGCGGGTCGTGTCGCCGCCAACCAGCATGATACCGGCCTCCTCTTGCAGCGCACGAAGGCCGGAGGTGAAGCTCTCGAGCCAGGGCGCGGACGGTTCATTGGGCAGAGTCAGTGCCAGCAGATAGGCGTAGGGACGAGCGCCCTTGGCGGCGAGGTCGGACAAGTTCACCGCAAGCGCTTTGTGAGCGACGGTCTCCGGCGGATCATCCTTCAGAAAATGCACGCCCTCGACGATGGTATCGCAACTGACGACGAGTTCTTGCCCAGCGGGCAAAGCCAGAACGGCTGCGTCGTCCCGCAACCCAAGCGCTTCCGGCGCCGTCGCAAGGGGCGCGAAATAGCGCGCGATCAGGGAGAACTCGTCGAGCCGCCCTTCCCGCTTCTTATCCTGAGCCATGGCCTCTAGCCTTTGCCGGCGAATTCTGCGGGGCGTTCCTCGCGCGCGAGCTTGTCGAGGATACCGTTCACGACTTTCGGCTCCTCGCCTTCGAAGAAGGCGTGGGCGAGATCGAGATATTCGGTGATGACGACACGAGATGGAACGTCGGGGCGCATCAGCACTTCGTAAGCACCGGCGCGAAGAATGGCGCGGAGGATCGAATCCACGCGATTGAGCCGCCAGCCCTCGGCCAGATGCTCGGTCGACCAGGGGATCGATGCGGCGCTGCTCGCGCACCACGCCTTGAATCAGATCGCGGAAGAACTCGGCTTCCGCCTCGCAAAGTTCCGACCCTTCGATATCCTTGCCGAGGCGATGGGATTGAAACTCCTGGATCACCTGGTTGAGGTCGATGCCGGTCATGTCCATCTGATAGAGCGCCTGCACGGCGGCAAGACGCGCCGCGCTTCGCGACTGGGCGCGGTTGGCTCGTTTGGCGGGCTCGGTCATGGCGCGCTCAACGCCGGCTCGCGCTGGAAAAATGCCGCTCGAGATCCATCAGGGAGAGACAGGCTTCCGCCGCGTGGGCTCCCTTGTTGCGCCCCTCGACGCTGGCGCGCGCCCAAGCCTGCTCGCGGTTCTCGCACGTGATAATGCCGTTGCCGATGGGGACGGCGTGCTCGACGGCAAGTTGATGCAGGCCCGCCGCCGACTCGCGGGCCACGATCTCGTAATGCGTGGTCTCGCCGCGAATGACACAGCCAAGGGCGATGCAGCCGCGATGCCGTCCCGCCTTACCGACGAAGCCATTGGCAAGCGCGAGGCTCAAAGCCAGCGGAATTTCCAAAGCTCCGGGTACGGATAGAAGCTCGAAACTCACATTGCTCGCTTCCAGCGTCTTGATGGCGCCGCGCGCGAGTTCATCGGAGATATCCTCGTAGAAGCGCGCCTCAATGATCAGGACGGAGCGTGGACCTTTGCGAGTCATCGGTCCTACTCCATGGTCCGGTGGCCGACGACACTGAGGCCATAACCTTCGAGACCCACGATCTTCCGTGCAGGCGAATTGCTCAACAGCACCATCTCATGGACGCCGAGATCGATCAGGATCTGGGCGCCGATGCCATATTCGATCAGCCGCTGCTGACCCGCCTCCGGCGTTCCCCGGTCGGAAGCGAGCCGAGACGAGATAGCGTCGGGGCGCGACTCCCGGATCAAGACGATGACGCCACGGCCCTCTTTGCCGATAATCTCCATGGCTTTATGCACCAGCGTCTCGCGACGCGGACTGGTCCCGAACACATCGTCGATCGTGTTCATGGCGTGGACCCTGACGAGAACCGGTCCGCCGCTCGAGACATCGCCCTTCAGCAGCGCCACATGCTCCGAAGGATCGACCGTGGTGGCATAGACTTTGACCTTGAAGTCTCCGCCATAAGGGCTCTCGATCGCGGTCTCGGCCACGGTTCTCACCAGATGATCGTAACGGAGCCGATAGGCGATCAGGTCGGCGATGGTCGCGATTTTGAGCCCGTGACGCTGCGCAAAGGCGACCAGGTCCGGCAACCGCGCCATGGTGCCGTCGTCGTTCATGATCTCGCAGATGACCCCGGCCGGATAAAGCCCGGCGAGCCGCGCGAGATCGACGGCGGCTTCGGTGTGGCCGGCACGCACCAGCACGCCGCCATCCTTGGCGACCAGCGGAAACACATGGCCCGGCGTGGTGACGTCGCGATAGTCCTTGGTCGGATCGATAGCGACGGAGATGGTGTGGGCGCGGTCATGCGCCGAAATGCCGGTCGAGACGCCTTCCCTCGCCTCGATGGAAACCGTGAAGGCAGAGCTGTGGCGCGAGCGGTTGGACCGCGACATCAATTCGAGATGAAGCTGCTTGGCGCGGTCCGGCGTCAGCGCGAGGCAAACAAGCCCTCTGCCATGCTTGGCCATGAAATTGATGGCGTCGGGCGTGGCCATTTGCGCCGGGATGACTAGGTCACCCTCGTTCTCGCGCTCCTCGGCGTCGACGAGAATGAACATGCGGCCGTTCCGCGCGTCCTCGACCACTTCCTCGATCGAGGAGAGCGCCTGAATATGATGGGTCCGGTTTGGCAGGCTCACGGCTCGTTCGCTTTCATGGCTGCAATGCGCTCGACGTAGCGCGCCAGCATATCCACCTCAAGGTTTACCAGATCGCCCGCCTTGCGGTCTCGCCATGTGGTGTGCGCCAAGGTGTAGGGAATGATATTTACGCCGAAACTCTTACCGTCCACCTCGTTAACAGTGAGCGAAACGCCGTCGAGCGTGATGGCGCCTTTCGCCGCGATATATTTGGCGAGGCTTGGCGGGCTCTCTAGCGTAAACCGGACGCTGTCGCCATCTTCCGCCCGCGCGGTTATGGATGCGAGCCCGTCAATATGCCCTGTGACGAGATGTCCGCCGAGTTCGTCGCCGAGCGAGAGCGGACGTTCCAGATTGATGCGGCGTCCCACCTGCCAACTGCCCAGCGTGGTGCGCGAGAAGGTCTCGTTGGAGATGTCGACCTCGAAGACGGCACCGCTTTTCCCCGCATTCGCGTTCACGATGGTGAGGCAACAGCCATCGCAGGCCATCGAGGCGCCGGGCACAAGGCTCGACGCATCATAAGAGCAGGCAATGGAAAGCCGCGCGCCCGAACGGGCGGCAAGCGTTCCTATGTCGCTGACGATGCCGGTGAACATGCTCGCTTCCGCCGCCATTTGGTCATTCGATCGGGCCCGAATTGCCGGGACTCCACCAGCGTGAAATGACCGCCTTCGCTCAAGCGATCAAGCCCTTCGCTGACAAAGGGCAAAAGGCCGTCGGCGCCGGCCGGTTTCGCGCCCTGATAAATGATCGCCTCGTCGACCAGATCGGCGGCCAGGAACACTTGCGCGACCGACGGTCCGCCCTCGACCAGGAGTCGCGTGATGCCCCGCATCGCGAGCTGCTCTAGGGCGTCTCTAATCAATGGCAGACCATCCGCGTCGATATCGACCGGGATGACTTCCGCGCCGCGCTCCTGAAACTCTTCTGCATTCGGAAGTTCCTCGTCACCGGCGCAGATAAACCACACCGGCACCATCTCATCTTCGAACAGGCGCGCATCGAGTGGCGTGCGCAAACGCCGGTCCAGCACCACACGCACGGGCGAGCGGCACTCCATGCCTGGCAGCCGGCAGGTCAGGCTCGGATTATCGGCGACGATGGTGCCACGTCCCACCAGGATCGCATCGGCGCGGGCGCGTAGAAGATGAGCGTGCGCCCGGGCGCTCTCACTCGTGACCCAAGTCGGCGCACCAGCCTGCCCTCTCGGCACGAGCCCATCGCTGCCAAGCGCGAGCTTCAGGGTCACAGCGGGGCGTCCTTCAGTGACACGAAGCACATGGCCGAGATTGACGGCAAAAGCTTGGTCTTCGAGAACGCCTTCGATCACTTCGATGCCTGCGTCCCGGAGCCGGGCGAAGCCATCGCCTGAGGTGCGCGGGTCCGGATCGCACATCGCGGCGACGACCCGCGCAGGCTTGGCGCTTGCAATCGCGTCGGCACACGGGGCGCCCCGCCCGATATGAGCGCAAGGTTCGAGCGTCACGTAGAGCGTGGCACCTTTGGTTCGCTTGCCGGCGCACTCCAGCGCAACGGCTTCGGCATGGGGACGTCCCCCCGGCGCGGTCTGACCGCGGCCGAGAATGTCGCCCTCGGGGCTCACGATTACGGCGCCTACGGATGGATTGGGCCAGGTCTGGCCGAGGCCGCGCCGCGCCAGCATCAAAGCTTGCGCCATATGGTGGAGATCGGACGCGCTCATGGCTGCGTCCGCGAGCGGAGATCAGTCCTCAACGGAGGCCTCGGCGTCCTCAGACGCATCGCCCCCTGCGAGTTCGCCGAGCAAAGCCTCGAAATCCTTGGCTTCGCGGAAGTTCTTATAGACGGAAGCGAAACGGACATAGGCCACATCATCGAGCGCTTTTAGGGCCTCCATGACTAACCGCCCGATGGTTTCCGATTTGATATCGTTCTCGCCCATATTTTCGAGCCGGCGAACGATGCCGCTCACCATGCGTTCGATCCGCTCGGGGTCGACGGGACGCTTGCGCAGCGCGATCTGCACCGAGCGCATCAGCTTGTCGCGATCGAATGGCGTGCGGCGTCCGTTCCGTTTGACGACGGTCAACTCGCGGAGCTGGACACGCTCGAAGGTGGTGTAACGGCCGCCGCAATCGGCGCAGACACGCCTTCGTCGAATCGTGGTGTGGTCCTCGCTCGGACGCGAGTCCTTCACTTGCGTGTTGGTGCTGCCGCAATAGGGGCACCGCATGGGCGACCGCTCCCCCCGATTACGGGTAGATGGGATAGCTCCGGCAAAGTTTGAGCGCGCGCTCCTTCACCTTGGCCTCGACAGCGGCATCGCCAGCCTCACCTTTGGCTGCGACGCCATCGAGAACCTCGATGATCATGTTGCCGATCGATTGGAACTCGGCGACGCCAAAGCCGCGCGTGGTGCCCGCAGGCGAGCCCAAGCGGATGCCAGACGTGATCATCGGCTTCTCGGGATCGAACGGAACGCCGTTCTTGTTGCAGGTGATATTGGCGCGGCCCAAGGCGATTTCGGCAACCTTGCCGGTCAGCTTCTTCGGCCGGAGATCGACCAACATCACATGGGTATCGGTACCACCGGAGACGAGCGCGAGGCCACCCTGCACCAGCGTCTCGCCGAGCGCCTTGGCGTTGTCGATGACGTTCTGGATGTAGAGCTTGTAGGACGGCTGTAGCGCTTCCCTGAAGGCGACGGCTTTGGCCGCGATGATGTGCATCAAGGGGCCGCCTTGCAGTCCGGGGAACACCGCAGAGTTGATCTTCTTGCCGATGTCTTCGTCGTTGGAGAGCACGAGGCCGGCGCGAGGACCGCGCAAGGTCTTGTGCGTCGTCGTGGTGACGACATGAGCATGCGGCAGCGGGCTCGGATGCAGCCCCGCGGCGACAAGGCCGGCGAAATGCGCCATGTCGACCAGGAAATACGCACCGACGCTGTCGGCGATCTGGCGGAAGCGCGCGAAGTCGATCTGGCGCGGATAGGCCGAGCCACCGGTAATGATCAGCGCGGGCTTGTGCTCCTTGGCGAGCCGCTCGACCTCGTCATAGTCGATGCGATGGTCGTCGGGCTTCACGCCGTATTGCACGGCGTTGAACCATTTGCCCGACAGGTTTGGCGGCGCGCCGTGGGTGAGATGGCCGCCAGAGGCAAGTCCGAGTCCCATGACGGTGTCGCCTGGCTTGACCAGCGCCAGCATCACCGACTGGTTGGCTTGGCTGCCGGAATGCGGCTGCACGTTGGCGAAGGCGCAATTGAACAGACGCTTGGCGCGGTCGATGGCGAGTTGCTCGACGATATCCACATATTGGCAGCCGCCGTAATAGCGCTTGCCCGGATAGCCTTCGGCATATTTGTTGGTGAGAAGCGTGCCGGCGGCATCGAGCACGGCCTTGGAGACGATGTTCTCCGAAGCGATCAGCTCGATCTCATCTTGCTGACGCTCATGCTCCTGCTCGATCGCGGCATAGATCTCCGGATCGGCCTCAGAAAGCGGCTTGGTGAAAAAGCCTGACTCCTGCGCCGCAACGCGCCTCGCATCACTCATCGTCATCGCTAGAAATTCCTCAAGCTAGAGAAGGCCCTGCTCAGTCGTCTCGGCGAGGCCCTATGAGCCTGCCCCACATTTGAGCATTCGGCTCGATTACCACATGTCGGGGCCATGCGCCAGCAAGACCCCAGCGCCTTGCGGCCAGGGCCCCTACTGGGCGCCTTACAGCCCGTCCAGGATTGGTTCAGTTGACCGAGGCGGTCTCGGGGGTGCCGCCGTCATGATTATAGATATCGGGACGGAAGTTGACGGTACCGTCGGGGGTGGCCCAGGCACTGATATAGGTGAAATAGACCGGAAGCGGTTTCGGCACTTTGACGTCGATCTGCTCGCCACTCTGCTTCACCGCCGCGATGCGCTGCAAGTCCCAGCCAGTGCCATTCAAGATCCACGCAGCCAGTGCCTCGACATTGTTCACGCGCACGCAGCCCGAGCTTTCAAAACGCACGTTGCGTCCGAACAGAGTCTTCAGCGGCGTATCGTGCATGTACACCGCGTCTTTGTTCGGGAAGTTGATCTTGATGAAGCCCAAAGAGTTCTCCGCCCAGGGGAGCTGCCGGAAATTGTAGTTGTAGACTGCCGGGTCCGACCAATTGATCGCGCGCGAGGGGATCGGATTGCCGGCCGCATCGAACGCCTCCATGTGATAGGCGGCCAGCATGTCCTGACCTTTGCGCGTAAACTCCTGCGCCTTCGGCACGAGGTCTTTGTAGATGATGCTCTTCGGCACGTACCAATAGGGATTGAAATTCACCTCTTGGACCTTGCTGGAAAGCTCTGGAGTCGGACGCTCCGGTTTGCCGACGACGGCGGCATGACGGGAAACAACTTGACCGCCGCTGACGGCCTCGACTTGCGCAGAAGGAATATTCACCGCGACATAGGTGCTGGCAGCCGAGGGCGCGAGCGTCTGCAGGCGAGCCAGATTGGCCTTCAACTGGGTGAGCCTGACGGTCGCCGGGATATTCAGCGCCTCGAGGGTGACCCGGTTGTCGATGACGCCCGTCGGCGGCAATCCATGCCGCGACTGGAACTTCTTCACCGCGGCGACGACGGCGGCATCATATTCATTGGGGATGCTCTGTCCGACGAGATCGCCGCTAGCCTCGAGGCGGCGATGCAGCAGCTCGATCTGCTGACCGGTCGAACCAGGCTTCATCGCGACAGACGGCAAAGCGGGCCAGCCGCCTTGCGCCACGATCTGCTCGTAATGCTGCGATCGCGACCTTGGTCGGTTGGATGTTGCTGGTGGAGAGCGTCGGCGTACCGAGCTCGGGATTGGTAATCCAGGCGCGCGTCGCCTCGGTGCCCTCTTCCGGCGGAAGCTCGTCGCCATGAAAGGCGCCCGAATAAGGTTGGCTAGGATCGCGTCGCGAACCGCCGCCAAACAGGCCGCCGTTACGGCCAAAAAATGGACCCGGCTCCGATTGCTGGTCCGGCTCGCTGGGCGCCGCCGGCCCGCTGTTGTTGTTCTTGCCGCCGCCGAAAATATTGTTGAGGAAACCCGCGCTCGCAGGCTCGCTCGGCAGAGCGGCAGACACCAGCGCCACAACGCCGCACGCCATGCTCAAGCCGATAAGGCGTTTCGATATCGTCATTAGCGCCGCTCCCATCACATTGCGGCATGCGCCCGACCCGATTTCAGGCGCTGCATCCCTAAGCTTCATCCGAAGGCGCGAAGCATCCCGTCTTTGCTGAACTCAAGCATACACGAAAGAGCTCGGGAATTGAGGAAAAAACACAAAGAAACGTGCCGCGCCCGGTCACCAAGAGTTGTTGCGGCAACGCCGATAGTTCAAGGGTTTACGGGGAGATTCGGGCAAATTTTGACGTGCCACATTGTTGGGCAGCTGCATAGCAAATCGCCCCGGCAGGGACTTCCCTGCCAGGGCGATTGAATGAGAAAATGATGCCTCTTAGAGCTGGTAGCGGATCTGGTCGGTCCAGAAGCGCTCCAGGCGGATCAGCGATTTGTTGAGCGCCTCGAGATCGTCCATGCCGACGCCGCCAACCTGCTGCAGCGACTTCAACTGCCGCTCATAGAGCCCGCTTACCACCTTGCAGATGTCCTGCCCCTTTGGCGTCAGCCTGACGCGAACGGAACGGCGGTCAGTGGTCGAACGCTGGTGATTGATATAACCGGCATCGACCAGCTTCTTCAGGTTGTAAGAGACGTTGGAGCCGAGATAGTAGCCGCGGCTCGTAAGCTCGCCGGCAGTCAGCTCGGCATCGCCGATATTGTAGAGCAGCAGGGCCTGGACGCTGTTCACGTCGGTGCGGCCCAGGCGCTCGAATTCGTCCTTGATGACGTCCAACAACAAGCGGTGCAGCCGCTCGACGAGCTTCAAGGAGACCAGATAGCGGCCCTTGAGATCATCCGTTGCCTCGACGCCCGTCCGGGCCGTCATGTCCAAAGCTACATTCATCGCCTACCCTCGTTAGTGGTGTTACCCCAGCTTTTAGGGCAATATAACGAGCGCGACCTAAGATACGCTTAAGCGGAACGCTTAAGATTGCATGAAATACAATGTTTAACTATTGGTGATTTCAAGGAAGCTTTGAGGCTATTCAACGCTTTTGCCGATTAGCTCAAGGTTAAGCTCTTCAGAGACTGGTAACGAGAACCAGGACTCTATTAGATCATCGTTCACCATATCCAATTTTGCCGGAGTCCAAGCAGCCTCTTTGCCCTTGCCGGCGATTCTGGCCGCGATGCCTTCGCGGAAATCCGGCTGGGTAATCAGGTTGGAGGCGAGGCGGAACTCGAGCCGCAAGGCCTCGGCGAGATTGAGGGAGCGGCCGATTTGCATCTGACGAAAGGCAACTTTTAGCGACGTCGGGGATTTCTTCCGCATCTCCGCCGCGGTCTCGCGCGCCCAGGCCGCGTGCTCGCCACGCTCAGTGTCGAGGCCTTCGAGAATTCCGGCAACAGAGTCCGCGGCAAAGATGCGGTCGATCGTCGGGATCAGTTTTGCGAGCTCGCCCTCGCCGGGATCTTTGTGCAAGCCGTCTAGCAAGCGGTCGATGGGATGGTTGTCGGCGATGGCATCTTTGATGACTGGAAAATGCGCGGCCGGAATGCAATGACTGACGAGTCTACACCAATGCGCGTCTGCGCGGCCCATGCTGCGCCCGGTCAGCGCGAGATAGGTGCCGATCCTGTTCGGCAGCCGCGACAGGAAATAGGTGCCGCCAATATCCGGCAGGAAGCCGATACCAACTTGCGGCATGGCCATGCGGAAATTTTCGCCGGCGACACAATGGGTGCCGTAAAGAGTGATACCAATCCCGCCACCGAGAAGGAGCCCGTCGATCAGCGGCACGTTCGGGCGGATGAATTTCTCAAGCAGCCAGACATGGGAATAGGCGGCGCGGTAAAAGTCTCGGATCGAGTTGGTTGCCCCCTGCTCGATCCATTCGTTCAGTACTTTGAGATCGCCGCCGCTGGAAAAGACCGTAGGATGCGCCGATTGCATGACGACGCCATAGATATGCGGATTGGCGGCCCAGCTCCGATAATGGTCGCTCAAGGCATCGAACATCTCGCGCGTGAGCGCGTTCAGCCGCGAGGGCCGGTTGAGCGTGATGACGCCCGCGCGGTCCTTCTCTTCGAACACGATGCCGAGGTGATCGCTCAAACGCCTTTCTCCGGGGAAATCCATGAAATCAAGGGCCTCGGGCAGCTAGCATCCCATGGCCGAAACCACAAGCTGGCACAGGGCCCGATATTCGCTTTCGCCCTTGTGGTCCTTGCACTTTCGACGCCCGCCTGGGCTGACGACGCGCCGCCACTGCCGGACCGGAACCCGATGCGCGTGCCTCAGCCCAAGGTGGAAAAGCCGCCGCTGCCAGGCGAGCTGCCAACCGTGCCCTGGACCACGGACGAGATCGCCGCGGCGAAAGCTGCTATGCGAGACCGAGCTGAAAGGCATCGTTCTGGAATACGAAGCGCTCGAGCCGATCAAGCAAGGCCTGTGCGGGGCGCCAGCCCCGATCCTGGTCAAGTCGATCGGCAGCGATCCGAAGGTCACGATCGTTCCGGCGGCGACGGTGAGATGCTCGGTCGCGCGCGGACTTTCCGCTTGGCTCGAGAAATCGGTGCAGCCGGAAGCCAAAGCGAGGTTCGGCTCGCCGGTGATCGGCCTGCACACCGCGGCATCTTATTCCTGCCGCAACCGCAACGGCGCCGCCGCCGGACCGATCAGCGAGCACGCGCTCGCCAACGCCTTCGACGTTTCCGATTTTGTATTTGCGTCAGGCTTGCGCATCACGGTCACCGAGGCTTGGCCCAAAGTTGTGACTCCACCGCCTCCTGCTCCAGTCGAGCCGGCTAAAGACGCCAAGACCGAAACTGCTGCCGCGCCCTCGACGTCAAAACCCTCCGGGAGCAACGCGAGCGACGTGACCAAGGCCAAGGCTCCGGCCGAGGCACCGCCCACGCCGCCGCCGGTCGCCGAAGAGCCGAAGCCCGATCCCACATCGAACTTCGTGCGCAAAGTCCATGACGATGCCTGCAATACATTCGGCACCGTGCTCGGCCCCGATGCCGACGCTGCCCACAAGACCCATTTCCATCTCGATATGAAGGAGAGGCACCGGTCTGGGTTCTGCCAATGACTAGGCAACCATGAGACAACGGCGCAATTGGCAGAGGGGCAAGCGCGGTGCTAGTTTGCCTCTCCAACGAGACGCACGAACAGGACCTCGATGTCCCAGCCCAAAGACAAGACGATTGCGCTCCGCAAAGAGCGGATCAAGCGCGTTACGGCGAAGCCGCCGGCCCCACTCAGTCAGGGCTTCCCGGCGGTGCGGCCGCGACGAAACCGGAAGACGGATTGGTCGCGCCGGCTGGTGCGGGAGACCACCCTCACGGTCGACGACCTGATCTGGCCGATCTTCCTCGTCGAAGGAAAGAAGTCGAGTTCTCCGATTGAGGCGATGCCCGGCGTCGAGCGGCTCTCGATCGATCTTGCGGTGAAGGCTGCCGCCGAAGCTGCCAATCTCGGCATCCCGGCGATCGCGTTGTTCCCCTACACAGATCCTTCGCTTCGGGACGAGACCGCGAGCGAGGCGCTGAACCCCGCCAATCTGGTCTGCCGTGCCGTGCGAGCCATCAAGTCGGACGTGCCGGAGATCGGCATCATCACCGATGTCGCGCTCGATCCCTATACCAGCCATGGCCATGACGGGCTTAGGGTCGGTGACGAGATCGACAACGACCGGACCATCGACGTGCTCGTTGCTCAGGCGCTGATCCAGGCCGATGCAGGCTCGGATATTCTCGCGCCCTCCGACATGATGGATGGCAGGATCGGCGCGATCCGAGCGGCGCTCGAGACCAACGGTTTCATCAAGACGCAGTTGCTGAGCTACGCCGCGAAATATGCGTCGGCCTTCTACGGACCGTTCCGCGATGCGGTGGGCAGCTCCGCCACGCTCAAAGGCGACAAACGCTCTTACCAAATGGACCCCGCCAATGCCGATGAGGCGTTGCGCGAAGTCGCGCTCGACATTGCCGAAGGCGCCGACATGGTGATGGTGAAGCCTGGGCTCGCTTATCTCGACATCGTACGCAAAGTGAAAGACGCGTTCGGCGTGCCGACCTTCGTCTATCAGACCTCGGGCGAGTATTCGATGATCATGGCGGCGGCGGAGCGAGGCTGGATCGATCGCGAGCGCTTGACCATCGAGAGCCTGATCGCCTGCAAGCGCGCCGGCGCCGATGCCATCCTCACCTATTTCGCCATCGAGACGGCGCGGGCGTTGAAGGACTAGTAAAGACCTCGTGCTGAGGAGCGCCCGAAGGGTGAGGCAGTGTCGTAGTTCAGTTCGTGACTTTCACGCTTTTGAAGACCAGCCGCGTCTCTTTCTCCTTGTCGAAATTGTCGCCGGAAAGCCCGAAGCGCCATCCGGATTTGGGCGGCTGGCCGCGAAGATCTCGCACCTTGGTGCCGTTGATATAGAATGAGGCGGTGTTGCCGTTCGCCTTGACGCGAAGCGTGTTGGAGGCGCCCGGGGTGGTATTGATCGCCGACGAATCGATATTCTCGACGATGGTATGCCATCTGCCATCCAGCTTCCGCGCAATCCAATATTTGCCGGTGTTGAGAATGCCGAACTGGAAATAGTCCCTGTTGTCCAAGCCCCAGAACAGAAGGCCGGCGCCGAGCGTGACCGGATCGCCCTCGGGCCAGACCACCTCGGAACAAATGTCAGCGTCTTCGACCGTGAAAGTAATGTTGAGGTTGGTCTCGAGGTCGTCCGGCGCAAGCTTCAGCGCGAAGGTCCCGTCTTTGACCTCGACGGCATTGTTGAGGGCCCAGCCCCCGGCGTCATCACTGAACTGATCCTCGAAAATGACCTCGCTACCCTCGCCACCTTCGCAAGCGACCGCGCGAACAGGTGCGGCGGCGAGCACGAGAATCGCGCACGCGACAAACCCCAATTGTCTGAACATGGATGGCTCCCCCATCAGCCGGCCCCAACGCATCCTCGCCCCATCCTTAACGCCAACGGCGAGTGTCGGCAACCTTGGCTTGTGACACCGGATGCGAAGGCGCTTGTATCCGGTGAGAAAAGCACCATGTGTTTTCATCCGTGACAGTGATCACCGACGGAGCCGAAGATGAGCCAGCAGCAGACCCTTCCGCCGCGTTCCAGCTATGCCGACATGCCTCATGCTTACGATCCGGTGGCACAACGGCGGCTGTTCGACGGCGTGCTCGGCAAGCGGTTCATGGCCTTTTTGATCGACGCCGTGATCGTCAGCCTGCTTTGGATTGTTGCCGGCATCGCCGTGTTAGTACTCGGCGTGCTGACGCTCGGCCTGGCATGGCTTCTATTCGGCGCCATCTTCGCCATTGTCGGGCTCGGATATAACGCCGTCACCATCGGGGGCGCCAACTCCGCCACGATCGGCCAGCGCCTGATGGGTCTTGAGGTCCGAATGTGGTTCGGCGGCAAGGTCACGCCCATCGTCGCAGCGTTTCATGCCCTGCTGTTCTGGCTGTCGCTGACGATCTTCTTCCCCATCCTGCTTTGGCCGCTATTCAATTCGCGGAAACGCTGCCTGCACGACATTCTGGCCGGCGTGGTTGTGGTCAACCGCGTGTAATTTTGGGCTCTCCGCCTGAAGCTATGACTTGGCGCTTGATTTTTACCGGGTTGCTCTGATCCAATAGGCGTCTCGGGGCAAGCGGGACGGATTCCGGGCAAGGCATGAGCGAGCATAAGAGCAATTTTCCGGAGTTCTATATTACCGCCCCGCAGCCCTGCCCCTACATTCCGGGCAAGCTCGAACGGAAGCTGTTTACCCACCTCACCAAGGACAAGTCGAATTTCCTGATCGACAACCTGCTGAAGGGTGGGTTCCGCCGCAGCCAGAATATTGCCTATATGCCCTATTGCGATGCCTGCTCGGCTTGCGTTCCGGTCAGGATCGTGGTGGGCGAGTTCGAGCCGCGACGCTCGCTGAAACGAATCGCCCGCGCCAATATCGATCTGGTGGCGGCACGGACGCGCCCCTCGCCGAGTTCCGAGCAATATTCGCTGTTCCGCACCTATATCGACGCGCGGCACGGCGACGGTGGCATGGCGGAGATGAGCGTGCTCGATTACTCGCTGATGGTCGAGGACAGCGTGGTCGAGACCTGCGTCACCGAATATCGCCTCAAGCCCAATGAGGACGGAGCCGCGCCGCTGATAGCGGTCTCACTCAGCGACCGGCTCAGCGACGGCATCTCGATGGTGTACAGCTTCTACGATCCGGACGTGCCCGCGCGCAGCCTCGGCACCTACATGATCCTCGAGCAGGTCGAGTATGCGCGGAAGCACGGCATCCCTTACGTCTATCTCGGCTATTGGATCGAGGGCTCGCGGAAGATGCGCTACAAAAACCGCTTCCAGCCGCAGGAGCAGCTCACCTCGAAGGGCTGGACCCGGACGCCGTCCGTGGATAACGCCTAGTAGGCCTAGAACTTGGCGCCGAAAGTTCCCGACTTGGGGAAGCCCTTGGGCGGCAGCCGGCCCGCTTGGGCGCGTTGACCCCACCAATCGCGAAGATCGTCGAGCGTGAAGCTCCGGCCCGCGGAGTTCGATGTAGGGCAGCCCTTCCTTCTTCTTGAAGGTCTTGGCGTCGGCGAGGCCACCGTCCTTGTAACGCTGCAGGCGCACGCCCTTGCCGCGGGTCATCTCGGGCAGCTCGCTCAGCGGGAACAGCAACAGCTTTCTGTTGTCGCCGATCACCGCGATGCTATCGCCATCGACGGGCGCGACGACGACGGCCTCCTCTCCAGCCCCGACATTCAGCACCTGCTTGCCTTTTCGCGTCATGGCGACGACCTCGTCCTCTGGCACGATGAAGCCGTGGCCGCCGCTCGAGGCCACGAGAAGCTTGCGGCCCGGCACCTGCACCATCAGCTCGACGGCGTCGGTGTTCTCCTCGATGTCGACCATGAGACGGAAGGGCTCGCCATGGCCCCTGCCGCCTGGAAGCTTATCGCCCGATAGCGAATAGAAGCGACCATTGGTGGCGAAGAGCAGCAGCGTGTCGGTGGTCTGCGCATACACGGCGCGCTTCAGCCTGTCGCCTTCCTTGAAGGCAAGGCTGCCAAGATCTGTTTGATGGCCTTTGATCGCCCTGAGCCAGCCTTTGTCGCTGAGCACGACCGTGATCGGCTCCTTCTCGATCATGGCCTCGGCGAGCTCGGCTTCCGCACCTTCCGGCGCCTCGGCGAAACTGGTGCGGCGGCGACCGATCTCGGTCTTCTGGCCGAATTCGTCCTTGATCGATTTGATCTCGTCGCCGATCCGCTTCCATTGCTTATCGTCGGAACCGAGCAGCGCCTTCAGTTCTTTGCGCTCCTTGGTCAGGCTATCGTGCTCGCGCTTGATCTCCATCTCCTCGAGCTTCCGCAACGAGCGGAGCCGCATATTGAGGATGGCCTCGGCTTGTACCTCGGTGAGCTCGAAGGCCTTCATCAGGGCGGGCTTCGGCTCCTCCTTCTCGCGGATGATTTTGATCACCTTATCGATGTTCAGATAGACGATCAGATAGCCGGCAAGCACTTCGAGGCGATGGTCGATCTTGGCGAGGCGGAATTTCGAGCGGCGGACGAGCACGATTTTGCGGTGGTCGAGCCATTCGCGCAAAGCCTGGCGCAAGCTCACGACATTCGGCACCAGACCGCGGCTCAACACATTCATGTTGAGCTGCACCCTGGTCTCGAGCTCGGTGAGCTTGAATAGCGACTCCATCAGAAGCATGGGATCGATCGTTCGGCTGCGTGGCTCGAGCACCATGCGGACATCCTCGGCGGATTCATCGCGCACATCGGCGAGGAGCGGCAGCTTCTTCTGCAACAGAAGCTCGGCGATGCGGGCGACGAGCCGCGCTTTCGGGATCTGATACGGAATTTCGGTGACGATGATCTGATAGGTACCGCGTCCGGTGTCCTCGACGCTCCAGCGTGCGCGTAAGCGGAAGCTGCCGCGTCCGGTCTTGTAGGCCTCCAGAATCGAGGAAGGCGGCTCGACGATGACGCCGCCGGTCGGCAGATCTGGACCTGGGACGAACTCCATGAGCTTCGCTGCCGTGGCGTTCGGGAATTTGATCAGATGCAGTGCCGCGTCGCAGAGCTCGCCGACATTATGCGGCGGGATGTTGGTCGCCATGCCGACCGCGATGCCCGAGGCGCCATTGGCGAGCAGATTGGGGAAATTGGCAGGAAGCACCGAAGGCTCCTGCTCGCGGCCATCGTAGTTGGGGCGGAAGTCGACGGTGTCCTCGTCGATGCCCTCGAGCAGCCGCGCGGCGACTGCCGTCAGCCGCGCCTCGGTATAGCGTTCGGCAGCCGGGTTATCGCCGTCGATATTGCCGAAATTGCCTTGGCCGTCGATGAGCGGGTAACGGACGGAGAAGTCCTGGGCGAGGCGTGCCAGCGCGTCGTAGATCGCCTGATTGCCGTGCGGGTGGAAATTACCCATCGTGTCGCCGACGATCTTGGCGCTCTTGCGGAACTCGCCTTGCGGGGCGAGGCGGAGCTGCTGCATGGCGAACAGGATGCGCCGGTGCACGGGCTTCAAGCCGTCGCGCACGTCGGGCAGCGCGCGATGCATGATGGTCGAGAGCGCGTAGGCGAGATAGCGCTGTTCCAGCGCCTCGCGCAAATTGACCGGCTCGATCGGCCCTTGCGAATCAGGTGGTGCTGCCCGTTTTCCCATGGGCATGCGCTTAACGCATCGGCGAGGCAGGCTCAAGGCGTCTGCACTCTTTCGGGATTCCGATCCGGGATTGGAGGCGCTTTTGCGAGGGACTCCGCGCCCTTTAGGCAGGAATTGTCGATGAACATCTGGATCTCTTGGTAGTACCATTGATCGCCGTGCTTCCAGCCGGCGACGCCAACACCGATCTCCGTTGCTGCCGACCGCAATGCCCGCTCATGGCCTGGAGATTTCTTCCAGAAGCGCATGGCTGACGCCATCGCCGTGTCGGGAGAGGCCTTGTCGCGCCTGGTCCAGGATTCATGCCAATTCTCGCCCCGGAATTTGCAGAAGCTGACTTTGGCGGCGTGCAGCCGCTGAACCGGATCGCGACCATCGGCGTGGTGGCCGGTCTTATTCGCCTCGGCGAGATAGTGCGCATAGGCTTGCGCAACGCGGCTTGCGCTTTCGCTCTCGCGCAGAGGCGGGAGGCCTTTGGTTTGCCGATACGCATTGGTGGCGTCGATGATCTCCGCCTTGGCGCTCGCCGGCACGACGAATTGTTGTGCCTCCGCGCCGGTAGTCGTCTGCAGAGCGGCGGCAACGCCGAGCATCAGAGTGAGCAGATTTCTGTTCATGCCAGGCGAGCGGCCTTAGCTGGGCGGCCCAAAAGACCGATCAGCCGCTCTCTCGATTGCGGCATGGTGAGATCGTGCGGCAAGAGCACGTAGCGTTCGAGGAAATAACCGGTCAGCGCGAAGCCGGCGAGGATGTCGGCAGGCTCGGTCGGCGCATTATCGTCGAGCAAGAAGCGCGGCAGGGTCAGGAGCTTGGTGCCGTAAGGCTCGCCTGCCTCGCGCGACACGGCGCGGCCCGTGCGCGGGCTGACATAGATGAGATCGGTATCGCTGCCGGTTGCCGCGCATTCGGAAAGATCGAGTCCGAAACCGAGATCCTGCAACAGCAATATTTCCCAATGCACGAGCACTGCCGGCCATCGCGCCGCATCGTCCAACGCCGCCAGCACGCCGAGCGCGCGGCCATAAAGCTCGGTATGGGCGTCGCGCTCGGGCAGAAGCTTGGAGAGGCTTGCCATTGAGCTGATCGCGGCAAGGGCCGCTTCGTCGTCGAGCGCGCGCGCAGCACAAGGGTCGATCATCTCGACATTGAAGGCGCCGAGATGATCTTCGAGCCGGGCGCGCCAGGTCAGCGACAGCACATTTCCCGGCTGCAGCAGCGGTCGCAAGCGGCGCGAGCGCCCTCCCCGCACAAGGCCGAGATGCCGTCCGTGATCGCGCGTCAGAAACTCAGCGATGGCGTTCGCTTCGCCGAGGGGGCGTGCCGAAATCAGAATGCCTTCGTCGGTGAAATCCATGCTCCGGCTTACCCCTCATTCCTTGGGATAATCCAGCCCCATCTCGCGGTAGCGCTCAGGATCCTCGCCCCAGCGCTCGCGAACCTTGACGAAAAGAAAGAGATGTACGGGCACGCCGGCGACACCCGCGATGTCCTCTCGCGCCTCCATGGAGATGCGCTTGATGGTCTCGCCATGAGCGCCAATCACGATCTTCTTCTGGCTGTCGCGCTGGACGTAGATGGTCTGCTCGATGCGGATGCTGCCGTCGCTCAGCTCCTTCCATTGCGTGGTCTCGACCGTCAGGCTGTACGGAAGCTCGTCGTGCAGCCGTATGAACAGTTTCTCGCGCGTGATCTCCGAAGCGGTCTGGCGAAGTGAAGCGTCGGTAAGCTGATCCTCGGGATAGAGCCAAGGCCCGGGCGGCACGTTTTGCGCAAGATAGGTCTTGAGATCGGCGACGCCGTCGCCGGTCAACGCCGAGATCATGAACAATTGGTCGAAATGCTTGCCTGCGGAGAGTTCCGACGCCAGACGGAGCAGGTCCGGCTTGTCGACGACATCGATCTTGTTGAGCACGGCGACCTTGGGACGTTTAACCTGGGGCAGGCGCGAAAGAATGGTCGCGAGGCCGTCGTCGATGCCACGTTTCGCATCGATTACCAGCGCCACGATATCGGCGTCGCCGGCGCGTTCCCAGGCGGTTGCGAACATGGCGCGATCCAGACGCCGCTTCGGCTGAAAGATCCCCGGCGTGTCGACCAGGATCACCTGACTTTTCCCATCGAGCAAAATGCCGCGCACCGGCCCGCGCGTGGTTTGCGCCTTGTGGGTGACAATGGTGACTTTAGCGCCAACTAGCGCGTTGGTGAGGGTGGACTTGCCGCTATTCGGCGCGCCGATCAAGGCGACAAAGCCGCAGCGTGTGTCCGAATTCGTCGTTGGATCATGCATTGTCGGGTTCCGTCCACACGCCTTCGCGAAGCAACATGCGGTAGGCGGCAGCCTGCTCGGCGGCGCGCTTGTTCGCCCCCTGCCCGCGCTCTGGTTCGATACCTTCGATATGCACCTCTGAGGTGAAACGGGGAGCGTGGTCGGGACCTTCGCGGGCAATTTCGAGATAGCGCGGCAGAGCGAGCTTCCGTCCTTGTGCCCATTCTTGCAGCACGGATTTGGCGTCCGGAGCCGCGATCTCCAACTCCCCAAGAGCCGCTCCCAGAAGCGATGCACGATGTCGCGCGCCGCCTCGTAGCCGCGATCGGTGAAAATCGCGCCGAGCAACGCCTCGCAGGCATTGGCGAGGATGGTCTTCTTCTTGCGGCCTCCACTGTCGGCCTCGCCGCCGCTCATCATGAGGTAGCGGCCGAGGTCCCAATCTTGCGCGATGACGGCGCAAGTCTCCGCGCGCACCAGATGATTATACCAGCGGGCAAGCTCGCCCTCGTGCACATCGGGGAAACGGCCGATCAGGAGTTCGGCCACGGCCAGCCCCAACACGCGGTCGCCGAGAAATTCCAGAAGCTCGTTATCCTCGCCGGGCTTGGTGCCGGTGCGCGCGCTCGAATGGGTTAGCGCGACCTTCAGCAGGCCCTCGTTCTTGAAGGCGTAACCGAGTCGTTCCGAAAGCTGCGCGAAATCGCTTTTCGGCCGCTTGGCCAAGGCTTATTGCACCACTTGCAACATCCGCGACCAGCGCACGCTGCCGGGCCAACGCCAGACTTCCCAGAAACTGGAGTCCTCGCGGATCGAGAAGAAAATGATTTCGGCGCGGCCGACGAGATTCTCGAACGGCACGTAACCGACCTCGGACAGGAAGCGGCTATCGGTCGAATTGTCCCTGTTGTCTCCCATCATGAAAAAATGGTTCTCCGGAACTTTGTAGATCTCGGTGTTGTCACCGATGCCTTCTTGGATGAGATCGAGCACGGGATAGGTCACGCCGTTCGGCAAAGTCTCGCGATAGCGCGCCACCGTCCGCACGTGACCGGACGGATCATCCAGCGTGACGTCTTCAATCTTTTCCTTCTTGATCGGCTCGCCGTTGATGTGCAGCACGCCGTGAATCATCTGGATTTCGTCGCCGGGCAGGCCGATTACGCGCTTGATGTAATCGGTCTCGTTGTCGCGCGGCAGCTTGAAGACGACGACGTCGCCACGCTTCGGCTCCGCGGCCCAGACGCGGCCCGAGAAGAGATTTGGCCCGAAGGGAAACGAATAGCGGCTATAGCCGTACGCGTATTTGGAGACGAACAAATAGTCGCCGACGAGTAGCGTCGGGATCATCGAGCCGGAGGGAATGTTGAAAGGCTGAAAGAGAAAGACCCGCACGAAGAAGGCCAGGACCAGGGCCTGGATGACAACCTTGACGATATCTTTGATAGAGTCTTTTAGGCTGGCTTCGGCCTCAGCGTCGTTTGTCACGCTCATGCGCCTTTTCTCCTGAGATTTCCGGCTTCGGCCCGGGACCCGCCCCTATAGCCTCTCCCTTGGAGAGAGGCAATTGCGTCAATCCCGCACCGGGACGCGAAAGGCCGAAATGATCACGATAGCCTGCGCCGTGGGAAAATCATCGGTAATGGTGAGATCGATCCGAACCTCATGCCCGTCAGGCGTGAGGCGCTCCAGAGCGAGCGCAGCCCCTCCCGTAAGCGCCAAAGTTGGCCGCCCTGAGGCAAGGTTCACCACCCCCATGTCGCGCCAGAATACGCCCTGGCGAAAGCCGGTGCCGAGCGCCTTGGCGCAAGCCTCCTTGGCGGCAAAACGCTTGGCATAAGAGGCCGCCCTCGCCGCCCTCCCATCGGATTTCCGGCGCTCGATATCGGTGAAAACGCGATCCAGAAAGCGATCGCCATAGCGCTCGATGGTCTGCTCGATCCGCCTGATATCGATGATGTCGTTGCCAAGACCGAGGATCATCGCGCGCGCGCCGCCTTGGTGCCGGTCAAGCTCAATCGCGCCGCATCGATGGTCTCGCGCATGCGTTTCACGCTGTCGAACAGCCCGACAAAGATCGCCTCGCCGACGAGGTAGTGCCCGATATTGAGTTCGACGATCTCAGGGATCGCGGCGACGAAACCGACATTCTCGTAGTTGAGGCCGTGGCCGGCATGAACCTCGAGCCCCAAGCCTGCCGCCTGCCTCGCGCCCTCCACCAAGCGGTCGAGTTCGCGTTCGGCATTCGCACGACCGCCCTCGAGAAAGGCACGGCAATAGGAACCGGTATGGAACTCGATGGCTTTGGCCTCAACTCTGCTTGCGGCTTCGATCTGTTCCGGGTCGGGATCGATAAACAGCGAGACCTGGATGTCATTGCTCTGGAGCTCGGCGACGAAAGGCTTCAGCGACTTCACTTGGGATGTCACGTCGAGGCCACCTTCCGTGGTGATCTCCTGGCGCCGCTCCGGCACGAGGCAACAGGCATGGGGCCGCAAGCGAAGCGCGATGTTCAGCATCTCCGGCGTGACCGCCATCTCCATGTTGAGCGGAACGCTTAAGCGCGATGCGAGTCGTTCCATATCCTCGTCGCGAATATGGCGGCGATCCTCGCGGAGATGCGCGGTGATGTTGTCGGCGCCGGCCTCGATGGCGACTACCGCCGCGCGCAACGGGTCGGGATGGATTTCGCCGCGCGCGTTCCGGAGCGTCGCGACATGATCGATGTTGATGCCGAGTCTGATGGGCGATGCCGCCGTGGGATT
Organism: uncultured Alphaproteobacteria bacterium; assembly: GCA_963764005.1. Lineage (GTDB taxonomy): Bacteria > Pseudomonadota > Alphaproteobacteria > Rhizobiales > Methyloligellaceae > Methyloceanibacter. The sequence continues at coordinate 14,124 of CAVXQX010000010.1, read as the reverse complement.
CTTTGCGCTTCTCGTCACGACAGGTCCCTCAAACGCCAACCGTCTCGCGGTTCTGTCTGAGACCGATCTCGCTGCGGCGCCGACGCTGATAGGCGCTGACCGCGGGCTTGACCAGGACGTAGCTGAGCGCGGCAAGCGCCAGCCCAACCGGGACGCAGCCCAGCGACATCGGCTTTAGGATCGGCCAAAGGTGATCGAGCGAAGATCTGAAGATGCCTTCGGAGAGATCGATATTCTTCGACTGACCCTTGTTCCCCAGCATCGCGTTGCCGACGACATAGGTTGCGTACCACAGCACGGGGTAGGTCAGCGGATTGCCGAGGAAGGTCCCGAGCACGGCGGCGACCAGGCTTCCCCCGATAATCCAGGCGAGCGCGATCGCCATCATCAGATGGGTGCCGAGGAACGGGGTGACGGCCGAGAAGGCGCCGGCGGCGAAACCAAGCGCCACCGCGTGCGGTGTGGCGCTCAAACGACGCACCCGATAGACGACATAGCGGCTAGAGCGGCTCCAGCTGGTGCGCGGCCAGGCATGCACCCGCAGCCGCGTCCACAAGCTCTCCGTGTTTCTACGCTTAAACAGCATTACGCCCTCTTGAGACCAGACCGCCTGCGTTGCCAGTGAAGATTGCGTGACGGCATGATCGCATATTGGGGTTAATTTCCCGCGGACGGAAGGGCAACGGAGCGCCTAAATCAGGCGCTTATCCTGGAAGCCCCGCTCACCGCGGCCTTGGCTTTGAGGCCGGCGAGGATATCGTTCAGATGCTTGAGGTCCCAAACCTCAAGATCGATCAGCATCTCGGTATAGTCGGCAACACGGTTCGTCATCTTGACGTTCTCGATATTGCCATCCGCCTCGCCGATCACGGTCGCGATCTGGGCGAGGCTGCCAGGCTCATTGATGCAGGTGACGGCGATCCTTGCCGGGAAGCGCTGGGCGTTGTCCTCGTCGATGTCCCAGGTCACGTCGATCCAGCGCTCGGGCTGCTCGTCGAATTCCTTCAAAGCTTCGGCGTGGATCGGATAGATGGTGATGCCCTGCCCCGGATTGAGAATGCCGACGATGCGATCGCCGGGAACCGCGCCGCCATCGGCGTAGTTGACCGGAAGGTCGCCGCCCAAACCTCTGATCGGAATACTGCTCGCGCCGCTGTCGCGGGTCTTGTCGCTGGCGCCGGGCCAGCGGAATTTGAGCCCCATCTTGCCGAGACCGAACCAGCCTTCATCGGTGCGCTTCACTTTGCGACGCCGCTTGGGCGCTTCGTTGGCGTCATCGGGGAACACGGCGCGAACCACATCGCCCGAAGCGAGTTCACCGCGGCCGACCGCGGCCACTACATCTTCCGTGGTCTTCTGCGATAGGCGCTTGAGCGCAGGTCCGATCGCCTCGTCGCTATAGGTCTTGCCGCGGCGCTGGAAGGCGCGATCGAGAATCTCCCGCCCGAGCTTGCCATATTGCGCGCGAGCAGCGACGCGCGTGGCGCGGCGAATGGCCGAGCGGGCCTTGCCGGTGACGGCCAGACTTTGCCACGCCGAAGGGGGCGCATTGACCTCGGAACACACGATCTCAACCTCGTCGCCATTGCGGAGCTCGGTTACGAGCGGCATCGAGCGGCCATTGATCTTGCAGCCGACGCAAGTGTTGCCGACATCGGTGTGCACCGCGTAGGCGAAGTCGATCGGGTTGGCGCCGCGAGGCAGCGCGATCAGTCTGCCCTTGGGCGTGAAGCAGAACACCTGATCCTGGAACAGCTCGAGCTTGGTGTGCTCGAGGAATTCTTCAGGATTGTCGCCATCAAGCAGCATGCCGACGAGTTGGCGCAGCCAACGATAGGCGTTGCTGTCTTGCGAAGGCACCAGGCCGATCGGCACGGAGACGCCGTTGGCGTCCTTGTACAAAGCGTGGGCGGCGACACCGTATTCGGCCACGGAGTGCATGCGCTGGGTTCTGATTTGCAGTTCGGCGCGCTGATGCCGCGGCCCGACGATGGTGGTGTGGATCGATTGATAGTCGTTCTGCTTGGGGCTCGAAATATAGTCCTTGAAGCGTCCGGGCACAGCCTGCCAGGTCGTGTGCACAACACCGAGCGCACGGTAGCAATCCTCAAGCCGGGTGACGATGATGCGGAACGCGTAGATGTCGGAAAGCTGCTCGAGCGAGATCTGCTTTCGCTCCATCTTGCTCCAAATGGCGTAAGGCTTCTTTTCCCGGTTGGCGACGTGCGCGTCGACCTCGGCCTCTTCGAGCCTGGTGGTGAGCGCGGCTTCGATCTCTCCGATCAGCCCCTGATTGCGATCGCGCAATGTCGTGAGCCGCTCGACGACGGCCGCATAGGCCTCGGGGTTCAGCCAGCGGAAGGCATGATCCTCCAACTCTTCGCGCAGCCATTGCATGCCCATGCGGCCGGCAAGCGGCGCATAAATGTCCATGGTCTCTTCGGCGATCACGCGCCGCTTGGCGGGCTTGACGTGACCGAGGGTCCGCATGTTGTGCAGGCGGTCGGCGAGCTTGACCAGGAGCACGCGAATGTCGGTGGAAATGGCGACGAGAAGTTTTCTGAAATTCTCGGCCTGCTCCGCCTTCTTGGTGACGAGGTCGAGCTTCTTGATCTTGGTGAGGCCATCGACCAGCGAGCCGATCTCGGGACCGAACATCGCGTCGATTTCGCTCCGCGTGGCGCCAGTGTCCTCGATGGTATCGTGGAGCAGCGCGGTGGCGATGGTCGCATCGTCGAGACGCATCTCGGCGAGGATGGCGGCGACTTCGACAGGATGAGAAAAGAACGGTGCGCCAGACGCACGCTTCTGATGGCCGTGCGCCTTCATGGCGTAGACATAGGCGCGATTCAGCAGCGCCTCGTCGGCATGGGGGTCGTAGCTTCTGACACGCTCGACCAGCTCGTATTGCCTGGTCATGGGTCGAGCCTACTCGCGCCGAGCCGATTTGTCAGCGCATGGCCGTTACTGCCGACACGGCAGGTTAGGATGGAAGCTAACTCAGCGCGCGCGGGGTCCCGCATTGGAGCCATCTGACGGCGCTTGCGTCGCCATCCTACGCAACAGCTCCTCCTCGGTCATCTTGTCGATCTGGGAGTCGCTCGACTGATCGTCATGGCCAAGGATCGGCATTCTGGTGTCCGCCGAGAGCATCGGCACGGCCTCAGCCTCGGGCTCATCAACTTCCACGTATTTCTGCATGGAATGGATGAAGTCTTCCCTAAGGTCATCGGCGATGACCTTCTTGTCGGCGATCTCGCGCAAAGCAACGACCGGGTTCTTGTCATTGTCGCGCTCAACCACGATCTGCGCGCCGGCGGCAATGGTGCGGGCGCGATGCGCGGAGAGCAGGACGAGTTCGAAGCGATTGGGAATCTTATCGATGCAATCCTCGACGGTAACGCGAGCCATCTTGTGCGAATCCTTGTTGGGAAGGCGGAATTTGACCTCTATTTAGGCGGTTCGGTATAGCCTGGCAAGGTAAAGCAACCGAGAAGCTTCGCGACTTATTGTCAAGACAGGCGTTTTAGCACCCGCCCTTCTTTAAGATTGGCGAGCCGGGCCCATAGAGCCTTGGCATTCACCTTCAGGGCCGGATGGCGCCAATTCGGGGCCACGTCCAGGAGCGGCCGCAAGACAAAGGGCCGCTCGTGCAAGAAAGCATGGGGCAGCATCAGGGAGCCTGGCATCGCCCGTTGGCGCCGGCGCGCCCTTCGGCCAATTCACCATAAGCCCTTATAGTCGAGGATATCGAGATCGAGGGTCCGGGCGCCCCAGGGGCGACCACCGCGCCGGCCCGCTTCGCGCTCGATCTGCTTCAAGCGCCGCAACAAAGCTGGCGCGGGCAGGCTTGTGTCGATCAGCGCCACAGCATTGCGATAGGCCGGTTGCCGGGTCTGGCCGATCGCTTCCGTCTTGTAAAACTCAGAGACCGCGCGGACGGAAATATTTCCGCCGTCGAGTTGCTTCAGCGCATGCTTCAGCGTTTTCCGCGGCTTCCCCCAAGGCCCGGGAAAATTGGAACCAAGACCGATGAGAACGTTGCCGTTTGCTGGCAATTGCGGACCACCCTTCCCGTGCCTATCTTCATAGAGCGGCCATCTCCGATTTTGAAGCGGCCGCTGATTGATCAGATACTCATATTCGTTTCATAGGTGCGCAAATGGATTTCTATCCGAATGAGCGCGTCGCGCTCTTTATCGACGGCGCCAATCTCTATGCAACGGCGAAGGCTCTTGGCTTCGACATCGACTATAAGCGCCTCCTCGTGCATTTCCGTGGTCACGGACAGCTGGTGCGGGCGCTGTACTATACGGCGCTGGTGGACGATCAAGAATATTCCTCGATCCGGCCGTTGATCGATTGGCTCGACTATAACGGCTACACCATGGTGACCAAGCCCACCAAGGAATTCACCGACGCGACGGGGCGGCGCAAGCTCAAAGGCAATATGGATATCGAGCTTGCGGTCGATGCCATGGAACTGTCCGAATATCTCGACCACATCGTGCTGTTCTCCGGCGATGGCGATTTCCGCTCGCTGGTCGAGGCGCTGCAGCATAAGGGCAAGCGCGTGAGCGTGGTCTCGACGTTGACAACGACACCGCCGATGGTGGCGGACGAGCTCAGACGCCAAGCCGACCAGTTCATCGACCTTGCTTATTTGCAAGAGGAGATCGGCCGCGATCCGTCGGAGCGCGCGCAACGCGAGCCGAGACGGCGCCCGGAGCCCGGCATGATCGACGAGTTCGAGCCTGGGGATAGTGTCGAGACTTAGGTTTGGGCTGAAGCGAATTTCAGTCTAGTCATGCGCCATGGCGCATGTGCACTCGGCCGAGCCCCCTCGTGACTGCCCGCTTTGCCCGCGGCTCGTCGCCTTCCGTGCCGAAAACAGAACACGCCCATCCCGATTGGTTCAATGGCGCAGTCCCATCGTTCGGGCTTCCGGACGCGCGCCTCCTGATCGTCGGGCTGGCGCCTGGGCTCAAAGGCGCCAACCGCACCGGACGTCCCTTTCTCGGCGACTTTGCCGGAGAGCTGCTCTATCGCACGCTGCTGAAAGCCGGGCTGGCGCGAGGCCGGCATGACGTCGCCTCGCCCGAGGCGCTCGAGCTCGTCGATTGCATGATCACCAACACGGTTCGCTGCGTGCCGCCGGCGAACAAGCCGATCGGCAGCGAAATTGCCAATTGCCGGCAATTTCTGATCGGCCGCATGGCAGCGCTGCCAAAGCTGCAATCGTTGCTTGCGATCGGCCGCGTCGCGCATGAAGGCATCCTCGATACGCTCAAACTGAAGCGATCGGCGTACCAGTTCGTCCACGGCGCGCGGCACGACTTGCCATCAGGCCTCGTTCTGTTCGACAGTTATCATTGCTCGCGGCAGAACACGAACACGGGCCGGCTCACCACGCCCATGTTCGAAGCCGTCGTGGAAGCGGCTGCGGCAAGTTTGCATGACAGTTCGCGCAAGCGCTGAGCCGACTTGAAGCCGTCAATCAACTCAGGCATGCTTCCATCTTCGCTCCCATCCGTCGGAAAGGCTGTATCCAATGGCCTCCCTAGAGATCTCTCCCGAGAAGGTCGGGCACGTGATCATCAAGGCGCGTGAATATGACGCCAAGGTCGGCGCCTGGGACGACGGCGACACTTCCGACCGTGATTCCGATTCCATCCTCGAGGATTTCGGCGACGATCCCACGCGGGCCGAGCTCAAAGGCTTTATCTCGATGCTGAACGTCGATGAGCAAGTGAGCCTGGTTGCGCTGATGTGGATCGGCAGAGGCTCCTACGGTCCGGATGAGCTCGACGAGGCGCTGGAAACCGCGCGCGCGGAACGCGTCAATCCCACGGCAGATTATCTCCTCGGCATTCCCATGCTCTCGGACTATCTCGAAGAGGGTTTGGAGAAGCTCGGCTATTCGGTCGAAGACGCCGAAGAAGATCTGCTCTAGCTCTTCGCCCTAAGCCAGGACAGCACATCGTCAGCATGAAGCGCCGGATCGGGCACAGGATAAAACACATGGGCGATATGTCCCGCTTCAACGAGTAAAGTAAGCCGCACTGAGATAATTCTCGCCGCCAGTGGCAAAACTCGGCAGAGCGAGCGAGCGCGCGAAGCCCTGCTTCGAAGTCGCTCAAGACCGGAAACGGCAGCCGCAAGCGCTCGCGCCATCTCGCGCTGATAGTCCGTTGTCTGCGTGCTCAACGCGTAAAGCGCGACGCCAAGCTCGGTGAAATCCGAGGCAAGATCGCGGAAACCCTCGAGCTCCGGTGTCGAGCCATGCGCGCCGGGAATCTCGTCCCAGTTTGGCGGGTTGGGCTCACCCGGCCGTCCGGTCCAGGGATAGACGACGAGGAGGCTTCGGCCTGGAAGCGTTGCGAGGCAAATCTCGATTCCTTCCGTCGTTGGCAGTTTCACACTCGGAAGCGACAGGCCGGGCCGCAGATGATCAAGCGTGTCGGTCATGATGACGTCATGCCGAGGCTCACCCCTTCTCGCGCATCAGGCGGCCTTTTTGCCGGTCCCAATCGCGACGCTTCTCGGTGTCGCGCTTGTCGTGAAGCTTCTTGCCCTTGGCCAAGCCGAGCAGCACTTTCGCGATGCCACGCTGATTGAAATAGAGTTTGAGCGGCACGACCGTCATGCCTTCGCGCTGAATGGCGCCGGCGAGCTTTCCGATCTCTTTTCGATGCAGCAGCAATTTACGCGGCCGCGTCGGCGCGTGATTGGTACGGCCGGCTTGCGTGTATTCGGCGATATGGGCGTTGATCAGATAAAGCTCGCCGCCGTCGTCCGTGGCGTAAGCGTCGGCGATATTAGCCCTGCCCGAGCGCAGCGACTTCACTTCGGAGCCGGTCAGCGCGATGCCGGCTTCGAGCGTGTCTCCGATCTCGTAGTTGAAGCGGGCTTTGCGATTGTCGGCGACAAGCTTGCCCCGGTCTGGCTTGGCCGCCATTGCTCTTGCCTTTTGAGTTAGACGAGAAACAAGCCGACTTTGGCCAGCGCGTCATCGACCTTGGCTTTCGAATTCGGCGTGAGCGGCGCCAATGGCAACCTCGTCTCGCTCGAGCAGAGGCCGAGCTTCTCGGCGGCGTATTTCACCGGACCGGGATTGGATTCGACGAACAGCGCGTCGTGCAATGGCATCAAGCCGATCCTGAATGCTGAGCGCGCGCTTGAAATCGCCAGCGAGGCAAGCGAGCTGGAACTCCGAGCAGAGCGCCGGCGCAACATTGGCGGTCACCGAGATGCAGCCCTGCCCGCCATGCGCCATGAAGCCGAGCGCTGTCGCATCCTCGCCGGAGAGCTGGACAAAATCGGTGCCGATGCTTACGCGCTGCTGACTCGCGCGCGCCATGTTGGCGGTCGCATCCTTGACGCCGACGATGTTGGACAGCTTCGCCAGCCGCGCCATGGTCTCGACCGTCATGTCGACGACGCTGCGGCCGGGAATGTTGTAGATGAGGATCGGAATGTCGGCGCTGTCGTTGACGGCCTTGAAATGGAGATAGAGGCCCTCTTGCGTCGGCTTGTTGTAATAGGGCGTGACCACAAGCGCGCCGTCGGCGCCGGCCTCATGAGCATGACGCGTCAGCGCGACGGCCTCGGCCGTCGAGTTCGAGCCGGTGCCGGCGATCACGGGCACGCGACGTCCGGCAGCCTCGATGCAAAGCTCCACCACGCGCTTATGCTCGTCATGGGTGAGGGTCGGTGATTTGCCCGTGGTGCCGCAGGGCACGAGCCCATGGCTGCCCTGGCTGACCTGCCACTCGACAAAACGCTGAAAAGCCGTCTCGTCGAGCGCGCCATTCTTGAAAGGCGTGATCAGGGCGGTAATCGAGCCCTGGAATGGCGGCATAGGCACGGCTTAGGCTCCTGAAAATCTTGAGGTTAGGGGCAGTAATGAACCGCGGACAATAGGGTTTCAGCGTTGGCGGAGCAAGCCAAGCGATGTTCCAATCTGGGATCGGCAACACCGCCGCGCCAACACGTTAGACGACGTGATGAAATTCGATAACATTCCACACGTTAAAAGTCCCGGTTCAGGATTAAGCTCAGCAGTTTCCCGGCCAGTAGCAAGTCCAGAAGTCATTTTTCCGCCGGATTCTTTGCGACATTGTTAGAGACAGGCCGTCTAAAATCGCTAGCATCGACGCGGGAGCCCTTGGGTCAATGGGGGGCATCCTGATTAGTCTGAAACAGGATCGCAAAACCGGTACCGGCCGACGAATGAGACGCTTTTGCGCCAATACAATTGCGTTGCTGGCGTGCATCGCCTGCCTTTGCATGGGCGGCGGGGCATGGGCGGAGCCTGCCGGAACCGGCGCGAGCACAGCCGCCAAATCCGCTTCAAAGCACGCCAAGGCCAAGACCGGCAAAAAGTCCGTGGCCTCGAAGGCGAAGTCATCGACCGTCGCCAAGAGCACCGATGTTCCCCTGCCCGACCGCAATCCAAACCCGGCCGCCTCCCCGGCCAATCCCGAGCCGCAGACGGGGGCGCCACCGCCCGCGCAGCAAGCGTCGCAAGAGGATACCGTTAGTCCCGCTTCGCCCGCGCCGCAGGCCATTCAACAGGCCGTCGCCGACCCGGCCATGCCATTGCCGGATCTCAATCCGCGCCGCCCGACCTCAATATCGCGGGCTGACCTTGCGCCCCTGGCCAAGCCCGGCTCGATCGGCATTCCGTCGCAAACGCCGGCGATGGACTTTGCTACCATCCTGAAGCCGCTCCTCAATTACGAGATCAGCGCCGCGGACGAGGCGAATGTCAAAGAAGCCATCCGCCTCGCCTATAAGGGCGACAGCTCATCGCAGGCGCTAACCGCGAAGATCAAAGACGACGCCGCGCGCAAGCTCGCGACCTGGTACGCCTATAAAGGCGGCGGGCTCGATATCTCGGCGGACAGCGATCGAACAATTCCGTCTCGACAATCCGCAATGGCCCGGGCAGGACGAGCTTCGCGAGCGCGCCGAAGCGGCGCTGCTGCTCGACGATGCACCCGCCGACGAGGTGAAGGCGTTCTTCAAGGATAAAGAGCCCACCACGGGCGCCGGCAAAGCCGCGCTCGGCGGTGCGACGCTGAAAGACAACGAAGCGCAAGGCCGCGCGCTCGTCATCTCGGCTTGGCGCGACTACCAGCTGAATGCCACCGTGGAGAAGAAGATCCTCGCCCGCTTCGGCGATTTTCTGACCACAGCCGATTATCAGGCCAGAGTCGACAGACTGCTCTATGGGGACAATCAAAGCGCTGCCGAGGCTGCGCTCCGCGTCTCGAAATTGCTTCCTGCCGCCGAGCAGAAGAAGGTCGCTGCGCGCATCGCCATACTGAAGCGCGGCGGCAATGCCGGCAAGCTGCTTGACGCATTGCCCGCCAGTGCCACGCAAGGCGATGTCGGCCTGCTCTATAACCGCATCCAATGGCTCCGCCGCAAAGATCGCGACGAAGAAGCCTGGAAGATCCTGCTCGACGTGCCGAACGAGCCGGACAAGCTGCTCGACCTGGAGAATTGGTGGATCGAGCGCCGCATGAACTGCCGCGCGGCGTTGAATGCCGGTCAGCCGCGCGTGGCCTACGAGATTGCGATGGAGCATGGCCCGCTGAACGGCGATGCGCTTGTCGAAGCCGAGTTCCTCGCGGGCTGGATCTCGCTCCGCTTCCTGTCCGAACCGAAAGACGCGCTGGGTCACTTCATCGCGCTTCGCGGCGCGGCGAGGTCCTCCAAACAGATTGCGCTCGCGGAATATTGGCTTGGGCGTACCGCGCTCGCGCTCGGCGATCGCGGCAATGCCATTTTGCATTTCCATGCGGCGGCAAAATATCCGCAATATTTTTACGGGCAGCTTGGACGGCAGGCGCTCGACGTGAAGCCGGCCTCGCTTGAGGTCACTCCGACCAAGTTGCCGACCCAGGCCGACATCGACAGTTTCATGGCCAATGACGCGGTTCGCGCCATCGGCATCGCGCTTGCCTCCGACATGGAGCAGGTGACGCCGCAATTCTATTTGGCGCTGTCGCGAAAGCTGACGAACCCCGCCGAAGTGGTCCTGCTCGCGGAACTGGCGAGACTCGCCGGCGATCCGCAGATCAGCCTCAGACTGTCCAAGATTGCCTTCAATCGCGACCTGCCGGTCGGCGACTACGCCCTTCCCATCGGGGTGCTACCCGAGATCAAGAGCTTGCGGCTGGACGAGCGTGTCGATCCCGCTCTCGTGCATGCGCTGTCGCGGCAGGAGAGCGAGTTCAACGCAGGCGCCAAGAGTCCGGTCGGCGCCAGTGGCCTCATGCAATTGATGCCCGGCACGGCGAAGGCGGTTGCCAGGGCGTACAAAGTGCAGTTCCAGGCCGGGCAGCTGACCAATGCCGCCTATAACATGCAGCTCGGCGAGGCTCATCTCGGCGACCTGATCGACAGCTATTCGGGCTCCTATTTCCTCGCGCTTGCGGCCTACAATGCCGGCGGTGGCCGCGTGCAGGAGTGGATGAAAGCCTTCGGCGATCCGCGCCAGCCTGACGTCGATCCCATCGACTGGATCGAGCGCATCCCCTTCACCGAAACCCGCGAATATGTGGTGAAAATCATGGAGACGGTGCAGCTGTACCGGTCGCGGCTGGCAGGGCCGAAGCAGGCGCTGCAACTGGTCCAGGATCTGAACCGAGGCCGCCGACTAGCACCTCCGGTTCCGGCGCGGCCGGTCGAAGTGCAAGCCAAGTCTGAATAGACTCTCGAGGCGCAACAAGGTCTGCCATTACCCTTGGGCTTGCCCGGTTTGCGAGTTTGCACAACACTGGGTTCTCACCGGCCAGCCGACCTGGCCTCCCAAGTGCCGCGACCGATTCCAAGGCCTTTCCCGCCACATGCCCGAGCCTCGCAAGACCGCCGCCGAGTGGCAAGACATCTACTACGCGTCGTTCGACGATCTTAAGCTGCATGCACGGCACTATCCCGTCGAGGATCCGAAAGGCCGACCGGTGCTTTGCCTGCCGGGCCTCACTCGCAACGCCAAGGACTTCCATTATCTCGCGCTCGCTCTCGCCAATCACAAACAACGGCCGCGCGAGGTCTACGCCATCGACTATCGGGGCCGCGGGCTGTCGCAATACGACCGCAAATGGGAGAACTACACGCCCTATATCGAGCTGCTCGACACGCTCGATTTCATGACGCTGACCGGCCTGCATCAGGCTGCCATCATCGGTACGTCGCGCGGAGGCATCATCGCCATGATGATGGCGGCGGTCAGGCCGACCAATATGGCGGTCGTCGTTCTCAATGATGTCGGACCCATCATCGAGACCAGAGGGCTGGCGCGTATCATGGGCTATGTCGGCCGGATGCCGGTGCCGAAAACCTGGGAAGATGCCGGCATGCTGCTCCGCGAGATGAACGAGCGCGCCTTTCCCGGGATCAGCCTCACGCAATGGGAGGAGATCGCTCGCGACATTTTCAACGAACGGAAAGGGCGTCCGGCACAATCCTATGACAAAAGACTGGCGCGCGCCTTCGGCCGGATCGATCTGAGCCGCCCTGCTCCGGATCTCTGGCCGCAATTCGCGGCGCTCACGCAATTTCCCGTGCTTGTGTTGCGCGGCGCCAATTCGGATTTACTGAAGCCGGAGACGGTGAACGCGATGGTGGAACGCCACCCCAATTTGCGCCAGTTGACGGTGGAGCGTCAGGGTCACGCGCCGCTGTTGCGCGATCGGGAGACGGTCGAGGCGATCGCCAGTTTCCTCGCGGCGAACGATCCGCCCCCGGCTTGAGCGACAAGCCTCGGATCAGCGAAGCAGGTTCGCCTCTTTCCAGCTGATCTTCTCCGACGGCGAGAACATCGAAGGCAAATCGTGACGGAGCTGGGAGGAGATATCCGCGGCCGTGCCTTTGTCGGGCGCGATGCCTTCGATGGTGACGGTGAGCCCGGTGAGCGAGACTTTTCCGAATTCAAGCCGGCTCAGTGCCTTCAACAAGACAACGACCGCGTCGTTCCAATTCTTGGGAGCGCCGGAAGCAAGCTCCAGCCTGTCGTCAAGAGTAGGCCGCTCGAACCACTGCCGTGACAAATCGCGAAGGCGTTTGCGCATGCGCTCGTTCGGCACGCTGCCAGCCAGTGCCAGCGTATCGGGGCTCAAGCTGGCGACGAACACGAAGGGCTCGACCCTAGGTGGCCGCACATTGTTGCTGATGATATTGAGTCCAGTGGGCAGCGCGTCGCCGAGAGACTTCTGCAGCTCGGCGAAATCTTGCGCATCGCCGGCCTCGCCCTCGATGCGCAGACCCACGTCAAGGAGTTCGGACCGAGCCATGTTTCAAATGAGATAATTGCTGCAAGCCGAAGCTGACGGCGCCAAGCCATTGATCGACCGCGGGCGCACCGGCGGCCACCCGCATCCTGTCCTCGACCTCCAGATCGGGAAAATTCGCCTTGACCATGCCGAGCACGGTGCCGCGCACCTCCTCGGAGGGCACTAAGCCGCGCAAGCGAATATCGGAATCCGATAGCGACGCCGACCAGACGTAACCCTGTCGTTTCGCTTTGGGCTGCGCGGCTTCGGCAGCGTCGATGGCGGGCTCGGCCAAAACCGTGGCCGTCTCGCGGATAACGTCAATGGCAAGGGCCGAACAGAGTGATCCGGTCAGCACAATCGAGCGGAAGTCCGAACTCGCAGCCAAGTCCAGGCGACCGCGCCTCGCGGGCCTTTGCGAGGATCGAACGAGAATTTGTCGGGCGCGTGGGCCAACCCTGCCATTCCTTCGATGGATGGACGCCATATTAAAGAGGTTGGAGCTCAATCGATCCGGCGAGCGCTACTCTCCGTCAATTGAGCGTGGAGGACCGAACTATAGGCCATCGGCCGATCCGGTTCCAGCCGGTCTCCAGCAGCCAAGGGAGCCTCCCAGCTCCCAAAATCCGCCCTATTGCACGTGATGCATGAGGCCAAGCAGGCCAATGGCGATCAAATAGATGGCAATGACATAATTCAGCAAGCGAGGCATAAGGAGAATAAGAATCCCCGCAATCAAGGCAATGGCCGGGCTTAGTACGACAATATCCAAATTTGGCATGGTTTATTCCCCCCAGATTGGGCGCATCTCGCGCTAGGTAAGCGATTCTTGATGGGGTCAAAGCATAATCGATCCGTGGACGGTTGTCGTGACGGAATGACCATTGGCCGCAATTGCGGAAAAGTGCCCTCCCCATCTTAAATCTTGGCCTGGAAGGCATATATCCGTCTTGTCCTTGCCGCTTTTAGCGGCAAGGTAGGCCCGGAGATGCGCGGCTTGCCGGGCAGGCTGAAGATGGCGGGGGATAGCCAGCTTGATGGACATGGATCAACCAGGATTCTGGCTCGCTGTCTTAGAGATCATTTGGATCGACGTGCTTTTGTCCGGCGACAACGCGGTCGTCATCGCGCTTGCCTGCCGCAAACTCCCCTCAAACCAACGAATGTGGGGCATCGTGCTCGGCACGCTTGTCGCCATCAGCTTGCGAGTCTTCTTCACAGGCATCGTGACGACGCTGATGACGGTGCCCTACGTCATGCTGGTGGGCGGCGTGCTCCTGCTCTGGATCGCGGTCAAGCTCGTCTCCCAAGACGACAACTGCAAGACCGATCATATCGAGCCGGTCGACAGTCTTTGGCGCGCGGTTCGGATCATTGCCATCGCCGACGTCGTGATGAGCCTCGACAATGTCATCGCCATCGCCGCCGCCGCGAAGGGCAGCTACGCCCTGCTGATGTTTGGCTTGGCGTTCAGCATTCCGCTGATCATGGCCGGCGCGGCGCTTGTGATGGCGCTCCTGGAGCGCTTCCCCATCGTAGTGTGGGCGGGTGCCGCGCTGCTTGGCTGGATCGCCGGCGAGGTGATTGTGAAGGATCCTCTGATTGCCGGGCTGTTCGAACCTGCGCTCGCGCATAAACTGCATTATGCGGGCGCCATTGTCGGCGCCCTGCTCGTGGTCACGCTGGGCGTCGCATGCCGCCGCTTCAAAAAGCCGTCACGCGTGGGATCGAGCTGACAACTCGGCCTCGATCTCTGCGACCTGGCCATTCGACTTCAGCACCAAGTCTATTAGACTATTGACGTGGCTCGCCGTGTCCTCGGCGACGCCGAAATTCCCGG